>CBDCKA010000001.1:0-1247849 GCA_965218055.1 Terriglobia bacterium
CGCGCGCCTCCTTCGGCGGTCGCCCCTTTCCATCGGGCCGCCGCTCCGACCGCAGGATCGGTTCCAACAAAGCCCACTGCTCGTCGCTGAGTTCCCAGCGTCCATGCATGGGTTTGGTTTCGCGTCAAATCGCCAGATCTTCTTCAGTTTCCCTCAACCTCTTTTCCTCGCAACCCTCTTTCTTTTCTTCCCGTTGCCAAAGAACCATTTTTGAGACCAACTCTAATGACGTGGCATTCCAGTAGGTTTTATCAAAGAGAAGCGTGGCAATCGAAGGTAGTTCGCTATCTCTATGATGCCATAAGCTGGAGTCTCACGGATGTCGCCGTTGGAGGCCATCTTTTTCTCGGCATGGGCACCTTCCTTCAGATACACTAAAATCCTAGCGCCCGCGCTCGGTGATGACAGCACCGAGCATGACGGCCATGAAATGGAAGATTAGTAGTCGCCCCAAGGCTCGGGCCCGGTTTCCGATCAGCGATCAGGACGCTGGGCGGGCTCGCCCTCGATAGTTGCTCCAGGATATGCGTAAAGGTCCAACCTGGAGGTCACACTGGAGGTAACCATGGAACCATCCCAAAACACCCTCAAGACCTGGCTGTTCAACCCCTTCCATTACATCGCCGGTGTTCGGGCCCTCGCCATCGGGCTTCCTATCATCCTGGCGGCAAGCCTGATTGGAGCAACCAGAAATATCCACTTTGACGGGGTACTTGACCTTCATTTTGGCCCTCCGGCGCCCGTCTGGATATTCATCTCGGAAAGCCTGATGAGGGTGAGCGAAACTTAGTTGGAAATTGAAACGGCTCCCACACCCGTGTGGTTTGATGACGTTAAGAGACGGACATCACCCCACGAGAGAAAGGAGCCGAGAGGAGCAGTGTCCTACGTCCTGTCAGGAAGCGCAAGAAGGGTCGCACGCTGGGTCCGGTCAAGATCATCCGCCGCGAGGACTACTCCGACCTGGAGCTCGACGCCAAGGTGGAGCTAATCGGGTCCTTGGTCCCCCTGGGGTTGATGCACGTGGAGGAGTTGCTCGATGAGGAGGTGACGGCGCTGGCGGGCGAGCGATACGCCCGCAAGGACGCGTCGGTCGGAGGGCGCCGTCATGGCAGCAATCCCGGGACGGTCGGGCTGGCCGGACAGCGCGTGCCGATGCGGGTACCGCGGATTCGTCATGTCACGGGGAGCGAGATGCCGCTGCGGTCGTACGAGGCGGTGCATGGCGATCGCGCGGTCAACGACCTCCTGCTGAAGCGCGTGCTGTACGGGATCTCGTGCCGCAACTACGAAGCCGCCGCCGAAGCGATTCCCGGAGCAATCGGGCTGTCGGGGTCGACGGTGTCCCGGGGGTTCATCCGAGCCAGCGCGGCGCAGCTCCGGGAGTTCCAAGAGCGGGACCTGTCGGGCGAGGACGTGGTGGCCGTGGTCCTGGACGGCAAGACGTTCGCCGAGGCGACGATGGTCATCGCGCTAGGCATTACGCTGTCTGGGGAGAAACGCTTCCTGGGCTTCGTGGAAACGGACACGGAGAACGTGCAGGTGCTGACGCCGTTCCTGCGGTCGTTGGTCGAGCGGGGCCTCGACGTCTCCCAGGGCGTGCTGGTGATCCTCGACGGCGGCAAGGGGCTGCGATCAGCCGTCCGGAAGGCCTTCCGGGACCGCGCCCTGGTCCACCGCTGCCAGTGGCACAAGCGCGAGAAGGTGGTGAGTTACCTGGCCAAGAGCGAGCAGGCCTTATGGCGCCAGCGCCTCCAGCGCGCCTACAACCGCCCGGCGTACACCGAAGCGCTGGGTGCGCTCGAGACGCTCCATCGCGAGCTGGAGGACCGGAACCAATCCGCGGCCGGCAGTCTGGCGGAAGGGCTAGACCAGACCCTGACGCTGCATCGACTCGGGCTGTATGGGGTGCTAGGCCGGTCGCTGAAGACGACGAACTGTCTGGAGTCCATCAATGCGCTCGTCGAGGAACGCTGTGCGAAGGTTGATCACTGGCAGAACTCGATCCAACGGCATCGCTGGCTGGCAACCGCGCTCCTGGACATCGAACCGCGCCTGCGGAAGGTGATGGGCTACCGCCACCTGCCCACGCTCCGTGCCGCGCTGAAGCGAGAACTGAAGATCGACACGACGACGTCGAAGAAGAAAGCCGCGTGATGAATCAGGAGCCGTAGAGAGTTTCAACTAAGAATGGGCTTGACTCAGGCTTTTCCACGGTTCGTGATAGCCTATCCAAGGCTAAGATCATGAGATTCAAACTCCTCGATACAGTCGTGCTCAACTGCGACCTTCCTGATCGGCAACTCCAGGAGGGGAACTTAAGGGCATCTGTACAAGTCAGAGCCGGATGGACTCGAGATCGAGTTTGTCAGCACTGCTGGGAAGACCTAAGCACTAGTCATCCTCCAGGAAAGCGACGTGCGGCCCCCGTTGCCGATGGGGACCTGATAGCCGTCCGGCGGCTCAGTCGCTCAGGCTAAGAGACCGCCCAACAAGTGGTTGCACCAGACGGCGCCACGATTCCTTTAAGTTTGTGGCGGCAGTGGCCGCCGCAGGTGGGCTACAGACCGTTAGACGCCTTTCGCGGAGGAATTACGAGTGAAAATTGCCGCGCTGAAGATTCTGAATTACCGCACTCTGGAGGATGTGAATCTCAGCTTTCCGTCATCCTACGCTGCTATCTGTGGTGCAAATGATTCGGGTAAGACCAACATCGTCCGGGGAATTCGTGCACTGATGAAAGCAGAGCAACCGGTCTCTTTTTTCTCGTTCGATGATGACGAAGCGTTTTCCGTGAAGGACGATTTTCCAAAATGGAAGGACACGCCAGCCAATCAACGTCGTATCCAGATCAGCATCGATTTGGAGGTAGACGGTGAGCGCGATGCGGGATTCTATCAGTTCCTGACAAAACAATTGGAACTCGATTCCAACTCTGAAAACAAACTCAGGCCTTCAATTGCCGTCACACATGGCGGTGATCGGTCGGAGCCCGATGTAATAGTAAAGTGCTCCGAGCGCACTTATACAGGCCTTGAAGCGCAGCAAGTCCTGAATCGACTCCAAACTTCACGAAGCATCCTTTTCCACAACTCCACGCAAGTCGACCCACGCCTTCCTTTTCGCTCACAAGCGAGCGGAATCATTCGTGCAGAATCGGTGGAACACGAGAATCTTGTCTCGTCGATGAAGAAGACCGTCAACCTCGGACTGAGGAAGATCTCGCAAACGCATCAGAAGGAAATTGAAAGCCTGCTCGGTAGGTTAGAGACGAAATATCGTGTTGGCCTTTCGATGCCCGCCTTTGATTTTAGCTCCGTGCCGTTCAACGTCACGCTAGGCCAAAGGAAATTCGAAGTTCCGCTGCACGACTGGGGGAGCGGCACGAAGAACCGAACGCTAGTGTTGATGACACTTTTTCGGGCAAAACAGTTGAGCGAATCTGAAGCCTCAGCCGGCAAGATCACTCCTGTGATCGTGATCGAGGAACCTGAATCCTTTCTCCACCCAGCAGCGCAGGCCGAGTTCGGACGCGTACTCCACGACCTTGCCGAAGAGTTTCAGGTCCAGATCATCGTAACGACTCATAGCCCATATCTGCTCAGCATCGAAAGCCCAATATCGAACATCCTGCTACGGCGAAATGTCCACTACAAGCAACTCCAAGAGACTCAGCGAGTCGTATGCCAAGCTCGGCAATCGGCAGCCAGCGTTCGATCAGACGCGCGTCGGGCATTCGTTCAAATCCAATCCTGAGGAGGTTGAGAAAGGACCCTCTCTCCGTAAACGTCAAAATAGCTTCGGCTTGTAGTGAAGAACCTGGGCAAGCGGTTTGCCTCGTCTGGAAGAAGTTCAACACACGCGACGGCTTCCATTAACTCTGGATCGTCAATCTCCGTTGCCCAATTCTCGCTTAGCGCGTTCCAGTGGTTCTCCCGTGCTCGCCGCAAGCGCTCGGTATTCAGCCCCAGGATTTCAATCGTCTTTTCGACTTTGTCGACGGCGATGCCGCTGGTCTCGCATGCAGCCGTGTCAACCTCTATTTGGCCATCGAAATTCACCCGTGTCAGAGACGGCAGCGCGGGTAACGTTCTGGGGTCGACGAAATCCGTGTCCACCAGGTCTTCCTTGGCTTCACCGCAACTGCGATTGCGCCTTACCGGATCAAGTCGCCGTGTCTCGTCGCCGGTCTGTAATGTTCCACCCTTGCAGCAGGCAATCATGTTGGCATGGTCAAGGGCGTGTGCGGCACCATGTCGTGGATCACTCTGCGGAATGACGTGCTCGACCTGCCTGTCTCCTCTCTCAACATCGATTTCGCAGTATCCGCAAAGCCCGTGCTGGATATCCACCAAGGTCTCAATGAGTACCGAGTAGGAGGCTCCACCTGCATGATTACGGAATCCGTCCCAATCTTTGACCTCCTCAACTTCTTCAGCAAGATAAGCGTCGAGACCGGCCGGGGGGGCGTTCAACGACTGAATACGCTTCACTCCGACTTTCCCATTTCCTTCATCAGCCGCCGCCGTGCTCAAGCTCCCCGTTGCCGTGGACGGGGAAATCGCCACCTTTGCCTACGTCGATCCGGGGAACGAAACCGACACCGAGATCCGCTTTTGGGGGATTGCGCATGGGCGGCTGTGGGAAGCCCTACGGAACAGTGGCAGACAGGTCCGGGTCGTCGCCATCGCCGCCGAACATGAGAACGTAGACCAGGCCGAACGGAGGCTACGGGCATGGGCGGCGGGTGTCCCCAGGAAGCACGGCGCGAGGCTGACCGTGAAAGAAGAAAGGGCGCTCATTGAGCGGGCCATTATCGATGATGATCGGGACGTTCTGGACAGTTATGGGGGGCTGAATCCGGCCATCCAACGGACGGCGCAACTAGCCTCGATGACAGACGAGGAAATGGGCGATGGAATCTCGATTGACGGTTACGCCACTTTCCGAGCGATTCGTTTTGCTAGTCCCGAAGACGGGTTTGCGAGCGCTGCGGAGGACTCCTGGAAGTGTGTCGGAAGTCGAGGTCAAATGGGGTGAATCGCTGGTACTGGGGCCGTGATCGGATGGTACAGCGACAAAGGGGGGGTTGTACCAAGATTCGGACAAGAGATGTTCCGAAACCATTTTCTTTCATCTATCTACTTCTAATGTGGTTACCACCTGCTAGCCGGCCTCCATCGTGCCGTACCAGGAAAATCGGAGAGGACGGGAGCGACCCCCACTTGAAGGGGGTGTCCTGTGGCCCTGATAGCGGCCCCGTGTTCCACGCCGCTACTGTGCCCTCCAGGGGGTCGCTCCCGTCCTTATTTATCCCTGCGGGAAGGCTCGGAAAAAACCCACAGACGGCGGCGCTAACGCGCCTGAGAAAGGCTCTATGCGCTGGCAAAATCCGATCCCTGTTTCGAGGGCGCTGGGGCGGCGTCCAGCCGGGCCGATGAACTGGCGAAACCCGATTCGGGTGGCAGCGATCTTGGGCTGGTCGGTGATCCGGGTGGCCGCGCTTATCGGTTGGATCAGTTGGCGGACGATCCGGTTTTTTGTGGGGCTCCCGGCTCCGGTGATCCTTTTTCTGGTCGGCCTGATATGCGCGGCTTGGGGGTTTCTCTACCGACCCTTCCCCTTGCTCGGGACCGATCTGGTCCTCGATCTCGTGGCCTACCATACCCCCGCTTCTACCTCTGGATGGTCTGGTGGTACTACCTCTCTCCCCTCGTTACGGTCATGCTGGTGGGGCTTATTCTCCTGGCGGTCTGGCGAGTGTTTTTCGAGTCCCGATCCCGGAGCCTCGCCCCCTTGGGGATACTTCCGGATTGGCCCCTGAAGCCCAGCGATCCCAGCCCCGGAATCGTGGTCGGGGAAGTCCATCATCCGGTCGCCATCCGGCAAATCTCCAACCCCTCCTGGCTCACCATCCCGGAGCGGAGCCTGTACACCGGCGTGGCCATATTCGGGGCCGTCGGGTCCGGGAAGACCTCGGCCTGCAGGTATCCGTTCGCCCAGCAACTGCTCGGCTGGCAAGCCGACAAACCGCAACTGTGGGCGGCGGCGCTGGTGCTGGAAGTCAAGGGGGATTTCTGCCATGACATCCGCCAGATTCTCGCTAGGGCGGGCCGGGAGGCCGACTACCTGGAACTCAGCATGGACGGCGGCTGGCAGTGGAACCCGCTCTCGGCCTGGTGGCTCGATTCCTACTCGCTGGCCTACACCGTTTCCAGCCTTCTCAACCAGCTATTCGGCAAGGGCAAGGAACCCTTCTGGCAGCAAGCCTATACCAATCTGGTCCGCTGGATCATCGAGCTTCACCGGATATTCCCGGAACGGTGGGTGACGTTGCAGCAGGTCTACCGCTGCGCCATCGACCCGGACCTTTTCGCGGCCAAGATCAAGCACGCCGAAGCGTGGAGCGACGAGTTGAACAAAGGGACGGTTTTCGTGTCGAAGGACGTGCTGCAAGCCGAACTAATAAGCCTTGCGGAATGGGTGTGGAATACCGCGCTGGACTCGGAGGAAAAGCAAACCGTCTACAGCCGCTCGCTACTCGAAAAACTGGACGAACTCAAGCTGACCTACCGGGTGGTTTGGGACCCCGGACCCGGCGACGACGTGAGAGAACGAGTTGAGGCGGTGAAGCGCTGGTTTGTCAACGACTGGCAAACGCTGGACAACAAAGTGAAGTCCTCGATTGTGGAGGGGGTTTCGGTATTCCTTGCCATGTTCGACATGCCGGACGTGGCGAAGGTGTCTTGCCCGGATGCGCCGGAAGTCCCCGACGATCCACAAGCCATTGCAGTTCAAGCCAGGGCAGCTATGCTGTCGGCGCGGGGAGCCCAGGAGCTGAACAAGAAGCCGGACGGCGGGGAAGGAGACAAACCCGTGCCCACGTCGATCCCGCCGGTCGAAGAGGAACGAGTCGAAGGGCCGCGACACCTTCCCCCGCTCTATGAATTGATCGAAAGGGGCAAGGTGCTGGCCTTGAACATGCCCGCCGGATCGAACCCGGCGCTGGCCCGCGCCGTGGGCGTGATGCTCAAGAACGCCTGACTACAGGCGCTTCTCATGCTCTGTCTACCCTATGACGGGTCGCAGTCGCTTGAACCGCGCCGGGTCTACCTCAAGCCTCACTATCTGTCCCTAGATTATTCCTATTGGAGAGCGAGGGAAGCGGGTCGATTATGAGCGCCGCGAGTGGACTGGAACACCTGAAACCGTTTCTACCGGGCCTGGAAAGCGCTCTGGAAGATTCCGAAGTCAGCGAGATCATGATTAACGGTCCCTGCAATGTCTGGGTCGAGCGGGCCGGGCGGTTGACGGCACATGACGCGCCGGACCTGGACGAATCGGCCCTCCTACGGGCGGCCATCCACATCGCCCGTCCTTTGGGCCTGGACCCGGCCAGCTCGCCGATTGTCGATGCGCGCCTGGACGACGGCTCGCGGGTTGCCATCTGTGTTCCCCCCGCGAGTCCTCAAGGGATCGGCAGGCGAACGAGCGCGGCGCGACTTCCTTAGACAGCGCTGGCCGTCTAGAGCCAGTTTTTTGACAGTTTCTTTACAGTTCCGTCTTCGGCAATGAGAGGCAAGGCAGATGGGTGCTGAAAACACAGAAGTTAAGTGGTGGGCGACAGGGGACTCGAACCTCTGACCTCCTGCGTGTGAAGCAGGCGCTCTAACCAACTGAGCTAGTCGCCCCTTGGAGTTACTTCCTTTCTTCCAAACCACTTGCAGATTCTGTTCCATCGGCGAAATCGCTACAACCGGCCCCAATTGTATCAAAACTGTATCAAAACCCCAGTTTTTTGGGCCCGGAGTGTATCAGAACCCTGCTCCTCACCCGCCTGACGGTTTAGACGCCGCAACGCTTCCCGTTTCATCGCCAGTTTCATCTGCGAGTACTTCTTGAACACCTTCGCATCACTTTGCCGCAGCAGCTGGGTCACCCACTCGTCTGCCACGCCTCCCGCGCTTAAACGCGTTGCATATGTCGAGCGCAGATCGTAGATCCGGAAGTACGGAACGCCCGCTCGTTCCAACGTCGTGCGCCAGATCTTCTTGAAGCTCGCCTGGTAGCCGCGCTGATTCCGACCGCTCGGAAACAACCACGGCCCTGCTCCAGCCAGCAAGAGCTGGTCGCGGAAGGCCTCTACCGCCAAGTCCGTCAGTGGCACCTCCCCCACGCCGGTGGGGGTTTTCGAGTCAGGTATCCAGACCACTGCGTTTGCCAGGTCGACCTGGTCTTTCCGCATCGGTGCAAGCTCCTTGTAGACCCGTAGTCCAGTCTCGGTGATGATCCGGATCAGGTTCCGCAAGTACGGGGGTGCGTGCAACTCGATCCGCTGCTGTTCTGACCACGGCATGTAGTGCGGCCGAAACAACCCCTTGACCGCGACCGGGAACTCCGCTGAGTTGCACGGGTTGGCCGCGATGAACTTCTTCTTCACCGCGACATTCAACACCCGGCGCAACACGCGAAACTCCTGGTGCACGGTCGCCGGCTTCAGCAGCCCGAGCTCCCGATACCCCAGCCGTGTCCTGACTCGCTTCTGTTGCCGAAGCCGCCAGCGCAAGTACCCCTCAACATCCTCTGCGCCGATGGCGGACAACATTTGCACTCCGAACACGGGCTTGAGTTGCTTCACCGCGTTTTGGTTGGCTGCGTGCGTCTTCCTACTCCGCAAGGGCGGCTGGGAATAGTGCTCCAGGAAAAAGTCCACCCACTCGTGAAACCTGAGTTGTTGGCCTCGCCGAACGAGCGCGAGCACGTTCTCATCGCGTGCCTGCAATCGTTCACGTAGCCGTGTTTGGGCTTCCTGCCAGTCACTTGTCTCTGTGGATTCGAGGCGCCGGGTGCCGTCTCGATCCCAGTACCGCATCCACCAGAAACGGCCGCGCCGGTACAGGACGCCGTCATGCTTTTTCGGTCGTGCCATTCACCACCTCCTGTTGAAACGTGGCGCGGAAGGCCGAAAGCTCCGATCGTAAAAACCGGATGTTCCGGCCCATCACGCGGAGATGGGGAATCTGCCGCCGCTCCACCCAAGGATACACGGTCTGCGGACTCACGCCAAGAAACCGGGCAGCCTCCTTCACCGTCAACGGTACCTCCTGGGCCAAAGCCTGCATCACAACCGCCTCAACGAACACATCTATCGCAACGAGGACTCAGAGCACACCTGTTCCAATGTCCAACAGTGACCATCGCCACCCAATCCCGCCGGCGGCGAGCGCTTTGAGCACGCGCGTCTTGGCTTCTCCCGTGGCGCGCAAGGCAACCCCGGCGCTCATCGCCGGCGTCAACTCTCTCTCGCCTTACTTTTTCTACCAGTCATTTGTGTAGGGGTCCCGCACGGCTTCCCGGATCTTCTTCCTCGCCGTCCACGTCCTCGGGGAAGATGTCGTATTGTTCGGCGATCCAGGCCGGGACTTCCAGCGTCTCGTCACCGTCCCGGCCGAGTTCCCGGTCGAAGTCCTTGAGGTCTTCATCCCTCATCGTGTTCCCTCCGGATCGGCTTGATGATCCAGTGGTTCTGTGGCGCGTCGTAGCCCTGGACGAGCAGCGCTTCCTCCACGAAGCGGCGTCCTTCACGGCGCGTCATGTGAATCACCATGGCGATACCGTCCACCACGCCCCGGCAGGTGACCTCCCAGGGAAGCTCACCGCCGCCCTGCATGGCGCAACTGGCGATGCGCGACAAGGCCGACTCGGCGTTGTTGGCGTGTATGGTGGTGAGGGAGCCGCCGTGTCCGGTGTTGAGAGCTTGCAACAGGTCGGCGGCCTCCCCGCCACGCACTTCGCCCACAACGATGTGATCCGGGCGGTGGCGCAGCGCGTGGCGAACGAGATCCCGGATCGTCACCGCTCCTTCCTGTAACCCGCGAGCCTCGAAGCGGACGCAATTCGAGCGCTCAATGCGAAGCTCGAGGGTGTCCTCGATGGCGACGATGCGCTCGTCGTCGGGAAGCAATTCAATAAGTGCGTTAAGCAGTGTGGTCTTGCCCGATCCGGTGCCGCCGGAAACCAGGATGTTGCGCCGCGAGTGCAACACCCGCTCGGCTTCCGCCCGCACGTCTTCGGGGAGTGCGCCCTGCTCAACTAAATCCGCCGCCGAAAACGCCCGCTTCCCGAAACGGCGCACGGTGATCGCTACTTGAGGACTCGCGGGGGGAACACAGATCGCAACCCGCGAGCCATCGTCCAGGCGCGCATCGACAATCGGCGAGCTCGCAGGGTCCAGGCCCAAAGGCCGGGCGATGTGGATGGCTGCCCGTAGGAGGGCCGATTCGTCCAGGTCCGGCGCGTCATGTGCCGTCAACCGCCCGGCCCGCTCGACCCAGACATTGCCGGGGCCGTTAATCATGATCTCGCTGACTTCGGAATCTTCCAGGGCGCTTTCCAATCCCGGTAGAAATGGTTTCAGGTGTTCCAGTCCACTCGCGGCGCTCATAATTGGCCTGCTTCTTTCGCTCTCCAATAGGAATAATCGAGGGGCAGATAGTGAGGCTTGAGGTAGACCCGTCGCGGCTCAAGCGACTGCGACCCGTCATAGGGCAGACAGATCGCTTGACAGTTCGAGAGCAACGTGAAGTCTCGCGGGTGAAACACGGCCTCGCGTTGCTCCCGGAAAGACTTGGTAGCGCCGATGCTGCCGCCGCCTCCCCCGGCGCGGCCTGAGAGCGGGGAGACTTCCGCCCGCTTGGAGGTCTCGCTGATGGTGTAGGATCCCTTGATCTTCGCCACCTGCCCGCACATTTCGCTTGCAATCTTGGCGCTGGCGTCGTCGCTGAGAGACAGGAAAATCCGTGTGCGGAGCGTCTGCAACAGCGACCGCCAAGCTTCCGAGCTTCCCAACACGGAGCGAAGCGAGGAAATGGATTGCGTGGCGACAATCGGGATGCAGCGGCATTGCCGCGTCAGCGCAAAGGATTTCTCATCGCCCGATGGATCGTCCTCGCCCACCGAAGCGAAGGCTTGTCAAGGACTGATTTCTTTAGACACTGATTCTGAGAGTTTTTTACGCGACTAACGCATACCGTTTGGCGAATACCACAGGCGGCATGTTGAGCGCGGAGTGAATCCGCGTGTTGTTGTAGTCCCACAGGGTGCGGTAGATCTCCGCCACTAGCTCCCCCAGTGTTTTGAAGCGGTTCGGATCTCCCAGGTCAACCTTGAATTTGTCGTAGAACGATTCCTGGTATCCGTTCTCCCAAGGGCACCCCGGGCGGCTCCGTGAAATCACGATGCCGCATCCATCAAGGATTTCAGTGAACGCCATCGCGTCATACTCCCTCCCGTTGTCGGAGTGGAATAGACCCGGGCGCGGATGATGGAGCAGGGCGTTGGAAAGCGCCTGAATGGTGAGCGCGGCTCCCTTTCTCACCGCAACCTGGATTCCCAGGATCCGGCGGGTGTAGAGATCGATCACGGTCGCCACATAGACCTTCTTTCCGTGCTGCACGAACTCGGTGAAGTCCGTTGCCCAGATGTGGTTTGCATATGCGGGCATGAGCGCGAGCAGGAGGTTGGGATAGGTCCGGGAAACCTTGGATTTTCTCCATTTTCTGCCTCTCCTGCGGTAGGGCTTGATGCCAAACAGACGCATGACCCTCTGCGCCCGCTGGCGGCAGAGTCCCAGTGCCGTAGCAATTCGCCGGGAGCCGTAGGAGGGATGGATCTGCAGCTCTTCTTCCAGGCGGACCTTGAGGCGCCAGTCCTTCTCCTTCATTCTTGGGACGTAATACAGGCTCGCGCGGGATATGCCAAGGGCTCGGGCAAGCGCTGATTTGTTTCTTCCTTCGCTCAATTGTTTTTTTGAGTCATGGAGAGCTTGAGCGTGATCTCGCCCACGAGTTCCAGGAGTTCTCTGTTCTGCTTCTGAAGTCGGGAGAACTCCGCCCAGGACGGGGCACCGGTTGCTCCTTTTACCATCCAACCATAGATGCTCCCTTCAGAAATACCGTGATCCTTGGCGGCCTGGGCCACCGAGATGTCTTCTTCCTTGACGCGGCGTAGGATATCGGCTTTTACGTCAGCTGCAATACGATGATGTTTTTTGTTCATATGACACCAGGGTAGTTAATTCCCAACCTCAGTGTCTAAATTACCCAGTCCAGGGCAGTCCGATACTGATCTTCCACGGTTGCATTGCTTCTGCCTCAGAGTTCGATGGAGCCCTTGTCTCGATCTCTTCCGCCTCCGGTGCTGTGATCCTGGCCGAGCGCCCGCGCCACTCGCGCCGATACTTTTCACGCTGTAGTGCTCCGTCGCAATCTCGACGTTCACGCGCCCGGTGCGGCCCTCGATGTCGTGGTACTCAAGTTGGGCGTCCGAGTACTCCACCCGTCCGTCCTTGACGGGGAGCCCCAGCGCCTCCGCCGCCTCGAACCGTACGGCGTCCGCCGCCGTCTTCCCGCCACGCGCTCTCGCGGTTTCCGTGGCGCGGGCGATCTCGCGTTTGAGTTCGGCATCAATACGGACCCGCTTGAGGACGGCTCCTTGTTCGAGTAGACGTACCTGCTCCATCCTTGCGGCGCGAAACACGGCCACGTCATGTTGAAGCTCACCGTGTTTCACGAGCCCGCTCCATGCCTTCTGCTCTTTGTCGAGTCCTTGTTCTCGCGCCACGCGCTCCGCCCGCTCCACTCCGCGCTCGGTGAGCATGAGCACCTTGTAGGCGCCCCCTTGCGGCCCACGGGCGATGTGCTCCCGAACGTGCCCGTCGCGAACCATCCGATCCACGGCCCGACGTGCCGCGTAGGGTTGTCCATCGAAATAAGCTTCGGCCAGATCGCGGTAGGCGATGCTGCGATACATCCCCAGGTCGGCCACCGCCCGATTCATGCGGCCCGCAAAACTCTTGCGCTCCGTGCGCGGATCGTATTCGCGCCGGTGCCCGTCGCGCTGTCTCTGTTCTCGCTCCTTCGCGTAGTCGTGCCTGGGGCGAGTTACGGTCCTGCGGGGATCGGTAGCCAGGTCTCGCGGATCTAACATGGTCCCTCCTTACCGGCTCGGCCCAACGTTTCGTTGCTGCTGTTGCGCGGGCTGCTCCGTGGGTTGTTTGGGGGTGTGGCTGACCTGCGGCTCGCGAGCGTGAGAGTATTTCCGGGTCAGTTCCGCCGCCCACTCTTTGGCGGGCGCGTCCCGGTTGCGTTCAATCGCCCGGTCGATGAGGTAATCGCTCATCCGTTGTGCGTCTCGCGCCGCCCGGTGGATCTCGTACGGGTCTTTTTCCAGGACCGCAACCCAGTTCTCGACATAGGCCGCTCCCCGCTGCGGGTCATGCCCCACGCCCACGCGCTCCCCCGTCATCATGGCGCTGATCTCGGCCCGCAATTCCTCGCGGGCATACTCCGGCGATCCAAAGCCCTTCTCCATCCCCTCTTTGAGCGTGTCCCGGTCCATTCGATCCGGGTGGCCGGTCGAGTGCCCGCATTCATGCAGTGTCGTTTGGTAGTAGCCGTTCCGGGTCGGGAACTGCCTCGGCTCCGGGAGAACAACCTTATCCTCAGCCATGCGGTAATAGGCGCGATCACCGGGGACGTGTTGCACCGTTGGCCCGCTCGCCTCAATCACCCGCTCCGCTTCGTCGTGTGTTTTTCATTCGGGCCGCGCTTGCGCCTGTCGAGGCCTCAACTCCAATCCATCGGCCTGTTCGACATTGAACACCGTGTACTGTTTGCAAACGGGAATCCTCCGCTGCTCTTCGGTGAAGATCGTTTTTCCGTCCTTGTCCTTCACCGTCTTTCCCTGTTCGTCCTTCTCGGCCTTCCGGTCCACGCGCTTGTAGATCAAGACGGTTGTTCCTTTCTCGCCTTTGCGAACCTGCCCGCCCGCCGCCTTGATCTGGTTGTAGGTGCCCCAACGGTTGTCTCCCCGGCCATCCCGGATGCTCCGGCTCATCAGGTAGAGGCTGTTGCCGCCCGTGTACCTGTTGCCGGTCGAGAAGTTTTCCGGGGTGCAGTTCTCCCCCGGCTTCCACGGCTTCTGCCAAGGCGCAACGCCCGCCTTGATCTGCTTTACGATCTCCCCGCTAACTTTCTTTGCGTACTCTTCGCTGCCCTGCCAGAACGTCTTTTTTTCCATCCGCCGCCCCCGTTTCGCTCCGCTCTTGAAACTCCGTCATGTCTTCGATCATCGAACCGAATCTCTCCATCGGCTTCACCAACTCCCCCGGCTTCCACCCCTTCTGCCAGGGCGCTCCGCCACGCTTGCCGGGGTTAGTCATGGGGGTCGAACCTGGCGGCGTCGATCTCTTCATCGATGCCCACGTCCTCGACGATCAAACCGATTTGATCCGCGAGTTCGTGGGGCAACTCGACCGGAAGCCCACGCTTCAACGCCTCGTGAAAATCCTTCTCAGTTCTGACCGATAGGATGGTTTCGCCGTTCTCTTCTCTTTGGTGCTTCATCTTTTCTCCCTCTCCTGGTCGATCTTCTTCACGCCCACACGCCCACACACGATGCAAACGGGTTGGATGGCGGTTTGGAGCCGCTCCAATCGGAGCCGATCCTGAAACATCTCCGACAATGGCGTGCTCACTACCCTTCCCGTCCATGTCGCCCCGATGTTGCCCGATCAGCCGCTGCCGGCGGAAGTATGATCCGTCACGCGCCGGAGACGGCACCGGTCCCGGTAAGCCCGTTGTCGGTCCCGGTGATCGAACCGTCCTTCCCGACTTTGCTGGTGTCGCCGTTTGGCGCGCCGCGTCTGTGCGCGTCTCATCCGGCCTCGGCACCCATCCCCGCAGTAGACCTGCCCCCGATAGCAGCTCCCGCAGATGTAAAACATCACCCCGCAACCCGACCCTCGACAAAATAACTGTCGAAACACCACTTCCTGGGCCATCGCACCCCGCACGGGTGTGAATAACGGCCATCTGTCGTGGCACTCCGAGCTTGCTGTAGCCGTGCCCTTTGACCAGGGCCGCCATAAACAAAACCCCGATCGCTCTCACGATCGGGGGTTTTTCCTTTTCTCCGCGCCGCCTGAATGAATCCCAGGTTTGCGCAAGACACGGCCATTCAGTATTTCTCGCGCAGCTCCGGCCCCGCCCTTGCGGAAGTTGCCGAAAGCATTTTCCGGAAGATCCTGAACGACTTGGAACTCGGGGATAGTGTCGATGGGCGCCGCGCATTCAACGACGCTCTGTGGAGGGAAATCCGGAAAATGCCGGAATTCGGCTATTTCCCAAACATGGAAGGCAGCGACGCCGTTTCTACATATTCCCGGAAAATACGACGTGACGTTATCGGCCCGCTCAATTCAAGGAACGCGAACAGCAGAACATCCACGAGCAATGAGAAGGGCAGTTGCGGCAACGACCCCGCAGCCCTCCTGAGCTTGGCCATGAAACTGACCGGCAAACTCCCGCAAGAACTTTGCCGGGACGACGTTCTTCGGGCGGCGCACTACGAGGGCGACACCATCGCGAACCAACTGAGCCAGGCCTTCACCAGCTACCAGGTGGAACAGTGCTCGTGGGCGCATATGCAAAGCGAAGTAGTTGAGAAGAGTGTTCAAAGTCTGATGGCTGAATATCGCCAGGAAAGATGTCCGCCGTGGGTAACGTTGAGAGGGAACCTGGACCGGATGCGGGAGGCCTCCGAGGATCCAGAACTGTTCAATTTCAAGTTTTCCGATCCAGAGGAACCGCCCGGCGCGCGGCCCTCCGGTACTTGCGGCGTCGGTCATCGCGGCCGGGCCTACCAGCGCAGGGTGAGGCGCAGCATGAGCCCCGGCTCGGGGGAGGTGTCCCCGAGGAAGTTCGGGACGGACTGGCGTCGCGAGCGGTTTTTCAACGGCAATCGGTGCAGGAGTTCCTCCGCTGCGAGTTGGAACGGATCGCCTCCCGGCCCTCCGTCGGCGTGTGGCTGCAAGGAGTTCGCAACCGCAAGGAAGCGGCGGAGGCCCGCGTCCAACCGTCCAGCATCTTACGAGCCCGTGACGCGGACCGGACGTGACTACGGTCGTCGATGCATCCGTACCCGTCGCGGCCTGGGTCGACTCGGGACGCGAGGAAAAATGGGCGGAATCGGTGATCGTCGGGGGCTCTTTGGGCAGTCATGATGAGCTTGTAGGGGCCGTTGACTCGCTTGTACTGATGCCGGTCACCTGGGTTGGTGCGGGGTAGGCTGCACAGTGCCATCAACCGCGCCATGAAACCCAGATCGGATCCGCTTTGCTCGCCGAAACAAGCTGGTTCACTTGGTCGAGTTGGGTGAAGTGGTGAAGCGCCTGGGGCGTGGCTTCGCGGATCGCCTTCAGCGGCCCGTCCAGGTCGGAGAAGGCATCACCGAATCGGAACCAACTCGCCGCGTTGACGCTCCATAGCTTTATTCTCCCATGTTCCCCAGACAAGACAGGGGACACCACTGCCGCCATCTATTCCCGATCCGGCATCTCTGGAACCGGAAACACCGGCAGGGTGATGAAGGTGCGGGTGCCGGGGTCCATTTCCAGGGCCACGGCGCTGAACAGCTCCTCCCCGACTGCATCGCAGCGCACCGACCCCACGAACTCGGACGTATCGACGTCGGGGAACGCCTGGTCGATGAGCCAGGACGTCTGCCCGTTGGCCTCCAGAGGAATGGGCACGGCGTCGAGCAGCACGCCCTCTCGCATCAAGTCGCAACGCACCAGCCCCGGACTCGATTCCAGGTTGTGGAGCGCAACCCTGGTGGTGATTCCCCCCTCCTGGCGGCGCACCGGGAAGAGGGCGTCGCCGAGGGGCGGGCTGGTCCCCACCACGGCCTCGCCGATGCCGGGGAGGTTGTAGGGGAGCATCGCGCCGATGGGACCCTCCGAGAGCACCTTCACCGATCCCGTCACCACCTCTCCTTGGCCGTGGGTCGAGATCGTGAGCACTCCCAGCGGCTCTATCTCCCTCCAGACCGTCAGCCCGCCGTCCTCGGTGATCTCCAGATCGCCCGTCACCTCCACCACCGATTCGGCGGCAATGGGCGCGCCCTCGGTGTCGTAGAAGTAAAGGGCGGGGCGGATGATCTTTGTGGTCTCCACATTGACGAACACCAGATCGGAGGTGGTGCCCTCGCCGTTGACGAAATGAGGAAAGTCCAGCAGCCGGTTCCGGTTCTCGATCGTCCCGGTCGCCTGGCCATTCGTCAGCCGTCCTGCCGAGGCGTTCGACAAGCTCAGCGTCAGCGTCTCCTCGCCCTCGCCGTGCGCGTCGTCGAGCACCGCCACCTCGACCGTCTTCGACGATTCGCCCGCACCGAACGTCAGCGTGCCGCTCATCGGTGTGTAATCGACACCCGCGCGCGCACTGCCATCCGCCGTACTGTAGTCCACCGTCAGCGGATTGCTCACCGCGCCGCTGAGCGTGACCACGAAGACCAGCATCTTACCTTTGGCTTCCGCCGCGTGCGCATCGGATACCGAGAACCCCACCGGCCCGGCGACTGTCTTCGACAGCGAGTGCGACAGCGGCTGCCCGGCGGCGGTGCAGATCGCGCCGCTCGCGTTGCAGTTGCTCGTCTCCGGCAGCCGGATCGCCACCGCGCCGGAGCTGTCCGGCTCGACCGTGATGGTCCACCCCTGGTTGCTCCCCTGCTGTCGGCGCTTCGCCTTGCGCACCACCCCGCCGCCGACGTTGAACGCCGCGTCGCGCAACGTCCGGTAGCTCAGCTTGACCTCTTCACTGAACGTCAACCCGAACGTGAACGCGCTCGCTCCGTCATGCGACTCCAGCACGCCGGTGAAACTCGCCGTCAACGGATCGGGCCCCGACACCCTCTCCTCCGTGTTGTGGATCGTCCCCGTCGCGTCGCGGTCGGCCAGACCCGCACGGGTCGCATTGCTCAGCCTGAGCACGAACGTTTCCCCGTCGTCCGGCACCGAGTCGTCGATGATCGGCACCTGGACCGTCAGGCTCGTCTCGTCCCGGTAGTACGGATCGAACCTCAGCGTGCCGCGCGTGTACGTGTAGTCCCTTCCCGACCTCGCGGTCCTGTCGTGCGTCTCGTACTTGACCGACACCGGCCAGGTCGTCGCCGGGTCGAGCGTCACCACGAAGTCCATCGTGGCGTCTGTGCTCTCGCTGGCTGAGGCGTCGGCGACCGACAGCTTGCTCTGGAGGTTGTTGATCGTGCCCTGCGCGGTCCGCTTCGTCGCGTGAACCTCGTTTCCGCAGCATGCCCCTATATCCGGGCTACCTATGCTGAACCCCACGATCTCCTCGTCCTCATCCACCGAGTCGTGCAGCACGGGCACGCGCACGGTCTTCGTATGCTGGCCGCCGGTGAACGCCAGGCGGCCGTACCGGTACTCGTAGTCCTTACCCTCCTCCGCCGTTCCGTCGTACGTCGAGTAGTTCATCGTGATGGTTTGGCCGCCCGGCACCGGCGGGTCGACCGTCACGACGAAGTCCAGCGTCGCGTCCGTGCCTTCGGTCGCCGTCGGATCGGAGACGCGCACCCCACGCGCGTGCCCCTCCAGCTTCATCTTTATCGGTGGCAGCCTATTGGTCACCCATGGCTCCCAGTCGTGGGGGTCGGTGCGGCGTGCCTCGTTTGCAATTGACCACCCGGTCTTGCCGCTTTCACCGGTTACCTGGGTTATCTCCACGCTCACGTCAGAATCCGCCCCATTGCTCTCGATGACGACGAAGTAGTCCGTGTTCGGACTCAGATAGAAGCCTCCCTGCCGCACGAATTTGGTCAGCCCCGCCGTCACCGCCGTCCCGATGCCCTCCCTGGAGAGCGATGCGATGGGGTCGCCAGGGAGGCCGGCCGCATTGACCGGCGCCACGAAGACGTGCTGCATGTCATACGGCTCCGTGCCGCCCGTGGCGAAGTCGATGTAGATGGCACTCAGTATGTATCCGTGGGGGCCCGTCGTGAATTCCTGCGCCAAGGTCCAGTCCCCCAAGACAGTGCCAGCGTCACCAAAGCCAAAATGCCCGCTGTTGTCGACCAGCGTCACCCTTTCGTTAACGCGGAAGTCGTTCGCGGTGACTTGTGCCTGTGCGTTCTCGCCGAACAGAAAGACAAGGGAAGCGAGGAGGAAGACGGCGAGAAGAAAGGTCCGTCCGCACCATAAGGCGGACGGTGCAATCGTGTGGGCGGGTAGGCTTAGGTCAGAGGTGTAGTATGGCTCTGGGCTCTGGGCTCTGGGCTCTGGGCTCTGGGCTCTGGGCTCTGGGCTCTGGGCTCTGGGCTCTGGGCTCTGGGCTCTGGGCTCTGGGCTCTTAAGGAGCGTTCGTGGTGTTTCAGCCAATGTCAAGCTTTTTTTTGCGTTCAGCGAGTCATCCATGTCGACTGTACCCCCTCCAACATGTCGATCCCTTGCCCGCAATTTGAGCAGACGTTGACGGGCGCCCCCTTCGGACTGCTCACGCCGGAGTTGGGATCGCCATTCGTCGTGCCACGTACACAAGCAGTCCCCAAACATGATACCGATTTCTTTGTGGAGATACTATAGGGATGGCTCGGCGGACTGGGCGGTGCCAAACGGCGGACGCACCTACCGCTGGGATTGGGAGAACCTCAAGAAGCTGCTTGCCTAGTGTAGAAGTGCACGGGTTCGTCAGATGTCCTCTGGTCTGGGCCTGAGACGTAGCGAGGTGCTCGTTCTTCTCCGTTCACTACACACCGGATGTGGCTCGCGCGTGGATCGTGCTCAACTCTTGGGTCACCAAGAGTGGCGCATGGGGAGCGCGAGGACGCTGTTCTTAAACGGGTTCTTCGTGAGGGCACAGGTGCTGCTCGTGGAGATGACGGTTTCGAGCGTAGGAAAGGGACGGCATGGAAAGCAAGATTGCACACCTGCAGATGATCCAAGCCGTCATCACGCGACTGGCTGGCAATTCGTTTATGCCGAGATTATGCCGAGTCACCCCAACAAGAACCCGGTTCTGATCAGCGCTTCGCGTCAAAAATCAGGCCCACTCGGCATGACCTGGCGCGCGGCATAATGGAAGAGGACGCAGACCTTCGGGCGCAACGACCTGTTGGTGCCTGCGAAAGTGGCCAATCAGGCCCACACGCGCATCTTCGAGCTTCAGCAGGAAGAGGAGCCGGAGGCGGAGTCCTAGTATGCGGCAGGCATCAGAGAGCGGCGGGGCCGGTCCCCGCCGCTCTCCGATCCTTCGACAAGAAGAATGAACATAAGCTACATCGTTTCGGATCAAGTGGTCCAAGTTTTGGGTAGCGGACCAATTCTTCACTCTCAACCTGGACCTAAATCAGAAATATGTTCCGACGCGCCGGGAGAGCATAAAGCTGTCACGCGCGACAGGAATCATGGCAATGGCCAGCGCCAGCCCACGTTGCGGGCTGTTGGAGGCGGTGGAGGCGATCCCGCTGCTGATCTGGCCTGTCCGCGCGACAATCTTTGTACCTCCCAGCTCGCTTGACTACCAGCCCATCCTCCATACGAATGACAAAAATGCACCCCTTACATCTCCTTGGTCGCCGATCTTCGAACGAGGATCGGCGAGCCTTATGCTGCGGAGAGAAGTGCGCCGATGAGGATCTTTGAACGTATTTCACCCAGTATGATTGCAACAATGAACAGGCCGATGGCTTTACCGCCTGAGACCTTGCAGGAGACCGCAAAGGCGCGGTACATCAATAGGACCATCCAGATGGTCAGGAGAAGATCCAGGATAGCGCCCAGGATGAGTCCGGCAAGGCCGGGCAGTAGGACTTGGGAACCCGGCAGGGACCAGAGTAGAAGGCACAGGAGGGCGATCGATATCGGCGTTCGGGCCAGCGCCTGTGTGCCAAAAACATCCAGGAGTCGGATGTCGCTCCGGGAAATGAGTTTTCCGCCGAAAAATAGGAGAGCTCCCATGACAAGCCAGTTGATCAGGCTTTCCGAGATGAATATCCAGACGGGTGCCGGAGGGCCATAATGAAGGTCGAGTACCCCGCCAAAGTGGATATTTCTGGTTGCTCCAATCAGGCTTGCCGCCAGCATGATAGGAAGCCCGATGGCGAGGGCCCGACCACCGGCGATGTAATGGAAGGGGTTGAACAGCCAGGCCTTGAGGGTGTTTTGGGATGGTTCCATGGTTACCTCCAGTGTGACCTCCAGGTTGGACCTTCACGCATATCCTGGAACAAACTATCGAGGGCGAGCCCGTCCACCGCGGTGCCGGAGGAAATCGTGTTGCACCAGACCGGTGGATACACCGTCCTTGCCACCTCCAGCCAGGTGCCGCGAGGGCAACTCTTCATGAGCGGCGACCAACTGGATCAGTTTGCGCAGGTACCTCGCTGTGATCCATGAGGAGTTCGCAGTGCTGTGCAGCATCGGACCCGGTGAACAGTTCGCCATGGAAATCGAGTTTAAGATCACCAGCGACAATATCCTTGCGATCAAGCAGGCCCGGCCCTGGGTCTTCAGCGACGCCTCGCCTCCTCCTCCCTCGCCGCCGGGAGGTCTGGGAGGTGGTGGCGGCTCAGGAGGCGGCGGACCGAGAACGTCCGCACCGGGGGCTCCCAGGAACCTGACGGCAGTGGGCGGGGACGGTGAGGTCGTGCTGACCTGGGACGCTCCGGCTAGCGACGGCGGCTTTGCGATCACGGATTTGACCTGCCGGTTTTCTTCGGACCACCGATTACTGGAGAACAGCGCCAGTCGGCATGGTTAAGTCGCTCTCGTGTTCTTCTTGGTCAGCGTGAGCCGGCATCGCCGGCGAGCGCCCACCGTCATCCGAGCCAGCACGGAGCTGCGCTTTGAACTCGGCTGGCGTCAGATAGCCAAGGCTCGAGTGCGGTCGCACGTCGTTGTAGTGCCGTCGCCATTGCTCGATCCCCACCTTCGCGTCCACGCGGTTCCGAAACCACTGCAGGCTCAGATACTCGTCGCGGAACTTCCCGTTGAACGATTCGTCGGTCGCATTCTGCCACGGCTTCCCCGGCTCGATGAGCGCGGTTTCGATCTGCGCCTGGAGCAGCCACCGGAGAATCGCACCCGCGACAAACTCGGGGCCGTTGTCGGACCGGAGGTAACGTGGGGCTCCGTGGACGCTCACGAGCTGCGTGAGCACCTCGATAACGCGCCCGGACCGAATGCCGCCGGCCACGTCGATCGCGAGTGACTCGCGGGTCCATTCGTCGACGACGGTGAGGCACTTGAGCGTCTGCCCATTCGCGCAGGTGTCGAACACGAAGTCGTACGCCCAGACGTGATTGACCGCAGTGGCGGGCACCGGGCGGGGCCGGCTCAGGGCGACCCGGCGCCGCGGCCGCCGCTGAGGCACCTGCAACCCCGCTTGGCGCCAGAGGCGATGGGTCCGGTCCGCGCTCATCGTGTGCCCTTCGCGTTTTAGGAAAATCCGAATCCGGCGATAGCCGTACCGCGGATACTGCGCCGCCAGACGACGCATCGCGGCCAGCGCCGGGGCATCCCGGTCGACCAGCCGCGACTGGTAGCCCAGCGTGGACCGTGCGACGGAGAGCAAGGCGCACGCGCGGCGACCCGACAGACCGCGTGCACGTGCATACGCGACCTGCGGCCGGCGCACGCGTGCGCCTACCATTTTTTTCGGGTGATCTCCTTGAGCACGTCGATCTCCAGATCTCGATCGGCCACCATCTTTTTCAGCCGGCCGTTCTCCTGCTCGAGCTGCCGCAGCCGCTTCACATCGGCGGGCTCCAACGTGCCGAAGTGTTTCCGCCAGGCGTAGAGCGTCTGGGCGCTGACGCCGTTCTTTTTGGCCACCTCCGGGACGGGCCGCTGATCGGCCTCGCGGAGGATCGTCACCATCTGCTCTTCGGTAAACCGGGTCTTCTTCATGGCTCCCTCGTTTCTCCGAGGGCGCCATTCTCTCAGGCTTCAACTGGTCCGGAAATCGCCAGGCAGGTCAGATTAACAGTACCTGATCAGCGGGGCTTCTTCATACACATAGATTATCTCAGTTTTGCTTCCCGTCCGGGGACAGCTTGCACAAAGGAGCGTTTGAGCGGCACGAAGTACACCATCTTAACCCGCATTTTCAATTTGGTGTTTGACATCCCGACCTTCCAGCGGCCTTGAGCGTCTTTATTCATAGGGGCTAGAGCCCGATGAGGACGCCAGGGAGGCCAACACCCACTGGGTGAAAAACAAACCAAGCCATTCCAGCTAAGTTTCAACGGCTTGTTGAAAGTCGATTTCCAGGGATCGCACGTCACCTCCGACGGTGGCCTGATTTTGGTTCGCGAACTGGACGAACGGCTCGGTCTCGGAGAACTGATTGACGAGCATCTCAGCTTAATAGTGTTTACCTATGTTCCGCTTGGAGGGTGTCGGGGACCTTAGCTCCAGTCAAGCCCACGGTCCCAACGAGGCTCCTCTCCAATGTGCGAAAACACTGGTCACGGTCTTGCTATTGGTCCCGCCAGGTGGCTTTGCAAGTAGGACTCAAGGGGGGAGAGGGGCAGAAAGCCGACTTCAAGGTAAGCAACAGTGCCATCAGGAGCGACAATAACGTTCAGAGGGATGCTGCGCACATTGTAAGCTTGTGAGACTTTGTCCTGAAACTGTCCAGCGATCAGGACCCTATAAGGAAGAGGTGTGTCACTCAGAAAGTCTTGAAGTGCGTCAGCATTGTCCTCGACGTTCAGGCCGAGAACAACCAATTTGCCGGCAAAATCGGTAGCCCATTTTTTCAACAACGGAATTTCCAGCCGGCAGGGTCCGCACCATGTGGCCCAGAAGTTCAATAGAACCCAAGGCCCTCGAAACTGCTCAAGAGAAACCATATCTCCCTGCGAGTCCGGAAGGCTGAACACTGGGGCCGGCTGGCCCCGCCGCCTGTGCACAGCAGACTGAAGAGGAGCGTAGAGCCGACGTGTAGGGACTCTAGATATGTCCACATCGAATGTCAGGGTCCCGCGACGAACCCGCAAACGTACCGGAGCAGCGTGCGCCACAACTAGAAGGTCTATCGTCTCTCGGATTGGGAGGTTTGCTACTTCCTGACCGTCAACAGCGATAAGCTCATCCCCCTTTTGCAAGCCTGCCTGCTCCGCTGGCCCGCCGGCGACTACACTTAAAATTGTTAGCCCTGTCGGAGGCTCTCGTGAACTGCCGAGAGAGGCTCCGATACCGTGCTTCCGCAAGAAGCTGGAATAGTAAAAATTATCCTCGCTTAGAGAAAGCACCATTTCCAACTTCTGCGACTTCCGTTGGATCACGAGGCCAACTTCCCGAACTCTGGCAACTCCCAAGATGGAAACGATAGATATGGGGCCTACCTTTGAGACATCCTGACCGTCAACTTCGAGGATCAGATCTCCAGGTCGAAGGTTGAGATTCCAGTTACCGAGTTTACGGACGCTATGGACTTGCCAGCCTGTATTGACCTGAACTTCTGCCGCACCTGCTTTCACACCGCTATTCACGGTTGTTAACCACAGGCAGAGCAACAACAGCAGACTGGATGACGTTCTCATGAAGGAAGAAAGAAGCGAAGCCGATAGGCTCGCACAGCCGCCTCGGCCCGCACTACCAGTTCGCGAAGATTTAACTTCCGGCCTAATTATACTCTACGGCCGCGGAAGACAGTACAAGTGCTCCGAGGTGGGATTCCAGGGCGGGATTGCGGAAACCGTAATCACCGGGTATTCAACCAGGATTTCCATTGTGTCCCTAATACGGCGACAGTTATACACCCGCGCTGCCCCGAATACCACGTCTTTTCGCGCTGAACCCTGCACATCACCTCCGCCGGTAGGCGCCAGGGCTCGTCCGTCCGCTCACAGACGTTGCTTGAGCGGGCTGAACGGTGCTCCGGCCGACAATGCTCCCTGCGAAACCTTTTGGGAGCCAAAAACTGTTGACCCTCACCCGATCAACGCTACCCACCCGGCACAGGCAGCGCCCAGATCCGTCGCAGCATGTCGCCGAACAGCCGCCGGTTCAGATACCCCTCGGCCAGCAGGAGCCAGTAGTACCGTGCGTGTTTTACGAGCCGTCCTCCGGTTTTCACCAGCCGCTGCTGGAGGCTCGTCAAGGACCACTTCTCGATTCTCTGTGGCAGCACTAGCCGTCGCCATAGGTTGCCCAGGTTGTAGGCGATGATCGTCAGCCAAAGCCGTACCTCGTTAGATCGGAACTTGTGCAACTGAGCCGCGTCATCTTCACCGCCTGCTTGCCTTCCTTGATCCACTGTTCCGCGGTGCCGCGCTTGTTATAGAACCGCACCACCGCCCGATTCGGCAGCGTCAGATTCGTTACAATGAACCCCACTCGCGGGAACAACTCCCCGGAATGATGCTCTACTTTCGCCACCACCCTTCGAGCCGTCTTCCAACCGGCTGCCTGGTACAAGAACCCCTTGTACTCGACCAGCGGGTTCTTGGTGGGCCTTCCCACGGGGCGTTTCAGTAGCTCTTCGATGTCTCGCTGCAGAATATCGTTGGCCGGGATGCGAATTGCGTACTTCACACCCCGTTCCTCCAATGCCTCGTACACCTCCGGCTTGGCAAAGGCCGCGTCCGCCCGAAACGCAATCTCTTTTCCCATTCTTTGCTGGCGCTCAATCTCGGGTGACAGGAGTTTCTCCCAACCCTCGGCACTGTGCACGTTGCCCGGACGGAGCTGGGCCGCCAGACAGTCGCCGTCTCGATTGAACAAAAGCAGCGGGTGATAGCAAGTGGACTCGAAGTGTCCGTTGTAGGCGCTCTGTTCCTGCTCCCCGTAGACCGGAATCTCGGTTGCGTCCATATCCAGCACCGCTCGGTCGGCTGGAGAGGACCAGTGTCAGCTGCGCTCGCTTCAGCGGCGCGCCGGTCGCCCGGGCATAGACGTGGCCGCGCAGGGTGGTCTTAGGTACTTCCTGCTGCTCGGTCGCGGATTGTTGGGCGCTTTGCGTATCAGGAGCACCGGGCGCGGTGGGTGGACGCTGTGCTTGACCTGGCAACGCGGAGGGGGGTTGGATTTGAGCGGCCGTGGCAGGAATGGCAGCGAAACTGTACATGAGCAGAAGAACCAGATCTAACACTTTCATGGCAAAGCTTCTCCTCAAGGTAGCCCCCGGCGTCGACAAGATCGCGGCGAAGTGACCCCGACCAGAAAGGTGCGCACTAAATCGTCTGCAAGCCGGACTGGGACCGGCACGGACGGGCTGCACCGTTCAGCAGGAACGACGAACTGCTGAACCTCCTGCCGAAGGGCATCATCGCCTTCCCCGGTCGGGCATCACCGACAACCTGGTCGAGAAGGCCATGAAGCTCGGCATTCCCGTCGCACGCGCGGCATAGACCGCGGCGCGACAACGGGCCGTGCCGATCCGCCGGCGCGGCCCGTTCATCCTTCCCGTCACGATCCGGTGCGGCGGCGCGGGCAAGCGCTGCGTCGGCAACCCCTCGCTGCCCGCGGCTCCGTTCGCGCCGACGACCTCCGCGGCGGCAACGGTCCATCGCACGCACGCGGCTGACGCTGCGGTAACGGCCCCGGCTCCGGTGCGCCATGTGTGAAGACTGCCGCCGGCCGCTTGTACCGCGCGCCGCGTTTTGTTACCTCTATTGCCCGGACGACAACGCGGAACGCGCTCGGAGATCACGGCCGGGTCGTCTCGCTCAATCGCCGCGACGGCTCCAACCCCTTGCGGCGCCGGCGTTTCAAGCCGGTAATGGTGTGCAGGGCAACAGTGCCCGTTTCGATTCCATTCGGAGTTTAGTTTCTCACACCCGAAGCATCCCCAAGGGGGCGAGGCTCCGGGATCGGGACTCGAAAAACACCCGCCAGATTGACAGGAGAATGAGTCCTCCCAACATGACGACGACGGCGGGAGAGAGGTAGTACCACCAGACCATCCAGAGGTAGAAGCGGGGGGTATGGTAGGCTACGAGATCGAGCAGGGGATTGGTCTCAAGCAAGGGGAAGGGTCGGTAGAGACTCCCCCCAAGCCGCGCATATCAGGCCGACCAGAAAAAGGATCACCGGAGCCGGGAGCCCCACAAAAAACCGAATCGTCCGCCAACTGACTCCAACCGATAAGCGCGGCCACCCGGATCACGAGCCAGCCTAAGACCGCCGCCACCCGAATCGGGTTTCGCCAGTTCATCGGCCCGGCTGGACGCCGCCCCAGCGCCCTCGAAACAGGGATCGGATTTTGCCAGCGCATAGAGCCTTTCTCAGGCGCGTTAGCGCTGCGTCTGTGGGTCTTTTCCGAGCCTTCCCGCAGGGATAAATCAAGGACGGGAGCGACCCCCTGGAGGGCACAATAGCGGCGTGGAACACGGGGCCGCTATCGGGGCCACAGGATACCCCCTTCAAGGGGGGGTCGCTCCCGTCCTCCCCGATTTTCCTGGTACGGCACGGGGAGGCCGGCTAGTAGGTGGTAACAATATTAGAATGAGATAGATGCAAGAAACTTATTTTGGAACATCTCTTGTTCGAATCTTGGTACACCTCCCCCTTTGTCGCTGTACCCTCCGATCACGGCCCCAGTACCAGCGATTCACCCCATTTGACCTCGACTTCCGACACACTTCTAGGCGTCCTCCATCGGGCTCCCAAACCCGTCCTCGATGCGGGCAATGACGCGGTAATCGCCTACACGATACTTCCAGAACCCGCCCAACTTGGAACCCTTGAGAGCCTCCCTGAGGCGGCCGCGTAGGAGGGATGGAGGGCTTCGAGGATTGAGACGATCAGCACGCCCTTGGCCGTCGCGTAGTTCAGCTTCGGCTAGGCCGCTAGCGGTTCACTTCTGAAACGCCTAGGGCTGGGCCACCCAATGTGCCAAGCCGCGGGCGTTGGCTGTTATCGGGCCTCTCGTCACGGTTGCATAAGGATAGAGTTTGAGCAAGTACCCTTGCAGCGCGTGGGCTCCTCCGCCCGTGATCAAGATGTGCCGAAACTGCCGGCCGTTGCCCCAAGCCTGTTCTACGAAACTGCAAACAGAAGCAGCCGCGTTGTCCAGCGCCTGATGCACTATGTGAGTCACGTCGGTTTCGCCCTCAGGATGATAAATGACAGGCCGTTGACCCTTGCATGTTTGCACGATCAAATCATCAGCCTGTTGCAGAGAAAGTTCAACATCTACCTCTTCACGTACGGCATTCGCAACAATCTCAGCGGCACGGCGCATCCCCAGGGTGTTGCCGCCCGTGAAACGATCGATGACAGTTCCATCCTCAACACCGATCAGGTCAAGTGTGTTGAACCCGATGTCGGCAATTCCAAATCGTACGTTGTTGCCGGCCAATTTCAGAGAACCGCTCTTTTCCGCCAGACAGTCATAGTAAGTACCCATCACCTGCGGAATCACTCGAATTTGGACAATGGTCATCTCGGCGAACTGATCGTTGACCTGGAATATGTGTTTGGCCACCAGCCAGGATTGCAGCTTTTGAAAGACATCCTCAGCTCGGCCCTGATCCCATAGAATTTGAATGGGCAGGCCTATGACCAAGGCAACCTGCTGCGAGCCTCCGCCAAGAATCGGCCACAGGGCTGCATAAATGAGAGATCGTAGTTCAGGACCCTCCGACAATCTCAGGAAATCCAGGCGCTGAACGGGCTGAGCGTACAGGTGAATATTTTGTCCCACTAAATACTCCACTCCCTCGTAGCTTACGCGCAGTGGCTTATCCGTGCTAGGTCGCGAACCCAGTGTGGGAAGACCTAACGATCCCATTTCCTTTTTGCCAACGCCCACCACAGCCGGGGTGATCTCGACGCGGATACCGTCCGCTTGGAGTTCACTCACTTTGAATCCACCGAAGCCTGGATCCACTCCGATGCGACGGCGGCGATGGGCGAGGACATCTCGTTCTTCCCTCTGAGGGGTGTCTTCGTACTCCATTTTGAACCTCCTTTGGTCTTTACCGACTGGCTGCGAACCTCTGCCCAGAAGACTTAGGACGCGCACATTCTATCATGCCGCTGCCAATCGCGCAAGGCGTGCGTACGGAAGCGGTTCACTGTGTTCTTGTCGCTTGCCTTGGGCTGAGTCGCCCCGAACTGGCGGTACAACTGCCGCCAGGAGATCCGCAGCGGGCGCTTGAGCGCGAAGGTGCGGTAGGTGGGTGTCAAGGGCGGAGTAAAACTAGACCACTCTGGCGCAGTGACCTGACCAGCTCTTTTTGCACCTGAAGTGAGAGAAAATCTCACGAAGGAGGAGAGCGAGACATAACGCGCCCCACGATATAAGAAGACGAGAGAATCACGAGATTGAGCAAGGGATCGTCCCCGAGCAAGGGGAAAGGCCGGTAGATGAACCCCCAGCAGGCCTAACCCACGCCCCCCCAGGAAAAGGAGCACATACCGCCACTGCATCGTCACCGCTTCTTCTCTCTCCATCGGTTACGTTCAATTCTTTGCTTTATCAACAACTTGGGGAACCTGCTCGCCGCTCACGCGCAACCCCAATCCCTTCAACAAACAGGGGTTTTGATACACGTGCGAAGTAGGTGCTCTGCTGTCACGGGACCAGTGAGCGCTTTGGCAAAGCCCCTCCCTGGACATGGAGTTTCTGGTTCTCCCTATGCCCCGGCGCTCCATCCGGGGCGAAGACGTCCGGAGCTATCGGAAGTGCAATCCGCTGGCCAACCTGGCCATGAACAGGATACTATCGCCCGGCTCACGCGAACTCACGGCAGACGCCTCCAGCGCCTGCGACTCGTCGTAAGGCAGGCAGATAGCCTGACAGTTCGAGAGCAAAGAGAAGTCGCGTGGGTGAAAAACTGCTTCCCGCGTTTCGCGGAAGGATTTGCTCGTCCCGACAGTGGAGCGCCCGCCTCCGGCCCGTCCTGAGCGTAGGGAAACCTCGGCCCTTCGGCTCGTCTCGCTGATCGTGTAGGAGGGTTTGATCTTCGCCACTTGCCCGCATAATTCCGAAGCGATTCGGGCCGAGGCGTCATCGCTGAGCGAAAGAAAGATGCGGGTGCGGAGCGTCTGCAAAAGCGCCCGCCGCGCCTCCGGAGAGTGAGCGAAACTTAGTTGGAAATTGAAACGGCTCCCACACCCGTGTGGTTTGATGACGTTAAGAGACGGACATCACCCCACGAGAGAAAGGAGCCGAGATGAGCAGTGTCCTATGTCCTGTCAGGAAGCGCAAGAAGGGTCGCACGCTGGGTCCGGTCAAGATCATCCGCCGCGAGGACTACTCCGACCTGGAGCTCGACGCCAAGGTGGAGCTAATCCGGTCCTTGGTGCCCCTGGGGTTGATGCACGTGGAGGAGTTGCTCGATGAGGAGGTGACGGCGCTGGCGGGCGAGCGATACGCCCGCAAGGACGCGTCGGTCGGAGGGCGCCGTCATGGCAGCAATCCCGGGACGGTCGGGCTGGCCGGACAGCGCGTGCCGATGCGGGTACCGCGGATTCGTCATGTCACGGGGGAGCGAGATGCCGCTGCGGTCGTACGAGGCGGTGCATGGCGATCGCGCGGTCAACGACCTCCTGCTGAAGCGCGTGCTGTACGGGATCTCGTGCCGCAACTACGAAGCCGCCGCCGAAGCGATTCCCGGAGCAATCGGGCTGTCGGGGTCGACGGTGTCCCGGGGGTTCATCCGGGCCAGCGCGGCGCAGCTCCGGGAGTTCCAAGAGCGGGACCTGTCCGGCGAGGACGTGGTGGCCGTGGTCCTGGACGGCAAGACGTTCGCCGAGGCGACGATGGTCATCGCGCTAGGCATTACGCTGTCTGGGGAGAAACGCTTCCTGGGCTTCGTGGAAACGGACACGGAGAACGCGCAGGTGCTGACGCCGTTCCTGCGGTCGTTGGTCGAGCGGGGCCTCGACGTCTCCCAGGGCGTGCTGGTGATCCTCGACGGCGGCAAGGGGCTGCGATCAGCCGTCCGGAAGGCCTTCCGGGACCGCGCCCTGGTCCACCGCTGCCAGTGGCACAAGCGCGAGAAGGTGGTGAGTTACCTGGCCAAGAGCGAGCAGGCCTCATGGCGCCAGCGCCTCCAGCGCGCCTACAACCGCCCGGCGTACACCGAAGCGCTGGGTGCGCTCGAGACGCTCCATCGCGAGCTGGAGGACCGGAACCAATCCGCGGCCGGCAGTCTGGCGGAAGGGCTAGACCAGACCCTGACGCTGCATCGACTCGGGCTGTATGGGGTGCTAGGCCGGTCGCTGAAGACGACGAACTGTCTGGAGTCCATCAATGCGCTCGTCGAGGAACGCTGTGCGAAGGTTGATCACTGGCAGAACTCGATCCAACGGCATCGCTGGCTGGCAACCGCGCTCCTGGACATCGAACCGCGCCTGCGGAAGGTGATGGGCTACCGCCACCTGCCCACGCTCCGTGCCGCGCTGAAGCGAGAACTGAAGATCGACACGACGACGTCGAAGAAGAAAGCCGCGTGATGAATCAGGAGCCGTAGAGAGTTTCAACTAATAAGAATGGGCTTGACTCCGCCTCCGAGCCTCTCAGGACAGAGCGGAGCGAGGAAATGGACTGGGTGGCGACAATGGGGATGCACCGGCATTGCCGGGTGAGCGCAAAGGACTTCTCATCACCCGAAGGATCGTCCTCGCCAACTGAAGCAAACGCCTGATACTCGTCGCAAATGAAGACGGCGGGCCGCCAGTAGCTCCCCGGAGACTGCTTCATTTGAGACCGAGCAACTGCGGGATTTTAAGATTGGCAGAATGCCACCAGCACCGTAGCGCCGGAGTTGCTTGCTCTAGGAAACGACCTGTGGGAAGGGATGGCGGTGATCGTGGTGGTTTGGACCGGCCTGCGGATTGCGTTCTCGGGAGATATCCAGCCTTGGGATTTCGTGCGGCTCATCATCGGACTTTGGATTCCCTGGGTACTCCTCCAATTTTACAACCAACCGATCCCTGGCATGGCCATGTCCTTTCCCGTGATGATTTCTTCGGGGGGCACGTGGGTTCAAGCTTTTTTCATCGGCGACATGGCCTACGACATGCAGACCGCAATGGGCAACCTCGTGGATACGCTAGGGGTATCGGTCCAAACGGCCTACGAAGCGGGTGGCGCGTGGGATTTGGCTCTCTCGGGCGGGCATGCGGCGCTATCGTTGCTTGGAGGCACTCTGATTATCGTATTGGTCGTAATCTCCTTGCTCATCCTTTTTGCCATCACCTACGCCCAGGTGATCTGGGCGCAACTGGCCGTGGCCATCCTGATCTTGCTGGGGCCGATCTTCATCCCCTGGCTGGTGTTCGATCCGCTGGCGTTCTTGTTCTGGGAATGGTTCAAGGGGCTCCTCACCTACTCCATCTATGGGGTGATCGCGGCGGCGGTCATGCGCGTATTCACCGATGTCAGCTTGAGCTTCATCGCCCCGCTGGCGTTGACCCCGATTAACTGGTCATCGCTTTCCGACACGGGCCTTTGGGTATTGGCAGTCATCCCGCTGGCCGTGGCTGGGATTTTGGCGGCGCTCCAGGTCGGGACGGTTGCCTCCATGCTCGTCACCGGGGGCGGCGCGGCAGGGAGCGGGTTGATGGGGGTGAGCGGGGTCGCCGCTTCGGCCTCGAAAGGGGCCACGAAGGTAGCGACGAAGGGGACCGTATAAGGGGGCAAAAATGAGCGGGAAACAGACCCAGGATGCAGGAGCCGAATACGCCGAGATATGGGGTGAGGCGGTCCACTCCAACCGTCATCTGCGGGTGCTCTCTATCGGACTGGGGGCGCTTTGTCTTCTGCTTACCGTCGTCATCATCCGCATCGTTACCATCGACCCGCCCAAGCCTATCGTGGTGCGGGTTGACGAAGTCGGCCGGGCCGAGGCCGTCGCCTATGAGGCAATGGAAGCCCAGGCGGACCCTGGACCCCACCACCAAGTATTTCCTGAACCGTTTCATCCATGACTTTTATTCGAGGAGGAGGGCTACCGTGCAACAGAATTGGAGCCGGAGCTTGCGGTTTCTCACCACCGACTTGGCCAATGCCTCTTTTCGAGCCGAGAGCCAGAATATCGCGCTCCTGGCGGCGGGAGGGGCACGAGACGAATTGCAGGTGGAAAACGTCATCCTGCGCGTCCAGGCGAACCCCCAGGAGCCCCACGGCGCAACCGCCGACTTTGACCTGGTGCGGATGGCGGGAGCAAACGAGGTTTCGCGAGAACGCTGGTCTCTCTCACTGCAATTCCTGTTTCTGGAGCAGATTCCCCCTGATTTGATCGTCTACAACCCGATGGGGATCGTTATCACCTATCTGCAGGGGGATCGCGCCGTGGTTACAAACCCTCAATGATCGAGCATCTACGGGGCCGGGAGAAAGCACTGGAACCGCTCGGCTGGTCCGGACCGGAGGCCAAGTGGATCGCGCTGGTGTGTCTGCACAGCGGCATCTTCACGCGCCCGCAGTTCTGTTTCTATTTTGAGACGGGTCGATGGCGGGCTCAACGTTTCGTGGAGGCATTGGAGGCATTGGTGGAGCGCCGAACGGCGGTGGAGAGTGACGCCTTAACCTTCAATGGGGGAGCCAAGGCTTGCTTGATATCCGGCAAGCCGATCTACCGGGCGCTGGGGGTCGAGAACATCCGCCACCGGCGAAAGGCCAGCCCCAACGTCCTCATGCGGCGCTTGCTCTCGCTTGATTACGTGCTCGAACATCCGGGGTTGACCTGGCTTCCCACCGAGCCGGAGAAAGTTGAGTTTTTTGAAGGGCTCGGCGTGAAGCGCCGGTTCATCCCACGCCGGATCTACTACGGAGCCGTGGGGAAGCAGCGCCGCTATTTCGCGATCAAGCTCCCCGTTGCCGTGGATTCTGAGAGCGTCACCTTTGTCTACGTTGATCCGGGCCACCAGACGGATAGTGAGCTTCGTTCCTGGGGGTCCGCACATGGGCGGCTTTGGGATGCGGTGCGCGAGAAGGGCCGACAGGTCCGGGTGATCGGAATTGCAGCGGAGCATGACACGATCGAGCGGGCCGAGCGGTTGTTGCGAAGCTGGGCGGCATCCGCTCCGGGGAAGCCAAGCGAGGGGCTGACGGTGCAGCAGGAGATCCAAGCTATTGCAGAGGCTATGGGTCACCGGGACCGCGAGTTTTTGGCACAGTACGGAGGGTTTGCCGGAGCCGCGAAACGATCCGTAGAACTACAACATCTTCCCGGAGCAAAGGTCACCGAAGGCGTCTCGATTGATGACTACTCAACGTGGCGGGCAACCCGTTTTGCCGCGCCCGAAGACGGGCTTGGAAGCGTTGCGGAGGAGGCCTAGAAGTGTGTCGGAAGTCGAGGCCAAATCGAGGGGGTTTTTCGTGCCGCATCTGCCGATCCAGGATGCCGCAGGGACAAAAGGGGGGGTACGGCACGATTCGGCCAAGAGATGCGGCAAGACCCTATTCTCCTATCTCTCTCATTCTTCTAGTGTTCTCCCCTGCTAGCCGGCCTCCATCGTGCCGATCCAGGAAAATCGGTGAGGACGGTAGCGCCCCCCCCTCTTCGAGACCTCGGTGCGGGCATGGGGACGGGTGGGTTTTCACAACCACCGTCCCGCCCCGCGTGGGGTCGTTCCCGTCCAAATTATCTCTGCGGGAAGGCGCTAACGCCGGCGTGAGACCGGCATCAGTAGCCCTGGTAGGTGCCGTCGCGGACGTCATCGGCCACGCCGTCTGGGGCTTTGTTTTCCGGTTTCGACCAGCTGTGATAATATCCCATATGTCTGCAATTCCGTTACTTAGACAAGGAGGAACAATGGCGCTAGTGGGTAAGGTCTCTTTTGTGGTTGGACTAGTGATTGCTGTGGCCGGAGGCTTGGGCTTTGAACAGACCTGGTTTGGCTGGGCACTAGCAGTGCTCGGCCTGATCGTCGGATTCTTGAATATCAGCAACAAGGAGAGTCAAACCTTTCTCTTAGCGGCGATCGCACTGATCGTAGCGGCAAACGCCGTCGGAGGGATTCCCTACATCGGGGAGGCGGTGACCCGGGTTATCGCGAATCTTGTGCTGTTCGTGGGGGGCGCGGTCTTGGTAGTGGTGGTTAAGAGCCTGTTCGCGGTAGCGAGAGACTGAAGTCGCTCTGACGTAGGCGTCATCGGGGCTGGAAAGCCCTTCCTTGTGAGAAGGGCGTTCACACCCAATCGTTTTCCAGCACCATCGCCACCACGCTCATCACCTTCGCCAACACATACGGAGGCGAGCTGGGCATTGGCGTTGACGGAGAAGTTTCTCAGGAGTTCCTCGTAAGTTCGGAGCACGTTGAGGATGCTTAGGCGGCGATAGGGTCGAACGCATCGAAAGATCGACCGCACGGCCGAGACATTGCGGAAGTTGGGTGCGCCCAGCCCAGCGAGATGCAGGGCAACTTCCGGGCTTGGCGAACGGCCGAGAAGTAGCGGCTGATAGCGTAGCGCGGGACGATGCCGAGGCCGTGCGCTGGTTCCGCTTGCTGCCACTTCGAAGTTGAATAATCCGGTGTGGGAGATTGTGTGTTTTGACTAGCTGCCTTGGCCGCACCGCTCGTTGCGTAGTCATCGGGCTTGTGGAATGTTGGAAAGTCGGAGATTTTTCCAGACGGTGTTGGAATCCGAGTTGCCTGCGGATTTCCACGGCATATCATTTCTACAGGCCACGTCCTCTCGTCGATTTCTGCCGGAATTCCACCGGGCCTCGTTGCCGATCCTGCGACGGGGCCGAATTGTGTTGTCATTAAGGCTCCGAGTCCTTCGCCGTCCCTTGGGCCAGAAACTCCGCCCTTGACACTCCTGATCAATCCTGCACTGAGCGCCTGCCGCGCCCATTCCCGAACTGATGTCCGATTGAGTTCCTCAAGGAGCGTGCCGCCGACCACCAAGCATCCGATTCCATCTTTGATCCAATTGAGGAACTTCACGCCGGCCTCGGGGCCGTTGGGGCGGAACACTTCGTCGGCGATATTTGCGTCAAGAATTGCACACATAACTCAAAGACCCAGAGACGCCATCTCTTCCGCCGTCACCGGAATCAAGAAATGACTCCACGGTCTGACCCAGGACTTCCCTTGCGATCGTGAGACACAGCTGCTGGAAGCTGCTCCAGCCAAGATTGTGCAGGTCGTACGGGATCCCGGCTGTTGCGGTCACAGCAGTCCTCGAAGTCCTTGAAACTTGCCAAGCACTTCGTCCCACAGCGGATAGACGCCGTAGCAAAGCTGATGGCATTGGGCTTCGTATTCGGGTCCAATCACAGCTGAGAGTGTATCGGGCGGGAACAGTGCGTCGCTGTGTGCGAAACGCATCTCATCTGGGTAGAAGTAGCTCTGAGGGAAGTGCGTCCGGCTGATCTCGTCGTAGTCCGTCCGAATGGCGGCGTATTCGGGAGAGCGCAGCATCGCAAGCACTTCATCCTGACCGGCCAGTCGAAAGAGATCGTAGTAGTGCCGGGCATACGTTCCGAGCGGCGTCCCGTCGCGCTTGAGACGTTCGACCTTCCCGTGGATGGCAAAGAGTTTCTCGACGAAGGTGCGCCGGAAGTGCAGGAGGCGCATGGGAAACGGCCCTTCATCCTCCGCGTTCAAGGTCAGTCCGTTGTCCTGCAGGAATTGGCCGATGTACGAGCGCAGCGCGAGAACCACGGTCGGCTGACGACCGCTGGCGGTGCCGGCCTCGAGCAGGACACGGTTCGCGACTTCGCCAGCACCGGCAAAGCGCTGTGTGTACGAAAACCGGTCATTCCGTCCGAATCCGCCGATTGTCTGGCTCTCCTCGTGCATGAATGTGAACGGCGCGTGTGTCGCGACGGCGTCGCGAAGCTTCTTGAGTTCCCGATCAATCGCCCTCGTGCGAAGAGGCGGATCGAAGGCATCCGGATCAAGGAAGATATCGACATCTTCGGAGAAACGTTCGATCAGGTTCCAGCCTTTGGCAAGGCTTGTCCCGCCCTTGAAGATGATCCGGTCGCCCCAGTCGGCGATAATTCGCAGCGTTTCGGTGACGTGGTAGTCTTTTTCGATGACGGCGGGCCGCAGGCCGTCGGACCGGAAGTGCTCAGCCGCTCGCAGGACGAGCTGGTTAAATTCAGGGTGCTCGAACAGCTTCATGTTGAGCGCCCCTTCGCCTGCCAGCGCCGAGCGTTCGGCAATGCGGCGAACAGGCCGAACTCAAAGCGCGAGAACGGATTCAGCGACGCGCGCAGGCGTGCAACCAACGTTGCCGGCGCGCCGATCTTCTCGCCTAGGGCACCAAGCAGCGCGCGCGCGCGCGGCGGTTCGGTTTTCGCGACCCTGGCAAGGCGCGCAAAACACGCGCCGTTGGATAGTAGTTTCATCGTTCTGCGGATGGTCTCACCCGGTGGCAGTTCGCTCGTCGTGCCGCCGCGCCTGAGAAGATCAAGCAGTGCGGCATCTTCGCGGGTAAGAGTGCGCCACGCGGCGGGACGCCGCGTATGGATCACAATGTCGGCGCCGAGAAGCTTGCGGGGCAAGTTCCCTGCGCTGGTAGCGACTTCTCCGCGGCGGGCCGTCTGGGTGGTGAAGCCGAGCAGGCTGGCCGCGGCGAGGCCCGCGGGAAAAACATCACGCTGTTTGGAGGCAAGCGCCTGAATCGCGGCCGGGTTCGGCAGGCTCTTGCCGAAGGTGGTTTGCCGGGAGCGGTAGTAGATGCCTTTACTCAGCCGCTCAACGACACCCAATTGAGCGAGACGCGAGAGAGCGCGGGCCACCGTTGAAAACGGCAGATCGCGAAAGTCATCCAGGCGCCAGACCTTTTCGCCGCCTTGCTTGATGCGCGCACGTACCAGACGGGCGATCTGGTTTGAGCCTCGCGTTTTTGTGGTGCGTCGCCCCATGGATTGAGTATCGGCAGAGCCCTGCTTGATGTCCAGTTATTTCGCAAAAAAACTGGACATTTATGTCTGGACGTTTGCGTCGGACGATTTCGTCGATCCAGTTCAGGGCTCGGACGGAGCCGGGCGGGCTCGGGTGGACCGGTCGTGATGCGGAGTGGGTGGCGCTCGTCTGCTTGCAAGCAGGGTCTTCCTGCGCCGGCAGTACCTCGCCTTCATCGGTCAGACCAATCGGGCGCTCGCCAACCGCTTCGTGCGGCGGTGCGGCAGCGCGGCGGAATCTCCTTCTCCAGAGCGTTCACCCAGTCCCCTTGGAGACTCGCCGCGAGGGAATCCAGCGACGCAGCCGACTCGACGTATTGAATCCTCTCCTCGCGGCCCACGAATCGCGTGAACCGGTGCACGAATGAATGGTAGTCAAGATTGCGGACCGGTTCCCGCCGGCGATCTGGGCGAACCGCCTGTGATACCGCATACACCGTTTCTGCGAGTATCTCGGCGGCCTCTGAGACGTCGTTGCGCCGCCCGCGCACAAAGTAGAGAACGCGCCCCCAGATCCGGTGCGCCGCCTCCATGACGGCAGGCCCGGCGCGCCGGTCCTGTTCGTCTCGCTCGTTGATCCAAAGCGGGGGATCGTCAGCAGGGATCCTTGGTATAAGTGGGAATCTTCATTCTCATCATCTGGCACTTCCACGAGAAAACCCTACCCGCAGCAAGATAGAAATACCTACTCGGCTTGGACTGAAAGCTCTGCGGGAGAGACAGTTCTGCCGAGTCCGGTGCAACTCATGCTCTTTCAGAGACTTGCATTACCGGCCCCTCTAGCGGGACAAGTGGAGAGTTTAACATCCCGATTCTGGGCCAGGCCTTGCACGAGGCGTGCTTAGGGCCCGTCAGCATTTCTCGGCCGTCACTTGGCTTCCGCTGCCAACAGGTTCTCGAACGCCACCTGCAGCTTTTCGTGACTGCCGATAATCGTGCGGCCCCAGGTGATCATGTGGGAGGGCGCATCTTCCGCTGGGTCGGGCCACCTGGCGGGCCGGCCGTAGAGAAAGAAGGCGTCCCACTCGACGCGATCGGAGCCGGGACGAGTCACGTGGGAGGCGTACCAGCGGCCCGCGACTTTTTGCGCGTCCCAGAAGTGGGTCACCCGGGAGTCGGCGAGCCTGCCGGTGGGCCACTCCGAACGGGCATCGGTGGGAATCATGTTGAACCACACGGCATACACCGCAACGTCCAGCTTTGGATTTTTCTCCAGGATCTTTTTCTGCACCCACCGGGTACCGGCCGTGCAGACGGGTCACGTGGGAGAAAGCAGCAGCACAATGCGGATCTTCCCCTCGTCGCGGTTGAAGGTGGCCTGAAGATCCTCGACCCGCGCCAGGGTGTTCAGCCGCGTATCCTCCGCGGCCCAGAGGTCGCGAACCGGCGGCAACGAAGTCAGAAGAGAGATGGCAACCAGCACGAAGGTCCAGGGACGGCCGTGGCGCATGTTTCGGGCTTTGTTCATCATGGTTCTCTCCATCTTGGTTCTCTGCAACGCGTCCGATGCACGGTAAGAGTCCCCTTATCCCCTCTTCCGGGTAGTTTCCCACCTATCCAGGCGGGTCAGGCCGCCTCCTCAACCATGCTCCGCAACTTCGTGCCCTTGTACTTGCCCCAGCACGTGGGACATGGCCCGTACTTCTCAGCCTGGGGTGGCGGCGATTCCCGCTACGATGAATGAGCCGGAATTTCCATTTTGAGCTTCCCCTTCACCCGAAAACCTATGCCTCGTACCCTGTCGTGTCAATCGCAAATCGCCCGGGCCTCTTTGAGGTGGTAGTGCGGCACATTTTGGCTGTTCTTCGGAGTCGCTGTGCGGGTTTCGCCTGCCCAGCCTGCCTCGCCGCTGACACTTGTCCGGCCCGACCACTTCTGAGCACCTAAAATTACCCTCTCTCCTGGGTCGCTAGCCGTCTGGCAGCGGCAGTGCCGAGATCGTTCGCAGCATGCTGCTGAACAGCCTCCGGCTCAAGTGCCCTTCGGCCAGCAAAAGCCAGTAATATCGTGCATGTTTCACCAGCCGTCCGCCCGTTTTCACCAGCCGCTGCTGCAAACTCGTCAGCGACCAGTTGTTGATCCTCTTCGGTAGCACCAGCCGCCGCCACAGGTTTCCCAAGTTGTAGGCGATCAGGCTCAGCCATAGGCGCACCTCGTTCGACCGAAACCGATGGCAACTCAGCCGGGTCATCTTTACCGCCTGCTTGCCTTCCTTGATCCATTGCTCTGCGGTGCCCCGCTTGTTGTAGAACCGGACCACCGCCCGGCTGTCGGTCTCCAGATTGGTGACGATGAACCCCACGCGAGGGAACAGTTCGCCAAAGTGGAACTCCACCTTCGCCACCACCCGCCGCGCCTTTTTCCAACTGGCTGCCTGGTAGAGAAAGCTCTTGTACCAGACCACCGGCTTGTGGCTCGGTCGCCCCACTGACCGCGTCAACAACTCCGCGATGTCCCTCTCCAGACTGTCGTTGGCCGGGATGCGAATCGCATACTTCACGTCCCGCTCCTCCAGTGCGTCGTAGATCTCCGGCTTGGCGAAGGCGGCGTCGGCGCGAAACACCGCTTCCTTGCCCAGCTTCTGCTGCCGTTCGATCTCTGGCAGGAGAAGTTCTTCCCAATCCTCGGCGCTGTGCACGTTGCCGGGTCGCAGCTTGGCCGCCAGACAGTCACCCTCGCGACTGAACAGCAACAACGGGTGATAGCAACTCGACTCGAAATGCCCGTTGTAGGCGCTCTGTTCCTGCTCCCCGTAGACCGGGATCTCGGTGCTGTCCATGTCCAGCACCACCCGGCGCGGCGCATCCATAGCTTCCGCCCTGGCGATCAAATCCCGGTTGATCGCTGCCAAACCAGCAAGGTTCTCGTCTTGCGTCAGCAGTTCTGTCTCGAACGACTGTAACCGGGAAGTCAGGGCTGCGCCACGTTCCCAGATCTTCTCCGAACCGATCAGCCGGAACGTCGGATCTTGGGAAAGCCGCTCGGCGTCGTTGACGTCTTCGTATCCTGCCAAGCGGCTGTAGATGGACTGCCGCAGCAAGTCAGCGAGGGGCAACCGGGTGTTCTTCCCCCGAGAGTCGATCAAGTGCTGTTCGATAAGTTCGCCGAACCCCAAACGTTCGTCCAACTCGCGCACCAGAATCAGACCGCCGTCGGAAGTGATTCGCGATCCCTGAAATGTGACCCGCAGAAACCGGTTGAATGACAGTTGAAACGCCTGTTTTTGGCTCTCACCCATTCGGTGTACACCTCCGGAAGGCAATGTTGATGCTGGAACCCGCATCAATACTGACGTTGGAGTCATTCAGAAGGTTGCCGCCGATAGTTCATAAAGGAAATCCGGGATAAGGGGAGCCCTCTGTGTTCGACCGTCGCGCCTTCGGGCCAATCGACTCCGGAGCCTCGCAATGAGAAAGAAGCTGTCGAGGGGCTAGAACTCAAAGGCAATCTCGCTGTGTTGCCGGAAAACATCGGACGGAATCCTCTCCGCACTATTGATCCTTGTGTAATCCCTGTGTAAGCTAATGTCCTACTTGAGAGGCAAAGAGAACGGCCTGTGGGCCAGAAAAGATCGCCGCAACTCCTAGTTGCGCTGGAGGCGTCTGCCGTGAGTTCGCGTGAGCCGGGCGATAGGATCGAGTTCGGTCACGGCCAGGTTGGCCAGCGGATCACACTTCTGGTAGCTCCGGACGTCTTCGCCCCGGATGGAGCGCCGGGGCGTAGGAAGAGCCAGAAACTCCATGTCCAGGGAGGGGGCTCTGCCAAAGCGCTCACTGGTCCCGTGACAGCAGAGCGCCTGCTTCGCAGGTGTATCAAAACTGTATCAAAACCCCTGTTTGTTGAAGGGATTGGGGTTACCCGTGAGCGGCAAGCAGGTTCCCCAAGTTGTTGATAACGCAAAGAATTGAACGTAACCGATGGAGAGAAAAGAAGCGGTGACGATGCGTGTGAAGCAGGCGCTCTAACCAACTGAGCTAGTCGCCCTCCTCCAGTGACCAACGCGAGTACGCGGCCAATTATACCACGCGTGGACAATTCGCAGCCCAGAACCCCCGGCGCGCGGGAGTTTGAGCGCCTGCAGGAGTCGTTGCGCACCATTATCCGCGGCAAGGATGAGGTGATCGAGCTGGCGCTGGTGGCCCTGCTGGCCCGCGGCCACCTGCTGATTGAAGATGTACCAGGGGTGGGCAAGACCACACTGGGCCACGCCCTGGCCCGCCTGCTGAACTGCACCTTTCACCGCATCCAGTTCACCAGCGACCTGCTGCCCAGCGACGTGCTGGGCATCTCGGTCTACGACCAGCACCGGCAGCAGTTCGAGTTTCGGCCCGGCCCGGTGTTCACCAACATCCTGCTGGCCGACGAGATAAACCGCACCACTCCCAAGACCCAGAGCGCGCTGCTGGAGGCCATGAATGAGGGCCAGGTCACAATGGACAGCGTGACCAAACCGCTGCCGCAGCCTTTCATGGTGATTGCCACGCAGAATCCCGTTGAGCATCACGGCACCTATCCCCTGCCCGACTCGCAGCTGGATCGTTTCTTGATGCGGATTCGCATAGGCTATCCCGCCGAGGAAAGTGAACGGGAGATCGTGCGCTACCATTCGGCCGGCAACAAGCTGAACAGCGTCGAGCCGGTCCTGGATGCCGCGCAGGCGCTGGCGCTGCAGCAGGAGGTGAAGTCGGTGTCGGTGGATGAAGATCTGGTGAGCTATACGGTGGCCATCGCCGGGCGCACCCGGGAAAGCGAGTACCTGTCGCTGGGCGTCAGCCCGCGTGGTTCGATGGCGCTTTACCAGTCGGCGCAGGCTCTGGCCTATCTGCGGGGCCGGCGTTTCACCACACCCGACGATTTCAAGAGCCTGGCAATCCCGGTGTTCGCCCACCGCGTGGTGCTTAACTCGCGCTACACCTCCACGCTCAAGAAAAGTGACCAGGCTGCGGAGGCGCTCCGCGAGATTGTTGACTCCGTACCGGTCCCCATGTGAGTGCTGAGCGCCGTCAGTCACTCCCGTCGATTCCCATACAGCGTAGCGCTGACGGGAAAGGCCCAAACGACTCGGAACCCAGGCGGCTTCGTGTGCACTACCGACTCCTCACTCCAGGCTCCTCACGAATATGATCCGTACCGGAATCATTGGGCTGCTTCAATCTGGTAAAACCTCCGTGTTCAAGATCCTGACCCACAGCTCAGTGGCCGCAGGATTCGGCGGTCATGAAACCCACCTGGGCGTGGTGCAGGTGCCCGATCGCCGGCTGGACCAACTTGCCCAGCTGATCAAGCCCAAGAAAACCACGCACGCCGCCCTGGAATTTGCGGACGTGCCGGCTATCCACAAGGAAACCCTGCGCGAGCCTTCCTACCTCGCCAACCTTCGGCAGGTGGACGCCCTGGCCCACGTCGTTCGAGCCTTCGGCGACGACGCCAGCCCAACGCAGGCCGTCGCTGATGTGGAGGTGGAACTCATCGTGAGCGACCTGGGCCAGATCGAGAAGCGGCTGGACCGTCTGGAGCGCGATCTACGCAAGGTGAAGGATCCGGAGCTGGAGCGGGAGTTCGAGGTGCTCCAGAAGGCCCGCCAGCATCTGGAGCAACAAAGGCCGCTGCGAGAGCTTCAACTGGACCGGAACGAGAAGAAGCGTATCCGCGGCTTCATGTTTCTTTCTGAGAAACCGATGCTCACCGTACTCAACGCCAGCGAGCAAGACACTGCGGAACTGGACAAGCTGAAGGACCGCTACCAGCTTGACCCGCGCGCGCTGACCGGGGTGACCGCTGTGTGCGGGCGGGTTGAGGCCGAGTTGGCCGAGTTTTCTGCCGAGGAGGCCGCCGAGTACATGGCCAGCTATGGCCTGAAGGAACCCGGACGCGAGCGGCTACTCCGCGCCGTCTGCGACCTGATGGGCCTGCTCACCTTCTTTACCGTCAGCGAGGTAGAATGCCGGGCCTGGGTGTTGCACCAGGGGCAAACCGCGCTGGAGGCTGCCGCCTGCGTCCACACCGACCTGGCGGCACGCTTCATCCGCGCCGAGGTGGTAGACTGGGCCAGCCTGTTGGAGGCGGGTAGCCTGGCGGGGGCACGCGAGCGCGGCCTGCTCCGCCTGGAGGGTAAGGAGTACCCCGTCGAGGAGGGGCAGGTTCTTTACATCCGCCACTCTGGCTAACCCCGCTCCGGTTAACCCGGTCAACTATGACGCAGACCACACTCACCAGCCTCGTGCTGGGGCTTGCCGCAGCCACCGCCAATGTTGTCGGCGGGCTCATCGTCGCCCAGATTCACTGGGCCCGCGGCTCCCTGCGGTATTTCCTGGCTCTGGGCTCCGGTTTCATGCTGGCCACAGCCATCGTGGAGATGGTCCCGGTGAGTTTCCGGTTGCTGGGGGACAGCGCCGCCTTCCTGATCCTGTTGGGCTACCTGCTGGTGCATTTCTTCGAGCACTCCATCCATGCCCACTTTCATTTCGGTGAAGAAACTCACCACGAGGAACTGGTTCGCCCGCACGTGAGCGCCAGCGTACTGGGCGGCCTGATGATTCACAGCCTGTTCGATGGGATTGCCATCGCCAGCGGGTTTCTGGTCTCACCCTGGCTGGGCTCGGTCATCTTTCTGGCTGTTTTCCTGCACAAGATGCCCGAGGGGTTCACTGTGGCCTCAGTGATGCTGGCCGCCGGGCGCAGCCAGCGCGCGGCGCAGGTCGGCGCCCTGTTGCTGGGGGTGGCGACGATGGTCGGGGTGCTGGCCATGATCCTGTTCCGCTCAGGCGTCCGCTACGCCTTGCCGCTGTCGGCCGGAGTCACCATCTACGTCGCCGCCAGCGACCTGATTCCAGAAGTCAACCGCGAGCCGGGCATCCGCCTGGCGTTTGTTGTCTTTGCAGGGGTGGCACTGCTTCTGGCACTGAAGTTTGCCTTTCATCCGTGAACGCTGCAACCAGAACAGGGTACAATGGGGCGTTGACTCGACGGCATTCGCCTTTCATCCCAGCATTGCTAGGGGCGGCTCTCCTGCTCGTGTCGCTCCCTGCGGCCGCGGCACCGGTTTCTCCTGCCGATCTCCAATATCGCGGATACGTTAACGATTTCGCTGAAGTTATTGAACCGCAGTGGGAACAGCAGCTCACGCAGCTGATCACTGTGCTGGATCAGAAGACGAAGGCGCAGATTGCCGTGGTCACCCTGGCGTCGCTCGAAGGAGAGCCGATCGAGGACTTCGCCACGCGGCTGTTCGAAGTATGGGGGGTCGGCCACAAGGACGATCGGGGCGCGCTGTTGTTGCTGGTGATCCAGGACCGCAAGTCGCGGCTCGAGGTAGGCTACGGCCTGGAGCCCATCATCCCGGATGGCTACGCGGGCAGCCTGCTGCGCGAGATGCGGCCGGCGCTGCGCCAGCAACAGTATGGCGAGGCCCTCTACACAGGCGTGCTGCTGCTGTCGGAACGGGTTGCGGCGGAGGCCGGTGTTAAACTGGAGGGATCAGGCTTGGCCCCGCCCCAGCAGAGGCGGCGCGCAAAGCGGCGGCGGAACCCCGTTGGGTCCTTGCTGTCGCTGATTGCCATGCTGGCGTTTGGCATCATGCCCTGGTGGATGCCGGGGATGGGGTTTGGCTACCGCCGCCGCCGCAGAGGCGGCCTCCTGTTGGGGGGCTTTGGCGGTTTTGGCGGCTACGACCGCGGTGGCGCTGGCGGCGGCTTCGGGGGCTTTGGCGGTTTTGGCGGCGGACTCAGTGGAGGCGGTGGCGCCTCCTCCGGTTGGTGACGTAGCGGGAACAGAACCGGTACGACATGAACACCGAGAAGCTTCTTTCGCAATTGGTAAAGCGGTTGGAGCAGGCCTACGGGCGCGACCTGCGCAGCGTGGTGTTGTACGGGTCGGCGGCGGCCGGCGATTTCCACCAGAAGTATTCGGACTTGAACGTCCTGTGCGTGCTCCGCGACGTGGACGTGGAGAGCCTGCACAAGGCTGAGCAGACCGCCCAGTGGTGGCGCAGCTTTGGCTATCCGGCCCCGCTTCTGTGGGCCGAGAAGGAACTGGCGAGCGCCTCGGACGCCTTTCCCATCGAGTTTCTCGACCTCAGGGAGCAGCACCGTGTGCTGCAGGGCGAAGAACTGGTGGCTGAGGTCACTATCGATCCGGCTTTCCATCGCGTGCAGGTGGAACACGAGCTGCGCACCAAGCTGCTGGCCTTGCGGCAGCGCTACCTGGGCATTTACCGCGACCACAAGATGGTGGTGAAACTGATGGTGGATGCTCTGCCCAGCTTCGTCACGCTGTTCCGGCATGCGCTGATCTTGGCCGGACATGCCTCATTGGCCGGCAGCGTGTCCCCCGAAATCGCCCCCACCCGGAAGCGGGAGGTTCTGGAGGCCGCGGCTCGCCGCTTTGGGATTGATCCGGCCCCCTTCCTAGCCGTGCTGGAGGTGAGGGAAGGTAAGCGAAAGCTCCCCTCAAGCGAAGCCGCCTCGACCTTCCAGGGATACTACGCCGACGTGAGTCGCGTTTGCGAACAGGTGGATTCCCTGTTGAAAGAAGAAAGGGCCCATACTCAATGAAGAAAGCTTGGATTGTCGTGTTGGTGGTGCTGGGGGTGCTCCTCGCCACTGCCCTGGCCTTTGGTTCGATGTATTTCGGCCGGCGCAACGATATGGTTCGGTATCAGGAAGCCGTCCAGGCAGCCTGGGCCCAGGTGGACGTGGTCCTCAAGCGCCGCGCCGACTTGATTCCCAACCTAGTGGAGACCGTCAAGGGCTTCGCGGCCCACGAGCAGAAAGCGATTCAAGCAGTGACCCAGGCGCGAGCGGCCCTGATCGGCGCGCGCACTCCTCAGCAGCGCATCGGCGCCAACGCGCGCCTGGACGGCGCCCTGGGCCGCCTGTTGGTGGTGGTGGAAAACTATCCCAACTTGAAGGCCAACGAGACCTTCCTGCGGCTGCAGGACGAGCTAGCTGGCTCGGAAAACCGCATCGCGGTCGAGCGGCGCCGCTACAACCAGGCCATACAGCGCTACAACACCTACATTCGGTTGTTTCCCAACAACTTAGTGGCCAGCCTCAGCGGGTTTGAGCGCGACGACGCTTATTTCAAGGCCGAGGAGGGGGACCGCGAGGTGCCGGAAGTGCAGTTTGCGCAGTAGCTTTTTCGCCGTGGCCGGGAAGGCTACCGGCTTGCGCCACCGAGGTAACGGTGCGATTCGACCGCAACTTCCTTTCTCCCGTAGGGTTTAGCGGAGTGTGAGGGCAATGGCGCTGGAGCACGACGCCCGGCTAATGCTCAGCGTGAAGGAAGGGGACGAGGCTTCCTTCGCCTTGCTGCTGGCGCGCTATCGCACCCCGGTGATGAATTTCATTTACCGGATGGTGCAGAACCAGCCCGTTGCCGAGGAGCTGGCCCAGGAGGTGTTCCTGCGCGTGTACCGGGCTCGGAGCGGCTACGCGCCCAGCGCCAAGTTCACCACCTGGCTGTTCCGGATCGCGACGCACCTTGCGCTGAATTCCATCCGGGACAATCGCGGCGATCGGATGACAGAGAGCCTGGACCAGGAACAGACGCCTGCCGCTGCTGTCGCTGACCGGCGGGCCAGCGTCGAGCAGGAACTTGTAGAGGAAGCGCGGCTGGTGGAAGTCCGGCTCGCCGTGCAGGCGTTGCCAGCCAAGCAGCGCGCTGCGGTCCTGATGCACAAGTACGAGGAGATGGAGTACGCGCAGATCGCGCAGGTGCTGGGTTGTTCCGAATCGGCGGTGAAATCGCTGCTGTTTCGGGCCTACGAGGCGCTGCGCGGGAAACTGGCTCATTTTGCCCCGAGTGCCTCAATTGGCGTGCCTGTAGCCAACAGGAGCTCAGAGGCCAAACCATGACGAGGTTGCTATGAAGTGCGGTAAGTTGGAAACACTTTGGCTTCCCTACCTCGACGGCAAGCTTTCCTCCCAGGAGCTTGCCCTGGTGGAAGCCCACCTGGCTGGGTGCTCTGCCTGCGTGGAGCAGCTGGAAGGCATCCGTCAGGTTTCGCAGTCGCTGGAGAGCTGGCAGGCTCCCGAGCCTTCGCCCTGGTTCGATGCCCGCTTGCAGCGCAAGATTGACGCCGATGTTGCGCCGCGAGGCCTGTTCGGCTGGCTGGCGGCCCCGCTGCCCAGTTTCCAGGTTAGCCTTGCCCTCCTGCTGTTGCTGGCAGCGCTACTCATCTCCAGCGGCGGGATACGCCAGTCGCCGGAGCCGGACCTGATTGCAAGCGACGTCAAGGTGGATGAGCTGTACGTGCAGCTCCAGGCAGCGCTTCAGGAAAACTCAACCGACGAGTTGCTGAACATGATGGAGGAAGTTGAACTGCTCAATGAATTCGAAGTGCTGGGCGAGTTGCTGAAACCAGGCGAGAGCCGGTAGATCTATGAGCAGACTGCGAACCCTGGCCGGTGTGAGTCTGATGCTGCTGGCCGGAGCCTGTTTGCTGGCCGCACAGGCCGTGGACCAGCGGCGTGGTCCGGCCAGGCAGAGGCCGACACAAGCCGAGCCGCGGGACCGTTTGTTTCGATCCCCGGGTGACCGACCTCACTCCCGTCCGGGGCTAGAGCCGCGCCGGGGACCCGATTTCCGCCGGCACCCACGAGGTCGGGGAGGCCCCGGCCGCCACCGCCGGCATGGCCCACACCTTCCGGGCCTGTTGTTCCGCCTCGGAGAGAAACCTGCAGGGGAGCAAGAGCGCATCCTCCGGGCCATTCCGCGCTTCCGTCGCCTCCCGCCGGAGGTCCAGCGGCACTTCCGTGAAAAGTTAAAGCATTTCAGCGCCATGACCCCGGAACAGCGCCAGCGCTTCCATGCGCGGCACGAAACTTTCCACCGCCTGCCGCCCGAGGCCCGGGACCGCATTCGCCGGGACGTCTTCCCTGCCTGGAGACACCTGCCGCGGGAGCGTCGCCGGGCGATGATGAAAGAATTCCGGCATCTACGCGGGATGACTCCTGCCGGGCGTGAGCGCCGCCTCAGTGAGAAGGGCCTCGCCAAGCGCTTTTCCCCTAAAGAGCAGCGTCTGCTGCGCCACCTCGCTGCGCTTCCCCCCTTCTAATCAGCTGGGATCGCCGAAAATTAAATTAAATGTAGCGTCCGGCCCCACGCTGGGTAGGAAGCCAGAAGGAAGGAAACCAGGTTGTTCAGCGCCGCGGCGGAGGGGCGGCCGACGCCTGGGCTGAGGCGAGCACTTCCATGCACGGCCGGGGTGAGGGGAACATCTTCTGAGGGTTCAGGGTGCCGGCCGGGTTGAAGACTCCCCGGATGCGCGCCATCGCTTCCAGGTCGTCGCCGCTGAACAGGGCCGGCATCAGGTCCCGCTTCTCCACTCCTACGCCATGCTCTCCGGTGATGGAGCCGCCGACCTGGATGCAGTAGTTCATGATCTCGGTGCCGGCCACGACCACTTTCTCGTAGTCGCCCGGACGGCGGCCGTCAAACAGGATGAGCGGGTGCAGGTTGCCGTCGCCAGCGTGGAAAATGTTGCAGATGGTCAGCCCGTAGCGCTGGCTGACGTCCTGGATGACCCGCATCGCCTCGGGCAGCTTGGTGCGCGGGACGACGCCGTCCTGCACGTAGAAGTGGGTGGCTACCCGTCCGATGGCGCCGAAGGCGTTCTTGCGCCCCATCCAAAGCAAATCGCGCTCATGCGCGCTGCGTGCTACCCGCACCTCCCGCGCGCCGCAATGGCCGCAGACTTCGGCCACCTGCTCGACCTGCCACGCAACCTGTTCCTCAAGGCCTTCCAGCTCGATCAGCAGCGCCGCGCCGGCATCCTGCGGGTAGCCGGCGTGGCAGTATTGCTCGACGATCCGCAGCGTGTGGTCATCCATCATCTCCAACGCCGCTGGGGTAATGGTACGCGCGGTGATCTCGGCCACGGCACGGCTGGCGTCGTCCACCGAGTGGAAGACGCCTAGCAGGGTCTTCACCGCCTCGTGCGCCCGCAGCAGCCGTACCACGACCTGGGTGACAATTCCCAGCGTGCCCTCCGAACCAACCAGCAATCCCGTGAGGTCGTAACCGGGCAGATCGAGCTCCTTGCCGCCGGTGTGGATCACGCTGCCGTCGGGCAGCACCACCTCCAGGCCCACCACGTGGTTGGTGGTGACCCCGTAGGCCAGCGTGTGCGGGCCGCCGGCATTCTCGGCCACGTTGCCGCCGATGGTGCAGGCCTTCTGGCTCGAGGGATCGGGGGCAAAAAAATACCCCGAGGGCAGCACCGCCTGGGTGATGTCCAGGTTCACTACCCCTGACTGAACCACGGCGCGGAAGTTCTCCAGGTCCAGCTCCACGATGCGGTTCATGCGCGAGAAGCCAATAACGATACCGCCGGTGACGGGGATGGCGCCGCCACTGAGTCCGGTGCCGGCGCCACGCGCCAGCAGCGGGACCTGGTGGCGCGCCGCCAGTTTCACCACCTCCACCACCTGGTCCGTGGTGCGGGGAAACACCACCGCATCCGGAGCGGACTTGCTCACGCCACCGTCATACTCATAAAGCATCAGGTCTTCGGGTTGGTGGAGAACGGCCTCCGGCCCCAGGATGTCCTGGAGCTGCTGGACAAGCTGCATGTTAACGTCATTGTACCACCCGAGCCGTGGCGCCTGCCGTGGCGGCTGCCAGGAACGTGCGGGGTTCAGTCAGCGTAGCGCTTGACTTCCGCTACCAGGTGGTCGGCCAGCCGCGTGGGACGCGGCAGGCGATAACCGTCGCCGCAGGCCAGCACAAAACGGATAGCGCTCGCGAGCGACACCCGATGCCCGACGGAGACAAAAATCGGGCGCACGCCGGTGCGCGTTCGCACCGCCGCGCCGATCACCCGGCCGCGGTCGCGGAGATGGGCCACGGCGCCGCGCTCGCGCCCCAGCCGGCCATGCCGGCCGACCAGGATGGATTTGGCGCAGCCGACCGTGGGCAGCTCCAGCGCCAGGCCCAGGTGGGACGCCAGGCCGCAGCGTCGCGGGTGGGCGTAGCCGTGCCCATCCACCAGCAGCAGATTGGGCCGGGTGTGCAGCCCGGCCACTGCGTCGGCCACCGCCGGTGCTTCGCGAAAAGTCAGCAACCCGGGCACGTAGGGAAACAGAATCGGGCGGCAAACCCAGCAGTGCTCAACTTCTTCCAGAGAAGGAAACCGGAACACCCGCACCGCGGCGTAGGCCAGACGCCGCGCCGGGTCAAAGGCGACGTCGGCGCCCGCCACGTACCGCACGGGGCCAATAGCGTCGCGGCGCACGACACGGTGGCGCAGTTGCTGTTGCAAGGCGACGGCTGCGGTGGTGCTCAAGGGCATGGCAGAGTTGGTGCGACGGGCCAAAAAATGTTTGTGCCTGGCCGCAATCGAGTGTAGCTTAACAGCTTCGTGCGGGGAACCCGCAGGTTGGGCCTCCGGGAATGCTGCGGGAACGCTGCCCTGCCGTAGCCGCAGCGTGCGTGGAGAACCGCTGCTGCGGAGGGCAAGCACGTAGGTTCACGATGACGACCGACAGGTTTGCGTTGCGCGGCCGCCGCTTGCAGTTGCTTTCCAGCCGTCTTACGCAGCGCACATACGATCGCGCGGCACCCATTTATCCGCTGACAACCCTGCTGTTTCATCGCCGCGCCCACCGCCGGCTCTTGCAGTTAGCTGGATCCCTGGAGGGACAAACCGTAATGGAGGTGGCCGTCGGCTCCGGCGAGCTGTTTCGCGAACTGCTCAAGCGGAATCACACCGGGCTGAGTGTGGGTGTGGATCTGTCGCCAGGCATGGTCTCGATGGTGAAGAAACGTCTGAACGGCAACCATGCCCGCAACAGGGGCCGCAACGGCAGCCAGAACAACGGCCAGGGACGGTTTTCACTGCAGGCTGTCGATGCGCGGCAGATGCCCTTCCCCGCTGGTGCCTTCGACGCCCTGTTCAACCGCTACCTGTTTTGTCTACTTCCGCCTGATGACATCCAGCGCACCATCGCCGAATTCCACCGCGTGCTGCGGCCGGGCGGAAAGCTGCTGATGGTGAACGACGGCGAAGGCGGCCGCGCATTCAACGCTATCTACGGTTCGCTGGGCTACGTCGTGCCTTCCTTTTGGGGCCGGCAGGTGGCCGCCCAGGTGCCGCGCTTCCTGGAGGACGGCGGCTTTCGCATCCGGCACCACGAGGTCGTGTCGCAGACCTTCTATCCCTCCGCGGTGATCCTGGCCGAACGCTAAGAGCCGAACGCTGAACAGTGAAGTCCCCGATCCGGCACTGGATCCAGATCCTGTTGGCGGTGATGCTGCTGGTGGTCAGCGTCCGCCTGCTTTGGATTTTCTACCAACGCCGCCGCCCGGCGCGCCCGGTTGCTGTGGCTGTCCGGCCGATCCCGTCCGACTACTACGTCCATCCCCCGCGCGCCTACCTGACAGATTTCGAGAGTGCGGAACGGCTCAAAGGAAACACGGTCTGGGCGCGCAGCGGCTACCGGTATGGCCACTTCCCCTATGACGCCCGCCGCAGCAGCAGTCGAGAAATCGAGGACCCGCCGGTGCTGGCGCCGATTGAGAGAATCACCATCGCCGACGTAGTCCGCGAGCCCACCCCAAAACGAGGCGTGGAGGAAATCAATCTCATCTTCGAAGACCCAACTGCCTCGCCACCGTCCTCGCCGGCGTCCCCGTCAACGCTGCGCGCGATCACCATCGGGCACTGTGACCGCACCCGTGACTCCTGCCGCTTCTACTTTGACGAGATGTTTTTCCTGAAGGACCCCAGGGAGCTTTACTCGCATTGGCTGCAAGAAACCTGGGAAGCCGTCGAGCGCGGCGAGGTGCGAGAGGGAATGAGCGAGACCCAGATTTCTTTCGCGGTGGGCTTCGGACGTCCGCTCCGGAGGGAAACACGAGCCGCCGGAGGTGACCGGGTCGAAGAGTTCCGGCCTCCGGGGCGCCCGCCGCTGGTGGTCACGTTTGGCTCCGATGGCAACGCGCGTCGCATTGAGACCAAGTGACCAAGGTCAAGTGCCCGGGCCAACTGACCGGGGTGAACGGGTTCCATGCCGCAAATTTTTCTGGGAGTTGATGGTGGCCAATCCTCCACAGTCGCTCTGATTGGAGATGAACGCGGCGTGGTGATCGGCTACGGAGCCGCCGGCCCGTCGAACCACGCCGATGCCCCCGGCGGGCGGGAGCGGTTGCGCCAAGCCGTGCGGACCTCGGTTTCCGCCGCCTGGAACAGTTCCCCGTTCGGGGCACGCAAAGGGCTACCCCAGTTTGAGAGCGCGTTCTTGGGGATGGCCGGCGGGGCCGAGGATAAGGTAGCCCTTATCCGGCGGTTGATTTCGGCACGCCGCCTCGAGGTCTCGCACGATGCCTTCACTGCACTGATCGGCGCCACCGAAGGACACCCAGGCATCATCGTGATCGCCGGGACCGGCTCGATCGCCTTCGGGATGAACGCCCGTGGAGAAACGGCGCGAGCCGGCGGCTGGGGCTACCTGATTGGCGACGCCGGCAGCGCGTTCGACCTGGCGCGGTCGGCGCTGATCGCGGCCTTGCGGCACGAAGAGGGTTGGGGGCCGCCAACCCGAATGCGGGAGCGCCTCCTCGCCTTCACCGGGGTGTCCGGCCTGAACGAGGCGCTGCACAAGTGGTACACGGTGGAGTTTCCGCGCGAGCGGGTGGCGTCGTTCTCGCGCCAGGTGGATGAAGCGGCGCGCGCCGGCGACCGGGCGGCGCGCGAAATCCTGCGGTCCGGGGCCAGCGAGCTGGCGGAACTGGCGGCTCGCGTCCGCCGCCGCATCTTCCGCCCGCGAGAGCACGCGGTGGTCTCCTACAGCGGCGGCGTGTTTAAGAGCAAGCTGGTGCGAGACCGCTTCCGCCGCTTGGCCGGGCAGCAGGGCAACAACCGTGTGCTGCCGCCCGCGCTCGCCCCTTCGGCCGGCGCCCTGCTCGCCGCCTACCGCAACGCCGGCCGTGCTGACGTCAAGCTGCGGAACCTGCCTCCAGAGCTGTAGCGCGCCTGCCCCAGAGGCGTCTGATCCGACACCCTCAGCATTGCCTGTTCGGGCCTGTAGAGGGTTGCTGCTTTGGGACTAGCTGGCCAGCCGCTTCTGGATCTGCTGCTCGTAGTCGGGGAAGTAACGCGCGATGACCGAAAGGTCAAACTGGCCGAGAATAGACTCCTTGGGTTCCCGTTCCAGCAAGAACTCGAAGGACCGTCGCACCAGCTCCTCCGCCGAAACCTTCCCTCCGCTCAGCTTCTCATAGTAGTCTTGCCGGACGGAGACGTGGTGCGAGGACTGGCTCTTGCCTTCTGTAACCGTCACCAGGAACTCGCCCTCTTTCTGCTGTTCTACCTGAAGAGTTGCGGGCATCGGCTAAGCTCAAGCCTCTAGCTTGTTCAAATTCTTCACAAGGCCACGCTCACCCTCCCCTGCCAACTCTGGCAAGGAAAGCCGCCCCCGGACGCCATCCTAGCGCAAGTTCGGCGCAAAGCTCACGGCAAATCCGGTAATGTCCTAACTTGGGTCCGAGGCGAGGAGGAAGGCGAAGACGAAAAAGAAACAGGAAAGACTAACAAGGCCGAGAAATACGCCCAGAATCATCAGCCGGTCAATGCTTCGTTTAACCCTTCGTATTTCTTCTTCATCAAACGACTTATCCGCGAGGACTCCCCAATTGAGTCTCGTCCAGAAAGTCCATATCGCGCCAAGAAACGACACGAGACAAGCCACACCTGCGGCAGGGGCTATCTTCCTGGCCAGTCCCAAGTGCGACCCAAGGGCTACCGTGGCGAAGGTAAGAATTAGAACGCCAACCCCCACCCCAGCCACACAGAGCAGCCATCCCCACCATGGCAGCTCACCCCACCCAGCTCTCTCCTTTTCGAACGGCTCAAACACGGATGGACAGTTTATCAATTGATAGCCAACTTCTCAGCCCAAGTTAGGACACCACCGCAAATCCACAGCGTGCCAGCCCGCCGCCGGTTTCTGTTACAATCCGCTCTGAACATGAGCCGGCAGCAATTCGTTCACCTGCACCTGCACACCGACTACAGCTTGCTCGACGGGGCCTGTCGCGTTGAGCGCCTGGTGCGAAAGGTTCGAGAGCAGAACATGCCCGCCGTGGCGGTCACCGACCATGGAAACCTGTTCGCCGCCGTCAAGTTCTACGAGGCGGCTCAGAAGGCGGGCATCAAGCCGATCATCGGTTGCGAAATGTACGTGGCTCAAGACAGCCGACACAGTCGCTCCGAACAGGATCGCTACAACCACCTGCTGTTGCTCTGCCAGGATCAGACCGGTTACCGCAACCTGAGTAAGCTGGTTTCAGCCAGTCACCTGGAGGGCTTTTACTACAAGCCTCGGGTGGACAAAGAATTGCTAGCGGAGCACAGTCGCGGGCTGATCTGCTTGTCGGCGTGCCTGCGCGGCGAGGTCGCCGAGGCGCTGGCCGCCGAGCAGTACGACGCTGCCAAGCGGGTGGCCTACACCTTCCAGGACATCTTTGGCCGCGACAACTTCTTCCTCGAGATGCAGGACCAGGGCTTGGACATGGAACGCCACATCAATCCCCGCCTGTACCACCTCTCCCAGGAAACCAGCATCCCGGTGGTGGCCACCAACGATACCCACTACCTGGAGCGCGAGGACTTCCGAGCCCACGACGCGCTGCTCTGCATCCAGACCGGAAAGACGCTCAACGAGCCTAACCGGATGCGATTCGCCACCCAGGAGTTCTACCTGAAGTCCTACGATGAAATGCACCGGGTGTTCGGAGAAATTCCGGAGGTGCTGGACCGCACGCTGGACATCGCTGAGCGCTGTCACCTGAAGCTGGACCGGGGCAGGGAGCCGTTCCCGCGGTTCACGGTCCCGGAAGGCTACACGCTCGATTCCTACTTCGCGCACGTGGCGCGGCGGGGATTTGAGAAACGGCGCGCGAAACTGGAAGAGCTAGTCCGCGCGGGGCGACTGAAGAACACGCTGGCCGAATATGAGGAACGGCTGGCGCAGGAAGTCGCTATCATCCAAAAGATGAAGTTTTCTAGCTATTTCCTTATCGTCTGGGACTTTATCCAATTCGCCAGAAACAAGAATATCCCGGTCGGCCCCGGCCGCGGCTCAGCGGCCGGCAGCGTGGCGAGCTGGGCGTTGGAAATTACCGACCTGGACCCGCTCCACTATGGCCTGCTGTTTGAACGCTTTCTGAACCCGGAGCGCGTCAGCCTGCCCGATATTGACATTGACTTTTGCATGAATCGGCGCGGCGAGGTGATTGACTACGTCACGGCCAAGTACGGGCGGGAGAACGTGGCCCAGATTATCACCTTCGGCACGCTGGGAGCCAAGCAGGCCATCAAGGACGTGGGACGCGTCATGGACGTGCCCTATGGGGAGATGGATAGGCTGGCGAAGCTGGTCCCCAATGTGCTGAACATCACGTTGGAGGAGTCCCTGGAGCAGTCCCCCCCGCTGCGGGGCGCGGTGGAGCGTGACGGGCGCCTGCAGGAAGTGGTAGACACGGCGCAGAGGCTGGAGGGGTTCGTCCGCAACGCATCGGTCCACGCTGCCGGTGTGGTCATCTCCCCGAAACCGCTCACCGAACTGGTACCGCTCTACAAGACTAACAAGGACGAGATTGTCACCCAGTTCGACATGAACGACCTGGAACAGGTGGGGCTGCTGAAGATTGACTTCCTGGGCCTCACCACCCTGACCATTGTGGACGACACGCTGGGGTTGCTGCGCGCGCGCGGCGTAAACCTGACGGTGGAAGAGATCCCGCTCGACGACGCCGAGACCTATGCGCTGTTTAGCCGGGGCCAGACCAGCGGCGTGTTCCAATTCGAGTCGGCCGGGATGCGCGACCTGCTCCGCCGTTACCAGCCCACCCGCCTGGAAGACCTGATTGCGCTGAATGCGCTGTACCGTCCTGGGCCCATCCAGGGCGGCATGATTGACGACTTCCTCAAGCGCAAGCACGGCGATCGTCCGGTGGCCTACGAGCTGCCGGAGCTGCGGGAGATTCTGGAGGAGACCTTCGGGGTCATCGTCTACCAGGAGCAGGTGATGCAGATCGCCCACCGCCTGGCCGGATATTCACTGGGCGAGGCGGATCTGCTCCGCCGGGCAATGGGGAAAAAGAAACTCGAGGAGATGGCCGCGCAACGCGAGCGTTTCGTCAAGGGCGCTGTGGAGCGGGGCTTCCAGCAAAGGAGAGTGGCGCGAATTTTCGACCTGATGGAGCAGTTCGCCGGCTACGGCTTCAACAAATCGCACTCGGCGGCCTATGCCTATCTGGCCTATATCACCGCCTACTTGAAGGCGCATCACCCGGTGGAGTTTATGGCGGCACTGCTGACCTCAGAAACCGGCAACACCGACAAGGTGGTCCGCTACATCAACGAGTGCCGGGAGATGGGGGTCACGGTGCTGCCGCCTGAGGTCAACGTGAGCGATATTGATTTTACCCCCTCCGGCAGCGCCATCCGGTTCGGGCTCCGCGCCATCAAGAATGTCGGCGAGCAAGCCATCCGGGCCGTGCTGGAGGCTCGCGGCCAGCTGGGCCGCTTCAGTTCCCTGCTCCAGTTCTGCGAAAAAGTGGAGCTGCGCTACCTGAACAAGCGGGCTCTGGAAAGTCTGATCCGGGCTGGAGCAATGGATTCGCTCGGCGGCCGGCGCGCGCAGTTGATGGCCGGGTTGGACCGCGCAATGGAGGTTGGCGCCAAACTGCAGCGGGACCGTGATTCCGGCCAGCAGGGCCTGTTCAGCTTGCCTGCGACGGGTGAGTTGGTGGATCCCCACGCGCAGTTGCCCGACGTTCCGGAATGGGAGGAACGCCAGCTTCTAGCTGCTGAAAAGGAGACGCTGAGTTTTTACGTCAGCGGCCATCCCCTGGCCACCTACTTGGAGAAGCTGCGCGAGATTTGCTCGGCGGACACGGCCAGCCTGGAAAACCGCCCCGTCGGTGAAGAGGTGACCCTCGGTGGGCTTATTGCTGGTGTTCGCCAGATGCGCAGCAAGAAGGGTGACCCCTGGGCGATCGTTCAGCTGGAAGACCTGCACGGGTTCGTAGACCTGATGATCTTCCCGGAAACCTACAGGCGCGTCTCGGACCGAATGCACGCCGATGCAGCGGTCTTTGTGCGCGGTCGTGTCCTTATCGAAGAGAATACACCGCCGAAGATTGCCGTGAGCGACCTGGTGTCCCTGGACACGATGGAAGTGAAGCTGCCGGAGAACCTGATTGTTCGCATTCGGCTCGGCGCAAACGGGTCCGGCGAAGGCACCGCTCAGCGCCTGGCCGACCTGTTCCAGCGCAAGCCGGGCCGGTCCAACGTGCGGCTGGAAATCATCCGCGAAGGGGAGTTCCGCCTCACCTTGGAGCCCCCCATGAAGGTTCGGCCGGACAAGGAATTCCTGGGCGAGGTGGAAGCCATCTGCGGCAAAGGCTCGGTGGTTGTGATTTAGCAGGGTGCTGAAAAAGCGGCCCTGTTGTCATTCCGAGCGAAGCGAGGAATCTGCTTTTCAATTGCATGACCTGCAGCACAAGCAGATTCCTCGGGCCAACCAGCAGCGTCGGCCCGAGGAATAACATGTGGGCAGATTGTTTCAGCGGCGGTTTTTTTCAGCGTCCGGCCAGGAATTTGAGGAAGGGGTTTCACGCAAGAAATGTCGCCTGACCCAGAGCGGCCATCCGGAGACCTGGAGGCCATCGAGCGAGAGATCCAGGAACTGGAACAGGTCAGTCAAGAACAGGCCACGCAGGATCGGCTGCGGCATCTGCATGCCATGGTGGAGCAGATGCGCGCCCAGCAGGCCGCTGGGCCGCCCGAGGCCTGGCAGCGCGTCCAGTTGGCTCGCCATCCCCAGCGCCCGTATTTCCTGGACCTGGTGGAATTGCTGTTCCAAGAATTCAGCGAACTCCACGGCGACCGCAGTTTCGCCGACGACCCGGCCATCGTCTGCGGCATGGCCCGCTTCCACGGGAGGCCCGTAGTCGCCCTGGGGCACCAGAAAGGGCGGACTACCAAGGACAAGTTGCGCCGCAACTTCGGCATGAGCAAGCCGGAGGGCTATCGCAAGGCGCTGCGGGTCATGCAGTTTGCCGCCAAGTTCGGGCGCCCGGTCTTCACCTTTCTGGACACGCCCGGCGCCTACCCCGGCACCGACGCTGAGGCGCGCGGACAGGCGGAAGCCATCGCCCGGAACCTGCGGGAGATGGTTCGCCAGCCGGTGCCCATCGTCGTGACTTGCATCGCGGAAGGGGGTAGCGGGGGCGCGCTGGGCATCGGACTGGGCGACCGCATCCTGATCCTGGAAAACGCCATCTACAGCGTGATTTCCCCGGAGAGTTGCGCCGCCATCATTTGGCGCGATTCCGGAAAAGCCGAGCTGGCCGCCCAAGCGCTGAAGCTCACAGCGCAGGACATGCTCCGCCTGGGCTTGGTAGACGAAATTGTCCCGGAACCACCGCAGGGCGCTCACACCGACTACCGGGCGGCCGCGGCCCTGCTGGAGCCCGTGCTGGAGCGCTGCCTGAGCGAGTTGGAGGACATCCCGCCGCGGGAGCTGCTGGAACGCCGATGGCAAAAATTCCGCAATATGGCGCAGTATTTCCAGAGCGAAACCTAAGCCGCAGAGGCCTGATTCCGCCTGCCAGCGGCGCAGTGCTGCGCTTCGCACTTCCCCCAGGTCATTAGCGAGCCGTATCATGTGGGCTGAATGTTGCCCGCTTCCCCGGAACTGATAACTCTGCTGCTGGTGCTGATCTTCCTGGTAGCGGTGGCCTACTCTTCGGTGGGACACGGCGGGGCATCCGGCTACCTGGCGGTGCTCAGCTTCTTCGGCCTGGCGCCTACGTTGATGGCCCCCGGCGCGCTCTGCCTGAACCTGCTGGTTGCCGGCCTGTCGTTCCTTCACTACCAGCGCGCAGGCCATTTCGTTTTCCGGCTGCTTTGGCCTTTCCTACTGGCTTCCATCCCCGCCGCGTTCCTTGGAGGACTGACAGCGGTCCCGGCCCATCTCTACATGGGACTATTGGCCGCCGTGCTGGTGTTTGCCTCATTCCGCTTGCTGGCGGTGGCGCCGTCCAAACAGGAGGAATATTTCGTCAAGCCCCCGCCAATCGGGGTAGCGCTCCCGGTGGGGGCAAGCATCGGGTTCTTGTCGGGCATTATCGGAGTGGGGGGCGGAATCTTCTTGAGCCCGCTGCTGATCCTGCTGAAGTGGGCCGACGCCAAACGCACAGCCGCTGCTTCGGCCGCCTTCATCTGGATCAACTCGGCCGCCGGGCTCTACGGTCACCTGTCGCGCAAATCGGTGGACTGGTCATCTCTGGCTTGGCTCGTGGGGGCTGCTTTTGCAGGCGGCTTGCTGGGGTCGTGGCTGGGGGCGCGCCACTTCCGAGGACTCTGGCTGCGCCGCGTGCTGGGGCTGGTATTGCTGGTGGCCACGGTCAAGTTGCTGCGCACCGCGTTCTAGCTGTTCGTTTCCACAGCCTGCGGCAAGACGAAGGAGAAGCGCGAGCCTCGCCCCGGCTCGCTTTCGATGTGGATGTCCCCGCCGTGGCCCCGGACGATGTGCCTCGTGATGGCCAGGCCCAGCCCGGTCCCGCCCGCTTCGCGTGATCGCGCCTTGTCCACCCGGTAGAAGCGCTCAAAGATGCGCGGCTGGTGCTTCGTGGCGATGCCGATGCCGGTGTCGCGTACGAAGAATTCCACGCCGCCGTCGCGGGGCAGGGCGCCGACCACGATTTCCCCGCCCGCCTCGGTGTATTTGATGGCGTTGTCCAACAGGTTGAGCAACGCCTGGTGGAGCGCTTCTTCATCAGCACGAATGCGCAGCTCTTTGGGAGGCTTCTCCTGCCGGAACCGCACTTGCTTGCTCTCGGCGGCCCCGCGGACCGTCTCGACCGCGAAGTCCAGCACCTCGGCCACCAGTATGGGGACGAAACGAAACTCGTGCCGCCCCGCCTCCAGTTGCGAAAGAGTCAGCAGGTCTGCCGTCATCCGTTCCATGCGCTCGGTGTGGGTGCGAATGATCCCGAGAAATTCGCGGGCCCGCTGCGGCTCCTCCGCTGCGCCCTCCAGCAGCGTCTCGGTGTATCCGCGGATGGCGGTGAGCGGAGTGCGCAGCTCATGGGAGACGTTCGCCACGAAATCTTTGCGGATGCGCTCCAGCCGCTCCACCTGGGTGACATCGTAGAAGACGGCGACCGCGCCGGTGACCGAGCCGGCCGCATCCATCATCGGAGCGCAACTGATCTTGAGGTAGCGGTCACGGGCATAGAGCGGCAGGTCCGCGCTCACGGGCTGGCCGTTCTCAAGAACCGCATCCGCTGCGCTGTGCACTTCCGGCTCTCGCGTGTACTCGATCAACGGACGTCCCGGGACCAGGGGACGATTCAGCCCTAGGATGCGCTCCAGCGACTGGTTGGCCCAGATCACGGTCTTGTCGCGGTCGACGGCAACAACTCCCTCCTCCATGCCGTCCAGCACCGCAGCCAGCTGGCTGCGGCTGCTCTCGGCCGCGCGGAAACTTTCCTGGAGTCGCAGGGCGGTGGCATTGAGCGCGCGGGCCAGCATGGAGATTTCGTCTTTGCCAGATACCTCGGCACGCGCCGACAGGTTGCCGTCGGCAACCGCCTGAGAGAACTGCAAAATGCGGCCCAGCCGCCTGGAGATGCTGAACGAGGCCAGCCCAGCCATGAGTAGCGCCACCATGGCGGCTGTGGCGGACGCCCCCCAGATGCGGGCCCGAATCTGGGCGCGCGAATTCTCCAGCTCGGTAAGTGGATAGGCCAGACGGACAGCCCCTGGCCCGCCTGGAACGGCCACGTAGAGGAAGTCAGTCCTCAAGGTACTGCTCCAGCGGGTGGACTGGCCAGTGCGCCCTTGCAGTGCCGTGGCAAATTCCGGCCGCGTAGCGTGGTTCTCCATCCGGGAAGGATCAGCTTCCGAATCGGCCAGCACGCGGCCGTCCGGGGCGATGAGCGTGACGCGAGCATGCGCCTGGCCGGCTGCGCCATCGCCTAAGGCCTGGAGCGCATCGGGAGGCAGGTTGCGGGCATGCGCTCCCACCAGCCGCGCCTTTTCTTCCAACCCCTGAGCTACCTGGTCGGTGTAAGACTTCTCCCAGCCTCGCATCACCACCAGGTCCACCAGGAAGGTGGCAATCAGGATCACCAACAGAAAACTTAGCAGTAGCTTGAAGAAAATTCGACTTTTCATGGAGGCCCCGAAGGCCGCTTCCCTGCCCGGTTTTCCCGGGCCCGGCTTCGGGCCTGAACAAAGCGTCGCAAGACCGGATCGTCGCGCGGGCCTACGTGAACCATTGAATCAAGCGGGCAGCCGCCCAGGCAATCCCCGCGGCCGCGGGGAAGGTCAGAATCCATGCGGTCACCACCTCGCGGGCTACCCTCCACCGCACCGCGGTCCAGCGGTGGAGGGAGCCGACTCCCATGATGGAGGTGTTAATCGTGTGCGTGGTGCTGAGCGGGATAGCCAGGACAGTTGCCAGCATGATACAGAGGCCGGCCCCGGTTTCGGCGGCAAACCCCTGGACCGGCTTCAAGCGGGTCATGCGGCTGCCCATGGTATGGATGATACGCCAGCCGCCGACCGCGGTGCCCACGCCCATGGTGGATGCGCAGAGCAGAATCACCCAGAACTTCACTTCGAATTCCGGCAGAATACCGCCCAGGACCAGAGCCAGCGAAAACGTTCCGATGAACTTCTGGCCGTCGTTACTGCCGTGGCCGAACGCCATCAGTGCCGCCGAAAACATCTGCAGGCGTCCAAAATAGCGGGTGATCTTGTCGGGGCGCGCCTTCCGAAACAGCCAGGAGATCGCCAGCATGATCAGGAACCCGCCGCCGAATCCCAGGAAGGTGGAAAAGATGATCCCCTGGCCGACCTTGATCCAGCCCTCGCTGAGCAGAGCCTCCCAGCCGGCAGTAGCCAGCGCGGCGCCAGCCAGTCCGGACACCAGCGCGTGCGTTTCGCTGGTCGGCAGGCCATATTTCCACGCCACCGTGCTCCACACCACAATGCCGATCATCGCCGCGCCTACGGTGTGGATGTTGATGACGCCCGCATCCACGATGCCCTTCCCGATGGTGAAGGCCACGGCGGTTCCCCACATGGCTCCCAACAGGTTCATGACAGCGGCCATGATGACTGCCCGTAGGGGGGACAGGACGCGGGTGGCCACCACCGTGGCGATGGCATTGGGTGAGTCGGTCCAGCCGTTGACAAACTCAGCCGCCAGGATCAGCAGCAGCCAGGGCGCAAGGCGGATCCACTCATCCATAGGTCATCCATAGGTCATCCATAGGCAATCTGGTGAAGAACAATAGGCGACGACAGACGGGCCGAGGCTTGGCAGCCCCCGATGAGGTCGAACCTCAACCGGAACACGATGGTTTTGCTGGCCCGCAACAGCCGCTGAAGCATAGCGTAGGAGGTGCAGGGTTCAAGTGCTCTTCAGGACAATCGTTTCCAAAACGTCAGACACGTCCTCGGCCTTATCTACGGCTGCTTCCAGCACTTCGTAGATTTCCTTCCACTTGATCAGCGTGATGGGGTCACGCTCTTCCTCAAACAGTTGGGCAATGGCGGCGCGGGAAACCGTATCCGCCTCGTGCTCCAGCCGGCTGACCTCCTGGCAATGATCGAGGATTTTTTCGCCCTTATCCAGGATGTGAGGCACGGCCTCCAGCAATTCAGCGGCGGCGCGTTTCACAATGCGAGCCAGTTCGATGCCGGCCGGGCGGATGTCGTGAATCTTGAACAGCACCATGCGAGTGGAAACGGCGTCAATCAGGTCCAGCACGTCGTCCAGCCGGGACGACAAGGCGTGGATATCCTCGCGGTCGAACGGGGTGATAAAAGTCTGGTTGAGTCGGCGGATGATATCGTGGGTCATCGTGTCGCCGCGGTGCTCCAGCTTTTTGATCTCGTCGGCCAGGTCGCGCAGGTCGTGGTCGGCCCCTTCCATCATCTTCAGCAGCACCTGAGCGGCCTCGTGCAGCACACCCGCCTGCTCGGCGAACAGGTCAAAGAACTTCTCTTCCTTTGGGAGAATGCGAACCATAAATCCTCTTTACAATGGCAAAATATGGCGCAGTCGGCTTTCCCCAGTCAACCGTGCAAAGGGGGAGGCCTTCCGAGCTAGCCCAGCGCCCGCTTGGAACTTCCCTGGTACTCCGCGCCCGCCACCTCAAACCTGTAGCCAAAGCCGCGAACGGTGTGCAGGTAGGCCGGCCGCTCGGGGTCGGCTTCCACCTTTTCCCGGAGGCGCCGCATGTAGACATCCACCGAGCGTGGCGTGACAAAGCGGGTGTCACGCCAGACCGCATCCAGCAGGTCGTCTCGAGAGAAGACACGTCCGGGGTGAGTGGCCAGGTACTCCAACAGCCGGAACTCAGTGGCACTCAGCTCCACGAGCCGGCTGCGCACCACGACCTTCTTGGCCACCGCGTCAATTTCCATCTCGCCGACGCGCAGCTTCTTCTCGCGGCTCGCGGTGGCCGTGCGGCGCAGCACCGCCCGCACCCGGGCCACCAGCTCACGCGGGCTGAACGGCTTTACTACGTAGTCGTCTGCGCCGAGTTCCAGTCCCACTACCCGATCGGCCTCATCCGAGCGAGCAGTGACGAAGATGATGGGCACGGTGGCCAGCGACGGGTGGTTGCGGAACTGGCGGCACAGGTCCAAGCCGCTGCGGTCCGGCAGCATAATGTCCAGCAAGAACAACCCTGGAGGGGCTTTCAGGGCTGCCTGAAGAGCCTCGTTCGCCCTGTGGAATACCCTGACGGCGTAGTTCTCTTTCTGTAGGTGGAAGCGGATCAGCTCGGCGATGTCGGACTCGTCTTCGACCACGAAAATGCGATGTGGCACGTCTTGATTGTACACCAGTCCGGCTTGCCGGCTGCTTGCCGCCTGCTTGTCGCCTGCCTGCCAACTGATCCAGACCGGCGGTCAGCGACCGCTCCGTCGCCGAGCCCGATTAACGGATTCTCGAGCGCGCGTCTTCCAGCACGCGCCGCGCCCGGCTTGGGTTGAAGATGCCGCACGCGCAGAAGCGCGCCATATACGCGCAGGCCTGCTCTGGCGTCCGCCGGTCCTCACGCACCCAGTCAATCATCTTTTTGGCCAGGTTGAAGGAAACCATCCCGTGGCCGCACATGGTCGAGAGCTCCAACACGTGCCGACTGGGGAGCCGGTCAAGCTGTCCCTGGAAACCGAGTGAGTACTCGACGCTGTGGCGGGTCACGCCGGCGGTGTGGCAGCAAACCTGCGCGCCCTCCACCGAGGTGCTGACATTCACCGAAATGCCCAGGTCCCGCTGCTTCACCTCGGCCACAAACTTTTCTGCTGCTTCTCGATTGTCGAACACGACGGCCACTGTAGTGGGCCCATCCACGGCATGAATCACCTTGTCAAAACTTTTCCTCGCCTTCCGGCGCCAGTGCACGCTGGGTTTCAAGTCGATGGCGGGTTCAAACAGGGCGCCATACCGGGCATTGCCCATATTCACCGGCTTGTAATTGACCGCCAGACGAAGAAAGGTGCGCAGCTTCTCTGCGCAGCCCTGGTCATTACGGCCTCGGCTGGGAACGGCGAAGACGATGTAGTCGTCCCGAAACGTTTCTGCTTCGCCGTAGCGGTGCAGGGTGTTGGTCATGGCCTTACCCCGGGCGTCTCGGTTCGCGGATCTGCGGCCGGCTGGGCCGCTCGCCCCAACCCAAGGTTGGTCTTGGCGCGGTGCAGGAGGTACCCTTTTTCAACCAGCAGTGGCGCCAGGTGCGGGTCTTCTCCCTCCTCATCGCAGCGGGTGGCGACGCCCACCGATACGATCGTCTCAAGCCGCTCGGCCACAGCGGCGATCATGTCCAGCACCTGGGGCACCTGCTCGATTGCGCACTTCAATTCGACGATGGCCGACAGGATTTTCTCCTCCAGGATGTCGCTGCGAATTAGCCCCTTGCCTGGGTCACTCATCAGGGACGTGACCGGATTCCGCTTTTCGAACTGGGCGCCCAGCGCGGCCAGCGCCTCCGTCATCTGCTGGATTTGACCGAAGCGCACACCCACCCCGGGGCGGCCGAATTCCACTGTGAATCCGGCCTCGCCCAGCTGGACGCGACCGGTGACGTCGTTGGTCTTCACCTCCTCGGTGCCGCGCCCGTGCACCCCGGTGCTCTCGTGAGGCCCCTGGGGGTCGCTGAAAGCGCGGCGCACGATGCGCGGCCAGACGAGTTCGTCGGGGGCAAACGCGGCGGTGGGGCAAACGTCCGGCTCCGGTTCAAAGCGCAGGCGGAACACACCCAGCACCTTGCGAATGGTGCGCACCAGGACCGGGTTGAGGTGCTCCTGGCTCATGCCGCGGAAGCAAGCGTAGCACTCAACGCACTCATCGCCGTTGATGGTGGCGCGGCCAATCTGCGGGTCAATGTAAATCGCCCCCATCGGACACACCGCTATGCAGTTGCCGCACGTCACACATTTCTTGGGATCAATTCGCATGCGCCACGACTGTCGCGCGAAGCAATCTTCTGCCAGGATTCTATCATCCGGGTCAAAGAACGCCAGTCGTGTGGCGGCAAACTTGCCTGCAGGAACAGACCTCTGTCGCTGTCAGGACAGGCCCGGAGGCCTCTCGCTACAACAGGGCGCCGCGGGCGAGCTGCTCCACTAATTCTCGGTCGGCGGGAAGGAAGTCAAATTTTGGGAGCTCGTTTCGGGGCACCCAGCGGATTTCCGCAAACTGGTGGTTTTGCGGCTCACCGCGAAATTCCGTCACCTGGAAGAAGACCAGCAGGATGGGGCGGCGGCCGGGATACTCATAGGAGAAGCGGCAGACCTCCGGGCCGATGTCGGCGTCCAGGTCCAGTTCTTCCCGAAGCTCGCGGCGCAGGCCGGCCGCCGGCTCCTCGCCGTCCTCAATCTTGCCACCGGCAAACTCCCACTTCAGCGGCAGGAACTGATCGGCACGGCGCCGGCAGATGAGGAACTCCTCGCCACGCATGATCAGAGCTGCCGCGACTGTGTTCATGAGGTTTCAGCGGAGACCGACGCCTACTCCGGGCTTTCCCTCACTTACGTCAGGTAGGCAGGGGCATGCGGAACTTTTCCAGTTCCTGCACGTCGGTTTGCGGCAGCCGTCCCAGGCGCGCCTTCAGATAGCGCCAGGGCAGGCTGAACAGCAATACGCGCGGGGCGAATTTCATGCTGTCGTGGAGGAAGCAGCTATGGGTGCACCAGCAGTTGGCCCGGGGGATCTCGTCCACCTCGGCCCTCATCTGCGGCGAGGCCAGCACCTGAGTTAGGTTGCAGTCGAACTCCTGCACCCGCCCCAGCGACCCGCGCAGCTCGCAGACGCGAAACTCGCCGTTGTGGTCAATCACCACCGACGTGGCGCCGGCGGTGCACGGCATAGGCCAGCGGTGTGGCTCGTAGTGGCACTGCTGGTGGACGTCAAAGTGGAACTTGACCGCGCCCAGGTAGTACATGCGTGCGAACCAGCGCGGCAGCGGCGGCAGCCCGGCGAAAAGGCGGTCCGCGTACTGCTCGTGGATGGCAAACAGCCGTTGGTGCAGCGCGCGCAACTCTTCCGGTGGCAGATGCTTCAGGCGCGGATCCAGGGGGTTGCCGCGGATGATCTCAAAGTAATGCCCGCTGGCGGCCCCGTCGCCCAGCAGCTTCAGGCCTAGCTCCACCAGCTCGCGGTAATTGTCGGTGGTAATCACCGAGACCACGTTGCGGCGCAAACGGCGCACGCCGCGATAGTTGCGCTCCACCAGGGCCATTGTCTCCAGGGTGCGCTCGAAGTTGCGCGGGACCCCGCGCAGGGTGTCGTGGGTATTGGCCAGGCCGTCGAGGGAAAAATTCAGGTCAATGCTAAGGTTCGGGTTGTCTTCGAGCACCTGCCCCACCACTTGATCAATCCTGCGCGCCAGCAGGCCGTTGGTGGGTAGGTTCACGTTGACGACGCCATTGTTGCGGGCGAACAGGGTGATGACATCGGCCAGCTCCGGGCGCAGGAATGGCTCGCCGCCCGAGAGCCACAGCTTGCGGAAGGGGGGCGCGGAGCGTGAGAGCGCTTCGATTTGCTCGAAGCTCAGGTCCTGGTTCTTGTTCAGATTGTCCCAGTAGAAGCAGGTCTGGCAGACGGAATTGCAGCGTGAGGTGACAAACAGGAACAGCGACTCGAACTGCGGTCGCCGATTGATTTTCTTCACGGCCTGCCAGTATTCTCGGATGGCTGGCACCAGCGCATTGTGTCATGCGTCCGGGTGCCTGTAAAGGGACCTGCCAGGTACCTGTGAAGCCAGGTACCTGTAAGGGAAGATGCACCACCCACTGCTGCTGGAACATTTCCGCGACCCGCGCAACGCCGGCGAACTGGAAACGCCCGACGCCGTAGTTGAGGTTTTTAATCCGGTTTGCGGCGACATCCTCAAGCTATGGGTGAAGGTGGAAAATGAGCGGGTCGCAGCCATCCGCTTCAAGTGCCGCGGCTGCGTGGCGGCGATGGCCTGTGGCTCGGCGCTCACCGAGTTGGTCAGCGGCCAGCCGCTGGCTGAGGTGGCCGAGATCACCACCATGGCGGTCGAAGAGGCGGTGGGCAAGCTGGAGACGGCCAGCAAACACGCCGCGGTGCTGGCCGTGGACGCCTGGCGCGCCCTGCTAAAAAGGCTAGGGGGAATCTAGGGCCCTGATGCCTTGATGTCGCTAAGGAAGGCGATAGCATGTCTGGAGCAGGCCAAACGAAATCATGGCTGACCGTTTCTACCTGAGTCTCTGGCTAGAGGAGCACCAGGAAACACGGATGCTGGAACGCTTCCGCGTGCTGCTGGAGGCGTTCCCTCACTCTGAGGTGCGCCCTGGGGTGCAAGCCCTGCGGGTGCATCCTCTCAACTGGACCGAGCCCCTTGTCGTGGACCACACGTTCCGAGAGGGCGCTGAGATCGGCGAGGCGCTGGCGCTGGCCGCTGAGTTCACGCACGGCGATTATGCCTACGAAGCTTCCATGTTCTGGGACCTTTGGGTGTTCCAGACCAACGGGGGCCCGGCGGCCTGGAGGAGGGTGCCGCGCCCGGTCACACTGTTTTGCTACGGTCCCGATTTTGAGGACGGGCAAGCCGACCGCGGGCACCTGGAAGTGGATTTCGGTCTGGACACGCCCTTCCGCGCCGACCAGGACATTCCCGATGCCCAGGCGCGCATGCTAACGGGCGACTATCGCCAGCGCCTCCAGGAAAACCTCGTCAAGCTCCTGGAGTTCGTCCAGCAATTAGAGAAACGGATGCCGGTCGAGAAACGCCTGCTGTGGACCGAGTCGGGGGAGAACCTCGCCGAGATGATCCGCAAGAGTCTTGGCTGAAGGCAAAGCCGCGGTGGCAACCTGCGAGTATTCGCTAGCGGCTGGCGCGAATGACTTCCGTGAGTGCTTCCACGCCCGGCAGCTTTCGCCCAGCGAGAAATTCCAGCGAAGCACCGCCACCGGTGGAGACGTGAGCGATCTTCTCCGTGAGCCCGGCTTTGGCCAAAGCCGAAACCGAGTCGCCGCCGCCGACAATACTGAGCGCCCCGGAGGCGGCCACTGCCCGGGCCACTTCCAGAGTGCCCCGGGCGAAATCGTCGATCTCGAACACGCCCATCGGGCCGTTCCAGACCACGGTCTTGGCGCGGGAGATTTCGGCGGCATAGGCACGGACGGAGGCGGCGCCGATGTCCAGTCCCATCCAGCCCTCGGGGATGCCGTCGGGCGCTGAGCTATCCACAACGCGCTTTTCGGCGCCCGCTTCCGCTTTCTGGGCAATGACGTGGTCGGAGGGGAGCAGGAAGCGGAAGTTGCGCTGCTTGACTTCGTCGAGCACAAGCTGCGCCACCTCCAGCTTGTCGGCTTCCACCAGCGAGTCGCCCACCGGGCGGCCTTGGGCGCGAAGGAAGGTGTAGGCCATGGCCCCGCCAATCAAGAGGCTGTCGCAAAGCTGCAGCAGATTGTTGATCACCTCAATCTTGTCCGACACCTTGGCGCCACCGAGAATCGCCACATAGGGACGGTCGGGGTCGCTGATGGCCCGCGTCAGGTACTTTAGCTCCTTCTCCATCAGCAGCCCGGCGGCCGCCGGCGTCACGTGGTGGGCAATTCCCTCCGTTGAGGCGTGACCCCGGTGCGCGCTGCCGAAGGCGTCGTTCACGTAGACGTCGCACAGCGCGGCCAGTTGCCGGGAAAACTGCGCGTCATTGGCCTCCTCTTCAGGATGGAAGCGCAGGTTCTCAAGAAGCACCACGTCGCCGTCCTTCAGCGCGCCCGCCTGTCGCTCTACTTCCGGCCCTACGCAATCGGGAGCAAAGGCGGCGGGCTTCCCAAGCAGCTCGGAGAGCCGCCCGGCCACGGGCTTCAGGCTGTATTTGGGATTCACTTTGCCCTTAGGGCGCCCCAGGTGCGAGGCCAGCACCAGCCGCCCGCCGCGTTCGATCACCAGGCGAAGGGTAGGCAGGGTCTCGCGGATCCGGGTGTCATCTTCCACGCGATCACCTGCAAGGGGGACGTTGAAATCCACCCGAATGAAGACACGCTTCCCTTTCAGCTCGAAATCGCGAATGGAAAGTTTAGGCATAAACCTCTCCCATTCCAGGGACCAAGGCCAGAGTTCTAGTCAGTGTCCGGCGACTCCCCTGTCTTACAGGCCGCGGGAGTTCAAGAAGGTGACCAGATCCCGCACCCGGCAGGAGTACCCCCACTCGTTGTCGTACCAGGAGACAGTCTTGATGCAGTTGCCGCCAATGACGCGAGTGAGGGGCGCGTCCAGGATCGAAGACCGTGGGTCGCCGCGGAAATCCGAGGACACCAGTGGCTCGTCGTTGTAGCCCAGGATGTCCTTCAAGGCGCCTTCTGAGGCCGCCTTCAGGGCGCCGTTAACCTCATCCACGCTGGTCTTCTTATCCACAAACACCACCAGGTCCACCACTGAGACGTTGGGCGTGGGCACTCGCATCGCAAATCCGTCCAGCTTGCCTTTCAGCTCGGGGATGACCAGGTGGACGGCCTTGGCGGCGCCGGTCGAGGTGGGGATCATGGAAGAGCGCGGCGGCGCGGGCGCGGCGCAGATCCCGGTGCGGCAGGTCCAGCAGCTTCTGGTCGTTGGTATAGGAATGGATCGTGGTCATCGAGCCGCTGACAATGCCGAAGCTGTCATGGAGCACCTTGGCCACCGGCGCCAGGCAGTTCGTCGTGCAGGAGGCGTTGGAGACAATGTGGTGGGTGGCCGGGTCATAGCGTTGCTGGTTCACGCCCAGCACAAGGGTGAGGTCTTCATTGGTGGCCGGAGCGGAAATGATTACTTTCTTCACCGGTCCGCGCAAGTGCTTACGGGCGTCCTCGGCCTTGGTAAACAGGCCGGTGGATTCCACCACGACCTGAGCTCCCACCGATTCCCAATCAATCTTAGCCGGATCTCTTTCGGCGAACACGCGGAGCCGCTTTCCATCAATCTGGATGGAGTCAGTTTCCGCCTTCACTTCCTGTGCCAAATTGCCCAGGATGGAGTCGTACTTGAACAGATGGGCCAGTGTCTTCGGATCGGTGATGTCGTTGGCGGCCACGAATTCGATACCGCGATCGCCCAATGACGCGCGGACGATATTGCGGCCGATCCGGCCAAAGCCATTGATGCCAACTTTGACGGGCATAGTCTCCCTCCGCTGTAAACTGAGGCCATGATACTAGCAGGGATGGGGGCCAGCGCTAAGCGGAAAAAGCTGCTCCTCCGGCGCGGGGAGGCGGCAAATCGGCCGACGGATCAGGGACGACCCCTGCAGCCGCTGGACTATGGCTCAGAAGGGTGCTCGGAGGGCGGCTCCGAAGGGGGCTCGGAAGGAGGCAAGGAAACGGGAGGCGACGACGCCGGAACGTCAACCGGGGCCTCGGGGGCAGGCTCGTCGGGGATCGGGGACGCTGCGCTATCGGCTTCCGCAGCTCGCACTGCTTCGGACGCAACCCCCGGCATGTATTCTTTTACCTCAATGACCTCGTTGCCTTGAAAGGTGACGAAAGTAATTTTCGACGGCGGGACGCCATAGATCCAGTCTTCCAGTTCGATCCGCCCATGCCGCTCACGGATTTTACGGTCGGGCCGACCCTTGGCAGCCAGCACCAGCTGGCGATCCATCCCCACCAGAACCTGGTGGTTCTTAATGGCTTCCTGGATTTCCTTGGGGAGCGACTCGACGTAAATGGTGCTGGCCCGAGCGGGGGCTGAAATCCAGCAGGGCGCCGAGTATTTTCTTCACCTCATCTGCGGTCATGTCCGGGACCGGGTTTTCAAAGCGCAAGGCAATGCTGGACCCGGTGGCCACCTGCGGCGTCACAGGGCGAGTTCGGCCGCCAGAACCGGAGATCCGGATGCTCTCATACCACTTGCTCGTTGTCTTGCCGCCTCCGTTGAGCTCGAAAATGATTTCCTCCTTGCGAAAATCGATCTTTGTGATCTGGACCTTTTTGCCAGGGAGGAGGGCGGCGCCGTTGGTTCCGATCAGGTACTGGAGTTCTTCCTCATCCACCTGGCCCTTCGAATCCAACGGGACAGGCTCTTCACCGCGAGGCAAATGCCTCTTCGAGGTTGCCAATTCAGAATGCAGGCCGCGGAGAATCTGAACGCGCGACTCGCGGCTCAAGGGCTTGGCGGGAGTCGCTGCCAGCCCAAAGCAAGCAGGGCACGGCCAGCGCAAGGACGAGGACGAGTTGGACCACCCGTCTCATTGAATTTCGCTCGAGCGACCTAGCGTGTGGCTTCGCCTCCCGCGCAAGGCCAGCGCCACGGTGACCGCCAAAATCACCAAGGAAGCGGGCAATGAAGCTTCCGGCCCGTAGCTGCCGCCGTGGAACAGCTCGCGCCCGCTGACCTCTGCCACCACAGGGCCACCTTCTATTCTAATCCCACTCACGGGAAAACCAAAGGCCGCTTCGAAAAAATTCCAGCCCCAGTGCAGGCCAATGGGCAACCACAGCCGGCCGGTGCGCAGGTAGGCCAGGGCGAACAAGATGCCCACAAGCATGGTGTTGATTGAGCCCACCAGGCTGCCGTGAGGATTGCGGTAGTGCAGTGCGGCGAAAATGGCCCCCTGCACCAATACCGCCACAGGCGCCCCCAGCAGCTCCAGAAGCCGTTGGAACGGATAGCCGCGGGCGAGCAGCTCCTCGTGCACGGCTCCGGCCAGGAACACAAAGAAAAATAGCAGCAGGCGGGCGGCGCCGCTCGCCAGCGGAACGCCGGTTGGAACCATCCGTAAGTGCCCCGTGGCCCACTCCAAAAGCAAGACCGCCCGATCATGGCCAGCCCCAGCAGGAAGCCGGCACCTAGTTGGGAAAGCCAGCCAGGCTCGCGACCGAGCCCGACAAAGCTGAGCGGTTGGTGGTCCACCGCACCCAGCATGGAGCCGGTGGCCATCGCCACCGCCAGCAAGCCTGCTATGACGGAGAGCAGCACGAATTGCAGACCGGCCTGAGGCGGGGGCCCCGCAAGCACGAGCAATCCCATCGTCACCCAGACGAAGACAAAAAGCACATACAGAAGAAGGAACAAGACAAAGCGCCAGGCTGCCGCAAACGACCCGGCGGGCCAGCAAACGGCAAGGGTAACTCGGGGGTCATGATTCAAGCAGCGCGAGCGGCACTTTATCACCGGCTTGCAGAGTTCCACAGACAGAATCCTGCAGGCCATCCAAAGACGATTCGGCCCCGTGCCTTAGGCCGGGCACGCCTGGACGGTGAGCCCGCGCGTCGCGATGCCAGTGGGGAGCACAGTGGCGCCTTCTGCCGCCAGACCCTGAGCGACGCGTTGCTTGGCCCCGTCCTGGACGTAGAACAACACGCAACCCCCGCCTCCGGCTCCGCAGACCTTGGCAGCGGTGGCCCCGTGGCGGGACGCTACCTGAGTCAGATGCTCGATGAGCGGCGTTGTGATGCCGGGAGCGTTTTTCTTGCGGTGGTTCCATTCGGCCGGATCAGGCGACCCACTTCCTCCCAATCCTGCTGCTCCATCGCCCGTCGCAGCAGCCGCGCAATCTCGGCAATGCGCGCAAAGTTTCGGAACACCTGCTTGCTGCCAGTCAATGTGGGCCTTCATCACCTCCCAATTGTTGATGCCTGATTGGCGTGGCGCCCCGGTGTAGGCGAGCACGATCCGGCGGAGCAGCGCTACGGTGTCCACCCGAATCCTCTCCCGGATCACGCCGCTGGGAGTCAGGCGAACGGCGTTGACGCCGCCGTAGGCGGCCGGGTAGTAGTCCTGCGCGCCGGTCGGCACTCCGATCACCTGGGCCTCCACGTTGCGGGCGATCTCGATCAACTTGCGCTTCGGGTAGCCCGCCCTGCTCCACTGGTTGAGCGCCCCGCAGGTGGCTATATTCAGAGCCGAGGAGCCGGCAATGCCGGCTCCGGCCGGGCCTCCGACGTGGTGGTCATCGTCAAACCCTGGAGTGGGGCAAAGAAGCGGATCAGGCGAGCCAACAAGGGGAGCTTGTAGCGATCGGCTTTGATCAGTTGCCCGAGGTTGGCAAAAGTCTCACGAAGCCGGAGATCGTGAGACTGTAGATGAATCCGTTTGTCTCGCCGAGGCTCGATGACGCAGCTGGTGTAGAGCGTGGTCGCGAAGTTGATCGTCTGCGCATCCTCATGGAACAGGTAGAGCGGCCAGATGTCCAACGTGCCGCCGGCCAGATCCACCCGCGTGGGAGCGCGGCTGACGATTTTCATGCCTCTTTCCGTTTACTTTTTCTGGAGCTTTTCCTCAAACTCTCGACTTCCCTCTTCAGGTCCCGAACCGCGTGCAGCAGCTCGGGCAGGCGGCTGAAGGCGGCAGCGCAGCGCAACCAGAGCTTGTTGTCCATAGCGGGTAAGCCGGAGATCGTCTTGCCAGGGCCCACGTCGCGAGTAACGCCGGACTGACCGGTGACCACGACCTGGTCGCCCACCTTCAGGTGGCCGGCCGCAGCGGCCTGCCCGGCAAACACCACATGGCGGCCCAGCTGGGTGCTGCCAGCCAGACCCACCTGGGCGCACAGCAGCGTGTGCTCGCCGACCACGGAGGCATGGCCCACCTGCACCAGGTTGTCAATCTTGGCCCCGGCCTTGATGCGCGTCTCGCCCACCGTCGCCCGGTCGATGCAACTGTGGGCCTGCACCTCCACGTCGTCTTCTAGGACCACAATGCCCGATTGCACGATCTTGTAGTGACTGCCATCTTCCTGCCGGGCGAATCCATAGCCGTCGGACCCGATGATGGCGCCGTTCTGCAAGATGACCCGGTCACCGATCCGGCAGTACTCGCGGACCACAGCGTGGCTGTGAGCATAGAAATCGTTTCCGATGCGCGCCCCGCGGTAGATGGCCACCTGGGAGTGCAGCACGGCGTTGTCGCCAATCTCCACGTCCTCATCAATGAAGACGAAGGGACCTACGCTGGCGTTTTTCCCCAGACGCGCGCCGGCCGCGATCGCCGCCTGCGGATGGACACCCGGCGCGGGCCGTGGCGGGCGGTAGAACATCTCCAACGCCCGGGCGAAGCACAGGTAGGGATTGGGCGAACGGAGCGCCGCCCGCCCGACGGGCCCCCCCTCGGGCGAGACGATGACCGCCGCCGCCCGGCTTTGGCTCAACCTGGACGCATAGCGCGGGTTGGCTAGAAAAGTCAGTTCGGAAGGTCCGGCCTGGTCCATGCCGGCCACGCCGGTGATCTCCACCGCACCGTCGCCGTCCAGGGCGCAGCTCAACTCTTTAGCAATTTCGGAAAGTTTCATGGGAATCAGCGGTCGATTTCGAGGATGCGGCCAACGGATCAGGCCACGGCTACTTGGCGAACAGTCCGATTTGAGCCTGCGCCGCGACGGCAGCGCGCTTCTTCTGCCTGAGCGGGTGCCTGAGCGGGTTCCCAATCACTCCCAGCACGGTCAGTTCGGCCAGCGACGACTTCGGGACATAAATCCGCTGGCTATTGGCGTAGGGGTCTGGAGGAACCACGGTGAAGCCTTTCTCGCTGACCAGCAAAAGGTTGTTCGGCAAGATGCCATCCAGCACTTCGTTGTCCTTGAATTTCATCCGCAGCCACAGACCGTCCAACTTGGGCCGCGATGTGAACACCTTGCGCTCCAGGTGGTTGGGACTGCCTTCGAAGTCCCGGACGAAATGGACGCCCTTGACCTCTTTGTAAGGCAGGAAGACGGCCTGCCCGGCGACAGAAAGTAGCTCGACCCCTTCGGGTTTGAGGAAAGTGTGAGGATTCACGTAGCCGCGCACGAGCTCCTGATCCATTTTGCGAACAACAACCCGCTTGTGCGTGGAATGACTCAAGGTCGCGCCAGTAACCCCATCACGCCCTTTTTGCCGCAAGGCGTCGCGCTATGCTAGTATAGCGTTCGTGGGATGTCAAGCTGACCAGGGCGTAACCTACTCATTTCTGGAGACTTCGTAGCTGTCCTCGAAAAACACACAGGAGATTTTACGCTCGGCCGGGATCATTAGCACCCTGACCCTGGTGAGCCGTGTACTGGGCTACGTCCGCGACCAGCGCATTGCCTACATTCTGGGCGCCTCCGTCGTCAGCGATTCCTTTGTCCTTGCCTACAGGATCCCCAATCTTCTCAGAAGGTTAGTGGCCGAAGGTTCAATGAGCGCTTCATTTATTCCCGTCTTCGCCACCTTCCTCAAAGAAAGGGAGAGCGACGAGTGGAGGGAGTTTGCCAATCGCATGTTCTGGACTCTCTCGTTGGTGCTGACGGGGATTACCGTACTGGGCGTCATTTTTTCGCCCCTGCTGGTGGACATGCTGACACTGGGCACCGGCAATGTAGACATCGAGCTTGCAGTTCTGCTGAACCGCATCATGTGGCCCTACATTTTTTTCATCGGCCTGTCAGCGCTGGCCATGGCCATCCTGAACAGCTTTCGGATCTTCGCCGTCCCGGCGCTGGCCCCGGTGCTGTTGAACCTGAGCGTTATAGGTTTTTCCCTGGTGGCCTACCGTTTCGATAGGCCTGCAATTCCGCTGGCGTACGGGGTGCTGGTCGGCGGCCTGCTCCAGCTGGCCATCCAACTTCCCTTGCTGTGGCGGCGAGGGATGCGCTTCCGCTTCGGAATTTCGTTTCGCCACCCAGGCATTCGGCGTGTAGGGAAGCTGATGGTCCCCGGGTTTGTGGGAATTGGCGTGGCCCAGATCAACTTCGTGGTGGATACCATGTTTGCCACCCATGACTTGATGCCACAGGGCAGCCTGATGTCGCTGCAAATCGCCGACCGGGTCATGGAACTGGTGCTCGGCGGCTACGCCATCGCCGTGGCCACGGCCATCCTGCCGATGATGTCGCAGCAGGTAGCAGAAAGGAACATGGACGCGCTGCGACAAACAATTTCCTTTTCCCTGCGCATTGTTTCCTTTATAACAATCCCAGCAATGGTAGGGCTGGTGGTCTTGCGGGAGCCCATCATCCAGGTGTTGTTCCAGCATGGACGTTTCGATGAGCGCTCCACCCACTTGACTGCCTGGGCCCTGTTGTTCTTTGCCGTCGGCTTGCCCTGGTTTGCGGCCACCAAAATCATCGTGCCCGCTTTCTACTCCACCCAGGACATGCGCACGCCGGTGAAGGTGGCCGCCATCGTCATGGTGGCTAACGTGGTGTTTAACCTGATGTTTCTCGAGCCCCTGCGCAACGGCGGTCCGGCGGCGGCGACTTCGCTGGCCGCTTTCCTGAACTTCGCCCTGCTGCTGGGGATTTTCGTGCGCCGCCACGGCGACTTGGGCCAGCGCGCCATCCTGCTTTCGGTGACCAAGGCATCGGTGGCGACTGCTGTCATGGGGCTGGCTTGCTGGGGAATGCTGCAGGCCGCCGGCTTCGGGCAGCCACATTCCCTGAGCTGGCAGGTGACGGTGCTGGCCGGCATGCTGGCGGGGTCAATCCTGGTGTACTTTGCCATGGCCCGACTTTTACGCTGCGAGGAGGTCAGCGAGTTATACGGAATCGCGAAACAAAGAAGGATAGCCGGCGAAGGCGTCCCGGTCGACTAGGCTCTGTCTCGCCGAAGGCCAGCCTGAGCGAGGCCCGGCGCCGGATTGCCGAGTTCTTGAACTATATCCGTGTGGAAAAACGCCTCGCCCTGAACACGGCGGCTGCGTATGAACGAGACCTGCGCCGCTACGCTGCTTTCTTGGAAAAGAGCGGTCGGCGCCTGGATGAAGCCACGCGGGCCGAGGTGCAACGGTATCTGGCCTCGCTGTACGCAGCCAAGCTGGACGGACGCAGCATCGCCCGCCACCTGGCCGCGCTGCGCGGCTTCTATCGGCACTTGCTGCGTGACGGTGTGCTTGAAACCGACCCCACACTGAACCTGGAATCGCCCAAGACTTGGAAAACCCTCCCCCGCTACCTTTCCCTGGAAGATGTCGAGCGCCTGCTGGCAGCCCCCGATCCCGACAGCCCCGAGGGGGCGCGGGATCGCGCGATGCTGGCGCTGCTCTACTCCACCGGCTTGCGCGTCTCGGAACTGGTCGCGCTGCGCACCGGAGATCTGCACGCCCAACTGGGCTATCTCCAGGTCACGGGCAAGGGCAACAAGCAGCGGCTGGTGCCGGTAGGACGTTCGGCGCTGGAGGCAGTGGAGGGCTACCAGCGCGGATGCCGCCAGGCTCTACTGGGGCGGCGCACTTCGCCCTTCTTATTCGTCAGCCGGCGTGGAGCGCGCCTGACGCGCCAGGCATTCTGGAAGATGATTGTGAGGGCCGGGCGGCGGGCCGGCATCCGCCAGGCGTTGACTCCCCATCTGTTGCGCCACAGTTTCGCAACGCATCTGCTGGGGCGCGGTGCCGACTTGCTCTCGGTGCAGCAAATGCTGGGGCACGCCGACATTGCCACCACGCAGATCTATACTCATGTGCTGTCGGAGCGACTCCGACAAGTATTCCTTCGCCATCACCCGAGGGCCTGAGACGGAATGGGTGACGGTGGTTGGTGACTGACAATCATGCCTGACTTTCTCTTTTTGATGGAGAGCCGCCTGGCTCCGGAGCAAGTCGCCGTCGTCGAGCGGCTGGAGCGTCTGGCAGCCGAGCAGGACGTCAATCTCTTCCTGGTTGGGGGCGCCCTGCGGGACATGCTGTGCGGACATCCGATCCGCGACCTGGACTTTGCCATCGAGGGCAACGCGCTAAGGCTCCTGCGAGCGGTGGCAAAGTCGCCAGGCGTGGTCGTACGTGAGCTGGATCGGCAACGCCAATCCGCCGAATTGACCTTTCCCGGCGAGGTCACCGTGGAAGTAGCCCAGTGCCGCTCCGAGCATTACCCCAAAGCTGGGGTTGAGCCGAAAATCACGCCGGGCAATATCCACATGGACCTGCGCCGCCGCGACTTCTCGATGAACGCCATCGGACTCTCCCTCAACCGGGCCTCCCGCGGTCTCGTGCTGGACCCCAACAATGGTGTGGGTGACATTGAACGCCGCGAAATCCGCTTCCTCGACAACTACTCGTTTGCCAACGACCCGAGCCGCCTGCTGCGGCTGGTGCGTTTCCGCTCCCGTCTCCGTTTCAACCTCGATCCTAAAACGGCCACCCAGTTCCACTGGGCCAAGGAACGGAGACTGCTGCAATACGCCCTGCCGGGGCGGTTGCGCAAGGAACTGTACGAGATTACGCACGAGTTGCGCCCCGGCGAAATCCTCAAGGCATTAGACAAGGAAGAAATGGCTTCGGTGTTCCACTCCAAGCTGACCGGGCGGCGACTCAACCTGCCAGAGCTGCTCCGGATGGAGAAAACCGCGCGCTGGCTGGAGGAACACGGGCTGCGGTCCCACCTCTACGCAACGTGTGTCTTTTACCTGACGCGAAGGCTTCCCCCCCGCGACCGCGCGGCTTTTGTCCGGCGGCTGAATATGAAGCGTGCCGACACCGAATCCTGGATGAAACTGGAAATACGGGGCAAGCAACTGGTGCGCCGACTGGCCAGCAAGGAGGCCAAATCCCCCTCGAAGGCTTTCCATCTGCTGGCTGCGCAGCCCGCTGAACTACTCCTGTTTGTCCTGCTCCATTTTCCCCAGAGGAAGGTTCAGGACAAACTCAAGAGTTACATCTCCCGGCACCGCCCGCTGAAAGAGAAGCTGCCGGAAAAGGAATTGCGAGCGCTGGAAATAGCCCCGGAGACGCCGGCCTACGCGCGAATCCTCGATTCACTCTTTACCGCGTTGCTGGACGGCAAAGTGAAGTCGCGGACCGAGCAACTGAAGTATTTAAAAAAACTGGCGGCCGAGGTCAAGAGCTAGGAGGGGCCATTGCCCGGGCGGCGGCCGAGCGCCTGTTGAGAATGGGTGAGCTGAGACTCTGGAACAACAGCCATTCCTTCACTGCGAGTCGTTCACTGCTTGATGCGGCCTCCGACCTTGCGCGCCAGTTTCTCAATCTCTTTGAGTTTCTTGAGCGTGCGCAAGGGCAGGATGTTCTCCCCGCTCTCGTTTAACTCTTCGTCAACCTCCGCAGCCAACTTGGCCAGCCGGGCGCTGAGTTTCTTAGTCTGTTCGTGCTGGTGCTTCAGGAGCTCGGCAGAGGGGGGAGGAGGGAATGGCGAAACGATGGGACTCACCCCTGGCGGCCGCCGGCCCTGGCCGAGACGCCGTGGTCCTTGCGCCAGGCCGGAAAACACGTATAGACAAACAAGCAACACGGTGATAAGGAAACGCCTCATAGCCTCATTTTAGCCCAGGAACCTGGACGGGCCAACCCTCATCTACGGCGTGACCTTCTCACAGATCAGGAATTAGCCTGCCCCCTGGCAGAAGTTGTCGGCCCGGTGCTTTTCCCCTTGGCGCTTGGTCCCGTTTGGTATACATTCGCTTTTCTTTCCAACTGACCTAGGGGCGCCCTTTTGAGAGTGGATCTTCGGTTTCCCAGCGACCCCCGGCTGTTGCGCATAATCCGCTCGCTGGTTGGGGAAATGGCCGAGCTTTGCGGCTTTGCTGAGGGCGAATCGCAGTTCATCATCCTGGCTGTGGACGAAGCTTGTGCCAACGTGATCCGCCATGCGTACCAGGGCCGGACAGACGGAGAAATTGCCTTTTCCTGCTCTGCCTCGGAGGAACGGATTGAGTTCCTGTTGGTCGACCAGGGCCAGGCGCCGCGACCAGAGGAGTTACAACCGCGTCCCCTGGAGGAAATCCGGCCCGGTGGATTGGGAACGCATTTGATCCGCTCCGTCATGGACGAAGTACGCTACCGATGCAGTGAACGCGGGAACGAGTTGTTCCTGGCCAAATCTTTGCGCCCGCGCCGGCGCGTGGAAACTGGCGCTGCCACAGAATGAGCATTCAGATCAACATTCGTAAAGAAGGCGGGACCTCCGTGGTTGACGTGGTGGGTGACATTGACCTGTACTCCTCCCCTCAGGTGCGGCAAACCATTCTGGACGAGCTGAACCAGAAGAGCGGGGACCGTGTGCTGGTGAACCTGACCGGGGTCAAGTATGTTGACAGCTCCGGGGTGGCCTCGCTTGTCGAAGGACTGCAGATGGCGCGGAAGGCGCAGGTTCGTTTTGCGCTTTGCGGACTCAACAAGGCGCCGCGACAGGTGCTGGAACTCACCCGACTGATCAAGGTCTTTGACATCTACGACACGTTGGAAGAGGCGCTGAAAGCTTAGCGCCGGCGCCACGCGTCCTCGAGGAAAACGGCCCCCGAGTCTTGCGACCTGAGACCGCCATGCTCTCCGCCATTGGAGCCCATACGGTTCGCTTGCTGGAGTATATGGGAGGTGTTTCCCGCCAGACCAAGGCGGGATTCTACTGGACTCTCGTTGCGCCTTTTCGCGGGAGCAGGTTGCGCTGGCGCACTGCCATTCACCAGATGGTAGCGGTGGGTATCCAGGCGGTGCCCGTGGTTTGCCTGATCGGCTTTTTCATTGGCCTCATCATGGCCCTCCAGGGCGCCTATGAGATGAGGAAGTTCGGCGCCCTTCACCTTGTGGTGAACCTGGTAGGCGTCTCCATAACCCGCGAACTGGGTCCCTTGATGACCGCAATCATTGTCATTGGGCGTTCCGGTTCGGCGTTCGCTGCAGAATTGGGGACCATGAAGGTCAGCGAGGAAGTGGATGCGCTGGTCACCATGGGCTTGAACCCGATTCACTTCCTCCTGGTCCCGAAATTTCTGGCAATGATGGTGATGATGCCGTGTCTGACCATGATCGCCGACCTGATGGGGATATTGGGCGGGGCGACGTTCGCCTATACTTCCGAGCTGGGGATGGGGCCGCGGCAGTACCTGCTGGCCACCGCCGAAGCGCTGGTGATGCGCGACATCATTACAGGGCTGATCAAGAGCGTCGTATTCGGTATGGTCATCGTGCAGATCGGCTGCTACGAGGGTTTCACGGTGACTGGCGGGCCGGAGGGTGTGGGGCGCTCGACCACCTCGTCGGTGGTAATTTCGATTTTCAGCGTGATTATAGCGGACGTGATCTTCACGGGTTTCTTTTATGTGCTAGGCTGACGATCCAGTTCAAGATCCAAGGTCCAAGGTCGGAACCTGACTTTGAACCTCGGACTCGGAACGTTACACATGGAGCCAATTATTTCCGTCCAGAACCTGGTGGCCCACTACGGCACGCGACCGGTGTTGCAAGGGGTCAGCATGGAAGTTCAGCGCGGCGACACGATGGTCATCTTAGGCGGCAGCGGCTCGGGCAAGAGCACGCTGCTGCGGCACATCGTGGGCCTGGAGAAGCCTACCTCTGGTTTCGTCTACATCATGGGACACGACTTTTGCCGCCTCCCGGAGCGCGAACTGAATCAGATCCGACGCAAGATGGGAATGTCGTTCCAGGGGTCAGCGATGTTCAATTCCATGACGGTAGGAGACAACGTGGCTCTACCGCTGCGCGAGCACACCGAATTGGAAGAGTCCACCATCCAGATCGTCACGCGAATGAAGCTGGAGCAGGTGGGGCTGGCGGGCTTTGAGAACTACATGCCGGCCCAGCTCTCCGGCGGCATGAAGAAGCGCGCCGCCGTCGCCCGCGCCATGGCCATGGATCCGGAGATCCTCCTGTTCGACGAGCCTTCCGCCGGCCTGGACCCCATCATTGCCGCTGGCATTGATGAGCTGATCGTAAAATTGAAGCAGGCGTTCGGCATGACGATCGTGGTGGTCACCCACGAGCTGGCCAGCGCCTTCCTGATTGCCGACTGCATCACTATGGTGCACAAGGGACGGATCATCGCCAGCGGTACCCGCGAGGAAATTCAGGGCAGCACACATCCCCGTGTTCGCCAGTTCCTGGACCGCGTTCCCGACGACGAGAGCCTCGAGGCTTCCGAGTACGTCCAGGCGCTGCTCGGCACAGACGGCGACGCCGGCCGCAGCGACAAGACGGCAGAAGCAGCGAGGCCCGAGCTGCAAAAACGCGCTGGTTCGGCGGGAGCGATATGAGCGACCAAGCGAAAGTGGGCCTGATGGTGCTGGTCGCGGGGGCCATCCTGGTGACGGCGGTCTTTTACATGACGGGAGTGGGGCTGGGAACAGAATACGTAGGGTACAAGACCTACCTCAACTTTGCCGGCGGCTTGGAGCCGGGAGCCATGGTGCGGTTCGGTGGCCTGAAGGCGGGCCACGTCACGTCCGTGGAGGTCTCTTCCGAGGATTTCTCCCGCATTGAGATTAGCCTGGACGTGAAGGCCGACATCCCCCTGCCCACCGACAGCATCGCTGGCCTTTCCCAACTGGGCTTGCTGAGCGAGAACTACATAGAAATTCAGCCGGGCACCGCACCCTCCACCCTGCAACCCGGCGCCACCGTTGCTTCGGTGGAGTCGCAGGATCCGGCGGCGCTAATGCGCAAGATGGGCGCGCTGGTGGAGGTGGCACAACCTCTGGCAGCGGACCTGCACAAGAACGTCAACCAGATCTCAGAGCAGGTGGACCAGCTGCTGGTCAACCTGCACGACGCCACCGGCGAGGAAAACCGGGCACACCTGGCTAGCGTTTTGCGGCAGACCGACGAGATGATCGAGCGCCAGTCGCCGAAGATTGATAAAATCGCCACCAACCTGGAGAACGCTTCCGGCAAGATCGACCCGTTCATGGCTGACCTGCGCGCGACCACTGCCAAGGTGGACAAGCTGATTGCCGAGGTGCAGGGGGTGGTGGCCGAAAACCGTCCCGAGCTGCGGGCCTCGTTGGACCAGCTTTCCCAGACGCTGAAGGAGGCGCGCGAGTTGATGACGCAGTTGAACGTCGTCATGACTGCCAATTCCGACAATCTGGACGAGACTATGGAAAACATCCGGGTGACGTCACAAAACCTCCGGCAACTCTCCGACACGCTGAAGCAGCGGCCGTTCAGCCTGGTGCGGGTGGTCCCCAAACCGGAGCGCCAGGTGCCCGGCGGGGGCAAGAAATAAGTAGCCGGCGATCCCTCACGGTCGCGGGCAACATTAAGGAGCCAAGAGTAATGAAGGCCCGTCCCGCAGCTCAGAAGTTACTAGCCGGCGTCGCGGCGTTCTTGCTGCTGTCGCTTGTCGGCTGCGGAAAAGTTCCCCCGAGCCACTACTACACGCTGGAATCGTCGCTGCCGGCTCCGCCGCCGGCCACCACCACGGGCGTGGAGATCGCGGTGACCCGCTTCCGGGCCAGCCAGGGGCTCTCCCAGGACCGGTTGATGTACCGGCCCAGCCCCCACCGCGTGGATTTTTACGAGTACCACCGCTGGGTGGACACGCCTCCGGACCTGGTCACGCAAAACCTGATCTCCCACCTCCGGCGCTCGGGGATGTTCCGCGCGGTGACCGACACGCGGGGCGCCTCTCGCGCCGACTACGTGCTGCGCGGTCGCATTGAACACCTGGAAGAAGTGGATTCTGCAGGGAGCGTCTCTGCCCGAGTGGGCTTGCACGTCGAACTGGTGGAGGTGAAGACCCGGGCCCGGGTCTGGACAGGGCAGGGCTCCCATGAAGCCCAGGTGAGTGAGCGCTCAGTGGAAGGCGTCGTCCGGGCGATGAACGAAAGCCTGCGCGAGAGCTTGGGCCAGATTGTGCGCGGCCTGGCCACGCATTTCGAACAGCACCCCTCCCGCTAGCCTTTCTCAGCATTCAACAACACACAAAGACGAGCGGTAGGCTAGCGGCTTTGGCTGGCGGCAGAGACGGTGTCGTAAGTGGGGAAAACGGAAAGAAGGCGAACATCTTCTAGGACGCGACGCAGGCGGCCGGGTGGGACCACTAGGCGTACCTGACCGCCCTGGGCTCTGGCGCTTGCCAGGCAACGGGCAAGGCAGCCGATGCCACGGCTGTCCACAGTGTGTGCCTCGGTCAGGTTCATCAGCACGACCTGGCAGCTCTTGAGCGCCTCCAGCATGGTTTCGTAGACTTGATCACCCATCCCCTGCTTTCCCCAAAGGCGCAAATCTCCCCGGAGATGGACCACCCCGAACGGACCGTCACACTCCAAGCGTACTTCCATTGACCGCACTTACTTTGGGCTGCTTCCAGGGAGAATACGCCACTGTCGAGGGTGATTCAAGCTGGACGTTGGCCGGTGTGCAGGCAGGCGATCCCCGCCGTTATTGTTCGGAATGTGACTTCCGCAAAGCCTGCTTCCCTCATCCAGCCGGCCAAACCCTCAGGCGAGGGAAAATCCCCCACCGAGTGCACCAGGTATCGATAAGCCCCGGGATCTCCGGAGAACGCGCCGCCGACGCGAGGCAGCACGTGACGGAAATACAAACTGTAGAACGGTCCCAAAACCGACGCCAAACCCGAAGATTGTGGCTGAGAAAATTCCAGAATACCGGCCTCTCCGCCCGGCATCAGTACGCGGAAGATTTCGCGGAGGCCCGCCTCGTAGTTGGCCAGATTGCGAAAACCGAACGCGGCCGTCACGAGGTGGAATGAACTGTCGGCGAAGGGCAGCACCAGCGCATCCGCTTCGGCTAGCATTGGGACAAGTCTGCGGCGGAGCAGTTTGTCCCGCGCGCGTTCCAGCATAGGGTGACAGAAGTCGGCGCCGAGGATACGAGCCGAAGGATGCGCAACTGTGGCCAGGCTCAAGGCAAGATCGGCGGTGCCGCAGCACAAGTCGAGCACGCGCGCCCCAGGGCGTTCCAGGGTATGCCGGAACCGGCGAGCCACCGAGCGGCGCCACCACCGGTCTGTCTGGAGCGACAGCAAGTGGTTGAGAAAATCGTACCGGGGAGCGATGCGCGCAAACATCTCGCGCACGTAAGCGGACCCCGGGGCAGTCCCCGGGGTCCGCAATGCCGATTGGGGAGAGCGAGACCGCGCGCCCTTCATGCCGGCTCCTTGCGCAGGCGTTCCAGGACTCGCGCCACTGCGCCAGCCTCGATTCCGGGCACGATTCGCACCTTCCCGATCTTCTCGGGCAGCACAAAATGCAGCACGCCCCGGCGCGTTTTCTTGTCGGCCAGCATGCGGGCCGCCAGCCGCGCCGGCCCCAGGCGCGCCAGTGGCGGCAAAGGACCCAGGCTCTTCACCAGCGCGTGGATTCGCTGAGCGTCTGCCTTCGCAATCAATCGCCGCTCCTCGGCGAGCAGGGTTGCCGCCCGCAGGCCCCAGGCGACCGCTTCGCCATGCGAAAAGTAGCGGTAGTGGGTCTCGGCTTCCAGAGCGTGGCCGACCGTGTGCCCCAGGTTCAAGATTTGGCGCAACCCGCTTTCCCTTTCGTCGCGCTCGACGACCCAGGCTTTGATGGCCACCGTGCGGCGCACCAACTCGGCCAGCGCGTCAGGATCCTTGCGTAACAGGTCGTTGCGGCGCCGCTCGAGAAAACCAAACAGGTTCTTGTCGCGGATGATGCCGCACTTGACGGCCTCATACAAACCGGCGCGTAACTCGCGAGCCGGCAAGGTGTGTAACAGCTCCGGGTCGGCCAGGACCCGCCGGGGCTGGTAGAAGGTACCCACCAGATTTTTACCCGCGCGCAGGTTCACGCCGGTTTTTCCGCCTACGGAACTGTCAATCTGCGCCAGCAGCGTCGTTGGAATGTGGACGTAAGCGACGCCACGCAGGAAAACGGAAGCGACAAAGGAGGTCAGGTCGCCGATCACGCCGCCACCGAAGCCGATGATAAGGCTGCTGCGATCCGCCTTCTGGCGCACCAATTGCTCGCAGAGGCGTCCGGCGGTGCCGAGGTTCTTCTGTTCCTCTCCAGTGGGGATCGAGAGCAGTCCGTATTTTCGTGGGGCCAGCGCGGTTTCGAGTGCCCTGCCCCACTTCTTCCAAACGATCTTGTCCGTGACGACGACCCAAGGCCGGCCGGCGGCCACCTCGTCGAGTAGCTGCCCGGCGCGAGCCAGAAGGCCGCGTTCAACCAATACCTGGTAGCGCGCGCTGGCTGTGCGCACCGTGATTGCACCCGAAGCTCTTGCCGTTGTCATACCCGTAGTTTTGCTTGTACCACGTCGATCCCGTCTGAGAAAAGCGTGGAAAACGTCGAAATGCGACATGGGGCGCCTCGCTGTTGAAACAGGTCAGGCGTGGTATCATCAATTCGACATGGCCCTCCCGGCGGTGACGAACACCGATTTTCTGGTTATCGGCTGCGGTGTGGCGGGTCTGCGAGCCGCAGTGGAACTGGCATCAGCCGGTCGGGTGATGGTGCTCGCCAAGGACCAACTCTCGGAGTCTGCCAGCGAGTACGCCCAAGGAGGCGTTGCCGTCGCGCTCGGCGACGAGGACGAAGTCGGGTTGCACCGCCAGGATACAGTGCGGGCGGGCGACGAGCTGTGCAATGAGAAAGCCGTAGACGTGCTCGTCGAACAGGGTCCCCGCTACATTCGGGAACTCATCGAGTGGGGCACGCAGTTCGATCGCGCCGGCAACAAGCTGACTTTCGCCCGCGAGGGAGCACACAGCCGGTCGCGCGTCTTGCACGCCCACGGGGATTCGACCGGACGAGAAATCGTACGGACACTGTTCGCCCGCGCCCGAGACTTTGGCAAGCAAGTCTGTTTTCACAGCTTTTCCTCCACCACCGAACTGCTTGTGGAAGGCGGGCGCGTGGCCGGCGTGGTGGTGTACGACGAGCAAAGCAACAGCCTGAAGAGCATTGTGGCCCGCGCGGTGCTGCTGGCCACCGGCGGCTTGGGGCAAGTGTACCGCGACTCCACCAACCCGGAGGTGGCAACCGGCGACGGGGTGGCAATCGCCTACCGTGCTGGCGCCGAGGTGAGCGACATGGAGTTCGTCCAGTTTCACCCCACGGCGCTCTACCTGAAGGGTGCGCCACGCTTCCTGCTGTCGGAGGCGCTGCGCGGCGAAGGGGCCATCCTGCAGAACGCTGAGTTCCTCCGCTTTATGCCCCGGTATCACCCGGACGCCGAACTGGCGCCACGCGACGTGCTTTCCCGCGACATCCTCTCCGAGCTGCACCGCACCCACACCGAATATGCGTTCCTGGACATGACACACCTGGAGGCGGAGTTCCTGCGCAAGCGCTTTCCACGGATTTACTCCACCTGCCTGGAGTTCAACATTGACCTGGCAACCGAGCCAGCCCCGGTGCGGCCGGCGGCACACTATGCGATGGGCGGCGTGGTCACCGACCTGGAGGGGCGAACAACCCTGCCGGGCCTGTATGCGGCCGGCGAGGTGGCTTGCACCGGCGTGCACGGCGCCAACCGTTTGGCCTCCAACTCGCTCCTGGAGGGCCTGGTCTTCGGAGCGCGGACGGGAAAGGCCATGGTGTCGGATGCGGTGCCGGACCCGCCTCCTCACGGCCCAACGCCGCGGTTGCCAAGGCTCGCCGCGGACCCGCAAGCAGATATCCGCCAACTGCGCGACCTGTTGTGGAAGCACGTCGGCATCATCCGCTGTGGCAAAGAACTGCGGTTGCTGGCGGAAAGGCTCCAGCAGCGCACCGAGCAGCTGGAGGGGACCTTGGCGGCCGCCCACACCGGGCCGCCCAGCCGTTCCGCCTTCGAGTACCGCAACATGCTGCTGGTGGCCCAATTGATCACCACCGCTGCCCTGGCCCGTGAGGAAAGCAGGGGCGCCCATTATCGGTCGGACCTCCCGTACAAGGTGGAAAAGTTCAGGAAGCACTCCTGCAGCCGCGCTGGCGCCGAGGTGGCTTTCCGCTGAGCGGCGAGCCGCGGTAGAACAGCTCACTGATCCGCTTCCACCAGCTTCTCATTCTGCTTCTTGGGAAACAGCAACGAAGCTGCCACGGCTCCCCCCAACACGACGACGACCACGCCCAGAGCCACCGCGATTGGAATATGAAAAAAGCCGGAGGCCAACATCTTGGCTCCGACAAACATCAGGATCACGGCTAGGCCATAGTTCAGGTAGTGAAACATGGACATCAAGCCGGCCAGCGAAAAGTAGAGGGCACGCAGCCCGAGGATGGCGAAGACGTTGGATGTATAGACAATGAATGGATCACGGGTAATGGCCAGGACGGCGGGAATGGAATCCAGCGCAAACATGACGTCGGTGGTTTCCACCACCAGCAACACCACAAACAGCGGCGTGGCATAGGTGCGGTGGCCGACTCGATGGAAGAATTTTCCGCCCATGTAGGTCTCGGTGATGGGCATCCAGCGGCGGAAGACGCGCAACACAGGGTTCTTTTCCGGGTCCACCTGCCGGTCGTGCGCGCCGAATAACTTGAAGCCGGTCCAGACCAGGAACGCCCCAAACACGTAGATGATCCAATAGAACTTATTAATGAGCGTCACCCCAGCGAGAATGAAGGCGGCTCGCATGATGAGTGCGCCGACGATGCCCCAGAACAGCACCCTGTACTGGTGCTCCCGAGGCACCCGGAAATAGGTGAACAACATCAGGAAAACGAACAGGTTGTCCACGCTCAGGGAGAGCTCAATCACGTAGCCGGTGACAAACTCGAGCGCACTGTTCCCGCCGCGCCAGAAAAACACCAGCACGGCGAAGGAAAGGGCCAGGCTGATCCAGAAGGCGCTCCAGCGCAGCGCTTCCCGGAGCGCGATGACGTGGGCCTTGCGGTGAAACACCCCTAGGTCCAACACCAGCATGGTGACGACGAAAACGTTAAAAAGAACCCAAAACAACATCATGAGGTTTCAATTGTACCGGTTTTCAATTCCAAACAAAGGACCGACTGCAAGGAGGTTCTATTCTCTGTGCTCCAGCGCCGCGATCGTGCCCAGCACAATGCGTCCCACCGCTTTCAGGCTGCGGGCGCTGAGCTTATCGGGAGTGTCGTGCGGAGAATGCCAGTAGGAGTTATCAGGCCCGTAGTTCATGTCAATCAGGTCAACGACGGGCAGCCCGATGCGGCTGAATGGCACGTGGTCGTCTTCCACAGCGGTCGTATGGTTGCCAAAAACGCGCGCCAAGCGCAACTGCCCGGCCACGTCGCGCACCAGCTCATTGAGCCAGCCGGTTGAGTTCAGGTCGCGCAGCAAGTCCAGGTCGCGGTCCCCCACCATGTCCACCACCAGGACCGCGCGCAAGCTTCGACGCTCGCCCGTGGCCTGGAACCGTTGGGCCATACGGCGGCTCCCATAGAGGGAGTCGGCCTGGGTCCAATGCCTGCCTAAGGATTCTTCCCCGTCCAGAAAAGCCAACCAGACCCCACACCAGCCGGGAGGCGAATTCTTCAGCACGCGAGCAAGTTCCAGCAGTAACCCGGTGCTGGAACCGCCATCATTGGCGCCAACAAACCGGAATCGTGTTTCCAGCTTGGTGTCGTAATGGCCCGCGACCAACACGGCCCGGTTGCTCCGGCCGGGGAATTTCGCCACGATGTTTTTCATCGGGCGGGGGCCGACCGGCGTCGTAGCGGTGAAGGTGTCCACTTCGGGCTTCACTCCCAAACGCTGGAGACGCGTCAGGATGTACTGCTGGGCTTTTTCATGCTCGGGGGTGCCGGGGGGGCGCGGTCCAATTCTCGCCAGCGCGGTAGCGTGCTTCAAGGCCAGGGCGCCGGAGAAGAAGCGAGGCTCCGGCCCAGCTGCCCGTGAGGGGCGCGGCGCCGGGCTCTCCGGAGCACATGCAGCCGGCGTGACAGACAGTAGCAGTACCAGAAGCAGTGCCGGGGTGGGGCTCACGGTGTGCGACGCCGCCGCGCCACTAGCCAGACCAAGCCTACGCCGACCATGTAGAGCGCCATCATGGGCATGGCGAAAATCATGAGATTGATAATGTCGGCGGTGGGTGTGATCACCGCCGCTACAATGAAGATCAACAGCACCGCATACCGGAAGTTCCGCATCAGAAAGCTTGGGGTTAGAATCCCTAGCAGGCCCAGAAACAACATCATCACCGGTAGCTCGAAAATAATGCCCAGACCCAGGACAACGGTCCAAAAGGTACGCATGTACTCGGTGGCTGTGATCCACGGGACCAGGCGCTCGCCACCGAAGCCAATCAGAAACTCGAGGGCAAACGGAAAGGCGATGTAGTAGCCAAACAGACCGCCAGCGATGAACAGAGCGGAGCAGAAGAAGACAAAGGGGACCGCGTACTTGCGCTCATTCCGGTAGAGGCCCGGCGCGATGAAGGCCCATACCTGGTAGAGGACAAATGGCGAAGCCAGGAACAGGCCGATCACCAGCGCCAAGTTGATGAAGAGCGTGAATGCGTCGGTGGGTTTGGTGAAGTAGAGCTGGTCCTGCAAACCCATGTCCCGAAGGGCGGCCCGCAGCGGCTCCGACATGTGGTCAAAGATCGGTCTTGCAAAACTGAAGCAGATGAAGAAGGCGACGGCCACCGAAATGAGGGAATAGATGATGCGCTTGCGCAGTTCGTCGAGGTGGTCGAAAAACGACATCTTGGCCATCTCTTCTCCGCTGGACTCCTTCCCGCCGTGGCCGTCGCCTCCGCCAGGGGGAGGAGGGGGGTGTCCACCCGGGCCGCCAGCGCCGGCTTCCGGCCGCGCTTCGTCAGCCACCGGGATGGAAACTTCTGACCCCTGGTTATCTAGGTGCTCCTCGGATTGCTCTTGCTCTTGCTCCTGCTTTGTTGAAGTCGAAACTGGGGATGACTCGGCAGGTGGGGTTTCTTGCTGAGACGGGTTGAGGGGATCCCCCGGGCTAGGTGCGAATTCCGGCATCAAACCTGGCGTTCGCCGCTAGAGGCCTCGGAGTTGGAGCTCCCGTCATGTACCGTGGCGCTACTGGTGGAAACCTCGGGAGGGGGCTCGGCGGGAACCTCGACGGGGTTCTCGGTGGAAACCTCGACGGGAGTCTCGGTGGAGTCCTCGATGGGGGTCTCGGTGGAGTCCTCGATCTTGGTCTCCTGCTCGATGCTGTGCATCTCGCGCTCCAACGAACTCCTCAACTCCGTGGAAGCCCGGCGGAATTCCGAGAGGCCCTTTCCTAGCGAGCGACCCAACTCGGGCAACTTCCTGGGCCCAAAGACAAGCAGGGCCACGACGAAGATGGCCAGCAGCTCCCAGATCCCAACCTGTCCCATGGTGAAATAGTATTCCTCGACTCCTGAGGGCGTCAACCCTCAAACCGGGTGGGGCGGGCCGCAACGAAGCGGTTTGCGGGCTCGGGAACTGGCGCCGAACCCACCGCACCCACCGCCTGGTCTGTCCACTGCGGTGGCCAGAACGCATGCTATACTGATGGGCGAGGAGAGTTGGTTCATGAACGACTTCCGGAGATCTGCCGTGACGATTCCCCTGGTGGTCCTGTCCTGCGCCATGTTGGCAGGGGTTTACGGGGGGCGGGTCAAAGCCACTCCGGGAAGCAGCGATGGCGATGTCCGGGCCAGCCTCCGGTTGCTGACCAAGGTGTACGCGGCGGTGGAAGAAAACTATGCCGACGCGGTGGATCCGGACAAGGCAATTTACCACGGGGCAATTCAGGGGATGTTGCGAACCCTGGACCCGCACTCCAATTTCTTCGACCCCAAGAGCTTTCAATTGCTGCGGGAAGAGCAGCGCGGCAAATACTACGGAGTCGGCATGACGGTGGCTCCACGGGCCGGCAAGACCATCGTTGTCGCTCCATTCGCTGGCTCGCCCGCCTATCGCGCCGGTCTGCGCCCCGGCGACATTATCACGCAGGTGGACGGCACACCCACCGATAACCTGTCCACGGGCGACGTGGCGGAGCTGCTGAAGGGGCCCAAGGGGACCACCGTACGGGTCCTGGTGTTGCGCGAAGGGAGTCCGGCGCCGCTGGAGTTTTCTGTTACACGCGCCGAGATTCCCCGCTTCAGCATCGAGCACGCTTTTGAAATTCGGCCCGGCGTCGGCTATATCAGGATCGCCAGCTTCAGCGAGACCACCAGCCGGGAATTGGCCAAAGCGCTCAGAGAGCTGAAACAAAAGAACCTTCGCGGCCTGATCCTGGACCTGCGCGGCAACCAGGGCGGCCTGCTATCGGAGGGCGTCGGCGTCTCCGACATGTTCCTGGCCCGGGGCCAGGTGATTGTCAGCCACCGCGGACGGGCTTCGGGCGAAAAGGTCTACCGGGCTACGCGAGGCCACGGGGGAGTGACGTATCCGCTGGTGGTGCTGCTCAACCGCCAAAGCGCCAGTGCCTCCGAGATTGTGGCGGGCGCGGTGCAGGACCACGACCGCGGCCTGGTGGTCGGCGAAACCAGCTTCGGCAAAGGCCTGGTGCAGACCGTCTATCCGCTCAGAGAAAATACGGGGTTGGCCCTGACCACCGCCAGGTATTACACGCCCAGCGGTCGGCTGATCCAACGCGAGTTCACCGGCATTTCCCTTTACGACTACTATTATCGGGACGAAACCGAACTGGACAACAGTGACGTCCCTCAGCGACAAATCCGGATGACTGACAGCGGGCGCCCCGTCTACGGCGGAGGAGGAATTACTCCCGACGTGAAGATCTCGGCGCCGCCCTTGAAGGGCTTCCTGCGCATCCTGGAAGTGCGGAGAACCGGGTTCTTGCGCTTTGCCGCGTTTTACCTGGCCCGCCACAGAACGATCGACCGGGACTTCCAGGTGGACGAGTCGGTCCTGAAGGAGTTCCGCAGGTTCTTGGATAGGGAGAAGATCGTTTACACTGAAGAGGATATTCAGAAACACCTGAAGATCATTCGGCGACGCATCAAGCAGGAGCTGTTTATCTCGGCGTTCGGGAAAGGTGACGGGGACCGGAGCGCCATTGAGACCGACCAACAGGTGCTGAAGGCGATCGAGCTTCTGCCGAAAGCCAAAGAATTGGTGGAGAACGCCCGGCGAACCCTGGCCCGCCGGCTGAGCCCCTAAGCAGCTGAGCGGCAAACAACTGCCTGCTGGAAATCTATCCAGCTGAGAGAGGGGCGCAGCGTGCGCCGCGGATGCTATGATGGCGCCCAGCCCCATGTTGTCGCCATCTGGACACATACCCCTTCGCTCCAGACCCCGTAGTTCCTCCTGGACCACTGCTGCGCTGGCGCCCCTTCTGCTTTTCCTCGTCGCGCGCAGCGCTCCTGTGGCGGATGCCGCAGACAGGAAGTCCAACCCCCAGGCGGTCGAGTTGTTTGAGAAGCAGGTCCGCCCTGTCCTGGCGAAGCACTGCTTCTCATGCCATGGATCCTCGCAGCAGGTTTCGTCGCTTCGGCTTGATTCCCGCGACCACATGTTGAAGGGCGGAAATAAAGGCCCCGCTATTGTCGCCGGGCGTGCCGAGGACAGCCTGCTGGTAAAAGCCATTCGCCACGAGGGACTCAAGATGCCGATGGGCGGCGGCAAGCTCAAGGATGAAGAGATTTCAGCCATTGAGAAATGGATCAACCTGGGCGCCCCCTGGACCGAGGAAGCGGCCGAAGCTGCGCTGGGACTAGGCGATCCTGGCTTCTATGAAAAGATCACCAAAGAGCACTGGGCGTTCCAGCCTGTACGCGAACCAAAGCTGCCGGCAGTCAAGGACGTCTCCTGGGCCGACCATCCGGTAGACCGCTTCATTCTCGAGGCACTAGAACAGGCAGGGCTGCGACCGTCCCCGCCGGCCGGCCGGCGAACGCTCATCCGGCGCTTGAGTTTCGTTCTAACAGGCCTCCCCCCGACTCCGTTGGAAGTCGACCTGTTCGTGCGCGACCAGTCTCCAGGCGCCTACCAGAGGCTGGTCGACCGCCTGCTGGCGTCGCTCCATTTCGGCGAGCACTGGGCCCGCCACTGGATGGATGTGATGCGGTTCGCGGAAACCTTTGGCAACGACTGGAACTATGAACTGCACGGCGCCTGGATTTACCGTGACTACCTCATTCGCGCCTTCAACCAGGACGTCCCCTACGACCAGTTTATCCGCGAACATTTCGCCGGCGACCTGCTCGAAAACCCGCGCGTCAACCGTGAAGAAGGGATCAACGAATCGGAAATCGGCACGGCATTCTTTCGTCTGGGCGAGCAAGGCCACGATGACTGCATACTCTACCGGGAGATCCGCACAGACGTCGTCGACAACCAGATCGACACGTTGGGCAAGGCGTTCCAGGGACTCACCATTGCGTGCGCGCGCTGCCATGACCACAAGCTCGACCCAATCCCCACCACCGATTACTATGCCCTTTACGGCGTGCTGACCAGCTCGCGACTGGTGACACGTACTGCCGATCTGCCCGAAATCCACGCCGCGCCCAAGCAACGCTTGCGGGAGATGAAACCCGGCATTCGCACCGAGCTGGCCCAGGGGTGGATGCTCGAAACCGAAACCATGCCCCGCTACCTACTGGCCGCCCACAGGGCCTGGAAAGGGCTTCCGCCGGAAGTGAACGACCTCAGCGAACTTTCCCTGGACCGGGTTCAGGCCTGGCTGACTCTGCTCCAGAAGCCCAAGCCAGAGATGGAAGACCCTCTCAATCCCTGGGTTCAGGTGGCGCAGTCAGATGCCAACTCCCTCCCCGCCGATTGGCAGAAGCTCGCCGTCCGCTACGCTGACCAGGGCCGCTCCGAGCCGCTTTCAATCGGGAGAACTTCCGGCCTTTCGGCGATTTGCACCTCGGTGGATTCGGAGGCTGGCACGCTGACGGAAACGTTTTGACCGACGGGCTCTCGCCAAACGGCGAATTCGCCGTGGCCAGTAGCGGGCCAGAAGCGGTCACCGGCGTCTTCCCTGCCGGCGTCTACACGCACGCGCTCTCGGAGCGTCTTAATGGTGCTCTCCGCTCGCCCATCGTTCCTACAGACAAGAAATTCGTGAGCATTCAGGTCCTAGGTGGGAAGCTGGGCGCGCGCCGCACCATCCTCGACAATTGCATGCTCAGCGAGGCGTACGAAGTTCTGGACCAGGATTCTCTTGCTTGGGTTAAGATCGCAAATCGCAACGAACAGAAAGCCCTGCCTTTCTACATCGAGCTGGTCACCAAGCCGGACAACCCACGCATCCCGGATCGCCCCGTACGCACAAAAGCTTCGCCGGAGCAACTGGCAGCCCCCTACTCCTACTTCGGTATCGCCCGCGCCGTCCTGCATGAGATTGACGAGACGCCAAAGGACGAACTGACCCATATGAAGCGGCTTTTCGCAAGCGAGGCTCCGGGGGACCTCGCCGCGCTGACCCGGCGCTACGCGGCCGTCGCGCGCCGGGCGCTGGCCGCGTGGGCCGAGGGCCAGGCCTCCGACGAGGATGCCCGGTGGATCAACTGGCTACTACAAAACCGGCTCCTCACCAATTCGCAAAACCTCAGCCCGCAGATCCGCACACTGATCCATGAGTACCGCGCCGTCGAGTCTCGCATTGCGCCGCCGCGGGTCTTTCATGGCATGGCCGACCTCGATGCCGGATACGACTTTCCGGTATTGCCCGGTGGCGATGCCAGCCATCCCGGGAAGCCCGTGCAGCGCGGCTTTCTGCAGCTGGTCAGTAACTCTAATGGCGGGTTCAAGGTTTTCGGCAGCGGCCGGCGTGAACTGGCCGACCTCATCGCCAGCCCCGACAATCCACTCACGTCGCGCGTCATGGTCAACCGCGTCTGGCAGCACGTGTTTGGTCGCGGGTTGGTCGGGACAGCCGATGATTTCGGCACCTACGGCGAGGCCCCTTCGCATCCCGAGCTGCTCGATGAGCTGGCGGCGCGCTTCGTTCGTGACGGCTGGTCCGTCAAGAAGCTCATCCGCTTTGTGGTCTTTTCCAAGACCTTCCAGCAATCGAGCCAGCACTCCCTAGAAACCATGGCCATCGACCCATCGAACCGGCTGCTTTCCCGTTACCCGGTGCGCCGCCTCGAGGCCGAATCCATTCGGGACACCATCCTCGCCGTTTCGGGTCGCCTGGACCGCACACTTTACGGGCCGAGCATTCATCCCTACCGCGAGCAGCCCAAGGACTACCGAAAGTTGCATCAGGGGCCTCTCGACGGAAATGGCCGGCGCAGCATCTACCTGAAAGTCACCCGCCATGAGGGAGCGCGGTTTCTCGAGATTTTCGATTTCCCCAATCCGATGATGGCGCGGGGAACCCGCGACGTGACGAACGTGCCGCCACAGGCCCTGGCCCTGATGAACGATCCCTTCGTGGTCGACCAGGCGGGTGTCTGGGCGGACCGCCTCCTGGCCCGGACCGCGTCCGTTGAGGCGCGCATCGAGGCAATGTTCCGCGCCTCGTTAGGACGGCTTCCAGATGCTGCTGAAGCCGAGAGATTCCGTAAACTCGCCAAAGAGCTGGCAAACCAACATAAGGTGGAGGAAGATAAGGTGCTTGAGAACCGGGACGTCTGGAAAGACGTGGCTCATGCAATATTCAACTTGAAGGAATTTTTGTATACTCGGTAGACACAGCAGGGGAGCGGCAATGCCGACGAAGAAGGATGAGCACGGCGGGTGCCCCGGATGCCTTCAAACTCCGCTCACGCGCAGGGACGCCCTAAAAGTTGCCTCGAACGGATTTGGCATGCTGGCGCTGTCGGCCCTGATGGCTGACGAGACCTACGCGGGTCTCGCCAATCACAAGGGACCGCACTTTGCGCCCAAGGCCAAGAACATCCTCTTCTTGTACATGCCAGGCGCGGTCTCCCACATCGACACCTTCGATCCCAAGCCCAAGCTGGAGGAACTGGACGGGAAGTTGTTCGACGGCTTCTTCCAGACTGGGGCCGAGCGGCTGACTGGTCGCAAGTGGATGAAGAGCCCCTGGAAGTTCACTGAGTACGGCCAGGCCCGGATACCAGTCAGCGAGTTGTTTCCCCACATCGCCACCTGCGTCGATGATCTCGCTATTGTCCGCTCCATGGTCTCGGGTTTCCCCCTGCATCCCCGAGCCAACCTGCTCATGCACACCGGATACAACAGGGGTGGTTACCCCAGCCTTGGTTCTTGGATCAGCTACGCCTTGGGAAGCGAGAACGAAAACCTTCCCGGCTACGTTTTGCTGCACGCGGGCGCGGTTCCCCCTGGGGGACTTGAAAACTTCTCCAACGGCTTCCTGCCCGCCTTGCACCAGGCGATGCCCGTGCAGGCCGAGGGAAAACCGGTCGAAAACCTGGAGCCGTCCGACGAAGAACCCGGGGTGCAGCGCGCCAAGCTGGACGCTGTGCTCCAGCAAGATCGTCAGTTCCTTGCTTCCCTCGGCTCCGATGACGCCATCGAGGCCGCCATCCGCAATTACGAGATGGCCTACAAGATGCAGTCGCTCGTTCCTGATGTTCTGAACCTCGACAAAGAGAGCGAAGCGACCAAGCGCCTCTACGGGCTCGACGCTTCAGACAAGAATAAGCGATTCTACGGGCTCCAGTGCCTTCGGGCCCGCAGGCTCATCGAGGCCGGCGTCCGCTTCGTCGAAATCACCTGCCCGGAAGTTTATGGCCGCGACAACGGGACCTGGGACCAGCACAAATACCTGAAGAAGGGGCATGAAGGCAACGCCCTCATGACGGATCAGGGCGTGGCGGCGCTGCTGAAGGATCTGAAGGCGAGAGGCATGTTGCAAGAGACGCTGGTCGTCTGGGCAACCGAGTTCGGACGCACTCCGCATACCGGTAACGGCCATGGCCGCGATCACCACGAGACCGCCTTCTCGATCTGGATGGCGGGCGGCGGCGTCAAGGGCGGCACCATCCACGGCGCCACCGATGAGACCGGAATGTTCGCGATCGAGAAGATCACCGCCGTCCACGACGTACATGCCACCATCCTTCACCTGCTCGGTCTCGATCACAAGCGACTCACCTACCGTTTCGGCGGCCGCGATGTCAGCCTCACCGATGTGCACGGGCGCGTCGTTGGCGAGATTCTGAGCTGAACCAGTTCGCGGCGCCGCCGGCTACTCAGAGCTTTCCGATTTCGTCACCTTACTCGGACTGCCGGGCGGCCGGGGTGGCTCCGGCTCCGCCTGCAGCACAGCCGCGGCAAAACTCAACAAGTCGCCCTTCGCGCGCGCCACTTCCATGAGACGTCGGTGATCCCCGGCCAACTGGCACAGTTGGAGAACCGAGGGACAGGCAATCTGGGAAGGATCGTGGTCGCGAAGGTAGGCGAGCGAAACTTCGATCGCATCGTCATAGCGCCCAAGGCGAGCCAATAACCCAACCAAAGCCTGCGCGGGCCGGCTGTCTTCTTGTGGATCCGCCTGGGCAGCCTTCTTTCGAAAATGCGTAATCGCGGAATCCAGGTCATCGCCCAGCAGAGCCCGCAGGTAAAAGGCGTGGTCCCGATACAAGTTTTCGAATGGTGGTTCGCTGCGGTACCGAAACATCGGCGACAGGCGATCTCCGTATTCTGCCAACTCCAGCGCGAGCGAAAGAGTTTCTCGGTCGTCCAGCTCAAGGGTCGACGGGAGGATGGAGGCAAGGTGCGTCGAGTCGATATAACTGCTGTATTCCCCAAACAGCCAGTCGCGCCCTGCCGTCAGGTCGGTCACGCTGTTCGTGTCCGGACTTTGGCCCTCCTGCTCGGCGATCACCCGTTTGAGGTTCCCGAGCAGATCCGCGTGCAGGCTCCGGACCAGCATGCGAATACAGTCCTGCCTGCCCACAGGGCCTGGGTACTGCCCCAACATGGTGATCGCCCTGCAGATTCCGAAATTCTCAAGGAGCAGCTCGAACCCCTTCCGGGGGTGAACTTGTTCGAAGAAAGCAATCTCGATGATCCGGTCCAGCCCTTCGCTGGGTGAAACTTGCTCGATGGCCGCAGCCACCGGCCCCGGCTCACCGATGGCACGAAAATAGGGCCACGCCCTTGCGATGTCGCCGTCGGCCAGGAAAAGATGCCCTGCCTCCCGGGCTGCCTGAACCAAGGTCGTCTCATAAGCGCGTGCCTTCTGTTCCGGCATCTCGGGTGTTTCCACTTCAATCAGTGGCAGGCCGAGTTCGTGGCGCTTTTTCATGCGCCGTGCCTCAAACAGCAGGGGATAGTTCTTCTCGCGGCAAAATTCGTCTGCCAGTAAGTCAAAACCGGCTTCCGGGCCATCCGATCGCAGGATCTGTTGGACCCGCTCGAATAGGTCTTGCGTCATCGGAAGATTCTCTCTGTTCCAACAGAGACGATGAGAGACTACCACATGAGAGCGGATGCGAATACGAGTGACCACGAGTTCATCGGGAGTCCTTCCCCAATATCGATGTGAGCATTTGAAGAAAGTGTCTCACCTGATCCACGTTCTCGAGGGCATACCGGGCTGCAGTCCGGCGGGGCCCGTTCCGGACGACGATCGCCACCCCACCCGCCGCGAGTGCCCTGAATGCATCCTCGTCCGTTACGTCATCGCCGATATAGATGGGGAGAACGTCCGGCCGATTCAGTCCTAGATTCTCCAGCAACCAAAGGACCGTCTTGCCCTTGTCCCAATCGACTCTTGGCTGCACGTCATACACTTTTTTGCCGCATAGCTTGCGCAGCTCGGGGTGACGAGCCAACAACTGGTCGACCGCATCCTCCACCACGCGTTCGCTTCCTTCTCTAACGTTTCGGTAATGGACCGCGACGGAGAACTTCTTGCGTTCCACGAGAGCGCCGGCAATCTTCCCCAGCCGTTCGCGTAGCTCTTTCTCGGCACTGTCGAGCAGCGGGAGCAACTCGGTGGCCTGTTCCTTCTTAAGAGGCGAGTCTTTAGGCCCCGCGATCTCAAAGCCATGACTGCCTGCGTAGAAAATCTCCTGTAGGCGCACCAGCCGTTTGACGTCGTCGAGATCTCTTCCACTTACGATTGCTACCACGCACCGTCTTGCGAGTTCGCCGACAGTATTGCGCATGGTCTCGGAGAGCACTGCCCGATCAGGATGGTCCACAATTGGCGCCAGCGTCCCGTCGTAATCAAGAAACACGGCGGTACGCTTGCCGCGCAAGTTGCCTGCAATCTCCTCAATACAGTCGGTCGCGGAGGGAAGATCTTCCGTATTCGGATCTGAGCTGGCGGCTATGTCCGACACAACGACTTCCGACAGATCATTGACCGCCACATGGTCTCTGAGAGTCAGCAGCGGGCGGTAGAACAATTGCCTATGCCGAGGCATGTTCCGTTAAGTGTTCCCACAGCTTGCAGCAGCGTGCAGCAGTTGGGAGCCACTCTTGGCCTGCAAGTGACTGAAAGCAATGGTGGACGTGAGGGGATTCGAACCCCTGACCTCAGCGTTGCGAACGCCGCGCTCTCCCAGCTGAGCTACACGCCCAATCTGGCCTTTGCGCGCAACAGTATAACACGCGCAGGCGAGACCGTCCCGCGTGGCGCCGTTTGCCGGCCCAAGAGATGGGGCGGAACGCTGTTCCCAACTCTTCTGACGATCTTTTTACGTATTGACGTACTGGCCGATTGCTTTTTCCAGCACCGACCTGGGCTGGGCACCCACCAGTTGCTCGCGGATTTCGCCATCCTGGAACAGCAACAGGGTGGGGATGCCTTGAATTCTGTAACGCGAAGCTGTGGCCACGTTCTCGTCCACATTGAGCTTGGCGACCTTAACTTTACCTGCGTATTCCTCAGCCAAGGCCTCGACCGTGGGCCCCAAGACTCGGCAGGGCCCACACCATTCGGCCCAAAAATCCACCAGGACCGGGATTTTGGCTTGCAGCACTTCGGTGTCAAAATTCTGGTCAGTGACTTCTACTGTATTGGATGCCATTTCTCCTCCACACTATATCAGATGACCGGCGCCGGGAAAAGTCGCACCGGCTTTGCTGCCAGGGGAGTTCAGCCAGTGGCCCTCCGTTCGACGCGGGCAATCTTCTCGTAGACGGCGACATACTCTCTGGCCGAACCGTCCCAGGAAAAGTCCTTCTTCATGCCATTCCGCATGAGACGTTGCCAGCCGGTCCGGTTCCGGTAAGCCCGAAGCGCCCGCCGCACCGTCTGCAGCAGGGCCTGCCCAGAGTATAAATGAAATTTGAAGCCTGTGCTGGTGCTGTCACGAGGGCCATAGGCCTCGATGGTGTCGTCCAGGCCGCCCGTGGCGCGCACTATGGGGACGGTCCCGTATTTGAGGCTGTAAATCTGGCTCAGGCCGCCGGGCTCGTAATGGGAGGGCATCAGGAACATGTCCGCGCCCGCTTCAATTTTATGGGCCAGAACGTCGTCGTAGGCGATCCGCACGGCGATCTTGTGCGAGTACTGCCGGGCCAAGCGGCGGAACAGAGTCTCGTATTGCTCCTCCCCGGCTCCTAGAGCGACCAGATAGAAGTCCTCCAGGACGAGGGCCTCGGCTACCTCGGCAATCAGATCAGCCCCTTTCTGTTCTGTAAAGCGCGAGACGATGCCGATCAGCGGCCGATCCAGGTTTTCCGAGGGCAACTGGAATTCGTTCAGCAGGTCTTTCTTGCACGTGCGCTTGCCGCTGAGGTCTTCAGGGGTGTAGCTGGCGGCAATGTAGGGGTCGGTGGCCGGATTCCACACCGTGTAATCCACACCGTTCAGGATCCCCACGAGCGAGCCCGACCGGGAACGCAATACGCCCTCCAGCCCGTGGCCGTACTCAGCGGTCTGAATCTCGGCAGCGTAGGCTTTGCTGACGGTGTTCAGGAAGTCAGCGCAGAGCAGCGCCCCCTTGAGGAAGTTCACCTTGCCGTAAAACTCGAGGCCGTCCGTGGTAAACACGTCCCAGCCCAGGCCGATCCGCTCCACCACCTCGGCGGGAAACTGCCCCTGGTAGCCCAGGTTGTGGATGGTAAACAAGGTGGCGGCGTTTTTCAGCGCCGCATCCTCGGCGTAGGCCGCTTTCAACAATACCGGAACCAGGGCCGTCTGCCAATCGTGGCAATGCAACACGTCGGCCGGGAACAGCAGCTTGGCCGTCTCCAGTACGGCGCGGGAAAACAGCGCGAAGCGCTCGGCGTTGTCCGGGTAGTCGCCGGCTTCGGAGGTGCCATAAAGGGCGGGCCGGTCAAAGTATGGCGGGTAGTCAATGAAGAATGTGCGGAGACCATCCTTAGGGGGACTTTCCAGCACCGCAGGAAAGTGCAGTTCCCTTCCTAACGGGATCGTCAGGCTGCGCAACACGGGGCGCAGCGCGTCCAGGGGTGTGGTGCGGTGGCGGGGAAGAACAACGGCCACTTTGTGCCCCAGGCGGACAATCGCCTGGGGCAAAGCCCCGATCACATCGGCTAATCCACCAGTCTTGGAAAACGGCACCCCCTCCGAGGCGGCAATCAGGATGCGCATCTGCAGTTGTTCCCACGGACCCACACGAACCCGACACTGTACCACAGGTCCGCGGCGACACACTCTTAGGTCTCCGGCTTGACCCAGCCGTGATCAAATAGCAGAAATGGGCCGCACTCTTGGACAGCATTTTCTGGCCGACCACCGTGTCCGACGGCGGATCGTGGACGCGCTGCGCCTCCGGCAGGAGCAGCTGGTGGTGGAAATCGGCGCCGGTCGCGGCGCCCTGACCAAGCTGCTGGCCGAGCGCGCCGGCCGGGTGGCGGCGATTGAGGTAGATCCCCGCCTGGCGGCCTTGCTGCGGAAACAATTTGCCCAGCAACCGCGGGTCCGCGTGGTGGAGGCCGATATCCTGAAACTGCCGCTGCCTTCCCTGGTGTCCGAGCTGGGTTATGCACGCGCCCACGCGGTGGGCAATCTTCCCTACTACATCACCTCCCCCATCCTGATGCGGCTGTTTGCTTGCGCTGACTGGCTGGAGCAAATCGTCGTGATGGTCCAACGGGAGGTGGCCGAACGCCTCACGGCTGGCCCAGGCGGCCGCGACTATGGCTTGCTCTCGGTAACCACCCAATACCATACGCATCCCGAACTGCTATTTCACATCCGCCCCGGTGCGTTTCGTCCGCCGCCTAAGGTGGAATCGGCGCTGGTGCGCATGGTCGTAGCCCGTCGCGACGCGGAACTCCGCATTGACGACCGGCGGGGGTTCTTCGCCTTCGTGCGTACCTGCTTCCAGCAGAAGCGAAAAACACTGCGCAACAACCTGAAGGGCCGTTACCCGGCCGAGCAGATCAGCAGTGCTTTGGAGGCTCTGGGGCAGGGTTCAAGTACCCGGGCGGAAACGCTAAGCCTGGCCCAATTTGCCACCCTGTACAAAGTGCTCGACCGCTGATCGCGCTTTCTGCCGCCTGTCTTCAAGTGCGGTAGCTGGCGTTGATGTGAACGTACTGCTCAGTGAGATCGCAGCTCCAGAAGCGCACGCGGGCGCGGCCCCGTCCCACATCCAGGCGGATCGCAACATGGCGAGCCGCCTTTAGGGCGGCCTGCAGGGCCGCTTCATCAAACAGGGCGGCCTGGCCACGGCGGCAAACCGTGGTGCCATTCATGGAGATCAGCACCCGGGCTGGGTCCAGCGGCGCGCCGGAGGCGCCGGCGGCGGACAAGATGCGTCCCCAGTTCGGGTCGCCGCCGGCAAGTGCTGTTTTCACCAGGGCAGAGTTGGCCACAGCACGGGCGATCAGCTCGGCTTCCCTTTCCGTGCGCGCTCCGCTCACCTGGATTTCGACCAGGCGTTGTGCTCCTTCTCCGTCGGCGGCGACCGCTTTCGCCAGTTCCGCCATAGTCGCCTCGAGGGCCTCGGCCAGGCGTTGCTCCGGAACCGGTCCGGCGCTGCCGTTGGCCAGCACGAACACGGTGTCGTTGGTGGACGTGTCCCCATCCACCGAAATGCGGTTGAAGGTACGAGCCACGGCGGTGGTGGTCAGCCGCCGCAGTTTTGGCACCGGTAGCGCCGCGTCGGTCACCACAAACGCCAGCATGGTCGCCATCCGCGGGTGAATCATCCCTGCCCCCTTGGCCATTCCCAACAGGCGAACCTGGTCACGGCCCGCGCGCCCGGAAACTTGCCGGAACGCCAGCTTGGGCCGCGTATCGGTAGTCAGGATGGCTGAGGCAACCTCTCCGAACCGCTCCGGCGCCAGCTGTTGGACCACACGGGGCAGCGCGTTCGGAATGCGATCTTCTTCCAGTCGCGCGCCGATGACTCCCGTCGAGGCGACCAGCACCTGCGACGGGTGAATGCCCAGCAAGTGAGCTGCGGCCGCAGTGGAGCGTTCGGCCACCCGCTGCTCATTGGGAGTGGCACAGTTGGCGTTGCCCGCGTTAGCGACGACCGCCCGGGCGATCCCGCCGCTGGCGCGCAAGTGCGCCCTGGAGAGCAACACGGGAGCCGCCATCACCCGGTTGGTGGTGAAGACACCGGCGGCCGTGGCAGGCCGGTCGGACACGATCAGGGCCAGGTCTCGGCCATCGTCCTGGCGGATCCCGGCCGAGGTGGCCGCGAATCGGAAGCCCTGCGGCGCGAGCGCAATCTGGGACTCTTCAGCTTTCACCGTTTGCCCAACGACTTGCCCAACGACGGCTCAGGTAACATGGCCTGGACCGCGGAAACTCGCTCCATCTCCGGCTGGTAAGCGGCCGCGGGTCTCTCGGTGGCAAGCATTCCACCGCAGAGGCACGCGGAGAACGCGGAACGAGCAGGTCAGTGTAGCACGCTGCCGCATCCCTCCGGCCCGCGCCCTTCCTCATGTGCTAGGATGAAACGCATGACGGGCAAGTTACAAGCTATCCCTCTTGGTGGTCTGGGGGAGTTCGGGATGAACATGCTGGCGCTGCGCTACGGCGACGACATGATCATCATTGACGCGGGCATGATGTTCCCCGAGGTTGAGCTGCTGGGGGTGGACATCGTAATCCCAGACATCAGCTTCCTGCTGGAAAACCGGCAGCAGGTCCGGGCTTTAATTCTCACCCACTGTCACGAAGACCATATTGGTGGGGCCCCCTTCCTGCTGGCCGAGCTGAACGTGCCGGTGTACGGGACGGCGTTCACGCTGGCGGTGCTGGAGCATCGGCTTGAAGAGCATGAGCTGCTCAAGCAGACCGAGCGGCACGAGGTGCGACCAGGGCAGGCGGTGGAAATCGGCCCGTTCCAGATTCGGTTCATTCATGTCACCCACAGCACGGTGGCCTGCGTGATGCTAGCCATCCGCACTCCGCTGGGGCTGGTCGTGCACAGCGGCGATTTCAAGGTGGATCCCACCCCCACCGACAACGAACTGTTTGATCTGCACAGCGTCGCCGAGTGCGGCAAGCAGGGTGTGCTGGCGCTGTTCTCGGACTCGACCAACGTCGAGCGGCCCGGGTTCACACCCTCGGAGCGGGGAGTTCGCATCCGCTTGGAGGAGGTGTTTGCGGAGGCCACCGGGCGCGTGCTGATTTCCTGCTTTTCCAGTTCCGTGCACCGGCTGCAACTGGTGGTGGACCTGGCTTCCCAGTATGACCGCAAGCTGGCGCTTTTCGGACGCAGCATGATGAACATCTCGGAGATCGCCCACCGCATGGGTTATCTGAAAATCCCCGATGGCCTCCTGCTGCGTCCTGCTGAGCTGGCCCAGGGCAGCCGTAACCGGGTGGCGGCGTTGATCGCCGGCAGCCAGGGCGAGCCGATGTCGGCGCTGTCGCGGGCGGCGGTGAACAACCACCGGCACGCGGTCATTGAAGAGGGCGATGTTGTGGTGTTGTCGGCGCGGATCATCCCGGGCAACGAGAAGGCCATCTTTCGCATGATGGACCACCTGTTCCGGCGTGGCGCGCACGTGGTCTCCGACGACGGCTCGTCGCGCCCGGTACACGTCTCCGGGCACGCCAGCCAGGAAGAGCTGAAGCTGATGCTGAACCTGGTGAAGCCGCGCTTCTTCATCCCCATCCACGGCGAGTACCGGCAGTTGGTCCGGCACGCCGAACTGGCAAAGCAGGTGCGTGGCCTTCCGGCTCGCCCAGGAGCCTCCGAGTCAGCGGCCGGCGGGCTGGAGGAGACTCTACTGCTGGAGAGCGGCGATGTGCTGGAGTTCGACGAGCGCGGGGCCTCGAAGGCGGGCCGGGTCACGGTGGGCCGGCGCTGCATTGACTCCGGCTCGGTTGACGAGGTTGTGGGAGAGATGGTGATCCGCGATCGCCGGCACCTGTCTGAGGATGGCATCGTGTTGCCCATCCTGGCCATTAATAAGCACACCGGGAAGGTGGAGACACCGCCGGAGATTGTCACCCGCGGCTTTGCGATCGGTGAGCCCGACGGCTTCCTGGAGCCGGCTCGCCAGATCGTGCTGCAAACCCTGGAGAGTTCCAGCGACGAAGAGAAGGGCGACTACGGCGTTATCAAGGAGAAGATTCGCGCCGACCTGAAGCGGTTCATCAACAAGCAGACGGCCCGCCGCCCCCTAATCCTGCCCGTGATTCTAGAAGTATAGGCAGGGCTTGAGGTGTAAGTAGCGTCCCACCTTGTGCCGGGCAGGTTTCTTCCCCCCGCAGCGGATGTCGCTACATAGCCTGTTCTTCGAGTTCACGACCCCGCCGAGGAGAGGTGCCGATGTTCGAAGTCGGGGGCGGTGCCCAGTCCCAGCGAGAGCGTATTGAAAAAGTTGGCAAACCCGGTCATCACCACGGCTTCCAAAATCTGCTCATCGGTGAAGCCGTGCCGGTGTAACCCTTCGATGTCCTGACGATTGGCCTTGGAGGGATCCTCGGTCAGCTTGAGAGCCAGATCCAGCAGAGCCATGTCCGCCTCAGAAAGGTCGGCGTAGTGGTGATCCGCGGCCAGTTGCTCCAGCTCGGGGTCGCTGACGCCCATGGCACGAAGCATCTCGCCATGCAGGAGCACGCAATAGGTGTTCAGACGGGCCGCCGAGCACACCAGGGCGATAGACTCTTTTTGCTGCCGCGAGAGGGCGCCCTCCTTTGCGAGCACCGTGAACAGGAGCGGGACCTCGGCCTCGATGAAATCGGGGCGCAGGCTCTGGGCGCGAAAGACGTTGGGGATGAGGCCGAGCTTTTCTTGCAGGGCGGCGTAGGGGCCAAAGGACTGCTGAGGCAGCTCCACTTCGCGCAGAAAACTCATGCTGGTTCCTCCTTCGAGTTGCGGATCCTGGCCATGATACGCGCAGAAAGATCCACGGGCAACTCAAAGCAGCGGCTGTCGGTGAGAACTCTCAGAGTCTTGCGTGTGGAATCGTACAGGACGTTGCAGGTGCGGCACTGTTGCAGGTGAGCTTCCAGTTCCTGCCGGAGCTCGGTGGCCACATCTTCGTCCAGGTACTCGGCCAGTTCGGCCATCACTTCACGGCAGCTAAGCACGATTACCCTCCCTCCGCTTGCGCTGAAAGTGCGGGGCCAGTGCCTCGCGCAGCATCAGGCGGCCGCGCAGCAGGCGCGTCTTCAAGGCGGGAACGGTCAGCCCCAGGGCGGCCCCCGCCTCCTCGGTGGAGAGCTCTTCCAGATCGCGCAGCACAACCACCGTACGATACTTAAGGGGAAGCTTCACAAGCTCCCTCTCCACCAGCTCCCGCAACTCTGTTTTGGAGTACGCCATTTCAGGACTGTCCTCCCAGGCCCGCACCTGGCGCGGGCGGAAACCTCCCTCACTGTCGGTCTCCGGCTCGTCCAGGCTCTCCACGTTTTTGCGTTTGCGCAGCTGCTGCAGTCCCTCGTTGATGGCGATCCGCGTCAACCAGGTGGAGAACTTGGCGGCTGCCTGGAACTCGCCGATGTGCTGAAAGGCTTTCAGGAAAGTGTTCTGCGCACCGTCTTCGGCGTCCTCGCGATTGCCAGTGATGCCGATCAGGGTGCGGTAGACGCGTCCCTGATGGCGCCGGACCAACCCTTCGAAAGCGTCGGTGTCCCCGCTCTGCACCCGGGAGACCAGACCGACGTCCTCATCCGCCTGCGGAGCGGTGTTCGCTGTCGGGTCCGCCTGGTCCTTGGAAACGGCCATGAGTTTTCTTTCGGTGTCCCGGGCGATAAGACCGCTGTTCACGCCCGGAATGGGTCCAGAAACTAGCACACCAGTTTGACACAGGTTGCCCGCTCGCGGATTCACTTTATTCCCGCAAGCAGCGGATAGGAGTCAGAAAGTTTCCCTACCTTAGACCTGGATCAAGGCGTATAGCGGATGGCACCTGCGCAGGGTTCCCAGCATGCTTCCCCCTTGCTACCCCCCGCAGCGGCCCAGTATGCTAGGTGGTGGCGATTCTTCTCGAACTCACAGGATGGATTCCATGAAACGCAAGATTGCGTTGTTGTGTGTCTGGTTTCTGAGCACGACATCGGTGGCGTTCGCCGTGGAGCAGCGCGCGGTGGTAACCAACCGGCAGCACCTCTATCGGAAAGCAGACTTGGAAAGTAAAACCATGGGCCGCCTCACGGTCGGCGAAGAGGTGACCGTGAGGGCAAGCAAAGGTGTGCTGCTGCAGGTCGCCGCTCCGGGCAGGCAACCTGGCTGGACGCTGGCCAACGGCTTGGTCGTGCTGGATAACAATCCGAAAGCCCCGGGACTGTTGTTCCAAGCCGCGGAGGTGCTGGCGGAAGGAGATTCGCCCAAGGACTGGATCAGGGCCTCCAGGCTGTTTCGCAATGCAGCCTCACTGGTGCTGGACGGCCCCTATGCGCCCGAGGCGCGGTGGCGTGCAGCGGAGCTGTCGTGGCGCATCGTGGTCCGAACCGCAGGCGTGATTGCTCCCTCCTCAGGTGCTGTAGCGGAACTGGAGGGGGTGGTGCGCTCCTATCCCAAGACGCGCGCCGCGGCCGAAGCTGCCTTCCTGCTGCTGCGGACCAACCTGTGCGACTATTGGGACGGAACGCCGGGCTGTCCAGAAGCAGAGATCGGATTGCTTGCTCGATACCTGGAAGAATATCCCGACTCTGAGCGCACCAGCGAACTACGCTACGCGCTCGCTTACCGGCATGCGGCGCTGGTGGAAATCTACTTGCAGCAGGATAAATCCCACTTCAGCGCGGAAAAGGCAGTAGAGCACAAACAAAAAGCCCGCCAGGTGGTAGAGGCTTTACTTCACCCCAAGGCGGCGCGCTTTGATGCGTCGTGGGCAGCGCGAGCCGAGCGGCTGCTGTGGTCGCTTGATAATAATATCGGTGTGTTCTCCGACATCGAAGTTGCCCTGAACAAGTTCTGAGCCTTTCTAGGCGAGGATGGCCGGCGGGCGGCTTCCCTTGCCATGATGGGCAAGCCTATCTCTCACAACTACAGCTTGGATCGTGTGGCTGTCACCGTCTGACAGGCACCGCTGTCGCATGGAACGAGTGCGTATTGTCCCCTGATGCGATTCACTTGGTCCGGCTGATGCCGATGCAGCGGCACGTTCAGCAACCGGGCTTGCCCATTCAGTTTACCGATGCCCCTCATTGGGGAATCGAATCGAGCATATTCCAGATTCAGGGTATGATCGGACGCAACGGTATGTAGCATTACCAACGGGGCCCTGGGGCCACCAGGAGAAATGTGAACTCGTCTTCCCCCAGACGGGCAGCCTTATCCCGCGAGCGCGGGCACTCCTCACCCGTATGGCGCTTTAATCCGCAGTCTCCACTGAGGCGGGTGGTGTTCAGCCTAGCTGCTGTGGGCGCCTACGTGCTCGCGTTTTTCCCACTGTACCAACTGAATGGTCCGGGGACGGCGGCGCTGGCCACAGTACCAGTGGTTGTGCTGGCATGGCTCTGGGGATTACGGGGCGGTGTGATTGTCGGTGTTCCCACCCTCCCGCTTAACACGCTTCTATTCAACCTTGTCGGGCTGGAAGGCTGGGACGCGATATTGCGGGAAGGAGGCGGACCTGGGCAGGTCATGGCAATGTTCATTGGCGCAGGAATCGGGCAACTGCGTGACTTGGGGAAAAGGCTCGACGCAGCGTCGTATACCAACAAATCAAAGCTGAAATTGGCGGTTCAACTCCCAACCTCGACTAGCAGGCGCGGATAAGCAAAGTGGTCCCACAGTCCGGCAGACAGGAAACCGTACCTGGCACGAAGGAGATTTATGCCAAGTTGCGCCGACTCGAAAGGCGTGATTGGTGGCTTTGGGTGGCTAGCATTTTTGTGTTGCTCCTATTGACCGGCGCCGGCGTTGCCCTCTCTCTTCCGGTGTTCATGAAGGGCCAGGACGTTACCCTGCAATTGAGGTACAGCTTGGCCGTGCGGGGCTTGCTGGGTCTCGTGCTCCTATATAGCACCTATGCGATTTATCAGCAGATTCTGATCAAACGGTTGCGTAGCGAACTGGTCGGGCATTTCGAGATGGCGGCTGCGTTGTCCGACGCGGTGACGGGCCTTGCCAACCGCACCTTGTTGCTCGACCGCCTCGGGCGTGCGCTGAAGCGTCGGATTCGACGTCAGGATTACCTGTTCGCCGTGCTCTTTCTGGACCTGGATCGCTTCAAGATGGTCAATGACAGCCTGGGCCACAATATTGGCGATCAATTGCTTATTGCGGTGGGTCGAAGGCTGGAGACGTGCCTGCGCCCTCAGGATACGGTTGCCCGTCTGGGGGGAGACGAGTTCACAATGTTCCTTGAGAACATTAGAGACGAAACCGATGCCACCCGTGTTGCCGAACGGGTCCACAAGGAACTGAGAAACCCTTTCCAGGTTAACGGGCATGAGGTCTTTACCACGTCGAGCATCGGAATCGCTCTGAGTTCCACGGGTTATACCCAGCCGGAAGATCTCGTGCGCGACGCGGACACAGCCATGTATCGCGCCAAGGCGCTGGGCAGGGCTTGTTACTCGATGTTTGATACTACCATGCACGAACGCGCGGTAGCGCTTTTGCAGTTGGACCACGACCTGCGGCGCGGCCTGGAACGGAAGGAGTTCCGGCTTCACTGCCAGCCCATTGTGCGGCTGGAAACCGCTGAACTGATCGGTTTTGAGGCCCTTTTGCGTTGGGAGCATCCGGAGCGTGGTCTTGTCCCACCGGCAGAGTTCATTCCGCTCGCGGAAGAAACCCGATTGATCATTCCTATCGGTCGCTGGGTCCTCGAGGAGGGGTGCCGCCAGGCGCGTGCTTGGCAGGTCCAATTTGGCGCCGACCTACCTGTGAGCGTCAATCTTTCCGGCAGACAATTTTCGCAACCCGACCTCGTTGGCCAGATCACCCAAATTCTGCAACAGTTCTCCCTGGATGGGCGAAGTTTGAAGCTGGAGATCACGGAAAGCATGATCATGGAAAATATCGGATCCGTGATCACCATGCTCCGACAATTGAAAGCCTTGGGGATTCAGTCGTCCATGGATGATTTTGGTACGGGCTATTCATCCTTGAGTTATCTGCACCAACTTCCCATTGATGTGTTGAAGATTGATCGTTCATTCGTCAGCGGGACCCATTCTGGCGTCGAAAAGCCGGAGGTGGTCCGCACCGTGCTAACACTCGCCTTTGATCTAGGTATAGATACGATCGCGGAAGGAGTGGAAACGGCGGAGCAGCTGGCACAGCTCAGAGCCCTGGGATGCAAATATGGGCAGGGATATTTTTTCTCTAAGCCGCTCGATGGCGAGGCGGCAGGGAGGTGGATTGCTGGGCACGTGCAGCTAGTGAAGGAGACATGACTGCGGACGCCAATGTCGTTTCCTCCGTCATTTTGGGGGCGTGAGGGTGACTGCCAGCGCGAGTATAGGAATTCCGTCTGGTTCAACGGGGTATGACCGTGCAGAGTGCCTTTCACGGATGCTGACACAACTATATACTGTGCCCAAGCGTAAGGCAGGGGACATGTGGTATTTGACACCAGCATGCACGGGCATGCAGTAAGGCGTGGGCCATGGAAACCGCTCTGCGAGAAGCCATTGATCGGCAGGAGCTCTGGCTGTATTACCAGCCCATTGTGTCGCTCGCCACAAGCCAGATCAGCGCCTTCGACGCGCTCGTGCGGTGGCCGCATCCCGATCGTGGACTCCTCTCTGCCGCAGAGTTCATTCCGGTTGCAGAAAAGGCCGAACTGATCATTCCGATCACTCGCTGGACGCTTAAGGAAGCTTGCCGGCACCTCCGAACGTGGAAAGCGCAGCTCCCCGCAGACCTGCCTCTTGGTGTCAACGTGAATTTCACCGCAGCGCATTTGGCGAAACAGGATCTACTCGAGGAAATCCCCGCTATACTTTCGGAAAACGGTCTGACTCCGCGCAATTTGACACTCGAGATCGCCGAAAGCCAGATAATGGAGCATGCCGATGCCCTTTCGAAGGCCTTCTCCTATCTTAGCGATTGGGGAATTAGACTATGTATTGACAATTTCGGAACAAGCTTTTCATCCTTAAGATACTTGGCTAGCTATCCCATTCATGCATTGAAGATTGACCGGTCTTTCGTCCGTAACTTGTTCGCAGTTGAAAACAACCCGGAAATTGTACGGTCGATTGTTGCTATCGGGCATAATTTGGGGTTCGATTTGATTGCCGAAGGCGTAGAAAGGTCAGAACAGCTGGACTTTTTGCGGACTGTGAGATGTCAATATGCGCAGGGATATTATTTTTCTCCGGCTGTAGACGATGAAACCGTTGCCCGGTTGCTTACTAGATGGTTTCGGATGGGCGGGGAAAAAAAGGTAGAATTGTCGCGCCTGCGTGCCTTTGAATGGTTTGGGGAACTAGATGACGAGGAACTGGCTGAAATCCCTCTAATCTGCGAAGAACTCAGTGTCCAATCGGGCACCGTCATATTCCGACAAGGGCAAGTGGGCAATGAGGTCTATCTAATGGAAGAGGGCTCGGTTGCCATCTATCTTGAGGAAACTGGTGAATCCGAATCCCTCGCCGTGCTCGACGCTCCCACGATGTTTGGCGAGATGGCGATCTTGAATCCGGAACGAGTTCGGACGGCCAGTGTGAAGGCGCTAACCAACTTGCGTCTGCTGTCCATCCCTGCAACTCCCTTCGTTTCCTTTCTCGGGCGCTTCCCTACGGAAAGAGACAAATTGCGGCGGCTGGCTGCGCAGCGTAGCTCTCGCGGGGAGTCAAAAATTCCCTGAATGCCGATTCATCACGTGGTGGTCCTGGCGGTGGTGCAGGCCCTCACCGAGTTCCTTCCCGTCTCCAGCACTGCGCACCTGGCGCTAGTCCCCTGGCTACTCAACTGGCGCGATCCCGGCCTAACGTTTGACGTGGCGCTCCACCTGGGGACGCTGGTGGCTGTGCTGGCCTACTTCTGGCGCCTGTGGGTCCGCATCGTGTTCGCCGGACTCGGGCTGAAACCGCCGGTGGAGCCGGCCCGCCGCACGGGCCTGCTGGGTGGCGCCCCGGCGGAGGATGACGAAGCGGTGGCCGACCGTCGCCTGCTCTGGCTGCTGGCCCTGGGGACCGTTCCCGCGGCGGTGGTCGGCTACTCCCTCGAACACCACGTCAGGACCACACTGCGTTCGCCCTACGTGATGGCCGCCTCGCTGATCCTGGTCGCGTTCCTGATGGCCTACGGGGAGCGAGTGGCCCAGCAGCTCCGTGGGTTGAAGGACCTGGGACTGAGCGATACTCTGTTGGTCGGCGTCGCACAGGCACTGGCACTGATCCCCGGCGTCTCCCGGTCCGGCATCACCATCACCGCAGCTCTTCTGCGCCACTACCGGCGCGACTCTTCGGCGCGGTTCTCCTTCTTGCTGGCTAGCCCTGTCGTCGCCGGTGCAGTCGTCAAGGAAAGCGTGGGCCTGTGGAACACCGGCATTCCTGGAGAGATGCGCCTGCCTTTCCTACTGGGGATAGCCGTGGCCGCCCTAGTGGGTTACGCTGTGATAGCGTTCTTTATCCGGTACCTGCAGACTCGGACTCTTAAGATTTTCATTTACTATCGGGTGGTTTTTGGGGTTATGATCCTAGTACTGGCGATTTTTTCCTCGGCTCCGTAGTTGCCCGAAACTGGCAAGAGCCGCAAGCTACAGGAACTGTTCGCACTGGTCTACAGTGCCTGCGCATTGTTGTCGGCGCTGGCAGTGGTCTCCTACCACCCCTTTGACCCGTCCCTGAACTCGGCGGCCCCATCCGAAATGCCTGTGCGGAACCTGGTGGGACTGGCAGGTTCCTACATCTCGGACTTGCTATTGCAAGCGCTGGGACTGGTGGCCTTCCTGATCCCGGTAGGGCTGCTGGCAGCCGCAGCGGTGAACTGGCGCCGGCCGGCCGGGCGGGTGACCGGGGTTGGTTGGGGACGAACAGCCGGAGCCCTGCTGTTGGGCACGGCGCTATGCACCGGCCTGGCGCTGCCCCAAGTGTTCAGTGGCTGGCCTTGGCGCTGGCAGGGAGCCATCGCCCCCGGCGGTCTGGCGGGCATGCTGCTGGCTTCTGCCTCGCTCCATCTGTTGAACCTGACCGGCACGCTGGTGCTGCTGGCGCTGAGTTTCGTCGGTTCGCTCTACTTGCTGACCGCATTCTCCATCTCGCAGGTGCCTGTCGGCCTGGCTTGGCTGGGACGGCTGGGCCAGTTGGCGAAGCGCTGGCGGAGTTGGCGGGAAGCGCGCCGGAAGGTGAAACTGCGGGCGCGTTTAGAAAGGTTGCGGGCCAAGGGCCGGCCTGTGATCGTTCAATCGGTGACATCCGAGTCGGCCGGATCGAGCCCAGGGGCACCTTCGAGCGCAGCAACTCAACCGCCCGCCTGGCCCCAGCTTGTCGCACGAAGGCTGCAGTCCTCTGTGGAGGGTCCGGACACATTTGCGAATGCAACGGCCGAGCCGGTTTCCCCGCCCCGCCGCGCTGGTCCGGCGCCAAGAGTCGCTGGCGGGTTCCGACTGCCATCGCTGGCGTTGCTGCGGGAACCCGATCCGGACGAAGGCATGGAGGAGGAGGACGAACTGAAGCGCCTGGCCGCCGTGCTGAGGATGAAGTGCGAAGAGTTTGGGGTGACGGGTACGGTCACCCAGGTCAATCCAGGCCCGGTGGTCACCACGTTCGAATTCAAGCCGGAAGCTGGGGTCAAATACAGCCGGGTCACGAACCTGGTGGACGACCTCTGCCTGGCGCTGCAGGCCGAATCCCTCCTGATTGAGCGCATCCCCGGCAAGTCTACGGTGGGCATTGAGGTGCCCAACTCGCACCGCGCCACCATCTACTTGCGCGCAATTTTGGAAACCCAGGAGTTCACCACCTCCCCTTCACGGCTGACCATGGCGCTGGGCAAAGACATCAGCGGCCGCATTCGCATCGCCGACCTAGCCTCCATGCCGCACCTGCTGATCGCCGGCTCCACCGGTACCGGCAAGAGCGTGGCCATCAACTCCTTCATTGTTTCCCTCCTGTATAAGTGCACCCCCGAACAGGTTCGCCTGATTCTGGTGGATCCCAAGCGGCTGGAATTGGGGCTGTATGAGGGCGTGCCCCATTTGATGACCCCGATCATCACCGAGCCAAAACTCGCTGCCAACGCACTGCGCAATGCCGTGCGGGAGATGGAACGGCGGCTGAAGTTGCTGGCGGAGAAGGGAGTCCGCCACATCGATCAGTACAACCGGCTCTTCGAGCGTCCTGCGACACTGAACCTGTTCGATCCGAAGGGTGAGCCGGAGCGGCCGCTGCCCTACGTCGTCATCGTGATTGACGAGCTGGCCGACCTGATGCTGATTGACTCGCGCAACGTGGAAGAGTCCATCACCCGACTGGCCCAAATGGCGCGGGCCGTCGGCATCCACCTGATCCTAGCCACGCAGCGGCCCAGCGTGGACGTCATCACCGGGCTGATCAAGGCCAACTTCCCTGCCCGCATCTCCTTCCGGGTAGCCACGAAGGTGGACTCGCGCACCATCCTCGATAGCAACGGGGCCGAGGCGTTGCTGGGCCGCGGCGACATGCTGTATTTGCCGCCGGGCTCCGCTCGCCTGCTGCGAGTGCATGGACCGCTGGTGACGGAGAGGGAAATCGCAGAGGTCGTGGAGTTCTGGCGGGCGCAGTGCAAGCCCACCTACGAACACCAGTACCTGGCGCCCCCGGCCGAAGAGAGAGAAGAGGCCGAGAGTGGCGGAGATACTGAAGCTGGCGATGATCCGCTGTACGACGAAGCGGTGCGTGTGATCGTTGAGATGGGGAAGGCTTCTACCTCAATCTTGCAGCGCCGCTTACGGCTGGGCTACGGCCGCGCCGCCCGCCTGCTGGACATGATGCAACGCGATGGCATCATCGGACCTCCTGACGGGAGCAAACCCCGCGAGGTTCTCGGCCGTCCCGCGTGGATGACCGAGGTAGCCCAGCCGCCGCGCTAACCCGAAACGACTTCCCTGCTTCGCAACACAGCTGGTTCAGTTGGAAGCACCCGCCCCACGGAAGTATGGCTGGAGAGCTGGTAGTTTCCCTCCGCGGACGCCGGCTGGCGCAGGCGGTCAGCCGATCGTGGCACGGACTCTGCGTCTTGCCCGAGGGCCCAAGCAGCCTCCCTCGTCCTCCGGGCTGCAACAGTGAAGTCCAGCGATCCGGATCAAATGGGCCTCATCGCGCACTCGCCAGCAGCGATTGCATACTTCCAGTCGCTGCACCGCTTTCCGCACATGGTCCCGTATCAGAATCCACTCTCGGGCTTCTTCGTGAGTCAGCTTCATGACAGCCTACCTCCAGCATCGGCAGCCTGTTTCTTTTTTGACACTAGTGGGTCGGGAACGCTATAGGCCGAAAGGCTCATTTTAGGGTAGTACGAAAGTCCAACCCAGCGAGACAATGCCTGGCGCTTGATCTGGGCTGCGGTGCCGACAGCCTCTCTTATGCCCACGCCTGCTGCTGCATTGTGGCTGTAGATCTGCGCGCGCCAACAGCAATTCCCAACCCGCGTCAGGGCGGCTTTGTGCGAGCCGACGCGGCGCGGCTGCCGCTACCCGACGCCTGCTGCGATCTGGTCATCGCCAACCACACCCTGGAGCACGTCTGCAATTGGCGAGCGGCTCTGCGCGAAGCTGGCCGCATCCTGAAACCGGAAGGGATCCTGGTTGCGCGGCCTGGAGAGAGTGCGAGGCCAGCTCCTGCCCCGCTACGATTGCCCAACCTGCGGCGCTGTGAACCTCTTCTTCCCCAGGTAACGTAGCTTTTCAGGCCTGCAACCACGCTCGTCGGCGAAAGCTGACTGCTGGCTGCGTTTGACAGCCCTGCGACCCGGCACTTACAATGATTAGGCTGCTTTGGGCCAGGTAGCTCAGTCGGTAGAGCGCAGCCCTGAAAAGGCTGGCGTCGGCGGTTCGATTCCGTCCCTGGCCACCACAGAATCAGCACGTTACGAACTTCTTGTTCTGGTCCATTTAGTCCAATTGGTCCATTCCTGGTCCAATTCAGTGCACCAAGGTGCTCAGGCGCCCGACGACGCGGTGCTGAGACGCGGCATTGGAAAACCTGGAAAGAGCCTTCGAGGAGCGTGCCGGCTGGCTCGTGAAATCTCAAAGTGGAACCAGCACTGGACAGTTTGCGCTCTGAGCCAAAATTCCAAGACTTGTTGCGCCGTGTGGGGTTGCCGGACTGACCGTTTCGTAACTTGGAACGCACCGGTAAGAAAGCTGAAGCTCTAGCTCTCGCCCAGCGAACACTGCTGATCCCACGAGGATATTCGAATTAGTTGCCCCCTCTAACTGCGAGTCAAGGCCGCCAGCGCCTCGTCCAGCTGTTCGCGCCTTGGGGGCCAGCAAGATACCGCCTTCTCACCAGCAATGCCGGATAGATTGCCTCTAATCTCCCAGTTCTTTCCGGTCCGGCTGCCAACTCCCCGATCGTCGCCAAGTCAGAAACTATCGCAGCGCCTTGCGGCTCCTCGTCTAACGTCAGCGGTCACTTGGACGTATAGTCGACTATCCGGACAAGCGCCTACCTTGAGTCAGCGTCACTGCGTGATACGAGGGCACTTGTCCGGTTAGCGTTATACGTCCAGGTGGGCGGCGTGGCAGCATAGGTAAACGCTAACCGACAGTGGGGACCTATCTGCAAACTCCGAGCTAACTCTTGCCGTTTCAAAGAATTACCGCAGCCTGAGAGGGTATCAGCGGCGAGGCAGGTTGAGGCAGGAAACAGACCAGACCAGTCAGCGTAGAAGCCAAACCGACCCGCGATGCCACCCAGAAGAGGCCCTGGCGGTCTGAGGTTGACACGGAGGGCAGCTGTCGTATGCTCTTGGGCGAAAGGGAAGCACAAATCGGGAATTCCGGTTTATCACGGATCAGTGTGCTGTCTATTCACGAGGGCCAATTCGTAGCAGGAGCTGCCGAAGAGGAGTTCTCGCGTACCAAGCGCGATCGCTGACCAGCTTGCGGTGGCAAATCATTGGTACATAACTGAGTCAAGGATTAGATGCAGGAGACAATGCACGAATCCGTGCTAGGGACTATTGGTCAAACGCCGCTCGTGGAGTTGAAGAGGATCTCCCAACGAGCCGGGGCAACCATAGTCGCCAAGCTCGAGTATTTGAACCCAGGGGGATCGAAAAAGGATCGGGTGGCGCTGCAAATCATCGAGGATGCTGAGAGAACCGGCACCCTCCAGCCCGGTCAGACCGTTGTCGAACTGACCAGCGGCAATACTGGCACAGGACTCGCAATTGTGTGCGGCGTTAAAGGACATCCATTCGTCGCAGTCATGTCGGAAGGAAACTCTCTGGAACGGGCACGCATGATGTCTGCTCTCGGGGCCGAAGTGGTTCTCGTTCCGCAGTGTCATGGATCAGTGCCAGGACAAGTGTCTGGAGCTGATCTGGAGCTGGTTGAGGAGACAACCCGGAGGATTGTGAAGGAGCGCCGAGCCTTCAGGGCCGACCAGTTCCGGCTGGCTTCGAACTTCCGGGCTCACTACCTCCACACTGCGCCTGAAATCCTGGCTCAGTCCCAGTATGCGATCGACTTGTTTTGTGATTTTGTCGGGACCGGAGGCACATTCGCGGGCTGTGCGGCGGCCTTCAAAGAGGCCAATCGTTTCACCCGATGCTATATCGTCGAGCCGGAGGGTGCCGCCGTGCTCTCCGGCACACCCGTCTGCGGCATTCGCCATCGCATTCAGGGTGGTGGCTACGCTAAGCCTCATCTTGACCTAATTCGCTTTGAGCATGTCGACGGCTTCGTGCAGGTGAGCGACGCGGATGCGATCAGTTGGGCGCGCGATCTGGCCAGGATGGAAGGTATTTTCGCGGGTTATTCCTCAGGGGCTAATCTCGCAGCCGCCGCGAAACTGTTGAGCAGTGATTTTAAAGGTAAGACCGCTGCGGTCATCATTTGTGATTGCGGATTGAAATATATGAGCACGGATTTGTGGCCCACGTTTTAACCCCGAAAGCCCCCTGGACGGAAGCCGAAACTTCCTAGATGGCGCCCGATTCTCGGAATTGATCACCAGGCGTTGTGCCTCCCGGTCTGGGCTTGAGCCGATAGGGCGATGGGCGTATGCTATTGGGCGAAAGGGAAGGTCAAATCGCAAATTCCGGCTTACTATGACCAGAGACGCGGTGAGCGGTTTCAAAGGCGTTGCTGCGAAGCTCATAAGGCATCAGGCCTTTGGAGGGCTGTGCGCTTGCTTGGTGGGTCTCCTGCTGTGGTCTGCTTGTGAGCCCACGCCATCCACAACGCAGCAACAACAGCGCCAACTGCCGGGGGTGCAGATGGTCAAAAAGGAAGTTTTCGGGAAGACCAAAGAAGGGGAGCCCATTGAGATCTATACCCTAATCAATGTCAATAGCATTGAGGTGCGGGCCATCACCTATGGAGGGATTATCACTTCGCTGCGCGTCCCGGACACGAATGGCCAGCTCGATGATGTCGTGCTCGGCTTCGATTCAATTGATAGTTACCTGGGCGAGTATCCATATTTCGGGGCTGTCATCGGCCGTTACGGCAATCGAATCGCCAAAGGCAAGTTCACGCTAGACGGCGTGGAATACAAGCTCGCCACTAACAACGGTCCAAACCATCTCCATGGCGGGTTGAAGGGCTTCGACAAAGTTGTCTGGCGGGCCGAATCCTTTGACAGGGACAACGAACGCGGGGTGGTCTTCCGATACTCCAGCACGGATGGCGAGGAGGGCTACCCGGGCAACCTGGTGGTAAAGGTGACTTACACGCTGAATGACCAGAATGAGCTCATCTTCGACTATCGCGCGACGACGGACAAACCGACTCCCATCAACCTTACCCAGCATACTTACTTCAACCTGGCCGGCGACGGTAAACGCGACATTCTTGGCCACGAACTTTTGCTCAACGCCGACCACTTTACCCCGGTGGACAAAACCTTGATTCCAACGGGCGACATTCGCAAAGTCGCAGGCACGCCCTTGGACTTTAGAAAGCCGACGGCCATCGGCGCCCGCATTGATCAAGCAAACGAACAGTTGGGTTATGGGTTGGGATACGACCATAACTTTGTGCTGAATCGTAAGGGTAGGGGGACCTCATTGGCAGCTCGCGTTAATGAACCCACTACGGGACGAGTCATGGAGGTCTACACCACCGAACCGGGTGTGCAGTTTTATGCTGGCAACTTTCTCGATGGCTCCCTTACTGGCAAAGGCGGCCATGTTTATAAACGCCGCTACGGTTTCTGCTTGGAAACACAGCATTATCCGGATTCACCAAACCAGTCCAGTTTTCCCTCTACAATTTTACGGCCGGGCGAAACGTACCAGTCGCAAACGATCTATAGGTTCTCGGTTCGGGAACCCTGAAACGCATCGCCCGTGGCTTGGTGGCGCGTGTTACTAGCGGTGTCATTCAGAAGCGTTGAAAAGCTAATTTGTGCGATGGTTGACAACCTCCGGCAGGGGCCGGTACCATCACTCACCCCTGCACGCGAGCGGGCCGGAAGCTCGCATGCGCGGTGTGATGGCGCCCGGCGATTGTGACGTACTTTGTGCCGTAACCCTGCTATCCTGGCCCAGGTAAACACGAGGCTCGGTAGTGCGATGTTTCCGAACCGCCGTCCGTAACTCTCAACTGAGTTCGGGACATCCTCGTCAACCTTAATATCTCCTCATTTCACCTATCTTTTTAACAACATCACAATAAGCCTCTGCGCCAATCAAATGGCTTCCCATGAAAACTAGAGGCGTCATGTCAGCTTTAATCATTCGCCCGACGAACTGTGAGTTCCACATGTACTGCGCGAGCGGGTACAGCACTCCCGTTGTGGGGCAGATTTTCATATTCTGGCCACCAACCTCAAGTGCACCTTCCCGCTCAGGAGAATAAGTGTTGATATGCCAATCCGCTATGTTCGATAAGTCCTCAGGCCCACTGCCTTCGGTTATCGGCCCAATATAAATGACCTTCAACCCAGCGCGCTTAAATGCCTTCGCGGCATCAATGTTCTCCTTTAGATCTGATGTTTCACCCGCTATGAACACGAAGTCGCCAGGCTTGCCTTTCCCCTTATTTTTCACCCAGTGACTCGTTTCAGCTCCCGTCGTATCAATCAGTCGGCTCATTAGAAGACCAGAAGCACGATGTGTATTTTCCGTCACCATGATTGGCCCTGGCAACTCGTCGTTTGTCACAGGATCGTGTCTTACTGGATAGTTCCAGTATTCCGCGCCCTGGCTCACATATTCGACCATTGCCTTTGCGACAGCGTCGATATGATTAAAGTCATCCATAATCTTCCGTCCACGATCCTTTATGAGCTCAATATATTCAGTCGCCTTATCCGTGCCTCCCATTGCGCCTCCGCCTCTGTGCCGCATCGCTATTTCGGCAGTAAGCATCCAATAAAAGTTGTGCATTCCCTGGGGAGCTATCCCACATACTCTGACCGCGGGAATCTCAGGAATGTATAGCACCCCATCTGTGAATGGTACTCCGGATGTGAGAACTATGTCAGAGCATTCCTCTGGCACGAGAATGTCCTCGAACACTGGATTCGTCGCGAGCTCGTTCATGGCCAGAACCCCCTTCGGAGTGGTTTGGTTAGGATAGTAAGGAATCCTAATCCCCACTGTGAAGGCACCCCGGTCACGCGTCTTCTTAGTGTGTAGCCTCGGAAAGTCGGATAGAAGGAAGTCGCCACTCCCAATCACATCAAACTTCTCCGCCTCAACATGTCGTGACCAATGGTGAAGATAATCAGGATTGCCTGGTCGCGACCGTCTTAGCTCTGCACGGTGCATATGTCCACCAGTAATCTGACAATAGATCTTCTTGTTACTTCTTAGCGATGTAACCGCTCGATCTGCGGCTTCAGCGATAATGGGAAGTTCAGTTGTAGCAATCCGGTTCCATATTTGTTCAGCCTTTTCGTAATACTGGATTCCGTATGGCTTCTCATTGGCAGTTGTTCTTTGTACAGTCTGACTTCCTTTGAGATCGTGCGTGCCCAAGGCCACCGTCAGTGCCCCTGCACTGACTTTAACGAAGTCTCGTCTTTGCATTTGTCTGTCTCCTTTATGCCTCCGGTGGCAGTGTTTTACCACCGTGGGATCGAAGCCACAACCGTTTTCATCGTTCCTGTCTACTCCGGAAGTCCCTTTCCGGAGCCGACCGGTGGCTACATGGACAGGTTGATTAGATCGCTGCTCAACCTGGCAGTCAAGGGCACATGCCGTCCAGCTCCTCGCGCCCTGGATGCTGGCGAGACATCGCCTTCTCCCAGCAATCCGGGATAGGTCTTCACTAATGGGCTAGTGTTTTATCAATCCCGGTTTCAGTTGGACGCATAGTCGGCTATCCGGACAAGTGCCCTACCTTGAGGCAGCGTCACTTTAGTAGCTGAGAGCAGATAGGTCCCACTGGCGGGTAAACGATTGCTCCTAGGGCCACCTAGAGCCCACTACGTGTGTTCTAGGAAGGGCCTAATTCAATACGTGGAACGGCCGCCGCTGACGTCATAACACTGGGCGGTCACGAAGCTGGCGTCGTCGGAAACCAGAAAATGAATCACCGCAGCCACCTCTTCGGGTCGCCCCATGCGGCCGAGTGGAATCCTTTGGGTCATGTACTGGATCTGCTCGCGAGTCAAGGTTTCGAGCATGGTGGTTTCGATGACGGCCGGGGTCACACAGTTCACCCGAATATTGGACCCCACCAGCTCTTTCGCCAGCGCCTTGGTGAAGCAGATGACGGCCGCTTTGGCCGAGGAGTAAGGAATCATGTTGGGATTGCCTTCTTTGCCGGAGACCGAGGAGACGTTCACAATCGCCCCCCGTTTTTGCGCCATCATCGTGGGGAGGACGGCTTTGGAAAAAAGGAAGACGCTCTTGAGATCCACGGCCAGGATCTCGTCCCATTCTTTCTCGCTGACCTCCCCCAGGGGCGCGGCGCGGCCGGCGATGCCGGCGTTGTTCACCAGGATGTCGAGACCTTGAAGATGGTCGAGGGTGGCGGCCACGGCTGCGTGCACATCCTCCGAGTTTGCGACATTACCCTCGATCGCCAGGGCCTTCCCCTTGCCTGCCTCGATTTCTTTCACTACCTCTTTGGCGGCCGGAAAGTCGAGATCCATCACCGCCACGCGGGCACCGTGACGGGCGAAGCGCAGTCCCACCGCGCGGCCAATCCCTTTTCCCGCCCCGGTTACGATCGCCACACGTCCGCTCAAGTCCACGTCCCCTCCCCTGAAGTCATGGATTGGCCAAGCAGTCCAAGCCGTGCGCAGAGTCTGGCCAACTCGAAAGGTCATTGCCTTTATATCACAATGTCAAGGACTGATTTCTTTAGACACTGATTCTGAGAGTTTTTTACGCGACTAACGCATACCGTTTGGCGAATACCACAGGCGGCATGTTGAGCGCGGAGTGAATCCGCGTGTTGTTGTAGTCCCACAGGGTGCGGTAGATCTCCGCCACTAGCTCCCCCAGTGTTTTGAAGCGGTTCGGATCTCCCAGGTCAACCTTGAATTTGTCGTAGAACGATTCCTGGTATCCGTTCTCCCAAGGGCACCCCGGGCGGCTCCGTGAAATCACGATGCCGCATCCATCAAGGATTTCAGTGAACGCCATCGCGTCATACTCCCTCCCGTTGTCGGAGTGGAATAGACCCGGGCGCGGATGATGGAGCAGGGCGTTGGAAAGCGCCTGAATGGTGAGCGCGGCTCCCTTTCTCACCGCAACCTGGATTCCCAGGATCCGGCGGGTGTAGAGATCGATCACGGTCGCCACATAGACCTTCTTTCCGTGCTGCACGAACTCGGTGAAGTCCGTTGCCCAGATGTGGTTTGCATATGCGGGCATGAGCGCGAGCAGGAGGTTGGGATAGGTCCGGGAAACCTTGGATTTTCTCCATTTTCTGCCTCTCCTGCGGTAGGGCTTGATGCCAAACAGACGCATGACCCTCTGCGCCCGCTGGCGGCAGAGTCCCAGTGCCGTAGCAATTCGCCGGGAGCCGTAGGAGGGATGGATCTGCAGCTCTTCTTCCAGGCGGACCTTGAGGCGCCAGTCCTTCTCCTTCATTCTTGGGACGTAATACAGGCTCGCGCGGGATATGCCAAGGGCTCGGGCAAGCGCTGATTTGTTTCTTCCTTCGCTCAATTGTTTTTTTGAGTCATGGAGAGCTTGAGCGTGATCTCGCCCACGAGTTCCAGGAGTTCTCTGTTCTGCTTCTGAAGTCGGGAGAACTCCGCCCAGGACGGGGCACCGGTTGCTCCTTTTACCATCCAACCATAGATGCTCCCTTCAGAAATACCGTGATCCTTGGCGGCCTGGGCCACCGAGATGTCTTCTTCCTTGACGCGGCGTAGGATATCGGCTTTTACGTCAGCTGCAATACGATGATGTTTTTTGTTCATATGACACCAGGGTAGTTAATTCCCAACCTCAGTGTCTAAATTACCCAGTCCAGGGCAATCGGCCAAGCACGTTGCAAGAGTAGCGGATTGTGGCTGGCCGTGTGCGGCAACTGACATGGCCAGGATGGCGACGACGATGATTAGGCGAAACATCGAACCCTCCACTACACCGACTCCAGGGTCAGTGTGACGATGCGCACATGTTGCAACGAGGCCCTATTGTCCCGCCTAACAATATCAGATCGATCCGCATAATACCCGGAACCCCAGAGGCAGCGTCACTTCAATAGCTGAGAGCAGATAGGTCCCGACTTGTCGGGTAGGGTTTACTTATGCTTTCAGGAAGGACCCGCCCAACCGACAGGCCCCGGTAAGCGTTGAGTGGGAACCCCACCCGCTGGGGTAGCGGGGGCGGTCGTCCTTGCATATCTTTGACCCTGCCCTACGGCTACTCGACGGCGAGGGTGACGGGGTGCTGGCGTTGGATAGGTCCCCACTAACGGGCTAGCGTTTACCGACCAAGTTCCACATGGACGTATAGTCGGCTAACCGGACAAGTGCCTGCTTTGAGGCAGCGTCACTTAATAGCTGAAAGGAGATAGGCGCCGCCTAGTCGGTTAGCGTTTACTAATCCTTGTCAGGGTCAGGCAGGAGGCCCGAGAGCTGCAGGTGCCAGGATCTGCACCAACCGACTCCACCTCGGGATAGACACTCAGAAGGGCTACGCCACCGGGGGAGCAGCAGACAGGCCCACCTGTAGCTCGCTGACTCTGACGGTGCGGCATATAATGCATGTATGTAAATTGTGGGAGGTTTGCCTTTACAGCTAACATCACCTGGAGGAATCGATCAGTGAGGAGGCTAATCATGCCGAGCCCAACCGGTCTTCATTGGGGGCGGGCCCGTGGGTCGCTCTGCCTCGTTCTCGTTGCGGGAATCCTCTGCCTCGCAGCCCTGGATGCTTGGGCACAGGGTCATAGAGGCTTCAGACAAGCTCAGGGACAACTGGACTCCGTATTGAAAAAGCTCGTTGGAAGGTCGTCTTTGAAATCGGCTGATGTCGACGCGCTGAACAAGCAAGCCAACAACGATCTGCGTATCTCACAGAACCACATGTTCAACGGCAGGCATCAGGAGGCATCTGCCCTGCTTGATAAAGTCGCCGAGGTCATCCGGAAGATTAAGGAAGCTGATCCCGCGAGCAGCAAACTGAAGCGTCTTGAACAGAAATACGCAAGATACCGCAGGGACGTCGACAGGCGCCTGCGGAGACAAGCTGCTGGCGCCACCGGTTCGTCGACACGTTCCACGCCCGCATCCGGCGCGGCGCCCGCCGCTGCCAAATTGCCGCGTGGTGTGACGAAGCGCCTGAAAGATTTCCACGAGAGACTGGACTCTGCAGAGACAGTGCTGACCAAGGAAAGCAATGTTTCCGATAAGTGGCGTGCAGAACAGGCGGAATACGAGTTGCGGAGTGCAGACCGATACATGGCTGAAATCGTGAAGATGTACGGCGGTCAGATTTCCATGAATCATCCGGACATTGCCGGCGCCCTGGCACGACAGAAAGAAATCCAAGGCAAAGTGAATGTGTTTGCGGCGGCAGTAGCCGAAGTGAAAGCCCAAGAAGAGGCCGTGAGGAAAGCAGCGTTGGAAGCCGAGGAGTCTGAACGGGCTGCGAAGAAGGCCGAGAAGGAGGCCTGGAAGGCGCGTGTGATCGACAGAAACCAGGCCGCGAAAGATTGGGTGACCCTCGAGCGACTGGCCGACAAATTCAGGGATAGCTTGAGTTCTGAGGGCTATTTCACCAAAGCAGGTGCCACCTTTATCGCGGAATGGCGTGAGTGGAAAGATGCATTCCTTCCGTTCTGGAACCTTTTTGAGCAACGCTACGGGAAGACCCACAGCGACGTGTTCGAATCCTTCAAAGGGGTCCGGAAACCACTGGATGTCTCCCTGGACCTCGTCATATCGTACGGCACTCTCGCAAACGTTGACGTAACGAAGCAGGAAAAGACCTATGTGGACTGGGCCGTCAAGCGAGGCCGCTATTCTTACATGCGCTGGAAGCGAATGACCAATCCTGATCCTACCAAGGTAGAACTGAAATTCGATTATACCGAACGTGCTCTCAACAGCTTCAAGATCGCTAAAGCGTTCGACCCGGACGGTGGTTACGATGACTTCATCGCTCAAGCCCAGGCAGCCCGCGACGACACCTATCCGGAGTGGGTAGAAGCGCTCAAAAAGTTGACGTGGCCCGGGCACAACGCAAGCTTCGCGGGCCCGGGTAGGCCTACCGCCCTCGCTGCAGCAGCCTTGAACTATTTCAAAAGAGCGAAGCGCTGGAGCAAGCCCGAGTATGACGACGTGCACACCCCAGTGGCTGCGTGCGTGACGGCCCGCGACTGGGCTGTGTCCAAGAAGAACTTTCGGGGACAGCCGCTGCAATACAGCATAAATATAACGGTAGCATTCGAAGGCAAGAAGGACCCGAGGATCGTTTACGTGTACAACATGGTGTTTTACACTCGCGAAGAACTCGGCGTGAAGAAGGGACTGCCGTTTATGTATGCCAACTCTCGACAGTACGAGAAGTACCGGATGTTGAAATCTAAGGTGCCCAGGTAAACAACTAACGAATCGGCTCCCCCCCGCGAAGTGGCGCTTCGGGCCGACAGTTTGAACCCAGACAACACTTCGTATGCAACTAGGCCGAGACAGTCTAGCCGATTCCCAGTTTTCCTTGGTAAGCACTAGCCAGTTTGTGGGGACGATCAGCGTTGTGCGAGAGGCCTACTTCTCCGAAGGGAATCCAGGCACTTGTCCCGTTAGCGCGTTATACGGCCAAGTGGCCTGCGTGGCAGCATAGGTAAACACTAACCGACTTGTGGGGCCTATCCACTGAGCCCGAGGCAACCGTCTTTAAATCATACACTTACAGCAGCAATAAAGCCCACGGCTGCAAGAAGGCGAACCTCATCACTTGCGTCATCACCAAGACAACCGAAGCCATCCGGCCTTGCCAAGCGGGAGGTGGCCACGAAAGACGACCGCAGTCCTAAGTCCTCACTGGACTTGCCCAGGCTAAGCCGAAGGTGTAGTCTGCAGCTGACCATTCCCCACCGAGTGCTTCTGGGAAGGTACCATGGGCGGCAAACCGCGTAAGTCGGGGGCGGTTATTGGGGTGCTAGTGGTCTTTGGCTACCTCGCCAGTTGCGGCGCCATCCAGTTCGGCCTGCACAAGGCATTCCACAAACGAAGGCCCATCGAAGGGACAATTCCTCAGCACTTTCCCCTGGTGGTGATTACCTCGGGCGCGGACGGAAAGCCGCACGCCCGGATTGTCCTGCAGGAAGCTCTGGGCTCGTTCGCCGCAGAGCATCAGAACTATAGCTTCTTGATTCCGCCCGGCGAAGAGGGGCGCCTGCGCCAGGAGATTAAGAAAAACAGCATCGTCGGCAGCAAAAACTACGAGCTGGCGCCGACACCGGAGCGGCCCTGGAAAGCCACCTTTCAGGTGCAGCGGCTGCCAAACGGCCGCCAAGCCTTCGAGGTGCACTACGACCCCTCTGACGACTGGAGCTACAAGAGCTGGTACGAGGCAACCGACAAGGAAAGCTTCCCCCAGTACCACTACGAGCACGCCGAAATCGGGGGCATGGTCACCGCTGCAGCCGCGATCTTTCTGACCACGGTCTTGTGGGTCTCCGGGTTCGTCCGTTTCCGGGCGCGCAAGGCTTTCAAGAAGTGGAGGCAACGACGGGCGCAGATACCGGCCGCCTAGTCGGACAAAAGCAAGAAGCCGGTTTTCTCGGCCCGCTAGTGGGGACTATCGGCCTTTCGCGCCAGGACTACTGCACCAAAGGGAATCCAGGCACTTGTCCGGTTAGCGCGTTACACGTCCAAGTGGGCTGTGTGGCAGCATAGGTAAACGCTAACCGACTAGTGAGGACCTATCCACCGAATCCGGGGCAAGCGTCTTGTACTCAGAGATTTGGACCGAGGCAAAGCAGACTACTCGACGGCAATGGTGACGGTGTTGCCAGCCGTGCTCAGCAGGCCCGTCGTCTACTTGTGGGAAGTGCAGGTCAACATAGGCACCGGAAGCGATAGGGGAACCAGTGGACGAGTGCTTCCAGACGCGGGTGGCGCATTTTGCAGCGGTCAAACCGGCGCTCGGCGTCTCAGGGGTTTGTGATACTGGACCAAATGGGCTGGGTGACGAATGCGCCCTCGTCGTTTGCTAAGAACCCGATTCCGCCAAGTGCCGGAGTAGATGAGCTGTCACGAATCTCAAGGCTACCCTCACCGGTCGCGGTGCACGGAAGGACATCCCGAAGCAAGAAGGCTCTGTGCTCGCCGTCGCCAAACGAAAGCGTTGTACTGCAGCGCACAGCCCCCTCCACCCCCGACCGCGCCGTCAGCGTGACGGTCTGCGCCAGCAGGGAGACCAACGCCAGCGACGGGGTGAAACCGCCGTCCGACACGTAGGGCATGTAAGCGGTGCCATGGGGCGTGTTCGTCGCCGGGATTCCGGCCATGAAGGGTGGACGGCCAGGCACAAGTTGGACGAATGTCGCGTTGACGGCAACCGAATCGTCTGGGGTCGACGTCACTACAGCGTAACCGACCCGGGTGCTGGAGCCGTTCTGGACTGTCTGAACCGCCGCATAGCCCCCCGGCTGAAGCGTCGTACTGAAGCCGGGGAACTCGCCGCCCAATATCGGCATGCTCATAGGTGCTCCCTGGGAGTTGAAGAAGTCCACAGTGACCATCGCGGGGTCGCTCGTCACGTTCACGGCATTGAAAATCATGAAGAACCCGCCGCTCTCAGGCGTGCCACTGTTGGCAATCTGGGGAATGATGGTCCGATCCTGGGCCTCGGGTTTCGGGACGATCTTCAGCGTCACCGGCATTGTCGTCGTTGGTCCGACAAACGTACTAAAACAGAAGTACGAAGGCGTGATCACAATGCCGCTGTTATAAGTGCCGGGTGTCATGCTGCCCGTGTTGACCGTCACAATCGTGGTGGCCGAGCCCGCATCCCCCATGGCCCCGGGAAAAGCGCCGGAGGAGTCGCTCAAAGTGAGCCAGCCAGCTAGGGGGTTGGCCTCCCAGTTGTCAGCGCTGCCTCCGCTGATCTCGTTGATGCCCATTCCCTGCAGGGCCGAGTCGCCTTGCTCCACAACGAAGCCCATTTGGCGTGGACCGGTCGTGAGCCATTCGCCCGTTGGGGTGGTATTGGGTGTACCGCAACCTATAGGAGCGCAGACGGCCTTCGGCCCCAGCAGGAACAGCGTGGCGGCAAAGAGAAGCGTTCGGCGATCCACGTCAGAAACTCACTCTCAGCATCAGTTGCACGCGTCGGGGAAGCTCGTTCAGCGGCGAAGTGCCTAACCCCAGCGCGTCGTCATCCGCAGTCTGCGCCCAGAGCACAGAAGCAGAAAGTACTAGTGCCAAACTCACGTTTCGGATTCGCATAGGAAACCTCGCTCTCTCGTTCGAGTAGCGGTCCAGCCGTTCCTTGTGTGCCCGGCACAACGAAACGCCTCCTCTCGTCGCCGAGGTCCTCGACGATGCGGTAGTGCGCAAGGTTAGACAATCATGGAGAGGAACCCCCTCTTGCTAGCGATCCTACGCCCCGCCCCCAGGAAAGTCAACGTGGCGACCCGGCCAGTCGTCCTGGAGCCCTACGGCTACGGGTTATTTCATTGCGGCGCCCCGCAACTTATGCCTGCGTCTAGACTTTACGACGTAGGCAGGTTGGCGTTCAGGAGCAATCTGAGGTGGTTGCATCGCCAACCATTCGACCACGGCTAGCCTTGTAACCACCACTCCCAACGTTTTCCTACCGCTTGAATTAAGCCTTTAAGTAGAGAGGAAGCGCGAGTCTCGGAGTGGGGTTGCCTAGGATCACCCCCTGCCCCTTGTTAGGAGGCTGTGGTATCGGGATAGTCGAACGGGTCTTCCACCTCCACCACCTCCGCCGCCCGGATGGACTCGCGATTCCGCCGGAAATAGACGAATGCCGAGACCACACCTAGTCCGAAACCGATGGCGTGGGTCCGGTAGCTGACGTTTTCCTGAAGCGTCGACGGCAACAGGACCACCAGTACGATGCCGACCGCCCGCACGACCCGCTTCCCGAACCCCAGGCTGCGATCCACGAGCAGGTTCATGCTCAGCCAGAAACCCACCATCCAATAGATCAACCCTGACGCCCCCACCAAGCTGACCTCGGGAGGATAGGTCAGCAGGGAAAGGTAGTTAGTCAACCCGGCCAGAGCCAGACCCAGAACCGGGAAGACCCAGAAGCCGAAGTATCCAAAGAGCAGATAGCTGAAGAAGGCGAGAAAGATTGCGTTCGAGAAAAAGTGCGCAATGTCGGTGTGCACGGCTACGGCCGTCATCAGTCTCCAGTATTCATGTTCCTCTAGAGCCCCTTCCGAAGTGGCGGCAAGAGTCGGCAGGAGAGCCGCTCCGTTCTGCCAGGCTAGCAGGGAAATCCCCAAAATCGTCAAGACGGAGAATGCCCCGACTTCCAGGCTGTACTCTCGCGGTTTTCGCGACAGGAGAGTCTCTAGGACACGGCGGGACGGAAAACTTTCCATGAGGTAATCTTACCGCAGCGAAGGCGGAGGCTGCGGTCACGGTTCAGCTCCCCTAAAAGTTCCCGGTTTCCAATCCGGGTTTCCCTGTTGCCCGATTCTTGTCCAAGCCCAGCAATTCGTCCTGAAACCGGTCCGGATCCAGTAGACATGGTCTGCCCCGTCCGCAGCGTGTTGCATTTCATGCCGCATGGTGAATCCAGGTTCTCTCCTACCGGCCTTCGTGCAAGTCTGTCATGGCTAACGTGGTGTTGGGATAGTAGTGCGATAGGATCCCTCCGAAATTCATGCCCGCGGCCGCCATTGCCGCTGCCCCTACCTGGCACAGGCCGACCCCGTGTCCTCGCCCACGACCGTAGAAGACAACGGTTTCGTCTTCCTGGTGGATTTGGTAGTTGTTGCCCGGCACTGTGTTCCATCCTAATCTCCGTCCCACCTCGAGTCGTGCGTTTTCGGAGCCACTTCCCTCTCGCAGCCGGGCGGTATCCCTCGCCGCCAAGCGTCTTTCCCACTGTGGCGCGCGGCTACGGCAGTAGAGACAGTCCACCGGGAAGTAAGGGTACCCAGAGGAGCGGAAACCAATCTCAGCCAGTGTACGGGTCCGCCCCCCGCAACTGGCTGAGAATAGGGCGCCGACAGTTGTTCTTTGGTAGCGCAGCACCAAGTGAAGCGTCTCTGATGTGGCAATCGCTGCAGGATGATCCGGCGGCGGGGGCTCGCGCACGTATTGGCAGTGTGTTGTATCGCAAAAATGGAAGTTGGTGTGCCGACCCTTGGTGGCTGTGTAGTATGAGCGTGTGACGACCGCTTGTGCCTTCAATGCTTGGATCGACGCCCCAGGCGGACTTTCCGCTGCTACTGCCGAGGCCACAGCCGTTTCTTGGTCCATGATCACTATAACCACGAGGACGTCGCGTTCTACCGAAACTTCTAGGTGGCCTCGGAAGCGCCGCTCAATCTTACCCGGAACTCGGAGAACCATTTCTGCGTCGACGCCGCCGCGGGCTGCAGCACGAATCGTGCGAGCTGTCATGCTTTGTCCAAGGACCCGGAAAAGAATGGAATCTCCCTGGAGTTGAAGGTGCGCCGTTTGTGCTGCCTCCAGAAAGATTGCGTCTCGCTCCGCTTCCAACACCAGCACAGTACCGGGAGCCGGACTGATCACCAGCTCGGTGGGGTGCAGCAGGCCGAATACTCCGATCCGAAGTGAGGGCGTACCGGAGGCCGCTGGCAAAGCGCCCAGGATAAGAACCAACACGAGCAACTGTCGCAGGGTCTCTGCCTCCTTCTACTCTCCGTCCAGTATCGTGCGCAGCATTCGGTCGCCAACGACGGCGGCTTTGGCTCCCGGCGCCCCGTGAACCTGCACGAGCAGCGCCCAGCGCGGTGAGTCCGGCGGGTATAAGGCCAACACATAGCCGTCCCCCGACCATTCGGCTCCGTGAACGCAGGGCGCCGTCCCCGTCTTCGCTAGTGCAGGCGTATCGGAAAGGGGACGACCGACTCCCCGCCCTGTACCGCTATGAGCCGAAAGCGCCATTCCACCAACCAGCTCGCGCACACCCGGCTCCGCCGCCCGGGATGCAAGCTCCAGATAGGCGCGAACCAGCGTCAATGGGACGTGCTTCCAGTCCTCTCCTAGTCCCAACAAGGTTGAGGTTCGCGCTTCCGCCGGCAGACCGTGGAGCCCGAACCGGCGCACCACTCTTTGCATGTCAACCAAATCCACATTGCTGGCCAGGAAGCGGAAGTAGGCGTTGCACGATTGCGCCACCGCCCCCCTGAGGCCGATATGTCCGTGGCCCGGCGCGTACCAGCACCTGTCTGCTTCTCCCCGGCACACAGACTGAGGGTATTGGAATCTGTTCGACTGCCCGTAGGCAAGCGCTGTGAACGGTTTGACTAGTGACCCCATGGGGATTGGCCGGTTGAGTTCCTTCCAGCGCGATCCGACTACGTTTCCCGTGTGCGGGTCGACCAACAGGTAGGACATAGTCGGCTCTGGAAAACGCCGCTCCAGTAATCGCGCGATGGACTGATCGTAGAGCGAATCGGCTAGCCCCATTGACGCCGCGACCAACAAGGCCAATAAGACGAAGAAATTCCTTCTCATTGCGCCAACCTATAGATAACAGTTTGCGAGACTGTCCTTCCCTGATCGCGGACCACTATGGATGCCTGATCCAGCCGCTGCAACGTGCGGCTGAGACTCCCCAGGTTTTCGGAGAAGAAACGGGGCTCTCGCCCCTGATTCTTATCCGTAGGCGCGTAGTTCTGGATCCAGGGATGGTCGAGCAATCCCATCATCTTGAGGAAAGGATCGCGTTCTCTGCCATGTCGGAACTGGCCAGCGTAGACTGTCTCCCCGGCCACTGGCAAAGGGGCCGGTGCGGCCAGCCTGTCACTCTCCGACAGCCTTTCCAGCACCGCCGCCAGAGCCTCTTTGCTGTTTGCCAAGGCCAGAATTGGGCCTCGTGTAGCTACCACGAGTCGGGCTAGGCCGTCGAGCTGATGATGGCGATGTGGGCCTTGTCCGCGCTCCGCCCAACCGGCTCCCAGCCGCGATGTCGTCCAGAGACCCTCAATGGCCGCCAGCAACGCGCTGCGTACGGACTCTCCCTCCCAATCCGTGGAAGAGAGCAGTACCACCACCGACTCCTGTTGAATGAACACGCTACTGAGCGTTGGCCGACTCGATTCCACTTGCAGGATTGCCCTCAGCTCCGCTGCCTGGAGCAAAGCCCTTAAAACGTTGGGAGAAAATCCACCACTGATCAGCCTCGGCGGCTTCTTGTCAATGCGCGTTTCGAGGGAGTTCGTGGTGCCAAACGCTGCGCTGGAAGGATGAATCCTCGGGGCGATGGTCGTCCTTGTTGTGACCGGCCCCGTCGGTGGCGCCAACAGCTTGCGTTCCAGCATTGCGAGCGTCTCTTTCACCGTAGGCAGCACCCAGGCGCGATACAACCCGTAGTCATCGGGCACCAGACGCAGTACTTTCGACAAGTCTGGTTCGCTGCCGGCCGCCGGCGCATCCTCCGCCTCTCCGGACGCCTGGATCGAAAGCGGCTGCATCAAGACGCGCTGCTCTCGAATTTCCTGCCCGGAGCGGCGCAAATCAGATACTGCGGCCACATATTGACGCAGGTCGGAAACGTTTCGCTGTATCCAGTAGGAACGGAAGTGCGGTGTGCGTGTGATGGCCTTCAGATTCATGACTAGCCGGAGATCTCCAGCCGGTCCGGCGGCCCTCACGACCTCATCGAACCAGCGCTCTCCCTTTACCGGGGTGCCCTCACCGGACAATAACTTAAGGGCCCTGGCCAGAAGGTCCTCGCGCGTCGCCAGGAGCAAGTGTTTGTCGGTGACAGCGAACGCCACCACACGACCCGATTTCGGATCCACGCGCAAGAAATACGACAGCCCGGCAGCACTGCGCGGTTCGAACTCTGCGCGTGTCTGCCACAAGACGGTTTCCACAGCGCGCGCCATCCGCATCCGCGTCACGTAGAGGAATTCGAGCTGTCCAATGTCATAGAGCGCCAGAGCCGACTCCTGACCCGCTACTGTCTCCAGCAGATCCATCTGCGGGGAGAATCCGGCGGCAGTGGCGAATTCTTTTCGGGCTTCTTTCAGTCGCAGGTAGAGACGCGAACGAGAGAACACTCGGAAGTTATCGCTCTCCAGCCAGAGCTGCTTTTCCGGTGAGTCATTCCAATTTCTCAGGAGTGAAGAAAAGTTCCCGGCTTCCAGAACGAGAAGCGGGCCGGCAGGCAGCAAGTCGGCCGGTGCGGGTGCGCGAAGTGCCGGAGCAGACACTTCCACCAGGGCCGCTGCACATAGGACCAGCACTAAAGTGACCAGAAGGACGGGGAATATCTTCATGGGAGGCCACCTCCGCGTCGTTTCGGCGTCGCTGTCAGTTGTGGGCGTACCGGGCGACTCTGTTCCAGATTCTTGCTAACTTTCGGGCGCCGAAGCGAATTCTGCACTCGTTGATGGCGCTCCGCCGCCATGACCTTGACTCGCCGCTCTAGTTGGGCGCGCATGGCGGCGGATGGCTCCAGGTGGATGGCGATACGCAGCAGCATCTCGGCGGCGCCCCGGCGGTGGAGGCGCTCAAAAGCCTCCGCCAGCACTCGCGCCGCCGCCGCTCTTTCTTCCGGCGAGAAGCCGCTGCGGGAAAGGAAGCGCCGCGCAGTCGGACCAATCATAGAAAACGCCGTTTGGTTCTCCTCGTTACGTGCCTCCCATCGTTGCAAGAAGCGATGGATGCGACCGGCCTGGAGCAATGGTTGCAGCCCGGAGACCGCCAACTGGTAGCGTTTCGCCTTCAGGGCGGCGCGCAACAGCGGCAGTCGCGGCGCCTCAGCGTCGGGTTTGATCTCCAAAGCGCCGCGCAGCAAACGCAGGCTCACACCGGGATCGGCGGTGGCGGTAGCGGCCTGAAGACGCCCATGATAGAAGAACAGCTGCTCAAAGGTCCTGGCCTCCAAGGGACCGCCCCTCGCCAGGAGGTCCAGCTCAGCGCCGCTCGCACGGAACGCCTCGCCTCCCGCACTTCTGAGCAAAAGAGCCGCCGCGACTCGTGTCTCATAGACCGCCCCGGGCTCGTTGACCACCGCAGTCAAGAGGCGCACCGCCCGCTGACGATCTTGCTGGACTGCCAGTAGCGCTTCCGCAAGCCGCAGACGGACCTCGGCGTCCCAGGGCATCACTCTGAGCAGCAGCGCGCGGAATTCCGCTGCCTCGGCGAGATGTCCCCTCTTCTGGAGTAGCACGGCGGCGGGCTTCATAGCTTCGTACGCTTTACCTGAGACGAGTGTCATCCGTCGAAGCAACCCCATCGCCCCCGTCAGGTCGCCGGTTTCGAGCCGCACTTCCGCCAGCCCCAGAAAATTGGCAGCGCTGAGTTCTCGTTGTTCGAGAGCCCTTGTATAGAGAAACTCGAGGCAAAGCCGGGCCGAGTGATCGTCACCCTCCGAACGCAGAGCGGTGGCGGCCTTCCGCAACGCCTTTGCGGAGGCTGCCTTTTCCGGCTCACGTCGATACCGCTCCAGCAACGCATCCAGCGTCTTTGCCCGCGCTGCCAATCGGATTTCTAGCGGCGCCACTTGGCCGGCCAGTAGCCGACGCGTAGATTCGGGCAGTGCAGCGAGCTCGGCCTGCGCGCGCTCGGTCTGCATGGTGTCCATCACATAGGTGATCCATCGTAGTTGCCAATTGCGTAGGGTCTGAGCCGCATAGGACCGGGCCGTGCCATGCGTCTGTGCGATTCGTTCTTCCAACGTCTTCAGAATTCGGAGAAAAACCGGCTCGCGGTGGTCCGCTGGCAGCCAGTCGGCCTTGAGCAGCTCACCGAGAAACCCAACTGGGTCGCCCGCCACGCCGGCGAGATCGGCAATCCATTCCACGCCCGCAGAGGAGGTGGACGACGCCGCCAACACTCCCTGCAGTAACGGTTGGACGCGATAGGAGCCGTTCCGGCGAACGTAGGTCCGCAGCAATTGATCGGCCTCATCGCGTAACGCCGGCAGGAGTTGGTGTCGGCCGATGTTTTCGAGAATGCCGCGAATGTTTGCCCAAAACGTTTCCGGGACGCGGCCTGCATCTTGAACCCGGCTGTAAGCCTGAAGAGCTGCTTGCCAGCGCGCCCTGGCTTCTTGGTGCTTTCCTTGCTCCCACAGAATGACCGCTACGCGGTCGTGGGCATCGCCGCGGTTTGGATCCAATTCCAAGGCGTGATCATATTCGGCCCGTGCGCGACCCAATTCTCCCGTATCGCGGAAGTAGTCCCCCAGCGCAAAGTAGGCGGCGGCACGGCCCGGCGTATGCTCAAGCTCTGCCGGCAGGTAGTCATCAGGGTTCCCCTGCTCTATCAAGTCTAAGTATTCCCCGTAACGCGAGCCGTAGTAGAACCAAATGTCGCCCGCAAGCTGCAGCTTGCGGTCCACAGCGGATCCCACCCGCTCGCCGATCGGACCGGTCCCCAGCGCGGTACGGAAGCTGGTGTCAACCAGCGGAGGCCGGCTTGCGAAGTACAAGCCCACCAGAGCTGAATAGGCCGAGGTCCACACAGATGGCAGTGGCTTGCCACGAGCCGCGATGGCTGCCTGGGCTAGCTCGGCATCGCCGCCGGTCAGGGCAAAATTGGCCGCGGCGTCGCGTGTGCTGCGCGCTCGACCGGAGCTGGCAAGGGAGACGAGGCGATCGGGGTCGTGGGCAAGCAGTATTTCGAAGTACCGATCCAACAGTTGCCCGGACAAACCTGCCTGTTCTTGTAGCGAATCGAGCAGCCGCAGCTCGGCCTCAGTGTTCCCGGCTGCCCGGTGGGCGGTGGCCGCCTGCGCAAGGAGATGTCTCTTGTCAGGCTTTTGGGGATAGATGTTCCAGTAAGCTTCGAGTTGTGAGCCCAATTCGGCAAACTTCATTCGGCGTTGCTGCAACACCTGCAGTCGGCGCTGGTGGGGCCGGGCTTTCCGTTGTCCAGGCCAGGCCATCATTAATTCATATCGCCACTGGGCTTCCAGTGCGGCTAGGCCAGCCTGTTTTGCTAGCGGTAGCAGGTTTTGGGCAAACGTCTCCAGCTCCATCCCGCGTTTCTGCGTCTCGAGGAAGGCCGCGAAAGTGGCTTTCTCTTCCGGAGCGAAATAGCGATCGACTGCCGCTCCCATCTCCCGGAGTGTGGATTGGAAACGGCTTCGAGTTCGGCCCGTCGGTCTCGCGTTCCGCGCCGATTGGAGGCGCGCATACGCCGGCTTGTACCGGCGCATGCGGGTCAGAATACGCGCGTAGTCTCTTGCGCCGACAGCGTAGCCGGCGTTGCGCAACAACTCCTCGCCGGCCAGTTCTACACCTCGCTCCGCGGCTTGGCGCGCCGGAGGAAGCAGGCCCCAGGATTCCAGCTTGCGTGCCATGGCAAAGAAATTCTTAGGCTGTTCCGGCCTCCCTTCTAGGTAGGTCTTGCGCAATGCATCCACGGCGGCTTCCACCTCGCCCTGGCGGGCACGGAGTTCAGCGACCTTCTCCATCCATCGCCGATCCTGGTAGGCGAGCTCGTAGATCTCCTGGTAACTGCGAACGGCGTCATCAAATTGCGAGAGACGCTCTTCCAGCGACGCCCGTGCAATGCGCAGATCGGTGCGGTCCGGTCGGATTTGCGTGGCTCGGGTGTAGGCGGCGACCGCCGCGGGGAAGTGTTCGAAGTGAGTTTCGAGATGGGCCAATACCATCGGCCAGCGATAATCGCGAGGGGACTTCGCCGCGGTCTGCTTGTAGTAAAGAATCAGGCGTTGTTGAAGATTGTGGCGCTGCGCGTAGAAGGCAGCCTCCTTAAGCAAGCCTTCGTCTTCCGGGTAGCGGTTGATGATTTCAATGTACTGGTCGACCGCAGCCGCTGTCTCGCCCAGCCGCGTAAGCGCCGGGATCAGTCCGCGTCGCAAGGCGGCGATGCGCTCCGTTTGTTGATCTCGGGAGAGCGGTGCCTCGCCGAGGACCTTGATGGTAGCAACATAGAAATCACGCAACCCGGCGTCATCCCCCTCACGGGCGTAGGTGTCTGCCACCGTCGCTAAGTAGTCTCCGTGAAAAGGTTCCTCCGCCAGCAGAGAGGCCATCAACTGGCGGGCGCGATCGTAAGCACCCATCTCCGTGGACTTGCGTGCGGCCTCAAACGTGAACTGCTTCCGCAGTCCAGGGTAAGATGCACTTGCTGCCTTCAAGAGAACCGCAACGGCGCGTTCTTTCATTTCTTGGCGCCAGAAGAACCCTACATTGGCGCGAACCACGCCAAGAATGGTTGGGTTCTCGTCGTAGAGGCTTTCAAGGACTTGGCGAGCCTCTTCGATGTTTTGGTGGCTCTCGTAGAAGCTCGCCAGTGCCAGACTCAAGCGCAGACGATCAACGGGATCGCCGGTGATAGCGATCTGGCGCTGGAGCGATTTCTCCTGCACCGTCTCCAATCCCAGTCGCTTCGCATGACCGTCAATTTCCTTGAGTAGTTCCCAGGCTGTGGCCTCCGCCACCAATCGCAACAGGAATTTCTCCAACTCGGCACGGCGCTTCTGCGCGTCCAGGACGGCCACCCGCAAAGAAACCGCCGTCACAGCTGGATTCTGACCTGATACCAGTTCTGCGGTGGCCGTCTCCACGGTCGAGCGGAGTTCGGGGCGGAGCGCCAACCGCAGGAGGCGTCGCCGAGCCGTTGAGTTCCCTGGGGCCGCCAACGTGCCTTTGACGTACTCTTCCACCGCCCGGGAGTAGTCGCGCTTGTTTTCGTAAATGGCGCCAGCTTCATAGGCAAACAGGGAAGGGTTTGCCAGCTGGTCTCGTCCTTCACTAAAGAGACGGAGCGCATCGTCGAACAAGAAGTAGTCCCAGAAAACCGTGGCGGCTTCCAGGTAGCCCTCGGGTTTTCCGGCTTCGATGCGGACAATGCGGTCCCAGTAAGGGCGGGCGCGGTCGAACTGTTCTCGATCGGCGTAAATCTCTCCAATGCGGGTCAGGGGAGCGCGCTCTCGTGGTTGAAACTGATGCAGGTTTTCCTCGATCTCCACCGCTGCCTCAGCATGTCGCGGCTCGAAGGGCGCCAGGGACCGGTGTACTACAGCGGCACGCTGCCCAAGGTCCACCTCGGTTGGGTAGCCAGCCGCCAAGGCTCGCACCACCGGCGCTGCCGATTCCAAATGGGACAACCACAATTCGCCCTCAGCGATGAATTGTGCTGCGGCCGGGTTAGCTTTCACCAGTTCGGGCCAGCGCTGGGCAGCGACGGCTGGGTGAGAAGCACGTACGGCATCGAGTTCGGATTGCAACCGAGCGCGGCGGGACAAGAACTGGAAGAACTGTGAGCGCAGGTCCTCCGCGTAGAACCAGTGACGGCGCAGGAGCTGCTCCCGGGCGGCCGGATTCCTTGTCTCTCGACGCCTATAGGCGCGCAGTAGGTTGCGCACGAAAGTCAAGTTATGTGGAAAGCGGTCATGAGCGTAGAGGTTCACCTGCAGGTACAACTGGGGGTCCAGAGAGCGCCGTCGAACTACCTGCCGGAAGTATTCTTCCAGTTCACCGCCGGAGAAGATTCTTACCACCTCACCCGTGAGGCGCTCAAACTCGGTCTCTCGTTTCTCGCGCAGATACCATCGGGCCAGCCGGTGATACCAGGAACGATCGTCAAACCGCGCCAGGGCGCGACGGTAGATCTGTTCGAGCTCCGCGCCCAGATGGTTTTGTTCCAGGAAGGCCGCCAGGCGTTGGTACAGTCCCGGGTCATCAGGGTGCCGGTTGAGCTGCTGCCGGTAGAGTGCCAGGGCATCAAACAACCGTTTCTTGGAGACCAGGCGAGCAATGTAGCGGTCGAGCACGCGCGCGTAGTCGGGTGAACGCGCCCTGCCGGCAGCCCGACCCGCCCGGCCCGCCCGACCCTGTACGATCCCCGCTCCCAGGGGCATACCGTCGGCGCGGGCGGCAAGTTCTTCGAGCAAACGATCATAGGTGGCGAATTCTTCCTTCACTCGATCGGTGCGCGCGAAAGCCTCTGCCATGAGCAGCGCCACACGCGTTCGTTGCTGTGCGCGGGGAAAGGTGGCTAGGAATTTGCGCCCGCTGCGGATCACACCCGCGTTGTCCCCATAGGTGGCATACGCCTCCAGCAGCTTCGCGCTTAGCTTTGGGCGCTCCCTGGACGCTGGAAAGCGCGAATCCAATAGAGCCAGTAACTCTGCCGCCCGAGCGCGGTGAAAGTAAGCCAGTGAGGAGCGGTTTTGGGTGGCGTAGTGCTGGGCGGGATTCACGGAGTTGAACAGCAGCGAAAGGATGCCATTCAGGAATCCGGGATAAGGATCAAGGGTAGCCACGTCGCGATAGAAGGAGAGATCGGCCGCGCCAAATCGAATCGGTCCTTCCGGGGCGGTGAGCAGCACGTGAACGAGCCCTGCCAGCCCCGTTTCGGCACCCTCCCCATGGGCGCCGGAAAGACTGTAGAGTGCGTAGTAAAACCGGGCTGCCTCGTTGTAGTTGTGGACCGCTTCGGACAACCGCGCGAGCGTGATCAGTTCATCAACCGTCCAGGTCGCCTGCCCCGACTCCTTGTCCTGGCGGAACTTGAGCAGAGCCTGCTGAGCAGCGACAAGATTTCCTTGCTGCTGGTAGTAGTAGAAGATCCGGCAAGCGGCATTGAGGTCATCGGGATCCGCCGCCACAGATGCCCGGGCGTGGTCCAGGAAATCACGCTTTCGCCGTGTTTCCCCTAGCAACTTGAAGTAGTTTTGCACCAGTGCTGGAGGCCACAGCGGCTCAAAAGCACGGTCATAGACAGCTAGAGCCTGCTCGACAGAGCTTCGCTGGCGCTCCATCGAGGCTCGGGCCTGGACGGGGAAAACCGCGTCCTTCGGGAAGGTTCGCTGGTAGGAAGCGATCAACTGTTCGGCATCTCCGTACCTTTCTTGCCCCAGCAAGAAGCTGAAGAACTTCTTGTACACTTCCGGGTGATTCGGGTAGCGTGCCAACCACACACGATAGATCGTCCATGACATTGCAGCCGGAAGCGCATGGGCTTCGATCACCTTAAAGATGCGCTCGAAAGTACGCCACGCTCGCTGCTCCGTGTCGCTTACAAAGCGCTCCGGGTTCGGCGAAAAAGCTTGGGACGCCACCAGCGCCAGCACTTCTTTGCGTGGCTGCAACCTTCGGTGATAGAAGTCCGCGAGCGCCAACTGGCCAGCGGCGCGGTCGGCAGAGAGTGCCGCATGCTGTTTCCAGTCCGCTTCCGCAGCAGCAAAATCAAGTTGCTGCTCCTGTTGGTGTGCCCGCAGGGCGTACAGTTCAGCGTCGTTCGGGGCTTGGGCGATCAATTCCGACAATGCCGCTCCGGCTTCACCGGGCGGTCTGCGGGCGGGTACGGGCCCGCCGGGCAGGGGCACGTAGCGGAAAAATACATTCTCCAATCGGTCGCTGACTTCCAACATTCGCCCCCTCTGGCCCCCGTCAGCCCTTGCCATGAGCGCGGGCAGCGACAAAACAAGCAACACGGCCAGAAACGTGCATCGGCTTCTTAGGCCAGCCTCAGGGGGCCACTTCAATCCACACCTCCTGACTGCCGATGTTATGGGCGAAGTCTTCAGCGGTTACGTTGAGGGCGTACTGCCCGGCGGACAGGTTTGCGGGGATGGAGAACTCCCCCGTGTTGTAGCCCTCCTTCTGGTTCCAGTACAGGCGGAGCGGTACGATGCCGTACATCCGGGCCACGATGGTGCGTGTGGTTTCCGAAGCCTGAACTCGCAAGCGGACTGTTTCCCCAGGCTCGAAGCGTTTCTTTTCCAGCCGCACGCGCACCAGCGGCGGTTTGCTGATAATGACGAAATTCTTCGACTCCCGGTACGCATTCTCCGCACGGTCGCGCAGGATGAGCCGGACGCGGTGCGTGCCGTCACTCATGTCGGTGGGCGCCAGGAAGCGGGTCTGCCAGATGTCTTCTTGCGGCAAGTAGCGCAGCGGCTTGATCAACCCAAAGGGGAACAGGGCCACAACGGAGACAATCGACGGATCGGTCTTCACCCGCAGCAATGGATCGCCAGGGCGAATGACCCGCGGGCGCAACAGAGCGCGGGGGGCGGCCAGAAAAGATGTGTACGGGGTAACAAACTTGTACTTGCGCGCCAAGCGGATGATTTCTTCTATGGTGGCTGGATCTTCTCCCTCCCGCTCGATTTTTTCCAGCAAGGCGTCCACCCGTGCCCGGGCCCACAGGCGTGGCAGGTGCGGGTGCTCCAGGTTCTTTGCCGGCAGCGAAACCGACGCACGAGCTTCCAATGGGTCTCCTTTGCTCCGACCGCGAACCATGAATACGGCCTCCGCTGCGGGCTGTCTGTATTGCCCAACCCAGGAAGCAACGGAACCTGCGAAAGGTTTCTCTTCGAGCGGGTAGATGAAATCAAGATTCGATGCTGGCGCTGCGTTCAGCGCTAGGCCCTCGACCGGTTCGCGGCCGATCTTGGCAAGGAAAGCGTTGAGCTTGAATGCAACGGGCTCGGTTGAGCGAACCCATTCAATGACACCGCTGTTGCGGGCCAGCAGCCGCAGCAAGGGCATGTTGGCGTCGTCACCGACCGCGAACATATAGCTGCGGGGGCGGTGGCCTTCCAAACGCTGCCTCCATTGCCGCTCATACCACGCGGCCAATCGCCCGTTGTGGATCGTGCCCCGGGTGGCCCCACCGTCCCCTAACAGAACAAGGTAAGACTCATGGCCGCTTTTATCCGTTTGAGCGAGAGCTGCTGTGAGTGCCTGCTGGAGATTTCTCCCGCCTCGCAGGCGGCTGCCCCGAATGAATGCCAGCGCCTTTTCGACTGCAGCGGCATCCGCCGGCACGGGGGCAGGGGCAAAAGAGGAAACCTCCGAATTGAATAACAGCAAGTTGAACCGGTCCGTAGGTCGCAATGAGCGGAGTAGGGTCTCCAGTGCCTGAAAGCTGCGCTCCAGCTTTTCCCACTGCATGGACAGAGAGTTGTCGAACAGTGCCACCACCGTTCGAGGCGAAGACACGGGGTTCGATGGCCGCGCGGGGGGCGCCGCGAGCAGGGCCGAGGCCTGAAAGAAGCCGGGCTGGGGGTCGTCCGGCACCGGCGCGTGCTCGGCTGGCGAGGGGGCGTGCGTTGCAGGATCGCGATGTGTGAGCACTTCCAGCGCATCACCGCCGCTGGTGTCGAAGGCATATTCCACCGCGAAGTCTTCGTTCAGTTCAACGTTGCGGCCTTCAAAGCTCGCCTTTAGAAGATGAGGTGTCCGCTCGCGGATATGCATCGGGTAGCTCTGGCTCACCATAGCGAAGTCGTGCAAGGCGTGCGAGGAACGCAGCTCCAGAGTGATCCACAAACGGCCGGCTTTCTGCGCGTGGTAGGCATCGGGTCGCAAGGGAATGGCCAGGCGCGACTTCAAGTCCTCGACCGGAATGCGCTGGTGATATTCGATTTCGATCCTCTTGGTCCCGTAGGCAGGAATCGGGACAACTTTAACGCTGAAGACAGCCGTGCGGCGCGCTTCGTCCGCGCCACGTTCACCCACTTGAAGAAGGCCCGGGTCGATGTACTGCCAGCGCAAGTCCTGGTAAATCTCCTGCGCGCGCCTCCGTTCCAAGATCACACCAGGAATGCGAGTGACTCCATCCCAGACGGCGAAGTCAGAAACCGTTGCCCGCCTCGGAAGGGCAAAGATGTAGTTGCCCTCAAGAACGGATCCGCGATGGTTGGCAAATATCTGCCGTACCAACACCCGGGCGTTGCCATTGTCGATCCAGATGTCAATGGCCATTTCCTCCAGTGAGAGGATCGAAGGGTCAGGCTGCGGGCGGTTGGAGGGAATCAGAATTCCAGCGTCCCCATAGAACGGCAACGGGAGCAACAACACCAGCAGGAACAGTAGTTGCAATCCCAACTTCACAGTAGTTGCAGTCTCAATTTCATTGTGACGAGAGGTCCCGCTCCCGAAGACGCACCAAACCATTGTCGGTACCGGCGTAGACGAATCCGCTGTGGATGGCTACGGCTGTGACGTTGGCCGATGGCAGTCCGGCAACCCTTGACGTCCAGCGCTCCGACCTTCGGTCGTATATGTACAGGCCTCGCCCTAGGGTGCCCGCGTACACGTGGCTCTTGGTCACCGCCATTGCGTTGGGATTGATTTCGAACGATCCGGAGGCCTCTGGAAATTCGTGCCATTGCCCGGTGGAATCGAGCCGCAGAATGCCTGCCCCGTAGGTTCCCACGAACCAGTTTGTGCCTACGGGTACAATGGCGGTTATCCAGTTGTGCTGCAATCCGGAGTTCGCGGTGGTATGGTTTTCTCGGATCACCCCACCGTCGAGAACGGATAGCCCGCCAAGCGTTCCTACTAACAACAGATCGCCCGAGGAGGCCAGCGCATAGGCGTGGTTGTTCACCAATCCGTGAAAGGCGTAGAGGCTCCGGGTCCCAGCCGCATCAACAAAGGTGAGACCGGCTGGGGTGGCAAGCGTCATGCCACCCGGGCGTATCACGACATCAGTGATATGGTTGGCGATCAATCCTTCCGGGCGGCCCAAGACCTGGCGTTGTTCGCCCCCGGCGTCGAACAGCACTAGCCCGTTGGCAGTGGCTACCGCCACGATTCCGCGGTCACTGTCGCGGACGATTCGGTTGACGCAGAAGATGTATTCGTTCTCCACATGTGTAGCCCGGGTACCACTGGGGTCCATGATGTCGAGGCCGCGATCGAAATAACCAACCCACAGTCTTCCAGTGGTATCAACCTCAAGTGCTGAGATATTGCCGTCCGCCAGGACCGCGTCTTCTTGCTGCACCAGCGGTCGCCATGCGTCTCGGCGGTTGTCTACGGCATAAAGACCATCTTCTGCCAGGGCAAAGAGCCCGCCCTCAAGTTCCAACAGCTGTTGCACCTTGCTGGGCAGCGGCTGACCTTGAGGACGTGGTCCGCGAATCGGTCGCACCCGCAGCGGGATTTCGACGGTGCCTTCCGCCAGCGTGCCGATGGCCAGGGTTTCTTCACGTACGAGCAGCGTCTGCGCGAAGAAGCCGGGGGCCAGAACGCGACTGAACTGCCCTGCCTGGAACTCTGCCACTCCCATCGGAGTGCCCGCATAGGCTTTCTCGCCGGCGATGACCAGCGAGAGGATTTGTGGATCGGGCAAGCCTTCAGCTTCGCCAAACTGCTGTACCCTGCCCGCCTGCCAGTGCAGGACGCCCTGATCTAACGTCCCCACCCACAGGCTCGATTCATCGCCAGCCAGCGCCGTGATGTGTTTGCTGAAAACAGTGGGATGCCAGCGGGTAATTTGTTTTCCATCGTAAACGAGAACGCCTCCTTTCTGCGTACCTAGTAGGATCCGTCCGGTCGGCAGAGGGAGGACGCTCGACAGCTTGCGATATGGCTCATCGTTCGGACGAATCTGGCGGAAGCCGCGCCCGTCGAAGATTAGCAATCCCTCTCCCGCCGTGGCCACAAACAGCCCCGGCGCACCCGAGTCCGGCGCGATGCCCGTTGCCAGACGTAGGAGCGGCGCGGCAGGCAGCTCCAAGCCCACTCGGTAGCGAGCGAGCAATTCGCCCTCTGCGTCGTATTCCAACAGGCCAGCCCGGCCTGCGAGAAACAGATGACCGCCGAACACAGCAACGTCACGAAATACGGTGGGCGTACTGATCCACTCGACGTGGGCAAAGGGGGTGCCGTCAAGTCGGGAAGAAGCAAAAGGAACTCTGTCTTCCGTTGCAACCTTGTCGGCTGAATCTCGCCAAGCGCGGGATGCGTTCCACAGCGCAGAGCTGGCTCCTACCGCCAGAATCAAACCAATTCCAAGCAGCGCAGCAAGCCATGCACGCTTCGTTGCAAGATTCATGGAAGGACGCGGCCAAGACATCATCTCGTATCAAACAGGATCGCTTTTGGCATGCCACGTTCTATATCATCAAGCGAGACACGTCCTCCTCGTGGCTTGAGCATCCGGCCTTGAGCGGAAATTTTCGATTTCAACTTTCGCTCGGCTCAAGATTCTACGCCAGCCGCTCTGTCGACTCAGGCTCAGATCGCCATGGCCTCCGGAGATTGCTTCCAGTCCGCTCCGACCGCACCGGGCGCTGCGGCAGATCATCCAGAACAGGCACTCGCTCTGTAGCCGCCAAAGAGCACCGTGCACCGTGTTGGGTTTTGTTCAGCGCTTCGCTTGGTTCCATCTTGTGCTGCCTTGTTTGCTGAGCCCCCTCCCCCTCACCAGGGCACCTGCTTCAATACTCCCAGGTCCAACAGCGCGATCAGGGCCAGCCCGAGAATCACCGCCCACCAATCTTCTCCCAATTGGGGAGGAACTAGCTTCTTGTCACTGCCTGAGCCGATGGGCATGGGTGCGATCAACTACAGCAGCACCGCAGCTGCACTCTCTGGTCCCGCCATCCTACGCCCCAGGCGCAGGCAAGTCAACGTGGCGACGCCGCCAGTCGCGCCGATGGTCTTGAAGCACTGCCGCCGTCGACAACCCAAGCCGGCACGACCTAGACTCTGCCGCGTCTCTCCACCAGCCCCCCTGGCTGCGCCACTGATCCCCCAGTGGCGTAGCCCTTCTGAGTGTCTATCCCGTAGCGGGGTCGGTTACGGCGGGTCGTGACACCTGCAGTTCTCGGAACTCATGCCTGAAAGGATAAGTAAATCCTAGCCAACAAGGCGGGGCCTATCTACTCTCAGTTATTAGAGTGACGCTGCCTCAAGGCACTTGTCCGGATAGCCGACTATACGTCCAAGTGAAACCAGGATTGATAAACGCTAGCCCGTAAGTGGGGGCCTATCCGGCATTGGTGGTGAAGACGGGGTGTCTCGGCAGCACTCAAGGCGGGAACATCTCGGCGGGTTGCTGTAGCCTTGACTCGCATGTTGAGCGGCAAGCCAACGCGAGGGTCTACTCCGGGAAGTTCATCTAGCGGAGGTCATGGGGAAGCGTTACTTCGGTGCGTTCTGCGCGGCGTGCTTGGCGCGGGCCTCCAGCCTGGTGGCCTCAACCTTCCGGTTTGTCTTCCGCAAGAGCTTCGCGTAGTTCTCAGACCCTGGGCCACGTTCGGATGCTCCGGCCCCAGGGCTTTCTCATATATCCCCAGCACACGCTTGTACAACGGCTCGGCCCCAGCATACTTGTCTTGGGTGTAGTAGAGTCGCGCTAAGTTGTTGAGGCCGGTGGCCACCTGGGGGTGCTCTGGCCCCAGGGACTTCTCGAGAATGGTCAGCGCCCGCTGAAACAGCGGCTCGGTTTGAGCGTGGTGGCCGCGCTTGTAATAGAGCCCTGCCAAGTTGTTGAGGCTGACAGCCACATTCGGGTGCTCCGGACCCTGAGCCTTTTCCATAATCGCCAGCGCCCGCCCGTAGAGCGGGGCGGCCTCGCCGTGTTTCCCCTGCTTCTCGTAGAGCATCGCCAGGTTGTTGAGGCTGACAGCCACGTTCGGGTGCTCCGGACCCAGGACCTTCTCGAGAATGGCCAGCGCCCGCTGAAACAGCGGCTCGGCTTCGGCGTATTTCCCCTGAGTCTCGAAGCGCCGTGCCAGGTTGTCAAGGCCCGCAGCTAGCTTGAGACTGAACTGCTTCCTCATTGGTCTATGCAGAATCTTCCTTCTCGCCGAGTTCCTCCTGCGGTCGCGCAGAAGAATGTTGCTCTAGCAATTGGACCACCGCGGTGTGGCCACCAGTCTGCGCACTCATCAAGGCTGTCCTACCAAAGTTGGATGTCGCCCTGGCGTCAGCACCCGCCTCTAGTAAGGCACGTACGGCATCGGTGTGGCCATCAGATGCCGCCATCATCAGGGGCGTAAATCCCTTCTTGTCTTTGGCATTAGCGTCAGCACCTGCCTTTAGTAGGGCTCGCTCGGCATCGGTATCACCCGTCATGGCCGCACGCAACAAGTCTCGGTTGATGTCTCCAGCCTTTGCCAGGAGCGGGATAAAGAGAAAAAGTAGCAGGGTTGTTTTGTTCGTGAATTTCATAACAAGGAAACCCCTTATTGCGGGCAATCCTACGCCCCACCCGCAGGCAAGTCAACGCGAGGGTCTACTCCCAGGGAAGTTCATTCAGAGGAGGTCATGCAGGAGCGTTACTTCTTCGGGTTCTCTTGGCCGTGCTTGTCGCGGATGGCCTTGGCACAGGCCTCCAGTTTGGCAGCCTCGGCATTCCGCTTCGTCTTCCGTAGCAGGTTCGGGGCAGCGCGCGTGTATACTGTGGCCGTGCCAGGGCCAAAATGGAAATCCTGGCTTAGATGTTATCCTGGCGGTAGCTAGGGCGAGGGGGAGATTGTGTTGCACAGCTGGCTTTGGTTCAGCGCTTTCTGTATGCTGCTGACGCCCGCCGGTACTGCCGCTACCTCCACCTTCAAAGATTCTGTTCAGCCCTTCCTCAAGAGTCACTGTATCTTCTGCCACAACGACGAGCTGAAAACGGCGGGTCTGTCGTTCGAGGACTACCAGGACGAGGGGTCAGCGCTCCAGGACGGCAAAGTTTGGCGGCGTGTCAAGCAAATGCTTGACCTCAAGATGATGCCACCGTCGCCCCGGCCGCGCCCAGCCCCCGAAGAAGTTGCCGCAGTTCTCGACTGGATTGACGCCAACCTGGCGCCCGAAGATACCCAACTCAATCCTGGCCGTGTGACCGCCCGGCGGCTGAACCGCGCCGAATACAACAACACCGTGCGGGACCTGCTGGGAATCGACTTCCGACCCGCCGACGATTTCCCTGTCGACGACACAGGATACGGATTCGACAACATTGGTGACGTTTTGTCGATTTCTCCGCTGCTCATGGAGAAGTACATGGCTGCTGCCGACAAGATCGTTCGGCGCGCGATCGTGACCGACCGCAGCGTCAAACCCAAAGTGCTCCGCTACAGCGCTCCGCGAGCGGAGGGAGAGCAACGCCAGATTGGGGATGCGGGGCGAGTTCCTTACTCGCCGGAGGGCAGGCTTGCCGTGCGGCATCTCTTCCCTGCAACGGGGAAGTATGACCTACGGTTGAAGTTCGTTGACCGCCGCGGGGTCCCGGAGCGACGGCCGGAATGGACGCACCGAGTGCCGGAACTCATCGAGCAGGTGTTGGATCTCAAGGTGGAGACGATCGATCTCGATATGGTGGCGAAAGAATTTCGCCTGAGCCTAGACCACGCTATCCGGTTCATGGAGAAATTCGATGCTCCCAAACGCGCCGGGACGTTTGTCTTCGAACGCGAGACGCTGCTGTCTAAGCTGGTCGAATATCGGGATTGGCTCGAAGAAAACCCCGAGCCGCCCCCGCTTCCACCTCCACCGCCACTGTCCTTCGTTTTCACATTGGACGGCGGGAAACTGGCGAGTTACCATACCGAGTATAAGCCCGATTACGAAGAGCCCGACCTCGTCCGTGTACGCGTCGAAGCCGGTGAGCGGGAACTGTATGCGGAAGTCTTGACGCCTGAAGGCGAACGCTGGAACCCGAACTCGCTCGATTGGACCGAGTACCGGAGCGCGAACTACAAAAACGCGGCGAGAATGGTGTTCGCCGACTATATCGAGATCACGGGTCCGTTCAATCCTGAACCGGCGCCACTGCCCCAGAGTCACCGCGAGATCATGGTGTGTGAGCCGGCGGACAACAGCTTCGACCGAATTTGTGCGGAAAGAATCTTAGGACGCCTGGTGAGGCTTGCTTTCCGCCGGCCGGTGACAGAGAAAGAAGTCCGCAGCTACGTTGGCTTTGCCAACAACGCCGTAAAGCAGGATGCCAGCTTCGAACAAAGCATCCAACTCGCCTTGAAAGCCATCCTGGTTTCGCCACAGTTTCTGTTCCGGATCGAGCGCGACCCTGCCCCTGCGAGACCGAGCTCCACTCGTCCCCTCGACGACTTCGAACTGGCCTCCCGGCTCTCTTATTTCCTTTGGAGCAGTATGCCGGACGAGGATCTGTTGAAGGCCGCCGCACGTGGTGCCCTGCGCACAAAGGACGGACGACGGGCGCAGGTCATGAGGATGATGCGGGACAAGAAGTCCCAGGCGTTTGTCGACAATTTCGCTGGGCAGTGGCTGCAGCTACGGAACGTCTCGCGCGCGAAGCCTGACCCGGAAACCTTTCCCGAGTTCGACGAAGCGCTTCGGGTGGCGATGGTGCGCGAGAGCGAGCTTTTCTTCGATCACATCATGCGCGAAGATCGCAGCATCTTCGAACTTTTGAAGGCTGATTACACTTTCCTAAACGAACGGCTGGCGAAACACTACGGCATCGAGGGGATTGAAGGTCCCGGGTTCCGCCGGGTACAGCTCTCCGGCGGACAGCGTGGCGGAGTGCTGACGCAGGCGAGCGTGCTGACCGTATCTTCCTATCCCACGCGCACCTCACCGGTTCTGCGTGGCCTTTGGGTACTGGAGGTTCTGCTTGGAGACCGGCCACCGGACCCTCCGGGGGACGTTCCCGAACTGGATGAGCAGACGGTGGCTAAAGGGAGCTCGTTGCGGCAAATGCTGGAGAGGCACCGGGCTGACCCAAGCTGTGCGGCGTGCCATGACCGTATGGACCCTATCGGGTTCGGCCTCGAGAACTACAACGCCATCGGAGGCTGGAGAACGGCCGACGGGAACTTCCCCATCGACGCCTCGGGTGAGCTACCAGGTGGAACACGCTTTGATGGTCCAGCGGACCTAAGAGCCGTGCTCTATGCGCAAGAGGAGCAATTTGCCCGCAATTTGACCGAGAAGGTGCTAACCTACGCTTTAGGACGCGGCCTCGAGAGCTACGATGAGCCGGTGATTGAAGAGATCCGTAGGGACATCGCCCAAAACGGATATCGGTTCTCGAGCTTGGTTCTGGGAGTCGTCGAGAGTAGGCCTTTTCAGATGCGGCTTGAGGAAAGGAGCGACTGACCCATGAGAGGGAAACACATCCCGAGACGGACCGTGCTGCGGGGCTTGGGCACGATGATCGCTCTGCCGTTTCTCGATTCGATGGTGCCCGCTTTTGCATCGCCCCTTCTCAACAAAAGTACGCCGCGGCGAATGGCGTTCGTCTATGTCCCCAACGGCGCGATCATGGAGGATTGGACGCCCGCGAAGCCCGGAGCTGGCTACGACTTTGGACCGATTCTCAAGCCGCTCGAGCCTTTCCGGGAGGACTTGCTTGTGCTCACCGGGTTGGCGCAATACGAGGGGAATTCCCTTGGGGACGGATCGGGTGACCATGCCCGAGCGGCCTCGACCTTCCTGACAGGCGTTCACCCCAAAAAGACGATGGGTGCCGACATCCAGGTTGGCATCTCGGCCGACCAAGTGGCGGCCAAAAAGGTGGGCAGCAAAACTCGTTTTGCTTCGGTCGAGTTGGGAACCGAGCCGGGGCGTTTGGCCGGCAACTGCGACAACGGGTATAGCTGTGCTTACTCGAATAGCGTGTCTTGGCGATCGTCCAGTACGCCGAATCCCGCAGAGATTAATCCACGGCTGGTATTCGAAAGGCTGTTTGGAGATGTTCGAACAGACGAAACCCTGGACGCTCGAGCACAGCGCCTCCGGCACGAGCGGTCGATTCTGGATTTCGTGCAGGAAGACGCCAAGCGACTGCAGGGATCGCTGGGACCAACGGATCGCCGCAAGCTTCAGGAATACCTCGAGGGAATTTGGGAAATCGAGCGACGGATTTCGTCCGCAGAGAAGGAAGAGATGGAATTGCCGCCGGATCTGGAGAAGCCGCACGGCGTCCCGGTCGAGTTTAGCGAACACGTGAAGATCCTGTTCGATCTAGCGACGGTCGCTTTCCAGACGGACTCGACTCGCATTCTGACTTTCATGATCGGGCTGGAGAGCAGCATCCGTAGCTATCCTGAAATCGGGGTCTCGGACGCGCACCACGGCTTGAGTCACCACCTAAGGGATCAGGAGAAGATCCGGAAGGTCAGCAAGATCAACCGCTTCCACATCGAGCAGTTTGCTTACTTTCTCAGGAAAATGAAATCGGTCAGCGATGGCGAAGGAACCCTGCTCGATAGCTCGATGATCGTCTACGGCTCTGGCTTGTCGGACGGCAACCTGCACACGCATGAAGACCTTCCGGTGCTACTTGCGGGCAGGGCCGGCAACACCCTGAAGCCTGGACGGCACATCGTGTGCCCGGAGAAAACACCCCTGAATAATCTGTTCCTTTCAATGCTCGACCGCATGGGCATACCGACCGAAACCCTGGGTGACTCGACCGGTAAGCTGGAGCACCTGTCGGATATCGGATAGGCGGAGCCGCGCCATTTTCTGCACGCCTCACGGGCTGTTGTCTACTACTCATCCAAGCCACGACGTTCAACACCGTGCTAATCGACTATAACGTCACTATGTGTCATTCCGAATTGCAAAGTGGCGGCGGGGCTGGTACCATCAGGACCGTCGCCCACGGGCCGAGCCGGAAGCCTCGCATGCACGGTGTGATGGCGCCCAGCGATTCCGGCTATATGGTCTCGGCCTCTCCAGTATTGCTGGCCTCCCTGCGATCGGCAGACTCACCCCCTGCCAGCTGCTGACCGTGTTGCGACCACCACTCCCGCGCTCGATCTTGCGTCCACGGGTCCTTCAAGGCGAAGGAATCCAGGTGGCGTTTCAGCTCTTCGACGCTTTCAGGGCGGTTGGAAGGGTCCTTCTCAAGGCACCACAGGATGATCTTCTCCAATTCTTTCGGAATTTCCTGATGCACTCGCTCGGACGGCGATGGCGGAGGCGAATGAACGTGATTCATAAGCACCTCCAGGATGGTCGCGCCCTCGAACACGGGTCGGCCCGTGATCAGCCAATAACCGACGCAACCTAACGCATAGATGTCAGCTCCCTCGTCTGCTTCCCGTCCTGACACGACTTCAGGGGCCATATACCCGGGAGTGCCTGGAGGGAAACCTTGGATGGTCAAGCGAGCCTCGTCCCCGTCCGCCTTCTTCAGCGGGCGAACCAGGCCGAAATCGAGAAGCTTGACAAAGTCGTAGTCCAGGCCAAGGCAACAAGTGTACATATTGGCGGGCTTGATATCCCGATGCACCATTCCGCGAGCGTGCGCCTCGGCCAGTGACAAGCAGGCTTGCTGGAGAAAACGGGTGGCTCGCGCCGGCGGCAACGGGCCAAAACGCTTCACAAGAGAATCCAAATCTGTGCCTTCCAGAAGTTCCATTACGTAGTAGAAGATGCCTTCTTTCGTAAACCCAAAGTCGTAGAGCTGGATCGTGTGGGGGGAAGTGAGACTTGCGGTCGCTTGCGCCTCCCGCTCGAAACGACGAAAGACAACCTCGCTCAAGTCCCCTCCCCAGAAGTCGGGGCGAACCAGTTTGATCGCAGCAGGCCGCACCAGCATTTGATGTCTGGCCAGCCACACCTCACCCATGCCGCCACGCCCCAAAAGGCGTTCCAGGCGGTAGCTTCCCATTTGCAAAGCTCGGTCCACGTTCTTGCCTAGCTGGTAGAGCATCCGGGCGCCGATGGAAGCCATCGCGGCGCACACGAATATGGGCACAGAGAGCCCGAAGAAAACCGCTGCTGACGGAACCGGCAGACCCGCGACCACGGCCCAGACCGCAAGAGCTAACGGCCCCATAGCAGCCGACGTGAAAGCCGCAATGGTGGCCTTGTTTGGCGGGAGGGGTACGAAGCCCACATAGGCGATCACCCAAATGCAGATCGCAGATACGCCCCAAATATTCTCAAAGTTGGTCTCACCGTACACTGTGGCGAAAGCAATCCCTACGCTGCCGAAAACCTCATAGTAGAGTCCTAGCTTCACGATTCGTTGTGGGTTCAAACGGCCCGGTTTTGCAAGGATGAAAACCATTATAGAAACGGCTGTGATCGTCAATACGATCAGAAGAGACACCATGTGGGCGCGTAGTTCGTAAGGCACACCCATGAGCACGTGCACGCTGAATTGTGTGAACAAATCGATGGTGACTGACCAGACCGATTTTTTGTACCAACCGTAGCGAGAGTTTACATCGCAGCCTGGGGCTGTGAAACTGGTTTCAGTGGCAGGGGAGGGGGGCTATAGCCCCCGGCGCCGGGGGCCTATAGCCGAGCGCCGAGTGCGGCCGCACCGTGTTGTATTGCACCCTCCACTGTTCAATCACCACCTGTGCCTCCTTCAACGAGTAGAAGATCTCTCCATTCAGGCATTCGTCCCGCAGCTTCCCATTGAAACTCTCGCAGTACCCGTTCTCCCAGGGACTGCCCGGTTCGATGTACAGTGTCCCTGTCCCTAGATTTGCCAACCACTGGCGCAGTTCTTGGGCGATGAACTCGGGACCATTGTCGGATCGAATCTGTTCCGGTATCCCTCGCCACAACATCACGTCCGACAACGCCTCAATGATTTGTTGGCTGCCCATCCTCCGCTCCACCCGGATCGCCAGGCATTCCCGCGTGTACTCATCCAGCAAGGTCAGCAGCCGCAGCGTTCTCCCCTCGTGCGTTCTGGCACTCATGAAGTCGTAGCTCCAAACGTGGTTCGGTCGCTCCGGCCGTAGTCGCACACAGGAGCCGTCGTTCAACCACAACCGACCCCGGGGCTTCTGTTTTTGCGGCACTTTCAGCCCCTCGCGCCGCCAGATTTGCTGTACTCGATCCTTGCCCACTTCCCATCCCACGCCCCGCAGTAAAGCGGTGATCCGGCGGTACCCATACCGCCCATACTTCGTTGCCAGGGCAATGACAGCTCGCGTCAGCTTTTCTTCGTCCAGCCGAGGATTCGGTTCCTATCGTTGCGTCCCTCTCCATTGCCCCAGCAGCCGGCAGGCATACCGTTCCGACAACCCGTGTTGCTCCCGCGCATGCTCTACCGCACAACGCCGCCGCTCAGGGCTTAGAAGTTTCCCTGTGCCACATCCCGCAGCACCTGCTTCTCCAGCGACAGCTCCGCGACCAGTCGCTTCAGGCGAGTGTTCTCCTTCTCCAATTCCTTCAGCCGTTTCGCCTGATCCAGCTTCAGCCCCCCATATTCCTTCCGCCACCGGTAGTAGGTCTGGGTGTGGATTCCGGCTTCTTTGCAGGCTTGGGGCGCAGTCTTCCCGTTCGCCATCTGCACTTCTATCTGCCGTAGCACCGCTACAATCTGCTCCGGCTTGTAACTCCTTGTCGGCTTGACCTCACTTCCTCCTCAAGTGGATTCTCTCTCTTTCCACTTGGTACAAAAAGCGCCGGTCAGGTCACCCGTGTACTTCGGCCACGGCCTGCACTACGTGGAAGCCATCAAGGGCAAGAAGTATTCGATCCGCCTGCGGAACCCGCTGAGCGTGCGGGTGGCCGTGGCGCTTTCGGTGGACGGATTGAACACGATTGACGCGCGGCACACCGACCCACGCTCGGCCCAGAAGTGGGTGTTGGGCCCACACGAGACGATTACCATCAGCGGCTGGCAGACGGGAATGAACAACGCCCGCCGGTTCTTTTTCACCAGCGAAGAGCAGTCGTATGGAGCCTGGCTGGGAAAGAGGCAGAACCTGGGAATCATCAGCGCCGTGTTCTTCCGCGAGAAGCGCCGTCCGAAGGCGCCGCGTCCGGTGGCGCCTAAGGAACAAAGCCGGAGGGATGGGCCCAGCGCGGCTTCCGAAGCCGGTGCATCGCGCAAGGCCGAGAGCCAGGAGGGCAGAGACCGTGGGGAGGACTACGCCGCCACGGGGATCGGCCGCCGCTACGGCCACCGGGTCTACCGGGTGCGCATGGAACTGGAAGAGAAGCCAGTTGTCACCCTCAACGTCCGCTACGAGTATCGGCCACAACTGGTGCGCCTGGGCCTGCTGCCACCCTCGTCCGCGCCCTACCCGGACCCGCTCGCCCGCCGGCAGAATGCCCGCGGCTTCGAGCCGGGTTTCTGCCCCGAGCCTCGCCGAGTCTCGCGCCCCCCTCTCGTTTGCGGCGCGAAATCCGGGCCCGGACCGGCCAACTGCCCGCGGCCACTACGGCCCGGACCTTCAACCTGTGCAGGCGGCCCTCGATTCTCTCCCACTGCCGAGGGACCAGCAGGGCCGGACAAGGGACAGCGGGTACTTCTTCTGTAACGGTGTAACAAGTCGGCGCGCAGCAGTAGGGATGGCCGAGCGCACGATGACAGCAGCGTTCAAAGAATCCGGTGTCCCGCAAGCACATGCTCACCGTTTCCGCCACACCTTGGCCACTTCCATCCTGGCCAGCGGGGTCACGCTCTCAGACGTGGCCGACGTGCTAGGCATCGGGGAGCACGTCGCCAGGAAGCACTACAAGAAGTGGAGCCAGGATCGCATCTCGGCCCTTATGCAGGCCGTCCAGCGTGGCACATTTGCGGCACGGACGGAAAAATGAGCCGCAATCAATTGAGTCGAAAAGGGGAACGCTGGTGCGGAGAGGGGGATTTGAACCCCCACGAGGTTGCCCTCGCCAGCCCCTCAAGCTGGTGCGTCTGCCAGTTCCGCCACCTCCGCACTTGAAGGAATCGGCCCGATTATACCAAAAGCCTCAGGCGAGCAGAGGAACCCCTCGTTGCGCGGTTGGGAGAGGCCTCTCCAAGCAGGGTGTCGATTTGGTGCCGGCACCGCCGGTGCTGGCTATTGGGGCTGAGCCGGGGCTGTGGGCTGGGGGGCCTGTTCCGGGGTGGCCGGTTCGGTCGTTTCTTCCTCGGCGCTTTCTTCCAGCACTGAGCCCGGTCCGGCGTGGCTGGTGGCCATGATGGTCAGCGTCAGGGAAGTCAGCATGAAGAGGACAGCGCAGACAGTGGTTGCCTTGGAAAGGAGAGTGGCGGCGCCGCGGGTCCCGAAGGCCGTCTGGCTGCCCATGCCGCCGAAGGCGCCGGCCAAGTCGGCCGCCTTCCCGCTTTGCAGCAGCACGGCCAGGATCAGCACCAGGCAAACCAGCACGTGAAGAATAATCAGAAACGTATACATCGCGTTCGGTTCCAGGGATTCTCGTTAAAAATTTACAACCGCCGCAAACGACTTCGCTTCCAAACTCGCGCCTCCTACCAGCGCCCCGTCAATGTTGGCCTGGGCCATCAAGCCCTTGCTGTTGTCCGGCTTGACGCTGCCGCCGTACAGGATGCGCACGCGCTCGGCAGCTTCCTGGCCAAAGTGGGACGCTACCTGGTTCCGAATGAACTCGTGCGCCTGCTCGGCCATTTCCGGTGTTGCCGTCCGCCCGGTACCGATGGCCCACACCGGCTCGTAAGCGATAATTATACGGGCAAACTCGGCTGCGGTCAAACCGTCGAGTCCCTGCTCGACCTGCCGCTCGAGTACCGCTTCGGTCCGGCCTGCCTCCCGTTCATCGAGCAGCTCACCGATGCAGACGATGGCCTCCAGCTCTGTCCCCAATACCGCGCGAATTTTCTTGTTCACGGTCTGATCCGTTTCCCCGAAGTATTGGCGCCGTTCCGAGTGCCCAATGACGGTGAAGCGGCAGCCGGCTTCGGCCAGCATCGGTCCGGAGATCTGTCCGGTGAAAGCCCCTTGCTTTTCCCAATAAACGTCCTGGCCAGCGATGGCCACGCGCGACCCGCGGGCCAGCTCCACCGCTGTGCGGATGGCAGTAAACGGCGGCGCGATGGCGATTTCACAGTGGGTGGAGTTGGCCACCAGGGGCAGAAATTCGCGGAAAAACTGCGTGGTCTCCGCAAGCGTCTTATACATTTTCCAGTTGCCAGCGATGAGTGGAACGCGCATCAGTCAGGTCGCCTCCTTAAGAAAAACGGTCCCGCGGTCCGTCTGCACCCGGATCCCCCACGATGCCGCAGCTGCCGAGCACGATTAGGATCACCCGCTCGAATCGTGGCATAATCGCCACCTGTGTCAATGTAGCACGTTGTGGAACGAGGTGCTCGATGAACGTGTTCCTGAGCGGTGCGACTGGCTTCGTCGGCAGCCACCTGGTGCAAGGACTGGTGGCCGCCGGCCACAGCGTCCGCGCACTGGTGCACTCGCTGGGCAAGGCCAAGACCCGTGCGCCGGGCATTGAATATATTCCCGGCAACATCCTGGAACCAGCCTCCCTGCGGGACATCATGCCCGGTTGCGACGCCGTCATACACCTGGTGGGAATTATCGATGAGTTTAAGGGCACCACGTTTGAGCGCATCCACCACGAGGGCACCCGCAAGGTGGTGGCGGCGGCAAGGGCCAACAGCATCCGCCGCTTCGTCCATATGAGCGCGCTGGGCACGCGCCCCAACGCGGTCGCCGCGTATCACAAAACCAAGTGGAAGGGTGAGGAAGCGGTCCGGGGGAGCGGCATTCCCTGGGTCATCCTGCGCCCTTCGATTATTTACGGTCCAGGGGACGGATTCACTACCCGCATGCTGGAACTGATGCGCAAAGCCCCTCTGCGGCTCATTGTTGGCAGCGGGCGATACCCGGTTCAGCCCGTTTACATCGGTGACGTCGTGGACTGCTTTGTCCAATCACTCTCGAGCGACGCGGCGCTAGGACGCGAAGTGGCCTTGGGGGGCCCGCGGGCCATGCCGATTGAGGAAATGCTGGACGCGCTGGCCGCCGCGGCCGGCATCCGCAAGAGGAAAATTCACCTGCCCTATTGGTTGATGTATGCCAACGCCACGCTGCTAGAAATCTTCCTTCCTCGCCCCCCCGTGACCTGCGACCAGTTGACGATGATGCGGGAGGGCTCCACTTGTGCCACCGCCCCGATGCTCGCGACCTTCCGGCTCAAGCATTGGACGCTGGAGCAAGGCCTGAAACAAATGGACTTAAAGGCTTGAGGGTTGGCGGCTTGCAGGCTTGTGGTAGGCTTGGGGTGCGATGCCGCTGCCGACCACGATCAAGGTTGGGACCGCCGGCTGGTCCTACCCCGATTGGGGAGGCAAGGTGTATCCCCGCATGCACTCGCCCGGCTTTCACCAGGCGGCTTACCTGGCGCGGTACTTCGACACTCTGGAAATTAACACTTCTTTTTATCGGCCCGTCCGCCCTGAGCACGCCCGGCTGTGGGCCTTGCGCGTGTCCTTCAACCAGCGCTTCCTGTTCACCGCCAAGCTGCACCGCTCCTTCACCCACGACGGCAATGCCGGTCCGGACGAGGAGCGGGCCGTCCGGGCCATGGCTGACGTGCTGATGGAATCGGGACGACTGGGGACGCTGCTGGCCCAATTCCCCTGGTCCTTCAAGCACACGCCGGAGAACCGGGCCTATGTGGCCTCCCTGCTGGAGCGCTTCCGCGACTACCCGGTGGTAGTGGAGATGCGGCACGGCGACTGGCTCTCGCGACCCTTCCTGGAACTGTTAGACGAACACGGCGCCGGCTTCTGCAATATCGACCAACCCACGCTGTCCCACGGCATGGCCCCCAGCGCCGTGCTCACCGGGCGGGTTGGCTATATCCGCTTCCACGGGCGCAACTACCAGTCCTGGTTCGCCAACGGCGAAACCGAGTCCCGGCATGAGCGCTACAATTACCTCTACTCGGCGAGAGAACTGGAGCCGTGGGGCAAGCGGATCCAGCAGGTGGCCGCTGGCGCGCAGACCACGTACGTCATTACCAACAACCATTACCAGGGAAAGGCAGCCGCCAACGCGCTGCAACTGATCAGCATCCTGCTAGGCAAACCGGTCGAGGCGCCAGCAACTTTGGTGGAAGCCTACCCGGAACTGGAGTCGTTTGCCGAGACCGAGCTTCCCGCCCAACAGGCCCTATTCGCAGCTTCCCGTTTATAGCCAGCGCCGCGAGGCGTAGCGATCCAAAATGAAACTTAGCGTCCCGCTGTGGGAATAATCCTGTCTAACCACCGCCCTCTCGCACAGGTTTTCAATGAGTTGCAAGCGCGCCAAGACGGCCGTAACTGGCTAGCGAAGTGCCTAACTCGGGGCTGTCATGCGCGCGGGAAGCTGGATTGGTTTTGCGGTGCTGAGCGCCGTCATCCTGGTCTACTCGACCGACTTCGTCACTGGGCAGAGCGCCTATCTGGCCCTTGTGGAATCACTTTCTGGCAAGCCGGTCGACGTCGAGGACAACCTCACCAACTTCGGGCACACCGTTTTTCGCAAGAGCAACCATGTCCTAGCCTTTTTCTTGCTGGGGCTGAGCACGATTCCATTCAGAAGAGTGGCCCGCGACGCTCGCCGCCTGGCTGTTGCTTGCTGCGCCAGCGTCGCGCTGGCCTCCGAGATGGTGCAGGTGCTCTCTGTCTTTCGCCATCCGGCGGTGTACGACGTGGCGGTGAATCTGGCCGCCGCGCTGCTCGGGCTTTGGCTTGTGTTCCAGCCACCTCACTTCCTGCGTACAGTGTCCAGAGACAACTTCCCGCTTGTGCGCATCTGGGCCCGGCCCACCCGCTAGTGACCGCCAGTTCTACTGAAACCTCCGTGTAGCGCCGCCGCCCCGGCTGCCCAGTGCGGGATGTCCGTACGATCGCTGATCTCGCAGATTCTGCCTTTCATCGAACCCCTTGCCGATGCTCCGGACGCTGGCACGCGAACGACCAGCGGCGCGACTGGCTGGGTCGTCGCGTTGACTTGCCTGCGGGCGGGGCGTAGCATGACTGCCATAGGGGTGGCTGGCAACGTGATTTCGCAGTACTGCATCCTGGAGAAGCCGGGTGGCGGCGATGGTGTAGCGGGATGAAGTCCGAACATTGGCGAAAGATCGAAGCGATTTATCACGCAGCGCTGGAGCGGGAAGAGGACCAGCGTGCCGCCTTTTTGGAAAAAGCCTGCGCCGGCGACGAAGCGCTGCGGCGGGAGGTTGAGTCGCTGCTGGCGCAGGAGGGGGAGACGGAGAGCTTCCTGGAAGCGCCGGCGCTGGAAGTGGCTGCCCGGGGATTGGAACACCAGCTTAGCTCCTACGAGATTCTGTCACTGCTGGGTACCGGTGGCATGGGCGAGGTATACCGGGCACACGACCGCAAGCTGGGTCGCGAGGTCGCCATCAAAGTTCTGCCGAAGGAGTTCAGCCAGGACCCGGAGCGGCTGGCGCGCCTGGAGCGGGAGGCGCGGCTGCTGGCCTCGTTGAACCACCCTCACATTGGGGCCATATACACGCTGGAAGAGTCCGACGGAGTGCGCTTCCTGGTGCTGGAGCTGGTGCCGGGGGAGACCCTGGCGGAGCGCCTGAAGGCCGGGCCGCTGGAGGTACCGGAAGCGCTGCGGGTCTGTGCCCAGATTGCCGAGGCTCTGGAGGCCGCCCATGAGAGGGGGGTGATCCACCGGGACTTGAAGCCGGCCAACGTTAAGGTGACTCCGGAGGGCCAGGTAAAGGTGCTGGACTTTGGCCTGGCTAAGGCGCAGCCGTCGGACGGCGATCTTTCCCAGGCCGGAACGGTGAGCGCCGCCGGCATGGAGACGGGAGTGATTCTGGGCACTGTCGGCTACATGAGCCCGGATCAGGCCCGGGGCAAGGACGTAGACAAGCGCACTGACGTCTGGGCGTTCGGCTGCGTGCTCTACGAGCTGCTCACCGGCCAGAGGGCCTTCGCCGGAGCCACGATGTCGGACACCATTGCCGCCATCCTGGAGCGCGAGCCAGATTGGCAGGCGCTGCCTCAGACTACGCCTGCCCAAATTCGGAACCTGCTGCGGCGTTGTTTCCAGAAGGATGCGCGACGCCGCCTGCGCGACATGGGAGACGCCCGGATCGAGATCGAAGAGGCGCTCAACGAACCCCCGAAGGGATTGGCGACCGCCGAACTGGCGATCGGTGCAGCACAACCTGCGCCGGGGCGGCGAGCAATTCCGTGGATGCTGGGCGGCTTGTTGGCGATCATGGCGGCGATCACTGTTTGGAGTCTTTGGCGAGCTAGTCCACCCGCGCAGCGGCCCGTCAGCAGACTGGCCATTAACCTCCCGCAAGGTCAAACTTTTTGGGAGATCAATCCGGTAGTGGAGGTTTCACTCGACGGCACCCAGATCGCCTACCTCGCCCTCAAAGGAGACAGCCGGCAGCTCTACGTGCGTCGCTTAAACGAACTGAAGAGCAGGCCGATTCCGGGCACTGCGGGAGCGTTCCATGGTCGTTTTTCTCCAGATGGGAAGTGGCTCGTCTTCGGCGGAGAGGACGGAGTGCTAAAGAAGGTGTCGCTTTCCGGGGGAGCGCTCCAGACCCTGTGCAACTACAGAGAAATAGCAGGCCAGGGACCTCTCGGTCTAAGCTGGACTCCGAACGGGAATGCTCTCATTTTCGGAGGCGGCTACGGTCTGTTCCGAGTTTCGGCCGACGGGGGTACACCTGAGGTGGTCGCCAGTGCGGTCAAAGATGTGGAACACTATCATGCTTGGCCGCAGGTCCTCCCTGGAGGCAAGGCGGTGCTATTTACTGTTGGACAAATAGGCGGTGAATCAGTCGGTTTGCTTTCACTGGAAACTGGCGAGCGGCGGACCCTGATCGCGCGCGGCGGGCGTGCTCGGTATGTGCCAACCGGCCACCTGGTCTATGGATGGGAAGACAAGCTGTTGGCGGCGCCCTTTGATCTCGACCAGCTCCAGTTAACAGGACCGCCCGCCGTCGTCCTCGAGGGTCTCGCGATATACACTAAAGAAGTTGGACAGACACAGTTCAGCGTGTCTGAGAGCGGATCGCTCGTCTATATCCCGGGCGGTCTCGGCCAGCGAACGCTGGTCTGGGTAGATCGCCAGGGAGCGGTCGAGCCCCTGGCGGCACCTCTACGTATCTATGACGATCCCCACCTCTCACCCGACGGCCAGCGGCTGGCCGTCCAGATTGGGCCCGAAAGCGGCAACTCTGACATCTGGATTTACCACATCCCCCGGGGGACATTGGCCCGGCTGACGTTTGAAAGAGGGAATATGCCCCGCTGGATGCCGGATGGAAAGCGGTTGGCGTTTGGTTCGCGCAGGGCTGGCGGACCTGCGAATCTGTTTTGGAAACCTGCCGACGGCAGCGGCCCGGCCGAACAGCTAACGGAAAGCGAACGCGTCCACTTGCCTTCGTCCTGGTCGCCAGACGGACAAGTGCTGGCCTTTGAAGAATCTCATCCCACCACGGGAATGGACATCTGGGTTCTTCCGTTGCAGGGGGAGCGCAAGCCGCGCCCGTTCCTGCAAACCCAATTTGGTGAACGCGCGCCGGTGTTCTCCCCGGACGGTCACTGGCTCGCCTATATGTCCAATGAGTCCGGCCGGAACGAAGTCTATGTGCAGCCGTATCCCGGCCCCGGCGGCAAGTGGCAGATCTCCACCGAAGGCGGCAATGAGCCGCTCTGGGCGAAGAACGGGAGGGAACTGTTCTACCGCAACGGCAACAAGATGATGGCCGTTGAGGTTACAACGCAGCCAACCTTTCGTGCGGGTACCCCCACCCTACTGTTTGAGGGACAGTACCACAACGACTTCAACTGCTCTCCCCCAAACTACGACGTCACGCCCGACGGCCAGCGATTCTTGATGATCCAGCCAGGCGAGAAGGAGGAAGCGACGCAAATCAACGTGGTACTGAACTGGTTTGAGGAGCTGAAGCGCCTCGTCCCCACCGAACAAAACTGATCTCGCCCCTGGCCTCCAACCCACGCCTTCAGGCACGGCTGAAAAGTAGATTCCTCGCTCCGCTCGGAATGACAAGGGAGCCGTTTTTCAAACGGCCCGCCGGTGGTGATTCGCTTCTAGTCGTAGTATTCGCGGCCCAGGTGGGTGATCAGCGTCTCACCCTGCATCCACCGCAGCGTGTTCTTGAGCTTCGTCAACTGGATGAACAGGTCGTGCTCCGGGTAGAGGCCAGGCGGGGTGAGGGGACTTTTGAAGTAGAACGAGAGCCATTCCTGGATGCCGCTCATGCCGGCCCGCTTCGCAAGGTCCAGGAAAAGGGCCAGGTCCAGCACCAGCGGCGCAGCCAGGATGGAGTCGCGGCAGAGGAAGTTGATTTTGATCTGCATCGGGTAGCCCAGCCACCCAAAGATGTCCACGTTGTCCCAGCCTTCCTTGTTGTCGCCGCGCGGCGGGTAGTAGTTAATGCGCACCTGATGGAAGAAGTTCCCGTAAAGGTCCCCGTAGAGCTGCGACTGCAGAATTTGGTCCAGCACCGACAGCTTGCTCTCCTCCTTGGTGCGGAACGACCCCGGGTCGTCCAGCACTTCGCCGTCGCGGTTGCCCAGGATGTTGGTGGAAAACCAGCCGCTGAGTCCCAGCAGCCGGGACTTCAGCATCGGCGCCAGCGCGGTCTTCATCAGGGTCTGGCCGGTCTTGAAATCCTTGCCGCAGACCGGCGCGCCATTCTGCGCGGCCAGCTCCAGCAGCGCTGGCACTTCGTTGGCTAGGTTGGGCGCGCCGTTGGCGAACGGAAGGCCCAGCTTTAGAGCTGCGTAGGCGTAGATCATGCTGGGGGCGATTTCTGGGTGATTTGTCTTTAGGCCGCCCTCGAATTTTTCCAGCGTCGAATGCGTATCGGAAGCGGCCCGGAAAACCTCGGTGGACCCGCACCAGATCATCACCAGCCGCTCCGCGCCGCTCTGTTCGCGAAAGCCCCGGATATCGTCCATCAGCATCTGGGCAGCATCCCACTTGGTGGCGGCTTTCTTAACGTTGGGCCCCTCCAGACGCCGGACGTACTGCTGATCAAAGACAGCGGGCATGGGCCGGATGGCTGCCAGGAACGGCTTCAGCTTTTCGAGCATTGCGGAATCCAGCACGCCGCTTTTCGAAGCCGCCTGATAGCAGTCGTCCTGGTAGAGGTCCCAGCCGCCGAACACCAGATCATTCAGCTCCGCCAGCGGGACAAACTCGTGGATGGCCGGCACGCGGTTTTCCGTGCGCTTGCCCAGGCGAATGGTTCCCATCTGCGTCAGCGACCCGATGGGTTTGGCGATGGAGCGGCGGATCGCCTCCACTCCAGCAATGAATGTGGTAGCCACGGCTCCCATGCCCGGAATCAGAACCCCCAGCTTCCCCTTCGCCGGGGCGATCGGAAGGCCAGCGCCGGAATTTGCTTCACTGCTCACAAATTGACTCCAGATGCGAACCTGCGACCTCTATCATCGGCGAGGCCCACGGGTTTGGGCAAGGCTTTTGATTCCCCTGCCCTCCCCGTCTGTAGGCCCAACCCGCGGCGGACGTCGCTGCCTTTCGGTAGAAGGGAACTAGCCGGTCACGGTGCTAGGACTGGGGCAGCCCCTGCGGGGGCCGGCTGATCTGGCCCTGGTAGGCTTCCTCCAGGATGATGTCGTTCTTGACAATGGTTTCGCCGGTGGAGCGGCCCAACTCTACCCGAGACTTCATGTAATCGCCCAGTGCCCGTACGACGCCACCCTCCGCCTCGGCCAGATCGCGTTGCGCCTGGATGACCAGGAAGATGGTGGAAGCGCCGAGCTGGAACTTCTTCTGCTCGGCGTCCAGGGTGCGCTGCTGCAGCTCCCGCTGCTTGAGGGCGGCGTCCAGCCGGACGCGGTTCTGCTGCAAGCTAATCACTGCATTACGCACCTCGGCGCGCACGGTGTTCTCCAGCTGGCGCAACCGCAGTTGCGCCTGCCGCTCCTCGACCTTGGCCTGGGCGGCGTCGGCCTGCGCGGCCCGATTCCTGATAGGAATGCTGATCTGCAGCCCAAATGCGTAATCGGGGAAATCGCCGCCGAACATCTGGTTCAGCGACGTGCCCAGGCCGCCCAGAAAGGCCGGAGGAACCGGAGTCGGCTCGGTCTGACCAGGGCGGCGGAAGGTGGTGGGTTGCCCGGCGGTCCCTGTGCCTCCCCAGTAGGCGAAGGCATCCAGCGTAGGAAGCATACCGTTCCTCGCAGCCCGGATGGAGATTTCACGGTTGCGCATGTCAATGCGGGATTGGACAAGTTCGGGCCGCGCCGACAACGCCGTCGCGATCAAGTCCTGAACGGGCACCACCGGCTCGACCGGCGGAACAGTGATTCGGTCGGTGGGCACAACCCGGCCCGCCGCCAGCACCGGATCGCTCAGGTCGCGCAGCACCAGGTTCTTCAGCGTAGTTTCCAGTTGCTGCGCCGTGGTCTGGGCCACAATTAACTCCTGGCGTGTCCGCGCCACTTCGGCCTCGGCCCGCACGATCTCGATCGGCGCCAGCGTGCCAATCTCAACCTGGCGCTGGTTGTCCTTGTGCAGTTTCTCGGCCACCGCGACGGACCGCTCACGCACTTTGACGTCCTCCAGGGCGCTGACCAGGTCCCAGTAGACGTTCTCGACCTGGGTCACTGTCAGGATGATCTGCTGCTTGAACACCAGGTCGCTGACCTCGCGGTTGTTCTTCGCGATGCGGATATTGCGTGTGTTGGGCCCAAAACCGAACCCCTGTAGCAGCCGCTGCGTGACCTGGAACTGGTAGTTGGTATTGATCTGCGGGTTGATAGTATCCAGTATGTTGGTCCGACGACTGTTGTTCCACCCCATGCTCACGGAGGTACCGCTGTGGAAGGCCTGCTGGTAGGTGAAATTGGCCGTCCCCGTGTTGGCTTGCTGCTGGTCGACGAGCAGGAACTGTGAGAAGAAGAAGCTTGTGATGGGGGTGGTGCGATGGTTGATGTTGAGGTTAGCGGTGACCACCGGGTCGAAATTGCCGATGGGGGCCCCAGCGGTCAGCGTCGAAGTCACCAATCCCCCGGCGCCCTGAGCCACACCACCTGCTGCGGTTCCGGTGCCGCCTTGGGCGCCCGCGCCGCTGAAGCCGCCGTCACCGCCAACCTGCGAAGCGCCGGTCACTGCCGTGCGCACGCCTCGCGGCAAGGCTCCGGCCTTGGTGCGCAGAATATCCAGGTCGGCGATCTTCGGGTTGTAGCGCTGGATGGACACATCCAGGTTGTTCTCCAACGCCAGCGCGATGGCGTCGCTCAGCGACAGCATCAGCTTGCCTTCCCGAAGTAGTTGGTCAACTCGCCCGGAATTACTTAGCGCTGGCGGCGCTACTCTCATAGGGCGGTAGGGCGAAATGAGATTAGGAAAGGAGGAGTAGCCCTTTGTATAGTCCTCGGCCACCAACAGCAACGGCTGGAGCACCAGCCCGCCGATCAGCAACACGACCCATGTTCTCGTCATAAGATGAACCTCTTCCTCTGTGTTTTTCGCAGGCCTTTCGTCTGGTTTGGAAAGGACACCGTAGTCTTCCTAGACACGAACGGGGACGAATAAACGTTCCACGAATTCAACAACTTGGCCGCAGACCCGCACTTGCTCCCGCGGGCGAGAGCGAGCCTTTTCATGCTAGCATTCACCCACTCGCCTTGACAACGCGGAGTAGCTCGAATAGAAGCAATTAGGTGTTAAACCCCGAACAATTGCGGAAGTTGTTGGAGGAAACCGGCGCGCTGCTGGAGGGCCATTTCCTGCTGTCATCGGGACTCCACACCTCGCACTACCTTCAATGCGCCCGCCTGTTGGAAGACCCCCGGCGCGCCGAAGACCTGGGCCGCGCGCTGGCCGAGAAGTTTGCCGGCCAGCTGGTCGATCTGGTGGCCAGCCCGGCGGTGGGAGCGTTGATCATCGGTCACGAGGTGGCCCGCGCCGCTGGGGCGCGCTTTATTTTCACCGAGCGTGACGGGAGCGGGCAGGCGGCCCTGCGCCGCGGCTTCGCCGTGGTGCCCGGCGAGCGGGCGGTGGTGGTCGAGGACGTGATCACCACGGGCGGCTCCACCCGAGAGGTGCTGGCCGCGCTGCGCGCGGGTGGCGCCGAAATCCGCAGCGTGGCAACCATTGTGGACCGCAGCGGTGGGAAGGCGGAACTCGGCGTCCCTATGGTCAGCCTCCTGCAATTGCCGGTCCCGGCCTGGACTGCGGAGCAGTGCGAGATTTGCCGGCGTGGAGTTCCTCTCGAGAAACCTGGGTCGCGCCGACAATGAAGAGTTATGAGTTAAAACCAAGAGCAGCCGTCCTTAATTAACTTTTTTGCTATTCAGTTCGCAGTCCTTACTCTTCACCAACTCTTGACGTGCGCACGATCAAGCTGACGCTGGCCTATGACGGAACCGAATTCCACGGTTGGCAAGTCCAGCCGCGCGGGCCGACCATCCAGGCCACGCTGATGGAGGCCGTGGAACAGGTCACCGGCGCGCGCGTGCCGGTAGACGCCAGCGGGCGCACCGATGCCGGTGTCCACGCGCTGGGACAGGTGGCCAGTTTCCACACCGAGTGCACCATTCCGGTAGCCAGCCTGGTCAGGGCCCTCAACCGCCAGATCCCTCCCAGCATCCGGGTGCTGGAGGCCGAAGAGGCGCCTCCCGGCTTCCACGCCCGCTTCCAGGCGCGCGCCAAGACTTACCGTTACCGGCTGTACCGCGGCGAGGTCTGCCCGCCGCACCTATGGCGCTACGTCCATCATTTTCGTCACTCGCTGGACGAAGCGGCCATGACGGCGGCGGCTCTGCTGTTTGAAGGCACTCACGACTTCACTTCGATGACATCTTCCCAGGGCCGCGGCCGCAGGACTGCTGACGACGTCCCCGAGGGATCCAGGACCCGCACCATCTATCTGTCCAGGCTCGCGCGAGAGGGGGAGGAGTTGGTCTACACGGTGAGGGGGAGTGGCTTCCTTCATCACATGGTCCGCAACATGGTGGGCACGCTGCTGGAGGTCGGCAGGGGGCGGCTGGCCGCAGACCAGATTCCCGCGATTCTGGCTGCACAGCGCCGCACCAGGGCCGGACCCACCCTGCCCGGCAAGGGCCTCTGGCTGGTTTCGGTGGAATACTAGAACCCCTCACAGTTCCCTGGTAATTCGTATTCCGTCTCATGGACAATCCGCGCCCCGTCCCACCGCAAACTATGAGAGACTGAACAAGCCGTAGCGGCAGCCGTTGGCCAGTCACGACCGGCTACAGCGCCTTGAAGAGCGCCGCTACGGAGCGAAAGGAGAGCCTCGATGGCCGTCAAACCCCGCACGAGCGTTGAGAATCCTCCGGTTGCGGAGCTGCTGACGACCCTGTCCAGCGGCCAGAAAGTCAAGCGCCGCACCTTGCGGATGCGCGCTTGCAATGAAAGGGACGCCAAGGACAAGCTCTGCTGTGGGCACCTGAAACGCTGGCACGGCTTCGGCGACGAGGTCAAGAGAGCCTTTGGCGAGAACGCTGAACTCTACCGCTGCGAACGCTGCAAGACGCTTTACCTGCCCAACCCTCGGGAGCCGTCTCGCACCGCCATACTTTCCTTCTAACTTCCGGCCTTCTAACTAAGTTCCGGCCCAAGTCTCTGCAGGCTGGCTCGCGCCCCGCATCTATACGGGCCGGCCTGAAAAATCCTGGCGAATCGCTGTGCTACCATGAGGGGCATGCCGGCGAGTTCAATTGCCGCTCTCACACCCGCGACGATCGAAGCGCTGGCCCGCAGCGCGATGGTGGCACGGGCCGTGGAGTTGATCGCACAGGAAGCCGATTGGATTACCGACCGGCAGGTCGAATTCACCTCGATCCCGGCCCCTACATTTGCCGAACAGGCGCGGGCCGACTACTTCCTCCAGCAGTTCAGCGAACTGAAACTGGACCGCGTGCGGCGCGACGATGCCGGCAACGTGGTAGGCGAACTGTGGGGCACGGCACCGGCGCGGCAGCGGTATCTGCTGATGCTGAGTGCTCACCTGGACACGGTTTTTCGGCTCCGCGATCGAATCGAGGTCCACCGCCACAATGGGCGCATCTACGGCCCCGGAATCACCGACAACGGCGCCGGTTTGGCGGCCCTGCTGGGGGTGGCGCGCGTCTTGCGCCGCGCGAACCTGCGCCTGCGCGACGACCTGTTGTTGGTGGCCAATGTTGGCGAGGAAGGCGAAGGCAATCTGCACGGCATGCGCCACCTGCTTCAGCGGAAGGAAATCTGCCGGAAGGTGCGTTCCGTGCTGGTGCTGGACGGGGCCAGCGTGGAGCACATCACCGCCTACGGCTTGGGCAGCCAGCGCTTCCGCGTGACCGTTGAGGGCCCCGGCGGGCATAGCTGGAGTCACTTCGGATTGGCGAACCCGATCTACTCCCTGGGCACGGCGGTGGCCCGCTTCGCTCAAACTTTGGTCCCCAAGCATCCGCGCACCACCTTTAACGTGGGTGAAATCCAGGGAGGCACCAGCATCAACTCGGTCCCCTCGTCGGCCTTCATTAAGGTGGACATCCGTTCCGGTTTAATGGAGGAGATCCGGCGGCTGGCAGCCGTCCTGGAAAATGTGGTACGGGAGGCGGTGGAAGAGGAGAACCGGCGAGCGCAGAATGGCACGCTCACCTACGAGGTTCAGGATATTGGCGAACGCCCCGCGGCCGAGCTGCCGCAGAATGCTCGCATCCTGGAAGCGGTGAGGGCAGTGGACCGCTATCTGGGGATCCGCTCGCGTGTCGAGCGCTCCTCGACCGATGCGAATATCCCGCTGGCGCTGGGCATCGAGGCAGTTTCCCTGGGTGGGGGCGGGGAGGGCGGCGCGACCCACTCCCCTCAGGAATGGTACGACCCCACTCGCCGCCAACTCGGGCTCGAGCGCATCCTGATGGTGCTGTGCGCCCTGGGCGGTGTTGACAGCTAGTGTCGCGTCCCGAATTCGATGACAGCGAAACCACTTTGGATGACAGTGAAACCGCCGGCTTCCGCCGAGCATCCCTATCTAGTGGTATAATGCAACTGAGATTCGGTCTGTGTCTTGTTGAGAGGAGCACGCTCCGATGAACTCCAGGTTGGACAAAGTGGTAGCCGGACTACGCCGGCAAAAGTGGGTCTCGCTGGCCCTGGTTTTAGTGACCCTGGCGGTGGGCATCGCCATTGGGACCGTCGTGACCCGAACGGTGGGCGCCCTGGACCGCTCGGTGGCTCCGGGAGCCAGTCCCCTGTCAATCCCGGAGCCGGCCCAGCTCTCTTCGGCCTTTGTGCAGATTTCCAAGGCAGCCCGGCCCTCGGTGGTTAACATCAACACATCGTCCACCGTGAAGCCGCCGGCGTCCCGACGGCGTCGCAGCCCTCGGCAGGGCGAGCGACAGGACCCGTTTGAGGAGTTCTTCGAGCGATTCTTTGAAGGGCCCGGCCCCGGAGGGGGCATCCAGCAGCGCAGCCTGGGCTCCGGGATCGTGGTGGATCGAAATGGCTTCATCCTCACAAACCGGCACGTGGTGGAGAAGGCGGATCGCATCCAAGTGAAATTGATCGACGATCCAAAGCAGTACGAAGCCAAGGTGATTGGATCGGACCAAGAGACCGATCTCGCCGTCATCAAGATCGACGCCAAGACGTCGCTGACGCCGGCCAAGATGGGCAACTCCGACGGCATCGACGTCGGCGACTGGGTGCTGGCCATTGGCAGCCCGTTCAGCCTGGAACAGACTGTGACCGCGGGCATCATCAGCGCCAAGAACCGCGACCTCGTTGGAGCCCAACAGTTTCAGCACTTCTTGCAGACCGACGCGGCCATCAACCCCGGCAACAGCGGCGGCCCGCTGGTGAATATGTCGGGCGAGGTGATCGGGGTGAACACGGCTATCGCCACCAGCCGCGGCACCTACGAGGGCGTGGGCTTTGCCCTGCCCTCCAACACGGCCGTCTACGTTTACAACCAAATCATCAAGCACGGGCGCGTGCCGCGCGGCTCCATCGGCGTGGAGTTCCAGGGCCGGAGCTCAGAGAACGAAGCGCTGCTGCGCAGTTTCGGTGTTAAGGATGGCGTGATCATTAATCACGTGCTTCCCGGCTCCCCGGCCGATCAAGGCGGGCTGAAGTCCGGCGACGTGATCGTTGGGGTGGACGACACCCCGATCCGCTCCGGCAACGAACTGGTCGCCAAGATTTCAGAAACCCCCGTTGGAGAGAAAGTCCGCGTCAACTACGTCCGCGACGGCAAGAAAAAGCAAACCACCATCACGATCGCCGAGCGCACCGAAGTCTTCCGGGAGTTGTTGGGCCTGGAAAAAGAGGAGGCCCAGCCGGAAGAGCCCACCGAGGCCAAGTTCGGTCTGACGTTGCAGAACCTCACCCCGCAGCTGGCCAGCCGGCTCAGACTCAGCGACGAGGAAGGTGTGCTGGTGACCCAGGTGGATCCGGGCAGCTTCGCCGAAGACGTGGGCTTGCTTCGCGCCGACCTGATCGTCGAGCTGCAGCGGGAGCCCACTAGTTCGGTCGAGGATGTACGCCGCATTCAGCGCGGTTTAGGCTCTGGAGACGATGTTGTCTTTAAGGTGCGCCGACGCAGAGGGCGCAGCCGGCTACAAACGCTCTTTCTAGCGGGCACGCTGCCCTAGCGGGGTCCTTCAGTGCCCGGGCACTCGGTTCCCTCGTGAGAATATTCCGCCGGTGCGGCGGGCCAATACAAGGCACCCACCGCAAGGTTGCGGTTGGCAGCTATGCCTCGTAAGGCTGTCCGCTACTTCGTCGCCATCCTAGCCAGTTTGGTGCTGGCCGCCAGCACCTTTGCTTTTCCAGTCTCGCGGGCCAACCCCTCGCCGGAAAAGAAGGTTTCCAGCAGCAGCAAGAAAACCTCGGTTGCCAAGAAAAAGCGTCCCCGCCGGAGAACTAAGAGGCGCAGTGTCCGACGGCGGCGCCGGCGGGCGGTCCGCGGCCAGAGGGCGCCGACAGCCCAGCGCTTTCGCGAAATTCAGCAATCGCTCGCTCGCAGCGGTCATTACAACGGAAAGCCGACCGGCAAGCTCGACCTTCACACAGTCGCCGCCCTGGCAGACTTTCAGCAGGCCCAGAGCCTGACGAAGACCGGCAAGCTGAACGCCCTGACGTTGAAGAAACTCGAGCTGTACGGATTGCCGCCGAACTCCCGCGCCTCCGCCGCGCCACCCACGCGAGCGGATCCCTAGCCCCGGCTCGCCCCGGCGACCGCTGCCCATGCGATGGCACGGCCCGGCGCGTCGTCTCCGCATCCTTTGCTCTCAGCCACTTTCACGGGTATGCTATCTCCCACGCAAAAAGTCCATGAACTACTTGATCTTCGACATTGAGACGTATCCCGACAAGCCCTTGGTGGAGGCGGTGTACGGCCACAGCTACGCCAGCGTGAAGGAGCAATCGTCCCGGCTGCTGCACCCGTTGTTCCACGTCCCCATCGTGATCGGCGGGCTGGTTTGCGACGAGAACCTGCGCATCCGCAGTTTCGGCGCCATGTCCGGCGGCCCGGACAAGGAACGCGAAACCCTGCAATTTTTCTGGGAAACGTTCGAGCGCTACGGCGGCGGCCGACGCAACCCGCGGCAAGGGGTGGGTCCCGAATGCGCGTTGATCACCTTCAACGGGCGCAGCTTCGACCTGCCGGTGATCGAGCATCGCTCGATGCGGTACAACCTGGGCTCGGCCGACTACTTCAGCGCCCGGGACAAGTTCAACAATTACCGCTACCGCTACGCCCCGGAGTTCCACTTCGACATCCTCGAGTTCCTCACCAACTTTGGAGCCGCGCCCAAAGCCTCCCTGGACGCGGTAGCCAAGCTGATCGGGCTGCCCGGCAAGACCGAGATGGACGGCGCCGAGGTGGAAGGGGAATACGAACAGGGGAATCTGGCTGGCATTGCCGAATACTGCATGGCCGACGTGGCCCTGACCTATTTCATTTTTCTGCAATGCCAGCGCATGCGCGGCCTGCTGCGTCCTGATCCGGATGCCGCCTGCACCGAGGCGCTGGAATATTTCCGAGCTCAACTGGGGGCGCGGCCTTTCCTGAGCGAATTCGTGCGGGCTCTGGAAGGGCGCCTGGGGACGCCTGCTCAACCGCCGCCTGCTTAACGATAGAACTGGCAACTGTTTCGCAGCCGCGTTCCAGGTGGATTGCGCCCGGCGAATGGGACTGCTTTGCGGCCTGGATTGCGACAATCATTGTTGCCCGTCCGCGGCTCGGAACCCGCATTTTTTCAAGGAATTGCAAGAAATTTGACGTCCGCCAGCGGCGTCCGAGACGCACGAACAGGCTGGACTTTTCCAGCCGGAGCGTATACTTTATTGGCCCCCCTGAATCCAGCCTTGTCGCGTGCCGCGATGAGGCCCAGGCTCGTAGTGGGCCGAGCTGGAGCGGCACGCTGGATCGCAGCTTATGAAGACTACTGACATCCGCAAGCCCAATGGTCACCGCCGGCGCAGTCCGCGCCTGCCTCGCGTAGTGGAGGTGGAAATCGCGGGCCGGGGAGCCGACGGCAAGGTTCTGGTGGAATCCACCTCTACGTGCGACATCAGCCGGCATGGCGCCAGGCTCACTGCTCGGACCCCGTTTCCTCGCAGTGCGCCGCTGGCCATTCGCCGATCCGGAGGCAAGCCTGCTCTGGCCCGGGTGGTTTCGGTGACGTCGTGCTCCGAACCTGGCCTACAGCAGCTCGGAGTGGGATTCGTGGAGGACGAAAGCTACTGGGAGCACGAATTCCCTCCCGACTGGCGAGACAAGGATGGTCCAGCGGTGGAAGACGAAAAGCCAGCCGAGGAACCTGCCACGGCGCACCAGCGCGTTCATGCGCTGGACGAATCGCTGGAGAGAGTCCTGCAAAAAGGCGACACGATTCGCGCACAGGCCGAGACGATGCTCCGGGAGTTTGCCGAACAAATGGAAGCCGCGCGGCGGCAAGGCGCCAGCTCGCTGGCGCCCCAACTGGACTTGCTGGCTGCCCGAAAAAACATCGCCAGGGAGGAGCTTGCTGAGCAGGCGCGGGCCGTAGCGGAAGCCATCCGCGCCCAGGAGGAACGCGCCGGTGCCTCCTTGGTCCGGCAGGCGACCGGGACGGAGGAAAAGATTGGGAACCTGGCCCGGCAATTCGAGGCCGCCATGCAGGCGGCCCTGGAGAAATATCAACGGACGCTGCCACAGGAAGCCCGCAAGGGCCAGGAAATAGTGGCGAGGGCGACCGCCAGCCTAGAAGCGTACCAGAAGGAGGTGGCCGAACTGGAAGCGCACGTGGCCGGCTGGCGCGAGCAAATGGCAGCCAGTCTGAACAGCCTGCGGCAGGACGCGGAGCGGCTCACTCACAGAAGCCGTGGCGAAATGCACGGGGCCTCCTTGACCAGCATCCAGGAATTCCGAAAACTGACACCACAACTCGTCGACGAGGCGTCCCGCTCGTTCGCCACGGTACTGGGCGAGCAGAAAAGCGCGGCGACCCGCTGGGTTGCCCAGTCGCTGGAGACTGCCCGGGCTAATTTCACCGAGCTGCAAAACGCCTCGCGGGCGGCGCTGGCCGAGCACGCGGGGCAGGGGTTGGAGAAGTTCAAGACGTCCCTCCAGGAGCGCTCGCGGGAGGCCAAGGAGGCCGGCTCCGCCGAGGCCGCGGCAGTCGAAGCGCGCCTGCAGCGGGTACGTGCCTCCCTGCGAGAATTGGCAAAGTGGTCGGAACGGGCAATCTCCAGTACCCAGGAAAAGTTGTCGGCGACGACAGGCCAGGCCGAAACCCAGTTGCGGGAGACCGCCCAGCTCCGCGTTCGCGAGCTGGGCGAAGCTTCGGCACAGGCATTCGAATGCCTCGAGCGGCAGGCCGAATCACTCAAGACCGGTGCCGCTGAAGCCACCCGCCAGCTCGATGAGCAGGCGCGCGACCTGCAGCAGACGCGTCTCACCCTGGACCGGAGCGCCGAGCAAAAGCGGGAAGCGCTCGACGCGCTGTTCGGTTCACTGACGAGCCGCTATGACCAGCGGAAGGAGGCCCTGGACCAACTCCTGGAAATCCTGGAAAAAGGCCGCACCGAGTTGCGCGCCAACATGGATTCGCTGCGGACCTGCACGGAGGAGAACCAGGCGCAGATAGAACGCTTCGCCGCCGGGCAAGAAGCATCACTGAAATCCAGGACGCTGGAGCTGGAGCAGAAACTGCGGGCCGACGCCATGGCGCTGGAAAAGGCACTGCAGGAGCGCGCCGCGAGGCCGCTCGAATCCCTCCGCAACGCCTTCTCAGCCGGACTGGAACAGGCGGCCGCTCATGCACAGCAGAGATTCAGCCAGGCACTGGCCGCGGAAATGGAAAAAGCCGGCCCGCGCGTCGCGGAACTGGCCTCGACCCTGGATCGCCACGCCGAAGAGCGTAACAAGGAGCTGGGAGCGGTGGCGGCCGTTCATGCGCAGCGGCTGCACCAAGCGCGTCAGGAACTGGACGCCAGCGCGCAGGCTGGCGTCGAGCACCTGGCCCAGCATGCTGCGGACGCCGAGCACGCTGTCCAGCAAGCCGCCCGGGACGCCGTGGGCGCGGTCGCCGACTGTCAGGCGAAAGCTGCGACTGCCGGCGGAGAGATCCTGGACGCCATTCAGCAGACTCGCGCTTCCGTGACACGGGAGGGGGCCGAGATGGAAAACCAAGCTCGACAGAGGCGCCAGCGGCTGGAGACGCAATTTGCCGGATTGTCCTCAGCCCTGGAGGATAAACGCGCAAGCCTGATTGCCTTCTATTCCTCTGCAGACCAGACCAAGGCAGAACTGGCGCTGTCTGTGGCCGCAGCTGAGCGGCGGATGGAAGACGCCCGCACGGCCTTGGACGAGGCGCATCAGGAAATGCAGGCTGTGCTGGACAGGCGCACCGAGGCCCTCACCGGTCGGCTCCATCAGAAACTGGAAGAGCTGTTGAAAGCGGGCCACCAGGAGATTGGGGCCATGGGCGAGGCTGCCCAGGAGGTTTTCCAGGCACGGATCCGCTCTGCGTTGGACCGCACGCTGGAGGAAGCCGAACGCCGCCTGGAGCAGGCGGGCGGTAGCCGGACCACAAACCTCGAGCGCTCGGTCGAAACTCTCCGCGGTGGCTACGAGCAGCGCTTGCGGCATCTGGCGAAGGAGCACGAGCAAGCTTGCCAAAAGCAGACGCAGATGCTCAAGGATTCCGTGGCCGAGGCGGCCAGCTCGCTCCGCGAGCAGGCGCAACAGATGAGCCGCACCGCCATCGAGCGGGTGCGCGAGGCGCATGAGATGCTGTTGCGGGAGACTCCTGCACGCGTAGCTCAGGCGGAGGTGGCCTTCCGGCAGAGCCTGGAGCGAATCCTCGAGCAGGCTCGCGAAGAAACTTCGACTCTGGAGACTCTTTGCTCCCAGTGGGTGGGGCGGAGTGAGCTGGAACTGCGCCGCCGCCTTTATGAGGCCCAGCAGAAGCCGATACCGCCAGGCAAGGCGGAAGCGGAAAGCGCGTAGATGCCGTAGCTAGTTCACTTCTGAGCCTCGGTCTCCGTCCCCTTGCCCGGCCGCAGGCTCAGCGGAAATCAGAAGCTGATCCATTAGTTCCTTTGCCGCAACCTCTTCCCCGGTGGTCGCCCCCGATTCCCTTTCGGAGCCTCGGTCCTTTGTTCCTTGCTCGGCCGGAGGCTTAGCCGAATGCAGCCCCTGATATATCGGTTCCGTCCCCGCAATCTCTTCCGCGGTGGTTGCCCCCGATTCCCTTTCGATTTCCCGGTCCTCTGCTCCTTGCTCGGCCGGAGGCTCAGCCGAATGCAGCACCTGATCTATCGGTTCCGTCTCCGCAATCTCTTCCGCGGTGGTCGCCCCTAATTGCCTTTCGAATCCTCGGTCCTCTTCTCTCTGCTCGGCCGGAGGCTCAGCCGAACGCAGAACCTGATCTATTGGTTCCGTCTCCGCAATCTCTTCCGCGGGGGTTGTCTGCCCGGCGGGAGGCTCAACCGAACGCAACACCTGATCTATGGGCTCGGTCTCCGCAATCTCTTCCGCGGCGGTCGCCCCCAGCTCCCTGAACCTACGAACACTAGGTATGAGACGCGATCTTAGGGAACCAAGAGTCTTATTGAAGGCCTCCATGGCGTCATCCAGCGCTTCGCGCAACCCGCTGAAGTGCCCCCAGAAAATCGAAACACGTTCGTAAACTTCTCTCCCCGCCTCACTGATCGCGCGCGCGTTCGTCGCTACGGCTTCCTGTCGCCATCCATACGCGGCTGCTTTCAGAAGAGCAATCAGGGTTACTGGGGTCGCTATGAGCACCCGTTGTTGAATTGCGTCTTCCACCAGAGAAGGATCGCGATCGACGGCAGCACTAAAAAATGGGTCTCCCGGAAGGAAAAGCACTGTGAACTCGGGAGCAGATTCCAGACCCTCCCAGTAAGCCTTGGAGGAAAGCTGGTCCATGTGGCTCCGCACCTGCTTGGCATGGCGGACCAGAGAGGCGTTCCTTTCCTCGTCTGTGCGTGCATCAACTGCGTCCAGGTAAGCGTCAAGCGGCACTTTGGAATCCACAGGAACGGAAAGACCACCGGGCATTTGCACTACCATGTCCGGCCGATATCGGCCATCTTCAGTATGGATCGTGGGTTGTTCACTGAAGTCACAATGCTCTGCCATCCCTGCAAGTTCGGCAGCACGCCGTAACGTCAGTTCTCCCCAGCGGCTGCGAACATGCGGGCGCCGTAGCGCAGAAACCAGGTTTGCCGTCTCCCGTCGGAGAAGGTCTTGCGCTTCCCCAACCCCTTTCAGCAAACCATGCAGGTCTCCATATGCTCTTTGGCGCTCGCTCTCGATTGCCTGCAGATTTACTTCGTACCTCGTGAGCGCCTCGGCAAGCGGTTTGACAAGCGCCTCAACCTCCGCTTTGCGCTGCTTAAGATCTCCTTCCGCTTCCCCCCGGAGCGTGCTGAACTTTTGGGTCGCAAGATCAAGAAATGCTTCGTTGCTGCTTTTTAACGCCTTAGCTGCGTGTTCACTGAACTCCGCGGATAGTTGGGTGCGGGCTTCCTCTACCAATTTTTCTTTCTCTCGCAGTCTTTCCCGCTGTGTTGCAAGAAAAGCCTCCGACGTTGCCTTGCTAAGTTGCGCCTCCTGCAAACGCTCTTGGAAGGACGGGGGAACATGATCACGAGTGAGCCTCCAAGTTAAGAAGCTGCCGGCTAGGACTCCGACAAGCAGACTAAAAGCAATCGCAATAAACGCTACAGATACGCTCATCTCAGGTTCCTTCCTCCAGCTAGTAGGGCAGCCGGTCCAGCAGCTTCCCCAGCGCGCCGCGCTGCTCTCCCGACAGCATCTCAAACTCGCCGGCAAACCCGGCGCCTGTGACGCGCCGCACCCGGCAGGGCAGACGAATGGCTTCGGGGCCCGAACCCAGGGTGATCTGGACCTCAGCGTCTGCCGGTGGCGGCGGGGCCGCTTCGACGAAAATGCTGTCCTGGCTCAATTCGGTGGCCTCGCCGGTGATGCGCTGGCTCTCCCACTCGGCGGCCACGGCTTCCTGTAACCGGCGCCGTCCCCGTTCTCGCCGGTCAATGTCCTCGATCATGGTGTAGCTCGCGCATGGTGTAACTCGTGCGGTCTATTGTAGCGCGTCTCCAGCGTATTCAGTCCGCTCTCTTTTCCGGTTCCGGAGCAGCACCGCCGCCAGTCCCCAATAACCACCCGCCACTGCCAATGGCGCTGGCCCAGCAGTCTGGCCCCGCAGGGGTGGGACAAGCATTGAGCTGCTCCTTAACGTGCCTGCTACTCAGCGGGAATCAGGCGCAGGACCAAGGTTTCCTGCGGCATCTCCATCCCTCGGGGACAGCGCCAGGGGAAGAAGACAGCCGCGCCTGCGCGGAGTTCCCGCTGCGGCGTCTCCACGATCGCGTGTTGCTTGGAAGAAACGACTCGCGCCCGGCGCGGCCGCTGGCCGTCCTTCAGCAAACTCAGATAATCCCCCGGCAGGGGCACGATGCTGGGTGCAGGCAGGCAGATGTAGGTGTCCGGTAGATGTGTGCGCACCAGCGACTCGAGCGGCAGCGCGTAGTTTACCGGTTTTCGCCTGTTGAGTCTTGGCGACCTCGGGGGCCCCTCTTCAGTGTCCACAGGTCGGGGCCGAGTGACTGGAAGCGGCACTCGAGAATCCACCGCAGGCCACCTGGGGGGTTGCGGAAGTAATTCCACGGCCTTATGTCGGCCAGGATTTGGTCGGTATTGGCGAGGCCTCCATGGCCTTCAAGTGACTCTCTAATTTTCTCGACCAACAGACTGAAAACGCTAACCCTTTTCCTGGTTGGAACTCCGCCCAGTGCTGCGGCGTAAACCAAAGCCAGCGCCCCGTGCAGGTGTGGCCCGAAGGCCTCCCGCACTGTCCAGGCCGGGGCCAAGCGCCGGGCCTCCACCTCGACGATCACCTCGGAGTCTGCCTCCGCCGCCTGTCCCGAGGCATCCCCCGTCGCCGTCTTCACCAGCAGCAAGCCTGCCCGGTGCCGCTTCAGCGCTCCGCGCCGCCGCGGTGGGATCCTCACGCCGTCAGGCACCGCGACATAGGATTCCCAAACGTAGCGCTTGTTGCGCCCCGCCTGGCGCACTGCGCCGCGCGAAAACCAGGGCTTCACGGCCACCGTCACCGGCTCACGCACCGCCAGCAAGTCCACGTAGCCGCCGTGCGGCGCTGGCACCTCGGCATAGACCGCATAGCCCAGCCCCTCGAAGTGCCGCTTCACGGCCGGGTACAACTCGGCTTCCCGCATCGCTATTGCTGAATGTAACGCCAGACGCTGCTCCGTGCGCCCCTCCAGCGGTTGACGCCCAAGGTACACTCGTCGCCTGCCTGCTGCGGGAGTGGCGACCGCGCCAGGCACGCCGCTCAGCCAAAACGCTATGCCGCACCGGCAACCGTTTGGCGCCAGACACGGGAGGGGCTCGATTGGCCCGGAGGAGTATTGTGAGTAGAGGCCAGTTCCGGTTTTCATACTTCACCCCTGCGTACGAGGCGACGGTCACATTCTATCGGGACGGGTTGGAACTTCCCGTCATAGAATCCTGGGACCGCAATCCCGACGACCGAGGAAGCCTGTTTGGCGCCGCGTCTGGGGTGATCGAGGTGCTGGCGCTGCCGAAGTGCGGCAAACCATCTCACCTTTGGGATGACAGGCCTCCGCAAGGTGCGTTCATGGTGATCGAGGTGGGCGACGTCGAGGAAAAGTATCTGCTCGCAGTCAAGAAGGGGCTCCCAATCAAGCAGGAAATACGAGACCAGAATTGGGGCCACCGGAGCTTCTGCGTGTCTGAGCCGAATGGTCTTACCCTCTATTTCTTCACGGAAATTCATACAGGGTGACGCCCTGAACGACGCGGTGGATCACGCCGGTTTCGCTGGGGGCGTCGGGGCGTAGCCCTAAACGCAAGGCCAAAAACAGCGCCACAAGCTGTGGGAACAGTACATCTAGGGGCGCGCGGTAGACGTCGGGAATCGGCGGGCCATAGGCCTCGGTCAGCGACAAGTGTGCATCGGCGCCACCGGAGTCCGGGCCCAGAGCCACCGATATTGAGCACAACCCTTTGGCGCGCACTTCCCGCGCCAGGTCCAGTTCGTAGCGGCGGCTGTGCGGGTCGGAGCTGAAGAAGTACAGCACCGCGGTCGCCGGATTCAGAAATACCATCCAGCCGTGCCGCAACCCGAGGAAAGTTTCCGCCAGTGAGACGACACGACCGGAGGTGGTTTCCACCACCTTCATCGCGCCCTCCAGGATGGCGCCGAACTGCGGGCGCGGCCCCAGCAGGCACAGGCGCTCCGGGCCGGATTCGGCAACCTGCTGGGCGAGGCCTGAGGCGTCCAGGACGCGTTCGGCCGCAGCCGCCAGCGCCTCCAGCGTTTCCAAGTACTGCTGGCGCCGATCCAGCTCGGCAATGCACTGCCCCGCGACCACTATGCTGGTGAAGGAGGTGGTCACGACCAGGCTCTCATCGTTGGTAGCTTCGGGCAGCACCAGGGTGAAGACGTTGGGGAGACCCAGGTACTTGCGCGCCAGCTGCCCGTCGCGGTTGCAGCAGAGGATCAGGTGCCGCACCTCGGGAAACTCGCGCAGCACCCGGTCCACAGTACCGATGCTTTCCGGGCTCTCGTCTGAGCGCGCCAGCGAGACCAGCAGGTAGCGGCGGGCGCCGCCCAGAAAAACGCCGCGCCCGCCCACCAGCAGGTCGGTCGTAGGAACCTCTAACGCGGCCAGCCCACAGCGCTGGCGAAACAGCGGCACCAGCGACAAACCGGCAGAGGCCGAGGAGCCCGCTCCGGTAAACACCACGTCGGTAATGCCGCCATCCCGCTCAAGAAAGCGTGCGAGCGCTCCGGCATGCTCGAACACCACGCGGGCTGTCTCCCGCCAGACCCATGGCTGCTGGAGAATTTCGCGTGCCGTGTGAACCGCGCCCAGCCGCTGTTGCTCTTGCTGCGGCAGACGCAGCAGCTCGGCCAGCGGCGAATCGGCCCTCACCCGCCGGTCCATGTATTGGTTCAGGGTTTCCATCGCTGGTCCGCGTCGAGATGGCTCGTCTGTCCTAAGAGGATGCTGAAAAGCTTCTGCACAGACTGAAGTCTGTGCCACTGCCAGCTCGCAAGTTGCTGAAAAGTGGCACAGGCTTCAGCCTGTGTGGTTCCTTCTGACACCTTGGATTGGAGTTTTTCAGCAGCCTGCTAAGCGGGCCCGGCTTGCTCTGCTCAATTCAGCGTGCAATGGCAGGCCGCCCGGCCCCTCGCTGTTGCTCATCCTCGATGAAGGATTTCACCTGCGCCATCAGCTCCGGGGTGGGTTCCAGGCCGTGGTCCTTGGCATGGGCGGCGGCATTCTTGAGGACCTCCTCTTCGGTAGCGCCGCGCACAACGTGCGTACAATCGCTGCTGGGGTTCACCTTGTTGCATTTGATAACTTTTCCCATGTGAAACTCCTCCTTTTTAAAGAAATCATGAGGCAGGCTTTCAGCAATGGACGCGGCTTCGCCAGGTTCATCGGCTACTCGATGCCTACCAAGGCCAGGACCAACAGCAGGGCGCGCTGCATGCCCGGCAGCGCGGCGGCCTTGTCCACGTTTACCCATTCGTCCAGGGAATGGCTGCGATCGCCCCTGCCGCCCGAGCCGATCGTGATGGCGGGAATCCCCATGCTGATGGGAACGTTCGCATCTGTGCTGCTGTATCGCAGCGTGGGCGCCTTCCCCAGGGCTCGGGTCACGGCCAGGGCGCTTTCGACCAGCGGCGAGCTGGGGGGAGTCTGGCCGCCTTTACGATCGCCGACCAACTTGGGTTCCACTACGATGCGGCCATACTCGGTGCTCCGCACTTGGTTCTCTACCTGCGCGCCTTTCTTAACCGCGGCCAGAAACTGCCGCTCCAGCAGGGCCAGCTCGGCTGGCGACTCAGAGCGCAAATCCACCTCCATCCACACCGACTCGGGGAGGGCGTTCACCGAAGTGCCGCCGCCGTAGCGGCCCACGTTGAAGGTCGTCCTTGGATGTTCGGGCACTTGGAGGCGGCTGAGGCGTGCCACGGTCGCAGCCATGGCGAAGGCCGGGTTCACCAGGCCAAAGGCCCCGTAGCTGTGGCCGCCCGGGCCTCGGTAAGTGACCCGGTAGCGCCGACTGGCCACGCCGCCATTGGTGATCGCCGAATTCCCCAGCCCATCCAAAGAAATGAATAGGTCCACCCGCTGGCGCAACGGGCTCTTCTCAAACAGATAGCGGACCCCGCGCAGGTCGCCCAGCCCCTCCTCGCCCACGTCGCCGACGAAGATGATATCGCCGCCTGTCCGCGCCGCGACGGCCTCCAGCGCCCGGATCAGCGCCAGCATAACCGCCAGGCCATGGCTATTGTCACCGATGCCGGGAGCTGCGTAGATGCTTCCGTGTTTCCGGACCCGCGTTCTAGTCCCCGCAGGAAACACCGTATCCAGGTGTGCGGCCAGCAGCAGGGTAGGGCCCTCGCCCACTCCGGGACGCTCGCCGACCACGTTTCCCTCTTTGTCAATGTGGACGTCTTTCAGGCCCAGCCCGCGCAGGTGCTCGGCGAAGTACCGGGCGCGCGCTTCCTCCTTAAAAGGCGGAGCGGGAATCTCGGTGAGTGCCACCAGGTCCTCGACCATCTGGTCGTAGTGGTCGCTCAAGTGCTTCAGCGCGGCCTCGACCGCCGGCCGTTTCATCAGCACGCGGATGTCAGCCTCGGTGGCAGCCGGGGGCTGCCCGCCGGAAAGGCCATCGGCAGGCGAGACCAACCATAGCCACCAGACCACGAAGACGGCAGCGGACCGCATCGCGGCTGAAGGCGTGACGCGCGTGCGCGTCACGTTCCTGCGCCGTGCCGGCGAGACTGAACTCTGCTGTCCTGGTGGACTCATGTGTTCTTCCATTCCCCAGATTCCCTCCGGCCCCTGAATTCCCGCTGGAATTCCTGCCTCAAGGGGGGAGGCGACGTAAGCCTCCTTAAGCCAGTGTAGCTCACTGGGCTTGCGCCTGTGCTATCGAGGCGGCAGTGTAGCACTCCGCATGCACTCCGCTGACGCGTAATTAAAAACCTGCTTTGGATAAATGCCCCAACATGGATTACCAGGTGCAGGGCGCGGCCATTGTGTCAAAGTTTCATCAGTGGGCTATTATGGAGTCATGGCGGAGCGGGACAAGCTGCTGGTGAACCAGTCTGAAGCTCGGCCAGGGATCGACGCCGACGAACGCGAGGCCGAATTCACTACCATCAGCGGCCGGCCCATCCATCGGCTCTACACACCTGAGGACCTGTCGGAGTTTGACTACGCCCGGGATTTGGGCGAGCCGGGCCAGTGGCCCTACACGCGCGGCATCCACGCCACCATGTACCGCGGCAAGCTCTGGACGATGCGTCAATTCTCCGGCTTCGCCACCCCGGAGCAAACGAACCAGCGCTACCGCTACCTGCTCGGCCAGGGCCAGACCGGCCTTTCGGTGGCCTTCGACCTGCCCACCCTAATGGGTTACGACGCCGATCACCCCAAGTCGGAAGGCGAGGTGGGCAAGTGCGGCGTGTCGGTCTCCTCGCTGGCTGACATGGAAGCGTTATTCGACGGAATCCCGCTGGACCAAGTCACAACCTCGATGACCATCAACTCTCCGGCCGCCATTCTGTGGGCCATGTACCTGGTGGTGGCGGAAAAACAGGGCGCCACGTGGGAAAAAATCTCGGGCACCATCCAGAACGACATCCTCAAGGAATACATCGCGCAGAAGGAGTACATCTTCCCTCCCCATCCCTCGATGCGGCTGGTGGTAGACACCTTCGAGTTCGGCGCACGGCATGCGCCGCGCTGGAATACCATTTCCATCAGCGGCTACCACATCCGGGAAGCCGGCGCAACGGCCCTGCAGGAACTGGCTTTCACCCTGCGTGACGGCATCGAGTATGTCCAGTGGGGGGTTGAGCGCGGCCTTGAGCTGGATCAGTTCGGACCCCGCCTCTCGTTCTTCTTTAACGCCCACAACGATTTCTTCGAGGAGATCGCCAAATACCGTGCCGCCCGCAACGTCTGGGCACGGGTGATGCGCGACCGGTTCGGCGCGGCCAACCCGCGCGCCTGGCTGTGCCGCTTCCACACGCAAACCGCGGGCGTGTCGCTGACCGCGCAGCAGCCCTACAACAACGTGGTCCGCACTGCCGTACAGGCGCTGGCGGCGGTTTTCGGTGGCACGCAGTCGCTGCACACTAACTCGCTGGATGAGGCTTGGGCGTTGCCTACGGAGGATGCCGTGACGCTCGCCCTGCGCACCCAGCAGGTTCTGGCCCACGAGTCCGGCATGGCCAGCGCGGTGGACCCGCTGGGCGGCAGCTACTTCCTCGAACGCCTGACGCTGGACATGGAACAGGGCTGCTTCGACTACTTCGACAAGATTGACGCGCTGGGGGGAATGATCGCCGCCATCGAGAAGGGTTACCCCCAGCGGGAGATCGCCGAAGCCAGCTACCAGTTCCAGCGCGCTGTCGAGCAAAAGCGGAAAATCATCGTGGGTGTCAACGAGTTCGCCGCCGAGGAGAACCCCATCGCGACCCTGGTCATTGACGAAAGCGTGCGGCAGCAGCAGGCCGAAAAATTGCGGCGCCTGCGGAGCACGCGCGACAGCCGCCGGGCCAGCGAAACCCTGAGCGCCCTGGAACGTGCGGCGCGCGGCAGCGACAACCTGATGCCCTCGATCCTGGACTGTGTCCGCGCCTACGTCACCGTGGGCGAAATATGCGACGTTCTGCGGGGCATCTTCGGCACCTACGAGGAAGCCAACATTTTATGACGAATGGATAGGGAACACAGATACAGCAAAACATGGAGAATGGCTATAAATAGATACCGCTCTTAATAACTACTTTCTGGATGCGCCAATCTATGGCAAGTCCTCAGATAGCAATCCTGATTTCCCTGGCTGGCGTTTCGGCCGTCTTTGCGTTTGTGTGCGACGTCCTGTTATCCCGAAAAGCCAGTAAACTCCGGGAATGGCTGCAGCGGGAGCGTCCAGAACTCTGGTCGGAGTTGAATTTCGTCGTAAGAAACTGGAATGGTGGCCAGCCTGGCTTGAAACTACTCTATCGTAGGAAGGCTGTCGGTCTTCCAGAGTTTGATATGCGGTATGAACAATTGCGTGCATTGGAACGGAAGCTTCTTTGGGGCGTAGGAATAGGTTCGGCCTCCATTGGCTTGGTCCTTATAGGCTCCCGGTTTTGGGGCTGGCAGTGGTGATAGTGTAGATGTGCTATAAATTGTTTTCAATTCGCATGCAAGAAAATCGCCGCCGCCCTGCGGTGAATCGTCAATGAATCCATTCAGGAAAATTCGGGTACTGATCGCCAAGCCCGGCCTGGACGGCCACGACCGCGGGGCCAAGGTTATCGCGCGCGCCATGCGGGACGCGGGCATGGAAGTAATCTACACCGGGTTGCGGCAGACGCCGGAGATGATCGCCAGCGCCGCGCTCCAGGAGGACGTGGATGCGGTGGGCCTCTCCATTCTGTCGGGTGCGCACACGACCATCGTGCCGCGCGTCTGCGCCCTGCTGAAGGAGAAGGGGCTGGACGACGTGTTGGTCCTGGTGGGGGGCATCATCCCCGACGCCGATATTCCTGCGCTGAAACAGCAGGGAGTAGCCGCGGTGTTCCAGCCCGGCGCCTCGATGGACGGTATCATCCAATTCGTCAGGCAGTTCGTCCAGACTCATATCGGTGAGCACCCTGCCCGCAGGTGAGGCCCCGCGGCGGGCTGCTCGAGCGGACATTCCCCAAAGGAGCAACTCCCTATGCGTCCCGTCTACATGATCGCCGGAGGAATCACGAAGTTCCGCAAAGCGGAGTCGCGGAAGAGCTTCCGAGTCATGGTCAAGGAGGCCTACGACTACGCGCGGCGCGACGTGCCTAAGCTCACCATCGACACGATTGACGGCACCGTGGTCAGCTACTTCTCCGACCACTTCACGCGCCAGTTGAAAGCCGGAGTGATGGCGGTGGACATGTGCGGGCTGGTGCCCAAGCCGACGGTGCGCATCGAGGGCGGCGGGGCCACCGGCGGCCTCTGTGTCCAGGAGGCCTGGCGCACCGTTGCCAGCGGCATGATGGATTGCGTGGTGGCCATGGGGTTCGAGACCATGTCCCGCGTCAACACCTGGAAGGGGAACGAGTTCATCGCCTGCGCCTCCGACACCAACTTTGACTATCCGGGGGCGGCTTCTACCCCGGATTTCCTTTATGAACTATCGGCGGCAACCTTCTGAATGACTCCAACGTCAGTATTGATGCGGGTTCCAGCATCAACATTGCCTTCCGGAGGTGTACACCGAATGGGTGAGAGCCAAAAACAGGCGTTTCAACTGTCATTCAACCGGTTTCTGCGGGTCACATTTCAGGGATCGCGAATCACTTCCGACGGCGGTCTGATTCTGGTGCGCGAGTTGGACGAACGTTTGGGGTTCGGCGAACTTATCGAACAGCACTTGATCGACTCTCGGGGGAAGAACACCCGGTTGCCCCTCGCTGACTTGCTGCGGCAGTCCATCTACAGCCGCTTGGCAGGATACGAAGACGTCAACGACGCCGAGCGGCTTTCCCAAGATCCGACGTTCCGGCTGATCGGTTCGGAGAAGATCTGGGAACGTGGCGCAGCCCTGACTTCCCGGTTACAGTCGTTCGAGACAGAACTGCTGACGCAAGACGAGAACCTTGCTGGTTTGGCAGCGATCAACCGGGATTTGATCGCCAGGGCGGAAGCTATGGATGCGCCGCGCCGGGTGGTGCTGGACATGGACAGCACCGAGATCCCGGTCTACGGGGAGCAGGAACAGAGCGCCTACAACGGGCATTTCGAGTCGAGTTGCTATCACCCGTTGTTGCTGTTCAGTCGCGAGGGTGACTGTCTGGCGGCCAAGCTGCGACCCGGCAACGTGCACAGCGCCGAGGATTGGGAAGAACTTCTCCTGCCAGAGATCGAACGGCAGCAGAAGCTGGGCAAGGAAGTGGTGTTTCGCGCCGACGCCGCCTTCGCCAAGCCGGAGATCTACGACGCACTGGAGGAGCGGGACGTGAAGTATGCGATTCGCATCCCGGCCAACGACAGTCTGGAGAGGGACATCGCGGAGTTGTTGACGCGGTCAGTGGGGCGACCGAGCCACAAGCCGGTGGTCTGGTACAAGAGCTTTCTCTACCAGGCAGCCAGTTGGAAAAAGGCGCGGCGGGTGGTGGCGAAGGTGGAGTTCCACTTTGGCGAACTGTTCCCTCGCGTGGGGTTCATCGTCACCAATCTGGAGACCGACAGCCGGGCGGTGGTCCGGTTCTACAACAAGCGGGGCACCGCAGAGCAATGGATCAAGGAAGGCAAGCAGGCGGTAAAGATGACCCGGCTGAGTTGCCATCGGTTTCGGTCGAACGAGGTGCGCCTATGGCTGAGCCTGATCGCCTACAACTTGGGAAACCTGTGGCGGCGGCTGGTGCTACCGAAGAGGATCAACAACTGGTCGCTGACGAGTTTGCAGCAGCGGCTGGTGAAAACGGGCGGACGGCTGGTGAAACATGCACGATATTACTGGCTTTTGCTGGCCGAAGGGCACTTGAGCCGGAGGCTGTTCAGCAGCATGCTGCGAACGATCTCGGCACTGCCGCTGCCAGACGGCTAGCGACCCAGGAGAGAGGGTAATTTTAGGTGCTCAGAAGTGGTCGGGCCGGACAAGTGTCAGCGGCGAGGCAGGCTGGGCAGGCGAAACCCGCACAGCGACTCCGAAGAACAGCCAAAATGTGCCGCACTACCACCTCAAAGAGGCCCGGGCGATTTGCGATTGACACGACAGGGTACGAGGCATAGGTTTTCGGGTGAAGGGGAAGCTCAAAATGGAAATTCCGGTTAAAATCTAAGGCGCTTGCCCAGGAATTGGCCTTCGAGAAGAACCTGCTTTACCCCGTAGTGAGTGGAACGGACATCAACCGGTATAGTCCCTTGCCCAACCGCCAGTACATTCTTTTTCCCTACACCGTCCAGGACGGGCGGGCCATGCTGATTGACTTCAAGACAATTCAGCTCTACACCGGCTACTACGCGATGATGGTGGTGCGTCACATGCATGAGTTCGGCACCACCCGCCGGCAACTGGCCCTGGTGACGGTGAAAAACCACCGCAACGCACTCCACAACAGGTGGGCGCAGCACCACTACGACCTGACGGTGGAGGACGTGTTGAAATCACCAATGGTGGCTTACCCGCTGACCATGCTCGATATCTGCACGATGTCAGACGGCGCGGCGGTCTGCATCCTGTGCTCGGAGGAGGTAGCCCAACGAGTCTGCCGGCGCCCGGTGCTGGTGAAGGCCATCGGCGCCGGCTCCGACGCCATGCGCATGGCCGACCGCCCCCACGGGAAGGTCCCTCTGCTGCCGCATGAGGACAAGAAGTGGTACAAGAGCTTGAAATATCCTGGCGTACATTCCTTCCGCGCCGGACGCACGGCCGCCATCAACGTATACAAGATGGCTGGCATCACCAATCCGGTTGAAGAGATCGACTTCATGGAGCTGCACGACGCCTACACCTGCAGCGAAATCCAGACCTACGAGGATATGGGCCTGTGCCGGTACGGCGAGGGCGGCAAGTTCATTGAATCCGGGGCGCCGATGTTGGGCGGCAAGATTCCGATCAACCCTTCCGGAGGACTGATTGCCTGCGGCCACCCGGTGGGAGCCACCGGCCTGATGCAAGCCGTGTTCGCCTTCTGGCAGTTGCAGGGCACCGTCGCCAAGCACAACGGCGGCGACGGCCGTATGCAGGTCAAGCCAAAGAAGAAGAAAAACCGCCCCATGCGCGGCCTGATCCACAGCCGCGCCGGCACCGGCACCTATGTGACCGCCACGCTGATGGAGAGCGTCTAGCCATGCCCAGAAAAAAAGCGAAGCCCTCCCGCCCGACCGGCTCCAAGCCCCGGTACGATAAGGTCCGGCTACCGGAGTTGGACACCGGCACTGTGGTCTGGAACACGGACCCGCTGATCATTCGCGCGCACTACGAAATTGATTACATCCACAGCTACGCGGAAGACACGCCGTTCTTCCTTGGCTTGTCGCAGGGAAAGTTGATGGGCAGCCGCTGCACCCGCTGCCGCCACGCCTTTGCCACCCCCCGCGCCTACTGCATGCAGTGCGGCGCTCCGACCAAATGGATCGAGCTTCCCCTGCAGGGACGCGTCCACACCTGGACCACCTGCCACTTTGGCGGCGAGGAGTTTCTGAAAGAAACCCCGTTCAACCTGGTGCTGGTGGAGTTTGAGGGAATCGACACGCTGCTGCTGTCCCGCCTGGTGGGCGTCACCCAGGAACAGATCCACGTGGGCATGGGCATCGCGGCGCGGTTCCGCCGCAATTCCCAGTTCAAGCCCACCGACGTTTACTTCGTCCCGGCCGAGACCCCGGCCCGGCGGCGGAAAACGGCAGTCTGATGCGCGACCCCGTGGAAAGCACCGTACGCGTGCGCTACGCCGAAACGGACCAGATGGGCGTCGTCTACTACGGGCATTACTTCACCTATTTCGAGGTGGGACGCGTGGAGTGGTGCAAAGCGCGCGGCTTCAACTATCGCGACATGGAGCGAGAGGACGGCACGCTGCTGGTGGTGGCCGAAGCGCGCTGCCGCTACAAGGCCCCCGCCCGCTTCGACGACCTGCTGCGGATTCGCACCTGGCTGAAGCACACCCGCCCCACCGTGATCGCCTTCGCCTACGAGCTGCACAATTCCGAGAGCGGCCAGTTGCTGGCCACCGGCGAAACCGTGCACTTCATCACCGACTCAAACCTGCAACCACGTCCGCTGTCGGAGAAGTATCGCGTTCTTTTCGGGTTGTAATTTCGGCCGCCCTGCTCCTCTGGTACTGGGCGGGTCTTCTAGCGGATAGCGATACGGGGGCTAGGGGCGGCCAGCGGAAGCGGGCAGAAAAGCCACGCGCTTGGGAGCCTTCCCCACTTGGACCTTCCCGAGGGACTTCAATTTGCCGCTGCTGGAAACTCCCACCACCTGCACGGTTCCGTCGCCGATGTGCTGACCAATACGCGCACGGGCCCGCCTTCAGTTCCAGGAATCTGCTCAATGCAGCAGGGCTTTGAAACGTCCATGCGGCGGTCGAGCAGCCTGCCGGTGCGGAGGTCCACTGCATCCACATAGGAACGCATTTCCCTTCGGATTCCTCCTGCCCTGGATGCATCGGGCGATTCCATCATGTTCCGAAGAGCAACAATAGGGTGCGCTGTGAGCGGTGGATTCGGTAACATGCGGGAGTGGCGGGAGTGGCAGGCGTGGCGGGCGTGAAGGATTCGGTTGCGGAAACACGTGTCCTATTAGCCGCTCAGGTACCGTGAAGATTTCGGCCACCATCATCGCCTTGAATGAGGAGCGCAATTTGCCGCGAGCGCTGGAGACGCTGGACTGCGCCGACGAGGTGGTGGTGGTGGACTCCGGCTCGAGCGACCGCACCCGCGAGATTGCACTCCGTTACGGCGCGCGTGTTGTCGAGCACGCCTGGCCGGGCTACGCAGCCCAGAAGAACTTTGCTGCCGCCCAGGCCACCCACGACTGGATCCTTTCGCTGGACGCCGACGAAGTGCTCAGCGAGAGCCTGTTGGCGGAAATCATGCGCCTGAAGCAGGCCGGGCCACGGGCCGTTGGCTACTGCATGCCCCGCCGCGCCCAATATCTGGGCCGCTGGATTCTGCACTCTGGCTGGTATCCCGACCACAAGCTGCGGCTCTACGACCGCCGCCGTGGGCGCTGGGCGGGGCAGTACATCCACGAAAGCGTCGAGGTCGAAGGCCCCGTGGAGGTGCTCGACGCCGACCTGCTGCACTACACCTGCGATTCGCTGAGCCAGCACCTGCACACCATGGACCGCTACACCACGCTGGCCGCGCAGGAACTGCGCGCCCAGGGACGCCGAGCCACTGCTGCACGTCTGTTGCTGGGGCCGCCGCTGACGTTCCTGAGGACTTACCTGCTGCAGCAAGGCTTTCGCGACGGCTATCCGGGCCTGCTCATCTCGGCCATGGCCGCCTGGTACGTCTTCCTGAAGTGGGCCAAGACACTGGAACGCCAATGAACTTTCTTCACCTGGACAGCGGGCGCCAGGTGCGCGGCGGCTCACTCGAGTCTGGGGGCCACCTACCTTGACGACCCTCCACGTCGATTCAGGCCCAACCTGGAGAGGAGGTCAAAACCAAGTCCTGCTCCTTCTTCGCGGACTCCGGGCGCGCAATCATGAAGCTGAACTGCTGGGTGTGGAGGGTTCGCCGCTGGCCTGCCGCTCGCGGAGCGAGGGATTCACTGTTCATTCGGTTGGGAGGCAAGGGGTCCGCTTCCGGGTGGCTTTGCGCCTGCGTCGTCTGCTGGCTGAGAAACACTTTGACGTCGTCCATGCACACGACGCCCATGCGCTCACAGCTGCGTGGCTCGCGAGCGCGCACCGTCGCACCAGGGTGGTGGCTTCGCGCCGTTTAGCCTACCCCCTGCACACCAATTCCTTGGCTCAGGCCCGCTATCGCAGCGTCAGCCGTTTGCTGGCTGTTTCACGCTTTGTGGCCGAGAACGTGCTTGTGTCCGGACTACCGGCTCACATGGTCGAAGTCGTCTATGACGGCGTGGAGGTGCCCCTGTTGCCCTCCGCCGAGGCACGCCAGAAGGCACGCCACCACTGGAGTATCGGTGAAAACGACTCGCTGCTGGCCTGCGTTGGCTACTTGCTGCCGGAGAAGGGACAGGAAACTCTACTTGGCGCTTTGCCTGCCTTGCTAAGCGAATTTCCGCGTTGTCGCCTCCTGCTTGCTGGCGACGGTCCCTGCCGGAAACGGCTGGAGAGTTTGGCACGCAAGCTGGGAGTCGAGCGGGCTGTGCACTTCGCCGGCTTCCTAGAGGACTTGGCTAGTGTGTACACCGCGCTCGATATCTTCCTCTTCCCATCCCTAGCGGAGCCCTTGGGCACTTCGCTGCTCTCGGCAATGGCTCGCGCGGTGCCGGTGGTGGCCAGCGAAGGGGGCGCTGTCCGGGAAGTAGTGGAACACGGGCGAACCGGTCTGCTGGTCCCGGCAGGTGATTCCGCTGCCACGGCCAGGGCGGTTTTGCGCCTGCTTCGCGAGCCCGCCCTGGCCGCTCGGTTTGGCGGCGCCGCCCGGGTGGCCGTCAAAGAACGCTTCACCGCCGACCGTATGGTCGAGCACACGCTGCGTATCCACCACGAAGTGTCGTCCTCCGGAGAACGGCCATGACCGTCGCACCCGACGCCACCCATAGCCTGGACACCCATCCGTCGGGCATTGCTGTCTATTTCTCTAGGGTCATCCAGTCCATGGCGCGGTTGGCGCCCGAGGAAATTGTTGTCGAGGGTGAAACCGGGCTGCTGGTTGGCAACCACGCCAGCGAAGTGGGCGCGGCTCCTGGAAAAGCTGCTTGCGGAACGGGAACTGGCCGCAGGCATGGGTCGCCGGGCCCGTCAGCTCATTGAGGCTCGAGCGACGGATGATATAATGGCGGAAGCTTCGGAGCGCCTGTACCTGGAGGCCCTTCGGAGTCGCAGCTGAGCTGAGGAGTTACAAGCAAGGACAATTCACGCGTCAGACGTGTTCCCACTGTCGGCATTCCTGTTCGGCCTGGTCATCGGCAGCTTCCTGAACGTGGTGATCCACCGCGTGCCGCGCGAGGAGTCCATCGTCGCTCCCCGGTCGCGGTGCCCGCACTGCGGCCGCCAGATCGCCTGGTACGAGAACATTCCCCTGGCCAGCTACCTGGCGCTGCAAGGGCGTTGCAGCTCTTGCAGGGCGCCGATCTCTCCCAGATACTTCTTGGTGGAGTTGCTGACCGGAGCCGTCTTCGCAGTCCTGGCCGCCATCTTCGGCTTCGGATTGCCGTTGCTCAAGTACGCCCTGTTCGCTTCGCTGACCATCGCGCTGATGTTCATTGATCTTGCTGATCGCCTGCTGCCCGACGTCCTGACGTTCCCGGGGATGGCAGCCGGAGGGGTCTTCAGCCTGCTGGTCCCGGTAAACGACGGCAGCGCGGCGGCGCTGCTGCGACTGGCCGACTTGCGGCCGGACTCTTTACCGCTGCTATCGCTGGCTGATGCGCTGCTGGGGGGGCTGGTCGGCGCAGGCGTACTCTGGTTTGTGGCGGAAACCTACCGGCGGCTACGGCATCGAGAGGGCCTGGGCTTTGGCGACGTGAAGCTTATGGCGCTGGTCGGAATATTCCTGGGGCCTGCGCTGGCGCTGCTGACCATCTTCCTGGGCTCGCTGCTGGGCACAGTGATTGGCAGCTCCTACATATTGCTCCGGGGAAAGGACAGCCAGTACGAATTACCCTTCGGAACCTTTCTGGGTCTAACGGCCCTGATCTCGGCGCTGTGGGGCAGGGAGATTGTCGATTGGTACCTGTTGCTCTCCTTTTAATCTGGCTGCAAGCGGTATTGCCCGAAAGCCCCGGGGCGGGAGCGGATGGGCGCCTGTGGCTCGTCACCAAGTTGCTGGCATTGTCGGTCATGGTGCTGGCCCTGCTGGTGGTGGCAATGCTGCTGGTGCGCCGGGTTTTCAGGCAAGGACGAGTCCAGCCCACGCTCGAACTGCAGCCGGGCGCCGGCAGGTCCGCCGACGATTCCGCCTTTGCGGTGGCTGCTTTCCAGGGCGTCATCCAGCGCCTGCGCGAGCAGGAAAAGGAGCTGGAACGGCTGCACCTCGCCGAGCGCCAGCGAGCCGAGCAGAGCGCTCAGCTCACCGCGGCCATCCTGCACAACCTGGCTACTGGAGTGTTGATGGTCAACGCGCAGGGACTCATTACCGGGTCGAATCCGGCTGCCAAGGAGGTGCTGGGGCACCAGCTCCTCGAGGGGCGCAGTTTCCGCGAGGTCCTGGGGCAGAGCCGGGAACTCTCCCATGCCACCCAGGAGCTGGCCGAGATGCTGGAAACGTGCTTGCACGCAGGACAGGGCTTCCACCGCATCACGGTGCCCTACCGCACTCCTGCCGGAGAGGACAAGGTTCTCGGGGTGGGTATGGCGCCGATTCAGCAGGAAAGGCAGGCGGGCGGTGTTATTTGTCTGCTCAGCGATCTCACGGAAATGACCGCGCTGCAACAGCAGGTGCGCTTGAAGGAAAGCCTGGCGGCGCTGGGTGAAATGTCGGCCGGAATTGCCCATGAGTTCAAGAACTCGCTGGCCACGATTTCCGGTTACGGGCAGTTGATCCGCCAGGAAGAAAGTCTCGATGCCGCACACCAGCATGCGGCGCGTCTGGTCGGCGAGACTCAGTTCCTCACCCAGGTCGTCAACGATTTTCTGAATTTCTCGCGCCCGCTGAACCTGGTCGCCTGTGAGGTGTCCACTCGCGACTTGATCGAGCAGAGCTTCCAGGAAATTACCGGCCGTGGCGAGTTCCCCGAGGTGAGGCTGGAGTTGACCGGAGAGTTCCCCACCGTGACGGCCGATCAGACCCTCCTCCGGCAGTGTTTCGCCAATCTGCTGCGCAACGGCTGCGAAGCGGTCCTCCAGGCCGACCGGCACGGACGCATTGCTGTGGAAGGCCAGTTGGAGCAGACCGAGAGCGGGCCGATGCTCCGGCTGCGGTTCACCGACAATGGGCCGGGCATCCCTCCGGAAAGCCTCGACAAAGTCTTCATTCCTTTCTTTACGACCAAGAACGAGGGAACCGGATTGGGGCTGGCGCTCGTCCATAAGATTGTGGTGAACCACAACGGGAAGATCCAGGTGGCCAGCGAGGCTGGCGGGGGGACCACCTTCACGGTGATGCTGCCTTCGTCGGCCACGGGCGCTCCAGCCTCATCAGGTGCAGGCAGTGGCACCTGAACAGCGCGACTCCTTGATTTGCGCCACTGTGGGGGCTAGACTCAGCTTAGTTGAGAATTTGGGCCGCCAATTCGGGCTACGGCGCCTACGACGGCGTTTAAAGGATGGTTTTTATGAATAAGCATCTGAGGGTGGTTTTCCAAATGCTGGTCCTGATGGCAGCGCTGTCGCTGGCGGCGACCGCTTCGGCGCAGTCGCTGGGCGACGCGGCACGCCGTGTCCGGGCTCAAAAGAGGAAGCAGCCCAAGGCTACCCGCGTCTACACCACCGACAACATGCCCCGCGCAAGCCGCTCGAGCACCGCTGCGGTCGCAACTGAGGCGAAAGCCACGCCTGGGGAAAAGCCAAAAGAAGGTAAACCGGCGGAATCGGCAGAGGGCAAGAAGTCTCGGGCCGAACTAGAAAAGGAGTACCGCGAGAAGGCCGGCAAGCTGCGTGAGGCCCTCGCCCTCGAGGAGAGGAAACTGGAGGTGCTGCAGCGCGAACTTAACATGGCCAACGTTCAGTTTTACTCCGACCCCAACGCCGCGCTGCGCGAGCAAACTGCCCGCGCCGAAATCACCGCCCGTCAGCAGGAGCTCGAACAGCAAAAGGGGGCCATCGCAGCCTCCCGGAAAGCCATCGCCGACCTCGAAGAGGAGTTGCGTCGCAAGGGCCTGCCGCCCGGTTGGGCCCGCTGATCGGGATGGCCGAACCCCTCCTGTTGGTTGAGGACAAGGCCGAACTGCGCCAGATGCTGAAGCTGGCGCTGGAAAAAGCCGGGTTCCGCGTCGCGGAGGCTTCCGACGGAACTCAGGCTGCTCGCCTGCTCGATTCCCAACCCTTCTCTCTGCTGCTAACGGACCTGAAGCTGCCAGGCCGCTCCGGCCTGGAACTGCTCCGGCAGGCGCAGGAGCTGGACCCCGGCATGCCGGTGGTGCTGCTCACCGCCTACGGCTCCGTTGAGGAAGCCGTGCAGGCGATGAAGGACGGGGCTTACGACTTTATCCAGAAACCGGTGGACCTGGCACACCTGAAGCTGCTGCTGGAGCGCGCCCTGCTCCAGCGGCAACTGGTGCGTGAAAACCTGCTGCTGAAGGAGGCGGCGGCAGCCAGGTACGGGTTTCCGCGCATCATCGCCGAGCACCCTTCGATGGTGGCGGTCGCCCGCGACGTGCAGCGGGTCGCCCCAACCGAAACCACTGTCCTGCTTCTGGGCGAGAGCGGTACCGGCAAAGAACTTTTCGCTCGCGCCCTGCACTCTCTAGGGACTCGCAAAGACAGGATGTTCGTGGCCTTGAACTGCGCCGCCATCCCCGAGGGACTGGTGGAGAACGAACTGTTTGGGCACGAAAAGGGGGCCTACACCGGAGCGGGCGGGCGCAAGATCGGCAAGTTTGAGCTGGCCCACCGCGGCACAATTTTCCTGGACGAGATCGGCGAGCTGCCGCCGGCGGTGCAGGCCAAGATCTTGCGCGTGATGGAAGAGCGCGCCTTCGAGCGGGTAGGCGGCCTGGAGAGGATTCAGGTGGATGTGCGGATCCTGGTCGCCACCAACCGCGACCTTCACCAGGCGGTTGAGCAGAAGAGGTTCCGGGAAGACCTGTACTTCCGCATCTCGACCGTTCCCATCACCATCCCTCCGCTGCGCGAGCGCGGCACCGACATTCTCCTGCTGGCCCGCGCCTTTCTCGGCCACTATGCCGGCGAATTCCGCAAGGCCGACCTCCGACTGTCGCCGGAAGCCGAAGAGGCCCTGCTGGCCTACCGATGGCCGGGCAACGTGCGCGAATTGCAGAATGCCATCGAGCGCGCCGTCATCCTGTGCGACCCAGCCGCCGCCTGCATCCAGTCCGAAGACCTTGTTCTGCGGGCCCTGGCAGTTGCCCACGACGCACCGGAGCTGGGCCCCGAGCCGTTCGATTGGGAAGGCTCACTGGAGCAAGTCAGCCAGCGGGCCGTGACTCTGGTGGAAAAGACCAAGATTCTCGAGGCCCTCAAGGAATCGCGCTGGAACAAGATGAAGGCCGCCGAAAAATTGGGCATCGCCTACAAGACGCTGCTGGCCAAGGCCCGCGCTCTGAACATTTAGGGCCGGACCCGGGCCGGCACCTGTGAACTGGAAACGCTGTCTATCGCCCGCAAAACGTCACTGGTGAAAGCCGATGCAATTGTTCACTGTCAAGAACACCACTTACGTACTGTTTGAGCCAGATCTGGAAGAGCTCCAGAGGATCGCCGCCGAGGCCGGCTTTCAGACGGCAATCCAGAAACAGAAACGGGCCTTGCTGATCTCGCTGCTCCCCGGGCAGCGGCAACCTATGTTCTTTGACGCTGCCGACCCACGCCAGGTAGGCCGGCTGGCGGCGGCCCGCACCTTCGTCAGCGGCAGCACCGGCACGGTGTTCAATACACCCCTCGCCCTGGAATCGCTCAACGGCCCGGGGATTGGAGTCCGCGTGGCCACCGAAGTGCGCCAGGACCTGACGCACAGGTTTCCGCACGGCCCCAGCGAGGCCTCCTTAATGGAGTTGTTCCAGCAACTGGTCGAGGACCTGGCCGCCGGCATGGTGGGTATCTGTGGACTTCCCCCTCAGAATCAGCCTCCGCCCCATCCCTCAGCCTAGCCCACCACCTACTGCGCCTTCTGGCGGTAGGCCTCACGGAGGATCTCGGCCACTTCGGGCCGGGTGAACTCGGCTGGCAACTGCTGGCCGTCGCGGAGCATCTCGCGCACTCTGGTGCCGCTCAGAATGAGCCGCTCCTTCGGGTCGTGCGGGCAGGTCTTCTCCGACGCGATTTGCCCGCACTTCCTGCAGTAGAAGGTGGCGCCGAAGAACAGCGGCGTGATGTCCAGCTCGCCCGGCTCAAATTCGGAAAATTTCTTCTGCGCGTCATAGGGCCCGTAAAAATTGCCGACGCCGGCATGGTCGCGGCCAACGATAAAGTGGGTGCAGCCATAGTTCTTACGAACCAGAGCGTGGAAGATGGCCTCACGCGGACCCGCGTAACGCATTGCGGCCGGATACAGGCTCAGGATGCAGTGCCGCGCAGGCAGGGCGTCGCGCAGCAAGGCCACGTAGCATTCCACGCGGACCTCAGCCGGCACGTCCTCTTCCTGAGTAGCGCCGACCAGCGGGTGCAGCAGCAAGCCCTCGACGGTCTCCAGCGCGCACCTGAGTATGTACTCGTGGGCGCGGTGAATGGGGTTGCGCGTTTGGAAAGCGACGATGGTGTGCCAGTGGCGCTGGTCGAACAGGAACCGGGTATCGTGCGGGTCCATGGTGTATTTGGCGAAGGGTCCCCGGTCGGATCGCTCCAGCAGGCTGATGGGCCCGGCAAGGCAGTGATCGCCGACGCTGTCGAGGTAGCGGACGCCCGGGTGCTGGTCGCTAGTAGTCAGCAGGACCGTCTGGGCTTCGCGCTCCCGGTCGTAGGAAAACACCTCCTCCAGATGCAGCACAGCGCGCACCTGACCCCGCGTGTCGGCCAGGGCCACCTGCTCGGCCCCGCTAAGCCGCCGAACCTCCTGCTCGCTGACCGCCAGGGTGATCGGGATGGTCCAGGGGAGTCCGCTGGCGAGGCGCTGCTGGTCCAGCACGCTTTTGTAGTCGCGCCGGCCCATGAAGCCCTCCAGGGGCGAGAAGGCGCCGATGGCGATCAGCTCGACGTCAGAAATCTGGCGCGGGTTCAACTGCAGGTGCGGCAGCTTTTCAGCGCGCGCTTGCCACTGCTGGCGCGCCTGATCTTCCAGCACGCGGTTGATTAGCTTGCCGCCGTGAGGCCGGTTGGACATGGTCGGGGATGATCCTCCAGGAATTTTCCCGCCGGAATCTAACCGGCCGGAATCTAGTAACATACTTCAGCGAACAGGAAGCGTCAATTCGCCGCCTGTCTCCTGTTGAAACGATAAGAATCTGCGTGCTCGGAGGGGACTGCGCCGCCCCGACCTCAAGCGTAGCTGTCCACCTCTGGCAGATCACAGAAAGGATTGGTCGGGGCGAGAGGATTCGAACCTCCGGCCTCGTGCGCCCAAGGCACGCGCTCTAACCAGGCTGAGCTACGCCCCGCCCTAAATCAGGTGGCGCATGATGCGCCGCCCGTCGCTGTCATAATTGTAGCCCAAGTTACGGCCGAAACAGAGCAGCCGCGACGCGAGACACGGATCACCGGAAAGTTCACTCGCCGGGCTTTCCTAAACCGCCGAGTGGCATGATAGGATTGTAAAGAGAATTCCCGGCCACTTCGTATGAGCGACTCTCCGCAGAGCACGAGCATCACCCGAATCGCCGTCGAAGAGTTTGCGGGGCAGTGCCGGCGCCATCTGGTTCCCGTAACCTCGCATCTCAGTTGTTTCCAGGCGGTCTCGCTCAACACCGAGCAGCAGCGCCAGTTCTTGCAAGAGCCGGCGGAAGCCGTTCCGAGAGCGTTGCTGGAGCGGTTGGTGCCGTTGCGGCTGCTGCTGGTGCCCTATCTGGAAAAGGGAGCGGCCGGCAGCCCGGGACTGGTCGCCTTCGAGAAACCCTCCAATCAGCGCGCGCTGCGCCGTACGATCTTCGACGTGCGCGATGAAATCTTCCTGCTGTTTGGCGTTGAGCAGCAGGACGTGGCCGACTACCACTATGAGCTGTTCCGCATGGTGGCTGGCTTGGCCTGCGGCGCGCTCCGCGAGGAGGAGCTTTCCCGTTTCTCTACCCTGGTCCTGGATGAGCTGAACCGCGGCACCCGCGGCGAGGTGGACGGAGGCGGCCTGCAGCTGAAGCTGAAGTTGCAGCGGCGGCAGCATCTTCCCGGCCGCAACACCAAGCTCATGCGCCGCTACATCCACCAAGCCCTTGAAGACACACTCACCCTGTTTCTGCATGGACTCTGTTGCGACATCAATGTGGACCCCGGGCCGCAACAGCTGGCCTCGCGCTACCTGCGCAAACGCCTGGAACTGCTGGCGGAAATCTTCCCGCCGAATCCCGGCTACCTGTTGTTTCCGGCCCCGAGCGTGGCTAGCGCAGACGCGAAAGACTCCACCAGGAATCACTAGGCCTCGCACCGGGCCGGGGCACTAAGCCCAGGCGTGGAGGTATAATTGAGTTGTAGAGGGAGTGAACGGGAATGTCCACCCTGGCTGAGGTACTGGCCCAGCATGTCCGGGAAGGCGTGTTGTGGGAGCCGCTGGAGCGGAACCGCATCCGCTGCTATGCCTGCGGCCACCAGTGTCCCATTCCGGAAGGCCAGCCGGGCGTTTGCAAGGTGCGTTTCAACCGCGGCGGGCGACTGTACGTCCCCTGGGGCTATGTAGGCGGCATCCAGTGCGACCCCATCGAGAAGAAACCTTTTTTCCACGTGCGGCCCGGAGCGCTGGCGTTCAGCTTCGGCATGCTGGGCTGCGACCTGCACTGCTCCTACTGCCAGAACTGGGTGACATCACAGGCCATCCGCGATCCCCGGGCGGTCGCGCGGCCTGAGCTGACCAGCCCGCCCCAATTGGCGAAGCTGGCCCTCGAGATGGAAGGCGAGGCGGTGGTCAGCACCTACAATGAGCCGCTGATCACGGCCGAGTGGGCCGTGGCCGTCTTCCAGGAGGCGCGCGCCGCCGACCTGCTCACAGGCTTTGTCTCCAACGGCAATGCCACCCCGCAGGTGCTGGAATACATCCGCCCCTGGGTGGACCTCTACAAGGTGGACCTGAAGAGCTTCGACGACCGCCACTATCGCCAACTGGGCGGGCGTTTGCAGCCCATCTTGGAGAGTATTCGGCTCATCCACCAGATGGGCTTCTGGCTGGAGATCGTCACCCTGATCATTCCCGGCTTCAATGATTCGGATGAGGAACTCACCCGGCTGGCCGAGTTCCTAGTCGGCATCTCGGCCGACATCCCCTGGCACGTCACCGCTTTCCACAAGGATTACAAGATGCTGGACCCGGACAACACGCCGCCGCAAACGCTGGCACGGGCGGCCCAAATCGGCAAGCGTGCCGGGTTGCGCTACGTTTACGCCGGCAACCTGCCCGGCGGGGTAGGCGACCTGGAAAACACATATTGCCCGACCTGCGGCGAAATGCTGATCGAGCGCTACGGTTACCGTATCCGCGCCTATAAGCTAACTCGAGAGGGCCGCTGCCCCGCTTGCTCTGCTGCTATCCCGGGCCGCTGGGCCGAGTCCTTCCGCCGTCAGATCGCCGACCGCCCCTTCCTGCCGGTTCTCCAGTAGACTTATATATATTTCGTAGGCGTTCCGAACCGCCCGAGCTGGAGTATCATTCTCCCAAGGAGAGAATCGGCTGCCCTACCGTTTGCCTTAGGAGTCCTAGATGACGAAAGCCAATACTGGCTGGCTGCTGCTGGGAATATTGTGGCTGGCCTCCTTTGCGGTGGCGCAGGACACGGCCTGGGAGAAGCACTTCAAAGCCGGTACGGAAGCCTACCAGCAAGGCCAGTACGCCGAGGCTGAGAAACAACTCTTGGCTGCCCTCAAGGAGGCGGAAGCGTTTGGGGAGCTGGATGGGCGGCTGGTCTACAGCCTCAACGACCTAGCAGAACTCTACCGCGTCCGGAGCAGGTATACCGAAGCCGAGCCGCTCTACAGGCGGGCGCTGGCGATTTTGGAGAAGGGCCTGGGGCCCGACGAGCCCGACGTGGCCACCGCCCTTAACAACCTGGCGGCGCTTTGCGACGACCAGGGGAAATATGCCGAGGCCGAGCCGCTTTACCGCAGGGCGCTGACGATTTGGGAGAAGGCCCTGGGTCCGAACCACCCGGAGGTGGCCAAGACCCTCGACAACTACGCTGAGCTTCTACGGAAGACGAACAGGAAAGACGAGGCGGCCAAGCTGGAGGCCCGCGCCAAGGCCATCCGCGCCAAGCACGGCCAAGGGGCAGAAAGTCCCGAGACCGGCTCAGTCAGGACAACAGCTGTGAGTTCTGCACCGTCTGAAATTGACCCCGCTAAAGAAACTGATATTCGCCATCTCATGGAAGTGACGGGGGCCAAGAAGCAACTCAACCAGATGTTGCCATTCATGGCCAAGCGAATGAAGCCACTCGCCGAGCAACTTATTATGCCTAGGCTTCCGCCCGATTTGCGTGACCCTCAGATACCAGAAAGATTCGTGCAGCGGTTCATCGAACGTTTCGACCCGGACGAGTTGATAAACCGAATAGTTCCTGTTTATGACAAGTACTACACGCACGAAGAAATCAAGGAGATAATCCACTTCTTTGAGACTCCATTGGGCAGGAAGTTCCTTGAGACCTCAGTACCGCTAATGCAGGAATCCATGACTGTTGGGCAACAGTATGGTGCGGAGCTTGGTCGCAAAGTCGGCGCAGAAATTGCAGACGAAGTATTGAGCAAGCGTAAGAAGTAGCTAGCCAGTCGCCCCCTTCCAAGTCGCTCCTCGTCATCACCAAGACAACGAAGCCGTCCGACCTTGCGAATCGGAGTACCATTCTCCCAAGGGGAGAATCGGCTGCCCTACCGTTTGCCGAAGGAGTCCTAGATGAGGCCTGTCCCAATGGTCCACGTCGTTTCAGGAGCTAGACAACTGGCTGACACCCTTAGTTGCAGCCGAAGAAGCTTGCAAGAATGCCCCGACAGCTTGATACCAGACTGGTCCCCTTGCTATCATCCACAGCAAAAGCGGGATTTCCCACCCGCGCAATTGGAGGAACGTTATGCGACACGCCTGCAAAGGCTTTCTGATTGTGACACTTCTGACCCCGCTGCTTCTTATTGCAACTGGGTGCGGAAGCCCAAGCAGCCCTAGCGGGGAGGACTTCGTGACGGCAGCGGCAAACGGCGACACCGCCACCGTTCAGGCCTTACTCGACGCAGGCGTAGACGTAAATGCCACAAACAATGAAGAGGCGACGGCCTTGATGCTTGCGTCAGCCACCGGCCACGCCGATACGGTACAGGTCTTGCTTGATGCTGGCGCCGACGTCCAGGCCACCGACGAGATTGGCGTGACGGCATTGATGGCCGCGTCATGGGAGGGGCAAACGGCTACTGTGCAGGTCTTGCTCGACGCGGGCTCGAATATCCATGCGACGGTGGTTGAAGGGCAAGACAGTTTGCTCGGCATGACTGCCCTGATGTTCGCGGCAGACAGCGGCCACACTGAGGCCGTGGAGACTTTACTGGCCGCCGGCGCAGAGGTAAATACTCATGACAACGATGGTAGGACGGCATTGATAAGGGCGACAATAGGGGGCAAGCCGGCTACTGTGCAGGCCTTACTCGACGCAGGCGCAGACGTCAATGCCAAGAACAATGAGGGAGTGACGGCCTTGATGTGGGCGGCAGGCGTTGGCGGCACCGATGCCGTGCAGGTCCTGCTCGACGCGGGCGCAGATGTCAATGCCAAACACAAGTCGGGGACGGCCTTGGTGTGGGCGCAGAAGAAGGGGCACACCGAAGTGGTTGAAATACTGAAGAAGGCCGGTGCCAAGAAATAGTAAGAGGTTCCTTTTACTATCCGTTTTCTTATCCTGCCAGGCCTAAGCTAATTCCCATACCTCCAATGCTGCGGGTGCATGGAATCCCTGCTGACCACCAATGCGGGATAGGTCGCCACTAACAGGCTAGCATTTACCTATAGCCGTCCGGCCTTGCGAATCGGAGTATCATTCTTCCAGGGAGAATCGGCTGCCTTACCGTTTGCCGTAGGAGTCCTAGATGACGAAATCCAAAACTGGCTGGCTGCTGCTCACGGTTTTGTTGCTGGCTCTCTGGCCCGGCTGCCGAATTATCCACGACGAAGCACGCTGGAAGAAGGCCGACGAGGCAGGCATGCAAGCTTTCATGAAGGCTTTGCAACCAGCTTCCGGTGCCGAAGCTCGCTACGCCGAGGCAGAGAGGCATTGGACGGCTGCCCTCAGGGAAGCGGAAAAGTTCGGAGGGCAAGACCGCCACCTGGCCTCTAGCCTCAAAAGCCCGGTGCTTCTGTACCACCGGCAGGGTAAGTATGCCAAGGCCGAGCCGCTCTTCCTGCGGGCCATCGCAATTGATGAGAAGGCATTCGGACCGGAGCACGGCCTCGTGGGAGAGAGCCTCTACAACCTGGCGGCGCTCTACCAGGACCAGGGTAAGTATGCCGAGGCCGAGCAGATTTACAAGCGGTTGTTGGCGGATACGGAGAAGGTACTGGGCCTGGACGCTGTGGCGACTCCCCTCAACAGTCTGGCGGAGCTGTACCTCGCACAGGGCCGGTACGCCGAGGCGGAACCACTGTTGAAGCGGGCCATCGAGATTGAAGAGAAGGCCCGAGGCCCAGAATCTGTAGTTTTGACAACTTCCCTCGACAATCTGGCGGAGCTTTACCGCGCCCAGGGCAGGTACGCTGAAGCCGAGCCTCTTCTCAAGCGGGTGCTGGTGATTTGGGAGAAGTACAGGCCGGAGCATCCGAGTCCGGCTTTGGCACAGAGCCTTACCAACCTAGCAACCCTGTACCGCGCTCAGAGCAAGTACGCCGACGCGGAGCCGCTCCTGCAAAGAGCCTTGGTGATTTGGGAGAAGGTGGCGGGGCCGGACCATCCATTCGTTTCCGGAGGCCTCTACAACCTGGCGGCGTTCTACCAGGACCAGGGCAAGTACGACGAGGCCGAGCCCCTTTTCCGCCGGGCTCTGGCGATTGATGAGAAAGCCCCGGGACCGGAACACCCAGACGCTGCAACCTCGCTAGAGAATTACGCTGACCTACTGCGGAAGACGAATCGTGATGCCGAGGCGGCCAAACTGGAGGCCCGCGCCAAAGCCATCTGGGCCAAGCACGCCGCACAAAACCCGCCGAAGTGACCTGGGGCGTTGCCACCGCCCTCAGATCGCCGACCGCCCCTCCTGCCGGTTCTCCAGTAAGCGTGTGCAGTGGCTCCGGCGATGCGAGCGGACCCCCACGCGTATCTGTTGCAGAGCGGCTGCCCCGGTGCCGCCGCCTGAGGCTTCACCTAGGAAAGTGAAGAATTGGGACCAGAAGTGCGGACAGCGGGTGAAGGGAAGCCTGTCTATCGGCGCAGCTCGGCGCTGAGAGCCTGGGGACCACGCGCCTGGTAGAACCGCAACAGGCGGATCATCTCCGGGGAAGGAGGCACCACGCCTCCCAGTCCAGCCGCCTCCAAGGCAGCCCGCCCCGGAACCCAGATTCCGCCATCGCTAAATTCGACGGCGCGCAAATAGACACGGCCGGAAAGGAGGGGTGCGCCCGAGCCGATCTCCAGCACCGTCGAATCACTCCACTCGAGGGACCCGCCCGGCGGCAAGACGAGGGCGCGATTTGCCGACGCTCTGCCAGAACCAGAACCGGAACCGGAGCCAGAAATGGTGGCAGCACGAGACTCTGTCCCCGAAGCGCCGTCGAACAGCCAGGCAACCTGGAAGTCGACAATCCCGGTCCGGGCCCGGCTGCGCACCTCAAGTTCGGGGTCGACCAACCCCGATTGCGAGCCGGATTCAAAAACCCCGGCCCGCGCCCGGACAATCTCCAAAGGCGCATCAGGAAAGTGCACGACCTGGAAATCCGCCTGCTCAGCCAGAGCGCGGGCGCGGTCAGCCGCGATCCCGGCCAACACGCGGGGGTTGCCCCGTGCCGAACCGGGCCCCGGCCCGGCCGCCTGGCGGGCCCATTTCTCCAGCAGCGGAATCAGGCGCGGTAATCCTGCCCTCTGTAACATGCCGTGCAGGTAGCGGCGGTCGCGGGCAGACTCGGCCTGATTAATCCGCATGGTGCTGAGCACCCGCATCCGGTCGGGGCCGTAGGCGGAACCATCGGCAAACAGCACCGAATCCAGCCGCAGGCGAACTGAGGTGGGCAGGTCCACCGGACGCGTTCGCGAGCTGCGCGGAGGCAGCTCAATTTCCACACGCATCCGTGCAGGCACGGCGTAGGTTTCGCCGGGTGCCAGCCGAATCCCGGACACAGCGTTCAAACCTCCCGCGCCTGGAGTACTGAAACCGTAGCTCAGGGCCAGTGCCAGCCCCTCGATGGGCTTGGGTGAGCGGTTGCGCACGACCAGCCGCAGGTCTAGGTCCATCAGCATGCCTTGCTCGCTACGGGTGATGTGGCTGGAGCCGTAGTCCAGATGAACCAATTCCAGCGGCGAAGACGCTGGGAGAACGATGCGTACAAAGCTGCGCGGGTCAATCGCGGACCGCCTGAGCGACGGGTGCGCGAACGGCGAACGTGTGTCCCGCTCTAGTTGCGCCAGCTCTTGCGCCAGAAGCACAGCCGGGGCTGCCAGCAGTATCATCAGCGAGACGCACGCGAAGCGGGCCCATCGAAGCCGGCAACGGGGGTGGCAACGGGTGCTCACCTTGAGCCCTCCAGCGAGACGCGGGTAATAGTTATGGCGCCGGTTTCCGGGTCGGCATAGGAAATGCCGAGTGCTCCTGCGCCAGCCGACACTTCCACCCGCCCACGGCGCTGCCCGGTATAGAGCACCAGGAGCTGGCGGCCCTGCGGACCGATCAACTCGCCCACAATTGCCTCGGGGCTGGCGGAGGCCTGGTACTCCAGCCGGTGAGGCAACGGGGCCCGTTGTCCAACGAGCAGCACTGCCAGGCAAATCAGCGCCAGCAGAGCCGCGGCCGGCGCCAGCCGCAGTGGCATCCCCAAGGCGTGGTGCGGCTCCCGCGCCGGGGCGGCCACAATCCTGGCCGCCAGCCACTCGGGCACTTCCGGGGTGCTGTCACCGAGCCACCATAGCTCGCGGGAAACCTCCCCGTAAGCCTGGGCCTGCTCAGAACAAGCGGGGCACCGCCGCAGATGACGCTCTACCAGGTAGCGTTTCCAGCCTGGCAGGTCGCCGGCTTTCACCAGGGCGAGATCGAATTCGGAGGGATGGAAGATCACAAAAATCTCCTATGTTTCCTGTGCCACCCGAGCTTGCGTCTTTTCGAGGACGCGGCGGAGCTTGATCCGCGCGCTGGCAATGTGGGTGCGCACGGTAATCTGGGAACACCCCAGGGCGCTAGCTACCTCAGCTCCGCTGAGACCCTCCAGGTCCCGCAGCACGATGGCTGCTCGTTCCTTGGGACTCAGCACCCGGAGGGCTTCATGCAGGCGCTGCTCCCTCTGCTTCCAGACCAGTTGCTGTTCGGGCGAGGGCGTGAGCGATGCGGGCTCCACTCCTTCGCCCCACGGCTCAGTCCGGCGCTCGGCGGTGCGTCCACGCTGGAAGTCGATGGCTGTGTTCGACGCGATCCGCAGCAGCCAGGGCAGCGCCCGATCCGGGTCGCGCAACTGGTGCCGGCGCTGGAAGGCTTTGAGAAACACTTCCTGGGCCAAGTCCTGAGCATCGGCGTGGTTGCCGACCATCCGGTACAGCAGGGCAAAGACGCGACGCAGGTGGTCCCGAACCAGCTCGGAAAACCACTTTGGGGAATCGGTCGCAGAGACGGCGCTGGACCGTCGGGCCTCCGCAACGGCGCCCGGCGCCAGCCTGCCCGCCAGCGTCTCCCCTGCTGTCGCCATCTCTCTCTGTTTAGGACGGTCCATTCGGGGAAACCGTTCAGACCGATTATCTCATTAACCGGGCTCGGGGTTCGCACCCGGGACCCCCGGGGCAGCATAGGCATCAATAGAGATGACGCGCGTCGGGCACTCGGTTGCACGGGCCGAGGACTGGGCCGACGACTGGACCGGGGACTGGAGAAGCCTCGTGAAGTGGGAAGGCGTGTCAATCACGCCTGGGGGCTCACCAGGAATGGCCTGAGAACCTCGGAGACCACCGGACTGGAAGGATGCAAGCGGACCTTCCCGTCCGGGCCGAGAACGTAGGGGTAGCCGGACGGGTCCACCGGCACGCGCCGCAGCATTCCGGCGCCAACCATTTCGGCCACCGAACTCGGAAGCCGGCCAAAGTGACTGTTGAAGTCCGCTGTCAGCTTCTCCAATTGTTCGGCATCCTCTTCCGCCTTCAAGCCACTCAAGTGGTCCAAGGCATTCTTGCGAATGTTAGGGTCCTTGGTGGATTCGTAAATTTCCCGCCAAAGGAAGCGGGAGGTTTCCCGCGAGCCTCCCTCCTGGGCAATCTTGGCCGCCATCACCCTCATCCAGTCGCGTGCCTGGGGATGCTTGCTTCCCTGTCGGTAGGCTTGGGAGGCTTTTTCGTAATCTTTCATGTCCCAGTAATAGATGAAGCCGAGGTCGTGCCACAGGCGCCAGTCGTCGGGGTTGGCGACGATGCCCCGGAGGATCAAGGCCACTGCCAAATCGGGACGCCCGGCCCCCCGGGGGGGCGGCTCCGCCAGAAACATGGCGCCGAACTTGTAAGCAACCAGTAAGTTCGGGTCGAGCGACGTGGTCAGGTCGAGCAGAGGGGATAACAGCTCGAAGTTCGGGTCGCGGTCGCGCTGCTTGCCACCGTAGTACTGCACGGCTCGCGTCCAATAGAGGTTGGCCAGCAGCGAGTCGTAGCCCAGACTCAACTTCTTCAGCAGCCCGCGCGAACGCAGAAGCAATACCTCCTCCTGCTTCTGCACAGTCTGTGTCTGCTCCTCAATGTGTAGCTGAAGCGGATACACCGCCACCAGCAGAACCGGCAGGGCCAGCACGGCGATCCAGATTTGTCCTGTGCGCCCGCTAATGCTCATTGTCACTTCAGGTTGCGGTTGGAGAAGATCGCCGAAGCGGCCAGCAACGCCACGCTGATGTACAGAGCGGCGTAGCACGTATTCAGCAGCACCAGCGACATGGGGATGGGCCGTCCGTGGGCAGCGGCGGCAATGGCATTGAAATTGCCGAAATTCGGCAGCAGGTAGTACAGCACTACCGTGAGCCTCTCCAGCAAGGGATTCTCGGTCATGGCGCCGAAGGTCCGGATGTCTTGGGCAAACAGCCCGGTGAGGTACACACTCAGGGTGAACAAAGTGGACAGCAGCGGCGTCGAAAAACAGGAAAACAGCAGGGCCAGCGCCGTTACCAGCGCCAGCTTGAGCAAAATGAAGTAGATGGCTACCAGCACGTGGAAGTCGCTGCGGGGGAAAACGCGTGTGACGTAAAACAGCGCTGCTGCCAGTCCCAAAGTCATGAGCGCCGTATTGACCGTCAGGGTCAACAGCAGGCCGGCATACTTGCCCAACAGGAATTCCCAGCGGCGGATCGGCTTGGAGAGCAACGCGTAGAGAGTGAACTTGTCGATCTCTTTGTAGACCAACCCTACCCCGATAAACACGGCCATCATCAGGCCGAACACCGAGATGGCCGTCAGCCCGAGGTTGACGATCACCAGGCGCTCGAGGCCGATCGAGATCTGGCCTACCAGCACGGCGGCAGCAATCATCAGCAGTGCGAAAAAGATCAGGTTGTAGAGCACGCGGTCGCGCACCGCTTCGCGAAAGGTATTGACCGCAACCACCCAGCTCAACATGCCTAGCGCTCCACTCCGACAGCTCGCGCCGCCGCGGCTTGTTCTCGCCCGATCAGGCGCAGGAAGAAATCTTCCAGCGTCGGCTTCAGTTGGGTCACCGACAGGATGCGGGCCCGGCAGCCGCGCAGCCGCTCCAGGACTGGGTAAAACTCCTGCTCGGGCACCTCGATGCGGTAGCGGCCTCCCGTCCGGGTGGCCCGGGAGGCCAGAGCTGGCGGCAGGGTGATTTCGACCGGCAACTCAAACAGAATCTCCAGGCCCTGCACCTGGATGGAAACGATCTCCTCGGGCGAGCCCACTCCCTCCAAGCGCCCGTTCACCAGCACGGCCACGCAGTCGCACAGCATTTCGGCGTCCGAAAGGATGTGGGTGGAGAAGAAGACGGTGCGGCCCTCTCGCCTCAATTCGAGGATGACGTCACGAACTTCGCGGCGGCCCAGAGGGTCCAAACCCGACATCGGCTCGTCCAGAATTATCACCTGCGGGTCGTGCAGGATGGCCTGGGCCAGTCCCACCCGTTGCAGCATCCCCTTGGAGAACCGGCGCAGTTGCAGGTTACCGGCCGACGTCATCCCTACCAATTCCAAAAAGTGCTCGACGCGCCGCCGGCGCTCCTCCGCCCCGTAGCCAAAGAAGCGTGCGAAGTAGTCGAGCAATTCCCGGGCGGTCAGGTAATCGTAGAAATACGGCTGCTCGGGCAGGTAGCCGATGTCGCGGTGCATCCGCACATCCTCAATCGAACGCCCCAGAATGCGCGCGGTCCCGGAGGTAGGAAAGATCAGGCCTGTCAGCAGCTTCAACGTTGTGGTCTTGCCGGCGCCGTTGGGGCCGAGAAAGCCGAATACCTCACCCTCCTGGACGGTCAGCGTCAACCCGTCCAGCGCCCGGCGCGGCCGTTTCCGCCAGAAGCCGATCAGGTAGTCCTTGGTTAGTTGCTCGATTTCGATCGCCGGTCCCGCCATGGCTCGATTCTTATTCTGGTAAGAACTTCATGGGGCCGGAAGCCGATCCGGCTGAAGCTCCCAGGCTCGCTGGCGCGCCTGTCGCGCTTGTCGCGCGCTCTGTGGGCCGCCCTGGGCATGATACAACTCAGCTAGGGCAAGCCAGCCAGCCGGGTCCTCCGGCGCTAAGTGTACCGCCTCTTCCTGGAAAGAGACAGCGCTGCCTAGGTCTCCCAAGCTCCGCCAGGCGCGGGCCCGACCAGCAGCCACCTGCGCGCGAAAGCCCCGTCCCAATGGCTCTGCCGGGCCACGGTAGGGACTCCGTTTCTCCGCCTCCTCCCAAGCCTGGAGTGCTTCTCGCGGCTGCTTCATGGACAGGTACACCTCACCCAGGACGCGGTACATTTCATACGCGAGCACAGAATGACGGGCAGCGTAGCGGATTGCTTCGGCAGCTTCCGAATGCTGCCCCTGCATCGCCTGTGCCTGGCCGATCGCGTACCAGGCCTGATCGCTCTGCCGGAGCCGCAGGGCCGCCCGATACTCCTGCTCCGCTTCACGAATCCGCTGGCCGGCCTGCAGAACGGAGCCCCGAATCAGGTGCAGTTGCGGATCGTCGGCAAAAATCCCTCCCGCCTGCTCCAGGGCCTGGAGCGCTTCCTGGTTCCGCCCCAGGGAAAAAAGCACCCAACCAGCATTGGCGTGGAAGTTATACAATTCGGCAGCGTTTCGGGAGCCAAACCTGGAGGTTGGCTGAGGTGGCGTAAACTGCGTGGTGGCACAGTCAATCTGGAAACGGTCCAGCCAGAGCGCGTTCTCGGGCCGGTTGCGCACAAACAGCGCGGCCACCTCATCCAGGTACACCGGGCGCCAGCCACGGCTCTCGCAAAACGGCCGCAGCGCTACATTGCCCATGCCGGCATAGCGCGCCACACTGAGGATCACGGTGTTGACGCCCCAGCGCTCGGCCTGTTGCTGCCATTGCGGGGAGTCGGGTGGCTGCAACAGCAATGCTCTGTGCTGGAAAAATAGCTCCGCGCCAAAAGGTACGGCGCGGCCATCCAGCGATACCGGGTAGTCCGGCCCCAGCCGCCACGTCAAATAGCCGCCCACGTTGAAGTCATTCAGGATGCGACCCGGAAGGCGTTCGCGCAGCAAGAAGGCGGTGGCACGCTCCGGGTACCACCAGGAAACGCCTGGGCCGAAACCCACGTTATCGACCACGCTGAGGTAGTGGCGATTCGAAACCAGATCGGCGGCCCGCACACCAACCAAGCCCACCAGCGACACCAGCGCCAGCAGAACAGCGGGCGCGGTCAGCCACCGTCGGCCGACCAGCCAGTTGGGTTTCCAGGGCCAGGAAGCCAGAAGCTCCCCGCCGACCACGACCACCACCATGGCAAATAGTGCTTGCAGGCGCAGATAGCGCATGGAGCCGAACAGGGCGACGGCCAGCAGCAATGCCGCTCCCGGCGATCGACGCCACAGGGCCACGCCGACGGCCAGCACGCCCACCACCAGCAGCCACCAGAAGGCGCTGTCAGGGTTCCGCCAGGCCAGCAGTTCCGACAGGCTGGCCCAGGAGACTCGGACCACCAGCCAGTCGCCCACATGTCCTTCCAGCGACTCCAGCAGGCGGCTCTGCCGGAACAACGCCGCGTAGAGACGGGGCCCCCAGGGATTCACCAAGGTGGCCAGCACCGCCGCCCCCAGCCAGGGGGCAGCCCGCCGGAGGCGGCCCCAAGCCGCGCTGCGCTTCTCCCGGAATGGCAGGTCCAGAAGCTCCATGCCTACGTAGGCGCCCACCAGCGCCACTCCGGCGACAAATCCCAGGTGCAGGTTCGCCCACAGGCACAGCAGCGGCGCCAGCAGCCAGAGTGGAGAGGGCCGGTCGCGGTAGTGACGCCACAAGATCACCAACATCGGTGCAAACAGCAGGGTGCTGAACAAATCGGCCCGCGGAGCGGTGCGAAAGGCCACCACGGGAACGGCCAGCACCGCAAGAGAGGCGCGCACCAGGGCTGTGGAGGTGGGACCACCCGCAGTCAGCAGCATCCAGACTGTGGCCGCGCAGGCGGCCGCAGTCAGCCACGAGATTGCTGGGTAGCCTCCCACCCTGTACGTACCGTAGAAGAGAACACCCGAAAAGGGTGGATAGATCCACTCCCGACCCTGGGCTGTGTAGGAGAAGACGTCGTGGGAGGGAACTTGCTTGTGCTGGACGACGTAGCGGCCGGTAGCCAGTTGCCAGCCCAGGTCCGAGTCGCCCACTGTGCGCAGGCCGCTCAGCCCGGCATAGAAGACGGCAAGGGTGGCTAGAGCGAGCAGCAGCAGCCGCTGATGGGCCATAACCTGACTTGACCCGCGCCACGCATGAAGGGAGAACCTCAAGAGGTTCTCCCTTCCTCAGCAGGACAAAAGCACCGGGCCGACTAGATTGGCGTGTCGCTGAGCGTGGCGACCTGCGTCGCGTGGAAACGGATCACATTGGACTCGCTGCTGCAGAAAGAACGCTGGCCGCTGGAGCCACGCGCGATCGGATCCGCATTGGTTTGGTACCGGGCGATGAACCCGAAACCGGTGTTCCCGCCAGTCGCTACGTAGGTGAAGCCGTACCCGCTCTTGGTAAAGGTGGTGTTCGTACCCGTGCCCTCAAGCCCGCCAAGTACGGTGTCCACCAAGTCGGCGCGGGTTGCATCGGCCATGCCGCTCGCCGGTGGGCCAAGACGGTTCAACCCATCTGTGAAGCCCGAGTTGTATGTGGAGGCGTAAGTGACCTCCGCAGTATTCAGGGTACGCAAGGTGGCGGTTGAAGATGCCTCGTTGGCAGCAATCCGGGACCGCAACAGGTTCGGGATGGCGATAGCCGCGATGATCAGAATGATCGCCACGACGATCAACAGCTCAATTAACGAGAAGCCCTTCTGCTTCTTCATATCTCTCTTTGCCCTTCCGCCTCCCTACGAGGGAGGCTGCTTTGATGTCTGTTCTCTATGCAGGAGAAACCCCGCGCCGCTAAGGATAGCAATCGCGCCTCCAAAAGGCAACGCTGTGGGCCACATTCCGCGGCAGGATAACAGCAAGCCAGTCAACAGATTGGTTTCTACACCCGCTCATGCAACTGCCCAGAGCCTCGGATGCCCAGGGACTGACAAAAATTGTCACCTGAAATGGACACTTCTTGACACCTTCCCAATCCTAGCAACGAGGCTTACAGCAGCGGCCAGATAGGGGGCTAGAGAGGTGGGTCGGAGGCTGTCGCTACGCCTGTGGGGTTAGAACGAATGACCAGGGGTTCGTTGGTATAGAAGGAGCGCTGGCCGCTGGAGCCCCGCGCCTGCGGGTCGGCCGAGATCTCGTAGGCGGCAATGAATCCGAAGGTCGTGTTGCTGCCCCCGGGAGTGTAGGCGAAATTGTAGCCACTCTTGTTGAAGGTGGTGGGCGTACCGCCTGGGCCCATGCCTGCCAGTACCGGGTCCACTATGTCTGCGCGATTGGAGTCGGGTAGCGAGCCGGCCACCGGCTCCCCCAGCCGGGTTAGATTATCTGTATAACCTGAACCATAAGTGGCGTTGAATGTTAGCTCGGCGGTGTTCAGCGACCGCATGGAGCTGACGGCAGACGCTTCGTTGGCGGCCATCCGGGATCGGATCAAGTTAGGGATCGCAATTGCGGCAATGATTAAAATGATCGCTACCACAATGAGTAGCTCGATCAGCGAGAAACCTCTCTGTTTTCTCATTGTTGATTCTCCCCTCGTTCCCTGCAACGGGGGACAGTGCAATTGCAATTCCAATCCGTTGACTTGTCAAACGGTTTCTCCTTCCGCAGCCTGAATTCAGGTGATCCCAAGAGTACCTCGCTGGTCGGTTCAGGACTGCCACCATGTTCAGGACTGCTCCACTAGGGCGAGGAAATACCGGTGAAGGCAGGAATCGGGGGTCAACTCCGGATGAAACGTCGAGGCCAACAGGTGCCGCTGGCGCACCAGCACCGCCGAACCCCGGCACTCGGCCAGCACCTGAACTCCCGGCCCAACCCGCTCAATGACGGGCGCGCGGATAAACACCATCTCCAGCGAAGAATCAGACCAGCCGCCAGCGGGATTCTCGCGGGTGATAAAACTGGACAACTGGCGGCCATAACCATTGCGGCGAACCGCAATGTCCATCAGCGCCAGACTGGGCTGTGGGGGATTGCTGACCTCGCGAGCCATCAGGATGGCGCCAGCGCAGGTGCCGAAAAGCGGACGCCCCTTCGCTGCAATTTCGCGGATGGCTTCCAGCAAGCCCTCTTCTTTGAGGAACTTCAGCAGCGTGGTGCTCTCGCCACCGGGCAGGATGAGTCCATCCACCTGGGCCAGCTCCCGCGCCTGCTTCACCAGCACCGGCGCCGCGCCGACCCGGCGCAGCGCGCGGGCATGAGCTTCGAAATCCCCCTGGACCGCAAGCACGCCGATGCGCGCTCCGTTTTTGCCCGTTTCCCGATTTCCCCCTTCTCCCATCCCTACCAGCCGCGCGTCTGCAGCAGCTCTTTCTCCTCCAGCGTAGCGATGTCAATGCCACGCATCGGCTCCCCCAGCATTTCCGAGCACTCCAGCAACACCTTCGGCTCGTTGAAATGAGTCGTTGCCGTAACGATGGCGCGGGCACGCACCTCCGGGTCCGCAGACTTAAAGATGCCTGAGCCGACAAAAACCGCCTCGGCCCCCAACTGCATCACCAGCGCCGCGTCGGCGGGGGTAGCAAGGCCGCCGGCAGAGAAATTGGGTACCGGCAAGCGGCCGTTCTGAGCAACCCAGCGCACCAGCTCCAGAGGCGCCCCCAGCTCTTTGGACTTCGCCACCAGCTCCTCCTCACCCAGCACCGTCAGCCCGCGCATCTCCCCCACGATGGCTCGCATGTGCCGCACCGCTTCCACCACGTTGCCCGAGCCGGCTTCCCCCTTGGTGCGGATCATGGCCGCGCCCTCGGCAATGCGCCGCAGCGCCTCGCCTAGGTTGCGTGCGCCGCAGACGAACGGCACCTTGAAGCCACGCTTGTGGATGTGGTGCTGCTCGTCGGCGGGGGTCAGCACTTCGCTTTCGTCAATGAAGTCCACCTCCAGCGCCTCCAGCACCTGCGCCTCGGTGAAGTGCCCGATGCGCACCTTGGCCATCACCGGGATGGAGACGGTGCTCATGATGGCGCGGATGGTCTTGACGGGGGCCATGCGGGCCACACCCCCTTCCCGGCGGATGTCGGCTGGGACCCGCTCCAGGGCCATCACTGCCACCGCTCCTGCCCTTTCCGCGACTTGGGCCTGCTCGGCGCTGGTCACGTCCATGATGACCCCGCCTTTCAGCATCTCCGCCAGTCCCACCTTCAGGCGGTACTGTTCGTCTAGCAAATTCCAGGGCTCTGCCATATCCTTCTCTCCCTATTGCTTCCGCTCAGAGGTAACTGTCTGGTGTGGCGGCGTGGAGCCATTGCCACGGCGGATTCCCCAAATCATTTTACTACACGCCGGCTACTACATGCCGGGAGGCGCGACCTGCGCCATCTCGTCCAGGCGCGAGGCATGCAGCAGGTCCAGCCCGAAGCGCTCACGGAAATGGCGGGCCACCTCGGCGGGTAGGCTCTCCCCAACCGCAATTGCATGGCGAAGGGACGTCAAGTCGAATTCGCCGGGCGTCTGGAGCAGTGTGCTGCAGAAGGGGCTGGCTGCGAAGAAAAGCGAAGGGCGAAAGCGCGCGATAGCGTCCAGTGCTGCCTCCGGCGTGGGCTCCTGCGGCTCCAGCACCGTCGCTGCGGCTGCCGAAAGAGGATAGGCCAGGCTGGCGACCAAGCCCCAGGCCGACCAGATGGGGAAGGTGGAGTAGACGCGATCCTGGTCGCCGATATTTGCTAAACGCAGGTTGACCTGCTGGCTGCAACGAAGCAGATACTCCTGGCGGTAGTAGACACTTTGGAATTCGCCGCCGGGAGCTGGAGCGTACAGGAGCGCCACCGGGTCGTCGGGCGCCCCGTCTGCAGTCTCAGCGTGGGGTTCCACGTCCTCGATTCGCTGCCGCCATGACCATGCGGGGGCGGTCTCTCCCACTACCAGCAGTCCTTCGGGCCGAACCTGCTGGCGGCACTGCTTCAGTTCGCGCAGCGCAACCTCGTCCACCACTAGCACCTGAGGCACGCAATCCTGCAGAAGAGCGAGTAGCTCGCCCGCTCGGGAAAGCGGGTTCACGGGCACAGCGACTGCGCCCAGTCGCAACGCCCCCAGCAAGGCCGCCACCAGCTCCGGGCCGTCGGGCAAAGCCAGCAACACGTGCTCCCGGCGGCCTACGCCCAGGTCGCGAAATACTCCAGCAGCGCGGTTGCTCAGTTCCGTTAACTCCCCATAAGTGTGAGTTGTGCCGTGAGTTGCGCCGCCAGTGAGCAGCGCCGGCCGCTCTTCATGACCGGCTTCCAGGTGCCGGTCCAAAAACTGCCAGGCGAGGTTGCCTGATCCATCCATTTCATTCATTTCATCCATGCGTACTAGCCTTTCTTTTCCCCTGCGGCACTTCCAACGCCACTAAGGCGAAATGCCGGAACCACAACCAATTCGCAGACCGCCGACAGCAGCGGGGCTACAGGCCTTGCAGGAAGGGATTTTGGGCACGCTCACGGCCGATGGTGGTCAGCGGGCCGTGACCCGGCACCACCTCGGTGTCGTCGTCCAGCGCCAGCAGCTTGTTTTGGAGCGAACGCAAGATTTGGTCGGAGTCGCCGCCGGGTAGATCCGTTCGTCCGATGCTCCCTTGAAACAAAGTGTCGCCGGCAAACAGCTTCTTGCTGCCGCCAGCGTCGGGAAAGTACAGGCAGACGCTGCCCTCCGTGTGACCGGGGCTGTGCAGGACGCTGCCGGCGGCTGTGCCGACACGGATCTGGTCCCCTTCTCGCAGCAGCGCGTCCGGCGCGTCGAACACCTGCACGTCCGCCTCCCCCAGTCCAGGCAGTCCGATCATCTGCGCCTGCTGTGGCAGAGCGCGGGCCAGCCACAGGTCGGCCTCATGCAGGTAGACGGGCGCGCCCGTCGCTTGCTTCAGCTTCCTGGCCCCGCCGATGTGGTCAATGTGGGCGTGGGTGATGGCGATCAGGGTGAGCTTCAGGCGGTGGCGGCGCAGCACCGCCAGGATGCGCTCAATCTCGTCGCCAGGATCAATGACGATCGCTTCCCCGCCCTCCTGGTCGCCAAAGATGGAGCAGTTGCACTGCAACCAGCCCACCGGCAGAATCTCGTGGATCATGCTGTAGACGACCTCAGGGTTAGAATGGCATCCTCCCGGGCTTTTATTATAGCGGGCCGGGCATTATAGCGGGGCGGGCGTTATAAGGAGGCTGGAATGGCGCTTGCCAGTTTCACCCCCAACGGTGTATTCAACTCCTAGGCGGGTTGGTTGATGACTCGGCTTGCTATGCGCACTGTCCTCAATTCTGTTCACAACGCGGCTGGCGCGCAGTTCTGCGCTTACCACGGCTGGGAAATTCCTGAAAACTTTGGCAGCGTGGAAGCCGAATACCAGGCGCTGCGGCGCGCTGCGGGCATCGTTGACCTCTCCTTTCGTGGGAAGCTGGTGGCCACCGGAGAAGACCGCGCGCGCTTCCTGCAAGGCATGATGTCGAACGACGTCGAACAACTCCAACCCGGCCAGGGCAATTACTGCTTTCTGCTGAACGCCCAGGGGCACATCCTGGCCGACCTGAACGTGCTGGTTCAGCCGGAGCGTCTGCTGCTGGACTGCGAACCGTTGGTCACCGAGAAGCTCCGAACGACTCTGGAGCGCTACATCATCATGGACGAGGTGGAGCTGGAGGATCGCTCGGCGGATCTGGGAACCCTGGCGGTGGAGGGACCCGCGGCTCTGCAAGTGGTGTCTGCAGCGCTGGGTGTCGAGGCGCTACGCTTGGAGACGCTGCCGGCCGAGCCACTGGCGCATCTGAGTCCGGATGGGAAATCCGACTTCCTGCTGGTCCGAACGGCCCTGACCACCGTCCTAACCGGGGAGGGGTTTTGGATTGTGGCTCCGACCGAGCACCTGCCGAATTTTTGGCAGAAGCTGACGAGAGCAGCCGGGCCGCTAGGCGGACGGCCGGTGGGACTGGCCGCGCTGGAAGTGGCCCGCATTGAAGCCGGTGTCCCGCGCTACGGCGCTGACATCGAAGAGCGCATCATTCCCCAGGAAACCGGGCAGTTCCGCGCCCTCAGCTTCACCAAGGGCTGCTACGTCGGTCAGGAGATCGTCGAGCGGGTGCGCTCGCGCGGCCGCGTCAACCGCAAGCTAGTGGGGCTGATGGCGCCGGCCGAGGCAGCCCTGCGCGCCGGGATGAAGATCGCGGCCGGCGGCCGCGACAGTAGCCGAGAAATTGGCCGCATCACCAGCGCCGCCCATTCCTTCGCCCTGGACAAATCCATCGCCCTGGCCTACCTCCGCCACGAATTCTCCGAGCCAGGATCGCAGGTCGAGGTGGAAGGCACAACGGCGGAAGTCGCCCCGCTTCCCTTCCCCGGAGTCTAAGTCACCCAACAATTCCTAGACCCAGCGGTCCTAAACCCAGCGGCGGACGCGGCGCTTGTAGTGCAGGTATTCCTCGCCGAACTTGTTCTCCAGGTAGCGCTCCTCGCGCAGGATTACGCCGTAGTGCGTGACCATCAGCGTCGGGATGAACAACCCCAAGACCCAGACGCTGTCGGCCGCAATACCGATGCCAACGTACAAAAGACTCAACGAGACGTAGGAAGGGTTGCGGGAGAAGCGATACGGACCATCGGTAATTAACGCGGTAGTCGCCTTGCGCAAATCAAAACTCGTCTCCGCCTTGCGGAATCGGCGAAGGACAAAAGGCATTATGCAGCCGCTGCCGGCAACTAGCGCAAGCCCGACCCCGTACTGAACACTGGCTGGCAACAACGGGATGGGAAACAGGAGATCGAGCGTAACCCCGATCGCCATGAAGACTGCGTAAATGACAGGAGGGATAGCAATCGCCCCGGCGGTGTCAGTCTCGGGAGGATTCACCGTTCAGTTCCGTGCCGTTTCAGGCCCCGTTTCAAGCGAGGTTGAGAGCTTTTTTAAAGGAGCCGCGCTCGGCCTCAATCTTTTTTTGCAGCAGCGTGATGGCATAGATCAACTGCTCGGGCCGGGGCGGGCAGCCGGGCACGTAGACGTCGACCGGGATGACTTGGTTGACGCCCTGCACCAGAGCGTAGTTGTTGAACACGCCGCCGGAAGTGGCGCAGGCGCCCATCGAGATCACCCATTTGGGCTCGGGCATCTGCTCGTAGAGCTGGCGGATGACGGGCGCCATCTTTTGCGAGACGCGGCCGGCGATAATCATCAGGTCGGCCTGGCGGGGCGAGGCGCGGAACACCTCGGCGCCGAAGCGGGCGATGTCAAAACGGGCGGCGCTCATCGACATCATCTCGATGGCGCAGCAGGCCAGGCCGAAGGTCAGCGGCCAGATCGAAGACTTCCGCCCCCAGTTCACCACCTTATCTAAGGTGGTGGTGAGGACACCCTCCCATCCCTGATCGCCGACTTGCAGTGTGTCCGCGGCTTGCAGCGTGCCCCCGGCTTGCAGTCTAGCCATGGTCTGATTTTATCCGGAAACCGCTTAGGGGTGCAGCACAATCTTACCGAACAACTCGCGCTCCTCCATGCGCCGGTGAGCGGCCTGCGCTTCACCTAAAGGAAAGCTGCAGTCAATCACCGGGGTGAGCTGTCGCCGGAACAGGAACGGCAAAAGTGCCAGCAACTCCGCCTTGCTGCCCATGTAGGAGCCCAGGATGGAGAGTTGGCGCCCAAACAGGTAGCGCACATCGACGCGCACGTCGGCGCCGGTGGTGGCGCCGCAGGTGACCAGGCGGCCGCCGGGCGCCAGGCACATCAGGCTCTTCTCCCAGGTCGCAGCCCCCACGTGCTCGAAGACCACGTCCACCCCTCGCCGCTGGGTCAGCCGTTTTACTTCCTGGTAGAAATCCTCAGTGGTGTGATTGATCACCTCGTCGGCGCCCAGTTCGCGGGCTTTGGCCAGCTTCGCCTCGCTGCCCACAGTAGCCAGCACGCGGGCCTGGAACAGCTTGGCGATCTGCACCGCAGCGCTGCCCACCCCGCTTCCCGCGCCCAGCACCACCACCTGCTCGCCGGCGCGGAGCCGCGCGCGGTCCACCAGCATATGCCACGCAGTGAGGAACACCAGGGGCACGGCGGCGGCCTCGTCAAACGAGAAGTCGTCGGGGATCGGGATCGCGTTCACCTCCGGGACCGCGACCAACTCGGCGTAGCCGCCGTCGCGCACGATGCCGAAGATCGAGTACCGGCGGCAGAGGTTGTCGCGGCCCTCGAGGCAGGCCCGGCACAGGCCGCAACTGTGGCCCGGGGCAATCAGGACGCGCGCGCCGGCAGCCACCTTGCTGACCCGCTCGCCCACCCGAACCACCTCCCCGGCGATGTCGCTGCCCACGATGCGCGGCAGCGACATCGGGCGGCCGGGGATGCCGGCGCGCAGCCACAGGTCCAGGTGGTTCATGGCGCAGGCGCGGACGCGCACCAGCACCTCGCCGGGCGGCACGACCGGCTCCGGCACCTCTTCGTAGCGCAACACCTCCGCCCCGCCATGCTCGTGAAATCGTACTGCCTTCATCGTTTCCTCCAACAGAGCTTCACCCTGCCATAGCGTGCCCACGGGTGATAGCGTCCAGGGCGTCCTAAGAAATCCAGGGACAATTCAAGCCTTGCCAGACTGTCTCAGGACGAAGGCTCCGATACGATGGCGGTCTTCCATGCTCATGTGAGTGAAGCGGACACTAACATGGTGTTCGCTTCCCAATCGGATCACAACCCCCGATGTACTAATCGGGTCCGCACGCTTGGGCAAGTGGAAGAACACCCGCATCTCGCTGCCGGGAGGCGGCGCACCCTCGGCTTGGAGAAGAACCCCATCCTGGCTGATGTTAAGGGTTCTGCCGGTGATCTTGCGCGTGCCCAATAGACACTCCACTTCAGTCTTCAAGACCGCGCGCTGCACACGTCGGCGCTCTTCCAGCATGGCCCCGTGCACGGAGTTGAACAAGTGGGTCAGCTTTTGCTTATCGACAGGCTTGGCGAAAAAGAAGGTCGCCCCAGCATCAAACGCCAGTTTCATCGTATGTTGCTCTGTCGCTCTGGTGAGGACCACCACGGGGGTGAATCGATTCCAGGAAGACTGGCGGATCTGACGAGTCAGCGTTAAGCCATCTACTTCGGGCATCAACAACTCGAGAAAGATGCCATCATACTTTTCCTTTTGGATCAAGATGGACGCCTCCTGGCTGTCGCTGACAGGCCGGGTCTCCACTTCCATCGAGGTGAGAACCTCGCATATGAGATTCAGCACAGGTGCATCGTCATCTACAACCAAGACTCGTAGCGCCATACCGGACGGGTCCTATCAGGCGTTTCCCTGAAATGAACTATCGCATTTCTCTTGCGCAAACGTTGGACTCTTTGACTTAGGTTTTGGGCGGTTCGGCCAATCTCCACTCGACACTTCCGTGGGAGAGTACCTCAGGTGCCACCCAACCGTGCTAACATAATTCCCGATGGACCTATTGGAAGAACTGGTACGGCTGCGGCGAGCCGGGCAGAAGGCTGCCCTGGCCACGATCGTCGCCGTGCGCGGCTCCATCCCCAGCCACGAGAGCGCCAAGCTGCTGGTGCGCGAGGACGGCAGCATGCTGGGCACGGTCGGCGGCGGCTGCGTGGAAGCTGAGGTCTGGAACGCGGCGCGCGAGGTGATCGAAACCGAGAAGCCGCGCAAAATGTCGTTCAACCTGGCAGGCGAGGCCCTCTACGACAACGGCCTGATCTGCGGCGGCCAGCTGGACGTCTTCATCGAGGCCATCCTGCCGGTCCAGACGGCCTACATCTTCGGCGCCGGCCACGTTTCGCTGAGCCTCTCCAAGATAGCCTCGCTGGCCGGCTTCTGCACCGTGGTGGTGGACAACCGCGAGCAGTTCGCGAACCGCGAGCGTTTCCCCGAGGCTGACGAAATCTATGCCGCGGAGTTTGAGGAGGTCTTCCCCAAGCTGCCTGTCAACGACTCCTCGCACCTGGTCATCGTCACCCGCGGGCACAAGGACGACATGCGTGTGTTGCGCTGGGCAGTGGGCACGCCGGCGCGCTACATTGGCATGATCGGCAGCAAGCGCAAGGCCATTGAGGTGCTGAAGACGTTGGAGGAGGAAGGCCTGCCACGCCAGCAACTCGAGCGTCTCCACTCGCCCATGGGCTTGGAAATCGGCGCCATTTCTCCCGAGGAGATCGCCGTCAGCGTGGTCGCTGAGATGATCGCCGTGCGCAGGGGCGCTCAGATCTCCCAGCCGGTCACCAAGTCCATCTTTGCCGCCAGTTAGCCGGACCGCCCTGTCATGGTCCCCCAGCCAGGTTCAGCCCCCACCGAACCGCAGCGGCCACCCGCCGGCGTGATCCTTTCCGCAGGGGAATCCTCGCGCATGGGCTCCCCCAAGGCGCTGCTTGCCTATCGCGGCACAACGTTTCTGGAACACCTCGTGAACCTGCTGCAGGGCCGGGTGGAGCCGCTGCTGGTGGTGCTGGGCCATGATGCAGACCGCATCCGCGCGGCCGTGCATCTGCCGCCACAGGTGCGTGTCTTGCTCAACCAGGACTATCGGCTGGGCCAGCTCTCCTCGCTGCAGACCGCCATCCGGGCGCTAGAAGGTAGCCCAGTCTCCGGGCTGCTGGTCGTTCCGGTGGACCATCCCGCCGTGGAGCCCGAGGTGGTGGCGGCGTTGCTCAAGACCTTCGCCGCCGAACAACCCGAAGTGCTGGTGCCGACCTTTGAAGGCCGCCGCGGCCATCCAGTCATCTTCTCACTTCGGCTGTTTGCCGAACTGCTAGCCGCACCGCTGGGGGAAGGGGCGCGCGCAGTGGTCCGGCGCCACGCCGCGCGCGAGCTCCCAGTCAATCACGCCGGAATCCTGGCCGACATTGACGACCCGGAGAGCTACCGCCGCCTGGTGGCAGGCTCATCGCTTCCGGGATCCAAGTGCTGCTAGCACCGGGACGCCTGCTTTGTTGCTTGTTTGGCCCGAAGTAACGCCGCCGCCCCGGCGGCGCTATCAAGCAGAAAGCAGATTCCTCGCTTCGCTCGGAATGACAGTGGGGTTGGCTTGATCCGTTTTAGACAGCAGCGCCTTGGGGACGCAGGCGCTGCAGGCGGCGGCCGGCTTCCTCCAGCGTCTCATGGCGCTTGCAGAAGGCGAACCGCACCTGCCGGCGGCCGTCGGCGGGGTCGTGATAGAAGCTGGAGCCCGGCACCACGGCGATGCCGATTTCCCGCACCAGGTAGTCGGCAAACTCCACATCGCTCGCAAAGCCGAAGCGCCCGATGTCAGTCATGACGTAGTAGGCGCCCTCGGGCGGGTAACACTGGAAGCCGGCGGCTTCCAGATGCGGCAGCAGGACGTCGCGGCGAGCACGGTAGTCTGCGGCCAAGCGCTGGTAGTACTGGTCGGGCAAGGAGCAGGCCACCGCGCCCGCCTCCTGCAACGGCGCGGCGGCGCCCACCGTGAGGAAGTCGTGCACCTTGCGGATGCCGGCAGTCAGCGCCGGGGCGGCAATCGCCCAGCCCACCCGCCAGCCGGTGACGGCGTAAGTCTTGCCGATGCCGCTGATGATGACCGTACGCTCACGCATCCCGTCCAGGGTGGCCATGGAGACGTGGGGGCGGGGGTCGTAGACGATGTGCTCGTAGATCTCGTCCGTGAGGGCCACCACATTCCACTCGCAGCACAAGCGCGCAATCACCTCCAGCTCTTCCCTGGAGAAGACCTTGCCGGTGGGGTTGTTAGGGGTGTTCAGGATGATGGCGCGGGTGCGGTTGCTGAAGGCGGCGCGCAGCTCGCGCTCGTCGAAGGTCCAGTCGGGCGGGCGCAGCTTCACAAAGCGAGGTACGGCGCCCGATAAGATGGCGTCGGGCCCGTAGTTCTCGTAGAAGGGCTCAAAGATCACCACCTCCTCGCCTGGATCCACCACCGCCAACATCGTGGCGATCATCGCCTCCGTGCAACCGCAGGTGATGGTGACCTCAGTCTCGGGGTCCACCTTCAGGTCCCCATCCAAGCCAAGTAAGCGCCGCGCCTTTCCCGCCACCGCCTCGCGCATCGAGCGCGCCCCCCAGGTGATGGCGTACTGATTGATGTCGGCGTCGATGGCGCGCTTGGCCGCTTCCTTGATCTCAGGTGGGGCGGGAAAGTCGGGGAACCCCTGGGCCAGGTTCACCGCTCCGTAGCGCATCGCCAACCGCGTCATCTCGCGGATGACCGACTCGGTGAACTGGCTCGCCTTGTGGGAGATCACCGCAACACACCGCCATTACTGATTCGGGTGGCCATCCCCTGCCGCCGCTGAAGTTATCTACCGCCGGCATAGCGCCGGCGGTAGATGGCGATATTGCGGAGGACAGCCTCAGCGTACTACGGCAGCCACTATTACTGATCGGAGAGATTCCTGGGCGAGACCCGATTGAGGGTCGAGACCATAAGCCGCCCAGCGGCCGGCACGCCTGCGGCTCCCTGGCGGACAATCTCCCGCGCCGTGATCTTGCGACCGTAAACCCTCTTGTTGGCCTTGTTGTCCTGCCGCAGGGTCGACCCTTCCAAGGAAACCCCGGCAAAGAGCCCGCGCGCGCGGGAGTAGCTGAGGACTTCGGCGCGCATGAGGGCATCGGTGGCGGCAGTAGCTGTGCGGCCCTTGGGGCCTGCCGCGGCGGCAGCGTCCACGCCCAGCTTCACCTTGCTTCTCAGGATGGAATCCGCTCCCTTGGTGTTCATCACCAGCAGCAGGAAATCCGTGGCCTGTCCGCCCAGTTGAAACCCGATGTTGCCACCTTTCAGCTGAATCATAGCCGGCGGGCTCCAGCGGCCAGTGAAGTTCTTACCGCTGCGGCACGACATCGCACCCCGGCCGTAGCTGCCACCAAGACCGATGGCAAATTTCTTGACCGAAGGCAGGATGAGCACACACTCGGCCTTGTCGAGCAACCCTTGCGGGACGTTGTCAGGGGCGTCCAGGATTTCTTTCAGGACGTCGCCGCACTTCCTCAGCCGGTCCTGTTCCTTCTTCCCGGCTTGCGCGGGTAAAGACACCAGAGAAGCAGCAACGAGCAGTGCCAGAACTTTTGTCATCCACAACCTCCCATACCGCATTGGTCCGGAAGTCCTCGCCAGCCGCAACGCCCGACTCGTTGAAGTCATTATATAGCACGCCAGAGCGAGCGTCCTGTGGCAGCCGAAAACCTGCCGCTCCGGATGCGTGCAGGGATCTACTGCCCTCCGGCTATTGCCCGTCAGCGTAGAGGCGGCGGTAGATGGCGACGTTGCGTAGGACGGCCTGGACGTAGTTGCGGGTTTCGGTAAAGGGGATGCTTTCGATGAACTCGGCTGGATCGCGGTAGCTGCCTCGCGCCAGCCACCTGTCCACCCGGCCGGGGCCGGCATTGTAGCTGGCCAGGGCCGCTTCCAGGCGCCCGTCGAAGCGCTGGAGTACGTCGAAGAGGTACTGCGTGCCCAGCTCGACGTTGGTCTGTGGATCGAACAACTGCGTTCGGCTCGGCCGCGGCCTGCCCATTTTTCGGGCCACGAGTCGGGCGGTGGAGGGCAACAGCTGCATCAGGCCGCGCGCGCCGGCGCGCGAGACGGCCTGCGGCTGGAAGGCGGACTCTTGCCGGATGAGGGCCGCCAGCAGGTACGGGTCCAGGCCCCGCCGCTCGGCCTCCGCCTCGACCAACGACCACCAGGGCAGCGGAAACACGAGTTCCCAATGTTTCTGATCTAGTTCCTCGGGAGGATAGGCCAAGTAGTTGGGGAATACCTTGCGGAAACGGCGGATGGCGCCCAAGAACTTGCCTTGGTTGTGTTCGAGGCGGGCCAGGTCCAACAGCAGGTGCCGGAACTCGGGGTGATCGTTCGCGGCGGACCGTAACTCCAGGGCTGCCAGGTCGAGCAGCCAAGCGGCCTCCAACGCCTGCGCTCGAAGCCGGCGCGCCAGGAATTCCGCCGGGCGCGTTACTTCAATGGGGTCTGGCCGGTACGTGGGCACCGCAGCCAGCACAGCGGCAACGTTTCTGGGCTGTGCGGTGCTGGGCGCTGCGGCCACCGGCACGACCAAGTCGCCGCCGCGGCCGGCCGCGGCGCCTTCGCCAATTAGACCGGCCAGCTTCTGCCTCGCCATCGTGCCGTAAAAATACTGGGGGAAGTGCTCGCTGGTTTTACGGAAGTACGCCAGGGCGACGGCGGGCTCGCGCTTCTCGGCAAGACGTCCAAGCCAGTAGAGCGCGCCCGCCACCTGTGCGCTACGCGGGTAACGCAGCACCTGTTGCTCCAGCAGCCGCCGCGCCGACTCAGAACGTCCCGACCGGTAGTGCCTCCAGGCCACGTGCCAGTGTGCCCGCTGCGCATCCTTGCTGGACGGAAACTTCTTGTAGAGTGTGCTGTAGTATGTTTCGTAGCGGGCTTCATCGCGCTTCAGGAAATAGTAGTTTCCCGCGGAAAACAGCGCCTTCTCGTGCCACGAAGAATCGGGGAACTTCCGGCCCAGGCGGCTCACCGTATGGCGGAAAGCTGTCTCCCGCCCCCGCCGCCGGTGGCACTCGCCCAGGAAGTAGAGGCGTTCCGCAGCGGCAGCCGCGCTGGTCGGCCGCAGCCGACCAAGCGAGGCGCAAGCCGTCCCCCTCCGCCTGCCGCGGTAGGCGGCGGCGGCAGCCCGGACCAGCGCGTCCTCGCGTTCGGCGTCTGAGACCACGGCGGCCAGCTGCTTGTAAGCTTGTTGCGCAGCGCGGAACTGGCGTGCCTCAAACAGCCGCTCCGCCCGTTGCTTGTGCAGGACCGCCCGAGCTGCAGGAACCCTTCCCTTGACTCGCCGCCTCAGCCGTTGAATTTCCTGCTCGGCCTGTTTGGCCTCCTGCGAAGCTGGGTAGAGGTAGTAAGCCTGGCGGTACGCCTCGATGGCGGCGCGCTTGTGGCCAGCAGCGACATACGCCCGGCCCAGCAGCAGGTCGGTCTGCGGCCGCTTCAGCGCTGACCCCGACGCCTTCAGGAATTGGACCGCAGCGGCAGGCTCGCCGACCGCGAGCAGGCTTTCGGCTTGCGCCAACGTCGCCCGCCCCCGCAGCGGGCTCTTCGGGTGTCGCTGCTCGAAGCCGCTCCACATCTGGAGGGCTTCCTGGTACCGTTCCTGCCTTTGGAGAGCGCGCCCCAGGTAGTACTCCAGGTAGTCTCGGACCGGTGAAGCAAGGTTGCTGCCGGCGCGCAGGACGAGCACGGCGTCATCAAGTTCGCCTTCCTCAATGGCGCGGTAGCCAAGAACCAAGTAGGCCAGCGCGCCAGCCTGGTGGTTGGCGTGCTTGGAAGCAAAGCGCAGCAACGCGTGCCGGCTGCTCGTGGTAGGCGAATCCAGAAAACTCTGGCTGGCGGTCCGAAGCCGGCTCATCACCGGGTCGGCGAGCAGCGGGTTGGTGTGCGGTTGGAGGCCGGTGCCGGCGAGCGTGGACTGAGGGCGCGCCCGGACCTTTTTCTCCGTGCGGCGCGCTGAACCCTTGCGCCGCGCGCGGGGAGCCGCGTCTGCCGGCAGCGGCTCCAGCACTGGCCCGAGGCCTACCAGCAACAGGAGGAAGCAACCGACCAGCAGCGAAAAGGACTTCTGAAACCAGCTCATGCAGGCTCGTGGAACTGCACCGCCCCTCAGACCAGAGGGCCGGGATACTCAGACCCCAGCACGCCGGGGTCTTCGCCAGCGATGCGCCGCAGCAGTTCCTGGTGGAAGTAGTCCACCTTGCCGGCGGACGTTTTGGCGTACTTCTCCTCGTAGGCGGCCCGGCTCTTGTCTATTTCGTCGCGGACGACGCCGTAGATATCGCGCTGCGACCGCGCCTGCTCGATCTTATCCTTATTATAAAGAACCAAGTCATCCACCAGCAGCTTGGCGAACCGAAACGCTTTCTTATGGATCGGGTGGTCGTCCTTGGGAATGCTGTCATAGTCGGGACCAACCCGGCCAGCAGCCGGGGCAGCGGGCGGAGGCGCAGGCTCCGGGGGTGGGGCGACCACGGGCTCGGCCTCGACCTGCTCTTGCACCGCTGGTGTCGCCTCGGCTGCGGGAGCACCGACGGCGGCGGCCGCTGCCGGTCGCGCGCGGCCGACGGAAAGTTCCAGACACATTCCGGTCATCCGGGCCAGCAAATCCAAAGCCATTAAATCCAGCGACCGGCTGACACTGCCCGAATCGGCGTAGAGCGCGGCCACCGGACGACGCTTGACGTGCACGGGCAGCAGGTAAGCCCGATTGTCGTTGGGAGTGCCCAGCAGGTCAAAGAAGGCCCGCGCCAAACTCGCCGGTATTTCTTCAATCGTGTCCGGCGTGGCCGCCTGGTCGGTGACTACCAGTTTCCAGCCTGTTTCGCCCTCCGCCGGGAGGTCAATCTCCCGGAGACCGTCACTTGAGGCTCCCTCAAAGCCGCGACTGCGCCAGCCAGTCAGACGCTCTCCCTTGACCACCAGTAGCGCGGCTCGGTTGGAAAACGGAGTGGTGCTCTCGAGCAGGCTCTGCAACATTTCGGTTTGCGAATGGGCACCCGAGATGCGCTGAAATGCGGCATTGAGGGCTCCGCTGGTGGCCGTCTCCCCGCCAACGGCTCCTCCCAGGGAATTGACCAGCTCGCTCAACAGCTCCTGTTGCAGGCCGGCTATCCGTTTGCTGACAACGTTTCCCAGCGCGGCGCTGAGTGCTTTTTCCAGATCGACAGATTCGGCCATAGTCTCCCCGCCATTATGAGGTTGCGCCGAATCGCTGTCAACTTGCCAGCCGAGTGAGTAGTGGGTCAGTTTCCGGGAAGCCAACTATTCGCCCAACTGAAACATTGATAAATGCTCGCCATCGGCGGAGCAACTTCCAACACCGTCACCATCGTCGTGCAATGGTCTGTTCCGGGTCCAAGTCTCTGAGCAGAAGACGCTTGCCTCAGATTCAGTGGATAGGTTCCCACTAGCTTCCGACTGACAGAGGCCAGACAGCACCAGGAGGAACGGGGTTAGTTCCTCAGGAGTCGGTTAGCGTTTACCGATGCTGCCACGCAGCCCACTCGGCCGAGAAACGCTCTTTCCGGAAACTGACTCACTACCGCCGAGTGCAACCTTGCCCACTGCCTACTCCTTACCGCCTACTGCCCAGCGGCGCCGTGCTATAATTAGAGGGATCCCGTGGGGGCGTCACGGATTCGACGGGATTGAACTGCTGCTAGAAGGCATGCCGGGGTCCAGGCACCCGGAATCGCTTGGGAACGAACAACTGCCAATAACCAATTGGCTTACGCTGCCTAATTAAAGGTGGCGCGTTACTTGGTGGCCGGCCCGCAGGCCGCTAGGTGGCGACGACTCTAGTGGGCTAGCTGGCTGCCCTCGGTCCGTGGGTGGCCGGCGAATTCTATCGGACTAGCCGGCTCAGATTCTTGTCGGTTCTAATCTGGGCTGGCGAAACCAGCGGAAGCGACTAAGCATGTAGGCTTCTGGCGGTGGGCTTTTCCGGACGCGGGTTCGACTCCCGCCGCCTCCACCATTTTATCTACTTTAGGATCAATCAATTACTCTGCAGCTGGACAATCCAGTCCACGATCCGAACCTGCCAGCCGTACTTCTGCGAGATCAAGCTCCTTGGCCGGTTAGTGCGTTATACATCAAAGTGGGCTGCGCGGCAGTATCGGTAAACGCTAGCCGAGTAGTGGAGACCTATTTGCCAGGCCTGAGCCAACTCTTGCCGTTTCAGAGAATTACACGAGCCTGAGAAAGTGTTGGCAGCCACGCAGGTGGGGGGCAAGAGACGGCCAAAGCGGGACACGATGCCACCCACGAGAAGCCGTGGTGATCTGAGCTTGAACCGACAGAGTGGCTGGCGTAGAATATTACGTGGAGAGAAGGTTGAAATCGAAACTTTCCGCCGAAGGGGACGCCGTGGCAAAGTTTGCAGCCATCAGTGTCCTGCTATTGTTGGTGGGGTTACCGGTGGGGACACCCCATCTGATGCTGTGTCCCTGTCCCCAGGACCAGTGTGAGCTGATGGTGCGTGCCACCAGCTCTTGCTGCAGCCTAAGTGCCCTGCCGGAAACAGCGGTTCCCGCACGGTTGGCCACTGCGCCCGAACTGGTCGCGCCCGCACCGGCCGGCTCGGCTGCCGATGCTAGGTTGGTGCTGCGGGAAGCTTTGCCCGCTGCTGTGCCCTTTCTTATCCGCGCTGCCTCCTTCCAGACTCCCCTGCGAATCTAGCCCTCGTAGTGTGTATTGCCGTAGTAATTGCGGTCCGCGGTGTGTCGCCACGGTCCGCCCACACTGACCCATCAAGACGAGGGCTTTATGAAAGTAACTCTGATTCTGTTGGTCGTGGTGCTGCCATTGGTGTCGGGTGCGCAAGGCCCCACTGTACGAGAGGTGCCGAAACCTCGGGTGCCCGTGGACTCATTGGTGACGCTGCTCAGGAATCGCGAGCCTGGGGCGCCACGGGTAAAGTATGCAGCTGCTAAGGTTCATCCCTCTCAGGAAACCTCGCAACTTCCCCGCTCATTTACCACAAACAATGATCCGCAACTAGCACTCTACCTCGAGCAAGCCTTGGAGCGGAGCCCAGCGATCCGGCAATCATTCGCGCGGTACCGCGCCGCGTTGCAGCGACTACCGCAGGTGCGCTCTCTTCCTGATCCCATGCTCGGCTTTGGGCAGTATCTGCGGAGCCCAGAAACCCGCGTGGGACCGCAGACAACCATGGTGACCCTGTCACAGAAGTTCCCCTGGTTTGGGAAGCTCAGTGACAAGGAGAAGATAGCCGCCAAAGAGGCTGCCGTCTTACGGGAGCAGCATGAGGTCCGAAAGGCGGAGGTGGTCCGGCAGGTCAAGCTTGCCTACTACGACCTAGCTTACCTCGATCAGGCCATGGCGATCACGGAACAGGACCTGTCTCTGTTGCAGCATTATGAAACATTGGCTCGAGCGCGGTATGCCCAAGGGGTGGGCTTACAACAGGCAGTCGTCAAGCTACAGGCGGAAATCACTCGGGATCACAACCGCCTGGAGACTTTACGGAGTCAGCGCGTTGATGCCGAAGCGATCCTCAACACCCTGCTCGACCGCGCCGCAAGGAACCCGATTGGCCACGTGACTTCCGGACCCCGGCCCAAGGCCGCCGTTGAGTTCGACAAACTTTACGAGATTGGACGCCGCCGCCGGCCAGAAGTGCAGGCGGCCCTGTTACAGATCGAAAGGGATGAGAAGCGCATTGACTTGGCGCGCAAAAACTATTGGCCCGACCTCACGCTGGGCGCCAGCCTCGTTCATGTCGAGCCGCGAGCCGATCTTCCCGGCCGGCTCAATCCGCCGGTCCAGAACGGCAAGAATGTTTACAGTTTCACCGTAGGCCTCAACATCCCCATCCGTCGTCGCAAGTATGATGCGGCAGTACTGGAAGCCACCGAAGACAAGATCGCATCCCGCGAGGGGTATCGCAATATCGTCAACGGGATGGAATCTGGTATCCGTGCCGTGGGCTTTCGCATCCAGACGATGGAAGCGCAAATCCGGCTTTTTGAACGAACGTTGTTGCCCCAGGCCCAGCAGGCTCTTCGCTCCACCGAATCGGCCTACTCGACCGGCACGCTGGGCGTTCTGGATCTGCTCGATAGTGAGCGCGTGTTGCTGGAGGTGCGCCTGGGTCTGGCGCGGCTAAACAGCGATTACACCAAGGTACTCGCCGAAATGGAGCGCGCCATCGGAGCGCCGTTTCCGGAGGCCACGCCGTGAAATCTAAAGGCAGATTGTTTCTCCTGGTCTCGCTGGCGTTTCTGCTAGGGGTGGCTCTGCCAGCCATCCTGCTTTGGAATCCAGGCCGCTGGCAGTGGGCCGACCAGCTAGTAACCCGCCTGCGCCGTCCAGCCGAGACCGAAACACAGCAAACCAAGCAACTGTGGACCTGTGGCATGCACCCCCAGGTCGTCCAGGATCATCCCGGCAACTGCCCCATCTGCGAAATGAAGCTGGTCCCGGTCAGAAGCCCTGCGCTGGACTTCGACGCCACGACCCCGGAGAAAAAAGAACGCAAGATCAAGTATTGGCGGGCACCCATGGACCCCAACTACATTTCCGACAAACCCGGAAAATCCCCCATGGGCATGGACCTGGTCCCGGTGTACGAAGACGAAGAAGCAGCAGAAACCGGGATCCGCGTCGATCCCAATTTCTTGCAGAACTTTGGCGTCCGCACTGCTGTAGCCGACAAGGGCTCCATTCCCGTTGAAATCCGTACCGTCGGCATTCTGGCCTACAACGAGAAGAGTCTGGTGTCGGTGAACACTAAGTTCGAAGGTTGGATTGAGAAGGCGCGAGTGAACTATGTCGGAGAAAGCGTGCGGCGGGGAGAGGTGTTGTTTGAAGTCTACAGCCCCCAGCTGGTGACGACCCAGCAGGAATACCTGTCCGCTCTGGAATATCTGGAGAAACTTTCCTCCGGTGCTTATCCCGACGCGGTGGAACGAGCGCGCGCCCTGGTGGAAGCGGCCCGCCAGCGGCTCCGGTACTGGGACATCACCGACGACCAGATCGTGGCACTCAGCCGAACCGGAAAGATCACCCGCAGGTTGAACATTGCCTCTCCGGTAAGCGGGGTTGTGGTGGCGAAAATGAGCGATTCACTGGAGGGCATGAAGGTGGCCCCAGGTATGAGCATTTATAAGATTGCTGACCTTTCTACGGTGTGGGCTGCGATTGAAGTCTTCGAATATCAGATTCAACACCTCCAACTGGGAAGAAGGGCCCGGATTAGGGTGGACGCCTTTCCGGGACGCGAATGGAGAGGAAAGATTACTTACATCAACCCAGAGGTTGAGCAGCGGACGCGCACGTTAAAGGCCTACGTAGAGATTCCCAACCCCGGCTGGAAGCTGCGGCCGGAAATGTACGCCAACGTGGAAATCCAGGTTCCTACGGTCTCGGGAACGGTGAGGATTCCCGCCGAGGCGGTCATTCATAGTGGCGAACGGAGCGTGGTGATTGTGCAAAAACGCAAGGGACTTTTTGAGCCGCGAAACGTCGAGCTCGGAGCCGAAGGCGGAGGCTACTGGGAAGTGCGTCGCGGCGTGCAGCCGGGGGAAGTGGTAGTGACTTCCTCGCAATTCCTGATTGACTCGGAAAGCAACCTGAAAGAGGCGATCAGCAAGATGCTAGCTGCCGGCGAGGGTGAAGGCCAGGGGCAGGCCGCACCCGCGCCGGCTCAGACGCGTCAGCACTAGGTGAAGTATGTTTGCGAAAGTCATCGAGTGGTCCATTGCCAACAAGTTCCTGGTCCTGCTGGCGACCGCCGCCTTGACTGGGGCCGGAATCTACTCGCTTCAGCAAACACCTCTGGACGCCATTCCAGACCTCTCCGACGTTCAGGTCATCATTTACACGGAGTATCCGGGCCAAGCGCCCCGGATCGTGGAGGACCAAGTCACCTACCCGCTGACCACCCAGATGCTGGCGGTCCCCCATGCCAAAGTGGTGCGGGGCTACTCCTTCTTTGGCTTCTCCTTCGTTTACATCATTTTTGAGGACGGAACCGACATGTACTGGGCGCGCAGTCGCGTCCTCGAGTACTTGAATTATGTTTCCGGCCGCCTGCCTCGCGGCGTGACGCCGACGCTGGGCCCAGACGCCACCGGCGTGGGTTGGGCCTTCATGTATGCCCTGAAGTCCGACCGCCACGACCTGAGCCAGCTTCGCTCGATCCAGGATTGGTACCTGAAATATGAGCTGACCAGCGTGCCTGGCGTCTCGGAGGTGGCCAGCGTGGGAGGCTTCGTCCGGCAATACCAGATCAGGCTGGATCCCAACAAGCTGCGGGCCTACGACATCCCCATTTCAAAAATCCGCACGGCGGTTCAGCGAAGCAACAGCAATGTCGGCGGACGCCTGCTGGAAGCAGCAGAAAAGGAGTTCATGATCCGCGGGCTGGGATACATCCGTTCGCTGGAAGATGTCAGGAGCATCGCCGTTGGCGTGAACCACAACGGCACTCCGATTCTGCTGCGGGACCTGGCTGTCGTCCAGTACGGCCCGGACATCCGGCGAGGGATCGCGGAATGGAACGGCGAAGGAGAAGTCGTCGGAGGCATTGTCGTGGTCCGCCATGGCAGCAATGCCTACAAGGTCATCCAAGACGTTCGGGCCAAGCTGGCCGATTTGAAGAGAGGGTTGCCTGAGGGGGTCGAGATCGAAGTGGCCTACGACCGCTCGGAGTTGATCGAGCGCGCCGTGGACACCTTGAGGGAAAAGCTGCTGGAGGAGAGCGCGGTGGTCGCGCTGGTCTGCGTCCTGTTCCTGCTGCACTTCCGTAGCGCGCTGGTGGCCATCATTACGCTGCCGGTAGCCGTCCTGATCTCGTTCATCATCATGCACCAGCAGGGCATCAACGCCAACATCATGTCGCTGGGGGGGATCGCCATCGCTATCGGCGCCATGGTGGACGCCAGCATCATCATGGTCGAGAATGCCCAAAAACACATCGAACGAGATGGCGGCGAAAAGCCCCACTGGCGGATCATTGCTGACGCCTCCACTGAGGTCGGCCCGGCCTTGTTTTACTCGCTGCTGGTGATTACGGTCTCCTTCATGCCCGTCTTCACCCTGGAGGCGCAGGAGGGACGGCTGTTCAAGCCGCTGGCCTTCACCAAAACCTATTCGATGGCCGCGGCGGCCCTGCTCTCCATCACGCTGGCGCCCGTCTTGATGGGCTACCTGGTCCGGGGCAGGATTCTTCCCGAGCACAAGAACCCTCTCAACCGGGCGTTGATCTGGCTGTACCACCCGGTGCTGGAATTCGTTCTGCGATTTAAATGGCCGGTTCTCCTTCTGGCCCTGATTACGGTTGCCGTCACGGTTGTGCCCTACAGCCAATTGGGTTCTGAATTCATGCCACCTCTTTGGGAAGGGGATCTGCTCTACATGCCGATCACCTTGCCTGGAATCTCCGTCACCAAGGCCCGGGAAATGCTGCAGCAGACCGACAAGATTCTCAAAACGTTCCCGGAAGTGCATCATGTTTTCGGAAAAATCGGCCGGGCCGAAACAGCCACCGACCCGGCGCCTCTGTCTATGATCGAAACGACCATCATGCTCAAGCCGGAGAGCGAGTGGCGAAACGGCATGACCGTGGAAAAACTCACGGATGAGATGGACGCCGCCACCCAGATTCCAGGTTTGACCAACATCTGGACGATGCCAATCAAGACTCGCATTGACATGCTTTCCACCGGCATCCGGACTCCCGTCGGCATCAAACTTGGGGGTCCCGACCTGAGGGTTCTCGAGGAGCTTGGCAAGCAGGTGGAAAGCGTGGTCCGCAATGTGCCCGGCACCTTGAGCGCCTACGCCGAGCGGGTGATGGGCGGCAATTACCTGGACTTTGAGGTGAACCGCAACGCCATTGCCCGCTATGGGCTGACGGTCGGCGATGTGCAGGATGTGATCCAGACGGCCATCGGCGGCATGAATATTACCACTACCGTGGAGGGTCTGGAGCGCTACCCGGTGAATTTGCGGTACAGCCGCGAACTACGCGACGATCTGCCGGCACTGCGCGCCGTGCTGGTGCCCACGCCGACCGGCCAGCAGATCCCCCTGGGGCAGCTGACAACCTTGAAGTACGTGGTCGGGCCGCCGGTGATCAAGAGCGAAAACTCGCGGCCCAATGCCTGGATTTACGTGGACATCCGCGGCATTGACGTGGGCACCTATGTGGAGAACGCGCGAAGGGCGGTGGAGGAAAACGTTGCGCTGCCACCGGGCTACACCATCTCCTGGAGCGGCCAGTATGAGTACATGCTGCGCGCCAAGCAGAAGCTGATGTACGTCATTCCCTTGACCGTCCTGATTATCTTTCTCCTGATTTATATCAACACTGGCTCCCTGATCAAAACCGGCATTGTCTTCCTCGCCGTTCCCTTCTCCCTGGTTGGTGCCATCTGGCTGCTCTACCTGCTCGGTTACAACATGAGCATTGCCGTGTGGGTTGGCATTATTGCTTTGGCGGGGCTGGATGCAGAAACCGGAGTGGTCATGTTGCTCTACCTCGACCATGCTCACCAGGACTTTGCCAGACGAGGCCTTCTGAAAAACCGCAACGATCTGGCCGACGCCATTTATGAGGGAGCGGTCAAACGAGTGCGTCCCAAAGTCATGACCATCAGCGTCATTGTCGCCGGCCTATTGCCGATTCTGTGGAGTCACGGAACGGGCGCCGACGTCATGAAGCGCATCGCCACACCGATGGTGGGAGGAGTGATCACCTCCGGCATCATGGAGCTGGCAATCTACCCGGTCATTTTTTATCTCTGGAAGAGTCCCAGTTTGCCCACGGGCGGTCCGTTCACCGGATTCCGTCATCTGAAGGAGGGCTCATGAAAACCCTTTTGCTGATCTTCATCCTCAATCAGGGTTTCGCCAGCGAAATTCTGACGGTGGCTCACAAGAAGAAGCTTCAGCCGGATGGTCATGGCACAATTCAGATCACCGAAAAGGGAATTGTGTATCAAGCAAAAAAAGAGCAGGACAGCCGCACTTGGGCGTATCCCGACATCCAGTATTTCGACCGCCTCCGTAAGAACGAGTTCATCATCGGAACCTACGAAGATCAACGCTGGCTGCTCGGTAGAGACCGCCAATACCGGTTCGTCGTCACTGAGGGCGAGTTGAACGACGACTTGTTTCAAACGATTCGCCAGAAGCTCCACAAGCCGATTACGAACCGGGTCGTTACACCAGCCATGAAAGTTGAATATGAGGTGCCGGTCAAACACCTTCATACCCTTGGCGGCTGCGAGGGGACGCTGCAATTCACAACAGATGCCATTCTCTACGATACCGCACACGTAAAAGACACTCGCCAGTGGCAGCTTGCAGTTGACGTACAATCTGTCTCGTCTCTGAACCGCTACCAACTGGAAATACGGGTTTTCGAGAACAACCGGCGGGAGTTCAGCCGAACCCGCAGCTACCGGTTTGATTTGAAGGACCCGCTGAACGTCGCTTTCTACCGCGCACTCAAATTAAGGCTGTATGAGCTGGAGACGGTCCATCTGCCGCTCCCTTGAACCGTCGAGGAAGGTCGAGTGTGCTGGCCAGCAGGAGGCACCAGAGCACGGCTCAGTTCACTGGCGGGAGGAGGCTGCCAGCTCGGCAAATCGCATCAGTTTGCCTCCGTGCTCTTGGACAAAGCGCTCGGCGCTCTCGCGGTGGGCAAAGGCCAGGATGCTGGGCGAGCAGCGGTCGAAGCCCACTGGATAGCTCTGCTTGGTTTCATCCATGAGGGGGCGGTGTCGGGTGCAGAGGTTTACATCGGTCCCGACCGCCAGATAAGCGTCCTCGGAGAGCAGGGATGAATCGGTCTCATAGTCCGTGAGCTCCAACTCCTCGACTGGCCGCCCCGTTTGCCGCTGAGTGGACAAGGCACAGGCCACGCAGCAGAACGTTTTCCGATGCTCCCCGATGAGGCCGACCACCCGGGAATGATGATGAATCGGCCGAGCGCAGATGCCACACACTTGCTCGATCGAGGACCGGCTCATCCTGAAGCCAGTGTAGGCCAGTGCCACCGTAAGGATCACCAGAGTGGCGATTCCAAACCACTTGGAGTTTCGGCTCATCATCCCCTAGCACTTATGATACGTCTTCTGGTGTACACGGCCAAGGCCCAGGCAGGCTGATGCTGTCGCTCAACCAGCTAGTCTCGTCCAGATCCGCACCCCACGATCTGCTGCAACCTGTGTTGGCTTGCCAACACGAATGGCCATTTGTATGGAAGGGCTGGAAACCCGTCGCCCGCCGTTGGTGACAGCCGTTCTCCTTGGGAACTGGCGAGATACCGCCTTGTCACCAGCAAATGCCGGATAGGTCCCCACAAACGGGCTAGCGTTATCAATCCCGGTTTCAGTTGATTTCATAAAAGCGGCAGCTCTGCTCGGCCTGAGCTAACTTGGTGGCCGGTCACGACCAAGGCTCAGGAGAAAGAGTGGTAAGTTTGTCTTTGCAGTCGCTTCAATCAGGGATCTACTCTAGGATCGCACACTAAACTTCTACTTTAATATTTCTCGAGGAAAGTGCGAATGCAAAGCTGCATATAAGCTTGCACTTCGAATCCTGAGAAGTGCCGGATGTCGAACGCCTGAACTATCCATAGCAGAGCATCCTATGTAGAACATCGAACTGCCGGTCGATGACTTTACAAATCGATCCGCAGTGCCGTGGCAAACCTGTGGCAGCTCAAATTCGAACGACACCATTGTTACGGCTAGATTATGTTGATCAATGACTGTGAATTCATGTTCTTCCAAAATGGCTGCCGCTGGTTTGAGGATATGAAGAATCTCCGAGGAATTCGTATGGAATTGCTGAACACTCACAACCCGCTCTGGCCCTTTCTTGTGCGTTGAGGCGTTAATCTTCAACGTAGCTATGGAACCTCGGTCGAGAGCTTCCTGCACGTTCTTTCCCCACGCCGAAATTCTATCGATCCGAGCATCGGTATCCTGGGACCAAACAATGGGACACAAACCGGGAAAGACAACCAGCAACATTGCAAAGGCGACGAATGACGTTCTTCCAACCAGACCAGCCATGTTGTCAAACCTCCTGTGTGTGGTCGCCGTCCCCATGATCAGATGATCGGGTGTGACTTGGTGGGTACGCGGCTCCCAGCGCCGACTCGTACCGCATTCTAGCAGAACCTTATGCAATCCAAGAGGACCAGGACTGAGAAGGTGGACTTCGGCGTGGACGCTCTGAAACGAAAGAACTTGGCTCGTTTAACCTGGACGGCGGATCTGCCTGTGGAGCGAGTGCAGCGGCAGACTTGGCAAGGAACGCCCTGCCCCGGAAAGCTGTACACAAAAGCTTCTTTTTGTTAGAGTCTGATCCGTCGAAGACGACCAGCTGCTGAAACCCATTAGGAGACTGAGCAATGAGTTCCCAACTACAGCAGGGCAAATCAGCCGGGAAAGGACTCTTGATAGCGGGCTACTTCTTTTCCCTGCTGGGGGGCATCCTCGGGATTGTGATCGGGGCGTCCATTTGGCTGGGCAAGATCCGGATCGAGGGTGTAAAGCAGCGCAAGTACAATAAGGCCTCCAGGCGACACGGACTGATCATCTTCGTGCTGGGCCTTGTCATGATGCTGTTGATGGGGCTCATAAGCACGAACCGAGATATAAACCGAGAGTTTTTCTCTTTCTTTCGTGGCATCACCTCTTTAGTGTTGTAACTGCTCGAACTCAGCCTTCACGAAGAAGAGGACCGCCGCCGTTTCAGTTCGACACTCGCGCCAGCCTCCGCGAGCTTTCTTTGCAGGCGCTCCGCTTCTTCTCTCGATGACACCGCCTTCACCGGCTTCGGTGCAGTCTCCACCAGTTCCTTTGCTTCCTTGAGGTCCAGGCCTGCGATCTCGCGAATCGCCCTGATGACGGAAATCTTGTTCCGGGGCACGCCCGTCAGCAGGAGAACAAATTGTGATTCCGAAGAAATATCCTGTATTCCCTCCTGGCTTGCCGCTGGTTCGCTCCGGCGAGCACTTCTTTCGGCCCCCGCCGGAGGCGCAGGTTCAGCCGCGAGAGAAGGTTCTATGAGGCTGGTATCTTTCATCCCCAAACCTGTCAGGAGCGAGACCCGAGCGGCGAGTTCGACAGCCTTTGCATGATCCTTGGCTGTGGTCACAAGAAGATCCTTTTGGAGGCCTTCGGCCTTGACGAGAAAAGTCTTTTTGCCCTTGCCACCTCGCACAACCATGGCGTCAAAGTCCGAAAACGGGTGACATTCTGACCGCCGCAGCCATAGAAAGCCGTCCCAGTCTTCAAAACTCCGGCGTTCGCCATCGACCCTCACCCCAGCTCGCCAGAAAATGATGTACAGCCCGATTACAAGAAAGAGAAGCCCGAACAGAATGGCGAACCCCGTGCTCACGAAATCACCGTGGTGCTTGCGCTGGTGTGCCGAAAAGAGCGACAAGAGAGCACCTATGCCAATCCCGGCAAAAGGAAGACCGAGCAACAACAGGGCTACACAGCCCATGCCTCGCTTGAACTCTAGGCTCCGATCACTCATGAGCGCGGTCGCTATTCTATTGTAGTTGCCTACACACTGGTGTCTTCAAAGGCTTTCGCGAGCGGGCGGGATGTTCTATTGTATGTTCCACAACAATGGGGTCGCAGTCAGCCAAACTAACCAACCCAAACCGTGGTTTGCTGTGGGCGCTCAGCCGAACGAGAACGCAGACGTGCAAGAGTAAGGATGACAGCTTGCAAAGAAGTCTCCCGGATAGCTTGGTCTTCTCTTGCACTTGCCACGGCATCGATTGCGTTTCTCTCGAGTTGCGGCGGTCCTCCCGGACGTGCGCCTGAAAGGCTCAGGTCGGAAGGTAAATCCCTTACGGAACAAAAAGTTCAGCTCTCGAGGTTCATTCCTCTGCGCGCCGAACCCTCGGAGATTGAATACGAAGGCTGGTTTCACGATAACTCCCGAGGACTTGTGCCTGGTCCATCTGAATGGGAGGTTGTCGGCTTTATCCGTGTTCCACCGGGCCAAGAGTCGGCATGGACGACAGGCGCAGGGGGTGCCCGCGTCCCCGGTCCCGATCAGAACCCAGCTCTAGGGGGCGTTCTCACCCAGCTCGAAGCCTCAAGAGAAGACTTACAGTGGAGCCGTGAAGGCAACGCCCTGTACGGCACAGCGCCGGGCCTGGTTGTGTTTCGTGTGGTCGCCCGATAGCGACCTGACCCCCTAAAATTGGTCCAGTTGGAATGTTAGAGTTGGGCCGTTGCGGAGAAGGTCAGGGTGGCCAGGAAGAAGCATTCCGTGGAGCAGATCATCCACAAACTCCGGGAGGTTGAGGTTCTGCCGTCCCAGGGGAAAGCGGTGGCCGAGGTGTGTCGATCCCTGGGAATCACCGAGCAGACCAACTACCGCTGGCGCAATGAGTACGGCGGGCTGCGGATGGAGCAAGCTCGGCGGCTGAAGCGGCTGGAGCAGGAGAACACCCGCGTGCAGCGGCAGGTGCTTGGCTTCACCAGGGATGAGATCGTCTCGAACGACCGGATCCAGCGGGTCGAGGTCTGGAAGAGTCTGGGCAAGCCGGCGGGAATCGAGATCGCAGGCGACGGCGTCAGCCTGAAGCTGAGAGTCGGGATGCGCGAGTCCGAGTTGACGGCGCTGCGGGATCAGATCCGCCGACGCGTTGGGATCCGCACATGATCACGAATGCCGGGCCTCCGCTAGCCCCTCCGCCCGACTGGAGCTTGAAACGGAAGCTGGCGTTCGGCGCAGCGATGTTGCTGCTTTCGACCTTGCTCAACGCGGTGGGAATCTGGACGGCCATCCTGGATTCCGGCAACTACACCGGGCCTCGATACGACAATACGGCGCTCAGCCTCGTCTGGATCTTCGCGACCCTTCTGGGGGCGGTGACTTTCCTTGGGATGGTGCTGATCCTGAGACCGGCGCGGACAAGGAGCCCGACCGTGTTGGTGGCGTACACAACGACAGCCAGCTGTGTCTACTTGGCGTTGTTCTACGCGGTCCTCGTCCGGGCGGTTGAACGAGCGGAACTCCCAGCTCTGCTCCAATCCAGGACCGTCTGGTCGCTGCTCGGCTTCGCGTTCATTGGAGTCCTGTTTTTGTGGGGCACTATCTGTTACGCGGCATGGGAGAAGCGGAAGGCGCTCCGCCGGAGCCGCCCCACCGAGTCTCCGTAGTCGCCCCTGCGGGCGGGATCGTACCTTTTCTGGGAGCGCGCCAACCGGGCTCAGGAGGTGCAGGACTTCTCAAGTACGACAATCTGCCGCTCCGGCATTGATGTCCCCCCAACGAAGTGGACGTGCGACCCCGGGGGGTGGAGCCTTGGTTATTCGCTTCAGTTGAAAACCACATGTTTTCTGCGTGCCTCTGATGTGTACCCTTCGCTTGACCTGAACCGCGTAGCCCATTGACTTACCCAGATCAAGGCACTACACTCTGCCCAACTTCAGGAGGGCGCGAGTGTTCGAGGAAGTTAGTGTTCCAATTTGGCTTATCATCGTGATTGCCATCGGGATTTTCTTGGCGTTCACGAGCCGCCGCCATCCCCGGCTGTAAGTTGAGAAGCCATCAAACCAAGATGAGGCGAGCAAAAACTTCCTGGCTGCTGCTGGGGGTCTTGTGTCTGGCTCCCTTCGCCGTGACGCAAAACACGGAGTGGGAGACGCACGTCAACGCTGGAACCGAGGCGTACCAGCGGGGCCAGTACGTTGAGGCCGAGAAACGATTCCTGGCAGCCCTGAAGGAGGCAGAAAAGTTTGGAGAGCAAGACCCACGGCTGGCCTCCAGCCTGAACAGCCTGGCCGATATTTACCAAGCCAAGGGCCAGCACAGCGATGCTGAGCCACTCTACCTGCGTTCCATGGCCATCCTGAAGAAGACCTTGGGCTCAGGCCACCCGAACGTGGTCGCCGGCCCCACCAATCTGGCTGAGGTGTACCGCGCTCAGGGCAAGTACGCCGAGGCCGAGGCGCTCTATCGCCGGGCGCTGGGGATGGTCAAGAATACCTTCGGGCGTGAGCACCCGCAGGTGGCCACCAGCCTCAACAACCTGGCCGAGCTGTACCACGACCAGGGCCAGCACGCTCAAGCCGAGCCGCTGTTCCGGCGGGCGCTGGCGATCCGTGAGAAGACCCTTGGCCCAGGGCACCTGCAGGTGGCCGCCAGCCTCAACAACCTGGCCGAGCTGTACCGCGGTCAGGGCCAATACGCCCAGGCTGAGCCGCTCTACCGGCAGGCGCTGACGATCACAGAGGAGACCCTAGACCGGACCACCAGGACGTCGCCACCGGCCTCAACAACCTGGCCGAGCTCTACTACGCACAGGGCAATCACGCCGACGCCGAGCCACTCTACCAGCGCGCCCTGGCGATCGATGAGAAAGTCCGGGGGCCTCAGCATCCCAAGGTGGCTACCAGCCTCAACAGCTTGGCGGAGCTGTACCACGACCAAGGCCAGTACACCGAGGCCGAGCCGCTTCACCGGCGGGCGCTGGCGATTCGGGAGGAGGCTCTGGGACCCGAGCATCCGGAAGTGGCCACCAGCCTGGAGAACTACGCCAAGCTGTTACGCAAGACCAACCGGGAGTCCGAGGCCGCCAAAATGGAGGCTCGGGCCCAAGCCATCCGCTCCAAGTAACGCTAGCAGGCAGGTGAAGCCGGGGGCCCTTCCGAGTCTTTCGCCTGGCGCATCTGCGTTTCTCCCGCTGCCTCCACCACGTCCTTCCTTCCTACATAGCCATAGCCTCTGATACTCACCTGTTGGACGCGCCCCTGCTGGTACAAAAGTACCGAGGAAAATGTAACCGTTAGCCTATTGGCTGCTTGGAGCGGCTGCGCTTTACTAGGTGCTGTATGGAACGCAAGTTCAAAAAACGAGCTGGTGGAAGAGGCATCCTACGCGCCATTGCCCTGCTGGCCTGCTTACTGATTGTAGTCTTGTCAGCGAGCTGGCTCTATGCCCCAACAGCTATCCCCATCGAAAAGTTTGAGCGCGGCTTCGAGGCGACCCGTGACTATCTCAAAGACGGAGGGAGTGCCCTAATCCGCGTTATGAACCAGCCATTACCAATCGGCGTGTCTAGTCCGGGACTTGACAATGCAGAATCTCATCAAGATGCGCCTTTGGAAGCTCGCCCCCTGGATCCGTTGTCCAGCGGCGACACCAAGAAGCAGAACAAACGGAGGCAGCTGGCGATTGGCGGGGCGTTTTTGTTTATTCTCATTATGTTTGACCGGTGGAGAAACAGAAGGCTGGAGGCCAGGTCCTCGGCTGCCTATGACTCGGTCAGAATTCCTTTTCCTATTCCTGCTGCACACCTTGCTGGTCATCGTACCTGCGTCGATGACCGCTCGCCTGTCACCGAATACGCGACCGCAAAAATTCAGCCGGCGAAGCCAGCCGTGCTGCAGGACCGGGCAGAAGAAACAGCGGACTACAGGACCACAAAGATTCTGCCGGGGAAGCTGATCATGCTGAACGACCAGAACGGTGCAGAGGAAACAGCGGTGATCTACTTAACGGATCCATCCGGAATGGGCGAGGTGGAAATCGGCCGGGAGAGCCCGGACGTCACCAGCGGAGTGCGGATCAAGGACAAGGCCAATACGCTCAGCCGGCGCCAGGCGCGCCTGGTCTACTCCGCACGAAGCGGGGAATTCCGGCTGGTCAATCTGGCTGGCGAGGATTCCAATCCCACCGTCATCAATGGGCGGCGCATGGCGAGGCAGGAGACAGTCCTCGTGGCGAACGACGATATTCTCCAGATGGGGACCATCCGGCTCAAGTTCTGCGAATAGCAAAACCCATCGCTCGCTTTTGGCCTTTTGCCGCTTCTTAACAGTCCATAAATCACGCCATAAATCACGCGCTTTTAGAGAGAGCGGATAGTTCGACTCCCGCCGCCACCGCCAGCTCACCTCCCAACCCCCGCCGTTGACTCTGATGCTTGAGGGTCGTATCCTAGAACTAGAGCGCAATTGTTTTCGAGCCAGAGGGGGGGGGCGCTCGATGTTTTACCGGGCCAGAATTGGGCTGCTGGCGCTGAGCTTGGTTGCGCTATTGCTGCCGCTATCACTGACGGCTGCGCCGCGCGGTCGCCGCGGGTTTCGTGGCCACGGCTTCGGTGGCGGTCACAGCGTGAGGCAGGGCCACATTGGCGGAGGTTCCCGCTTCGGTCGTGGTGTAACTCGCTTTCGCGGCTTCGGCCGCTTCCGTCATGGTGGATTCGGCTTCGGTTTCCACGCAGGCCATGTTCGCTCTCGGTTCAGGATTCGTTCCTCTCACCGGCCACGGATTTACGGTTACCCCTACGGCTATGCTTATCCCTACGGGTCGTATTACTCCTACGGCTACAGCAACGGAATCGGCTATGGCCTGGGCGGCGTGACCACAGTCGGCGTGCCGGTTGTCACCGGCTACGCCTCCACCGCTCCATCGTCACCGACGGTCATCATCATCCAGCCGGAACCACAGAGGCCGCCGGTGCACATGGAAGCGCCGCCGCCGTACGAGAGACGCGGACCAGCCCGCCCGCCGCCCGAACGGAAGGCTGACCGCAGCTACTACACCCGCCCGCCTCCTGTCCCGCAGGAGCCTGTCCAGCCGCAGACGCTGCTGGTCTTCAAAGACCGTTCCGTCTACTCGGTCGCTGAGTACTGGAAAACCGGCGACCAGCTCTGCTACCTCAACAGCTACGGGGTTGGCAAATGCGTCCCCGTTGACGAGCTCGACATGGCCTTCACCAAGAAGCTGAACCAGGGGCGCAACCTGAAATTTGAGCTGGCGCAGTAGGCCGCGCGTCCCGAGAACTCCTGAGCGCCACACACACGCGAACAACTGCCCGGCCCACGAACGAGACGCAGTCCAGGCGCGCGATTGCGCCACAAACTTAAAGCAAAACCTGAAGTGAAGATCGCGCTCGCTAGCGCTGAATTTCAGGTAGTGGAGCCGGCGCAGGAGGAGCCGCTGCCGGCGGTGCAGCCGTAGCAGTGCATCCCGGTGAGGATGCGGCGGCGGCCCAATTCCACGGGGTCGAAGTCGCGGACGTGGCGCGGGTAGGCTGGCTGCAAGGGCAGCTCCAACATCTGGTTGAAGTCGCAGTCGTAGAGGGTGCCGTCCCATCCCACCGAAAGCGTGTAGCGGCACATCACTGCGGCGGCGGCGACAGGGTTGTAGGCGTTGATCAGCCGCTGCATGTAGCCGGTGTAGTTGCCGGTGCGGAGCAAGAACTCCAGAAAGCGGCTGATGGGCATGTTGGTGATGGTGTAAAGATTGTTGAAGACCACGCCGTGGCGCCGTTCCAGTTCCCGTTTGTAATCGCCCTCTACCGCCTGCTGCGCCGGCGGCAGGTAGGCGCCCACCGGGTTGTAGACCAGGTTCAACTGGCGCCGCGGGTCGCGCCCGTAGCCCAGCGCGTTCAGCTTTCGCATAGCCTCCATGGACTTGTCAAACACGCCCATCCCGCGTTGTGCGTCGGTCCGCTCGGCCAGGAAATAGGGCAGGCTGGCGATCACTTCCACCTCGTTGGCCGCCAGGAACTCGGCCAGCCCCTCCTGCGAGGCCAGCAGCAGAACGGTCAAGTTGCAGCGGTCTATGACGTGGCGGCCTAGCGCACGGGCCTGCTCGACCAGCCAGCGGAAGTCGGGATTCAGTTCCGGAGCGCCGCCGGTGATGTCCACGGTGGGGATATCGGTGCCCGCCAGAGCCGACAGGCACGATTCCATGGTCTGGCGCGTCATCACCTCGCGCCGGTCCGGACCCGCATCCACGTGGCAATGCCTGCAGGTCTGGTTGCAGAGCTTGCCCACGTTAATCTGGAAGACGGTAATTCCGGTGGCGGCCAGCGGGGCCAGACCGGAGCTCGCCAGCGCCGCCTCGAAGGGCTGCAGCCCATTCGGCGCATTGAGAACCCGCAGTTGCTCCTGCGCGGAAGCCAGCGCGTTGCCCTGCGCGTGTAAGCTCAGACCCATAGCCCAGGACCTTTCCTCTCGTGAGATTAGCGCAATCCCAAAAAGGATGCATGCTTTTCTTGAGCCAGGTCTTGCGCCAAGTCTTGCGCTAGGTCTTGCGAGAGTCTTGCGCAGGCGCCGCGTTTCCGTCTCCCCGCTTGACGGCCCTCGGCTTCTCGCGCACAATCAGGGCGTTGTTCCCTCCGACAACACTGCAGGGGCCTTCATGGCCAGGCTGAAGATCCAAGAGCTGCATCCAACCGCGTTCGCCGCGCTGCTGGGCGGCGCTGTGGCCGTGTTGTTTTGCGTCCTGCACCTGACGGGCGCGCTGATGCCGCTCGAGCGAACGGCCTACGACTGGCGCTTCCGCCGCCTGGCCCGGCCGGAGCTGGCCAAGCAAGGATGTCGTCATCATTGCCCTGGACAACGCCAGCTTCGAGGCGCGTGCCATGCGGGAGGACTATGGGCGCTGGCCCTGGCGCCGGTCGCTGTACGCCTTGCTGTTGTCCTACCTGCATGAAGCCGACGCCCGGGCCATCGGCATCGACGTGACCTTTGCCGGAGCAGACGCTCACGAGGGTGACGACGAGCTGTTTGCCCACTATCTGGGCCAGAAAGCTGACACCGTCCTGGCACTCTCCTTTACCGATTCTCCCGGGGCAGTGGAGCCCGAAGACTCGGATTTGCAGCCGAACCAGTGGCGGGTGGAAAACACCGCCTGCGGTCCCGACCGCCAGTACACCGGGCTGGATATTGCCCTCAGCAAACTGAATCAAAAAACGCGGGCGCTGGGCAGCACCACAGTCGAGCGGGACCCTGACGGCTTTCTTCGGCGCGCGCCGCTGCTGTTCCGCTATGGGGGCGCTGCCTACCCAGCCTTCGCGCTGGCGGTGGCCGCCCCATGGCTTGGCTCCGCGACCGGGCACCGCAGCGCTGAATTTCGCTGCGGTAACCTCCTCACTGCGGGTTCACTCAGCATTGGAGACCTGGAGATCCCAGTCACCGCCGATGGCGACGCCATGGTTTACTGGTACGGTGGGCAGTCCGGGTCCGAGTACAGCTTCCGCCACTACCCGACCCGGCGTGGCGCATTTCCAATGCTGCCCTGGACCTGCACAACGGGCAGACGCCGGAGGTGCCGCTGGCCGAGTTCAAGGACAAGATCGTGCTCATCGGGCCTTCGGCCGTGGGCATCGGCGACTTCCACGCTTCCCCGTTCAGCTCCACTCTGCCCGGCGTCGAATATCAGGCGACGCTCATCAGCAATCTGCTCCAGCGACAGTTCGTGAGCCCAGCAGGCGAGGCCTGGGCTATGCTGGCCATCGTGTTGTTGTCGCTGGGGACTTCACTGGCCGTGTGGCGTTTCACCGACTGGCGCGCTTACACGGTGGCGGCGGTGGGGCTGGCCCTTGGCTTCCTGGCTCTCAACTTCCTGTTGTTCCACACGGCGCGAGTGGCGCTGGTGCTGGTGGCCCCGCTGGGCGCGCTGGCCTTCACCTACGCCACCGGCAACCTGACCCGCTACGTCACCGAGGGCCGGGAGAAGAAGCGCTACCGCACGACGCTGATGAAGTATGTGGCCCCGCAGATTGTCGAGGCCATGACGGCGGATCGACGCCTGGCCGAACTGCACAATGAAAAGCGCGACCTGACCGTGCTATTCTCTGACGTCCGTGGCTTTACCACCATGTCGGAAAAGCTTCCGGTGGACCAGTTGGTGGCCACGCTGAACGAGTTCCTCAACGCCATGGTCGAGGTCATCTTCCGCAACCAGGGCACCCTGGACAAGTTTGTCGGCGACTGCGTGATGGCCTTTTGGGGCGCGCCGCTGCGGCTGGAGAACCATGCCGAGCTTGCGGCGCGCACGGCGCTCCAGATGCAGGCCGCGCTGGAACAACTGAACCAGCAATGGAAACAGCAGGGCCGCCCGGAATTGAAGATCGGCGTGGGCATCAATAGCGGCGAGATGATCTTCGGCAATATCGGCTCGGAGCGGCGCATGGACTTCACTGTCATCGGAGATAGTGTTAATCTGGCGGCGCGGCTGGAGAGTGTGACCAAGGAGCTGAAGGCATCCATCGTGATCAGTGACGCCACTTACCAGCGCATCGCGGACGTGGCTGAGGTGCGCGATCTGGGAACCATTCGTGTGAAAGGCAAAGATGTGCCAATTCGCGTCTACGAGCTGCTCGGAATGGCGGGGACGGCACAGAAGGAGAAGGAGGCCTATGCAAGCGCGTAAACTTCCCTCTAACACAGGCCTGGTCCTGGCCTCGATCCTGGCCGCCATGGTAGTTGCGGCGGCCGCGACTGCCCCAAAGGTCGTCCCGCAAGGGAAGGGACAGAAGGCAGCGAAAGGACCGGAGCAGAAGGAAGAAAAAGAAGGCGGCGGGCTGTTTAGCAGCTTCCGCAAAACCACCGGCATGAAAGGCGGCGAAGAACAGCGGGCCACCGCTTCGGCCGGAGCCAAGGGCGTGGGCGAGGGTAAAGAAATCGGCAAGTCGCCGGTGAGCGCCGACGCCCGCTCTCGGGTCGCCGCTATGGAAGCGGCCAAGCCCAGCGAGGAAGAAATGGAGGCCTTCGTCACGGAAGGCAATCTTTCTCCGGCAAGCAAAGGAGGGAGCCAATGAAGCAGCAAACAACGAAGCGGCAAACGACGAAGCGCCAAACAACGTCGCGGCAAACAGGGATGTCTGTGATCGTGCTGCTCGGATGCTTGCTGTGCGCGTTCGCAGTGCCCGCCTGGGCCCAGTTCGGCAAAATCCGCCTCCCCGGCAGGGCCGGGAAAGTGGCAGACCAGGCCAAGACCCTGTCCGAGATGGAGATCACCACCGAACAGGAAGTGGCGATGGGCCGCGAGGTCGCAGCCAAGATGATCGCCTACTTCAAGGTGTTCGAAAATAAACAGGCCGCCGCCTACGTCCGCAAGGTAGGCCAGGCAGTCGCCCTGCAGAGCGAGCGTCAGGACGTGGCTTACCACTTCGAGATCCTCGACACCGACGCGGTGAACGCCTTCGCCACCCCCGGCGGCTTCATCTTCGTGACCCGAGGATTGCTCGAAAGCCTCAAAACGGAAGCGGAGCTGGCCGGCGTCCTGGGGCATGAAGTGGGACACGTGGCCGGCAAACATATCGTGCGGGAAATTCAGCGAGGTAAGGCGATCAAGGTGGGCTCCGACGTCGCGGTGGAATTTACCGAAGGCAGCCAGTTCCTGGAGGATCTGGCCAAGCAAATCCTGACCCGCCTGATTGACCGCGGTCTCAGCCCCAAAGATGAACACGACGCCGACCGCCGCGGAGTCGACTACGCCTACGCTGCCGGCTATCGGCCCGACGGGCTGAAAAGCTTCCTGGAGACCTTGCAGGAAGTCACCGCCCGATCGAAACCGAAGACATCGTGGCTGAACCGGACCCATCCCAAGCTCAAAGACCGGATCAAGCGAGTGGGGAAGCAGATCGCTAAGAAGAAACTTGAAATGGATGGCCGTCCCGACAACTTTGATCGCTATCAGACCACAATGAAGGAAGCGGCCGCCCAACTGGAAGCTGCCGGCCAGTAGCTGGCCCGCCCTCCGGCTCAGGCTGCCGCTGGTGGGCGGCGCGCCGCCCAGGGGCGTGCTTGCTCCAACTGCGCTGCCAGGCGGAACAGCGTGGCTTCATCCCCGTAGCGAGCGACGAAGTGCGCGCCCACTGGCAGCCCCTCCCCATTCCAGAATAGTGGCACTGACATGGCCGGCTGGCCGGTGATGTTAGCCAGCGCCGTGAAGGGCACAAATTCCACCGCGCGCCACAGCCCCTTCAAGGGCTCCTCCGGAGTTGCATCGAAGCTGCTCAGCGGCACTGGCGCCTCACTGATGGTCGGCGTGAGCCAGGCATCATACTCGGCCAGGTAGCGGGTGATGTCGCGGGTGAAGCGCTGCAGCACCTGCCAAGCCAGCAGGTAGTCGGTCGCACTGTGCCGACGCCCGATCTCCGAGAGCGCCCAGGTCAGCGTTTCGAACTGTTCCGGATTGGGTGTCCGGCCAGTGGCCCGTGCCGTGCCCTCAACGGCCCGGGCACAGTCAGCGGCCCAAAGCGTCAGGAACGCCTTGGTCACCAATTCCGCATCCACAAACGGCGCCACCTCGATCATCTCGTGGCCCAGCGTGCCACACAACTGGACCGCGTCGCACACCGCACGGACGGCGTCCTCGCGGAGCGGGCCCCCGAGAATTGCCACAGTGGAAAATGCAATGCGGAGACGTCCTGGGTCCACACCTACCTCCTGAAGGAACGGACGCGCCGGAGCGGGCGCCCAGTAGGGGTCGCCCAACGCCGGGCCGGAGATTGCGTCGAGCAGCCCGGCGCTGTCGCGTACCGAACGGGTGACGCCGTGCTGGACCACCAGCCCACACGTAAGGTCGCCGGAATCCGGACCCAGCGGGACGCGGCCACGCGTCGGCTTCAGCCCGAACACGCCGCAGCAGGCGGCGGGAATGCGGATGGAGCCGCCGCCGTCGTTGGCGTGCGCCATGGGCACCAGGCCCGCGGCCACCGCCGCCGCCGACCCCCCGCTGGACCCGCCCGGAGTCCGCGTCGTGTCCCACGGGTTGCGGGTTGGACCAAACAGCCGCGGCTCGGTGGTGGGCAGCAGGCCGAACTCGCACGTGTTGGTCTTACCGAGGATAACTAGGCCGGCACGCTTCAAGCGGGACACGAGTTCGCTATCGTGATCCGGGACAAAGTCTCGCAGAGAACTGGAGCCTGCGGTCATCGGCACGCCAGCATAGGAGGCCAGCAGGTCCTTCAATAGGAAGGGCACGCCAGCGAACGGGCCAGCAGGCAAGCTGGCGCGCGCCGCCGCCTGCGCCTGTTCGTACATCGGCGTCACCACCGCATTGAGGGCCGGGTTCAGCCGCTCGACTCTCTCGATGGCCGCCCCCACCAGCTCAATCGGCTGCACCTCACCCCGCCGCACCAACTCCGCCTGAGCGGTGGCATCCAGAGAAGTTACATCCTCGAATTTCCCCATACCGCCAATTCTAGCCTCTCGCCACCGATCTGACCTCCGTTTCTCGCCACGCCTGGTGCCGATCCCACTAATGTCTGAGCCCACAGCTAGCTGTTTTGCGTGTCTTGCCGGTCTGGCCTATCTAGCCGGTCTCGCCAATCTGGCCGCTTTTTGACAGCCGATGGCGACGCGCCTGAGACTGCACTCATCATCTCCTCTTGGCCCTGGCGTGCGGGCCGGTGCTACCCCGACCGGTCCGCACGTGATTCCGGAGCCTGATTCAAGAGATGGTAGACGAGTGGCGTGCAAACGAGACTGATCATCGTGGACGCGGGACACGGTCAGAGCAACCGAAGGCCGGGAGGCGTGTCCCTACGGAGGCTTAAGGGATGACTGCACTGCTCAACACGATTAGCGCCATCATCCAGATCTTCCCGTTGGTGGTGGATCTGGTGCGCACCATCGAGCAGGCGATGCCGCTCAAGGGAGTTGGCGCGCAGAAACTCGATCTGCTCAAGGGCATTCTCGAAGATGCCTACCAGACAATGACCAGCGAGGACAAAAAGACCCTCAGTCTGGAGCGGCTGGTGCTGGCAGCGGTCTCCATCGCCAACCGCCTGGTGGGCTATTTCAACACCACCGGCGTGTTTCAGAAAACAACCACCTGAGGAAGGATGCAAAGACAACACAAAGACTCAAAGACACAAAGATCACAAAGGAATTCCTTGGTGAACTTTGAAGCTCTGCGCCCTCCCGTTGGAATTTTCACCCCATGAGCGAAACACCCGAGTTGGCGCGGCTGGCAATGGCTTGGGGACCCGGTTTGCTGTTCATGATCGGCGGCGGCTGAGTGGCCTACAAGCTGGGCGACAAGGTCATCAGCGCGCAGATCCAAAGCCGGCAGCACCAGTTTGAGGCCCTACGAGAGATGGGTGGCCACTTTGCCGAGCGTTTCCTGACCGCGCAAGACGCGCAGGTCACGGCCATCTCCCGCCTGGCCATGGCAGCCGAAACCGGGCTGAGCGAGCAGCGCGACATGGCTGTGGCCTTGCGCGCGCTGGCTCTGAAAATTGACGAACTGAAGAATCATATTCAGGCGAAATAAGCTGCAGCAACACAGAGAACACGGAGAAATGCAAAACAATTACCTGATTGACCTGCAGACTACGCAAACTTCGCAGATTATGGCAAACAACTCTGCTTTATTGAATCTGAGTAATCTGCGACATCTGCGGATTCAGTTTCCTCTGTCGTAAAACAAACCATGGCTGTGGATCCCAAAGTTCGGCAGCACGACGTGGAGCGCGGGGAAATCCTGCGCATGCTGGTCAGCTACAAGGGCGCCTGGATGAAGACCCGAACCCTGCTGCACGCGCTCGACGACATTCGCGTCTCACTCAGCCCCGAGGACCTGGCCTACCACCTCAGCTACCTGACCGGCGGCGGTTACGTGGAGCTGCGACGGCGGCGCGACCAGCCCGGCTGGCGCACGGACCGGCCGCGCGCTCACGGAGAGATGGCCGACGACATCGTAGACGTGCGCCTGACCAATCGCGGCCTGTGGCTCTATGACGGCAAAGTTCCGCCCGACCCGGGCGTGAGGTTTTGAAAAATTAACGATTGACGATTTCCTCATTGATGATTGGCCGATTCGTAGCAACGTGCAGCCAATCAACCAATGACTCAATCGTCAATGAAGCAATGAGATGAATGGAACGGCATCGCTATTTCAAGATGAACACGCTGAGCGAGGAGGCGCAGCGCATTATCCGCGACGGGTTGGAGCGCAATTGGACCACGCCGCAAATCCGGCGCGAGATCGAGCAGCGCACCGGCGAGCGCATCCCCCGATGGGCGCTGCAGCGCTACGCCCCTTGGTACCGCGCCCAGAAGCGACAGCGGCAGGAGATCCAGGACCGGGTTGGTGCCGCCACCGAGACCGCCCTGCGCCTTGGTCACGAGGTGACCGCCGGCGTACAGGCCGAGCTTCTCGACGCACTCCACCAAGCGGCCCGCGAAGGAAAGATCTCCGAAATGGGACCCTACTCGGCCGGCAAGCTAGCCCTGGCCTTTGCCGATTCCGAGCGCAAGGACCGCGATCTGGAGATGCGCCACCAGAAACTGGAGCTGGAGCAACGCCGTGTGGAAGTGCTGGAGCAGCGACTGGCGCTGATTGGCGCAAAGGCGCGACGCGCGATCCAGCAAGCGGGCGACGAGTCCGGCGAAGCCATCTCCCCGACCGAAGCCATTCGGGACATTTTTGGAGTCGCCAGTGAAAACTGAAAAGAATCCGCAGATTGCGCAGAGTGCAGGAAGTTGCTTGGACACGAATTCACATCTGCGTAAATCGGCAAAATTTGTGGAGTTAAACCCTCTGTGGTCTCTGTGCCTCTGTGGCCCAACAACTGACCCAGGTGCCGCACCAGTGAGCGAGCAATGAAATCCAAAACTCGGACTCCGAAATCGCCCGCGATTCCTGTCTACCCTTACCAGCAGCGCTGGCTGGCAGACCAGTCACGCTTCAAGCTGTGGGTGAAGTCGGTCCAGATCGGAGCTTCCTTCGCCCAGTGCTTGGAAGCGGTGATGGATTGCGCGAAAAGCAAAGAGAGAACAAACACGCTCTGGATTCTGCTTTCGGCTTCCGAGCGCCAGGCGCTGGAGCTGGCGCGCACCTGCAAGCAAATTTGCCAGGCCGCCCGCCTCACCGCCGAGTTGCGCGAGAACGAATTCTTCCATCAGACGCTGCTCAGCCAGCACCGGCTGGAGTTTCCCAACGGCGCCCGCATCCTGGCCCTGCCCGCCAATCCGGATACGGCCCGCGGCTACGCCGGCAATGTGGTCCTGGACGAATTCGCCATCCACCGCGACGCGCGGGAAATTTGGAGAGCCGCCTTTGGTCGCGCCTCTCGCGGTTACAAGATTCGCGTGCTGAGCTCCCCCAAAGGACAGATCGGGAAATTCTTCGAGCTGGCCAAGGAACTGGGCTTGGTGACGCCACCGGAACATCCGCAGTTGGGAATCCAGAATCCACAATCACCGTGGAGCGGGCACTGGACCAACATTCACCTGGCGGTCGAGGAGGGCGCCCCGCTCCGAATTGAGGAACTGCGCGCCGCCGCCGGCGATGAGGACACCTGGCTGCAGGAGTATTGCTGCGTGTTCCTGTCGGCCGCGGAAAACTACATCCCTCCGGATCTGATTGCTTCCTGCGAATCTCCTGAGGCCACGGTGGATTTTGTCATCCCGAGCGAAGCGAGGGACCTGCTTTCCCACAAACCGCAAGCGGAGCGCTTCTTCGGCTTCGACGTCGGCCGCAAGCGGGACCTGAGCGTACTGGTCATCATCGAGAAGATGGGCGACGTCTGCTGGGTGCGCGGCATTCAGGAGTTGGCTCAGGCGCGCTTCGCCCTGCAGGAGAAGGCGATCGGCGACGCCTGCCAGGTTTGCGTGCGCGGCTGCCTGGACGCCACCGGAATCGGGCAGCAGATGGCCGAGCGCATGCAGGAACAGTTCGGAGGGCGCGTCGAGCCGGTTCAGTTCACCCTGCAGGTGAAGCAGGACCTGGCGGTGCGCGTGCGGCGCCTGTTCGAGGAGCGGCGCATCCGCATCCCCAATTACGCCCCCCTGCGCCACGACCTGAGCGCCGTGAAGCGGTTGATCACCCCGGCCGGCAACGTCCGTTACGACGCCGACCGCACCGACGCCGGCCATGCCGACCGCTTCTGGGCGCTGGCCCTGGCGCTGTCTGCCGCCGATTCCGGCGTGGCGGCCGCAGCGTTGGGTGTGGACCCGGTTGCGGAGTTCGGCCTGCGCCATTTCGAATTCCCATGGGAGCGCTCTATGGGAATTCGTGACCAACTTTGAGGTTTGGGATGCCAAAAGACATTGGATTGCTGTGGTTGTTCGATAGCTACGACAGCCCCCGTAGCTTCGAGAAGAAGACCGGGGAACCTGCCCCGCCCTTCGACGCAGGACGTCCCCCGAAGTTCTGGCGCGACCTGAGTGCGCTGAAAGTACCGCGCAGGTTCGTCTACTACGACATCGTGGCGCTGGAGCCGAATGGAGTCACCGTATCGAAAGGGCCGGACGGCAAGCCTTATGTCGGGACATTACGGCTGCTGCGTGAGGAAGCAGCGTCAGTGAACCTGGTCAGCGGCCAGACGAACGCACCGGGAGAAGCCGAACCATCGGTCCCGATGCCCATTGGCATGTTGGGGAAGGATGAGTACCTCGATTGGGATACGGGCATGCCTTTCCCAAATCGAGTTCTGGTCCGGAACAGGAGTGAGGACAACCTGCGGCCCACGACGTTTATGGTCCGGGATCAGCAAGCCATTCACGAGACTGCGGCTGCGCTGCAACAGGTTCTGCGGTTGCTCAGAGGGCAAACGGAATGAGAGTCATCAGGATGGAACAACAACGACTTGAGGCGGGAGTGGTTTTGCCATGAGCCTGACGGTGCTCAATCTACGCAAAGCGCGACAGATGGCAGGGCATTCGGAAATCCAAACACCGCCGCTCCCGGTTCAGGAAGCGGCCAGCCCGGTGCTGTTCTCCGGTACCGAGGAGCAGGGTTTCCGGCGCATCTCGCAAGCTGCCAGCACCCGCGACCTGGCGCCGCCCATGCAGGAGCGCATGCAGCAGGTCAGCTACTACCTCTACGTCACTAATCCGCTGGCCCACCGCACCGTCGAGCTGCTGAAGGATTTCGTGGTCGGCGAGGGCATCCATTTCAAGGCCGAGGATGAGGGCGTGCGCCAGGTGCTGGAGGAATTCTGGAACGACCCGGTCAACAACCTTGACCTGAACCTGGAGTCCTATGTGCGCGAGCTGTCGGTGTTCGGCGAACAGCTCTGGGTGGTGGCCAGCAACCCCATCTCCGGCGCGGTGCGCATCGGCTACGTGGATCCGGCGCACATTGAGGCTGTCGAGTACGCCACGCTGGAGATGCTGGCCGGCCGCGCGGTGGCCGTGCCCATCGCCGTCATCCTGAAGCCGTTGGCAAATGCCCCCGGTCGCGACCGCCAGGAAGCGACTCGCCTGGAGGTGGTTCACCTGGACGAAGACCCAGACTCACCGACCTTCGGACGCCTCACCGGGGAGTGCTTCTACTGGACCATCAACAAGGCGCGCGCTGCTTCGCGCGGCATATCAGACCTGTTCGCCGCCGCCGACTGGGTCGACGGCTACGACCAGATGTTGTTCGCCCTGATGAACCAGATGGATGCGCTGTCACGCTTCATCTGGGACGTGCGGCTGGAGGGGATGACCGCCGAGCAAATCCGCGACTGGCTGAAGGAGAACGGAACGCCGCCTCGCCCCAACTCCATCCGCGCTCACAACGAGAAGGTGAGCTGGCAGGCAGTGGCCCCGCCGGTGCAGGCCGCCGACCGCAGCGAAGGCGTCCGCCTCATCAAGAATTTCATCCTGGGCGGCATGGGTTTCCCCGAGCACTGGTTCGCCGACGGCGCGGCCACCAACCGCGCCACCGCTCTGGAGCAGGGCGAGCCTACCTTGAAGATGCTCACCTGCCGCCAGCGCTTCGTTCGCTACATGCTGGTGCAGGTGCTGCGGTACGTGGTTGACCAGCGCATCGCCGCCGGCACGCTGTCGCCGGAGGTGGACCGCGCGGTGAAGGTCATCACCCCGGAGCTGAGCGTGCGTGACCTCGCGAAGGCGTCTGCGGCCCTGCAATCCACCGCCGCCGGCTTGCTGGCTCTCCAGCAGGCGTCGGTGGTGGATGAGCGAACCATGGCGCAGGTGGCCGCCACCGTTATCGCCCAGCTGGGCATGGATCTTGATCCGGCTGAGCTGCTGGCCCGCTCCCGGCAGCAATCGGCGGGCAGCAGGTAAAAATAATGAATCCGCGAATTACCGAGATTACGAACCTGGAATTAAATCTGCGTAAATCTCCGGATTTAGGACTTCTTCTATGAGCCGCCAAATTTGCAACCCGCAATCGGAAATGGATCTCTTCGACGCCATCGAGCCAGTCGAGGAATCCGCCTCCTTGAAGGCCGCCAGCGCTGAGGGCTGGGTCTGGGAGGCCAGAATGCTCCAGCCGGGCTTCTCGCTGAACCGCGATCCGGCCACTGGGTTGCCCCGCTACTACCCGCCGGAATTTGTCCGCGAGGCAGCGCCGCTATTCGAAGGAGCGCCGGCGTTTGCCGACCACTCACCCTCGGCCGCCGGCAGCGTGCGCGACCTGGTGGGCAAATGGGAGCACGTGCGCGTCCAGACCCCCGGCAGCAGCATGCGGGGAGAGCTCCACCTGCTGAAAAGCGAGGAGTGGTTGCGACAGAAACTGCTGGCCGCGGAAAGGATGGACCTGCCGCTGGGGATCTCCATCAACGCCTTCGTCGCCTTCGACCGGGCTATCCGCCCCGATGAATCCGGCAAGCAGCGTCCGGTGCTGGAAGCCCGCCGCGTCATCGCCGAGCTGCCCCGCTCGGCCGACGTGGTCACAGTGCCCGGCGCAGGCGGCCGTGTGTTGCGTGCCCTGGCCTCGACCGACATCAAAACGCTGCTGGCCCAAGCGCGCCAAAAGTTTTGCAGGACCGGATCGCGGAATTCCGTAATCGGAAATCCGCAATCCGAAATTCAATCCCGCTCCGTTCACGGAGCAAAAGGAGCACACGTCATGGAAGAAACAAGGCAAACCGCTGCTCCGGACAACGGAGCAGACCAACTTCGGGCAGACGTCAGTTCGCTCGAAGACCGAGTGCGGCTGGCGCTGACCGCCCAGCAGGCGGCTGAAGCGCGCCTGCTGCTGGAGCGCAAGCTGGCCGACTCGAAGCTGGCTGAGCCGCTGGCCCGGCTGGTCCGCGAGCGCATGGGCGGACAGGCTTCAGGCCTGTCCCGCCAGATTGGGCAACCCGCCCCTACCTCCGGCGAGATTGACGCCGAGATCCGGCGCGTGCGCGAGGCTTTCGCCGCCGTCGTGCCCAGCCCCACTCGCCTGGCCACCTGGCCAGGGAGCCGCGTCCAGGTGGTCGAGAACCAGGGCGATCGGATGCAGATCGCGCTGGACAAGCTGTTCGGCGTCAAGGCGAGCCCCGACGGGGCGCCCTATGACGCCAGCGTGCCGGCCTTCAGCGGCATTCGGGAAGCCTACATCAGCCTCACCGGTGACCGCGATCTGCTCTGGATCCCGCGGGCCAACACAGCGGGGAGCGGGCGCGTGACCGAGGAGTGGAACTCCACTGGCTTTGCCAACGCGCTGGGCAACACCCTGCACCGCCGGATGATCCAGGACTACTTCGCCATCGATTACGGCCTGGACCTGCTCATCCCCGAGGGTGAACCGCACCGGCTGGCGCTGCGTGATTTCCGCACGCACGAAGTGGTGCGGGTGGGCTACCTGGGCGACCTGCCGCAGGTGGATCCGGAGGCGGTGGACTGGCCCGAGATCGCGCCCCCCACCGACGAGAAGGCGACGCTGACCGCCATCCAATTCGGCGGCATCGTCACCGTCATCCGCAAGCACGTCATCAACGACGATATCGGTACCGTCGCCAAGGTCACCGCGCGCCTGGGCCGTGCCGCGCGCCGCACCCTTGCCCGCCGCGTCTTCAACTGGCTGATCAACAACTCCACCATCTACGACGGCCTGGCCTTCTTCCACGCCACGCACAACAACCTGGGCTCCACAGCGCTTTCGGCCAACGAGATCAACACCGTGCGCCAGGCCATGCGCGACCAGACCGAGAAGGACTCAGGCGAAAAGCTGGGCATCTCGCCCCACATCCTGGCGGTTCCGCACGCGCTGGAGGGAACGGCGCGGCAGGAGAACGAGCGCGATTACCTGGACGCCAGCTTCACCCCCAACCCGGTGCACTTCCAGTTCGGAGCCGCAAATGAGCGGGTTGTCGTCTCGCCGCTGCTCACCGATGCCAACGACTGGTACGTGTTCGCCAACCCGCGCGAGGTGCAAACGTTCCAATTGGGCTTCCTGCAAGGACGCGAGGAACCGGAACTGTTGCTGGCCGACAACGAGCTGGTCGGCAAGACCTTCAGTTCGGACCGCATCCAGTACAAGGTGCGCCACGAGTACGAAGTCACAGTGGTGGACTTCCGCGGCGCCTATAAGGAAGCCGTTGCCTAACAGCCGGTAGCAGGTGGCCAGTGGCTCGTGGCTTGCGATTCTACAGGCCACGAGCTACAAGCCGCAGGCCGGAAAAGGAGAAGCAATGAAGGAGCAATTCAAGACGATTGTGATTACGATTTCGGTCCTCATTCTGGGTCTGGCCGTCGGCGGCGAATTCCTGCACCTCCGCGAGCAGGCGTTTGCGCAGACCGGCGGCTTGCGCCGCGAGCCGGGTGTTGTCTTCACCAAAGGCTGCTTCGTGGAGCTGAGCTCCGGCGCCGCAGTCGCTGCTGGCGACGCGCTGTATCTGGACTCAGCCGGCAAGGTGCAGAAGCTCACCGCAGCCCAGGACGCCAACGTCGTCGGCGTGGCCGACAACACGGTGGCGTCAGCCGATGAGACCGTACGAGTGCAGTTCTGCGGTAAGGCCACGCTGACCGCCGACGGCACCGTCGCCATCGGCGACAAGGTCGGCGGCACCGGCGTGACGACCGCAGGGCGGGTGGCCACCCTGGCTTCCACCCTTTCGGTGGATGCCGGCGGCACCACCGTGACCTCGACGGCGGCCAACGGCGCCATCATCTCCGGCGACTCGCCCGCAAATCGTGTGCTGGGCCGCGCGCTGACCGCGGCTGCCGGCGCCGGCAACACTTTTACGCTGCTGATCACCCTGAACTAGGAGGCTCGGCGCTGGGGGCCTGTGGCTCGTAGAAATCCCGCGGGCCACAGGCCGAAAGCAAAAAGCGACAATGGCTAAAACGTTCGCAGATTTTCAACAGGCCGTGGATCGCCGGGTTCAGGATGCGGCCGCCAAGTTGCCGCCCGATGCCCGCGATGATTGCATCCGCGAGGTGCTGGTCGGGCGCTATTCCAAGGTTCGCCCCCTGAAAAAAGTGGCGGACCAGGCGGGTGACAGCGCCACTCACAAGTGGACACTGAACACAACCAACTTCCCGGGCTGGGTGGAGAACTTTTCGGTGGTGACCCGGATGGAATACCCCGCCGGCGAGCGCGATCCGGTGCTGCTCGAAAAAGACGAATGGATCACCTACCGGCCCGACAACACAGCGCCCGAATTGCGCCTTCTGCGCATCACCCCCATCAGCGGGAAATCGCTGCGAGTCACCTACACGGCGTTGCATACCAACGACGGCTCAACCGTGCCCGACGGCGATTTTGAAGGCGTCGCCAACCTGGCGGCCGCCTACGCCGCCTGGCGTCTGGCGGCCATCTACTCGCAGCTTGGAGACTCGGCCCTGGGCGCCGACGCGGTCGACTATCGCGGCAAAGCCACTGCCTATGCCGACCTGGCCCGCGCCCTGGAAGAACGCTTTAAGGAACTGTTCGGGCTGGACGAGGAAGAAGAGCAGCCGGCCGCCAGTGCTACCGACGACTGGCGGGTTCGGTTGGAGGATGGAGGCCGCCGCCTGACCCACTAGGTAGCGCCGCCGTCCCGGCGGCAGTGCCGGCCAGAGACTAGCGCTACGGATGCCATGCTGAAAATGAATTTTCAGATTGATCAAGAAGGGCCGCAACGATTGCTCGCGCAGGCGCCCGACGAGATTCGTCAGGCGCTGGCGCAGGCGACCTCGGCTGCCCTGGAGCAGCTGGCAGGCGCTGTCCGGGGGAACACGCCGGTGGCCACTGGGCTTTTGGCCGACAGCGTGTTTGCCATGCCGCTTGAGAGCGGCGTTGGCGGCATCGTATCGGTCCACCCGCCTGCCGATGTCTACGCCGCCCCGGTCGAATACGGACCGGCGGCGCACTTTCCGCCAGCCGAGGCGTTGCGGTCGTGGGTGGAGAAGAGATTCGGACTCACGGAGGAAGCTGCCATCCGCGCGGCTGCCTTCCAAGTGGCGCGCGCCATTGCCAGGCGCGGCACGCACGGACATTTCATGTTCCACCGCGCCGTCGAAACCGAGCGCGAGACGGTGTTCGCGGTGTTCGACCGCGAAATTGACCTTGCACTTCTGGAACTAGAAGCAAGATGAACAGGCCACAGAGACACCGAGCACACAGAGAAATGCAAAACAATTACCTGATAGACCCGCAAATTACGCAGACTTCGCAGATTATGGCAAACAACTTTGCCTTATCGAATCTGCGGCAATCTGCGAAATCTGTGGATTTAAACTCTCTGTGGTCTCTGTGCCTCTGTGCCTCTGTGGCAAAACGAACATGGCGCTGAGCACCATCACCACCGAGATTGTCACGCTGCTGGGACAGATCGCCGGCATCGGCAAGGTCCTGGAGTACTCGCGCTATACCCCCGGCGAACAGGAGCGCCTGGAAACCTACGTGAGCGGCGGCCTGCTGAACTGCTGGATCGTGACGCGAGAGGCGACGGCCACGCGCGACCGCGGCGCCGGAGAGAAGAACATTCGGGACCAGCACACCATCGTGATTCACGGCTACCGGGCAGTCACCTCGGCCGTCGACAGCGAGAAGGGGCACCAGAACCTGGTCGAGAGCGTGCGCGACAAACTGCACGACAACCGCCAACTGCTCGGTGGCGGCTGGCTCTCCACTCCGGTCTCGGTGCGCGAATTCAATGCCGTGATGTTTTTCAACGCCGTGCTCTGCTGGCACACCACGCTGGTGGTGGTCGCCGAAGAGAAATTGCAAGGGGGTTAATGACCTGTGTCTTGTCAATGATTCCACAAGCCCCTACACAAGCTGCAGGCCGAAGCTGAGGATCTATGGCATACGAACCGCAACGCATCCACGAAGTCAACTGGGCCTTCTCGACCAAGAAGCAGGCCAACTACACCACGCTGGTGCCTGACGCCAGCCTGGACCAGCGGGTGGCGATGATCGGCACCGACATTGGCGATCTGAGCAAGGTGACGCTGTCTGACGCCGCGCGCTTCGGCAAGGGCCACGAGTTCCCGACCACCCGCCGGGAGCTGACGCGCGACCTGCGCCTCTCCCGCACCCTGGACCTGTCGTCGCTGATGGCCGGCTGGGCGTCGGCCTTCGCCCTGGGCGACGTCACCAGCGTGCAACCCAATCCGGGCGGCAATCCCAGTGCCTGGCGCCACACCATCCACTTCTCGGCAGCTTCCAGCTCGCGCCAGCCGCCAGTCACCACCATCTACGAAGAGCTGTGGGGGCAGACGCCCGTCCAACGGAAGCTTGAAAGCGTGGCCCTGGACAGCTTCAGCATTAGTGGTCGGGCGCGCGACGTTGCCCAGCTCACTCTGAATTTCCTCGGCTCCGGAAAGATCACCACCGGCGCCGTGACGCTGCCGTCCCTCACCAGCGTGTCCCTGCTCGACCTGGGCTCAGCCGTCTTTCAGATCGGCCCCCTGGGCGCCCCGGCCACGCTCACCGAGCGCCTCCTGGAGTTCTCCGTCGGCATCGCGCAGAACCTGGACGCCGACGCGGGTTTCGAGCCCGGCGGCGGCCTGTTCCGCAAGAAGGTTTTCTTCACCACGCGGCGCGCTACCTTCAACGCCACCGTCGAGGTGGATGTTGCCAACACCGATCTCTACGACAACTGGCTAGCGGAAGACCTGCGCGAGGTGTCGTTCAAGTTGGTCGGTGACCAGATCGGGGCCGGCCCCGAGACCCACGACTGCGAGGTCAAGTTTCCGGCAGTGCGGCTGAGTGCCGCCCAGATCGGTGAAAACACGGGACGGCTGGTCTACCGGATCTCGGCCGGAGAAGAGGACGTTTACAAGGGCGCCGGGGGCACCCCGGACGAGCCAGTCGAGATTGTGGTGACCAATACCACGTCCAGCTATTTGGCCACCTAAGGTTTCCGGGAGGGAAAGACGACGATGGAGGATCAAGTTCAGCAGGCCGCTACGGCCTTTGAATTGCGGCCGGCGGAAATTGCCGCGCCGATTACGTTCCGCGAAGGCGGGCGAAAATTCCAGGTCTCCCATATCGTGCGCCCGCCGGAGTTTGACGACTGGGTGGAATACGAGAATCGGCTCAACCGCTCGGTGGAGATCGTCGGCAACACTACGCGATTTGATCGCGATCGCGTTGCGGCGGCCGAAGTCGTCTGGGACCGCGCGATCGTCCGCGTAGAAGGTTATGTGGTCTCAGCGCCTTCCGCCCGCTTATCGCCACGTTCGGAGGAGACGGAAGAACATTCGAGAACGTGCAAAGCCGACGGCGGAGTGGATCTTCAGCAGGCCTTTCCCGAGGGGTGGCGCGAAAGAGTGCCGCTCTTCCACAAAATGGCCGCCATCGAGCTGCTGGCCCAGGTGTTCGTTGCCGAGCCGGAGCAGGTGGAGGGCTCCTACTATTTCGACCCGCAGCAGATGGACGTGCACCTAGTGGCAGCTCGCGACGGCCAGGAATACAACGGCCTGGTACACATGCTGCGCCGGCCCACAGCCCGCCAGCAAAAAGAATTCTCGCGCACCGTCTCGACAGCCATCTACGTGCGGGGCAGCCGCACCGGCAAGTCGCTGCTGCCGTCGCGCCTGCGGGAGTTAGCGCGCTTTTACGACGAGCTGCTGTTGGAGGTAAACGGCTACGCGCTCAACGGAGCCCCAGCCGCGCGCGAGGATGCGCTGCGCTACATGGACGCGTTGCACAAACAGACGGCGGTGTCGGCGCTGTTTGCTCCGGAAGAGAATGGAAGCTGAGGAGCTGAGGTTCAGACTTGAGACCAGAGACCAAATGCAACGGGAGAAGGGGAGAACGAAAACTCCGGCTTTTTTCCAGCTCCCCTCGGTCTCACTTTGTGCCTCGGCTCTCAAGCCACCGTGGCTTGTATGCAACTGATCGAAGCAGGCCGGGACTACGAGACGCTGGAGCGCTACCTATCGCAATTTGTCGAGTACGCAGCGACGCTGGCCGAATCGGCGCTGGCTGCCCGGCGCCGCGAACTGCGCCGCGCGGCCGCCGTCAACCCGGAGCGGCTGGAGGCGGTGTCGGAAAGCTTGCTGCCTGCCATCCCGCGCGCCTTCGAGATGTGGATCCTGCATCTGAGCGAGCTGGATTCGCTGTCGAGCGCAGTGGCCTTCACCCTGGACGACTTGACCGTGGAGGAAGCCCGCGGCCTGGCGATGCTACGCTGCGCCCGCCACAAGTTCTGGGAATCCCATGCCAGTTGCCCGCACTGCGGCACGGTCAATCCGCGCCACGCCAGCTTCTGCGGCGGCTGCGGCGAACAAGAGGTTTCAGGTTCTAGGTTCTAGGTTTCAGCCTGACACCTGAAACCTGGCTCCTGTTTTCTTATGGCTGACAAACGCATCCGGATCGAACTCAACGTGGATGAGGAGCTGGGCGGCCTCACCCGGGCGCAATCCGCGCTCGACCAGTTTTCCCGCCGCGGCACAGCCGCCTTCGGAAGGCTGGAAACGCATGTGGTAGGCCTGGAACGCGCCGCCGCCAGCCTCACGGCGCAATTCGGCCGTCACCTGCCCGATGCGCTGTCGAAACTACTCTCCCGCCTGCCGACGCTCGAACGGTCGCTCGGTGGGCTCGGCCGCACCCTGAGCCAAATTCTGTTTGGCCTTCCGGGGGGAGGCGGCTTCGGCACGCCCCCGTTCAACCTCAATGCGCTTCTCAGCTTTGCGTTCCCCACGGGGCGTGATCCCTCAGCCGCCAGGTCCGGCGCTGCCGGGATCCCCATCGGGGGCGGGCTGCTCGACTTCCCGGGCAACATCCAGTTGCGCGGCTTGGGGCCACTCAGCGGCGGCCAATTGCTGTCACTGGGCCTGTCCATCGGCGGACTCGGCTTCGGAGGCGGCGGCACTGGTGCGCGGACCGCCGGGGGCACCCTGGGCGGAGCTCTGACCGGTCTGGCGCTGGGCGGCCCGTTGGGTGCTGGTGCCGGCGCTGCGATTGGCGGGCTGCTTGGTTTTCTCGGACTTGGACGTGGCAAGCTGAAGGAACAGGCTACAGAAATTGCGAACGGTGGTTTCGCTGAGATCCGGCGCATCTTTGAGGAGTACAAGAGCTTCCGCCGTGACTTCAGCGCCACCCAGGCCGCCATGCAGGCTGTCTGGGCGCAGATGGTCGGCGCCTGGCAACAGATCGGCGGCGGCGTTGGGGAGCGCTCGATCCGCGACCAGCGCCGCTACTTTGACCAGATTCTGGCGGACACGCACCGGATCGAAAACGAGCGCGGCATCCGCGGCAACGTCATTCGCGCGCTGCCTGCGCCCAGCTTCCAGCACGGCGGCTTCAGTCCTGGCGGCGGATTTGCTCTCCTGCACCCCGGTGAGTTTGTTTTGTCCAGCCGAGCAGTGGAGCGCATGGGCGCGGCGCTGCTCCAGTGGCTGAACAGTGGCGGAGGCGCTCAGTCTGCCACGCCGGGCGGCGGGGCGACCCTGTCCATCGAGCCAGCCTCCGCCCAGCACTTGGCCGATATGTTCCAGCGCGACCCGGCGGCTGCTGACCGCGGCCTGATGGCTGTGGTCCGCTCCGGCGGCAAATTTAGCCGCGCACTGCGAGGATGAACCAATAATGAATCCGCGGATTACACAGATTTCCGCAGATTGTATTCCTAGAATAGAAAAGCACTATCTGCGTAAATCTGCGAACTCTGTGAATAAAGAAAACACTACAAGCCAAAGCTACAAACTAAAGGCATTTCGCAATGGCAGCAACTGACATTTTACCGGTCGATCCTGATTACGCAATCGGGCGTGCAGTTCGCACGAACGTCATTGAGTCGCGCTCCGATGGCGGCAAGCTTTACCGCCGGATTACGGCGGCGCCGCAACGCATTTTTGTCCTGACCTGGGTGCGGCGGTCGCTGGCAGACATGCAGTCGCTCGAAAACTTTCACCGCAACCGCCAGGATGACTTCTTCACCTTTGACGACAAGGTGGCCGGGCGGCAGTTCTCGGTGTTTGCCGCCGGAGAGCCCACTTTCGAGGAGGTGGGAAACGAACAGCACAATTGCCGCTGGGAGCTGATCGAAGCCGTCGGTAAGCCGATGAATACCTTCCCGAGCGCGCCGCTGGGGGACGACGTTTCGAGCAGCGCGCGGTTGCTCCCGACCGGCAAGCTGATCACCTACGCTGGCTATGGGTTCACTGCCACCTATTCCGGTGTCACGGCGATTTTGCTGGACGGCGCCTCGCTGGGCGCGCCCGCGTCGCCGCTGAACAAGTTTGACGTGCCGCTGAACCTGCACCGGGTGGAGTTTCAGCCGAGCAGTTGCACGATCACCAATTTTCAGGGAGTGATATGAATCCGCAGATTACACAGATTTCGCAGAAACAATTGGAGGCGTTGCGTGAAGAGGATTCCATCCTCGCTGTTGGCCTGAAATCTGTGACATCTGCGAAATCTCTAGATTGATTTTTCTATGGCGAGAACATTGAGTGCGCTGGTGACCACGTTGAAAAACACCAACGAGGCGCGGACGGCGCATCTGTTGAAGATTGTGACGGCGGACACAACCACGTTTTACTTCACCGACCTGCCGGAGTCCTACACCCTCGGGGGAGCGACCTGGCTGCCCTACCTGCTGTGGGATTCGGCGGTGCGTTATAGCCGGGGACTCGAGGTGGATGGCGGCGTGGTCCGGCTCTCGAACATTGACCTGACTCTGGCCCAGAACCTGCGGGACACCGACTTTGAGGGCGCGACAGCAACGCTCGAAAAATTCTTCCTGGATGCCGAGGAGGCCGTGACGATCTTCCAGGGCCGCGTGCTTCGCGCCGAAGTCACCGACCAGGCAGCGGAGTTTCGCCTGGGCGGGGACCTGGACCCGACGGGGCGGCAATTTCCCAAGCGAAACTACTCGGCGCTGTGCCCCTGGCGGTTCAAGGGCGCCGAGTGCGGCTACCAGGATGGCGTGGACCCGAACGACCCCGGCACAGGGCAGCCCTACGAGGTCTGCCCGAAGGATTTTTCGGCCTGCCAGGCGCGCGGGCGCACGCACCGCTTTGGCGGCTTTGTGCACGTCACGCGCGAGGTGACCGAGGCGGTCGAGGGCACCGGGGCTGTGCCCCCGACTTTCCAGACGCCCCAGCTGCCGCCGGGCAGCGTGCCCGACTGGGCGCGCTACGGATTCGATTTGCCGTGAGCAGCAAGTCTGAAATCGCAGCAGGGTAAAAAATGCCGATTACTGCTGAGACTGATCTGTTGACTGCGGTGCTGGGCCGGCCCCTCGTGTGGGCTTACGGCAGGCACGTGGTCGCGGGCAACATCGTCTTGCTCGACGACTCACCGGATGACCACCGCCTGATTTACCTCGCGCTGGGCGAGAGCGAGTGGGATTCGGTGGTGAACCTGTGGCTCAACGGTGAATCATTAAGCGACCGCACCGGCCTGGCCGATGGGCAGGGCTTCCTGTTCCACCCCGGCAAGGCGGGCGAGGTCGGCACGGGCAGCGAAACCGGCTCGCAGAAGGTGGATCGCTGGTTCCCGGCCGGCGTCACCCAGCTGAATTTTTCTCACACCTCCTACGTTTCCATCTGGGCCGACCGGGACACCTCGGCCCCGGGGCCGGACTTGGACATTCGGGGCATCTATCAGACGCGCAAGCTGCAGGAGTATAACTCCAGCGGCGCCTCCACCGTTTACCAGTACTCGGCGAACCCGGCGTGGGAAATCCTGGACCTGCTGCTGAAGCTTTACCAGCTCCCCACTTCGCGCATCGACTTTGCCTCCTTCGTCCAAGCCGCGGCCGATTGCGACGTGCTCATCAGCGGGCAGAAGCGTTTCGAGGGACACGCCTTTTTCACCGACGAGCAAGGCGACCAGGCCCTCGATAAGCTGCTGGCTAGCTGCCGTGGCTTCCTCGCCGACTCCGCCGGCAAGATCTCGCTACGGGTGGACCAGGCGCGCAGCTCGGTCCATGATTTCACTCGCGACAACATCGCCGCAGGCAGCTTCCACTGGGAAAATGCGGACACGAGCCGTCGGCCAAATCGCATTGTGGTGAAGTTTCGTGACATCGCCAATGACTACGCCTTCGTCGAGAAGATGGTGGACGACGAGGCCCATCAGGACAAGCTGGGGCGGATCACGCGGGCGGAAGTGGACCTGGGGAATTCGCGCTATGGGCAAGTGTTCCGGATTGGCAAGTACTTGCTGGGGCGCTCCACAGCGCTGCCAGAGCTGGTGCGCCTGCGGGGGCTCGAGGACAGCTTCCACCTGATGCCAGGCGACGTGGTGCGCGTCAAGCACGACACCGCGCCGTGGGTCTATGCCGGCGGCACGCCCGACTTCAAGGAGTTTGAAGTCGTGGAGTGCACGGACCTGCCCAACGATGAGCGAGACTTTTTGCTGAATGAGTACCTGGGCACCGTCTACACCGACGACGAAGAGACCGAGCAGGCGCTGCAATCGCCTGCCGTGCAGGCGCGCGCCGGCCTGCCGGCCCATGTGACCGGGCAGGCGGTGAGCGAAGGCCGCGGGTTCTCCCGCGACGGGCACGCCATCTCCAACATCACCGTCAGCTTCACCCCGCCCAACCCACAGATGAACTGGGCGGCGGTGCGGATTTACGTGGTAGGGCTGGCGGGCGGCACCAAACCGCTGCTGGTGGCCCAGTTCACCGAATCGCCGGGCAAGTTCCAGCTGGAGAGCACCAACGAGGTGGTCACGTTCTATTTCGTTAGCGTGGCTACAGATGGGCGCGAGCGCGCCATCCTCACCTCACCCAGCAACAGCGTACTGCTGGACGGACAAACATCGGCGCCGGTGCCGGTGTCTAATCTGACTGGGCAAACGGGCGGGCAACTGGGCCAGGTGGTACGCCTCACCTGGAGCGAAAACATTGAGGTGGATATCGAGCACTACGAGATTGCGCGGCGGGCGACGGCCGCCGCGCAGCAGTCCAACATCACGGACGCGGACATTGTGGGCACCGTGAAGGCAGCCGGGCAGAATGCGACGCGCAAGGCGCAGTGGGAGGATGCGCCCGGCTCCAGCCTGGGTACGCAGTACTACTACGTGCGCGCGGTGAACAAGACGGGGCTGGCCTCGGACTGGCGCCTCGACCCGCCAGCCACGCTCCAGATTGACCACAAGGCCCCGGATGCCAGCACCGATACAGGGGTTCCGACCAGCGGCGTGGTGCCGGGCGCCAGCTACATATTTATCGCCGGCGACGTGAGTGACTCACGGAAGCAGGCTGGAGCGCTGGTGATTGACTTGTCCCCGCCGGCCTCCATTCCAGCCTCCAGTAGCATGGCCGGGGCTTTCCTCTATCGCTTCGAGATGAAGACCTGGGCGGACATCAACGCCACCACGGACCTGCAGACCAAACTGGTCGAGATCGCCTTTGACCCGCTGCGCGCGCAGCGCATCGTGCTGGAGTGGGAGAACAGGTATCTGGAGGAAGTCCGCGGAGCCCTGGAAAATTATTTCGGGTTATCCATACTCAGCGTCTTGATCGGGTTCTCTCCGGGGAACCTCCTCTATCTGGCCAGTCAGGTGCAAGACGCCAAGCCACCGACAGGGAATTTCGACCCCAGTGTCCAGGACTACGGGGCGCGGAAGATCATCGGGCGTTCCACTGGGAACCTGCAACTCGACACGAACTCAGCCTCGGCGGAGATCGAGGCGCTGAAGAACCTGAACACGAAAGCGAAGCCGCTCCTGGTCAAGCACTACTCGTTGGGCGCTGCACTGACGGCGGCCAACTGGCCGCTGGAGGCGAACAATCAGTGGGCAAGCGTATGGGACACGGTGAACTTCTGGCTCTGCATCCAGGAAGGCGGGAACAAATGGAAAGTTGCCATGACGCAGGTGGTTTGACCATGTTCGAGGGCTTTTTGATAGGGAGGGTGCTGACGTGATTCGGATTCAGGCACAGCTTTTCAAGAAACAGGCAGGCGGGCAGACGCTGGACCGCGCGGCCGTGGTGGTCATCGGGATTGATCTGCGGGAGGGGCGAGGGGGCTCTCCCGGCATCCGCTGCGACGTGGCCTATGGCACCGAGGACGCCCAGGGCCAGTTCCAGGCGTTCGACTATGACGGGCCCACCACGGTCCCCTTCTACGTCGAGTCCCATGAGTTTGCCGCCTACCGGGGCGCGGCGGCGCAGGCAATGACCCAACTGTCCGGGACGACTGTGCTGGATGCGATCGCACTGTGGTTTGAGGCCGAGCTGGTCGCCCGCGGCAAATTCGGGGAAGGAGCCACAGCGGCATGAAACAAGAATTCCATCCGCAGATTCGGATCCTCCTGCTCTGCGTGATCTGTGCGATCAGCGGTGCAGCACAAGAGAAGGCATCTACAGGCCACAACCCACAAGCCGCAAGCGTGGCGCTCAGCGAGCTCGAGCGGCTGAAGTACGAGAACCTGGAGACCCGAATGCAACTGTTCCGTCCGCGTCGGGAAAAATTGGCGCGCGAGTGGGAACAGCTACGGCAACAGCAGCAGGAACTGGAGGCGGCCATTCCAGCATTGTTGCGCGAAATCCTGAAGGCTCACGGCCACCCGGATGGTTCGATTGACCTGAAGAGCTACCGCGTGATTCCCAAAGCCAAGCCAAAACCAGAGGAAAACAACCCATGAGAAACCGACAGCGCCAAGACAGTAAATCGCGAAGCACACGAAGAAAGATCTTTGTGATCTTGGTGTCTTGGTGTCTTTGTGTTGGCTCTTTGGACGCACAAACGACCGTCAACATTAACGACACGCTGCGCAACGCTGACAACACGCTGGCTTCGGGCCGGCTGGAGCTTTTCTGGCCAGCGTTCAAGACCTCTGACGGCTTCACGGTGGCTCCGGGCAGGTTGTCCTACACGGTGACGAACGGCGTCGTCAACCTGAGTCTGTTCCCCAACGCCGGGGGCACCCCGTCGGGCACCAGCTACCGGGTGGACTACTACCTGACCTCCGGGGCTGGTCGCGAATACTGGGTTGTCCCAGCGACCGGCCCGGTCACCATCGGCGACATTCGCGTCTCGGTGGCGCCATCGCCGGCCGTGGCTGTCGGCATTAGCCAGCTGCCGATGGGCTCGGCAAACCAACTCTTCAAGACCAATACCGCCGGCTCAGTAGTCGAGCACGCCGCTCTGACGACTGGCACCACCGGGACCGACTTCAACGTGGCCTTCGGCAGCGGCACCATCACGATGAACCTGCCCGACGCCAGTCCCACATCGCGAGGGCTGGTCACGACCGCTGCCCAAAGCATGAGCGGCAACAAGACCTTTGGCGGAGATGTGACCATCCACGGGACCCTATGGCTTGGGAACCAGCAAGATACCAACCTGTACCGCAGCGCCGCCAACGCGCTGAAGACCTGATGATTTCCTTGAGGTGGACAACTTCTTTCAGGCTAACGCCGGTACCCTGCTCAAGCACGACCCAGCGACGGTCCCGACCGTAGCCGCCGACACCTACATCAACGCAACCGCCAACCTCTCTGATATGGCGAATCTTCAGGCCGGCATCAACAACATCGCCGCCGGAGTGGCCGTGACGAACTGGTATGGCACACGTATCTACGCTCCCGTGCTTGGCGCCAGCGCCAGCCTTACCAATGCCTATGGCATCAAGGTGGAGAACATCGGCGTGGGGATCAACCGGTTCGCCATCCAGACCGGCACCGGCACGGTGAAATTTGGTGACTTGACCCTGGTGAAGAATCTCAACACGGTTCGGTATGCAGATCAGTTCGCCGGGGCGGACGCGGGCGCCAAAATCAGCGCCTGCCTTGCAGACCTGCCAGCGGGCGGCGGAACCTGCGATGCCCGCGGGTTTGAGGGCTCGCAGACCATCTCAGCCACAATCACGGTCAACAAGCCGGTGCATCTGATCGGCCCAGGGGCCGCAGCCACATTCACTCTCGCCAATGGAGTCAATGGCAACATCTTCGATATCACCGCAAGCGATGTCCTGATCGAGGGTTTCAAAATTGATGGGAACAAGGCGAACCAGACCGGCGGAAACGCCTTCAGAAGTGAAACGGGAGGACTGTCCAATCTCACCATCCGCCGCAACATCGTTCAGAACGTGTACGGACGATTCGCCCTGATTTCCGGTGTGGACAACCTGCGGATCGAAGAGAATGATGTGGCCAATTGCGAACAGTCCGGCAACAACAAAGCCATCCAGGTCCATGGGGCGAATGGGAGCTCCACGGGCATCTATGTGCGCCGCAATAGGATTGACGCCAGTGCCTCGGACAACGGCGGCATCGTGATCTCCTCCGCGACTGCGTTGAACACGATCGCGGAAATCGCCATCAACGAGAATGAGGTGATCGTAGGAGATGCCGGGGCGACCGACACCCTGGGCGTTGAGTTCTTTAGCAGTAGCGGTGGCTTCATCCAGAACTTCACCGCCCGGGGAAACCTTGTCCGCAACGAGAACGCCACAAATGCCAACGTTTTCGGGATTTCCTGTGGTGGTGGAATGCCTGGAAACAACCAAAACGGCTTGATCACAGGGAACACGATTCTCAACGCCGGCGAAATGTCCATCGAGGTCGTAGGCTGCAATTCTGTGACTGTCTCATCCAACACCGTTCGCGATTCCGGTCGGGCAAAGATTGGCGGCTCCAGCCGCGAGGTTGCTATTGTCGGCAACACGTTCGATGGTGCGGTGGCTGGAGCTAGTGGAAACCAGCATATCGAGGTGGACAACTCGGCCAGCCAAGGGGGAATTTCCATTGTCGGCAACACGCTGCGCCGCTCGAATCTCTACGGGATTCAGTTTGTCGCTTCTACAGGCACGACCGGGTTCGTGATCGCTAGCAACGTAATTGACGGTGACAGCCAGGCCATCAGTAATATGGCCGGTGTCCGGATCGAGGGCGCGAACCAAGGCCAAGTGTATGGCAACGTCTTCCGAAACTTCTCTGGGACGAATGGCCGGGGACTTCTGATTACCTCAACCGGGGGGGCCGCCATCGGCTATTGGGGGAATCATTTTGAAAACATCGCCCTGGATAACGTCTTGAACCAGGCGCTTGGGAGCAGCACGCAAGAGCATCGAATCCTTGAAAACCCTGGCTGGGGGAGCGGCACCAGCTTTACCGGACAGCTCGACCATGCCATCACCGCTGACCGCACCTGGGTTTTCCCGGATGCCGACGGCAACCTCCCGGCACTGCCTACCGCTGCCACCACCGAGACCGGCAGCGGAGCCGTCGTGCGCCAGACTTCGCCCACGCTGGCAGGAACGCCCACCATTGGTGATGGCGCGGGCAACGACAAGCTGGAGTTTGCCGAAGAAGCCACGAACCCCACTTGCGCTGCCGGTCAGTATTTCGTCTGGGCCAACTCCACCGACAACAAATTAAAAAAGTGCCAGAATGGCACAATTTCGGATCTCGACACCACGGGCGGCGCCGGGGGTGGCTATGACACCGCGAAAGGCGATACGGGAACGGCCAGCAAGACCGGCACCGAGGCTCTCCAGATCGCCGGAACGTCGGGGGAAATTGCCACCACTGCGGCCGATGGGTCCCCTGATGACACGGTGATGATCTCCATCCCGTCCACGATCTCCAACGCCAAGACCGTCTCCGCGCTGTGGACATTTGATCGGGGGACGACGCCCGACCAAGCCATTCTGATCTCCATTCCGCAGCCCGGCGCGGCCGGGCAAAGGGATTCCCATTTCTTCGACCTCACCGGCAGTAGCTTCGATACAGCGGGGCACGATGCGGATTGGCGGCAGTTTGTGGATGTGACCTCGAACGCCGCAGCCAGCCAACTTTACCTGGCAGAGCCGCATTGACGCCGCCGGTTTTGCCACGCGGCTCGCCCTCACCGACTCCGGCACGCTGCTGTTCGGCTCGGCTGGCGACACCAACCTGTACCGTAGCGCCGCTGATTCGCTGAAGACTGATGATTTCCTTGAGGTGGACAACTTCTTTCAGGCCAACGGTGGCACCCTGCTTCAGCACGACCCAGCGACTGTCCCGACCGTAGCCGCCGACACCTACATCAACGCCACCGCCAACCTCTCTGACATGACCAATCTTCAGGCCGCCATCAACAACATCGCCGCCGGCGTAGCAGTGACGAACTGGTATGGCACGCGTGTTTACGCTCCCGTGCTTGGCGCCGGTGCCAGCCTCACCAACGCCTATGGGATCAAGGTGGAGGACATCGGCGTGGGGACCAACCGGTTCGCCATCCGGACCGGCACCGGCAAGGTGGAACTCGGCGACGTGGTGGAGACGGCCCAAAACCTGACTTTCAAAAGCGGCACCAGCTTCCTGGGCACCCTGGACCACGCCATCACCGCCGCCCGCACCTGGACCCTGCCCGATGCCACTACCAGCTTGGCGCACGCGCCGGCGGCGCTCACCTCGGGACAGCTCGTGCAGGGCAATGGCGGCGCCGAGGCGCAAGCCAGCGGGTTCACGGTGCAAGCGGCCGGCAGCGCCGGAACCAACGTCACCAACGCGGGCACCGCCACCAGCCTGGCCCGCAGCGACCATGAGCACCGCGTCCCCTGGCAGGTGGGCGCCCACTACGAGGCCACACCAGCGGTGGCTGAGTCCACCGTGCCCCTGCCCGTGAATGAGGCATGTGGCGGCTCGATTGATGCCACCGCCGTCCACATCACCGCCCTCACCAAGGGCAGCGGAACTATGTCGTTCAACGTCGTGCGGTATAACTCAGCCGGCACCAGCCAGGGCAACCTGTTCGCTTCCAACCAGAGCTATTCCGACACCGGCAATAACCGGCAGTCGTTCACCCCGGACCAGAACCAGACCAACATCGGGAGCACGGACTATTTCCGATTCAACTTTGTTACGGTGAATGGCCAGGACGATCTGACCGTTGCCGTCAGTGGAAAATGCAAAAACGTAAATTAGCTCTGCTGCTCAGCGTCCTTTTCGGGTGCGCTGTATTGCTGTTGGCGCTCACCGGCACGGTGGCGCCAGACGGCGACAATAATACCGGAGGGTGGTCCACCACCCCGCTGTGGTCGAAGGTGGACGACGACATTGACGCGCCCGACGCCACGGTGATCGTCTCGCCGAACAACCCCTCCAGCCCCGGCGATGACGTGGTGTTTGACCTGACTTGCCCAGCCGATGTGGGCACGATCACCGACGCCAACCTCCGCGTCCGGGCGCGGGAACAAGGAGGAGCGCGCAACGTCAGCCTGGACCTGAAGTGGAGCGCTACGACCGCCACAGATTTCAGCACGGGCAACCTGACGACAACACTGACCAACTACGCCAGTGGCAACCAGACGGGATTGAGCATCAGCAAATCCACCTGTGACGCCTCGACGATCCGGGCGAATCCAACGACCAGTGGAGGGGGTTCGCCAGAAAACGCGGAGATTGATGCCTTCAACCTGGACATTACTTACACCGCAGCTGCCGGCGGCACCGCCAACCGCCTGCTGATCACCCAAAGGCGCCAGGCTAACGTCAAATTGCGGGCATCGCGGCGGAGGCCCCGGGCCACAGGCGACGCCGGCGAATAGCGACCTCAAACAATGAAGCTACCGGACGCCCCCCGTCCGCTGGACTCCCTCCGCCCGATAGAAGCGCACCCGGAGGACGCGTTGCTAGCCACGTGCCTGCCCGGCTCGCTGCATTCTTTCCGCGGACCCTTATCGAACTGGAGGAGACAATGAGTCCCTCCACCCTGCCGGTCACCCGCCGCGCGCGCCCCGACCCCACGCCTCCTGCAAGGATCCCGCCGGCAAGCGTCCTGGCTGCGGAAGCCTCCGCACAGGAGTCCTGGCTGGACCCGTCCCTGCCAGCGGCGCTCGAAGAACTGCGGGACGCGCTGGTCGCTCGCATCGTGGGTCAGGAGGACGCCGTGGACTACATCGTACGTGCCCTGGCCCGCTACCGCGCCAAGCTGGCGGGCCTGGAGCGCCCGGTGGCAGCCTTCCTGCTGCTGGGGCCGACCGGCGTCGGCAAGACCTACAGCGTCGAGGCGCTGGCGGAGTTACTGCACGGGTCGCCGAAGGCGGTGCTGAAGATTCACTGCGCTGAATTCTGCTCCGACCACGAGCTGGCGCGGATGAAAGGCGCGCCGCCGGGTTACGTGGGCTGGCGCGAGTGCGTCCCGTTGTTCCACGAGGCTCGCCTCAAGGAAGTTCGGGCGCGCAGCGACCTGGCGCTGGTGCTGTTCGATGAAGTCGAGAAGGCCCACCCGGTCCTGTGGGACTTGCTGCTGGGCCTGCTGGATAAGGGCGAAGTGGTATTGAACGACAACACCCGCACCGACTTCCGAAAGACCCTGGTGTTCCTCACAGGCAACGTCGGCGCGCGCGAAGTGGCCGGAGCACTCTCGGGAGGCATCGGCTTCGCCGGCAGCTGCAATAGTGGGAGCCTTAGCCGCTTGGCCGTCCGCAGTGCCGAGCGGGTCTTTTCGCCGGAGTTCCGCAACCGCCTCACGGCCACCCTCACCTACCGGCCCCTCGGCTGGGACGAGCTGGTGCGCATCTGCCGCCTGGAGCTGGCACGGCTGGCTGCGCGCCTGCGTGCCCGCGAACCCGATTGGGTGGCGCTGCAGTACGAAACCGCCGCCGTGGAACAGATCGCCCGCCAGGGCTGCGAGGCCAAGTTCGGCGCCCGGCACGTCCGGCGCGCGATCGAGCGGCTGGTGGAAGAGCCGCTGGCCAACCTGCTGACCTCCGGCGCCATCCAGCCCGAGGACGCCATCGTCATCTGCGCCGGGCAGCATCCGAGCGACAGCCTGCGCTTTCGAAGGAAACAATGAGCGCCGTGCGCAACGCTCTCGTGGCAGCCTTGCTGATGATCGCCTGCGCCGTGGGCCTACAGGTGAGCTTCCTGCTGGTCCAGGCAGCAACGATGTTGAATGACGTGCACCTCGAGAGCCAGCGAGCGCTGCTCAGCGTCAACCAGACCCTGGAGCTGGTCCGTGGAGCGACCCGCGAGCAGCGCACCTATTACAAAGTCGCCGGCAAGGCGTTGGCCATCACCACCATCCACCTGGGCCGTTTGGTGAAGAACACCGACGCCCGGCTCGATCGCACCGAGAACCGCCTGGCCCGCCTGGCCGCCAATACGGATTCGCGCGCCGGGCAACTGACCCAGGCCGCCGAGGGTGCCCTGGACAATTTCGGCGTGGCCGCCCTCACCCTCGCCGGCCAGACCGACACGTTGGGCCACCAGGCCAATCTGCTGCTGGCCGCCAGTCGCGGCGCGGTGGAGAATCTGGAGCGGCTGGCGGGGAGCCCGGCCTTGGTGCGCTCGACCGAGAACCTGGAGCGCTCCACCGCCAACCTTGAGAAGACCACAGCCGCCACCGCCGAAGCCGCCGGCCACGTCCGTGACATGCTCTCGCCCAGGAAAAAAAGCTTCTGGCGGCGCCTGCTCGGCCTGCTGATTCCCCGCCCCTCAGTTCCGATCGTGAAGTAATCGCCATGCTCCTCCACAACCTCTCCCCGTTCGCCCAACCAGACACCGCTGCTGCTTGACAATCCTTACCGGGAATCTAGACTGCAAATTGCAGCACCTTCACAAGCCGTTCACCGATGGAATCCGGCACGGAAGAGAGATTGTTGGGAAAGAACTTCCAGGCTACGATCACGCTCGTCACGGGGGCGTTGATTTTTCTCTCGGGTACTGCGCTAAACATTTGGATGTTCTTTGGCAATTTCTGGCCCACGTATCTATTTTTCCTTGTGATGGCCGTCGGTGGAGTAGTGATGCTGCTTGGAGTGTGGGCAAGCCGGAATTGGATTTTCCGCGACCACCCCCTCGGGCTCATCAAAAGGAACATTGCCATCTTCGCAGCGGTCTTTCTAGCGGGTATCGTCACCATTTGGGCAACACAGACCGATGTCAAGCACCGCGTGTCCTATCAAATGATATGGCGCTACAGTGATCCATCCACGGAGGCGTCTTCATCCAGGCACATTATTCTGACGTTTGCCGACTATCCCCACCACTTCATTGGGATTCGCTCGCCTGATCTAGGAAGCTATCTGGAATCAGTCGGCACGGATCGCGTGGAAGTCATTTTTGAGGTGACGTGCGATTTTGGCCGGGTCCGCTCATATACAGCGGTGCAGATCGGGGAGCTGAGGAACTGGCGAAGCCATTCGGGTTACGGCGGCGGCAATTCGGAACACACTCCATCGCCGTGGAAATGCAAACAATAGGCAGGCGGGCGGACTGAGGTGAACTCGGTGAAACGGGTGTTCAGCGGGATTAGCGCAGGACGTTGAGGGAGCCCTGGCGGTAGCCTTCCAGGTCCAGGGTCACGAACTGAAAGCCCAGCTCTTTGAAGATGCGGGTGAACTCGCGGGCCATCTCCGGGGTGAGCGCGCGTGGCAGCTCGTCTTCGGCAATCTCCAGCCGCACCATTTCACCGTGGAACCGAACGCGGCACTGGCGGAATCCCAGAGCGTGCAGTGCCTCTTCGCCGGCTTCCACCTGGCTCAGGTTTTCCCGTGTCACCGCCGTGCCGTAGGGGATGCGGGAAGATAGGCAGGCGGAGGCGGGCCGGTCCCAGGTAGGCAGGCCGGCCTGCTGCGACAACTCGCGGATCTCGTGCTTGCTCAGCTCGGCCTCCAGCAGCGGCGAGAGCACCTGGTGCTTTTGCGCGGCGCCGTGCCCGGGCCGGAAGTCGCCCGTGTCGTCCTTGTTGATTCCGTAGCAGACAGAAGCAAACCCACGCGCAGCGGCGATCTCGCCCAGGCAGGTGAACAGCTCGTCCTTGCAGTGGAAGCAGCGGTTGGCGTCGTTGCGCACGTAAAGGGGATTATCGAACTCCTCGGTGGCGATCACCTCGTGGCGGATGCCGAAGCGCTGGGCGAACTCGACCGCTTCGCGCAAGTGGCTGCGGGGCATGCTCGCGCTATCGGCGGTAACTGCCAGCGCGCTGTCGCCCACGGCCTCGCGGGCGGCCCAGGCCAGGTAAGCTGAGTCGGTACCGCCGGAGAAGGCCACGATCGTGGACTGAAGCGCGCGCAACGACTCGAGCAGCGACCGCTGCTTGCCTTCCAGGTCCGTCTGCGCCACCTGACTCATCCGCGCCATTATACCCGACCGACGGCCAAAAAACTGTAGCAAGCTGTTCGCGCCGCCCCCGTCAATCCAGGGACTGCTTGCTCAGGCCGGGGACTGCTTGCTTGGGCCGAGGAGTGCTCGCTCACGCACGCGGTTCCTGTGAGTCAGGCATGAGTCAGAGCCTCGCCCCGGAAAAGCAAACCCGAGCGGCGGCAGGCGAAGTATACTGCGGCCATGAGAGGGCGGGTCGCCTTCTACATCCTGTTGGGTGCCCTGGGACTGCTGTCGGCCGCGATGCTGCTGCCGCTGTTCATCCCGGTGATGGTGGCCATCATCCTGGGCTACCTGCTGCTGCCGGTGTACGACCGGATGGCGTGGGCACTCCGTTCTGCCGACCTGCGAGCGGCCTTTCTGGTGCTGCTCGTGCTGTTTGTAGTGGCGCTCCCCGTACTTCTGATCGTGATGCAGGTGGTCAAGGAGATTCCCGACGCGCTCCGCTCAGCCGACCTGAGCCAGGCGACGGAGAAAGTGAACCAGTGGCTGGACGCCATGCTGGGCCGCCACATCCCTCTCAGCGAGAACTTGACCATTTACATTGGGCGGGTGCGCGATGCCACCCTGCGCGCTGCTCCCAGCATCATCGGAGCCATTGGCAACACTGCCCTGGGACTGTTCGTCCTGCTCTACACCCTCTACTACGTCCTGCGGGATGGCCGCCTCTTCTGGCAGAACTTCCTGCTGATCCTGCCGCTGGAAGATGAAGTGAAGCCGCTGCTGACGATGAACCTGAAGCAGACCCTCGGCGCCGTGATCTACGGGCAGTTCATCACCGCTTTCGTCCAGGGCTCCCTCGCCGGGATCGGCTACGTATTTTTCCATGTTCCCCACGCCCTGCTCTGGACCCTGGTCACCATAACGGCATCCATGATTCCGGTCGTCGGCGCCACCGCGATCTGGTTGCCCTTAGCCATCTCGCGACTGGCGGTGGGGGACAAGGTCGGCGGGATTGGGCTGCTGATCTACGGCGGCGTGCTGGTCATGAATATTGACAACGTGCTGAAGCCGCGGCTGATTGCCGGCAGCGCGCAACTCCATCCTCTTGCGGCGCTGCTGGGAGTGGTCGGCGGCATCTACGCGTTTGGAGTCATCGGCTTCGTGCTCGGCCCGGTGTTGCTGGGTCTGGTGGTGGCCATGCTCAAGTTTCACCGCGACGTGGCCCTTAAGCAGGTCGTGGTCGTGGCCGACGGTTCCTCTAGCCCCTAAGTCAGCCAGCTTCCAGTAGTTATATATGTACTACTGTTTCATAGAGTTACAGCAGTCTATGGAACTGTTGCTTTAGTAAGCCGGAGCCGGAGCTGGAGCCGGCGGGATGGCGGGTGGTGGTGGAGCCAGCAGGGCGTCCAGCGCAGGATAGCGCGAGCCCAAGAAGTGCAGCGCGTAGGATTGAAAAAAGAACATCGCCGGCGCGGACACGAAAGCCATGGCGTAGATGATGGCTGAAAGGGCGACAGAGAACAACACAATCGCCGTACCGATGGTGTACACGGTCAAGGAGAGTCCAGCCGCCTTCCCGGCCAGAAAGAGGACACCCCCGGCGATTTCCAAAGGAATCAGCGTCACCAGCAAGACAAAGAGGTTGACGATTCCGAACAGCATGCTGCTGCCGACCGCCAGGACGATCTTCATCAAGAGATAGCCGCCATAGGCTGCCTTCTCGGCTCCCATCATCGGAAGCAGCCGCCGCCAGGCGTCCCCTACCCCCAGGTCCTCCAGGGCCATCAAGGGCACCACGAAGTCTTTAGATAAGAAGAAGATCAGTGCACCCAGCAGGAAAAATCCCAAGAGCAAGAAGAACAGCGCCAAGCCTCCGACTATCAGCAGACCGACATGCTCTTTGGGTTGGCGGAAGATACCGGCCATCCAGGCCAGGTAAACCGGCCCACCGACCAGAACCGCCGCGCCAGCCATCATCGCCAAGCCGAGCCCAACCCACCAGAGGAAGAACCCGCTTCCCTGCTTCTGCCAGCGGCGCCACCCCTCCCCTAGCTGACAGCGGTCCCTCAGCACGGCATCGAACAGGACGAAGCGGAAGACGCTGGCGATGTAAATCGTGACCAGCCCCAGCGCGACCAATGCCACCACGCCCACCAGTATCCAGGGGAGATATTCCTGTGTGCGCTGCCAGACCTGATCGGGCGGCGTCAGCAGTGCGAAGCCTAGCTCGCCGTCCTCCTCGCGATCCGGCGTGGGAATGTTGAAGCCGCTCGCCCCACCCCAGCCCCCGCCAGCGAACTCGCCGGTCACCAGCGACACCACACCCAGGCGCGCCCAGAATCCGCAGCGAAAGGGCTGGAAGAGCCGGCGCTTGGTCTGCTCCAAAGCTGGGGAGATTGCTCCGACGGCGGACAAAGGTGGTGGCACGCTTCGGCGACTCCTTGGCGCGTAGTCTATTCCTACGCATCGGGAGCTTTCAATTGCAAAAACCTGGCCGCCTGGCACCTCTGCCATCTCATCCCGCCCATGTCATCGCGAGCGAATTGAGGGATCTGCTTGGTCGTCCCAGTAAAAATTCTTTATGTCCTGGTGGCTTGGTGGTGAAATAGGGAACAGGCATGGGCAAGATCCGCATCCTCCCCGACAACGTCGCCAACAAGATCGCCGCAGGGGAGGTGGTGGAGCGCCCGGCGTCGGCGGTCAAGGAGCTGGTGGAGAACGCGCTGGATGCCGGCGCCAGCCACATCCGCGTCGAGGTGGAGGCCGGCGGTAAGAGGCTGGTGCGGGTGGCCGACGACGGCTGCGGGATGCTGCGCGACGATGCTCTGCTGGCCTTCGAGCGGCACGCCACCAGCAAGCTGCGCGCGGCCGACGACCTACTGTCGGTGGCCACGCTGGGCTTCCGCGGCGAGGCGCTACCCTCGATCGCCGCCGTCTCGCGGCTGGTGCTCGAGACGCGGCTGGCCGAGGAGCCGTCGGGAACGCGCCTGGAAATCAACGGCGGCCGGATGCGCGACGTACGCGACGCCGGCCTGCCGGTGGGCACCTGCGTCACCGTCCGCCAGCTGTTCTACAACATACCGGCCCGCCGCAAGTTCCTGCGCACAGAGGCCACCGAACTCGGGCACATCGCCTCGCTCGCGACCCACTATGCCCTGGCCCACCCTGAGCGCCACTTCACGCTGTCGTCCACAGGCGGCGAACTGTTGAACGTCACTCCCGTTCAGACGCAGCGCGAGCGCATGTTCCAGGTCTTTGGGGCCGACACGCTGGAACAACTGGTCGAGCTGGGCGCGATCGAGACCAAACTGGTGTTGCCCGCGGTGACCTCGGCGCTGCCGGGTTTCGCTCCCAGTCACCCCGCGCCAGCCGAGCCCGACGCTGAGGGCCAGCCCACCGTCAAGACGCTGCGGCTGAGCGGCTTCGTCTCGGGGCCGCAGGTGCAGAAAGCCAACCGAAACGCGATCTTCATCTTTGTCAACCGCCGGCTCATCCGGGATCGGCTGTTGCTCCACGCGCTCGGCGAAGCGTACCGCAACCTGATCCCGCCGGCTTCCTTCCCGCTGGCGCTGCTGTTTCTTGAGATCCCGTTTGAAGAGGTGGACGTCAACGTGCACCCCGCCAAGACCGAGGTGCGCTTCCGACACCAAGGGTTCGTGCACGATTTCTTGCGCGACGCAGTGCGCCGACGGTTGACCGAGGCGCGGCCCGTCTCCACGTTTCCGGTGGGCGCGCCTTCCGTGCTGGAGCCGCAACCGGTGCTGGGGCGCCCCCCCGTCCAGCCCTCGGGCCCGGCTCCGTCTGGCAAGTTCCACCTGACGCCGCCGCGGCCAGACCCGGAGGCGCGGCGCTTTCCCTTCGCTGCAGTAACCCCGTACGAGGTGCAGGCACCAACGGCAGACCCGCGACCGTTCGGGAGAGGTCCCGGCGCAGCTCTTGCTGGAGTCACTGGTCCTCCGCAAACACAACCGGCGGCAACGGTGGTTGACGCCACGGCGACTGAGGCGCCAGACGGCGATGAGCTGGCCGGGTTGCGCCCGCTGGGCCAGCTCCAGCAGAGCTTCATCGTGGCCGCCAGCGACGACGGCTTGTGGATTGTTGACCAACACGTGGCCCACGAGCGCGTGCTGTTTGAGAAAACGCTCCGCGACCGGTCCGCCGGCCGCCGGCAGGTTCAGCAGTTGCTGATGCCCCTGGTCCTACAGCTCACACCCGCCCAGCAGGCCACCCTAGAGCAGCTCGGGAAGGAACTGGAGGCTAACGGCTTCGAGATTGAGCCGTTCGGGCCGCGGACGGTGGCGGTGAAAGGGGCGCCCGCCGGCATCGCCGCTCAGGAACTCGACAAGATGCTGCGCGACCTGCTGGATGGGCTGGAGGCCTCGCACGTGAGCCCGCTCGACGACGCGCGCGGCCGCGTAGCCGCCTCCATCGCCTGCCACGCCGCCATCAAGATCAACACGCCGCTGGACCAGGCCAAGATGCAGTGGCTGCTCGACGCGCTGGCGCGCACCGAAGCGCCGATGAGCTGCCCGCACGGAAGGCCGGTGGTGCTGAAATACTCGCTGCGCGAAATCCTGAAGGCTTTCCACCGTCTATAGCGAAACGTATCCCAATCTTCGAAATGGAAAACGACAAGCATCCGCAGATTCCGCAGATGGTAAACTTTCCTGTCGCGGATAGCTGCACCTGACAATCTGCGAGAATCTGTGCAATCTGTGGATTAACTTTTTCTCGATTCGCTTCCTAACGTATGGTGATTACGATTGACGGGCCGGCCGGAGCGGGGAAAAGCACCATCTCCCGGTTGGTGGCCGAGCGGCTGGGGTACCCCTACATCGAGACTGGCGCCATGTACCGGGCGGTGGCCCTGCTGGCGCTGCGCGGCCGCGTCTCCACAGCCAACCCGGAGGGCGTGGCTGCACTTGCACGCCAAGCATTGTTCCGCTTCGTCCCCTCGCCCAAAGGGAACCGTCTGCTGGTGGACGAGGAAGACGTCACCGAGGCAGTGCGCGCGCCCGAAGTGACCCAGACGGCTTCCGTTGTCTCCACCTTGGCGGGCGTGCGGCAGGCGCTGGTCGAGCGGCAGCGCCAGTTCGGCCGGCAGGGCAACGTTGTCATGGAGGGCCGCGATATCGGCACGGTGGTGTTCCCCGACGCCGAGGTGAAGGTATTCCTGGATGCCGCTCCGGAAGTACGCAGCCAGCGGCGCCTCTTGCAAACCGAACCCACCGAACCCCAGGTTGCCGAACAGAACCGCGTGAAGGAAACGCTGGCCGAAATCACGGAGCGGGACCGGAGGGATCGTGAGCGCGCTCATTCGCCGCTTCTTCAGGCTCCCGATGCGGTCTACCTCGACGCCTCATCACTGTCGGTGGAGGAGGTGGTCGAAGCCATTCTGCACCTGGTCCGCGAGCGCGCATCCAACTCGTCGCAGCGCTGAAACTGTCCACCTGCGGGGAATTTGACTGCAGTGGCAGCCGCAGTTATATTGAATTGGCAGGCGAGGCACGTGGGCAAGCAATGGGCCAAGCACGCGAAAGCTCAGCCAACCCCACTCTGCTCGCTGAGAGAATCCAGCGCGGCTTTGGAGCAAGTGACAACAGTGTGTCTGGACTGGAGAAATAACCTGCGAGCGTGCCTTCTTTCTGCTTTCTTGGTATTCCACTGCGGAGCACATGCTTTCGCACGCCCGGTAGCCCAGCAGCTTGGGGCAAACGAGACGCGAGCTCGGACAGTCGCCGAAAACTTTTTTCCGCCGAAGTATCCCAAGTTTTTGAAGGAAGTCTATGTAGTCGCTCGGACGACAGAACAGCTTAGAGAGCTTCCTCCACAACATCGTGAGGCGAAGCTTGAGAGTTTTCCAAGGGAGCAGGAAGCAGTTTTGCGTCGAATGCTTGCAGATGAACAGTTGGATGTCCAGGCACTCTCTGCTGTTGTCCGCGCCCAGATCGGAGAGAGCGCATTCGATACCTTCTTGAGGCAATTTGGCCTTGCGCCTGATAACGACCAGGGCATTGAGCTTGAGGTCTTGGCCCAGATTGAGAGGATCAGGCGCCGTGAGGCCTATCACGGTTTTGTAAAGAGTTTTAGCAAAGCATCCCACCTAAACAGGATGGAATTGGTGAAGGCAGCTACAACGCCGGGCATCCTACAATATGCGCTTCGCCGTTGCGGAGAAGAGGAGTTTGAAAGCCTGCTGGATATCGTGATTTCCAAAGACGGTTTTGGCCCCACAACGCCACAGGACCGGAATCTGCTCAAGTTTCTCAAAAAGAAGCGGCGAATTGCCTCGCGGGACCGAGACGCTGAGACTGAGGCTAAGTGGCGCGCTGTTATTGCACAACTGACGTCACAGCCTGTGGGGACGACACACCGGCTACCATTCAGCAAGGTCGAGTTGTTTGCCATGATGAGAAATGCGGAAAGGACGCTTCTGCAACGAAAACAACCCTTTGTTGAAATAACGGCGGTTGCGGTGCTGGAGGACACGCTTGTGCCCTATGCCCGGGAAATCATCAAGACAACTGGGGTCAGGACGCAAGCTGACCAATCTGGGCGGCTCGTTGCCTACGCGCTTCTGGATGGAAATCTGGTGACGGACCTGGAACAACTCAAGAATATCTATAACGACATCCTCTCCAAACAGCAGAGCGGGCAAGGTCGAGCAACGCGAATGTCGGTTCGTCAGAAAAAGGAACTTCTAGAGATGCTCGAGCGTAAGACGGTCAAGCGTCTAAGTATGCAGCATGAATTATCGCGTAGAAGGATCATGAATTTGATCGGGAAAATACTGCAAGCCCAAGGTCAGCCCCATCGGCTTCCTTTTATCCGCGGCATTGTCTTCCTAAGGGAGAATGAGGGACGGTTGGGGTACCGTCTGATTGAAGATTTCATAATGATTGTGGCCGGCGAGACTTATCCCTATCAGTGGAAGCATGACAACGAAGTCAACATTGCTCTGCTGCTGGCCAATGTTGCCCCCTATCAAGCAGCTCAGGCGGTCCGGTTCATCATCTACCACAGCATGTGGAGAAGCGTGGAGGCAAGGGAGCTGGGGTTGTATGGATGGCTGCCTCAGATTATCTTCGGCAACCGGCAGACGGGGAAATTACCCGAGTTTGGTGGAAAACAATACTACTACTTTCCTGACTTTCGGTTCCGACCGACCAAGGCAGTCGACCAGGAAAAGGAGCGCAATCGGACTAGTGAAATCATGCAGCTGCCCTTCTTTGGCTGGACAGTCTGGCGGGTGTATGAAGAGTTGCGAAAGGTTGACAGCCACGACGCCGATGCTTTTCTCAAAGAGGTCTACCCCTATGTTCGAGCAAACACAGAGGCGATCCGGACGGCGCTCGATCCATACGATGAAGCGGTTCTCTCCGGACGCGACGCGTGGGTCAACGGCATGGATAACGCCTGGTATCACTTGATGGTGATGCGCCGGCATCTCCCGGAACGTCTGATCCCTGGATCGGCTTGGGAGATAGTAGACATGAACAGAGTGGACAACCGCAAAGGCAAGTGTCCTGGTTGCCCGGTAGACCCAATCCTCGCTACGGGGCGACCCAGCGACTACTACTATGCGTTCAAAGTTGTTTTCTATGACATTGCGAAGGAATTAGGGCTGGCTCCAACCGGCGTTTACCACATGACTCCTTACAACGCAAAGGATGTGGCTATCACCGCCGTGATGGCACGCAGTCTAGAAGCCCAGATAGCCATGGCAAGGGTACTGAAGGAAACTGACGCTGATGTCCGCGCTATGAGCGCTTTGAGGGGCCGCCCAAAGGAAATTGTAAATAGCTGGCAAGAGGAGACTCACCGCTACCAACTCTACTTAGACCGGATGAAGGACGCTGTGAACGCCGCCCTTTGGTCGTCGGAGGATAGAGCGTACTACAACCGCGATGTGACGCGGATGTTCCCAGGAATCGTGGAGCAGCAACTCTGCCGATTTGCCGTGGGCCGACAAGAAGAGGTTCTCTGTGATCCCAGGATGGAGTACTGGGTGTGTGATTCCGGAGCCAAGAAAAGAGGGCCTTGTGTGTTGACTCCGGCGGCCCAAGATTCATTGAACCTTAATGAACAAGCAGTTTCCGTGAGTTTGGATGCAGAGGGAGAAGTTCACTATGACTACGAGTCAGCGCCAGAGTATTGGAAATGGGTGGGAGATGAGGGTAGGGATCGCTTTCATTTGGAGGTCGGCGAGAAAGATCCCTTCATAGTCGAGCAGTTTAGCCGCGTTCGGAAGAATGCCTCGGGTAAGCTCTGGTATGAACCAAACCTGAAATATTGGACGTGTGTAAAGGATGGCCACGGCAGTGGACACTGCGAGCTAAACGAGCAGGCGAAAAAACTAATGGGACAAGGTGCTCGTCGGGTGGATGATGGTGATCTGCTTCGCTCGCCGGCCATTGCGGGTTTCTTCCCTCTGTTCGGCCATATTCCGAGCAAGGAGAGGGCCTCTGAACTCGCCCGGCAGATGGTTGACCCATGGATGTGGTGGCCAGTAGACGGGGTTCCCATTCCGACCCAGCCGATGAAGAGACGCGGGCCGAGCGGAGAATATGTTCCGAATGAGGTCTACGACCAAAACAAGTATTGGCTTGGTCCTGCCTGGATGGCATCCACCAAACCCGTGATCGACGGATTCCGGTCCTACGGCTATGAAATGCTCTACCTATACACGGTGCAGCGCACCGTCGGAACGTTACAAGACGGTCGAGCGGTTGAACATTGGAATCCCGAGACAGGAGAGGTAAACACTTCCAACATCAACTTTCCGTGGTCCGCGTCATGTATGGCCGGCTCAATCTGGCAGGAATTGACAAAGCAGGAGCAGGCCGAATACTTGGAGCGCTTTCACCGGCGCCGCGAGATCGGAGGTTCCGGCTGAACCGAGAGACGCGGACCGGCAAGCACGTGGGAGGCAGGGACAACCTCATGGCTGTCTTCACCGCAGACCGCGGCACCGCACCTACCTCCGGTGCAAAGTAGAATCGGGGTATAGTTTCCTTTTATGAGTAGCAGCGAAACCGCAGAGTGCAGGCGCGAACTGGTCATCGAGGTACCGGCCGAAGAAGTCCATCAAGAGTCGGTGCGGGTTACACGTCACCTGCAGCGCCGGGCCCGGCTGCCCGGCTTCCGGCCCGGTAAGGCTCCCCTCAGCTTGATCCAGCAGCGCTTTCGCGACGAAATCCGGGAGGAGGTGTTGCGCGCGCTAGTGCCCGAGCACTTCCGCCGCCGGGTGCAAGCGGAAAACCTGGAGCCAGTCGCCGCCCCCCAGATTGACGACGTTTCCCTGGAGCCGGATGCCGAACAGCCCCTGCGGTTCAAAGCCGTGTTCGAGGTGATTCCCGCCTTTGACCTGGGTGACTACACGAACTTAGAAGTAGACGTGGTGGAGCCGGCCGTCTCGGAGGAAGATGTTGAGGCCAGTCTCAAGCAGTTGCAAGAACAGCAGGCGGTGTTCACCGCGGTGGAGGATTGTCCGCTCAAGGATGGGGATTTCGCCGTGATCTCCCTGACCGGAAAGCCCCAGGACGAAAAGACCCCGGCCGAAAAAAATCCGGATGGTGAAGAGCCGAGCCAGGGCCAGCCCGCAGGCGGCGGGCCGAGGAAGCTGCCGGGGAAGTTGGAGGTGAAGCCGGTGAAGCTGGACGAGGCGCTGTGTGAAATCGGCGGCTCCGATACAATGCCGGCTTTCAGCGAGCACCTGCGGGGCGTCGGTCCGGGCGAGGAGCGCGCCTTCCCGGTCAGCTACCCGGAAGATTTCAACGACCAGCGCCTGGCCGGCCGTACCCTGCAGTACACCGTACGGGTAAACGCGATCAAGCAGAAGCAGCTTCCCGAACTCGACGACGAGTTTGCCCGCGAAGTGGGCAGCTTTACAACCCTCGAGGGGGTGCGGGCCAGCATCGGTCAAAACCTGTTAGAGCGGGCACGGCAGCGGGCCACCCAGCAGGCCAAGGAAAAGCTCCTGGACCAGCTGGTGGAGCTGCACGAGTTCCCGGTGCCCGAATCGCTGGTGGACAAACAGGTGCAGTCGCGCCTGGAGCGCTCTGTGCGCCAGCTGGTGGCGCAGGGTATGGACCCGGCGCGGCTGAATCTGGATTGGGAGCGCCTGCGCTCCTCGCACCTGGAGGGCGGTCGGCGAGACGTGCGGGCCGGCGTTCTGCTGGAGCGCATCGCCGAACGCGAGGGGGTCCAGATCAGCGAAGAAGAGCTGCGGCAGGAAACTGAGAACCTGGCGCAGCAGGCAGGGCGCGGCGGTCACACCGCTGAGGCTCGCGCTCGCTTGACAAAACCAGAGGTAGCAGATAGAATTAAGGGTAGGCTGCGCAACGACAAGACTCTGGATCTGCTGTACCAGAAAGCCAGAAAGATCGCCGGCCACCCCGGCAAAGAAGAACGACCCCAAACGGAATGAATCGGCCCCGCTTCCCGCAATTTCACTCCGCGCTGATCCCCATGGTCGTTGAGCAGACCAGCCGGGGAGAGCGCGCTTACGACATTTATTCCCGGCTGCTTCGTGACAACATCATTTTTATTGGGACCCCGATTGATGACAACATTGCCAACGTGGTCACAGCCCAGTTGCTGTTTCTGGAAGCGAACGATCCGGAAAGAGATATCTCCCTTTATATCAACAGCCCAGGCGGCTCCATCACGGCCGGGATGGCCATTTACGACACCATGGAATTCATCCGGCCCGACGTGAGTACAATCTGCATCGGCCAAGCCGCTTCGATGGCGGCTCTGATGCTGGCAGCGGGCAGCAAAGGCAAGCGGTTTGCCCTGCCCAACTCGCGTGTTCTGATCCACCAGCCTTCCGTCATGGGCGGGTTGTCAGGCCAAGCCACCGACATTGACATTCAGGCGCGGGAAATCCTGCGCTGGCGCCAGATTACCAACGAGTTGCTGGCCCGCCACACCGGCCAGGCGGTGGATAGGATCGAGCGCGACGTCGACCGCGACTTCATCATGAACCCCTCTCAGGCTAAAGATTACGGGCTAATTGACGAAATCATCTTTAAGAGCCGGTAAACCCTAATGCCGTGTCCGGCTGAAGAAGTACCTTATGGCGCCACTGAGACCTTCGCATGGGACGGGCTTTCAGCGGCCATAGTAAGGAGCGCAATCAGCCGGTCGCGGTGCAAGGAGCATCGGCAGGTTCGGAGCGGAGCGATGCTCCCGGTAAAGCGGTGGTTCCCCCAGATGAAGGAACCTACGGCAGGGGAGAGTGCCAACTTCGTAAACCTCTGCGTTGCCCTCCAGTGGGAGCACAGGAGCGAACCCTCTGGTAGGATTTCCGAGGCCAGTAGAGTATAGTGGAGAGGCCGCCAGCGGCGCAGAAAAGGAGCGGTTGTGGTCAGACGCAACGGACCGGACGAAATCTTGAAATGTTCGTTCTGCCACAAGACCCAGGATTTGGTGGGCAAACTCATCTCTTCGCCCAGCGACTACCCAAGGTCCTACATTTGTGATGAATGCGTGGCGGTCTGCAACTCGATTCTGGAGGACGACCGCGGCGAGACGCCGGTGGACCGGCTGCAGCAACTTCCCAAGCCCGAGGAGGTCAAGGAGTTCCTGGACCAATACGTGATCGGCCAGGAAAAGACCAAGAAGAAGCTGGCCGTCGCCGTCTACAACCACTACAAGCGAATCCAGTTGGCGCGGCAGCGGCAAAGCGAGGTGGAGCTAACCAAGTCCAACATCCTGTTGATCGGTCCCACCGGCACGGGCAAGACCCTGCTGGCGCAGACCCTGGCCCGGCTGCTCGAGGTGCCGTTCGCCATCGTGGACGCCACTACCTTGACCGAGGCCGGTTATGTGGGCGAGGACGTGGAAAACATCCTGCTCCGCCTGCTGCAGAACGCTGAGGGCGACGTGGCCCGCGCCCAGCAGGGCATCATCTACATTGACGAAGTGGACAAAATTTGCCGCAAGGACGAGAACCCCTCGATCACCCGTGACGTCTCCGGTGAGGGGGTGCAGCAAGCGCTGCTGAAAATCCTGGAAGGCACCGTGGCCAATGTCCCGCCGCAGGGCGGCCGCAAGCACCCGCATCAGGAATTCACTCAGGTGGATACCACCAACATCCTGTTCATTTGCGGCGGGGCGTTCGTCGGCCTGGAAAAAGTGATCTCGCATCGCTCCGGCAGCAAGACCATGGGCTTCCGGGCCGAGGCGGGGCCGACTGCGGTCGGCGCCAGCGGGCGAAGGGAAATCGAGCTACTGGAACAGTTGCAGCCGATGGACCTGATCAAGTACGGGCTGATCCCGGAGTTTGTCGGACGAGTCTCGGTGATTGCCGTGCTGCAGGATCTGGACAAGCAGTCGCTGGTGGAGATCCTGATGCGCCCCAAGAACGCCATCGTCCGTCAGTATCAGAAACTATTCGAATATGAGAACGTGCGACTCAAGTTCACCACTGAGGCGCTGGAAGCCATCGCCGACGTGGCCCAGGCGCGGCGCATCGGCGCTCGCGGCCTGCGGATGATCCTGGAAGACCTGATGCTGGAGGTCATGTACCATCTGCCGTCACACCGGAAGGTGCGGGAGTTTACAGTGACCAAGGAAATGGTGGAATCCCAGCAGATCAATATGTCAAACTATATGGAGAAGGCGGGATAGCGCTTGCGTCTCCGGCCCTTTGAGGGCACCCTCTGGCACGGCTGAGTAAGCAGCACGGGGCCGGGGGAAGGTCGGGCTCAACCGATGGCTACAGTTCGCGAAAAAGTGGAAAGCCGGCGACTGCCGATGATGCCCATCCGGGACGTGGTCATGTTCCCGCACATGATGACCCCGTTCGTGGTGGGCCGCGAAAGCTCCATTCGCGCCTTGGAAGAGGCGCTGGCTGCAGACAAGAAAATATTCCTGGCTACCCAGCACGACGCCTCGGTGGAAGAGCCCAAGCCCAACGAGATTTACCAGGTGGGCACGGTGGCCAACATCGTGCAGAGCGTCAAGCTGCCGGACGGCAATGTCAAGGTTCTGGTGGAGGGCCAGGAGCGCGCTCGGGTCGTCAGTCTCAGCGATGAAGAGGGGTTCTTCCGCTCCGTCGTCCGAACCGTTACCTACCGCACAGAGCAGAGCCAGCAGGTGGAGACGCTCACCCAGCGCGTCACGGCGCTATTCGAGCAGTACGTCAAGCTGGGCCAGAACCTGAACTACGAGACGATGATTGCCGCCGTCCGCGTGGACGATACCGGCAAACTGGCCGATACCATCGCCGCCAATCTGCAACTGGCCATCGAAGAGAAGCAGGAATTGCTGGAGATTTTCGATCCCCTGGATCGGCTGCAGCGGATTGCTGACGTGCTCGACATCGAGATCGAGAAACTGAACGTGGACCGCAGCGTCCAGGGTCGCGTCAAGCGGCAGATGGAACGGGCCCAGAAAGAGTACTACCTCAACGAGAAGATCAAGGCCATTCAGAAGGAGCTGGGACGCGGTGAGAAGAGCGAGCTGGACGAGCTGAAGAAGAAAATCGACGCGGCCGGCATGACCAAGGAATCTCACGAGAAGGCCATCCAGGAGCTGAAAAAACTGGAACTGATGCCGGCCATGTCGGCCGAATCTACTGTCAGCCGTAATTACCTGGATTGGATGCTGGCCGTGCCCTGGAAGAAGAAAACCAAAGAGATCCGCGATATGGGCCGGGCCGAGCAGATCCTGGAACAAGATCACTACGGGCTGGAGAAGATCAAGGAGCGCATCCTGGAGTTCCTGGCGGTGCGGCGCCTGGTGAAGCACCCGCGCGGCTCGATCTTGTGCTTTGTGGGTCCGCCCGGAGTGGGCAAGACCTCGCTGGGCATGTCCATCGCCCGCGCCACCGGGCGCAAATTCGTGCGCCTCTCGTTGGGCGGGGTTCGCGACGAGGCCGAAATTCGTGGCCACCGCCGCACCTACATTGGCGCCCTGCCCGGCCAGATCCTTCAGATGATGAAGAAGGCCGGAACCCGCAACCCGGTCTTCATGCTGGACGAAGTGGACAAGATGAGCATGGACTTCCGAGGCGATCCCTCGGCGGCACTGCTGGAGGTCCTCGATCCGGAACAGAATTACATGTTCATGGATCATTACCTGGACGTGGAATACGACCTCAGCCAGGTTTTCTTCATCACCACCGCCAACGTCCTGCACACGATCCCTCCCGCCCTCCAGGACCGCATGGAAGTGATTCGCCTGGTGGGCTATACGGAGCCTGAAAAAGTCGAGATCGCCAAGCGCTTCCTGATCCAGAAGCAGCGCAAGGCCACCGGGTTAAGCGAACAAAACCTGGGGTTCATTGACGAAGCGCTCTCGAGCATCATCCAGAACTACACGCGCGAGGCCGGCGTGCGCAACCTAGAGCGGGAAATCGCCAACGTCTGCCGCAAGGTGGCCCGCAAGGTGATCAAGGAAGGGCGCAACATCCGCATCACGACCAAGCTGGAAGACCTGAAGGAATACCTGGGCGTGATCAAGTTCCGGGACACCCGGGCCGAAGAGAAGAACGAGGTCGGGCTGGCTACGGGGCTGGCCTGGACGGAGGTTGGCGGCCAAATCCTGACCACCGAAGCCACGCTGATGGAGGGCAAGGGGAATCTTACGTTGACCGGCAAGCTGGGCGATGTGATGCAGGAATCGGCTCAGGCCGCCATGAGTTACGTGCGCTCACGCAGCGCGCAACTCGGCCTGGAGCGTGACTTTTACCGGCACCTGGACTTCCACGTCCATGTTCCGGAGGGCGCCATACCTAAGGACGGCCCGTCGGCCGGCATTACCATCGCAGTGGCCATTGCCAGCGCGCTCACCCGCATCCCGGTGCGCCGCGACGTGGCCATGACCGGAGAAATCACGTTGCGCGGTAAAGTGCTGCCCATCGGCGGGCTGAAGGAGAAGTTGCTGGCCGCCCACCGCACCGGGCTGCACGAGGTCGTCATCCCGAAAGACAATGAGAAAGACTTGGCCGACGCTCCGGCCAACATCCTCGAGGCAATGAAAATCCACGCCGTGGAAACCATGGACCATGTGCTGCGGGTCGCGCTCGAACAACCCATCGTTGGGATGGCTGCTGAGTCGCCGATCCCGGCGCCGCCCGATTTTCAACCCACGGCGCCTGAACAGGACCGGATCACACAATAGGACGAGCCTGAGCCGTCGTCAGCAACACCACACGGCCCGGCGAAGCGGTACAAATTCCGACGCCTTTCAGGCGTCACAGGCATGTTCCCCCAAAGACTCGAGCGGCTCCCGTAGCGAGAACAGCATCCCGTTGTGGGTGCCCTTTAACCGATAGCTTATGAACCTCACACAACTAAAAGCATTGAACATCGGCCGGTTGACCCAGTTGGCCAAGGACCACAACATCGCCGGGGCCTCCGGCATGCGCAAGCAGGACCTGATCTTCCGACTCTTGCAGGCGGAGGCCGAGAAAAACGGGCTGGTGTTTTCCGAAGGGGTGCTGGAGACGCTGCCCGATGGCTTCGGCTTTCTGCGCAGCCCCGATTACAACTACTTGCCCAGCCCGGACGACGTCTACGTTTCGCCCTCGCAGATCCGCCGGTTTGACCTGCACACCGGCGACACCACCAGCGGCCAGGTCCGCCCCCCTAAGGAGGGAGAGAAGTACTTTGCGCTGGTGAAGATCGAGGCCGTCAACTTCGAGTCGCCCGAGGAGGCCCGTAACAAGATCTTCTTCGACAACCTGACCCCGCTGTATCCCAACGAGCAGGTGAAGCTCGAAACCACACGGGAGAGCCTCTCCTCCCGGGTGATGGACCTGCTGACCCCGCTGGGCAAGGGCCAGCGCGGCCTGATCGTCTCGCCGCCCCGCACCGGCAAGACCATGCTGCTGCAGTCGATCGCCAACTCCATCACCACCAACCACCCCGAGATCACCCTGATCGTGCTGCTGATTGACGAGCGGCCCGAGGAGGTCACCGACATGCAGCGCTCCGTCAAGGGCGAGGTCATCAGCTCGACCTTTGATGAGCCGGCCGTCCGTCACGTGCAGGTGGCCGAGATGGTGATGGAGAAGGCTAAGCGGCTGGTGGAGCACAAGCGCGACGTGGTGATCCTGTTGGACTCCATCACGCGGCTGGCCCGCGCCTACAACACCATCGTGCCTCCCTCGGGCAAGGTGCTGTCGGGTGGCGTGGACTCCAACGCCCTGCAGCGCCCCAAGCGCTTCTTCGGGGCGGCGCGCAACATCGAGGAGGGCGGCTCGCTGACCATTATCGCCACCGCCCTGATCGACACCGGCAGCCGCATGGACGACGTGATCTTCGAGGAGTTCAAGGGCACCGGCAACATGGAGGTGAACCTGGAGCGCAAGCTGGTCGACAAGCGCGTCTTCCCGGCCATCGACATCAACAAGAGCGGTACCCGCAAGGAGGAGCTGCTGCTGAGCCGGGACGATCTGAACCGGGTCTGGGTACTGCGCAAGGTACTCAACCCGCTCTCGCCGGTCGAGGCCATGGAGCTGCTGCTGGACAAAATGGCCCGCACCAAGTCCAACACCGACTTCCTCAACTCCATGAACACGGGCTAACCTTTTTGCCGAGTTGCCTGGTGTTCCCGGCCGTGAACTCCCGCCAGCGAATTCTTCATTTCGGAGTAAGATTTGCCAGGCCGTAATGCTCAGCTACACCCAACGATGGGACACACCTCGGTGCGCTATCGAGCCACCGGGTGCCACCGGGTGCCACCAAGTGATAGAATGGCCAGCGGTTAAACAGCGTTGTACGTGGGACACTACTCAGTTTCAAAGCCGACCCGTCTCCCCCCGGTAAAGACTTCCTGGCCCTGGCCCTCGGCAAAAACCTCCTGGCTGCTGGTTGCCATCGCCACGCTGGCGGTGATCCTGTACCTCAACGTTCTCCCCAATACCTTCATCTTTGACGACTGGCAACAGGTGGTGAAAAACCCGTTCCTGAGGCGGCCGGACGGGCTTCGGAAAATTTTTACCACCGGCGTGCTGGAGTTTATGGGGCCGGTGGCGGTGAGCAATTTCTACCGGCCGCTGATGCACAGCGCCTTTTACGTGATGTTTCGGCTCTCCGGCCTTAACCCGGCCGGCTATCACGCTCTCTCGATCCTGTTGCACGCTGCCATTTGCCTGCTGGTTTACGCCGTGATTGCTCGGCTCTCAGGCCGCCGCCTCACGGCCGTTGCCGCGGCCCTGCTGTTTGCCGCGCACCCGGTGCACACCGAAGCGGTCGCCTGGATCTCCGCTTACCCGGAACTGCTGTGCACTTTCTTCACTTTGCTGGTTCTCTGGGTGTATTCCCGTGCCGAGCAAGCACAGGGCAGAGCCCGCGTGGCTCTCCTCCTGCTGACCGGACCGCTTTTTCTGCTGGCTCTGCTGGCCAAGGAGATCGCAGTCGCCACACCGCTGCTGCTGGTGTGCTATGAACTGTTGGTGCGCCGCGCGCCTTGGCGCGCCACGCTACGGGCCACCTGGCTGGCTTACGTTTCGCTTGCCGCCGCCGCCGCCGTCTACCTGGCCGCACGCTTGCATGCCCTGAAGGCCCTGATGCCCGCGTCACAGGACCCCATCCCTCCCACTGAGCATCTTTGGACTGCGGTGGGACTCTTCTTTCGCTATCTCTGGGTGCAGGTCTGGCCGCTCGAGCCGCATGCCTTTTACTACCTGGCGCGCAACCGCAGCCCTCTGGAGCCGATCGTAATGGCGGGCCTGGCCACGCTGCTGGCTACGGCTGCTCTGGGGTGGTGGCTCTACCGCCGCCGGCACCCGGAAGTGTTGGCTGTGGCGCTGTACCTGCTCCCGCTGGCTCCGGCCTTCCTGCTGCCCTACTCTTCTATCGGTTGGCTGATGTCGGAGCGCTACCTGTACTTGCCCTCAGTGGGATTCTGCTGGCTGCTGGCGGCCGGCCTGATCGCGGCCGCCGACCGCTGGGGATACCGGCCACTGGGCGCACTGTTTGTGATTGTGCTGCTCGCCTGCTCTGTGCGTACGGTCCTCCGGAATGGGGACTGGGCCGACGAGGTGGCGTTCTATCGTCGAACGGTCGCTGCCTTCCCCGGTTTCTCGCACGCCCACCTGAACCTGGGCGAGGCCTTGTTGCGCCACAACCGCGTCCCAGAAGCGCTGGAGGCCACGCACGTTGCTGCGCGGCTGTCGCCGGCCTATTCCGCCCCGCACAACAACCTGGGCCTTATCTACTGGCGGCAGGGGGACGAGGAAGCGGCCATCCAACATTTTCTACGTGCAGCCGCACTGGCCGAACGCCGGGTAAACCGCTTCATTCAGTCCCGCGCCCTGGCAAACCTAGGGGTGTTGTATCGCCAGCAGGGGCGCCTGGAGGAGGCACTGGACGCTTCCCGCCGGGCGCTTGCGGTCGATCCCCATTTCGCCAGCGCCTACAACAATCTGGGCTACGCATTGCTGGTGCAGGGCCAGGTGGAGGAGGCGATCCTCCACTTCCGCCACGCCCTCGAACTGGAGCCCACGCTGGAGGTGGCCTACGCCAACCTGGGGTTGGCCTATGCGGAAAAGCAGGAGTGGGAGGCAGCCCTGGCGCACCTCCGCCAGGCCAAACGATTGAACCCAAATAGCGACGAGGTGCACGCCCGCATGGGCGAGGTCTACCTGGCCCAGGGCCAGCTCATTTCCGCCCGCCGGGAGTTTTCTCTGGCCTTGCAATTGGACCCGGGTAACGACCGTGCTCGGGCCGGACTCGGCTCGATTCGGGAGGCCCAGTAAATGGTGGCCAAGGTGCAACATCATCGTGGGAGCTGTTCCCACAAGTCGGCTTCACCGTTGCCACCTGGGCTTGACCCCACACGGTGGCTGCCGTACGCTGTTGCGCGAAGGAAAACTCGAATCGGAAATTCCGGCTAAGTCCGATGGATAACAAGAACGGGGACATCAGGCCGCGACGGCTCTGGGTGTTGTTGCTGTGCATTTTTCTGTTTCTCCTGTACAACTCCAATCTCCACAAGCTGGCCACCGGCGATACCATTCCCGCTCGCCTTCTTCCTTTCAGCCTGCTGATGGGTGGGACCCTATACCTGGACAACTGGATCGAGCCCTACCTGGAAGAAACGCTCCTCGCCGGCCCCTACTTTGTGACCGAATCCCGCGGCCGTTGGATGTCGAGTTACCCGATCCTGACCCCGTTGGTAGTGACTCCCCTCTACCTCGTACCGGCTTGGTGGCTTTCCCAGCAGACCGGCGTCGTGCCTGCTTCCACAATATTCCTGATCGCAGACACAATGGAGAAACTCAGCGCCAGTCTGATTGTCGCCTTATCGGCAGGGGTGCTCTACGCGGCACTGGGGAAGATCGTGCCGCCCCCTGGCAGCTGGCTGATCGCCCTGGTTTACGGGATGGCCAGCAGCACCTGGAGCGTATCCAGCCAGGCTCTGTGGACCCACGGACTGACGCAATTGGCCTTTGCATTTCTGTTGTGGGCGCTGCTGCGCGATCCTGCGTCACGGGGCTATGGATTCTGGGTTGGTCTGGCGCTGGCAGTCGCAGCTGCCAATCGGCCGCCGAACGCATTGATGGCCATCGCGTTGTTTATTTACTTTGCTTGCCATCAGCGCCACCAGCTTCGGGCCTTCTCGGCGCCGCTGTTTGTTGTCGGCGGTGCCGTGCTCGCCTATAACGTTCATTTTTTCGGCAACCTGCTTGGGGCCTCTCCCGATGCGCTCCGTACCAGTGGCGCCCTGGACGTGTTCCTGCAAGGCTCCCTGGTGCAGGGGATCCCCGGGTTGCTGGTGAGTCCCAACAGAGGCTTGTTGGTGTTCATGCCGTGGACAATTTTTGCGCTTTGGGGCGCGGTGCGGATCTGGCGGCAACGTAGCTTTGCCTGGGGGCCCTATGTTATTGGGGGCGGCGCAGCTCTGTTTCTCTTATACGCGCAGTATGACCATTGGTGGGGCGGCTGGTGTTTCGGCCCTCGTTACCTTACCGATTTGCTGCCCTTCCTGGCGCTTTTCTTGATCCCGGTCTGGCCCCGGGTTCAAGCTGCTCGCCCGCTGCTGGTCGCTTTTATGCTGACCATCGTGTTGTCCGTTTGGGTGCAAGTGATCGGGACTTACTACTATCCCGGTGGGCAGTGGGATGTCCACCCGGTGAACGTGGAAACGCATCCCGAGCGCATCTGGGACTGGTCGGATACGACACTTTCCCGAAACTGGCAGCAGGGCCCGGCTTCGCCCGACCTGGATACTCGATGGCACCTGTTCCTGGCCAGGCAAGCAGGCCGTTAGTCGCCTGCTGAGACACTCCGGGGTCGAGAGCGGAGCCAGAATTTGCTTCGCGTCCATGCGCAGCGCGTCTGGCGCGCGCACGAGGAACAGCTGTGAACCTGCCCGTCCCCGCGCCCTGGCGCGCCGGCCTGCTGGCTGCTGTCCTAGCCAGCCTGGTCTACCTCAATACGCTGCCCAACGCATTCGTCATCGACGACCGCCAGCAGATTGTTGACAACGGCTTCCTGCGCCAACGCGATGGCCTGAAGAAGATCTTCACCACCAACGTCTGGGCTTTTGTGCAGAAGGATAAGCCCACCAACTACTACCGGCCGCTGATGCACACCGTGCTGTATTTCGAGTGGCGGATGTTCCGCGACAATCCGGCCGGCTACCACGCGCTGAGCATCCTGCTGCACGCTGGCGTCACGCTGCTGGTGTTTTTCTGGCTGCGACGCATCCAGCCGAACGCCACGGTGGCGTGGCTGGCCGCGTTGCTGTTCGCCGTGCACCCAATCCACACCGAAGCAGTCGCCTGGATCTCAGCGTTTCCCGATCTGCTGTGCAGCCTGCTGGTGCTCGCGGGCTTCCAGCTCTACCTGCGCGCCGAGCAGGCTCATGGATGGCGCCGCTACGCGCAAGAGACCGCGCTGGCAGCCTGCTTGCTACTCGCCTTGCTGACCAAAGAAATCGGCCTTGTGCTGCCGCTTCTGCTCGTCCTCTACGAGATGCTGGAACGGCGGCGCTGGCCTCTCGCCCTGCTGCGCGCCCGCCTGTTCCCGTATGCCGCCCTGGCCGTGGCCGCGGCTGTCTATCTGGGGATGCGCTGGTATGCGCTGGGAGCTCTAATGCCCGTTTCCTGGGGTTTTAAGGGTTCGCGGGTAGAAATGCTGCTCGGCTGGATCGCGCTGGTTTACGAATACACCGCACGCGTCGTCTTTCCCCTAAGGCTCAACAGCTTTCACGTCATGCCGGCTCCCGGCTGGCTGCTGGAGGCGAACGTGCTGGCAGGATGGGCCATCGCCGCCGGCTGGATCGCACTGGGAGTCTGGCTCTACCGGCGCCACCGACCGGAATGGCTGGCTGTGGCGCTGTTCCTGATAGTCCTGATGCCCTCGTTCCCGCCCACTACCCTGCTGGGAGAGGGCTTCTGGCTTGGCGAGCGGTATCTCTACCTGCCTTCGGTGGGATTTTGCTGGCTCCTGGCGGCGGCGCTGGACCGTTTGGCTTCACGCGTGGGATGGAAACCTGCGGTGAGCCTGAGCCTAGCCCTGCTGCTGGCCTACAGCGCACGGACCGTGCTGCGGAACCAGCAGTGGCGCGACGAAATTGGCTTTTACTTGCATGACCTCCGGACCGAGAGAGACTCCGACCAAATTCACGCGCTTCTCGCCGAAGCCTACGTGCGGCGTGGCATGGCCGGCGAGGCGCTGCCTCATGCCCAGGCTCTGGTGCGCCTCGCGCCTCGTGATCCTTTCGCGCACAATTCGCTTGGGTTCGTCTACTGGCGCTTGGGCGAACCGGACAAGGCTTTGGCTCAATATCACTGGGCGATCGATTTAGCCTGGGAACAGGATAGGCCTGATTTCGCTGCGCTGTCGTTGAATAACCTCGCCGTAGCCTACGGGCAGCTGGGCCGGCCGGATCGTGCCATCCCCGCCTACCAGCAAGCTCTGGCCCTGGACCCGGATTTTGACCAGGTCCACAACAACCTGGGTGCTGCTTTGTTGGAAGCCGGAAAGCTGGAGCAGGGTGTGCTGCATCTGCGCGAAGCCACGCGGCTCAACCCAGCCTCGGCCTCCGCCTATGCGAATTTGGGCCTGGCCTTGACTGCGCTCAACGACCTGGCCGGGGCCCGCGTCGCTCTGAACGAAGCTTTGCGCCTGGAGCCGAACGAGGCCGAAACGTGGGCCCGCCTGGGAGGAGTAACCCTGCGGGCAGGCCAGCCGCTCGAGGCCCGGCGCCTGTTCAGCCGGGCCCTCGCGCTGGATCCCTCCAATCAGCGCGCCCTAGCCGGTCTGTCTGCCGTGCAAACGCGCTAGTACCGTCACCGGCTAATACCGTCCGACCGCCAGGTCGCACTAAGGCCCCGAGCGCAACGCCAGAGCGAGTGTGCACTTCTTCAGCCGGGTCACGGCGCTAGCTCTCTGCGTTTCCCGTCCTTGGTGGCGCTCGGCGCCGCAGGGGTGCCGGCGGGGGGAGCATTTGACAGTTCAGCAGCGCCGCTGTTAGCATTCTTGTGGTTGTAAGTTCGGAGATCACCGTTGGCCCGAATTAGCAGGAAGGAACTCAAGAAGGACCATTTCGTCACTGAGGTCTCCAGGACCTACCAGTTTCTCCAACAGCACCGCACTGCTCTGCTCCGGCTGATGATTGCCGTCGTCCTAGCGATAGTACTGGGCGTGGGCGGCTACCTGTTTGTGCAGAATCGCAAGGCACGGGCTAACGAGGATCTCGCTCACGCCAGCCGGGTCTTCTACGCTCCCACGACCGCGGAAAACCAGCCAACAGAACCTGACATGAAATTCTCTGACGAGGAGGCGCGCTACCGCCAAGCCGAAAAAGAGTTTGCAGCCATAGCTCAAAACTATTCCTGGCTGGCCAAACTCGGCTTCGGTGCCCAGCTGCGCCTGGCTCGTTACTACCTGGGCCTGACCAAGCAACATCTGGGCCAGACCAAAGAAGCCATCCTTGAACTGCGCACGCTCGCTGAGCAGGAGCAGGACCAGCGGGTGGCCCCGCTGGCCCGGTTTGCACTGGCCGGAATCTACGCCCAGGACGGCAAGATTGACGAGGCCGAGAAACTCTACCGGGAACTGGCAGACCGGCCGGGAGAACTGGTTTCCCCGCAAATGGCGCTGCTGACCCTGGCCGACCATTTGAGGGAGAAGAACCCGGCGGAAGCCGAGAAGATCTATCAGCAGATCCAGAAGGAGGCCCCGGACGGCGTAGCAGCCGTCGAACTGAGGAAGCGCCAATAGCGCCACGTTAGCCACTGCGTGCTTACGGGCACGATTTGGCCGCTATGCTTGCACCTTTCGCCTTCCGCGTTGAGCAGAGTTTGGGGAGGCGCTACAAGGAGGCCGCTCACCCTTACCGCAACAATTTCCAGCGCGACCGCGACCGCATCGTCCACTCCCGAGCTTTTCGTCGCCTGGAGAACAAGACACAGGTATTCACCACCCGCTACAGCGACCACTTCCGCAACCGGCTCACCCACACCATCGAGGTGGCTCAGATCGCCCGGACCATTGCCGGGGCTCTACGGCTGAACGCGGAGCTGTGCGAGGCGCTGGCACTGGCCCACGACATCGGCCACCCGCCCTTCGGCCACTCCGGCGAGAAGAGCCTGGACGAGGCAATGCGCCGCTTTGGCGATCACTTCGAACACAATCTGCACGCCTTGCGCATCGTCGAGCACTTCGAGCAACGGTATGCAGCCTATCCCGGGCTGAACCTCAGTTTCGAAGTGCGCGAGGGCATCATCAAGCACTCCCGTGACTATCGGGAGGCCGAATATCCCGAGCTGGACGAGTACCTGCTGGCCAAGAAGCCGCCACTGGAAGCACAACTCATTGATCTGGCCGACGAAGTTGCGTACAACACCGCCGACCTGGACGACGGCTTTGAAGCCGGCCTGCTCGAACTGGAGCTGATCCGGGCGGAGGTACCACTGTTCAACGCTCAGTTTGAAGCCGTGGACCAGATCGTCCCGTCCGCGCTGCCGAAGCTGAAGTTCAACGAAGCATTGAAGCGAGTTCTGGACACGCTGGCCAGCGACCTGATCGAAAACACTCGTGCCACACTGGAGCGCGAGGACATCGGCTCGGTCGAAGACGTCCGCAATTTCCCCCGCCGGCTGGCCTCGCTCAGCCCAGGAATGGACCAGCACGCCCGCGGCCTGAAGGAATTCCTCCACCGCCGACTCTACCATCACGCCGCCCTCTGCCGCGAACGAGAGCGCGGCGCCGAAATGGTGGCCGAATTATTCGACCTCTACCTGGAACACCCCAACCGCCTGCCTCGCGCTTACCGGGCAAGAATCGAGCACGAAGCGCCGCAGCGTGTTATCTGCGACTACATCGCCGGCATGACCGACATCTTCCTCCAGAAGCAATTTCAGGAGGTCGTCGCCAGCGCAGAGCGCTAGCGGCACATTTCCGCCTGCGCGAGAAGGCAATACCAGGGTCGCCCTTTGTTCGGTTTTTGTCCGACTGGGGTTGCATTCCAGCTAGGTGCGGGTTTATCTGTTCCAGTCCAGAGAACCCAGGAGGGGGATGGAATAAGGTGATATAATGGCACTTGTAGGCACCGAAGGAGATTGCAGACCTGCTATGAAGAAGCGACCGGAGAACGATTCGCAGCTCGGTCCTCCACTTCCGCCCTCAGCCTCAGTCGAGGGATTTGAGGCCAGTCGGTCGCTCCGGTGCCGCGTCTGTGGCAACCCCGGAGCCAGCAAGCGTTACGACGTGCTCTGCTGGGTTTGCCGCCATTTGAAGATAAGCGCCTGGAAAGACGTCGAAAAGCTCTCTTTCCCCGACTAGGCTGTTCTTTTACCCCTCCCACCTGATTGAGCCAGTCCCTGTGTGTGACTCCAGCTATGCATTGCTCCGTGGAAGCAGGCGGGCCGGTGGAGTGTGCCAGCTACTCGGTAGGCCCGCTGGAGGCAGGCCGTGGACAACGGCTGGGGGGGCCTTGATCGCTAGCTCCCCTCTTTGTCTTGTTGTTGGAATCGCCCTGGCTCGCCGGTGATCAACAGAGGTAGAATGACGGCCATGGCAATGCGGGCCTACGTGTTTATCAACGTGCATGCCGGCTGGGCCCGGAAGATCATTCGGGACATGAACGAAATCCCCGAGGTGAAAAGCGTACATGCCTGCTGGGGCCGTCCCGATGTGATCGCCCAGGTGGAAGTCGGCGACGAGGCAGAACTTCGTGAACTGGTCCTGGGGCGGATCCACAACCTGGAAGGAGTCAGCGAGACCGACACCCGCATTGTCGTAAAGTTGTAGACCAGATTCCAGGCCTCATTGGACTCCTCTGAGTCTTTGGGGATTTTAACTGCTTCTTGTTGAAACCTTTGCGGCCGGGCAGTGGAAAGCTGTCGGGGTTGACCGAATTTAGGTGCCTGGACGGATCCATGACCTGCATCCTGCCAAAGGCGGAATCCCAACAGAAGTGCTTCAAGAGGGAGGACCCAACTGACCAGTACACGGTCGCCACAGTTTTTGACGAATGGAGGTTTCAGCGCACAATACCTTGTGCACGGTTCGCCTTGAAACGCAGCTTCGCCTCCAAGCGACGCTCTTCACTCCACCTTCGCACTTTACCGCGACCTGAAGCTTGGTACTCGTTCACCTCGGATTCGGTCACATCCTGTCGAGCGCCTACGGGACGATCACTCTGCTCAGCCGCAAGAGCTGTCAACAGTTTGCCGTAACAAATTTCCGGGCCTTCTTGGTACCTGAGAAGACCCGGCCGGAAGGCGGCATCTTTGATCACTACCGTGAAGTAACGAGTTGGGGTGTTATGGCCGGGGACAGAGAAACCGTATTCGCGACCGCCCGGAACTACGGTAAATCCCGTGTACATAAGCATGATAGAAGCTTCGCCAAGCTGATCGGCCAGGGACGGTTCGCCATGCTGCGCATGGCCACTCCTGTCGGGTAATGGCGGCCACCGGCGTTTCCAGAGGAAAGCAAAGGAGTATCCAATGAGGCAAAACTTAGCCTAAATCTGCCTGGGTCTCTCGCGTTTTCGATTCCGGCGCGGAATTCCCATCCCCGAGTTGCTCGGCCTGCCCCCCGGTTTCTTGCGTTTTCAATTCCGACGTGGAATTCTCATCCCCGACTCCTTCGGCCAGCTCCATGGTTTCCGGCGTTTCCAATTCCGACGTGGAATACCCATCTCGGAGCTGTTCGGCCGCCTCTAGCACTTCTAGCCCGCCGGCCGCCTTTCTATGAGCGCGTCGTTCTACTTTCATGCGCTGCCTGTCTTTCCTCGCCATCTCCTTCTGGCGTTTTTGAAAGGTCATCCGTCCTCGCGTGGCCATAAACCCTCCCTACACACTAAAGTGCGGAAACGCGACTCAACCTCTCACCGCTCGGAAATCCCGGCCCCGCTACCAGCGCGGCTCACGAGGCTGCCGTGCGGACCCGCGGTAATCATCCCGCGAGAACCGGCCCCCGCCACGACGTTTGCCGCCGCCGCCAAAGCTCTGTTGCGGCTTGGGACGCGCCTCGTTCACGGTCAGGGCTCGACCAGCCACTGCTTTTCCGTTCAATTCCGCCATAGCCTTACTCGCTGATTCGTCATCAATCATCTCTACGAACGCGAACCCTCGTGCGCGGCCTGTGGCACGGTCTGTCGCGATGTGTATGTCGCCAACCTCTCCAAATGGTTCAAATAACGATCGCAACTCGCTCTCCGTGGTTTCGAAGCTCATGTTGCCGACATATAGCTTTTTCATGCTTCTTCCTTTCAAAATGGTACGACGGTGCGTGGGCGCTCCAGCACCCTCCGTCCCAAGAATTGGCGCACTCCTACGGTCTTGCCGCTACCGGCGTGGCTCTCGGGGATTCGCGCGGCCTCCGGATGACAGTCTCGCAGAAATCCCGCGCGCCGACGGGCCTCCGCAGTACGTCGACCGTCTCGTTCGGGACTGGGGGGCGAGTTCCCTCACCTTTCCAGGCCTCCTGGCTCCGGCCACACGCAGGGTGCGAGCGGAGTAAGCTGTTCCGCTCTCTTACAGGATGGAAACTTCTTCGGCCTGCAAGCCCTTCGGACCCTTGGTCACCGAAAACTGAACAGCTTGCCCTTCTTCCAGCGACCGATAGCCTTCCGACTGGATCGCCGAAAAATGGACGAACACGTCCTCACCCGACTGTCGCTGAATAAACCCGTACCCCTTTGAGGCGTTGAACCACTTCACAGTGCCTTGTTCTTTATCGTTCACAAACTATCTCTTTCGTTATTGAGCTATTTGGGGCTTCTCGACTTTCCAAGGACGATGCAACGGGCATTCCCAGCCCGGTGGGGAGCGTCAATGATGAGCGAGGGCAACAAACGCACAACTAGTATACCACAGTGAGTCTGACTTCGGTCCGAAAAAGCCAGGAAGCGGGACTCCGTGAGCGTTAGAACGGGCAGCAACCCGAAGCAGGCCCAGCCGGGAGATTAGTTCATGGAGGCCAGCAGCCGCTTGAGGGCGACGACGCTCCCAAGGATGTCGTCCGCGTCGCTGGGCTTGGTAGCCAGCTCCAGGTATTTCTCGAAATCGGCGAGGGCCAGTCCGTAGTTCTGCAAAGCGTGGTGCGGCAGGGCGCGCTGCTTGTACTGCTCGGCTGAATGGGGATTCAGCTCCAGCAAAACGTCCAGAATGGCAATTTCCTTCCGGTACTCACGACGGCTGTGGTAGATGCCCCGCAGGTTGTTCAGCATGCGTGTGACAATGTACCTGTTGTCCACCGGGCGCAGATAGGCAGGATCCAGGTGCCCCTGGGAGCCGTAGGTTTCCCGCAGACGCTGCTCGCAATTGGCTTTGGTGAGGATCTGGCCACCATGAAACGGGTCCACCAGCAAGGCAGGGGGTCCAAGGGCCAGGACCAAGAAATGCCCGGGAAAGCCAATCCCCCGGAAAGGGAAGCCGAGCCGGCGACCAATCTCAACGTAAATCGCGGACAGCAGGATGGGGATGCCGGTGTGCCGCTCCAGCACGTCATTTAGAAAGCTGTTGCGCGGGTCGTAGTAGTCCTCCTCATTTCCACGAAACTTTTTCTCTTTGAACAGGCAGCAATTGATGGCGCCGATGATCATCTGCGGGCTGCGCCCAGCTGCCCCGGCAGACGGTAGGCGCACCTGGGCAGCCAGCTCGTCCAGCCGCCGCAGGTAGCGGTCGCGATTCAGGCCGGGATACTCGATCTGGGCGACCAGCAAAGCTAGCACGTCCAGACGGGACTCGGTTTCGGGAAGGCTCAACACCTCCGCGATTCGACGCGCGACGTTCGAGAGGCCCTTTGCGCTCATCAGCCCCGGAACAGATTCCTCAGAAAGAATACCAGGTTGGCCGGACGCTCAGCGAGTCGCCGCGTCAGGTAGGGAAACCACTGGCGCCCAAAGGGGATGTAGACGCGCATCCGGTATCCGTCGCGGCGCAGGCGCCGCTGCAGGTCGCGCCGAATCCCGTACAGCATCTGAAACTCGAAGGCCTCAGGCGCGATTCCCTGGGCCCGGCTATATTCCAGCGTGGCGCCGATCATACCCGGGTCGTGGGTGGCGATGGCGTGGTAGAAGCTACTGGAAAGCAGCCGCTGGCTCAGCCGTACAAAGTTGGCGTCCACGTCGGACTTGCGCGGGTAGGCCACCTCGGGCGGTTCGTTGTAGGCGCCCTTGCACAGACGGATGCAAGTACTCTGAGCCAGCAGTTGTTCGACATCGCGCTCGCTGCGGTACAAATAGGCTTGAACGACTGCGCCCACGTTGCGGAAGCGTCGCCGCAGGGCGCCCACCACCTCTAGCGTGCGTTCCGTGTACGGGGAACTCTCCATATCCACCCGCACAAAATTGCCGTAGGCAGCGGCTCGCTCCACCACCGCGGCCACCTGCTCCGGGCAACGCTCCGGGGAAAGGTCCAGACCCAACTGCGTCAGCTTGACCGACACATCGGCATTCATGCCTCGGGCCTGGATCTCATCCAGCAGCCGGAGATAGACGTTGCATGCGGCCGTGGCGTCGGCCTCAGTGGTAACGTGCTCGCCCAGGTAGTCCAGACTGACGCTGAAGCCGGCCCCCTGCACTGCCCGCGCAGCATGCAGCGCGTCCTCGATCGTTTCTCCGGCCACGAACCGGCGCGCCAGGGCGCGCACCGCCCGCGACTGCAGCATGAACTTTTGAATGGAAGGCCGGTCGGCCAGGTGGAGCAGCAGGCTGCGGGTCAGCATGCGTGGGAAAAGCTCGCGGGAGGTCGTGGGCTAATGCAGTGACCGGCCGATTCCGTTCGTCTGACCCGTTGCTCCTCCCGGAGCCATCCGAAAGCCGGAAGCTTTCCCAAGGAACCGAATGAGCCAGCCACGGTACTAGGGCTGCGCTTCCAGCCACTTTTCCGCGGCAATGGCAGCCATGCACCCGCTCCCGGCGGCGGTGACGGCCTGGCGGAAGACGCGGTCCTGCACGTCGCCGGCGGCAAAAACACCTTCGACGCTGGTGTGGACGTGGTCGCGGGTCACCACGTAGCCGTCTGGGTCCATTTCGATTTGGCCCTTGAACACTTCGGTATTGGGCCGGTGCCCAATGGCCAGAAAGACGCCGTCAGTTTCCAATTCGCTGTTCTGGTTGGATTTGACGTTGCGTAGATTGACGCCAGTGACCTGGCCGCGGCTGGCATCGTGAATGTCCTCGACGATTGTATCCATGATGAATTTAATCTTCTCGTTGCGTTGAGCACGCTCGAGCATGATCTTCGAGGCGCGAAATTGGTCGCGCCGGTGGATAACGGTCACCGAGGCGGCAAACTTGCTGAGGAAGGTACTTTCCTCCATGGCCGAATCTCCGCCGCCCACTACCATCACCTTCTTCCCCCGAAAGAAAAAGCCGTCGCAAGTGGCGCAGGTGGAAAGCCCATGACCCATCAGCTTCTTCTCGGACTCCAGCCCGAGCATGCGGGCCGAGGCCCCATTGGCCAAAATCAACACCTTCGTTTCCAATGTCTCCCGCTCGTCCACTGTTATCTGGAAAGGTTTCGCGGAAAGGTCCGCGGCGGTGACAGAGCCCGTCCTATATTCCGCGCCGAATTTGGCCGCCTGTTCCTTCATTTTCTGAATCAGGTCCGGCCCCATCACCCCGTCGGGAAAACCGGGATAATTCTCAACCGTGGTGGTCAAGCTCAGTTGCCCACCGGCTTCCCAGCCTTCAATAACTAGCGGTTTCAGGTTCGCTCGCGCGCTGTAAAGGGCCGCGGTCAGCCCCGCGCACCCGGACCCAATGACGATGACGTCACGCATCTTAGGCTCCTGATCTAATTGGTTGCGCTCTCATTCTAATCCAACAAGCGTCGAGCATGGTGGTGAACTCGTCACATGCCAAACTTGCCGGACCAAATTCCGTTCCACCAGTGGCCGCAGGAGGGTCTGGACGGCCTTTCGCGCGAAGTGCAACAATTGGGGCCCATAAACAGGGCCAATGATACAAACATGATACGAAACAGAAGCAACGAACCCGGCTGCGAGATGGGATTCGGAACGGGTCTTTCGCACAACTGCCTCAGCCCCGTGGCCTGAGGTCTCCTCGTCGGGACCGGTGCAAATAGTTTCATTAGGGGCCTGGTTTTCGTTACCATACCCCTTCTGGCCCGTGCTGAACAGAAGCGTCCCTCAAAAAGCAGATCGGGCGGCGCGAGGAGTCCTGTCAGTCATCGCTTGAACGCATGTCAAGGACTGATTTCTTTAGACACTGATTCTGAGAGTTTTTTACGCGACTAACGCATACCGTTTGGCGAATACCACAGGCGGCATGTTGAGCGCGGAGTGAATCCGCGTGTTGTTGTAGTCCCACAGGGTGCGGTAGATCTCCGCCACTAGCTCCCCCAGTGTTTTGAAGCGGTTCGGATCTCCCAGGTCAACCTTGAATTTGTCGTAGAACGATTCCTGGTATCCGTTCTCCCAAGGGCACCCCGGGCGGCTCCGTGAAATCACGATGCCGCATCCATCAAGGATTTCAGTGAACGCCATCGCGTCATACTCCCTCCCGTTGTCGGAGTGGAATAGACCCGGGCGCGGATGATGGAGCAGGGCGTTGGAAAGCGCCTGAATGGTGAGCGCGGCTCCCTTTCTCACCGCAACCTGGATTCCCAGGATCCGGCGGGTGTAGAGATCGATCACGGTCGCCACATAGACCTTCTTTCCGTGCTGCACGAACTCGGTGAAGTCCGTTGCCCAGATGTGGTTTGCATATGCGGGCATGAGCGCGAGCAGGAGGTTGGGATAGGTCCGGGAAACCTTGGATTTTCTCCATTTTCTGCCTCTCCTGCGGTAGGGCTTGATGCCAAACAGACGCATGACCCTCTGCGCCCGCTGGCGGCAGAGTCCCAGTGCCGTAGCAATTCGCCGGGAGCCGTAGGAGGGATGGATCTGCAGCTCTTCTTCCAGGCGGACCTTGAGGCGCCAGTCCTTCTCCTTCATTCTTGGGACGTAATACAGGCTCGCGCGGGATATGCCAAGGGCTCGGGCAAGCGCTGATTTGTTTCTTCCTTCGCTCAATTGTTTTTTTGAGTCATGGAGAGCTTGAGCGTGATCTCGCCCACGAGTTCCAGGAGTTCTCTGTTCTGCTTCTGAAGTCGGGAGAACTCCGCCCAGGACGGGGCACCGGTTGCTCCTTTTACCATCCAACCATAGATGCTCCCTTCAGAAATACCGTGATCCTTGGCGGCCTGGGCCACCGAGATGCCTTCTTCCTTGACGCGGCGTAGGATATCGGCTTTTACGTCAGCTGCAATACGATGATGTTTTTTGTTCATATGACACCAGGGTAGTTAATTCCCAACCTCAGTGTCTAAATTACCCAGTCCAGGGCATCCAGAACAGAACGTCCAGCAGAACTGTTCGGAGACTAACCTTATGAAGAAGACAGTTGCTTTGGCGCTGGTGATCCCTCTGTTGCTCGTTGCTTCGCCGCTCGGTGCGAAGAAGTTCTACGATGACGATCCGCTTGAAAAAGAACCCACGCCGGTTCACATCGAGAACGCCCCCTCCATGAACGGCAAGTGGAGGATCATCGCCGCCAAAACTGAAGGGGTTTCGCCCGGTTTCAGGATTCAAGACACCCTGACAGGGAAACAGTATGTCCTGAAATTCAATTCGCTGGCCTATCCCGAAATGGCCACCGGCGCCGACATGATCGGCTCGGCCTTTTTCCACGCCCTCGGCTATCACGTGCCCGAAAACTACCTGGTCACTTTTGATCAAAGCCAGCTCGTCGTCGGCGAAGACACGACGATAGCTGACGCTGGAGGTCGGCGACGCCCGCTGTCGCGTCGCGATGTGACCGAGACTCTGCTCAGGGTTCCCCGCGATGCCCAGGGGCAAATCCGCGGGGTCGCCAGCTACCTTTTGAAAGGGAAAATCCTCCGTGAGTTTCGATATCACGGGACGCGGAAAGATGATCCCAACGATGTCGTTCCGCATGAGCACCGGCGCGACTTGCGCGGCCTGTTTGTTTTTTGCGCCTGGCTGGGGCACCATGACTCCAGAGCCATTAACACCCTTGACACCCTGGTGGAAGAGAACGGCGTGAAGTACATCAAGCACCACCTGATCGACTTTGGTTCGCTCTTGGGTAGCAAGGCGGACGGCGATCTGACACCACGGGAGGGAAACGAATACTTCTACGAATTCAAACCGGCCGCAATTCAGGTCCTTACGTTGGGACTTTATGTTCCCCGCTGGGCCCGCATCAAGTACCGGAGAATACCGGGCCTGGGGCTGTTCGAGTACAGGAACTTCGACCCCGAGAAATGGAAGCCCAATTACCCGAATCCGGCCTTCCAGAACCGGCTCCCGGAGGATACCTTTTGGGCTGCGAAAAAAGTGATGCGCTTCACAGACGAGCAGATTCGCGCCATGGTCAAGCTCGGGCAGTACAGTGACCCGGAGGCAGCACCGTGGCTGGCGAAATGCCTGATCGAACGCCGGAACAAGATCGGAGAGACCTACTTCAGCCACGTGCTGCCGCTCGACGCGCTTCGCATCAACGGTGACCGTCTGGAGTTTGAAGACCTCCAAGTGAAGTATGGCTTCATCAATAGGCGTGATTACACAGTGCGGTGGTCGCGCTTCGACAATGATTCCGAGACCCACGCACCGATCGCAGCCGCGGCAAGCTTCGTGTTGCCGGAGGAGGTTCAAAGCGCCGAAATGGGTTCCTATTTCGCCGCCATAATCCAGGGGGAGGACAAGGAAAAGACAGTAGCGGTGTATATCCGTAAGCACCGCGCTGGGTACAAGGTCGTGGGGATCGAGCGCACCTGGTGAGGCGCACTGCTTGGTCTCAAGTTCCTAATCAGCCAGACAACTTCACACCTTGGCATCAGGCCCAACAATTAGCGTCGCATGCTGCAATCCTGAAGCCCACGAGTGCCAGCTTAGGCGATTCCTATCTACGGCATCAGCTGCGTTGCCAAGCCTGGTGCGGAAGCTGGCAAGTGGGGTATAGGAGCATGGCAGAACTCTCGCACCTACGAACGCGGCTACTTCCACCTCTATAAGGGGTTCCGGCTGCACACCTTCTGGATGGACGGCCAAACGAAAGATCGGTTCCTTGACCTGGCATGCTAGAGCGCCGCGTCAGGCGGCTTGCTCCCTTGGCTTCACAGGGCGCACCCTTTCGCGCAAAGGCAGGATGCCCTCTCCAGGCTGATGCAACCCGAGCAAAACCAGCAGCCAGCTTTGCAGATACTGGGGAAGCAGTGCGTTGGTCCGAACGTATTCTTGCGCCAAGACACCCATGCGCGCCGCTAGATTCCGGTTGACTAGCAATTCGCGCAGATACCAGGCGGTGCCTTCAATGGTGTTCACCAGGTAGCCTGTTTCCCCGTGGAGGATCTGCCGGCGGATCCCGCCGACATTACCGCCGATGACCGGCTTGCGTTTCCACATCGCCTCGGTCACCACCAATCCAAAACCTTCGCGGATGGATTTTTGCACCACTGCCGTGGCGCCCCGCTGCAGGGCGTTGATCTCAAAATGGCTGTCTGGAGGCAGATCCAAAACGAAAACATTCGGATCCTCAGCAACTTGCTGCCGGACCTCGGCCAGCACCTGCTGGCCTTCCGGGTCGTCGGCCGCAGTCCCACCAGCCAGCACAAGCTGGCAATCCACCCACCTGCCGAGTTGGCGGTAAGCCTGAAGGACTCCCACGGGGTCCTTCAGCCGGTCAAAGCGCGAAATCTGCGCCACGATCGGGCGGGCCGGCTCAATGCCGAATTTCCTCAAGACATCCATTATTTCACTGTCCTTGAGCTCCCGGTTCTTCTCCGAAAACGGATCAATCGCCGGCGGTATGACGTATTGCTCAATGTGCAACTCCTGGGCATACTCAGGCAGGTGAAAGATGGCCGCATTACAGCGTTCGACGTAGGGGCGAAGAAAACCCCAGACCATTGGATCCGCAACGGACAGATCAATGTGGCAGCGCCAGACCCAACGGCCTGGATGCCCAGCCCTCGTTTCTGCCAGCCCCGCTGGTTGAGCATCGTGCAACACGACAACGTCCGCCGTGGGATCCACCTTGGAATAGTTGCTTTCCTGGACCTTCTTGTAGCACTCCAGCATCGGCAGCGTGATCTGGGTGGGTTGTCCGTGCAGCGCGTTATGAAACGCCTTCGTCACTTCGAAGAACTCCGGCGTGCCGTCCAGGACGGTCCAGGAGGCATCCAGCCCCAATTCCCGCATCAGAGGCACCAGCCGCATCAGGATTTCGGCCACGCCGCCCCCCAGCGCGGTGGAATTGATGTGCTGCACTCGAAGCCCCTTCAAGGGGGCTGCTAGAAGCCGCAGGTCGTTGAGCTCTCCTTCGCCAACCAATGGGCCGTAATCTGCCAGGCTGATTGCCTTCATTCCTCGCACCTCTGGCGCACAAGTTCGACGATGTGTTTTCGCAGTTCGGGCAGACTATGAAAGTAGGGGCTCAGCCGATTGATTTCCGCGGCCAGTTCCTCCGCTCCGAAGACGGTTTCCAACCACAGAGAATAGTCGTTGCTGGGGAGGCCCATTCGCAGGCGGGTTTCAATGAAGTGAAAGAACAGCGAGCTCAGGCTGGACCGCTCGATATGGGTAGCCAGTTCGCGAGGATCATGCGCGACTAGGCCGGTGGGGTAGACAAAGCTTTTCAAGGTGAGAAACCGGAATTCTTCCCCCTCGCGGACCCGTACCGAGTACTCGCTGCTCCCGACGGCCTCTTCCAGGTAGCGGATCAACCGCTCGCGGGTGGCCCGTACGCTGCCGAACTCTAAGGGATCAATGACGGCCAGCCGCTCGGCGAGGCGCGGCTCCTGGAAATTCAACACCACCCAGCGGGCAAAGTCATTCTTGTATTCGAACGTGGTGAAGTGCCGCCGCCGCAGGGCATGGAAAAAGTGATAGAAGATGGAAGCCCCGCTGACTTTCCGAATGCATTCCAGCAAGGAACGAAGGCTGTCAGCCCGCTGTGGCGTGTACAGGGCCACGTTGGACTCTGTGTAGAAGCGGAACGCGTCAACCACGTTTCGTCTTTACGTCTCCTGGCTTAAGCTCATCGCGCAAGTCGCCGCCAAAATCGAATCACAGCGGAGTCAGCCCCCGCCTCGGCCCGACCAGGAGGCTGCGCGCTGGCAAAACGGAAGAGTAACAGCAGGTAGGGGGGTTGTTCAAGCTCTCGCAATATCCGGTAGTGGTCTGTTAGATTGTGCCCGCCGCTAGACTCACAGCAAGCCTTGTAGTATTATCTCTCGCATGAAATGTCCACACTGCGGAAAAACCATTCCTAGAAAGCGCATCATAGCCGAATCCGGGAGGATCGGCGGCAAGAAAACAGCCAAACGCGGACCCGAATACTACCGCCAGTTACAAGCCAAGCGAAAGACGAAAGCAGGCGGTAGGCCCCTGAAAGAACCAAAATAGCGGAATCGGGAGCCCTGGCCACAATATCTTGTTGCCTACGATCAAAGTCGGAAGGCGTAGGTAATTGCCAGCGTTCACGTAGATAATCCTTGACGTGGCAACTATGGAGTGGTATGTTCGTCCACATGGAAGTCACTCGTGAGTTAGTAACAATCAAACAGCGAAAGCAGGATCAACTACGCGCATTGCAATCTGAAGTGGACGCCATCGACAAGGCCATAGAACTTCTTGAACGCGAGAAGCAAAGCGAAGCATCAACGGGCACGAGCAAGGAATTCGCCAATACTGGTTTCGCAGATGGATGTCGTTCTATTGTCGGCTCTGAATTCATTACTCCACCGGAGGTACGGGGTCGATTGATCCGTGGCGGATTCAAACATGAGAGTAAGAGTAAGGTTCTTGGCGGCGTTTATGCGACTTTAAAGCGACTGGCCGGACCAAATGGACCGTTAGAGACTGGAACGCTGAATGGAAAGAAAGCGTATCGCGTGAAGCAAAACCCCGAGTAGGCGGCTATGCAGTGATCTAGTTAAATTAAAAGGCCCGCTGCGACAACAGCGGGCCTTCAAACTCCCAATCTAGCGACTTAGGAGAGTGCCAATGACACACTGGCTTTCCCATCGTATACGTTCGCCGCCAAAATTGTCAACCCACAACGATTAAAAACCATCGTATCAATACGATACGGTATCCAAGTGGCCAAAGGAAACCCCTCGGCAAGGGGGTGCCGACTAGCGCGGCTTCGCGGGTTCGAATCCCGTCCGTATCTTCCAAATACTGCTTGACAAACAGCAAGGCTTGTTGTTTAATAGAGTACATGAAACGAAGGCCCCATCCAGTGCTGATAACACCGGATGGGGCCATTCAACTAACCCGCGATCGCTCACAGGATAGCCACTACAGCTTCATTGTGGGCCAGTCGCCATCAAAAGGCAAGGACCACAATGACATGCTGCTACTGCAAAGCCCACGCGAAAAAATCCGGCAAATTCAAGACCGCTAAAGGCCCCGTCCAGCGTTACCGCTGCCTATCCTGTGGTAAGACATTCAAAGCCGAAGGACCGCTCGGTGACATGCGGATTTCCGAAGAGAAGGCCGTTCAGATTCTCAACATGCTTGTGGAAGGCGTTGGGATCAACGCTGCTTCGCGTCTGACTGGCGTTCACAAGGAAACCGTACTCAGAGTCCTTACGCTGGCCGGGGAGCGCTGTGAGCGCATCCTTGACGAAAAGATCCGCAACGTCACGGTCGATCAGGTCCAGGCTGACGAGATTTGGTCTTTCGTCCACTGCAAGCAGAAGAACGCTCGGAGAGGCCAGGATGATCGCGCCATTGGCGATCAGTACACCTGGGTTGCTCTCGACCCGAAATCGAAGATCGTGCTTTCCTACGTCATCGGCAAACGGACAGCGAACAACGCGCTCGCCCTAATGACGGACCTGTGCTCGCGGATCATGAATCGGACGCAGCTCACAACGGATGGTTTCGCGCCTTACGTCGGCGCGGTCGAGGACGCCTTCGGCGCTGATATCGACTTCGCCCAGCTCGTGAAGATTTACGCAAGTCCGACCGAAGAACGCCGGGTCCGGTATTCCCCTTCAGAGTGCATCGGGGCAGTCCCAATCAGCGTCACGGGAAACCCGGACCCTGAAATGATCTGCACATCGCATGTCGAGCGATCGAATCTGACCATGCGGACGTTCATTCGCCGGATGACCCGCCTCTGCCTGGGGTTCTCAAAGAAGCTCGACAACCTGAAGTCTGCCGTCGCGCTTTACTTCGCGTGGTACAACCTCGTGAGGATTCATGGGAGCCTGAAAGTCACTCCGGCGATGGAAGCGGGGATCACGGATCACGTCTGGACGCTAGGGGAATTGATTGGAGCAACAATCTAGTAGACCACTACCCAATATCCGCGGTCAAGGCCCCGACAGGCTCCACCTGGCCAAGTTCCTCGGATAGGTCGGAGAGCTTTTCTACGATGCGGCTAGCCCAGCAGTAAATGTTCTCCCGCGCCACCGTCTGCCGCAGCCGCCGCATTCGCAGACGCGTCTCCACAGGGTCCATTTCGAGGCCCTCACGGATGGCCTCGGCAAACTCGTCGGTAGCGTAGGGGTTGACCAGCAAGGCCTCGCGCAGTTCTCGCGAGGCGCCGGTGAAGGGACTCAGCAGCAGCACCCCTGCTTCGTCCGAACGGGTGGCGACAAACTCCTTAGCCACCAGGTTCATGCCGTCGTGCAGCGAACTGACGATGCACATGTCGGCCAGGCGGTACAGGGCATGCACGCTGACCGGACCAAAATGCTCTTTGGCGAACACGATGGGCTGCCAGTCTTCTCTCTGGTACTTGCGGTTGATTTCCGCGGCCAGCTGACCCATTTCCTGTTCGGCCCGCTGGTACTGGGGAATGCGGGAACGGGTGGGGACACCCGCCTGCAAGAAGGTGAACCGGCCCCGGTACTCAGGATACTTCATCAGAAACCGGTCAATCGCCCGAAACCGCTCAGGGATTCCCTTGGTATAGTCCAACCGGTCCAGACCGACTGCCAAGGACTGGCCCCTGAGTTGGAAGCGCTGGCGCAACCGGCCCATCTCAGCACATACCTCGGGCGTCTCGGCTACCTCCTGGATGGCATCGAAGTCCACACTGATCGGAAAGGAGCGCACTTGGGTGGTTACACCCTGGTGGATCACCGCCAGACGCTCGCTGTCCACTCGGGCTTCCAGGACTCTGGCTACGGTGTCTACAAAATTCATACAGTGGTAGCGGAGATGAAAGCCCAAAACGTCGTTGCCCAGCAGTCCCTCCAGAATCTGCTGCTGCCAGGGGCAGATGCGGAAGACCTCTGGATTCGGCCAGGGAATGTGCCAAAACTGCGCCGTGATGACGTCCGGGCACCGCTCCTTGATCATGCGCGAGAGCAAAGCCAGGTGATAGTCCTGGATGAAGACAAAGGCGCGTTTCCCGGCAATCTCCTCGGCGATGGCGTCGGCAAAGCGGGCATTGACCTCCTGATAGGCCCTCCAGTGCGCCTCTTCAAAAACCGGCCGCTGGTAGACAACGTGGCACAGGGGCCACAAGGCCTGGTTCGCGAAGCCGTAATAATACCGGTCTTCCTGCTCCTGGCTCAACCAGACGCGCTTCAGCGTGTACCGGGGACGCTTGGGAGGAACGGCGATACAGTCGCGATAGTCCACCACCTCCCGGTCAGCATCCCCGCTGCCGTGGGCCACCCACAGGCCACGGGCCGCACGTAGGACTGGATCCAAGGCCCGGGTCACCCCACTGGCTGGCTGCATGCAGACGATCCGCCCGTCCAGCCTGCGGTGAATAAACGGTTCTCGGTTGGAAACCACCACGAAACTGTCGCTGTTCAAACGTTCCAGGACGGTGTTTCTTAGGGTTTCTTCCGTATGCATATTCCATTTATTGTACCCTTTGTGGGCAGGAAGCGGGTATCGGGTAGAAAAGGTATTTTCCCGAAGGAGTTCCGCTACCACAAGCGGTGGTAGTTAATTACACAGTGAACACTAGGTATTGTTGGTGCGACGACGATCCCGGGGAACTTCGGGAGCCGGCTCTGCCGTCACGGCGCCGGAGTCGTTCGCAAAGAACCGCGCCGCTGCGGCTAGCTGCTCGGGACGGCCTAACAGCAGGACACTATCTTCTTCCCGAATCACCACGCTGGCGGCTGGATTCACCACCAGGGTCCCATCGCCCTGCTGAATGGCCAAGACCGTGGCTCCGGTGTTCTCTCGGATTCCGGAGTCCGCCAAGCGCTTGCCCACCACCTGGCTGCTGGAGCCGGCGCGGTAGACCTCCATGGCCAAGTTGCGAAGAAACCGCTGCAGCCCTTCGGCGGGGCGGTGCGCCGCGTAGAGGGAGCGGAACATTTCGTAGCCATCCCTGCGAACGGCCCCGACGCACCGCTCGATGACATCGCGGGGGACCAGGTAGCGGTGAAGGACGCGGGAGAAGATTTCGATCGATGTCTCAAACTCCTCCGGGACCACCTCATGGGCGCCGGCCGCCACCAGCGGCTCCATCTCCTGCAAGTTGCGGCTGCGCACAAGGATGTAGGCCGCCGGGTTCAGCCGCCGGGCTAAGTCTGCAGCGCGCCGGCTAGCGGCCGCATCCGAAATGGCGACCACCACCACCCGGGCTTTCTCGATGTCGACGTGGCGTAGAAGATCGGGGTACGTCCCGTCCCCGTAAATAACCGGGACTCCCTTCTCGCGAGCGGCCCTGGAGAGGGTCGGGTTCATTTCCAGCACCACAAAGGGGATCCCCACATGCTCCAGCACGCGGGCCAGGTTCCGCCCGTTGAGTCCGTAGCCAATCACAATGACATGATCCTCGAGACGCTGTTTCTCCACCATCGCGGCCTGCTGCAATTCTCGGCCGGCCGCCCAGCGGCCGGGAACTCGGCGTTCCAGCCAGCCGGCCAGGCGAGGTGCGGCGGCGCGCAGCCCCGGCGTCATCACCATCGTCCCCACCGCCACCGCCAAGAACAGCTGGTTCAGGCGGGCGTCCAACAGGCCGGCTTGTAATCCCACCTTAGACAAAACGAACGAGAACTCGCCAATCTGCGCCAGTCCCAGGCCGGTGAGCACAGCCACCCGCAAGGAGAAGCCCAGAGCAAAGGTCACAGTGGCGGCCACGCCCGTTTTCACTACAAGAATTGCCAGCAGACTCCCCGCCACCACCAGCGGAGACAACAACAGGGTCTGCACATCAAACAGCATCCCGATCGAAACGAAGAATAAGCTGTTGAACACCTCGCGGAAGGGAAGAATCTCGCCCAGAGCCTGGTGGCTGTACTCTGACTCTGAGATGATCAGCCCGGCAATAAAGGCCCCCAAGGCCAGCGACAGGCCGACCTGTGCGGCGGCCCAGGCCGTCCCCAGGCACAGCAGCAGGATCGTCAACAGAAAGATCTCGCGCTTGCGAGTCTCGACCACTTGGTGAAGCAGCCAGGGAACCAGATAGCGGGCGGCGATCAACGCCGCCCCCACAAACACCAGTGCTTTGGTGGCAACCCATACCACCTCAGCCAGTTCTACTCCCGGTCCCGCCAAGAAGGGGGTCAGTAGGAGCATGGGGACGATACAAAGGTCTTGAAAGATGAGGATGCCCAGGGAGGCCCGGCCATGGGGGCTGTCCAGCTCCCCCCGATCGGCCAGCAGGCGTATCACGATCGCCGTGCTGCTCAGCGAAACCAGCATGCCCAGATAAGTGGCCAGCGCCAGGCTCACTCCCCACAGGCGCGCCAGCGCCAGGATGGCGGCCAGCGTCAGCATCACTTGAAGCCCGCCCCCGACCAGCAGGAAGGTCCGCATCCGCGCCAGTTGCTGGATGGAAAACTCAATCCCCACGGTGAACAACAACAGAACCACACCAATCTCGGCAAGGGATTCAACTTCGTGGACCGCATCGATCAGCCCAAATCCATAGGGCCCGCAGACCACCCCGGTGATCAAGAAGCCCACAAGGGGCGGCAGGTTGGCGCGATGGAACGCAACCACCACGGCAATGCTGAGGCCGAACAAAATCAGCAGATCTTGCAGGAAATTCAGTTCGGGCATCGCTTCCCGCTTCCCCCAGATTGCAGCATGAATGCGCTCACCTCAAGGCTGGCAACAGAGCTGATCTTCCACTGGAAACTGGTTCTCGGACCGGGATTTGTTTCCCGGCGAGCGGTCAACTGTTCCCTTTTGCGTGGAAATCCGCGGGCGGGCTGTTAGGAAATCACGCCCTTGCGGACTGCGTAGAGAACAATTTCCGCCGTGCTGTGCACATCCAGCTTCTCCATGATGTGGGCCCGGTGGGTTTCCACGGTGCTGACGCTGAGGGAGAGCAGGTCGGCCATCTCCTTGTTGCTGTGGCCCTCAGCAATCAGTTGAAAGATTTCTCGCTCCCGCTCCGACAGTGAATCGTAGCGGTCGGTGATTCCCCGCTCGGCCAGATGGCGAACATAATCGTCCAGCATCACCTTGGCCACCGCTGGGCTGAAGAACGACTTGCCTTTTCCCACGGCGCTCACCGCCCGAATCAAGTCGGCATCGGCGGAATCCTTCAGCAGGTAGCCTTTGGCGCCCGCCTGCAAGACCTGCAGAATGTAAGCTTCGTCGGAGTACATGCTTAGGATCAGCACCCGCACCTCGGGCGCGCGGCGGGTGATCTGGCCGGTGGCCTCGATGCCGTTCAGCAAGGGCATGGCAATGTCCAGGATGGCCACATCGGGCTTGTGTTCCAGCGCCAGGCGAACGGCTTCGCGTCCGTCGCCGGCTTCGGCCACCACCTCCCAGTCGGACCGCTCTTCCAGGATTTTCCGCAGGCCCTGGCGCATCAGGGTGTGGTCGTCGGCGAGCAGGATACCTAGGTTGGGCATCTAGTCTGTATCGGCAGGCACCGCATTGGGACTGGCGGGCACCTCGGCCGCTACGGGCTCCTCCCTGGAGATGGGGGCAGGCAACGCCGGCAGCTCCACCGACAGGCGCGCGCCTTTCCCAGGACTGCTCTCCAGGCGGAATGTTCCTCCCAACCCGGAAGCCCGCTCACGAATTCCCACCAGACCCAAGCCGCGCCGGGGATTGGGCGTCTCCAACCGCCGCGGGTCAAAACCCTTTCCGTTGTCTTCGACCGTGATCAGCAACGTGTAGGGCAGTCGCTGAAGGTAGAGGCGGCAAAGCGAGGCCTTGGCATGCCGGGCCACGTTGGTCATTGCTTCCTGTATGATGCGATAGGCACACACCTCGACTTCCGGCGCTAGCCGTTCCTCCATTCGATGGGCGATCAGTTCCGCGCGGATGCCGGTCCGCTTGGAGAAACCACGCAGATACCAATTCAGGGTGTCGGGCAAGCCCAGGTCGTCCAGCATCGTGGGATGCAACAGTTGGGAGAGATCGCGCACTGCATGCAACGTCCGGTCTGCAATCGAGCGGGCTTCTCGCAGCGGCATCCCGCCTTTGCCAGACCGCTCCAAATGGCGTTCGGCCACTGCCAGTTCCATCTTGATGGCCGTCAGCGCTTGGCCGATTTCGTCGTGCAACTCCCGGGCGATGCTCCGCCGCTCCTCCTCCTGGGCGCGCACCAGTTGGGCGGAAAGCCGTTGCAACTCCCGCTTGTTCTCGATATCTTGCAGATGCTGCTGAAGAATCCGGCCCTCCAGCCTCCCAGCGTAGTGAGTCACCAGGAAGGCAATGCCCAGGCCCAGCAGCAGTGCCAGGCCGCTGGTCCACCACATCTTGTGCTGGATCTCGCGGTAGACGAGGGCCAACTCCTGCTGTTGCCGCTGCAAGGCATCACGATTTAAAACCTGAATGCGCTCGGAAATGCTGATGATGATGTCCCGCTTGGGGATCACCTCACGGCGCAGGAAGGTGCGAGCCTCGAAAAACTTGCGGGTCGGATCCCAGGAGAGTACCGGCAAGACTACATTCCAATAGTCCTCGATCTCGCTCTGCAGTACGGCCCAGTTTTCTCGTTCGACCGGCAATTCCATCACCGGCACATATTCTTGAAGCGCCTGATCGATCTCTGTGCGGGTTCCCTGCAACCGTTCCCGATAGGAGTTCGCTTCCTCAAAACCAATATCCAGCAGGGCGTCACGCACATAGACGGCTCCCAGCAGCACCTGAGCCCGCACCGTGGACAGCAACTCCTCGCTTTTGGTAAAGCGTGCGTTGATCGCGGATGCCCGGCTTTCGACTTCCGCGAGGCGCCGCACCAGGTCGAAACCGGAGATCAGCCAAAGGCCAAAGATCAGCCCAAACCCCAGGAACAGCACCGCCCGGATGGTCAGCCGCTCAAGAGCGTGCCTAAGCAAGGCAGGACGGTCACGCAGCCACCTACCGGCCCTGCCCGCCAGCCCCTCCTCGCGAAGCCACCGCATGTCGTCATCTTAGCGCCGACATGGGCTTTGGTCAAAAGACTCCTGCATTAGGTTTGAGGGAGAAGCTGGCTGAAAAGGCCATCGACACCTTTATCTACATACATATACATACTTTTAGGCGGCCAAATACTGTCTGGACCCGATACCCCTACATCCTTGGCTCTCTTAGACTGGGGTGAGCAAGCAAGTGTAGCTCCGCGGAACCTGCCATGGCGGATTTCTATCAGACCGGCGTCGTCGCCACACTGCATCGGCTGGGCCCAGAAAACCTGGAAAAAATGGAAAGCGAGCTGGAGCGCTTCGGTCGGCGCCATCGAATTTCGCTGGTCCTGCCCTGCCTGTTTTCCGAGTTCTCCGGCCCGGCCATGGGAAAGATTCTCGAGGAGCTCCGCAAGGTCCGATACCTGGACCAGATTGTGGTCACACTGGGCAGAACCGGCACCGAAGAGCTGGCGCAGGCCAAGCAGTTCTTCGCCGGGCTTCCCCAAACAGTGAAGTTCGTTTGGAACGACGGGCCGCGCCTGCAGGCCCTTTACCAATTGTTGCTCGATCATGGACTGACGGTGGGGGAAGATGGCAAAGGCCGCTCCTGTTGGATGGCCTATGGGTACGTGCTGAGCGATCGTCCCGGCGAGGTCATTGCCCTGCACGACTGTGACATCACCACCTACAGCCGAGAACTACTTGCCCGGTTGTGCTACCCGGTGGCCAACCCCAACCTGGACTTTGAGTTTTGCAAGGGCTATTACTCTCGGGTTAGCACCAAGATGCACGGCCGGGTCACCCGTCTGTATGTGACACCCCTGGTCCGCTCCCTGCAGGCAATCTTCGGACGTATCCCCTTCCTGGCGTACCTGGACAGCTTTCGGTACCCGTTGGCTGGCGAATTTGCCATGAAGACCGATCTGGCGCGCGTCAACCGCATCCCCGGCGATTGGGGACTGGAAGTTGGAGTCCTGGCCGAAGTCTATCGGAACTGTGCGCTCAAACGCGTCTGCCAGACCGAATTGTGCGAAAACTACGACCACAAGCACCAAAGCCTCTCCGCTGAAGATCCCCAACAGGGTCTGTTGAGGATGTCCATTGACATCGGAAAGATTCTGCTCCGCACCCTGGCCGCCGAAGGCGTGCTCTTCAGTGAAGGAGGCTTCCGCACGCTCCAGGTCCATTACATCCGCACCGGCCAGGACACCATAACCCGCTACTATGCTGACGCGGCAATCAATAGCCTCTCGTTCGACCGGCACGAGGAAGAGACCGCAGTGGCCACCTTTGCCAGGGGCCTAAAGATCGCTGGCGAGCAATACCTGGAAAACCCCACCGGGGCGCCTCTGATTCCCAACTGGAATCGGATCACATCTGCGATCCCGGACTTCCTTGGCATGCTGCACGAGGCGGTGGAACAGGACAGCGCAATTGCCACCTACGCGGGAGGCACCCCCCGATGAACCCACCGATGAACAATGAAAAGCGCCTAGTGGTCTTCACCGACCTGGACGGGTGCCTGTTGGACCACGACTCCTACTCGTTTGCGCCCGCCGCCGAAGCGCTGGCCTTGTTGGCTGCGCAAGGAATTCCCCTGGTGTTATGTTCCAGCAAGACCCGCGCCGAGATTGAAATACTGCAACAGGACCTGGGGGTCGCTCATCCGTTTCTCAGCGAGAACGGAGGTGCGCTCTTCCTGCCTAGGACGTATTTTCCTTTCCTAATTAGCGACGGGCGTTCCATCGCCGGCCACCAGGCGATTGAATTCGGCCTGCCCTACTACCAACTGGTGGAAACCCTGCACCGGGTCGCAAGCGACTTAAACATCCCGGTGGTCGGTTTCAGCGACATGAGCACAGAGGAGGTGGCCAAGGACTGCAAGCTACCCCTGATGGTAGCGCGGCTGGCCAAGCTGCGCGAATACGACGAGCCGTTCCGCATCCTGGACTCCGGCCTAGCGGACCGCAGCCGCCTGTTCAAAGCCCTGCACCGCGCTGGCCTGCGCTGCACCCGGGGGGGGCGCTATCACCATCTCACAGGGGTCACCGACAAGGGCCTCGGCGTTCGGACCCTGAAGTCGCTCTACAGGCAGGCCTGGGGAAAGGTTGTCGCCGTAGGGTTGGGCGACAGTCTCAACGACCTCTCCCTTCTTCAGGAGGCCGACATCCCCATTGTGGTGCAGAACCCCGCTAGTGATGCTGCCACCCGGTTGCTTCGCAAGGTCCCCACAGCGCGCCTCACCAGATTGCCCGGTCCTCAGGGTTGGAACGAAACCATCCTAGCAGTGGTGAAACAGCACCCTGTGTTGGCTAAATAACCTGCGGCGAGCAGAGCCACCAGACTACACATCAGCACACACACCCGCACGCTGCGGTTATACTAGGCCGGGAGATGGCAACAGCCACTCTCCGTTGAGCTGTCGTCGTGCGGATTGCGTCCTCCCGGCAGCAGGAGAGCAAGAATTCAATGCCACCAAAACCTGGGTCCCGGTCTCTAGCTACCTTGTTGTTGGCCTCGGTCCTGTTGCCTCCGTTGGGCCTCGTGTTGCTGTGGTTGCGCTCCGAAACGCGCCTGAGGCGCAAAGTTCTGGGATTGGCGGTAATTCTGGTGCTCGGGGTTGTGTATCTCCAGGTGTTCTTTGGCCTGCGGATGGAGAGGGACGGCAGCGGCATCCGTCCAATCTTCTCTTTTCACAAACCAAAGGCTCACTATGCCGAGTTGGAAAGGAGCCGCTCCGAACAGGCTGGCGCGACTGTTGAGGCCCCGCAGGCAACTGACAGTACTGCCGGCGGGACGGAAAGCAGCAAAGGACCAGATACGATTGACACGGAAACTGCAACAACGATCCCTGCGACAACCACCCCTGCCTTCAACGCCTACTGGACAGACTTTCGCGGACCGCAGCGGGACGGCCGCTACGACGGGAAGCAGATCCTTACCGATTGGCCGTCCGGAGGGCTGCCCTTGCTCTGGAGGCAACCGATTGGAGGCGGCTATGCCTCATTCGTGATCGCTGGAGGGAGAGCGTTCACGATCGAGCAGCGTCGAAAGCAGGAGGTGGTGGCCGCCTATGACATGGAGACCGGCCGTGAGGTATGGACCAATGGCTGGAACGCAGAGTTCACCGAATTCATGGGCGGCGACGGGCCACGGGCGACCCCGACCTGGCATGAAGGACGCGTCTACGCGCTGGGCGCGCTCGGCGAGCTTCGCTGCCTGGACGCGACATCGGGCAGCCGGATCTGGTCGCGCAATATCCTGACTGAGAATCAGTCTCAGAACCTCCAGTGGGGAATGTCCGCGTCACCACTCGTCGTGGACGAGAAAGTCATTGTGCTCCCCGGCGGTGCGGGCAAGTCGGTGGCCGCCTACCACAAGCGGACCGGAGAAGCCATCTGGAAGGCGCTCGACGATAAGCAGGCCTACACTTCGCCGATGCTGGTCACGCTGGCCGGTCGGAGGCAAATCCTGGTGGTGAGCGCCCGACGAGCGCTGGGCCTGTCGGTGGAGGACGGTTCTTTGCTATGGGCGTACCCGTGGGTCACCGAATATGACATAAACGCCACGCAACCCATCGTCGTTAGCGATAACCGCATTTTCCTGTCGGCCGGCTATGGGCATGGCGCGGCAGTCGTGGAACTAGCCAAGATTGACAACGGCTTTCGCGCACGGACCATTTGGGAAAATAACTCGATGAAGAATAAGTTTAATAGCTCGGTCCTCTATGAAGGCCACATCTACGGACTGGACGAGAGGATCCTGGCGTGCATCAATGCAGAAACGGGACAGCGCACGTGGAAAGGGGGGCGCTATGGCTACGGTCAGTTGTTGCTGGCCAACGGCCACCTGATTGTGCTGAGTGAACAGGGAGACGTAGCGCTGGTCAAGGCGACTCCCGAGCGACACATGGAACTGGCCCGCTTTTCTGCCCTTAGCGGAAAGACGTGGAATAATCCGGCCATGGACGGAGGCCGGCTCCTGGTCCGCAACGCCACAGAAATGGCGTGCTTTAGAATCTCCCCCGAGTAGACCCCGGATTCCCGTCACGAACGCCTCCACCAAGCCTCACTCCCTAGAACAAGAGCTTCAGACCAACCTGGATCCGACGTGGACTTCGTGCGGACAGAATATGACCAAAAGTGGGCGACCCTTTAAAGATATCCGGCAGATCAAAATTAGCTCGATTAAACAGATTGAAGCTCTCAGCCCGGAATTGAAACGTCCAGCCTTCCTTGAGAATTATGTTCTTGAGCAAGGACACATTGACCGTCTGGAAGCCATGGCCTTCCAGAATATTCCTGCCCGAATTGCCAAATCGACCTCGCGGCGGAACGGGAAAAGCGGCTGTGTTGAACCACTGCTCTGGCGTTGGATCGTCTAGTTTCCCATCGCCCACCCGATCGGGCCGATCATTGGCCCCAAAGCCCAGTATGGACCTGCCGGTATTGCTGTTGTCGTTCTCCGGAAGCAGCGCCACAGTAAAGGGGCGCCCGCTCTGGAAAGTCAATATACCGTGGGTCTGCCAACCTCCTAGCACAGTGGAAATCCAACCTAAACGGTTCAAAAGCGCTCCCCGCGTGCCAAACGGCAGGTCGTAGGAGTAACCAACCGAAAGTCGGTGCCGGACGTCGAAATTGGACCGGCCACGCTCGGCCCGAACGTTCCCGCTGTCCTGAGGAAAGTTGGGATCGCCGGCGCTCGAGAAAAAGCTGGAAGCGTCATCTAGGGATTTCGCCCAGGTGTAGGCGGTTAGAAGCGACAGCCCCCGATGCAGACGCTGCTGGAATCGAACCTGGAACGCATGATAGGTGGAATTGCTGCGAGACTCCAGAAGGTTGATATCGTCAAACTGACGTACCGGCCGCGGATTCGGCTGCAGCACACTCGGTCGGGGCTGATTGATATCGCGCGCAGTCAGCAGATTGGTTCCTTTGGACCCCACATAGGCCAGCTCCAGAACGCGCTGCTCGCCCAATTCCTGCTGAACGTTCAGATTCCAGTGCTGGACGTACGGGCTCCGCAAATCCCTCTGAAACGCCAGCGCCGAAGAAGGTAGAGGCAGCGGGAAAACTTCGGGAAACGGATCGTCGAGGGTCAGCGAAAAACCTGGGAAACCCGGAAAGAGGAAATCTGGAGGAAGGGAAAAATACAGCTTGAAATCAAAAAATGGGGCATTGAAGTAAAGACCCTCTCCCGGAGCCAGCGACGCCTGGTCGTAATAGATTCCATATCCGGCGCGCAGGACGGTGCCTCTGTTCCCTGGGCTCCAGGCGATTCCCAGTCGGGGACCCCAGTTGTTCTTGTCGGCCTTATACCCGCTCCGCGGTATTCCACCCGAGCCTACCGGGACCAACGACTGCGTTGCCGGGTCGTAGACATTGGCCCGGTCCTCCGCGTCCACTGGCGGCGAGGTATATTCATAACGGATTCCTGCTGTCAGGGTCAGATTGGCACGGATTCGATAATTGTCATGGACGTAGAGGTCATAGCTCTCCGTACGGAGGTGCTGATGATTGTCTAGGCGCGCGCCTCCGGTAACTGTGGGAAACCCCAGCAGTAGGTCTGCCAGCGGGTTCCCTGTGAGACCAACAAAGTTGAGGAAGCCACGCGATTGCACGTCGCGAAACGCATTCTGCTGCAGGACCCGGACACCGAAGCCGAATTTCAATAAATGGCGGCCATGTGAGTATGTTGCCTGATCCAACAATTGGAATGTGTTCGAGACGCTATGCTGGGGATTATTAAACTCATCTCCCAGTGGGGAAAATCCAGACACCGTAATGAGACTGAGACCAAAATCTCGCGGATTGCTGGAAAGTTCCGTCAAGCCCACCGAACGGTTGACGCTCCTCCCCGAGTTCTCATGGAAGGCACCGGCAGCCACCCGGTTGAATCCGGCGCGGACCTCGTGCAGGAATACTGGTGAGACAACGTGAGTGCCACTCAGCATCACGTTTTGGCCTCTCCGCGGCACGTCGGTTCCGTAACCGGGAACGGTGGCAAACAGAGGCCCCGAAAAGGGCTCGAAAAGCTCCCGGTCGGCAAAACTATAGCGGAACCAAAAATCGACAGACTGCCCCAGGGAGTGATCCAGCCGCGCGTCGAAGTGATCGTCGCGATCTCGCAGCGCGGGAGAGGAAACGAAGTTCTGCGGGGCGCCAGGCCGGTTGGGTTCCGGATACAAAGCGGCAATGGTCCGGCCAACCGGATGCAAGCGCGCTTCCGGGATTTTGCCATCCGGAAACGGTGCCCGGATGAACGGATCGATGGGAACCAGACGGCTCCGGGAAAAGTCACCCCTACGTTCCTGAAGCATCGGGACAACGGCGCCCCGGGTGATTCCTTCGCGCACCCGCCGACCTTCGTAATCGGAAAAGAAGAACGTCCGGTCCTTGCGGACAGGGCCTCCTAGAGAAAAACCAAATTGATTCCTCTGATATTGTGGGTCGTCTTCGTTCGGAGGGGCGAAATAATTGCGGGCGTCCACAGATTTGTTGCGGATAAATTCGTACACGCTGCCATGAAATTGGTTGGTGCCTGATTTCAAGACAACGCTAACCTGTCCCCCGGCATTGCGTCCAAAGGAAGCGTCGTAGGTGCTGGTCAGAACCTCAAATTCCTGGATTGCGTCGACCGGGGGATTGACACCAACTCCGTTGAGTTTGGGATCGCCATTATAGATACCGTCCAGAAGAAACTGATTTGAGTCTTCCCGCGCCCCATTGATATGGATGGCGAAGTCTCCCCGAACCGAACCTGCTGAACCCGGGGCCGCGGGAGCCGCTCCCGGAAGCAGCAGACTCAGCTCGAAAAAGTTGCGGCCGTCCAGGGGGAGCCCCCGAATCTGCCGATTTTCAATGACGGCGCCAAGCGCTGCCGATTGCGTTCTCAGCAGGGCGGGAGTCCCCGTCACAACCACCGTTTCCTTTACGCTACCCAAGCGCAATGCCACCTCAATCCGCAACTCCTGGTTGACCTGCAGAACCAGATTTTGAACGTGCTTCCTGTAGCCAGCCCGTTCGGCTTCCATGCGATAGGAACCAAGCGGCAGCGAGGAAATAACGAACTCGCCCTGCGCGTCACTCACTGCGCTTCGCGTCTTATTCGTTTCCTGGTGCACCAGCCTGATCCGGACCCCGGAAACCGGGGCCGTGGAAGGGTCGGTGACCAGCCCGCTCACAGAACCATGGAGAGATTGAGCGCGCCCCGGGACGGACAGCAAGGTCAGTGAAAGGATCCAGGTGAGGCCGATTCTTGCGTGCACCGAGCCCTTCTTGACAGCGTCGTGCACGGAGCCCTTCTTGACAGCGTATTGCACGTAAGCGACAATGCGAGCGAAACGAACTATATCCTATACTATAGCGTCCACCAAAAGTGAAGCTCGTTGTCCAAGCGGACCTGCAGGCAAGAATGGAAGCGTCTCGAAACGCTCTGGACGCATGGGTCCGCGACATTGTGCAATGGCATTTCGATCCGGCCACCGGCTGCCCTTTTTGGCTGGAGTTCGCCAGCCAACTCGACTGGGATCCCCGGCGCGAGATTCAAAGATATGAAGACCTGGCCCGTTTCGGCCCATTTCAAGGCGAATGGCTCCGCGGAGGACCGGTCCGGCGCTGGATACCCAAGGCATACGCCGACCGTCCCTGCTATGTGTTTGAAACCGGGGGAAGTACTGGCGTGCCAAAATCCCGGATCAGCTTCGATGATTTTCGAGCCGACTACGAAGCCTTCAGCGCCACTCTGCCCGAGGAAGCCTTCCCGGTCGGCTCGGACTGGCTCTGCCTGGGTCCCAGCGGTCCGCGGCGATTGCGGCTGGCGGTGGAACACCTGGCCCAATACCGCGGAGGTATTTGTTTCCTGGTGGATCTGGACCCACGCTGGGTGATCAAGCTCATGAAGACGAATCAGATGGACACGGTGGAGCGGTACAAGCAGCACGTGATTGACCAAGGCCTGACTCTTCTGCGGGCTCACGAAAATATTCGCTGCCTGTTCACCACGCCAAAGCTTCTGGAAGCACTCTGCGAGAAGGTTTCCCTGAAGCGAATTGGCATAACAGGGGTATTCTGCGGGGGCACCGAAATCACTCCACAGTTCTACCGCTTCGCAGTGGAGGAATTACTGGAAGGCGCCTACATCGCGCCAACTTACGGGAACACTCTCATGGGGCTGGCGGTCCACAAACCACTCCAAAAGGAGGACAATTACGCAGTGATTTACTATCCACCAGCTCCCCGCGCCATGATTGAAGTGGTGGATCAGCAGGACCCCGACCGGGTTGTTGCCTACGGCGATACCGGAAGGGTTCGCCTGACCACGCTGACCCGCGAGTTCTTCATGCCCCACTTTCTGGAACGGGACCAGGCGGAGAGAGAACCTCCCTGCCCGCTGTATCCCTGGGATGGGGTCCGCAACGTGCGTCCGTTTTCGGACCTAGAGACAGCCGTGGTGGAAGGTGTCTACTGAAGGCCCGCTGGATTTGAACGTCCCCCGCGTCTAATCTAGAATACTGGTATGCTCCAGATTCCCCTGCTCCGAAACGGCGCCCCCTACCAAAGCCTCGATGTCACCCGAATTCCGCACTGCCGCACCGGGGAACCTTTTGTCGAAGTCAGCCAGGCCAATAGTGGATTGATCCGGCGAGACCTGCGGGACCAGGAGGCAGCAAGGGAATCTCTGGCTTGCTTTTCTTCCGCCGAGTTGCTGGAAATTTGCGGGCGAGCCGCCCAACATTTTCTCAACGACTCTCTTCCTCTCGCCGAGCAGTCCCAGTCCCCGGAGGATTACGTTCGGCAAGTTTCGGCGACCACCGGTCTTCCGCACGTGCTGGCGCGGAAAAACATGCAGAAGATCGCCGGCGTTCTGGCGCAAATGGAAAACGTCCTGCGCGGGCTCACCAGGAACCTGGACTTCGAAATCCTTGACGCTGGATTCGGGCAAGCCGAAGGCCAGGTGCTGAGTTTTTTCCCCTGCACACATTCCTTGGGAGTAATTCTGCCCAGCAATTCGCCGGGAGTCCATTCGCTCTGGACCCCGGCGGTTGCTCTGAAAACACCGCTGGTGCTAAAGCCTGGCAGCGCCGAACCGTGGACTCCTTTCCGGATCGCGCAGGCACTGATGCGGGCCGGCTGTCCCGGCGAAGCCTTCAGTTTTTACCCGACCGACCATGCCGGCGCAGGGGAAATCCTGCGTAGCTGCGGGCGGAGCATGCTTTTCGGCGACGTCTCCTCCACCCGGCCCTGGCAGGGAGACCCGCGGATCGAAATCCACGGTCCGGGCTACAGCAAGGTCGTCGTCGGCCAGGATTGCATCGACGAATGGCAGAAGTATCTGGACCTGATGATCGCCTCCATTCTGGAAAATGCCGGGCGCTCTTGCATCAATGCCTCCAGTATCTGGGTCCCCGCGCACGCCGCCGAGATTGCCCACTCATTGGCAGAAAGGCTAGCCCAGGTGAGACCACTGGACGCGGAGGACAAACGCGCCGAACTGGCATCGTTTCCGGACTCCCGTGTTGCCGCCCGAATCTCAGAGATGATTGACCGGGACCTGAACGAGCCCGGCGCGCGCGACATCACCGCTTTGTACCGAGGAAGCGGACGGCTGGTACGCCAGCAGAGCGCTTCCTACCTGCTCCCGACCATTGTCCTCTGCGACACGGCCGACCATCCGCTGGCGAATCGGGAGTTCCTGTTCCCCTTTGCCAGCGTCGTTGAAGTTCGCCAGGAGGAGATCCCCCAGAAGTTGGGCTCCAGCCTGGTGGTGACTGCTATCAGCTCGGACCGCAAGCTCATCAGCAGGCTTTTGGCTTCCCCTGCCATCGGCCGGCTCAATCTGGGCGCGATTCCAACCAACCAAGTCAGTTGGGACCAGCCCCATGAGGGCAACCTGTTCGAGCATCTGTACTCGCGCAGGGCTTTCCAGCAGGCTTACGATCTTGCTTTGACATGAAGATTCTCTATATCACCGCTGGCGCCGCCGGCATGTATTGCGGCAGCTGTCTTCGGGATAACGCCCTGGCGGCAGAGCTGATGTCTCAGGGCCATGAAGCGACCCTTCTCCCTATTTACACTCCCACCCGGACCGACGAGCCGAACGTCAGCCAGAGAAGAGTGTTCTTCGGGGGAATCAGTGTGTATCTTCAGCAACGCTTGGCTCTGTTTCGCAAGACACCCTGGCTGCTGGACAGGTTCTGGGACTCTCGCCTGGTGCTACAGGCGGCCGCTCGACACTGGGTTCGAACCGATCCCCGCCTGCTAGGGGAACTCACCCTCTCGGTGTTGAAGGGCGAGGAGGGCTTCCAGGGCAAGGAACTCCGCAAGTTGCTGCACTGGCTCAAAACCCAGAGCCCCCCTGACGTTGTCAACCTTCCGAACTCGCTTCTCATCGGGCTGGCGCGTCCCTTGAAAAAGGCGCTGGGCTGTCCCGTCTGCTGTACTCTCCAGGGCGAGAATGCGTTTCTGGAAGGTCTCGCGGAGCCCTATCGGAGCGCCGCTCTGGATTTGATCCGTGCAAACGTTGAATTTGTGGATGCTTTCCTGCCGGTAAGCGACTACAGCGCGGAATTCATGTCCAGGTATCTGGGAATACCGGACGACAAGATTCAGGTGGTGCCGTTGGGGATCAACTTGAAAGGGTACGCCGCCAGCAGGAGCCGGAGCTCCGCCTGTTTCACTGTCGGCTACTTTGCCCGGATCATCCCAGAAAAAGGATTACACCTCCTGTGCGATTCATACCGACGCCTGCGGCAACGAAATAGCTCCCCCCCGGCCAGGTTGGAGGTGGCCGGCTACCTGGGCCCAGAACATCGAGAGTATCTGCGTGGTATCGAGCGACAGATGGAGGAGTGGGGCTTCGCCGGGGAGTTCCGCTACCGAGGCACTCTGGACAGAGACGCAAAAATCCGGTTCCTTCAAAATCTGGACGTACTTTGTGTTCCAAGCACCTACAACGAACACAAAGGCATATACCTGTTGGAAGCAATGGCCAACGGCGTGCCGGTGGTGCAGCCCCGGCGGGGCGCCTTCCCGGAGATCATCGCGAAAACGTCGGGGGGATTGCTGGTGGAACCGGATGATTGCGGGCGCCTGGCCGAGGGGATTCTGTCCATCTGGAAAGATCCGGCCTGGGCGGAAGAACTGGGCCGAAACGGATCCGAGGGCGTTCGCGCGCATTACAGCGTCGCTGGCATGGCCAGCCGCGCCCTGGAGGTTTACACGGGCCTTCAGGAAGCGCTGAAACAGTCGCAACAGCGCACCACGGTGGCCGGGTAGTGGCTAAATACAATTGAACCAACGGCTCAATCGAGGTCTTACCCTTTGCTCAAAGTCGCCAACCTCACCAAGGAATATTCAGGTCCGCGGGGCCCACTGTCGATCCTTTCCGGAATAAGCCTGGCGCTTTCGCGCGGAGAGGCGATCTCGATCATGGGACCGTCGGGCAGCGGCAAGAGCACCTTGCTCTACATCCTCGGCGCGCTGGAGCCGCCAAGCGCGGGAACGGTCAGCTTGGACAACCAGAACCCGTTTGAGCTGGGAGAAAAAGAGCTGGCCGCATTCCGGAACAAAAAAATCGGGTTTGTCTTCCAGGACCACTGCCTGCTGCCGCAGTGCTCGGTTCTGGAGAACGTTCTGACTCCCAGCCTGGTCGCGGAGCCCGGAAACGATTACGTTGCACGGGCCCGGCGGCTGCTGGACCAGGTGGGCCTGACCGAACGGCTCGAGCACCGCCCTGCCGAACTCTCCGGCGGTGAGAAGCAGCGGGTGGCTCTGGCGCGCGCGCTTCTAATGGACCCCGTGTTGCTGCTCTGTGACGAGCCGACGGGCAATCTGGATCGCCGCTCGGCCCAGGGGGTCGCCTCCCTGCTGCTGGAGCTCGACCAGCGCCAGCAGACCATTCTGGTCGTGGTCACCCACAACACAGAGCTGGCTACCCGGTTCCCTCTGCAATTTGAACTGCTTGGAGGACAGCTCCAACGAGCGTAATGCGGACAGCTACCCTGCTTAAGCGTAGTCTGACCTACTACTGGCGGACCAACCTGGCGGTTGTGGCAGGCGTGGCCATTGGCGTGGCGGCACTGGCTGGCGCCTTGCTGGTGGGAGATTCCGTCCGCGCCAGTCTGCGAGAGCTGTTCCTCGAGCGGCTCGGAAAGGTGGACTATGCGATTTCTTCCTCCGGCTTCTTTCGCGAAAAGCTGGCCTCGGATCTGCAGCTCGACAGCCAGTTCTCAGACGCCTTTCACGCGGCATGCCCCCTGATCGTGCTGGAAGGACTCGTCACGCATCAGGAAAGCGGCCGTCGGGGGTCTGGGGTCCGCGTGTACGGCGTGGACGAACGGTTCTGGAAGTTTCATGCGGCCCCAGCAACACAGCGTCTCGCCAACCGCGAAGTTTTCCTCAGCAGTGCACTGGCCGAGGAGTTGGGAGGCAAAACCGGAGATACGGTTCTCCTCAGAATCCAAAAGCCCGAGGCCGTTCCCGCCGAGTGGCTGCACGGCCGAAAAGGCAACGCCGGGCGGACAATTCGTCTTGCCATTCGCAAGGTGCTTCCTGCCTCCGCTCTGGGGGAGTTTTCCCTCCATCCTCAGCAAGGTCAAGTTCGCGCCGTCTTTGTCCCGTTGCAGCGGTTGCAGCAGGAGTTGGAGCTGGAAGGCAAGGTCAATACCATCCTGGTGTCGGAGAGAGATCCGGGACCCGAGCGAACCAATGCGGCCAAGCTGGAGCGGCTCGGAAAACTCTTGAAAGACACTTTTACCCTGGAAGACCTGGGCGTCCAGCTCCGCGTGCTGGAACAACGCCGCTCCTTGGTGCTGGAAAGCGACAGCGGCCTGATCAACGATCCTCTGGCCCAAGCGGCCCGGGAGACAGCCAACCGCCTGGACCTGCACGCCTCGGCCATTTTCACGTATCTGGCGAACAGGATTCGGTCGGGTTCGCGCGAAATCCCTTATTCACTGGTGGCGGCAATAGATCGCGAACAATACGAGGCGCTCCAAGGCACAGCAGCACGGAGAGCCCCTCTGCCGTCAGCCTCTGTGCTGCCATCATCGTCGTTGCCGCCGATCATGCTGAACGATTGGGCAGCCCGTGACCTGGCTGTACGAGAGGGCCAAACTACCTCGCTGGAATATTACGTTTGGGAACAACAGGGGCGCCTCCTGACCCGCAAGGCGCAATTTCAACTTACGGGCATCGTTCCCATCGAGGGCGTCGCGGCAGACGCGGATTTGGCGCCAGAATATCCTGGAATTACCGACTCGGATAACCTCGGCGATTGGAACCCGCCGTTCCCCATTGACCTGGGTCGCATCCGGCCCCGGGACGAGCAGTATTGGGACCAATACCGAACTACGCCGAAGGCCTTCATCCTGCTGGAGAAGGGGCAGGAACTCTGGCAGTCGCGTTTCGGAAAGCTAACCTCACTGCGTCTATTTGTTAAGGAGCCGCCAGCCGCGCCGGCCGCGCCTCCAGGCTCCCACCGGCTCCAGGCAGCGCTGGAGTCCTACCGAAAAAGTCTCGAAGACGCGCTAGACCCCACCCGCATGGGCTTTTCCATTTCCGCCGTGAGGGCCCAGGGGCTGCGGGCATCTCGTGGAGCTACAGATTTTGGAGAATATTTTCTCTATTTCAGCTTTTTCTTGGTGATTTCCGCGCTGCTGCTCACAGGACTCTTCTTCAAATTAGGAGTGGAACAGCGTCTGACCGAGATTGGCGTCCTTCGAGCTATTGGGTTCCCCGGTGCTAGGATTCGGGCTCTGTTCCTAACGGAAGGCCTCACCCTAGCGACGGCCGGCAGCCTCCTGGGCCTGCCCGTCGCCCTGGCCTACGGCTGGCTCATCATGCACGGGCTACGCACCTGGTGGGCAGATGCGGTAGGCACCAGACTGCTGACCTTGCATATCTCCTCTACATCACTGGCTCTGGGCGGGATGGGCGGCATCCTGATGGCAGCCATTTCCATTGCCTGGACTCTGCGGGGCCTTCGGTCCATCACACCCCGCGGCCTGCTGGGGGGCACGCTCGAAAGTAGCCGCCAGCCTTCTTTGAAAGCCCAGAGGGCGTTCTGGTTGGGTATCGCTTTCAGCCTGCTCGGTTGCGTATTGCTAGTGGGTGCGTCTAGACAATGGATTGGCCAAGTGGCCGGCTTTTTCGGCGCCGGCACTGTTCTGCTCGCCGCCTTCCTTTTTTATCAATGGGGCTGGCTTGTGAGGGGGCGAAGAGCGCTCCTTAGCGGCAGTGGAGTGAAGGGTGTGTCGCGGCTGGGTTTCCGAAACACCACCTATCGCCCGGGGCGGAGCATCCTCTCGATTGCCCTCATTGCCTCGGCCACATTCATCGTCGTCGCCGTAGGGGCCTTCCGGCCGAGCGCGCCGGCCGCTGTTGACCCAACCTCAGGCACCGGAGGCTTTCCGCTGCTAGCAGAATCACTCTTGCCGGTTCACTTCGACCTGAACACGAATTCTGGCAAGGAAGGCCTGAATCTCTCGGTAGACGAAACCGCGACGCTGCAGAAGGTGACGTTCGTGCCGTTTCGGCTGAAACCCGGAGACGACGCCAGCTGCCTCAACCTTTACCGGCCTCAGAATCCACGAATCCTGGCAGCCTCCAGCGCCTTCATTAGGAGCGGCCGGTTCTCTTTTCAGGATTCTCTGGCCAGCAGCGCTGCGGAAAAGGAAAATCCTTGGCTGCTTCTCGAAGCGGAGCCAGCTGACGGAGCAATTCCCGCGATCGCCGACGCCAACTCAATGACGTACGTGCTCCATCGCAAGTTGGGTGAGGAATTTCTCTTGCGGCGGGAGACGGACCGCCCGGTCAGAATGCGTCTAGTTGGGGCGCTGGCAGACAGCGTTTTTCAAAGGGAACTTCTCATCTCGGAAAAGCATTTTCTGCGGCTTTTTCCGGACCAGCAGGGGTCCCGCTTCTTCCTGCTGGACATGCCATCCCAACAGGTCGAGCCGTTGACCGGGCTGCTGGAGGAGGGCCTGACAGATTACGGCTTCGACGTCGTTTCGACCGAAGGCTTGCTGGCCGGCTTTCACCGCGTGGAGAACACCTACATTTCCACGTTCCAGACTCTGGGGGCTCTGGGTCTGCTGCTGGGGACGCTCGGACTGGCAGCGGTCTTGTTGCGCAACGTCCTGGAAAGGCGGCGGGAACTGGCGCTCTTGCGGGCGCTCGGCTACCGTTCAGTGGATCTGGGCTTGATCGTGATCGCAGAGAATGCACTGCTGCTCTCAGGTGGTTTGGTTGCCGGCGCACTCTCCGCATTGCTTGCTGTCGCACCGCCACTGGTTACCCGCGGCGGTCAGCTTCCTGTCCTGTCCCTGGGCTCGATGCTGCTCCCTGTACTTTTCACGGGGCTGGCGGCATCTGCTCTGGCAACCATCGCCGCGCTACGTTCTCCCCTGCTGCCTGCCTTGCGCGCAGAGTAGGCTACTCAGCGACGAACTGGAGTTCTTGTTTTTCCCCGATCGACACAAGTATGCTTGGCCTTATGGAGCCGGTCAGCAGAAAAGGAAGATTATTCTCCGCCGGGAGAAAACAGCTGCGCAAAACAAGCCTCTTGATCCCGCTCTTGCTTGGTCTTCCGACCGTCGTCCCCGCCGAGAATTGGCCGCAATGGCGGGGTCCGCAGCTAAATGGAGTGAGCACCGAGACGGACCTGCCCGTCCGCTGGAGCACCCGGGACAACATAGCGTGGAAGCTGCCGATGCCCAGTTGGAGCGCCTCCACTCCAATTATTTGGGGTGAGCGTGTCTTTCTCAACGTAGCAGATGGAAGCGATCTCTATCTGTGGTGTGTAGACAGGAGGAAGGGCGCGCTCATTTGGAAAAGGCGCTTGGGAAGCGGCAACGTCAAGATGCGGAAGCACAACATGTCGTCTCCGTCCCCGGTGACCGATGGAAAGAATGTGTATGTCATGACCGGCACCGGAATTCTCAAAGGGTTTACCTTTGCGGGAAAACAACTATGGGCTCGCGACGTCCAGAAGGATTACGGCCGCTTCGGCCAGGGGCACGGGTACGCCTCTTCCCCACTTCTGTTTGGGAATTCTCTTTACATTCAGGTCTTGCACGGAGTGAAGACCGACGATCCTTCCTATGTGCTCCGCATCAGCAAAAAGACCGGAAAGACAATATGGAGAGTGGAGCGCCCCACGCAGGCAATTCGGGAATCCCCCGATTCCTACACGACGCCGACCGTGCTTCGCTACGACAATCAGGCGGAAATTGTGGTCTCCGGCGGCGATTGCGTCACCGGGCACCACCTGGCCACCGGAAAGGAGCTATGGCGGGGCAACGGTCTAAATCCGAAGAACGACCCAGCGTACCGCATTGTCGCTTCTCCGGTCGTGGCCGAGGGCATCGTCTACGTGCCGACCCGCGTGCGCCCTTTGCTCGCCTTTCGGGCAGGCGGGCGCGGCGACATCACTGATTCGCACAGAATCTGGTCCTTCGAAAACGGTCCGGATGTTCCGACTCCAGTCACCGACGGCAAGTACTTCTACATCGTCAATGACCGCGGCGTTGTGTGGTGTCTGGACGCGAAGACCGGACAGAAAACCTGGGGACCTGAGCGCATCGAACCGGGAGCGTATAGCTCCTCCCCCGTGCTTGCTGATGGAAAGATTTATGTTACCAACGAGGATGGTCTGACTACTGTGGTCCGGGCAGGTCCCAAATTTGAGGTTCTCGCAGAAAACCACTTCAACGACTATTGTCTGAGTTCGCCGGCAATTTCCGACGGTCAGATTTTCCTCCGCACCGCCCAGTACCTCTACTGCATCGGTAAGCGCGCCTCGGGCAGCTCTACCCGGTAAAGACTGGAGTCGGCCCCCGGCGTCCTCGGCGCTTCCTGCGCCGCTTCAGAAGGAAATCCGCAGCCCAAGTTGGATCTGCCGCGAGGAAGTAACCGTAGAACGAATTCGTCCCAGCGAAGCCAGCGGTTGTTCGCAGGTTGGTCCATCGTGACATTGCGGAAGACCCAGGTCTGCTGTCCCCGCGTACGCCAGCAGGCTGGGGGTCCCAAAGTTGGCGCGGTTAAGAAGGTTGAAGACCTCGGCGCGGAACTCGATGTTCGTGTTATCACCCAGCCGCGACCAGCGGATTTTCTTTACCGCCGCCAGATCGAAGCTTCGCATGTTGGGACCGATCAAGGCGCCGCGGCCAAGGTTGCCCAAGGTCCCGGCCGGCTGAAGGACAAACGCCGCTGGGTCGAAATAGCCGTCCGGGCTGCCGAGGACCGCATCCTGATGTGTACGCCCCGGCGCCAAGCTGGGACGGTCGCGCCCCAGCCCTGGCCCCAACGAAGGCGCCCAAAGCGAGCGGGAGCGATTCGCTTGGACAAATACCGTCAGTGGGTTCCCACTGCGCATGTGGGCGATCCCTGCCAGCTCCCATCCCTCGAGTAACCTGCCCAGGCCAGTCAGTTTCGGGTCCGGCAGATTCCAGATGAAATTCATGACCCAGTTGTGCTTGGCATGGAAATCCGCCAAGCCCTTGTTGTAATTCAGACCGGGAAACTCCGGAAACGCCGAGGTCGTTCCGTTGGTTGCATCAGAAAAGAAAGTCGAGGCCTGAGTGGTATCAACATTGCGCGAAAAAGTATAGGAGGTTTGAAAACTCACATTCTCGCTCCAGCGCCGCCGCACTTCCACAATCAGCGCGTTATACCAGGAATTGCCGTCGCTCCGCTTCAACTCGATTGTAGAAAAAGCTGAGTTCGGCCGTTGCCTCTCTACTGGAAAAGACAGCGTGCCATCGTCGAGTCGATCGGGAGTGGCAATATTTACATCGCCGCTCCGCAACAGATGAATGCCACGTGAGCCCGCGTAGCCCACCATGACCGCTGTATCTCGTCCGAGCTCTCGCTGCAGACTCAGGTTCCACACATGCACATACGGATTCTTCAGCTCCCATTCAATCGGACGAATTGAGGCAGCTCCTGCCCGCTCGAAGGGAGGCACTGGGAAGCTGGGCCCGCCAATGACGACCCGCGGCGTCGCGGGCGGGTTCGTGACCGTTACGATGAGGTTCTGGTGGTTATTTGTCTTGAAGAAAATCCCGTAGCCGCTCCGTAGTGACGTTTTGCCGTCCCCAAAAACGTCCCACGCGAATCCAACCCGAGGCGAAAGATTCCTCAACGTAGGGTTCTGATAGAGCTGCCCCGTTGTTGGAGAGGTGTCGCTCAACTCCAGTAGAGTCGAGTCGCGCCCCTGGAGGTCGCGCGGCAGAGTAGCGAATTCATAGCGAACGCCGAGATTCACCGTCAGCCTTGGCGCCACCCTGATGTCATCTTGCGCATAAAAACCGAACAGGGTAAAACGCCAGTATCGGTCCAAGGCACCCCCCGGAGCCAGCCCCAAAAAGAGCGCCGGCCGGTTATTCAAAAAAGCTCCGAGATTGGAAAATCTATAAATGCCCAGGGAAAAGGTGGGATTGAACATGTTGTCCTGATAGCGTTCGGCCAGCGCCCCTAGCTTCAACAGGTGTCGACCCCGGTTGTGGCTCAGACCATATTCGAATCCGAAGACGTTTTGAACCAGAGACACGTCGACCGAAATTTGCGGCCCAAACCGCGGGATGCCGCCGATGTCGATGGCGCCGATCTTGTCTTGTCCGGGGACAAAGGGTTGCAAAGGCGAAGAAACATTTGCCTCCACATCCTGCCCAATGCGGGTCCGGCCGAAGCTGGCCCGAAACGTATTCAATGTTTGTGGCGAAAGAACTTTCTGATACTCCGCGGTCACGAACTGATTGCGCGATAGAAAGGCTCGCGGGAATTGCGGGAAGTCTGTAGGAAGCTGCTGGTCGGCGTCGTCGTAAGTGTACCGGGCAAAGAACCGATCGGTCGCCCCCACGTTGTGATCCATCCTGATCTGTGTGAAATCCTGACCAATTTGTTCATTGAAGCCAAATCGATGAACCGCAAGGCCGGTCGGGCTCCCCTGGAGATCTATTAGGTTCTCCCCGTTAGGCAAAGGGAACTCGTCCAGATAAGGTTGGATGACCTCGTGGACCGGCCCGCGGCGCACCTCCTCGTCAGGCACAATCGTCGTAATGGTGCGACCCTTGCGTTCCCTGAGGGCTTCGTAACCAAAGAAGAAAAATGTTCGGTCCCGTTGGAGGGGGCCGCCCAGGCTCGCGCCGAATTGGTTGCGCTTAAAGTCGGGCTTTGAAATGTCGAAGAAATTCCTCGCGTCCATGTTGTCGTTGCGATGAAAGTGGTAGAGACTCCCGTGATACTCGTTGGTGCCCGACTTCGTGAGGGCGTTGAACTGCCCGCCGGAATTGCGGCCAAACTCAGCGCTATATGCGTTTGCTTCAACGCGAAATTCCCGAATGGTTTCTACCCCAAGGGCAGTGCCTGCTGCGCTGCCAGCTGGCCCGTTGGTAAAATCATTCTGTGGCGTACCGTCCAGCAGGTACACGTTGGATCTGGGATCCTGTCCATTGATACTCGTGGCTAAACCATGGGCGACAATGGAGCCGCCACTGCGATGCGGAAAAGAAATTACACCCGGCTGAAGCAACGCCAGATCGGTATAATTTCTGCCATTTAGCGGCAGTTCTCGAATTGCCTCCTCGCTCACCAGGTAGCTCAGCTCGGAAGACCTGGTGTTGACCAGTGACGTTTGAGCAACGACAGTGATCTCCTGATCGAAACTCCCTAGCTCCAGGAGCAGGTCCACCTGGGCGGTCTCGCCCACCGTCAGATGCACTCCCTTGTGCACTAGCGGCCGAAACCCAGTCAGCTCAGCACGTATGGCATAGCGGCCGACGGGCATTGCCGCAAACACAAAGCTTCCGTCAGCCTGACTGATAGTCGAGCGGGTAAGTCCGGTGTCCAAATGCCGCGCTGTCAGCTGCACTTCCGTCAGGACACCGCCCGTCTTGTCCCGGACCGTGCCTACGATTGTGCCCGCGGTTTGCGCTCCCAGAACTCGAACTGAGACCAGGAAAACAAAAGCGACCAGGACCGCTTTCGGCCAACTGATCTGCGCCCGGCGTAACACTCTGGCGGAAGCGAAACGCATGTCTCCGTTCAAACCCACTCGTTCTCTCCGCTGTCCATGCAATAAAGTTTACCTATCGCTTATGGATGCTGCAACGGAACAATCCGGGAGCGCTTGTCCCTAGGGAGCCAGCTGAAGCTTTCCATCACGCTCCGAAGCTGGGATACGGTAGAATCCCTCAACATGTCGCCAGACCAACAAGCAGAGAAAACTCCCCTCCAGAGCTCTTCCCCGTTGACCGGGACCCAATGGCTGATCTGCGGGGTAGCCTGTCTTGGTTTCGCCTTCGATATCTACGAACTGCTGATGCTTCCCCTGATTGTGCGCCCAGCGCTGTTGGATCTGATTCAGGCAAAGCCGGGGACGCCCGAGTTCAACTATTGGGTTGGCTTGCTGTTTTATGTCCCGGCCGTCGCAGGAGGCATCTTTGGCCTGCTGGGCGGGTACTTGACCGACCGTTTCGGCCGGCGGCGGGTCTTGGTTTGGAGTATCTTGCTCTACGCTTTTTCGGCTTTCGCTTCAGGCTATGCCACATCGCTCCCTGTCCTGCTGTTCTTTCGGTGTACAACTTTTATCGGCGTCTGTGTTGAATTTGTCGCCGCCGTCGCCTGGTTGGCCGAACTGTTTCCCAACCCCAGACAACGCGAAGCTGTGCTTGGCTATACGCAGGCGTTCTCCTCATTGGGCGGCCTGATGGTGACCGGCGCTTATTACTTGGCCGTAACGTATGCAAACGATCTGCCAGCGATCCGGGGAGGTCATGAAGCCTGGCGCTACACGCTGATGTCAGGCGTGATCCCCGCTCTTCCGCTCATCATCATCCGGCCGTTCCTGCCGGAATCGCCGCTCTGGCAAGAAAAGAAATCCAGAGGAGAGCTGAAGCGCCCCAGCTTTGCCGAACTCTTCCGGCCCGCTTTTCGGAAAACGACCCTCGTGACCGCCCTGATGGTCGCTTGCAGCTACGGAGCGGCCTTTGGCGCGATTCAGCACGTTCCGCGAATGGTTCCCGGCTTGCCGCAGGTCCAGGACCAACCACGCCAACAGCAGCAGCAGATCGTCAGCGGAGTTCAACTGTTCCAGGAGATGGGCGGGCTCACGGGCCGCATTTTTCTGGCTTTTCTGGCTGTCCGCATCGTCGCTCGCCGGAGGCTTCTGCGGATTTTCCAGGTGCCCGGCCTCATATTGATTCCCATGGTATTCCTTTTTCCGGCCCAGAGCAGTCTGGAGATGTTGAAGTGGGGGGTGTTTCTAGCGGGACTGTTCACGGTAGCGCAGTTCAGCTTTTGGGGAAACTACCTGCCGCGGGTCTATCCGACGCACCTGCGCGGCACCGGGGAAAGTTTTGCCGCCAACGTCGGGGGCCGGATGATCGGCACCTCAGCCGCGTATCTAACCATCAACTTAGTCAGTCTGATGCCAGGCCCGACGCATTTTGCCCGACTGGCCCACGCTGCCGCGGCCGTTGTCTTCCTGGTGTATTTGGTTGGGTTCATTGCCAGCTTCTGGCTCCCGGAGCCACAACAGGAGCAGCTGCCCGAATGAGGCCGGCGCATATCCCGGCTGCTTCAGCCAAAGCAGTAGAGGACGCCGTCCTGAGAGCCAATCACCAGCCGACCCGAGCCGATGGCCGGTGAGGCCGATAGCGGCGCCCCGGCGTTGAACTCCCACAGTTTCGCCCCGGTTTTCAGATCCAGCACATACAAGCGCCCGTCATGCGAGCCCACGTACACCCGACCACCGGCGATCGCAGGCGAAGACTCTACTCGCCCCCGGGTGGCAAACGTCCAGATTCCTTTTCCGGTCTTCGCATCCAGGCAATGCACCATCTTGTCACGGCCGCCTATGACTACCCTGCCCCCGGCCACCTTCCCATCCACCACTGCCGCCGAGGAGTAAAAGGGAAATTGACGCTGGGGATGCTGGTACCGCCAGACGATGCGACGTAAGCCAAGATTGACGGCCAGCACTTCATTCCGAAACGTGCCAAAAAATGCGGTCTGCGCCATCAGAGCGGGCGACGCTCCCGTGTATCCGCCGGAGGGGATCTGAAAGATTTCCTTGCCGTCGGCAATGCGCACCCCGCGAAACACCTCATCGCATCCGGAGATAAAGGTCAGGCCGCCCGACACTGCCGGAGTGCAATGCAGCGGTCCATTCGTCCTCAATTTCCAGATTAACTGGCCTGAGCGGGCGGAAACACAGTACAAATGCTCGTCATAGGAGCCTACCAGGACCTTCCCGTCAATGATCACTGGCGACGATTTGATCTCAGCGCTGGTCTTAAACGCCCACACGCGCCTGCCATCCTCCTCACTGACTCCGTGCAGAGTTCCAGAAAGGTCCCCCACAGTGACTAAACCATCCCGCACGCAAGCAGAGGATTCCCCAATGGGCTGGCCAGCATCGTATTTCCATCGCACCTTGCCATTCCCCAAATCCAGAGCAACCAGTTTTCCGGAGCGCGAGCCAACAAAAACCGTGCCATTCACAATCGCCGCCGAAGACTCAATGGAATCGCCGGCTTCATAGCTCCACAGAAGATTCAAGGTCTCGGGAAGGGCGGAGCCAGGGACCCCGGTCAATTCATGATTTCCGCGAAATTGGGGCCAATCCGCGTTTCCAGCACGTGCTGCATGCTGCTCCTCCCGGTTCGCCAGCGTCAAGACGAACGCGAGAACCAGCAGGAAAATCAGAGAATTCCGCACTTATAGATCTCCGCGCCTATGGGAAATAGCCTTCCACGAAATGGAAGACACACTGTCCGCGCGCGCACTCAAAGAAAGAGACGGAAGCGGCCTTCAGTAAAGGTTCAGCGGAACAGGAAATTCCTCCGGAACCACTCTGTCAAATTTGCGCTGGCACGAGGCGAGCTGGTTTCCGCAAGGGCAAAGAGTTCACTTCGGCTGGCGATAAACAGCGCGCCGTTGGCGGGAACAACGGTAGAGTACACCGAGCTGCCCAGATTCATCTCGGCCAGCACCTTGAGTTCCTTTCCGGGCCGCAAAACAACTACGTCGCCGTCTTCATCCCCCAGATATAGCTTCCCATCGGCGACCAGCGCTGATCCCCACACCGCCGCCAGCGTGTCATGAACCCAATAGGGCTCGCCCGTTCGGGCATCCAAACAGTGAAGGAACCCGCTGAAGTCCGGAAAATAGACCAGGCCGTCGCGGATTGCCGCCGTTGAGATGGATCTGCGGATTTTCTCGTAGTGCCAAACCCGCCCGGTCTCGGTGATGTCGCCGCGCTTGGTGGCGTCAATACAGTACAGGTGTCCGACACCCTCGCCATGCTCGGGGTCCTGGCCATTGGCGAGATAGACACGGTTGTCGTAAATGACCGGCGTGCTGATAATTGAATTCCGGGTCTTGGGCCACACGGAATCCTTGGGGTTCATGTCAAATTCCCACAGTTTCTTTCCCGTCAGCGCTTCGTAGCCACGGACCCAACCGTCCCCCTGGCCCATCACCACTTGATCCACTCCTTCAACGTTGCCCACGGCCGGTGTGGACCACTGGCCGTGCAGGATGCGGTCGCCCACTGAATTGTCTTCCCAAACAAGTTTGCCGGTGCGTTTGTTCAACGCAATGATGCTGGGGGCGCGCGGCGAGGGAATATTTACATGGCTCGCGTCCTGCCCGTTGGACGTGCTCAGATAGATGAGGTTGCCAAACGGGACGGGAGAAGAGTTGGCCAGGTTGTGGGGGAACGAGCCAACTTCCTCCATCATGTCGAATTTCCAAATAATGTCGCCATCCTTTTCGCCGGTGAACTCCTCGTCTTCGAGCGGACCGTCATTCTCGCCATCGCGAAAGCCTTCGGTATCGAGACAAACCACCTCGGCGCGGTTGGAGACGTAGTAGATGCGATCTCCCTCCACCAGAGGAGAGGACGCGACACCCTGATAAGGCCAGTCGTTAACGCGCCCCGACTCCAATTTCTTCGAGGTTGCCTGCCAAAGAAATTCTCCATCGGAGGCGCGGAACGCCATCACCACCCCGCGGTCACCCGCCTGTTTGGGATCGCGCAACCCCTCGTTGTTGGTCCCCACGAAGACCTTGCCGCCCGACACCACCGGGTTTCCATATGTTTGGGAGCCCAGCGCGGCTACCCACTGGACGTTTTTTTTCGTAGCCACATCCCAGCTCGCAGGCAGACCTTTCATGTTGGAAACCATGTTGCGGTCCGGTGTTCCACCCCACATGGGCCAGTCCCCTGTGACCGAGGTGACCGGGTCCGAGGCTGAGACAACCGAATCCCACCACGGCATCCACTGACGTACCGAATAAAAAGCGAGAATGAGGGCAAGAAAAATCAACCCTGTACGACAGCGTGGCTTTTTCATAACTGGTTCATATCTGGTTCATGGCCGGTTCAAAACTGGTTCATGGCGATTGGTTCGGCCTGACTTTCAGATTGTCAAAAAAGACCTCCACCGGCGCGTTGGCGTAAAGGCCCGGACTCCCCTGCAGGTTGGGAATGGGATCCACGCGCTCGACCAACCAGGGCTCCGGTTCCGCCTTCCCTACCGGCCACGCTTTTCCCCGAACCTGGACCTTGCCGTCCGGCAGGTTTTCCACCCGAAGCTTGAGTCGGTACCACGCGTCTCCGTTCCACGGAAACGCCGCGGAAACCGTGCGTGCCGTTTCCGGCTGCCACGATTGCAGCTCTAATCGCTGGCGATTGCCAAACAGCACCAGGGAATAACGCTGCGCGACCACTCCGGCATCCCCGATCTGACGCCGTTTCTCGGTTGCCCGAACATCTACCTCAATCGTGTAATTGGACCAATTGGAGGGCCCCATGTACACCCGGGCGCGCCGAAGAAAGGGCTTGTCGGACAGTTTGACCAGAACCTTGTTGCCATCCACCTCCCGCACGACGAACTTGCCAGTGGCGGCAATCCAATGCCGAGGCGGGCGACCAACAGCCAGCGACTGGAAGTCCTCATCCCAGGGCAAGGCTGGAATCACCCGTACCCGCGCGATTCCGGAAAGCCCTTCCACCGTGGCCTTCACCTGGCCTGCCTGCGCAACCGGATCAGAAGCGGCAAGGAAGCGTCCGCCGTTCTGGATGGTACCGCCCGCCTGGATCTTACCGGGAAGCTGTTCGAGCAACCAGGCGGCCTTCCCTTCCCGAATCAAGCGGCCGTGCCGGTCAAATAGACGGGCCCGAAAGCGGACGCTCTTCCCAGGTTGCAGCACAACTTCGGCTGGCACAACCTGCACGTGAGCCGCCGGCTCGCGCGCGGCGGTCGCCTTGGGAATGCTCGAACGCGTCGAAGCTTGCTTCGGCTTCTTCCCTATGCAATACAGTGCTTCGCTCGAGACCAGGTAGACCCGTCCGCGGGAAACGGCGGCTGAGCCAATGATTTCTTCGGGAGCGGTTTCGCTTCCCAGCAGGTCCGCATCGAGAATCTCGCACCTGTCCGGGCCGGGCCGGAGAATATAAAACTTGCCGTTCTGCGTGCCGACATACAGCTTGCCATCGGCCAGAACTGGCGAGGCTCTCTGGATGGTCCCAAGATTCAGAGTCCAGAGCTTCTTGCCCGAGGCGATCTCGAAGGCGTACAGATTGGCGCTGTTGTCGATCTGATAAACGCGATCACCGTCAATGACCGGAGACGAGAAACCGGCGAGGAAGCCTCGGACGGCCCATCTCACATGCACCTTTCCCAGATTCCCGGTGGCAGCCGCATCAATGGCAGCAATCAGACCCATCTCGCTGGAGTCCGGGTTCTCCTCGCTGTGACTGACAACTGCAGTTGCATCCTTGATCACCACGCCGGTATTGATGCCCCGCTTGCTCATGGCGAACTTCCACACCGGTTCGCCGGTCTGCGGCTTCAGGGCGTGCACCGCGCCGTCACCGCCGCCGGCGATCAGCAACCGAGTCCCGTTGATCACCGCGGCAATGGGGGGTGAGTAGGTGGTGTCGTAGGGCCGCCCACCCGGAGCCCTTACCCAGACGGTTTCGCCGGTCTTCTTGTCAAACGCCATGAACCGGTGACGCCCGCGCGCCTGCTTTCCCCAGCCAGAGCTGACGCCGCTGACAATGACCAAATCTCCCTCAATGATGGGAGAGACCGTGCGTCCGCCGTGGGTGGTGATCACACCGAAGTTCTCCGATAGGAAGCGCTCCCAGAGAAGCTTGCCCTCGCGAGACAGCGCCAGCAGCGTGCCGCCCACGCCATAGGCATAGACGTTGCCCGAAGCGGGATCTGCAACGGGCGAAGCCCACCCCACGTGGTGCGGCGGCACATCGCTTAAGAAAACATTGAAGCGATGTTCCCACAGCAGCTTTCCCGTGTCCGCATGGAAACACATGACGCGTTCCTGCTGGGTTTCCCCTTCGCCCACTGAGTTCTGCAGAAACAGCCGGTCCCCCAAAACGATCGGCGCGGAGCGGCCGCCGTATGGCACTTTCCAAGCAAGGTTCTGGCCTGCGGGCGACCACTGCGTGGGAAGCGACGTTTCCACGGAGACCCCATCGCGCGCAGGCCCGCGCCAGTCGGGCCAGTCGCTTCCCCAGGAGGCACACGGAAGGAAAATTGGGAGAACGAGGAGGAGGATAAAGATCACAACCATGGCGGACGGTCCGTTCGGTCTACACCAAATCCAACAAAATCAAGATATCGCCTGCGCTCATTGCAGTCAAGCACGCCCAATGCAGCTAGTTTCGGTGGTTCCCGCCAGCTCGGCCGCCCGCTTCCCTTCCCCAGGCCGCTCCCCAGGCCGCTCCCCAGGCCACGACAGGCGGATCATCATCGCCATTTCAGAAAGAATGCACTGTGTGACTACTGGCTCACGCTCGTGGCTCGGTTCACGACTTTTTTCGAGAACTAGAGCGCAAGACTTCGGCGTCGGCGCGACGAACGTAATTTGCGTCGGCGTCCTCCGCTGTGAGCACCTGGCCGTTGCAATACCCCACATAGCCGAGGCGCGCCACTGCGGCCGCCAGTCTGCGCCCGGTCACCGTACACGCAAAGTGAGCCGCAGCGCCTTGGACGGCGCTGAACAAAGCAAATAAGCGCTCCACGTCCGGGCCGCAAAAGGCGGCCTCGCTCGGGGGCAACTTGAGATGGGCAAGCCACTCTTCGAGGGCTCCGGGCCGCGCGACGATCTCTTCGGCCAGCCGCTGCAAGGGTCCGTCGGGGCTCACTGGATTTGTGCGCTCATAGACTCCGGCAAAAAGTTCGCCCCGCCGCGCATCCAGCAGCGGAATCAAAATGCGGGGGCCTGAGGCCGCGAGCGCCGCCGTGGCCTCCAGGTTGGACACCGGCGCCACAGGCTTGCCCGCGACGGCCGCCAGGCCTTTGGCCGCAGTCAACCCCACCCGCACGCCGGTAAAGGAGCCCGGTCCGGCGGCAGCGGCAAACAGGTCCACTTCGGCCAGACCAACTTGGTGCCGGTCCAGCAGTGCACCAATCTCTTGAAACACCACCCTGGAAAAGGCCTCGCGCGCATGCACGGCGTGGCACTCCAGCAGCTGCTGGCCCCGCTGGAGCGCCAGGCTCCCGTGCTCGGTGGTGGTGTCTATGGCCACAACCAGGATGGAAGATGGATTTCGCACCGCCTTCCATCATAAACCGGCGGAAGGTGAATCCGGCTTCTGTCAGCCGAGCGCTGCTTGTTCAGTCTGCAGGCCGGGGGGTATGCTGGAGTAGTGAACAGTGATGCCGATTGTGCAACTCTCTGCCAACCGCTGTCACAGAGGGCGGCCGGCGTGAGGGGTGGAGTTGTGAAGTGCTGCACGTAGTGCTTGCGCTAGCGCTGGCGGTCGTGGGCGCTTCAGCGCGTGTCCGGACTGGCATTGAGGTGCTGGAAGCGCAGCAGTTCGCGCCGCTCGTGGGCAAGCGAGTCGCGCTTATCACCAACCACACCGGTCAAACCTCCGATGGCCGGCGCACGATTGACCTGCTCCACCAAGCCCCGGGCGTACGCCTCACGGCGATCTTCGCCCCCGAGCACGGCCTTAGGGGAACACGCGAGGATCGAAACGTCGAGTCCGGCAAAGATCAGGCCACCGGCGTGCCGGTCTACAGCCTTTACCAGCGTGGCCGCTACCGGCCCGCCCCCGAGATGCTGCGCCACCTAGACGCGCTGGTCTACGACATTCAGGACATCGGCGCCCGCTTCTACACCTACATCACCACGCTCGGCTACATGGTGGAGGAAGCGGCCAGGGCAAAAATCCCCATCTACGTGTTGGACCGGCCCAACCCAATCAACGGGGTGGCGGTCGAAGGACCGATGCTGGAAGAAGACTACGTCTCCTTCGTGGGCTACATGCCCATGCCCATCCGGCACGGCATGACTGTGGGCGAGCTAGCCCGCATGTTCAACGGCGAGAAAAAGCTGGGCGCCGCGGTGCACGTGATTCGGATGCAGGGCTGGCGGCGCAGCCAATGGATGGACGAAACCGGCCTGCCCTGGGTGAACCCCTCGCCCAACATCCGCAGCCTGACCCAGGCCACTCTCTACCCGGGCGTCTGCCTGCTGGAGTCTAAGCAGGTTTCGGTGGGACGCGGCACCGCCACGCCTTTCCAACTGGTGGGGGCACCCTGGTTCCAGGCGCGCGAGATGGCCGAATACTTGAACGCGCGCCAAGTGGCGGGCGTGCGTTTCCGGGCCCGCAGCTTTCGCCCCAACTCCAGCCTGTTTCGGGGCCAGCAGTGCCAGGGGGTCGAGGTGATACTGGCTGACCGCGACGCGCTCAATGCGGTGGCGGTCGGCGTCGAATTACTGTCGGCGGTGGTGAAGTTCCACCCCGGCAAGTTCGACCTAGGTGGCATCATGCGCCTGCTGGGCAACGATGCGGCTGCCGGCCGCATCCTTTCGCTTGTCAAACAGGCCGCCGAAGACCCCCGCCAAATCGTAGAAAGCTGGCAGTCAGAGCTAGACGCCTTCCGAAAGCTGCGCGCCGGCTACCTCCTCTACGAATGAATTCCCCATCGGAACCTCTGCTCTGCGCGGCACGGCGGGCGTGCCGCAGTGGGATGCTATAATCTGTGCATGAGGAAGCTTCAATGGGGAACGTAAGTGATCAGCAGGTGATGCAGGCCCTTGGCAAGGTGGTCGAGCCAGAGCGAGGGAAGGACGTCGTCGCGCTGAACATGGTGCGGAACCTGGTGGTTCACGACGGCCTGGTGGCCCTGACGGTGCTGGTCAGCAATCCCGACTACCCGCACCAGCGCGAACTCGAAAACAGCGTGCGCGCGGAACTGGTAAAGCTGCCGGGCGTCACCGAAGTGCAGGTGAAGTTCGCCGCCCCGGGACCGCAGGCCCGCCCAGGTGGGGCAGAAAAGACTCCGATTCCCGGCGTAAAGAACCTCATTGCGATCGCTTCCGGCAAGGGCGGAGTGGGCAAGACCACGGTGGCGGTGAACCTGGCGGTGGCTTTGGCACATCTGGGGTCCCGCGTGGGCCTGATGGACGCCGACGTCTACGGGCCCAATGTGCCGCTGATGATGGGCATCAGCGAAACGCCTCAGGCCCAGGGAGACAGGATTCTACCGCTCGAGAGCTATGGCGTCCGAATGATGTCCATGGGCTTTCTCAACCCGGGGGACCGCCCGGTGATCTGGCGCGGCCCGATGCTGCACAGCGTCATCCAGCAATTCATCCGCAACGTGGAGTGGGGCGAGCTGGACTACCTGGTGGTGGACCTGCCGCCGGGCACCGGCGACGTCCAGTTGACGTTGCTGCAAACGGTGCCCATTACCGGAGCGGTCGTCGTCACTACCCCTTCCGACGTGTCACTGGAGGATGCGCGGAAGGCCATCTCCATGTTCCGCCAGGTGAAGGCGGAGGTTCTTGGGGTGGTGGAGAACATGAGCTACTTCGTCTGTCCACACTGCGGCAACCAGGTGGACGTGTTCAGTCACGGGGGCGGCGAGCGCATCGCGCAGCAGTTCGGCGTGCCGTTCCTGGGCCACGTGCCCCTGGATCCGGACATCCGGGTGGGCGGCGATACCGGTGCGCCGGTGGGCGCGCGCGGTCCCGACTCCCCGCAGGCCAAAGCGTTCTACGATCTTGCCCGAACCACAGTAGAACGGGTCCGCCTGGCCGGCTCCGGCGCGAGCCCCGAGCCGGTGGTGCGCATCCGCGACTAGAAGCCACGCCTTTCCTAAACTCAGCAGAAGATTCCAAGGCAGGACCTGAGGGCGGCGCTGGAGCGGCTAGGGGCTGGTGAATGATGCCGCGGGCGCGCGCCTCAGCCCAAACCGTTCGGCGGTCGACACCTTGGAGCGGTAGCCGGTGCGGGTTCGGATGCGGTACTTCTTGGCGCGTTCGCCAGCCAGTTCGACATTGATGCTGCGCCAGCCCTGCTTGGCATTGTGCGTTGGATAGTAGCTCAACACGTAGAGGTGCCTCACGTCTTCGCCGATCGCCTTGAAGGCGGCCGTTTGCTGTTTCCAGGTACGAGCAACGTAGGCCTTGCCGCCCGAGCGTCCCGACAGACGCCGGAAGACAGTAGCAGAGACTTTGTCCCTGTTAGCTTCCTCGGTGCTGATGATGTAGATGGGGATCCCTTCATTCTCCGCCAGTTCGCGCACTGCCTCAGGCGACACGATGCTGCTGACGTCGGGTCCGTTGGAGAACACCACCACCACCTTGCGGCCCGGAAGCCGCGCCGCATCTTGAAGGGTAAGCAGCATGGCGTTGTAGATGGAAGGATCGGCGCCGGCCACCAACTGGCGCAGCGCCAGCAGGGCCCGGCGCCGATCCAGCGTCGGAGGGCAAGCCCGCAGCAGGTTGCGGCTGAAAGCGTACAACGCAATGGAATCGTGTATGTTCAGGCCGTGGATAAACTGGGCAACGGCGTCCTGCGCGTAGACAAAAAAGCCCCGATACATAATGTTACTGGTGTCAAACAGGATAAAGACGTGGGAGTCGGCCACCACGGTAGGCACTGGGCGGCCGGTCTCCTGCTCACGCTCTTCGATTTCCCACAGCGTCTCAGGCGCGGCGCCCCCCTCGCTGAACATGGCCACCTTTTGAGGGATATCATCCTCATAAACGGTGAAATCGGCGGGACGCAGTCCCCGGATGTAGCGTCCGGCGGGATCGGTGACGGCCACGGTAACCTGGACCAAGTCCACTTCCACGCGGTAGACCGCCTGGCGGGGCTGTTCCTGGGCGCTAGGCCAGGCAGCCGGCGCCAGCCACAGAACCAGAAGGCAAACGGGTTTCAGGACGCGTGGCACGTTGAACCTCGGGATCGCTCTCATGGCCTACCGGCGGCCAGTGCGGGTGAGGCACCTTCCGCCAAAGTCTTGCGGCGAAACTCGTCGCCAGTCGCCCTCAGGGCGGTCAGCAGCGCCGGCCAGTCTTCGAGATTATTGGCGAAAACGCGTTCCAGCACTTGCCGGGTCAGTCGGGGCACAATCCGATTGAGCTCGGCGGGAGGCAAAGCTAGCTCATCGGCCAGTTGCGCCCAGTACAGATTGCTCGATTCCCAGGACTCGGCCAGCAACTGGCTGGAGTAGCCCATCACAGCGGGGAACAGGGGCAGATGCAGGAGTTCGGTTCGGTACGAGTGCGCAATTTTCGGATGCGGCGCCCCGAAAGCCGCGCTGGCAGCGGTCTCGGAAGCCTCCTTGGGAAACTGCCGGGACATCTGCTCCAAGGTGGCGGCAGCCGGCCCCACGCGCCGCGCCAACTCCGTGCCGGCCGCCGAATCCCCTGCCGCGGGCAGATTGCGGGAAAGCTGGTAGAGCTCGGCAGGGGTCACTAGCCGCAGAGCATGGGCAGCGCGGCCTTGCGTCAGTTCCGAGGCAATGTGCTCCCGCCGCTGGGCCCCCATCACCGGCAGCGCATTCAGCACCAGGTGCTGCGCCTGGGGCGAGGCGGCCGCCTCGGCCAGCAGGTCCTGGCCCAGCCGGAGGTGCAGCGCCACCCAGTGCTGGGTGCGAGGCGAGACCCGCCACCACCGCGGCACGACCGAGGAAAGCAGCACCTGCGGCGCCAAGTCCCCCCAGACCAGCGCTTGGGTTTGCTTCGGCACTAAGAAATCCTTCTCGGCATCCGCCAGCGCGTAGGGCACACCGGAAAGCGACCCCACGAAGCGGCCGCCGCCGCTCCGGGGCCAGCCCAGCCTGTGGACACGTGCTGGGCCCCGAAGCTCGTTTCCCGTGCCGCGCTTTGAGTTCCCCAGGAAGTCGTGGGAGCGGACGAAGAGCGGGTTGTGGTGCAGCAGCATCGAACCCGGAGGCGCATAATAGGCGTACACCAGGCCGACCAGCGTATCGCGCACATGGGGCGTCAACTGGCCACGGGCCCGACTTGACCCCTCCGGCCTTAAAAAGCCGTAGCGAGTCACTCTCCTCTCCAGACTTGTGGGAAAGGGTTTGGGCAGATTCAGTTCCTTGAGGCGCGCAGCCAACCGCATGAATTCCGGGCCGGGAGGGGTGCCAGTTGCCGCGGCGCGCTCCATTTGCTCGGATAGAGAAAACAGGGTATCCAGTGGGATGAGGCGTTGAGCATCCAATGCTGCCCAGATGCGCTCTTCGCCTTCTTCGCGCGCCTGCCGCGACGTTCCATCCAGGCCGGGGGGAGCGGCCAGCAAGGCAATCATCTTCTGCTGCACGGAGCCGGGTCCTGGCGGAGCGAAGGAGACTAGCGTCTGTACGGCCTGGCGTGCGGCGTCCAGGACCTGGTCGGCCTTGCCGACATCGGCAAACGGCTCCAACAGCCGCTGCAGCGTGGGCTCCAGCTGCGATTCCGGAATTTCCTGCTGCCGCGCCAGGATCCCCCACAAGGCCACCGCTGCTTGCAGGGAGCCGAGGCCATCGGCACGCACCATCTGGCCGCCAATCCGGGTCAGCCCTTCCACCACGTCCAAGAAGCGCCGGATGGTCGAGTCCGACAGCTGGGGCCACTCGGCAAACAGGGTATAGTGCTGGCTGAAGCGCGGGTATTGTGCCGTCAGCAGCAGAACCGTGTCTGGGGCGAGCGGCTGGGTGCGCAGACGGTCGATTTCGTTCAGAGTCAGAAATACAAAGAAAGGGCCGTTCTCTTCGACCTCGCGCACGCGGCCGAACAGGGTTTCCACAACGTGATCGGGATCGCGCAGTCGGCTGATGCCGGATTTCATGCCGCTGCGCGCCTTCTTGCCGCGGGCCTTTTTGATGCTGCGCGGGCTGGGCCGCATGCGGAAGATGGAATCCCAGGCCTCGACGCCACCGGGAAGTTGCAGGTGGCCATCCGCCTGCACCCGCAGGCGGGAAACCAGCAGCAGCAGTAAGCCGTTATCCTTGAACACGGGCCGGGCCGGGCCGGGCGTGGGGTCGTTGCCGCGCAGCGCGCGGTAGAAGCGCGCTAGCCGTTTCCTGCCGGTGAAGTACTCTTGTACAGCGGGGGTGGCTCGAAACAGGGCGTCGAAATAGGCAATCAGCCAGCCGTTGTCTTTTTCCAGGAGCTTGATCAGGAACGCGCCGGGGCGGTCGGGACGGGCGCCCACCAACCGCCTCCACGCCTGGCTGACGGCGGTACCTCCGGGCACCACGACATGCCCGTTCTCCACTCGCAACATTCCCCCGAAGTAATCCAACACCGGGCCGAGGGACTTTAACTTCTTCATGCTCGCATCCTGTCGAAGCGCCTCCAGCGTGGAAGCCGGCAGGCGCGAGAGCGCGAGGTAGAGTCGGGCCAACTGCCGGTCCCCTAGAAAGGCGTCGATCCAGGGGGTACCCGGTTCCACCCATTCTTCAGGCCCTAATAGCACGGGTATGCGCACGGGACCGACGGAATGCTCGAACGGGCGTTTGCCTTGGATGGCTTCTTCCAGTTCGACCAGGGGGAAACCCGAGTCGGAGGTAAGGAAGGCCCGCTCCGGGTCGTCCACTTCCAAGCCGGCGGCGCAGCCGTCCCGGCGGGTGCGGTGACCCAGTACTTTCAGCAGAGGCGCTGCCTCTTCGCACGTGTTCACTCGCAGGAACCCGTCGCTGCCGGCCAGCGCCTGCAATTCGCGCGCCTGACCAAGATAGGCCGTCAGCAGTTTCAGATACTCGGTGGGCATGATTTTCATATGGGCGTGCGAGTACCGGTAGCCAACAGTGACGACGTTGTGGGCCAATTTCGACAGCAACTCCTCGGGCGGAGTTTCGGGGCTAATTGCCGCCATGCGCTGGAAGGAAAGCAACGGGCCGGGAATTTCAATGTACCCAACCGGCAGGCGCGAGGCCGGCGCCGCATCCGACCAGCCCGGCAGGTCCGAGCCACCCGCGCGCTGGTAGGTCTCCAGCTCGCGCCGGGCCTGCCGGTACTGACCCGCTCCGAGATGCAGCAGAATCAGCCGACGCCGGGCGGCCTTCGTCTCCCGGCTTTCCGGAGACGACACTTCCAGCACGCGGCGGTACGCTTGGGCACGATGGGGCGACCCGGATAAATCCAGCAATTCGGCGGCGGACAACAGCACCGTAGCGTCTTGCGGACCCCGGCGAAGCACTTCCGCTACGGCCGCTCTCAGTTGCGACGTCTGCCCGGCCTGCTGGTGGGCGCTCGCCTTTTCCAACCCCGATTGCGCGACCGCCACTGTGGCCACGCAGAAGCTCGCTGCCAGACACAGGCGCAAAGGGCTGGAAAGTCTGCGTGATTGCTTCATGACTCGGCTCCTTCGCCGGCCTACAACCCACCGCCGAGCCCCCCGCTTAGTTTGGATGGAGCGCGAGAGAACTCCTGGGGAAGCTCGCCGGAACATCGGACGAGGCTGCCGGGATTATAGGACAAGGGGAACCAAGGGAAAAGCAGAAACGATCCAGACCACGGCCCCTCGAACATTAGTGTCGGCAAGAAAACGTTCTCCCGCTGTGCAGGACGCGTGCATCGATCTACCGGCCAGGCCTAGGCTAGCAGTTTCTGTGCTATACAACGGACATGGAACTCATCCCCAGCCAGCAGGAGGTGTTGGACATCTTGCGGCGGACCGGCGCCATGCGGGAAGGCCACTTTGAATTGACCTCCGGCCGGCACACCGACCACTACCTGCAGATGCCGCTGGCCATGCGTTACTACCAGGAAGCCAAGACGCTCAGTGTAGCGCTCAGCCGGCTGCTGCGCGGCGACTCGGAAATCGCGCGCCACCTGCCGCGGGTCAGCATCGTCTCGCCGGCCACCGGCGGGATCCCGGTGGCCTACGGCCTGGGCGAGGCGCTGCGCGCCGACCAAATTTATTGGGCGGAAAAGGGAGAGGACCGGATGGAGTTCCGCCAGTTCATGGAGACACACAAGAACGAGCAGTGCATCATGGTGGACGACGTCCTGCGTTCGGGGAAGATGCTCGGCAAGTTGCGTAACCTGCTACTAACGCACAGGGCACGGGTTCTGGCGCTGGCTGTGATCGTGCACCAGCCGACGCTGGACGCAGTGAATTTTGGGCCGTTGCCAATCTACTCGCTGGCTCGCCTGCAACTCAGCTATTGGGAAAGTGCAGCATCCTGCCCGCTGTGCCGGGACGCAATACCGTTCGTAAAGGTTCGTATCTAAAGCGCGTGTCTGCACCCCACCAGCACGCGAGGGCGAGGGTGCAATCAACACTGCGCGGCGGCGATTACTCGACGGCGACGGTCACGGTGTTACTGACGATGCCGTTCTGTGTGATCACCACAGGAACAGCGGGGCCGGGCACCACACCCCCCGGCACCACGGCGTTCACCTGGTAGAGACCAACGAAGTTCGGTGCCAGCCCTGCAAAGCTGACCGAGGCGTTCACCCCGCCGATGGTCGCGGTGACCGGGGTGGTCACCGCCTCCCCTGCACCTATCGCACCTGACTCTACAGTGGGACTCGTGGCTCCCAGGCCGGTGCAGAAAATCGAAAGAAACTCGCCGCTCTCCGCCGGTCGCGCCTGGCGGCCGGGGATGCTGCCCACCGGCGCCACCACGATAGCTGTGTTCGCGATCAAAACCGCTCCCTGCCCCCCGCCGATGTCGAAGAGGCCTGGCTGCGCGGGAGCAATCAAGTAGTTTTGCGGCGCCGTCAGCAGGCCACCTACACTGACGGCGACCGGAACGCTATCGCCCGGGCTCACCTCGAACGGCACCTGCGCGTTGATCTGGTCAAAATTGGGAGTGGTGCCGACGAAATACAACGGCGCATCCTCGCCGCCAATGCGCACGCTTACCCCGGCCAGCTCCCGCTCCAGCGGGAGCTCGCTGGCGAAATTGTTCTCGCCCGCGAAACGCGCGCCAAACAGGGAGATGATGCCCCCGGGAACCAGCGGCCGCCGCGACGTGAAGCCGGCTCTTTCCACCACCCCGTCGGCGAACAACGTCGGCAAACTGACGTCGCCCGGCGCGGTCGCCGTCGCAACCGTAAAGGAGCGCTGCACTTTGGCAAAGGTGGGATGCAGGGCGTCAAAGGTGAGCGTCACCGCAGCCGCCGCGCTCTGCGGCACCCAGGTGCCGCTGTAGAAGCCGGTCCCCAGCGAGCGCAGTGGGATGTTCAAGCCTTCCACGGTCGCCACCAGCGTGGCGTTGTCCACGCCGCTGCCGCAGTCGTCCACCACCAATGCGGTGAGCACACGGGGAAAGGAAACCGGCAAGCTCAGACCATTGCCGATGGTGGTGGCCAGCACCTCCAGTCCCGTCGGGCCGCACTGGGCCGCGCCCGGCAGACCCCGTGCCAGGGCCCGCAGCGCAGTTCCCGGCGCCACCACAAACAAGACCACCTCCACATCCCGTTGCGCTCCGCCGCCGAAGGTGCCTGCCAGTGTTGCCCGATACACGCCGAGGGGCAGGCCAGAAGGATTCACCAAGACAGTGACCTGTCCCGGAGCGGCTCCTCCCGGACCAGCCAGGGTCAGCCAACTGCCGCCGGGAGGAGAGCTGATCGTAGCGCTGAAGTTAAACGCGAGCGTTCCGCCGCCGACGTTGCTGACCGACACGGTTTTCTTGGGTGGCAACGGCTGGCCCACCTCGGCCACAAAAACCAGCGCGTTGGGGCTCACCTCGGCCGTTGCCGGGGTAGCTCCCGGCACCGTCAGCAGTACGACCGCCACCACCTGCGGATTGTTACTGGCCCCTGAGGCCGACACCGTCAGCAGCGCGGTGTTGATGCCGGAACCGAAGCTCGATGGATCGGCCGTCAGCACGACGTCTTCACCCGCGGGCCCACTGACAACGCTCCCAGACTCAGTGGAAGCCGTCAACCAAGTAGGCAGCCCGGAAAGCGACCAGTTCAGCGTTCCGTCTCCTTCATTGGTAATCGTCACCGTCTCCGATATCGTAAAAGGTCCGCTACTTACGCTTTGAAACAGGACTGCGTTCTGGCTCACTGACAGCCTCGGGCCGGGTGGACGGACAACTACTGTCACCGGAACGATCACCGTCGGGTTGCTGGTGACCGCAATCTCGGCTTGATAGGTGCCTGCGCCGGGCAGCTTGGTGGCATCCACCGTGCCCATCACCAGCGAGGGATTGTCCGGGTTGGCTGTGGCTGTACCCATCTCGGGACTGATGTTGAACCAATCACCCGCAGACTCATTCAGTAATTTTACAGTCGCGGTCCAGTTCAATTCGCCGGTGGCATTAGGGGGCCCGCACAGGATTTCAAAGCCAATTTCCTGCATCTCTCTGGGTCCCAAAGTCACGTTGATGGCTTCGGGAGAAAATCCAGCCGAGCAAAACACCGGGTCCGTCACTGTCAGATTTATGGTCAGAATGACCGGGGAAAATGAGCCGGTATATGTAATCTCGCCCACGAAGGTTCCCGGCGACAGGGTGGTGGTGTCCACAGTTATTGTGATGGTGAGGTCCACCATTGTGACGCTTCCCGATTTTGGGTTAAAGTCCAACCAGGGCATCCCTTTGGTCACCGTGCCGTTAAAAGGCGTAGTTGCACTCCTCGTGTCGGCCATGGTTTCCAGATAAGTCATACAACCGATGTCGTTGCCCTTTATCTCGGTTTGTGAAACGAGCCCCTGCTGCACCTCGATATTAAGCTCGCTGATCTCCATCCCGTCGCAGCACACAGTTGCCAGACCTGCGCAGGGGGAGAAAGCAACCTGTACGCGTCAAACATTAGAACTTGAAGAAGTGGTGTGTCAACAAGAACCTGCCGTGGAACCTGTAGTTCCACTGGGGCGGGCGGCTTCACTAGTTAGCGCCGGACGCTTCGCCTTCTCCTCCACGACTCTGTGCTTCTGAGACCGTCGGGCTGACACCCCTGTGGTATTCTTAATCTGGTTTAGCTGTGCGATTCGCGCATTAGGGAGGGCAGCAGTGAAGCTGCTTTCGCTGGCTCAAAGCCGACCGCAATCCCGAGCCGAGAGCGCCGCAGTGGTCCTCGGGTTCAGCATCCTGATGGGCCTGCTGGCGCAGGTCTCGGCGCCGCTGCCTTTTACTCCCGTTCCGGTGACCGGGCAGACGCTCGGGGTGCTGCTGGCGGGTGTGCTGCTGGGCGGGCCACGGGCCGCCGCCGCCATGGTGCTCTATCTTGGGCAGGGGGCGTTGGGGCTGCCGGTTTTTGCTCTGGGCTCTGGGGGCCCGGCACCACTACTGGGCCTGACCGGGGGTTACCTGCTCAGCTATCCGTTTGCGGCGTTCGTGGTGGGCTACCTGACAACGCGTCGGAACGGAACAGGGGGTGGTGGTCTACGGGGCAAAGCGCGGTTATTGGTGGCTCTGCTGTGCGGGGAAGTCGTTATCTTCTTTTTCGGCACTGTATGGCTGGGCGCGCTGCTGCCGCACTCGCCGGTGTCACTGCTCCAGGCCGCGGTGTGGCCCTTCCTCCCAGGGGAGGTGCTGAAAGTTGCGCTGGTGCTGTCACTGGCTTCGGTTCTGGGAGGTGGCCGCGGCGGCGAGCCACAGGGTCATCCGAGCCGCGACAGCGATGGAGCAGCTTCGGCGCGTCTATCCTCATCGCATCCGTCCTCATCGCACCCATCCTCATGAAGCGCGTTGGCGAATTGGTGGAAAACCGGCCGGTTTACTCGGTGCCGCTCAGCGCAACAGTGGCTGACGCGGTGGCTTACATGGCCGAGCGAAAGGTGGGGGCGGTGTCGGTGCTGGAACAAGAGCGGCTGGTGGGCATCTTCTCCGAGCGCGACCTGATGAAACGGGTGGTTGTGGCCGGCCGCGACCCCCGCCAGACTCCTCTGGCCGAGGTTATCACCCGCGATCCGCTGGTGACCGATGCCGACGAGGCGCCCGCCGCCTGCCTGGAGCGCATGCGCCACGCAGGCATCCGCCACCTGCCTGTCTTCCTGGCCGACCGACTGCTCGGTCTAGTGACTATGCGCGACCTGTTGCTGGCAGACTTGGAAGAAAAGGGCGACGAGGTCCATCTCATGCGTGCCTACATCTCCTTGCCCTCGCAGGAAAAATAGCTTTCCCTAGCAGGCTGTTCAAGAACTGATTTTGTGGACCGCTTGCTTACGCGCGCGGCTCGGTAACCGCTGGGGAATCAGTCGCGCTGATTCAGCGCCGCGACCATTAGCGAGCGGTTTCCCGGGTTTTTCAGCAGCCTGCTAGGGCTAGCGCACACCGTCTGGCTATTTCTGCTTGGGTTGCGTTTTCGGACGTATGAACTTCGGCGGCTTCAGCAGCGGGGCGCGGCCGAGATCCTCGGCGGGACGGATGCGCAGATCGCGGCCTCGCCGCTCCACCTCTACCCCCGTGAATTCGCCCACGAAGCGTTTCGCCCGTAAGACCAACCGGGCCGGTCCCGTGCTGAGTGCGCGCGTATAGCCCTCCAGTGCTTTACTTACCTCTTCCGGTGGCAGCACGAACCACAGCACTTCCTGTGCTTGCTCGTAAACGACCGGTCTCCCTCGGAACTCCAGGCGCATCCCAGGCCCCGCTTCCTTGCCAAAGTCCAACAACACTAAGGTGTGGACCACCAGACCGGGTCCCACCACCACCGTGCCATTGGAGTTGAAACCACGCAGGGCGACTTGCTCTTTTGCGCCGCCGACCTCCACCACCACTCGATCGCCAGTCTCGGCCAGCAGCGCCGCCAGGCGCTCGGTCCCCTGCTCGCGCCGCCGGGCCACCGCCTGCTCCTGCTCCTTCAACTCGCGCCGGAACCGCAAGCGCTTGATCAGGCGCTCGGTCTCTGCGGGCTCGGCGGAGGGGACCGCGGCAGCCAGCAACTGGTCCAGGAGCTGCTGGCCGGTCTCAAATTCCTTCTTCCAGCCAGGGCGGAAGCGATCCAGCAGCAGTGCCTGCGCCATGCCCAAGGGATAAAAGCGGTCGCGGTCGCGCCCCAGCCGGTGAATACGGAGAAGTGGCCCCAGCCATTTCTCGGCAAGCTGGGCGGCTTCGGTGCCCGTTACGCCTGCCGGGACGGCTGGCAGCGGGGACTCCGATGCCTGGCCGGCCCCGCCCGCAACGTCGCCGACCAACCGGGGCAGCAGTTGGAGCAGGCGTAACTTGACGTAGCGGGCCAGCCCTCCACTGAATTCTTCCCCGCTCTCGTAGTGCGCCAACTTCGGAGTCAGCTTCTTGCGCCGCTCGTTCCGGATGCCCAGAAAGCCAGCCGCTCTGCGTCGTGCCTCCCGCGCGTCGGTGGCGGTGGCCGCCTTGTGGAGCGACCGGGCTTCCAGCGCCAGCAGTGCGCGGTTGCGTGCGGAGAATTCCGGGTACTGGCCCCAGAGCACCACCCGGATATCGGCAAACCTGCCCGACCCAATGCGCTGCTGGTGCGCGTGGAACAGCTCGTGGAGGGCCGTGGCCAGAGCCTCGATCGGGGGCTTACCCATGAAGTCCTGGTAGGAGAGGAACGCAGTCAGCGCGCCGGCGAAGGGCCGGGTAGTGTTGACCAGCACCATGCCTGCCGTGGTGTCAGCGACAAACACCGGCGCCGAAATCATCGGCGCCGGCAGCCGGCGGAAGTTAGACGGTGGCGAAGGATGCCCTACCAGCACGGTCAGCCCGTTCTCCTTATATATGGCCAGCGGCGTCGCCGTCGGATCCCACCCCGGCCAGACCGCTTCCGCTGCCCGCCGCCCCACTTGCCGGAGCTGCTCCACCCGCTCCAGCAGAGCGGGCTCAGGCTCAGCCAGCGGTGGGGCGCCAGTTGCCGCCACAGTCGCTGCCACGGTCATGGATAGCGGCGCTACCGCCACTGCTACAAACAGGATGCAGCATGCCGGGCAGCTGGACCGTCCTGTCTTGTCCGAAGCCGAATGCCCGCCTCGGCTTCCAGTCCCGTCCAATTCGGGTGCCATACTGTTAGTCTACCGAAGCTTTGCGGATTGGGCTACCGGGGCTGCGTTGCAATCCTAGTGGGAAACACTTGAGAGAGACGCCGGGACGAGGCAGAATAGGGCAGGAGATGGCTATGGCGACACGCGTCTGGACACGGTTGCTGGCGGTCCTGTTCGTTGGAGCCTGCTTGGGCGCGGCCCTGGCCGCAGCAGGGGCCGGGACGCCTGGCAAGGCCAAGCAGCTTTTTAACGGCACCGACCTTTCCGGCTGGGAACACGTCGGTCCGGGTTCTTTTGTGATTGAGAACGGGACGTTGAAGACGCAGGGTGGAATGGGCTTGTTGTGGTATGGGCGGGAGAAGTTCGGCAATGTGGTGCTGCGCGTGGTCTTCAAAGTGAGCAAGCCGGCCGACAACTCCGGCGTGTACATCCGCATCGCCGACCGGCCTAAGGACCCAAGGTTTGGAGTGGACAACGGCTACGAGGTACAGATTATGGACCAGGCCAACAGAGAGATGGCCTCCACCGGGTCCGTCTATTCCTTCAGCAAGCCCACCGCCCGGGCCTCCAAACCAACTGGCGAATGGAACGTGTTTGAGATCACCCTGGACGGCCAGCGCATCGCGGTCCGGTTGAACGGGGTCGAAGTGAACGATTTCGACGGAACCCAGCGGCCCACCAAACGGGCCGTCGATCCGAGGCGGGACCAGCGTCCCGATTCCGGCTACATCGGGCTGCAGAACCACGACCAGGGCTCGGTGGTCTACTTCAAGGAAGTCAGCGTGCAGCCGCTAAAAAAATAGGACTGCCGCCGAGCTACTTCTTTCGGGTGAACTTCTGAAAGGCTTTGCGCAACTGGGCAGCCATTTGGCTGAGTTCCTTTGCCGACTTTTTTGTGTCTGCATCCAGCGATCTTTTCATGGCAATCAAGTCGCAAGAAGCCGCCAGGTTGGTTAGCGGCCCTACGCCGTCGTCCCGGAAATCCTGAATGCGCGCCTGCAGCGCTTTAAGGTCCTCGCGCAGCTTGGCCACCTCGCCCTTCTGTTCCTTCGCCGACGAAGGCTGTTCCCGGGCCGCGCGCTCAGTGGAAGCTGCCGCCTGCTGCTGCCTTCGGCTTTCAGCGCGCCACTTCTGTGTCTCGGCGCGTGCGACTCCCGTTTCCCTTCGCGCCTGATAGCGTTCTGCCTCGACGCCAGCGACGTGCGTTTCCAGACTATGTATCTTCTTCCGAAGTTCGGCCATCAGCCGGTTCATGGTGTCCCGCGTGGAGGTGAGCTCACGCAACTGCGAGTTGAGGTCGGACTCCTGGGTGAGCAGCCGGTCGCGTTCCTGTACCGCCCCTTCGTGCACAGCCTTCAAGTCGGCCAGATCTTGCGTTAGGCGGCGCGCCTTTTTTTGCTCCTGATCCAAATGTTTTTTCAAGTCCGTCTTGGCCGTTTCTTGCTGGGCACGTGCCGCTAGTTCGGCCTGTTGTGCCTGCTCGCGCTCGGCCACGGCAAGCTTCCTCTGCAAGTCCTGCACCAGCTGTTTTAACTCTTCGACGAGCTGGCTCGCAGCGTCCCGGGCCGAAGTGACCTCGCGCAACTGCGAGTTGTGGTCGGAATCCTGGGTGGCCAGCCGGTCGCGCTCCTGAACCACCCCTTCGTGCACCGCCTTCAAGTCGGCCAGCTCTTGCGTCAAGCGGCGCGCCGATTTTTGTTCCTGATCTAGTTCTTTTTTCAGGTCGGCCACCTGGGCCGTTTCTTGCTGGGCACCTACCAATAGTTCCGCCTGGCCTGCCTGCTCGCGCTCGGCCGCAGCCAGTTTCTCCTGCAACTCCTGCACCTGCTGTTTCAACTCTACGACGAACCGGCTCGCAGCGTCCCGGGCCGAAGCGAGTTCGCGCAACTGCGAGTTGCGATCGGACTCCTGGGTGACCAGCCGGTCGCGTTCCTGAACCACCCCTTCGTGCACCGCCTTCAAGTCGGCCAGATCTTGCGAGGAGCGGCGCGCCGCTTCTCGCTCCTGATCCAATTCTTTTTTCAAGTCCGCCGCCTGGGCCGTTTCCTGCTGGGCACCTACCGCTAGTTCGGCCTGGCGTGCCTGCCCGCGCTTGACCGCGGCGAGCTGCCCCAGCAAGTCCTGTACCTGCTGCTTCGATTCTTCGACGAGATGGCTCGGGGCGCCACGAGCCGAAGTGAGTTCACGCAACCGAAAGTCGCGGTCGGACTCCTCGGAAGCCAGCCGGTCGCGCTCGCTGGCGGCCCGCTCGTAACTGACCTTCAGGTCAGCCAGCTCGTCTGTCAGGCGACGCGCCTCCTTCCGCTCACGGTCCAGTCGCAGCTTCAGGTCAGCGACCTCGGGCGCCTGTTCGACTATGCTGGGCCGGTGCGGCGACTCCGCAGTCGTGTCGGCCAGGGTCAGGACAGCTTGGCGGTGGCGTTCTTCTGGAGAAAGCTCCAGGGCGGCGCGGGCTTCATCGGCTGCCTCTCCTAGTGCGACGGCTACGCCTCGCCGGCCATCGGAACGCTCATCCACCCGCACCACGCAGCCTTCCTGCTCCAAATCGCCGGGTCCGCTATAGGGGAAGGACACCAGCACCTCGGTCCCGACGCCGTATTGTCGATCGGTCACGAAGTAGACGCCGTGCTTGCTGGCGTTGCCAACAACGGTGATCTCGGGGCCCCCGGTAGCCCATCTCTTCTTGCGGACCCGGAGGTTGGCCTTCATCGCCAGCCGCCGATGCCGTCGGTGCTCAGGACCCTTCTTCAACGGTACCTTCAGCCCTTCGCCAATCACCTCCCGAAGCTTACGGCGTAACTCAGGCTGGCTCACCGGCTTCAGCAAGTAGGGCAAGCGCTTTTCCTCGATGAAGTCCCAGGTGGCCTCCGAGGCGATATCGCCGGTCAGAAAAATAATCCGGCCCTGGTAGTCGGGGAATTCCTTTTTCACCTGGTTGTAGAAGTCCTTCCCGGTCATCCCTGGCATCCACATATCGACGATGATGGCGTCATAGCGGGTTTCCGGCAGGCGGCCCAGGGCCTCGCGGGCCGAAACCGAGACATCCACCGAAAACATCTCGGCCTTGAGCATTTTATCGAGGGTGGTCAGCACCAGGTCGTCGTCGTCAATGGCCAAGACCCGGCTGGATTCTTTCTTCTTCATCGGCCCAACTCATGCTTTGGGAACGGTGTAGCTGGAGCATGCCAATCATACAATCCTCTTGCCCAGCTATCCAGAGGCTCGGGTGCTGAGCCCAGTCCATCGAAGAGCACCTCAACGGCCCCGCATTTGGCCAGTTCCTGGCTCTTCACTTCAGCGCGCGAGCGATTTCGTCACATTCCGGGAAGCCGAAGGGGACCCCGTCCAGCCGCAGCCCCGCCTCCTGCCGCGTCATCCGGCCAATGCGCGCGACCGGCGTGCCCCGCGCTGCCAGAGCCTGCTGGACCCGGTCCGCGTCCGGCTCGGCCACGACGATTAGCAAGGAACCAGAAGCAATCAGCCGCAGGGGATCTAATTCGAGCGCTCGGCAGAGTGCTGCGGTCTCAGGCAACACTGGGATGCGGGCGCGTTCTACGGCCAGGCCTGAGCCGGCCGCCTGCGCCAGTTCGTACAGACCGCCCTGCAATCCGCCTTCGGTAGGGTCGTGCATGCCGTGGACCGGGGCGGCGGCCGCGGCAGCCAGTGCGTCGGCGACCACGCTGATGCCGGGCCGAAACAGAAGATCACGCGCCCGGCCGAGCACCTCGGCATCCAAGTGGCCTGCCAGTTGCCCGGCTTTCTCCCGCGCCAGGATGGCCGTGCCCTCCAGGGCTACCCCGCGCGTCAGCAGTACCGCATCGCCAGGACAAATGCGCTGCTTCCGCACCAACTGCTCCTTCTCGACCTCCCCCAACATTTGCCCGGCCACAATGGGCCGGTCCAAACCCGGGGTGATCTCCGTGTGCCCGCCGCACAGCGTGACACCCAACTCGGCGCAAGCGGCCAACACGTCGGCAAAGATGGACTCGGCCAGCGCCGGGTCACTGTCGGGCAGCAACAAAGTGACCAGGAACCACCGGGGACGCGCGCCCAGAGTGGCCAGATCGTTGGCATTCACCTGCACGGCGTACCAGCCGATCCGCTCGGCTGTGAAGGTGACGGGATCGGCGCTGACCACCAGGTAACGGTCGCCAAAATCCAGCACTGCGGCGTCCTCGCCCACCCGCGGTCCCACCACGACCCGCGGGTCGCCGCGCGGAATGCGCTCAAGCAGCCGGGCCAGCACGTCGGGAGGAAGCTTTCCGAATTGAGTCATGGCCGAATTGAGTCATGGACTCAGCGAATCATTCGACTCTTCCAGATAAAGTGACCATGGAAGAAAGGGGCCAGGAACAAAACTGCTACCTAATGGCAGAAAGGCTGCCCGGGCGGTCGTGGTGACGAGAGACAATTCGTGCTATCGAACAAATCCTTCGTTGCTGCGACTCGAAATAGGTCCGGATCAGGATTTCGCCAATCAGCCCGGTGGCCACTAACTGCACCCCGGCCAGCGTCAGGACAAAGCCCGTCAGCAGCAGCGGCCCATGCTCCATGAACACGGAGAGCCCCTGCAGCTTCTTCCACAACACAAACGCCAGGCACGCGCCACCGGAGGCCAGAGCGGCCAGGCCCAGGGCGCCGAAGAAGTGCAACGGGCGGGTGAGGTACTTGCGCAAGAAGCGCACGGTCAACAGGTCGAACAGGACGCGGAAGGTGCGGTCTAACCCGTAGTGCGAACGGCCGGCCGCGCGGACGACGTTGCGAATGGGGACCTCGGCCACTCGCGCGCGATTCACATCGGCCAGGATGGGGATGAACCGGTGCAGCTCTCCGTAGAGGTTGACGCCCTTAATGATTTCGCGACGGTAGGCCTTGAAGGTGGTGCCGAAATCGTGCAGCGGAATGCCGGAAATTTTCCGCGCGCACCAATTGGCCATCGCCGAGGGGAGACGCCGGGTCAGGAGGTTGTCCACGCGTGGGTGACGCCAGCCGCTGACCAGATCGTAGCCCTCGCGCATCTTTTCCACCAGGACGGGGATATCGGCCGGGTCGTGCTGCAGGTCGCCGTCCATGGCGATAATGACCTCGCCTCGGGCAGCGTCGAAGCCGGCGGCCAGCGCGCCGCTCTGCCCGAAATTGCGGCGTAGTTGAACAGCCAGGACGCGCTCGTCCCGCTCGACCAGCGACTCCAGAAAGGCAAAGGAGCGGTCGGTGGAGGCGTCATCCACGAAAACAATCTCGAAGGAGGGGTAGTCGGTTTGCATGACCTCCACAATGCGCGCGTACAGTGACTCCAGGTGAGGCTCTTCGTTGTGCACGGGAATGACCAGGGAGAATTCCGGCTTCACCGGCTGGCTCGCTTTCGTGGGGTTCCGCCGAGGGCGCGGAACGAGGTCAGTTCGATTCCCTTGCGCTCGAGCAGGCGGCGCACCTCAGGGTTGGTCAGCGCCTCCAGTTCCACCTGGCGCTCTCGCTTCAGCCGGGTGGGGGCCCGCCGGAGTTCGTCGTCGCACAGGCCGGGGTGGCACATCAGTTCGTTGAGGCCAGTCGGCAGGCGTTCCAGCCGCTTCAACAGCCGCTGCCGGTTCAGCCGCCCCGTCAGGCGCACGCCCAGGAAATGATCCGGGGTTCGCAGGCCGCGCGCGGTGGCCTGGCGCCTGTAGAGTGGCCGCCGCACCCAGAGGATGCCAAACCGGGTTGCGACCCGCGCTACGGCCCGCCACACGTGTGGCAACAGGTGTACGTGCTTGTGGGTATTCAGGTGCGAGGGAGTCAGCCCGGCGGCCACAATTTTCTCCACCTGCCGGGAAAACTCTTCTTCGATCTCGTCGGTCGACGAGGACAGCCCCCGGCGCAAGAACGACGGCAACCGTTGCGGGAGCCGCTGGCCTTCACGCCACAGCACCAGATGCACCCCCACATCCAACGACGGCGTGCAGTAGGCGATGTCGACCGCGTGAGCGAAGGCCGGCGCGTTGGCCATCAGGCTGGTGGCGGTGACGATACCCTGCTCGTGCGCGCGCAGGATGCCTTCATTGACACCCCGGGTGAAGCCAAAGTCGTCCGCACTGACAATCAACCGCCTCATCCGCCAAACTGCCGACGTGCCTGCACCCGCCCCTGCACACAACAAGGCTCGACAGCAGCACAGGCCGTTGTAGAATAGCACGTTTGCCGGACCGCCCTAGGGTCCGGGAAAACCATTGAACCGAGGCAGGAGAATGAACCGAAAGCCAATCACTGGTCGTGCCCCGGAGGAGCTGAGTATTCCCGAGCGGCTTCAATATGCCGGCAACTGGATGGCGTTGGAGCTGTACACGCCCCCCAATTTAGACGAGGAGCAGGAAACGCCGGTGATTCAGTTCAGGCTGCGGCGCATCCGTGCCGTGGGTGACACGGTCCAGGACTGCATTCGGCAACTTCAGCAGGCCAACCTCGATCCGCGCAACTTCGAGTTCACGCAGATCACTCCGCCTTACACGGTTTAGTCCCACAGGGTTTAGCCCCGGCCCGTCTCGTGGCGGCGACTGGTGCTGCCACAGAGAATCGGGAACGGTAGGTGGGCATTGAGCTCGGAGACAAATTGAGTTCTTCGGAGGTACTCAATGGGCCATATCATTGTTTTTTCCGATTCACACGTTGGGGACCGGCATTGCTCACTCCGCAAACCGGAAGCTCAGGACCGATTCATAAACGACCTGAAACAGTATTCGGAGATCGAGGAGCTGATCCTGCTAGGTGACATTTTTGAGATCAACCTTGCACCCCTAAACAAAGCGTTAGATGGCACACCCGGATACTTCGAGCCGGAGGAGGAGCGGGATCCCAATTATTCAGGCATGCGTTCCTTCCTGAAGAAACTAGATGTCCTCTCTATCAAGAAAGTCGTCTATTTGCCAGGCAACCACGATTTCCGCTTCCTTCAGCTGCTCAACAGCATGGATCACGACCAGGAACCCATTAGGAAGGACAAACACATTGAACCCAAACCTCTGTTTCGTGTCAGGTACCCGTCCTCATTCCTGAATGGCCTCTTCCCAGAGTCGCTGCAAGACAAGTTCGCCGTTGAGTATCCAGAACACTTGATCACCACCTCGACCGGGCAGAAGATTGTCCTCACTCACGGCCATCACCTGGACAAAACTCAAACACTCTACAGGCACATCGAGGACCACTTCAAAGATGCCCCTCGAGACCTCAGCTGCCTGAACGAGCGCATCCTTGAGTTTGAATCTCGCATCAATGCCTACCAGGGCATCGCCTATTCTCAATCCAAAAACTATGAATTGCGGGCAATTATTGAAAAAGCTTACGCTGGGTATAGCTTACTCGGCAAGCTCTGGACCAAGCTCGGGACCTGGTGGAAACAGCGGCCACATCACAAATCCGGCCTGCGCCGCAAACCCATCTCACCAGAGCTGATGATGAGGCTGGAGATTTTCCTGCGGTTTATCTCAGAACACAAGGATGCAGCAGCTTTTGTTTTTGGCCACACCCATGACCCTGACCTAAAGTGGAACAGCAAGGGCACCTTGCTCGTCGCCAGCTGCGGAAGTTTCCTGGTCGAATGGAAACGCCCCCGCGACTTTGGTGATGATGAATTTGTGGGAACTTATGTAGTGATCGACAACGATTCAAAGCATACATCTATCGACGATCGAATCCAGATTCGCCTACTGACCCTCAAGAAGGCCGAAGTTCTCTACTCAAAGGTCAAAGGTATCAAGACCGCCGGAGCCTAATCCGTTCCAAAGTGTAATTTCTTTTCTCGAGAAAGCCTGGGGGCATTCTTTTTTCTTCGGGTCGGGGATTATGGCGTGCTCTAGGAAATCGAGAACATCGCTTCGCGGATTGTGATAGTGAACGTGGGACACCGAAGAGAAGTATACAGATAAGGCCCTAGAGTAGTTGCATGGTTTCCACACGCGGCTGCTCTCCGGCATAGGCCACGAGCAGTTCGCCCATCTCCAACGCGTGCCACGATTCTCCGCCCTGCAGCTCCTCCAGTTCCTCCGAGCAAATCACAATGGCGCTGGCCTCGGCCAGCGCCTGGCTGCGCAGCCGGGCGTAGTTGTTGCGAGAAGTGGCTTCAAGCGGTCGGCCCGGGCCGCGACACAGCCAGGACAGCGAGTAGTACGCTGCTGACCGCGTCGCGTAACGAAACGCGTAGAGAGTGTCGCCGCGCGCCAGCAGGAAATTCAGGCCGGAGAATTGGCCGTCTTTGGCCAACGGCCGCACCGTGGCCTGGATGGCTTCCACCGGATGGCGATGCCGTTCCAGGTTCAGCAACAGGAGGCGGAACAGGGCCTCGCTGTCGGTCTGCCCCTCATACTGAATCCGCCCCACCTGCCGCCGAACCCGCGTCTCCAGCAAGGGGAACAGCGCGCCGGTGTGGGCGAACAGCCACTCGCCCTCGGCAAAGGGATGAGTATTGCGGTGGGCGCGCGGCGCGCGGCTACTGCGGCGCACGTGGGCAATGAATAGGTTCGAACGCGTTTCCGCCGTTGCGTCCTCCGGAGACACATCTCCTTTTGGGGGCAGCACGACCTTCTTTACTTGGGGCCTCACCTCGGGTTGCTCCTCTGGGAAATATCCCAGGCCCCACCCGTCGGGATTGTTCTGGCCTAGCGCCTGGAAATGCCTGGGCGCGTCCGCCAAGGAGAACTCGAAGTCCACAGGTTGGCTGGCTACCAACCCGAGAAGCCGGCACATGATGAGGGAATAGTATCAGGCATCACAAAGGGGCCTCTTCAGGCTTGGTTGCAGAGTTGAGGCTCGGGACCGGAGATCGGCTACTTGTGCTGCCATGCGCCCGCCATGACCTACGACCTGAAAGGTCAGGTGGCCGTGGTGACCGGCGCGGCAGGCAGGCTATGGTTTTCTGCCCCCGGATGATTTCGACAGCCATGAAAAAAGCAAACACTCGTCGCAGAGAAGAACAGATTCGTCGTGGAGAAAAAATGATGCGCCGGATGCTCGGCGCGGAATTCACCGCCGAGCTGCGCCGCGCCTGGCGGGCGCTGGAGCCAGAGTTTGAACGCTACGTGGTGGGTTTCCTGGCGGGCGAAATCTGGGCCCGGCCCCGCCTGTCGCTGAAAGTGCGCTCGCTGGTGACGGTGGCCGCGCTGGGTGCCCTGGGAAAGAAGGAAGGGCTGGCGCTGAACATCCGCATGGCCCTGAACAACGGCGCCTCCCGCGAGGAGGTGCTGGAAACGCTGCTGCAACTCGCGCCCTACGCCGGCTTCCCCACCGCCTGGGAGGCGCTGGTGGTAGCTGGCCAGGTCTTTGGGCAAATGTCCAAAGGCCGAACTGCGGCGTCCAAAGCCCGAACTCGAAGGGCCGGTCGCTGACCTGCAGAAGATGGTGCTGCTTACTAATCACCGGGCTTAACGATTTCTTCTAAATTAGTCAGGACGGTATGCTTGCGAGGGTTCTGCGGATCATAGAACACGGGAATTATCATCTCTTCAAAGAAGCTATCGGTTTCATCGGTGGCTTTCCCCATTATTAATAACTCAGAGGAATCTCGAAATTCGTATGTGCGTTCACTATAAGAGGAGGCATTGAAGAGGAATCGTTTTTTCTGGACTACGACCCAACCAAACGCGAGGTCGCCTTCGGCCAGCAATCGGTTCTCGTTGGTGCCCCATAAATGCATCTCCAAAATAGCAGGAACCCATCCATGGGTCCGCACCTTCCGGGGTCGGGGAAGCGAACGCAGAAAGTCGTATTTCCCAGGAAACGGGGTTGGCTTATCAGAAGTGAATTGCCTGAATGGCCCACGCGGCAGCACACGATCGGAACCAGGGAATGTTGCCCGCAATTGGTTTAAGGCCCTTAGATTCCATACTGTAATGCCACCAGCACAAATGAACATTCCACCCGATAGGGCAAAAAGCATCGTCCATCCGTCAAAAAGGGAAAAACTTGGACCAGTGAAGATGTAAGCAGCGAGTGCCCCCATACCGATCGGCGCGAGAATAGCATATCCGAACCGAATTTCACTCCTTAGGTACTTCCCCGCAATCTCTCGGTTCCAGCCACAGGAGGGACAGTAAGGCTTGTAACCCGGCGGCTTTACGACCGCCCCGCATTTTGGACATTCTACGGCCTGTCTCATAGGGCCCCCACCTACTCCCTACTCTATCTTGAAGCGAACGGGGTGAATATAAATCTTCCTGCGCACTTTCAGGGAGACGTTATAGCTGGCCGGCTTCACTGAGGGCACCTGGAAGACGATTTTCTCAGGCGTCCGTTCCAGCACCGTCACAATGTAGTCGGATTTGGCATCAGAAAGGAAGACGGCGACGATACTGGAGTTGGCCAGGTTTTCGCCCCAAGCGGTGGCGATGTCGCCCGGCTTGCCAGAACGCGGTTCGACCGCCGTCAATATACGCCTCACGGGACCCGATTGACGATCTTTACCCATCCGTACCGGAGGCCGAAACCGCATCACCTTTCCTGAGGCTCGGATCTCCGAGATGTGTGTGGCTCCGCCCTCATCCGCGTAGGCGACACGCGGAGTATCGTTAGCCTCCGCTTGAGGCGCCATCCGGACGGGCACCACCGCCATAAGCCGCTCGGTCCTGACTCGCTTGCCCGGGAAGAAGTACAGGTCGCCCGCACTTCCGTGGCGTCTGAGGAGCACGACCTTGTAGCGGCCAGGGTTCAGGGCGGTTCCAGGAATGTCGACGGGGCGATCGAGTTGGATCGAAATCACGTCGCGTCCAGCTCTCCCCCGCGTCAGTTGACGCCGAACCTCGGGGCTAACCGGCAAGAAAGCAATGGCTGCCGCCGCCGGGCGCCAACGGGAGAACCTGGCCTCGGCAGCAAACCTCTCGAGGGTGGAGGAATCCTGGAAATAGACTACCTCTCCAGACGAATCCGAAAACGCACCGGTTAAGGCCATCGCCGCGGCTCCAACGCCGGCGCTGACGGCAACCTGTTTGGCAGAGCGGCGCCTGTCACCAGGGGGGTCGCAGAAACCCCCGTCCCGTTCGTTGTCCATTGCTACCGTCGCGCCCTGCAACGCGCCTGTCAGAGCCAGTAAAAAGATTAGCTTGGCCTTGGAATTCCCAATGCTCACCGTACGGATTTCATGTCGCGGAAAAGTAAGCAGTTCCGTGCGCCCGTTCGTTTTTGATCGGAGCGTCAGGGCATTTTCCGAGACCTTTACTAATTCGCCCTTGAATCTCTTGAAACTTGCATCCTCCACCTGGATCTTCTTCCACACCGGCAAATACCTTAGATGCTTCCAACCGTCTACGGGCTCGCTCCCCGTTGACGGACCTCCCCGGCGTTGCAGCGTTACACCCTTGGGGTTGTCCGGAGAAATCAAGAGATCCTGGGCCAACGCTGGACCAGTGAACCAACCCAAAAGAACCAACGTAGAAACTAGCTTTCTCATTGCACCCTCCTTTGGGTCTTTCTCTTCATGAGACCTCTCCCGCGGTCCCGCCACCGGGGCGGACGGGTGCCACCTTTTCCAGCACAAGTGGCCCCAGTGATATTGGTTTAGAAGCGGCGCTCCAGCCGGGGGCGGCCCTCGTAGTCCGCCGGGCGGGCGCGACCGGGGTCCAGGGTGACGGTGATCGGGGCACGGAGCCGGAAAGTGAGGCGCGACTCCGGAGGGAACTCCACCGGTTTGCCGCGCGATGCCAGCACCGTCCCGGTACCGGCGGCGCCGCCGGCGGCGGCTCCGACACCGGCGCCCTTACGGCCGCCGGCAATGGCTCCAATGGCCGCGCCAATGCCGGCCATGACGCCTACCTTCACGGCGTCCTTGCCCTTGCTCGAATCCGCTTGACGGATCATGGTGTCGCTGGCAATTCGGACCTCCCCGCCAACTGTCTGCAGGCGGTCCAGTTCCAGCGCCATCTCTGCCCTCCCGGAAACGCGTCCGGACTGCTGGGTGTGCACGAGGCGCCCAAAAACGTTGGCGCCCTGCTCGGCGACTACCAAACCCTCGGCCGCCAGCGGTGTCTCCAGTGTCGCCTGGAAGGTATCCCCCGGGCGATTGCGCTTGGTGCTGACTCCATCCACCAGACGAATCCTGATGACGGTCCCCGCCGGCACGGTCACAACACGGGTCGCCGGCGGTGGTGGTGGGACCGGCTGGGCTACGCGGGCGACAGGCGGCCTGAAGACTGGAGTGGGAGACAGCTCCCGCTCCGGATATGGGTCCGGATATGGCTCGGGTGTTGCGGCAACGGGCGCCGGTGATGGCGCCGGCCAGCGCGGGGCCGTAGTCGTGGTGCGCCTCCGAGCCGGTGCCGGTTGCGCCGGCGCGGGCGCGAGCGCCCGTGTTACGGCCCGTGTCACAGATGGCTGGGCAACCGTGGGGTGGACCGCCACCAGCCCCTGCGGGGCCGGCACGGTCTGCTCGGTCTGGACCGGCGGGGCGAGCGGCTCCGTCATCTCCTTCCGGATCGAATAGAGCAGCCCGGCAATCGCCACGAGGGCAACCAGGATCGCACCTTGAATGACTCGCATAGATCTCTCCCCTGTTTCCTGCTGCAGCTCGACACGCATCCATGTGTCACCTTTGGGACGTACCCTGCCCCCTCGTGGTTACCCCATATCTTGCTGTTACCTCGATATAATGGCCACGTGGGGAAGTGGAAACCGGCTCGGGCCCGCAAGAAAGAGGTCGCCACCGGCAGCAAAGGCCGCCTGATCGGTTGCGTGGTCCTGCTGCTAGGAGGACTCGTCCTGTTTTTCCTGCTGTTCTCCGCAATTCTCGAACGATAGGCTCCCCAGCTCGCGGGCGGTAGGGCTAGTCCATTGCGTGCGGCGCTGTGTTATCATCGCGCCTGCTTTTCTCGACTTCTTGCCATGCCAGCGAACGATCATGACGTTGTAGTCATTGGAAGCGGACCCGGAGGGTACGTGGCCGCCATTCGCGCCGCCCAGCTGGGGTTGAAGACGGCGCTGGTGGAAAAAGACGACAAATACGGCGGAACCTGCCTGCACGTCGGCTGTATCCCCACCAAGGCGCTGCTGCACAACGCGGAAATCCTCCAGCACGTCCGCGAAGCTCGCGAATACGGCATCCAATGCGGCGAGCCGAAACTGGATTGGAGCGCCGTGCAGGCGCGAAGGGACCGGGTAGTCAAGAAACACGCCCAGGGAGTGAAGTTCCTGTTGCAAAAGAACAAGGTGGAAACCTTCCGGGGGTGGGGCCGCCTGGCGGGACCCGGACGGGTGGTGGTGGAAGGCGACGGCAAGCCGGGAGAACTCAGCGCTCGCGCCATCGTGTTGTCCACCGGCTCGGAAGCGCACCTGCTGCCCGGACTCAAGCCCGATCCCAAGCGCATCCTCACCAACCGGGAAGTCCTGGAACTGAAGCGCATCCCGGCCAGCATGGTCATCATAGGAGCCGGGGCGGTGGGGGTCGAGTTCGCCTCCATCTACCGCGTCTTTGGAACCGAAGTCACCTTGTTGGAGATGCTGCCACGGGTCGTCCCAGTGGAGGATGAGGAGATTTCCCGCGAACTCGAGCGCCTGTTCAAGAAGCAAGGGATTCGTGTGCTCACGGGAACGAAAGTGGACAAGATCACCACCTCGAAGCAAGTGCGGGTGGAGTTCACCGCGGATGGTAAGAGCCAGGTGGTCGAGGCCGAAACCGTGCTGGTGGCGGTGGGGCGCAAGCCCAACACGGAGAACATGGGCCTGGAACAGACGCGGGCCCGCGTGGAACGCGGCTTCGTCCACGTCAACCAATACCAGCAGACCGAGGAGCCGGGGCTCTACGCCATCGGCGACATCGTGGCCGGGCTGCCACAACTGGCGCACGCCGCCTCGGCGGAGGGCATCGTGGCGGTGACCCACGCAGCCGGCAAGCCGGTCAAGCCGGTGAACCGGGAGCGCATCCCCGGCTGCACTTACTGCCACCCGGAGGTCGCCAGCGTCGGGCTAACCGAAGCTCAGGCACGGGAGCGTGGCTACAAGGTGAAGACCGGCAAGTTCAGCTTTGGGGCCAACAGCCGCGCTTCTATCCTCGGTCAGCACGACGGCTTTGTGAAAATTGTGGCCGAGGAGAAGTACGGCGAGGTGTTGGGGGTTCACATCATTGGCCCGCTAGCCACGGAAATGATTGCCGAAGCAGTGATGGCGCTGGAGTTGGAAGCCACTGTGGAAGAGTTCATGTACACGGTCCACGCCCACCCCACACTGGCCGAGGCCATGTTCGACGCCGGCAACGCCGTCTATCGGATGGCTATCAATTCCTGACCATGCCCGTCATATGACCGTAGAGGATCTGGGGACCGTCGGCTACGCAGAGGCTGCCGAGCTGCAGCGCCGATTGGTGGAGCGCCGGCGGGCGGGCGAAATCCCCGACACGTTGCTGTTGCTGGAGCACCCCCACGTCTTCACGCTAGGACGCACCGCCAGGCGCGAGCACTTGCTGTCTCTGCCGCCGGAGGTGGAGCTGCACACCACCAACCGGGGCGGCGACATCACCTACCATGGCCCGGGCCAGTTAGTCGGCTACCCAATTCTCGACCTGGGGGCCATCCGCAAGGACGTAGTCTGGTATGTGCGATCGCTCGAGGGATCGCTGATTGCCGCGCTGGCCGAATTTGGCATTGCTGCCAAGCGCCGCTCAGGGTTCACCGGGGTCTGGGTGGGCGAGGGCAAGATTGCCGCCATCGGAGTGCATATCAGCCGCTGGGTCACCTCGCACGGATTCGCACTCAACGTGGACCCAGAGCTGCGCTATTTTCAGTTCATTGTGCCCTGTGGGATTCGGCAGTACGGCGTCACGTCCATTGCTGAGGTTTTGGGTGCTGAGGTTCGGGGCGCAGCTCTCCCGATGCAGGCCGTCAAGCAAGTTGTGGCGCGAGAATTCCAGCGGCAGTACGCTTCGCAAGGTATGGCGGGCCTTAGTCCACGGCCCGCAGCCGGGGCGGAAGCACTGTCTGCCGATCGCTGAGCAGGATCGTTGCTGGCTTTCAATTCTCGCTACGATATACTGACGGCCAATCTAAAGCAGGAAACATTGCCATGCCGACAAACGTGATCATGCCCCAGATGGGGGAGAGCATCTTCGAAGGAACCATTACCCGCTGGCTGAAGAAGCCCGGGGACCCGGTGCAGCGCGACGAGGCGTTGTTTGAAATCTCCACCGATAAGGTGGACGCCGAAATTCCCTCCCCTGCCGCAGGTGTGCTATCCCGGGTGCTGGTGCCCGAGGGAGAGACGGTGCAGATCAACACCGTCGTAGCCGAAATCGAGGAAGCAGGTGCGGCGGCGGCACAGCCAGCCAAAGCCGAAGCCGCCTCCCAACCGGCCAAAGCCGCGCCTCCGCCGTCCCCACCTCCATCAACTCCACCGCCAGCGCCGCCGGCAGCGGCTGCTCCGCCGGCCCCCGCCGAGCGGGAGCCGGTGGTGGAAATGCCGCGTCGCCCCCAGCCGCCGGCGGAAGCCGGCGCGGTGCGCAGCTCCCCGTTGGTGCGGCGCATGGCCGCTGAGCACGGTGTGGACCTCAGTCAGGTGCCCGGAAGCGGCCTGGGCGGGCGCATCACTAAGGCAGACATCCTGGCTCACATCGAGGCCGGAAAGGTTGGCGTGGTCCCTGCCCGCCCGGCTCCGCCGCCTGCTGCGACTCCCGCCGCAGCTCCCCCCGCGGTCCCGACGGCGCCCGGGGCGCGGGTGCCAGGCGCACGGGTAGAAGCGGTGCCCATGTCCACCATGCGGCAGAAGATTGCCGCGCATATGGTGGAGAGCAAGCGCACTTCCCCGCACGTGCATACCGTCTTCGATGTAGATATGACCCGCGTTGCTCGTGTTCGTGAAAAGACCAAGGGAGAGTTCGAGCAGCGCAACGGCGTCAAGCTGACCTACCTGCCCTTCATTGCCCGTGCTGCGGTGACGGCCCTGAAGGCCTTTCCCCACGTGAACTCTTCGCTCGAGGGCACGAGCATCATTCTCAAAAGGGAGATCAACCTGGGCATCGCCGTGGTGCTCGAGTGGGGCCTGATCGTTCCTGTCATTAAGAACGCCGAGGAGAAGAACTTTCTCGGGTTGACCAAAGCCATCCGTGATCTGGCCGACCGCGCCCGCGCCAAGAAGCTCACACCCGACGAAGTGCAGAACGGCACCTTTACCATCACCAACCCCGGCCAGGGCGGATTGTTCGGCACTCCCATCATCAACCAGCCCCAGGTCGCCATCCTGGGCGTGGGCCACATTCACAAGGCGCCGGTGGTGGTTGACGATGCCATTGCCATTCGCTCGATCGTCTATCTTTCGCTCGGCTACGACCACCGCGTGGTGGACGGAGTGTTGGCCGACCAGTTCATGGCCCACGTGAAGAAAACCCTTGAGAACTGGGAAGAACCGGTCCTGTAACTGAGCGGGGCTGTGGCTTGTGCGACCGTGTGTCCGTGTGCTCGGCCTAGAACATCCGTTCCCGCTTCTTCAAATTGCCGAAGCTGCCGATGTTGGCAAAGGTGATCGCTATGCGAAACTGCCGCTCGTCACGCACCTCCCGCCCGAACTGGAAGCGCCGGAATTCGAAGCTGACCCCGCAGCAGTCGAAGTTGTAGTTGGCCTGCACGCTGAAATACGGGATCAGCTCCTGTCGTTGGTCGTACACAAAGGTGCCACCCACGTTGAAGCCGCGCCGGTTCGGAAAGCCGTAGCCGACTCTTCCCCGGAGTTGGTTGGAAGCCATCTGCAGCTCCGGCACGCTGTTCACCAAGAAGTCACTGAAGGAACCGAAAACTTTCCCCTTGCGCAGCCTCACGGTGACGCCCGTATTCACGAAGCGGCCGCGGTCGGGATCAAAGTCGGCGCGCAGTTCGGTGTCGAAATTCCATGACGGCTTCAGCCGCACCAGCGAGGTCACCGGAGAGAAGCGTCGGCGGCCGTCGAGGAAGGTGTAGCCGGTCAGTCTCAGCGTAGAGTGGAACACGTTGCGCTGCCCGGGAACCAGGGCGCCGCCAAAGGTGGGGTCGAAGAAATAACGCTGCCTCAGCTCCCAGGTGAGCAGTTCGCGCACCCGCCCGTCGGTGCGCTTGCCGAACAGGCGGTGGGTGAGGCCGTACTCCAGCTCGCGCGTGTCGGCCACCAGGTCGCGCTCATCAAAGCGCAGGATGTCGTCGAACTCGTTGACGCCTTCCGTTAGGCGGAAGCGGACCCGTGGTTCCATCACATGCTTGACCCGCTGGCCCAGGAAACTCCAGGGCGAGGCGAACACCCGCTCGAGCGAAGGGGGACGCAGGTCTAGCTCGAGTTCCTGGGTGGTGCGCTGAAAACCGTCGTCCGACACCTCGTCCTGGCGCAGGCGGGCGTCATAGTGGGTTGCGCGAACACCGTAAGACGTCAGCAGGTGAAACCCCTTCCAGTTCAGCGGAGCGGAAATTCGGGGGTAAAAATCGAAGCGGCGCACCGCTCCGGTGGTGATCCTGCGGGCATCCCCACTCTGCACCAGCGGTTCGACACGGCTGAGGGCTGAGGCGGCCGCGTCAAAGGAAAAATAAAGCGGCCAGCGATGCCCTCGTGATTTCGCGCCAAACAGCGGCTGCTCCCGGCTGTTGAATTCCACCCCGGGCAGGGTCCGGATCTCCATGCGGTCGCCGAACTGGCGCCCGGTGAAACGCTGGAAATTCTGGAACCGAAATGTTCCGGCGTTGAAGCTGAATCCCCGGAAATTGTTGGAGACAAATGCTGTGCTGTTCACCTCTGTGTTGACCGCATCCAGATAGGTTTCCGTGAAGGCTTGCCGAAACTGGAATGAGCTGAGGTAATTGAAATCAGCCACTGCCCGGAATCCGCGCGGCAGCTCGCTGCTACCGTTGACCAGAACCGTGCGGCCGCCCTGCTGGAGCCGAGTCCCGTCGGACAGCTTCAGCCCGCGGTCCACCACTCCGAAATAGGTGGCGGTGAGGTTGGTCCCCTCGTGGGGCCGCATCCGGAAAGTGCCCCGTTGTGCCCAGCCCCGCTCACTGTAATACTCCGCGCCTATCTCCGCGTCGGCGCTGCGGTTGATGGCCCAGTAAAAGGATTCGCCCAGCACTAAGCCTTTGCGCGAGGAGTTGCCGATGTTTGGCGTCAAGAAACCGGAACGGCGCGGAATACGCTTCAGAGAATGATAAAAAATGGGGGAGAAAAAGACCGGAACCTTGTCCCGCACTTTGACGAAGCCGTTGTAGATGACGACATCTTCACCAGGCCGGATCTTGGCCCGGCTGCCGGTGAAGTTCCAGATGGGGGCGGGCGGCAGGCAGGAAGTCAGTGAGCCGTTGTAGAGGATGTAGGTGTTCTCTCCGACCTTCTCGACGCGGCGCGCCTCGAAGTAGTAGGGGTTGGTGGTGGTCAGCACTCGAGCCTGCGGGCTGGTCGGGGGTGCGCCGCTGGTACCACGCGCCTGGTGAAACTCCCCAAGTTCGGTCGTGAGGTTGTAGTGCGCCTCACTGGCGTGAATGTCTTGCTGATTGGCCTCCTGTTGGAACCGCACCTTGCCCCGGGCGTGGAGGTCGCCGGTGGATTCGTCATAGTCCACTTCATCGGCAGCCAGCCGCATATCCCGGAATAGGATTTCAACATTTCCCCGCAGGTGGTACAGATTTCCGGATTTTTCCTGCCGGTCCGCAGTGATGCGCACCAGCTCGCGGTCGGAGGCATGGGCGGTGAAGGCTTCCGGCGGTGGCGGGAGCGCCTGCTCGGTCGCCCTCGTGGGCGCGGCCGGGGCCGGTGACTGCGCAAGCACACCCGTCCAACTTCCGGCCAAAAGCAACTGACAGGCAACAATCGCTGTGCTAAACCAAAAGCGGGATTGCGTAGCGCACTCGCCCAGCTTCCCGTGGGCCCTCATCAGTGACCGACACCTTAACATCGCCCACGCGGGAGGCGCAAGCTGCAGCTTTCTCCGCTCTCAAAGGGCGGTGAGTGAAAGCGATTTTTTCAAAGTGATTCATTGTCCCTGTTGCGGCTATCCGAGCGACGAGAGTGAATACCGCTGCGAACGCTGCGGCCGGCGGTTTGCGGCTGCGGACCAATGGCCGCTGAGCGCAAACGAGGCCCCGGCGGACGGAGCGGCGCAAGCCGGACTGTCTGCTGCACGACCCCTTGGTCCACCTTCTCCCGGAACGGGGTCGCGCTCAGCCCGAGGCGCGTCAGCTGCAACTACCAACCCGTGGCGGGCGGAAGCCGCGTACCGCCTGGAACGTTTTCGGGAGCGGCGCCGAGCGCAGCAAAGCCTTCCACTAAATTTCGACAGCCGGGAGCCCGTGCCTGAAGGCGCAGGCCCGCCCGCCTCGCGCTTCCCTCCCACCCGGCTGCGACGGGTCATCCCGTTTGAGGCCAGCGCCAGCGCCACCCGGACTTCACCCCTGCGGTCCGGAGAACCGTTGGGGACGACTCGGTCGCACTCTGAACGAGGATCCGCATCGGATGCTTCTTTGAGGCCGGGTGCCCCGCCGACCCACGGTTCCCGGCCGCCGGTTTCTTCTCTATCTCAGGGGTCGTTGACGTTTCCGGAACCACCTTCATCCCGGTCGGAAACGGCGAAATTCTCCGTGGCGCCGCTTTCTGCCCGAATACTGGCCGCGGCGACCGATGCTGCCGTACTGATCTGCGGCTACGCCTTGTTCATTGCCGTCTACACCTTGCTGGGGGGGAAACTCCCGCTGCAGCATGTCGCCTTGATCGCCCTGGCGACCGGCCTGGCCGTACTGGCGTTCAGCTACATGGCTCTGTTCTTTTATTTCTCAGCGACGACGCCCGGTATGCGCCGGCTCGGTCTCCGGCTGGTAGACCTGGATGGGCTTCCCGCACGACGCGAGCTGCGCCTTGCGCGCCTGCTGGGCCTGCTGGCCAGCGTAGCCAGCCTGGGCATGGGGTTCTTGTGGGCGGCTGTCGACGAAGACGGGCTCACCTGGCATGACCGCATCTCCCAGACCTGCCTCACGACGGGTGATGCAGCTACCGGCCGAAATCCTCACCGCGCCTAGCAGGCATGTTATACTTGGGTTCGGGAGAGCGCCCATCGCATCCACCAGAGAAAGTTCCAGAAGATGAATCGTCAGGCCAGAAGAGCGATCGTGTGGTCGAGCACTGTACTGGCGGTGCTGATCGTGATTGGAGGGGTGCTCGGAAAGACCGTTCCTTCAGACGGTGCGTACCGCCAGCTGGCAGTTTACAGCGAGGTCCTGTCAAGAATTCGCACCGACTACGTGCAAGAGCCGGATCTGAACAGCGTCACCAAGGGAGCCCTGCACGGCTTGCTGGAGTCGCTGGATCCGTCCAGCAGTTATTTGAGCCCCGAGGAGTACCTGAAATATCAAAGGCGTCAGGCGAGCGACAAAGGAAGCCTGGGGCTGATTGTTTCCAAAAAATTCGGCTACGCAGCCATTGTCAGCGTCATTCGTGACGGGCCGGGCGCGGGGGCCGGCCTGCAGTCCGGGGACATTATTGAAAGAGTGAACGACACTTCCACGCGGGGAATGTCGCGCGAAGAGATTGCGAGGACTCTCGCCGGAGAACCGGGCACGGTGGTCAACCTTTCCGTAGTGCGCGTCCGCCGCGGAAAGCCGCAAAAGATGACGCTCCAGCGTGAGGAAGTGACGCTTCCGTCGGTCACCTACAAGACTCTGGAACCAGGCATCGGCTATCTCCAGGTGGAGGGCTTCCGCAAGGACGAAAGCAACCAGATTGCTAGCCACGCGCGCCAGTTGATCCACAGCGGGGCGCGTCGACTGGTTCTGGACCTCCGGGGCACCGCCCAAGGAGAGGTCAGCGAAGGAATTGCTGTTGCCGACCTGTTTCTGGACCACGGAGTGATTACCTACCTGGAAGGCCAGAAGTATCCTCGCCAGACCTTTACTGCAGAACCCTCCAAAGCCGTTCTGAAGCTGCCGGTGGTGGTCTTGGTAAACCGAGCCACTGCGGGCGCCGCGGAGGTGGTGGCCTCAGCGATTCTGGAAAACGGGCGTGGCGACGTGGTCGGGGAAAAAACCTACGGGGTGGGCTCCGTTCAGCGGGTGATCCCGTTGGACGATGGAGCCGCCTTGATCCTCTCGGTAGCCAAGTACCACGCTCCCGGTGGGAAGGCCATTGAGGACCACGGGGTCACCCCCAGCGTGGTGGTCCCCGACGCGCTGCTGGAGGAGAGCCGCTGGCTGGATGAGGAGCGGAAACCCGAACAAGAACCCACGCCGGAAGATACGGTGCTGAAGCGAGCACTGGAGGTCTTGAAAAACCCGACCCCGAAGCCACGCCCAAAGAAAGCCGCGTAAAACAGCTTGGCATTGGGAGTGAAGAATCCGGAATGAAGGAAAGGATTTCTGCGGTTTTTGTTCTTCCTTCTTGCTCGTCTGATCGACTTACTTCATTCACTGTTCATCCCATGCAGTATCCCTGAATTGTGGCCCACCTGAACCCGCTGCGCCGCCTGCCTCTGGGACTCCCGCAATTGCTGGGGCTGGCGGTGGCGCTGATTTTTCTTCCCTGGGTGCTCCTGACCGGCAGGAGCGAGCGCGAGATCCGGGGGGCGATCGAAAGCTTTGAGCCCTTCCGACTGCCGGAATTCCCGCTCCAGTTCTCCCGCACAATCAAATATGACCCGCTGGGGTTTTTAGGACGAGGTGTGCAGGCTGGATTTTGGGAGTGGACTCACGAAGGGATGGCACTGGCGGAAAAAGGGCGCCCCTATTTCGCCGAAACCCCCACTGAGATTGCCTCCGTGGTTGCGGCCGGGCGCCGGGTGATCAGCAACCTGGAAGGCTTTCAGGACCGTGAAGGGCGGCGCGACGTGCGTTTCCGTTACCACTGGACCGAGGTGACTCCCCCCGCGAGGGCTTTGCTTTCCATAGCTCCCGTGCCGAACGAGCAGTACGAAGGACACGCCGTACTGGTCAAACGCGACGGTCGGTGGCAAGTCGAACTGCTGGAGACGCCCGACTTCGACCACCCCATGGCTCGGCTGATGGACACCTCGCAGGGAATCCTGCGCTGAAAAGCAACTCCCCCATCCAGTCTGCGGTGAATCACGGGCCAGACGCAAATCTCACTGGCAAGACACGAAGGTGGCTTGGCAGTGCCCGACTACAGCACACCGCCTTACAGCACACCCAGCTACAACACAATCGAGGGGTGGTAGAAGCCCGCCGTGCCGCGCTCGGCGATGGCCAGCAGCCGGCCGTCCGGAGCCAGTACCTTGATGCGCGGCCAGGTAAGCGGGGGGGAGGTGCGGAAGTCGCGGCCGTGCAGCACGGCCGCCACCACCGCCGGCGGCAGCTTGTAGGCGGGAAATTCCGGCAGCAGCGATTCGGAGGGCAGCAGCGCCTCGGCGGCGCGCTGCTCAGCCCGCAACTGGCGCAGCTGCTCCAGCGTGCGTGCCTCCTTCTCTGTGAACTCGCCCGACGCCAGGCGGCGCAGTTCGGTCACGTGCGCCCCGCAGCGGAGCCGGCGCCCGATGTCGTGCACCAGAGAGCGCACATAAGCTCCGCCCGAGCATAGGACGCGGAAGCGCAGCAGCGGCGGCTCCCAGGCCAGCAGCGTTAGCTCCTTGATCTGCACTTGCACCGGCGCCAACTCCACCTGCTGGCGCCGGCGGGCCAGCTCGTAGGCCTTCACGCCGCCCACCTTCTTGGCTGAGACCGGCGGCGGCGGCTGCTCGTATTCGCCTGTGAACTCGCCAAAGACGACCTCCAGCTCCTCAGTGGAAACCTCCGGCGTCACCTCGGAGGTGGTTGGGGCGCCAGTACGGTCGTAGGTATCGGTAGCAAAACCCAGCCGCATCCAGCCTTCGTAGAGTTTGTCGCGGTCGCGGTAGAACTTCGCCAGTCGGGTGGCGCGGCCCACCACCAGCGGTAATACGCCGGTGGCGATGGGGTCCAGCGTCCCCAGGTGCCCGACGCGTTTCATCGCAAGGATCCGCCGGGCCTGGAGCACCACATCGTGCGAAGTGATGTCGGTCGGCTTGTCGAGCACCAGTACGCCGTCCACAGCTTCCAGCTTACCCGCCATAGCTTCCAGCTTACCCGCCACGGCTGGTTGGCGTCAAAGTCCCCCGTGCGGCGCGCGCGCGACACCTGCGACCTGGGTCTTGCTGTGAAGCTTACAGGATGGCGTACCACTGGAGTAGGAATGGCCCGGGACGCCGTCGGCGCGCCACAGGCGCACGAACGCTGCGACGCCCGCCGGGCTTGCAATGGGTGAGGAAACCGCCCTAGCCGACAGCCCGTGCAGGCCAGAGCGTCCGCTGGATCCTGTGGCGATCGACCCGGCAGCAGGCGCGCTTCAGCTCCACCAAGCCGCGGCGCTGGAAGTCGTTGAGGATTTCCGAAACCGTGGTCCGGGTGGAACCCACCAGGTAGGCCAAATCCTCCTGCCGCAGGCGCACCGGAACAGTGGCCATGCCGGGCCCGTCCGGCACGTGACGCAGCAGTTCCACCAGACGGCGGGCCACTCGCTGTGGCACATCCTCGTTCACGACGCTGTACCAGAGACGGCGGGCCTGGGCGGCGCGCCGGCAGTACAGGCCCAGCAGCCGCCGGCCCAGGCTGGGCTGGGCGCCGTTGGAGTTGCTGGCGAGTAGTTGTTCGAAGGGAAAGGCACGCACCACAGTCGGCTCCAGCGCCTCCGCCTGCTCCTCCCGACGGCCCGAGCCGCCGAGGAAGAATTCGCCGAACACTTCCTCCGGCAGCACAATTTCCAGAATGAGCGGGCGCGGCCCAGGAACCCAGACCTTAACCGCCCCCTGGAGCAGCAGGAGCAATTCCGCACCCGGTTCGCCTGCCCGATAGACGGACTCGCCGGCGGAATATTTACGCAGCCGGGAAACCTGCAAAAGGCGCTCGGCTTCCACCGCTGACAACCCTGCAAAAAGATGGTTCTCGATTCGCTCAGCCATTTACCCACCTCGCTGCTGAACTAGAAACTTTGTGACTCATTATATCAGCAGTCCTGCAAAAAAGCACCACCAGCAGCACAGCAGCACAAATGCCACCCTTGCTGGTGAGATGCGAGTTCGGTGGTCAAAGATTCAGATTAAATTTCTGCTGCAGCGGAGATCATGGGGGAGAGAGGTTCATGCGGAAAGCCGTCGAGACCCGAATGGCGCAATGTGGGCGCGCGAGGATTACCGTCTACCGCTGGTAAAGGTAAAGCACGTGCCGGCGGTTGTTGTCCTCCTCGATCACGTTTTCGACCTGGTACGGCTCCCAGCCGGGCACTTCAAAGTCGTGGGCAACGACCCGCGCCCCCTTCTTCAAGTACTTCTCCATTCTCGGCCGCAGTTTTACGTTGGCGGCGGGCAGCAGGTAGAGGGTCACCACGGTGGCCGGGCTCAAATCGACTTGCAGCATGTCGCCGTGAACCACCCTCACCTTGTCCTGAAGATTCAACTCGTTGACGCGGGCCAGGCTCTGCTTGTACAAGCTTTCGTCCAGTTCCACGCCAACGGCATTGGCGCCGAATTTCCGCGCGGCCATGATGGGAATGCGACCATCGCCGGAACCCATGTCATAGACGGTATCCAGGGGCCCGACTTCGGCCAGCTGCAGCATTCGCTCGACCAACATGAGTGGCGAAGGCACAAAGGGCACCAGCGACGGTCCAGGCTTCCCCTCGACCGTCTCGGCCAGATGAACGTGGCTCTTCGCTTCCGTGCCGGTGGTTGTCAGGCCACCGACGCGTGGCAGGTCATTGTTGGTATAGATGCGAGTGGCTTTGGGCCGGGTCCTTTTCTGGGCGCGGTTGCGGCGCGCCGCATCGCCTAACGACTGCGCCCAGCTTGCAGAGCCCACCAGCACGACTGCCACCCCTACGCTGAGGAGGCGACAAACAAAGCCCGGCTGCTTATCCATAAGGGGCATCTTACACGGCCTGCGAACTCAGATCTTGAACAGGTTGTCGAATTTCTTGCGGGTTTCGTCCGCGGAGGAGCCGGCTTTACCCCTTGCCCCGCGGCCCTCCGCTAGCAGGGGCCGGAAATAGTCGCAGTAGTTGGCTTCTTCCTTGTAGCGCACCCATTCGGCCTGCGTTTCGCGGCACTCGTTGTGGACATGGGCGTCGTAGAAGCCGCAGTTCAGGCAACAATGCAGGTCGGCCGAGCAGTTGGGGCAGACTTCCCGGGGTCCCACCTTGCTCCCCGATGAGAGCGGAATGGCCTCCCCGCATTTAAAGCAAGAAAAGACCGGCGAAGGCACCCCGCGATTTTACCACCGACGCCCCGCATTCCCGGCCGGGAGCCTTGAACACCCTTGCGCAAGGGTTAAGCGCGCGCCCCGTTGCTTCATTGGCTGCCGAAACCCGACGCCGAAATCCGACACCGAAATCCGATATCGGGAGCGGTATAATCCGCTGGTGCGCCTGATCGTCGGAATCTCGGGGGCTAGCGGTGCCATCTATGGGGTGCGCCTGCTGGAGGTGCTGCGCAACGAGCGCAGTGTGGAAACCCACCTGCTGATTTCACGGGCCGCCGAACGCACCATCGCCTGGGAGACTTCCTACACAGTGGAGCGCGTCCGGACCCTGGCCGACAGCTGGTACCCGGTGCAGGACATTGCCGCGGAGCTGTCCAGCGGCTCCTTCCGGACCGAGGGTATGGTCATCGCGCCTTGCTCAGTCAAGACCCTGGCTTCGGTGGCTACCGGGGTGTGCGACAACCTGCTGGCGCGGGCGGCCGACGTGACGCTGAAAGAACGGCGACGCCTGGTCCTGCTGGTGCGTGAGGCGCCATTGACCTTGACCCACATCCGCAACCTGGAAACCGTGACCCAGATGGGCGCCATCGTCGCCCCTCCGGTACCTGCCTTTTACAACCATCCGCAGTCGGTGGACGACATCGTCAACCACACCGTGGGGCGCGTGCTCGACCTGTTTGGCCTCGACGTCGGAATCGTGAAGCGCTGGGAGGGAATGCGGCAGCCCACCGCTCCTTAGCCTGAACCTCTGCACCGACGAACAAGCCCCTGCTCCTCCCATCATTGTGCTTGCCCCAAGGGGAGTGCTGACCTAGACTAGCTGCGCTTTGGCCCGGTTGCTTCCCCTGCTGCTGGTGTTGGTGGGGTTCCCGCACTTTCCCTTTGCGCAAACCGCTTCAGGGCTGGTGTCCGCCCTGGAACGAGCCCTGGAACAGAAGCGGCTCCTGGAGCCGGCCGGATCGAGCGCCTGGGAAATCCACTCGCGGCTGCAAGAGTCGAACCTGCCGGAGGCAGACAAGATCGCCGCCCGCCAGAAGTTGGTCGCGGCGTTGAGGGAAGCCGGGGAGAAGACGCTGCGCGCCTACATGGAGACGCGGGACCCGCGTCCCACCGGACCCACCGATCTGCTGGAAGCCGACCTCAGCGCCGAGGAGTTTGAGCGCGCTGCGCGCTTCTTTGAACGGGCGTCGGAACTGGAGCCGGACCAGGGGGTGTTGCGCGCTCGCTACCAGTTCTGCCGTGGCCGCGCTCTGCTGGCGAGGGGGCTGTGGCGGGAAGCCCGACCCCTTCTACGGCAATCCATTGCGCTGGACTCCACAGTGCCCTATGGCTACAACGGCCTCGGTATCACCTACCTGATGGAGCAGCGGCCCCAGGACTCGGTGCCCTATTTTCAGATGGCCATCCAGCGCGCTCCCCACTGGATCTACGTCCGCCACAACCTGGCTCTGGCGTACTTCGCCCTCCGCGAGTATGAATCCGCCGAGCGGGAGTGGGTGGTCGCCACCCTGTATGCGCCGAAGCTGGCTTTCCTGCACGTGAACCTTGGAGTGCTTTACTTGCAAGCCGGGAAGGCCCGCGAGGCGCGTCGGGAATTGCAGCACGCGCAGGAACTGGATCCCGACGGGCCAGTCACCAACCACAACTTGGCGGTCCTTTTTGAAATGGGACGGCGTCCGAAGGAAGCCGAGAAGCACTACCGCAAAGCGGTCCGGGCGGACCCGCGCCAAGTGGCCCCGCGTCTGAACCTGGCCCGACTCTACCGGCGCAGCGGCCGGATTGAGAAGGCCGAGCAGGAACTGCGAGCCGCTCTGAAGATTGATTCGAGCAATTCGGCTGTCCACGAAGAGCTGGGCACGCTGTTGCTGGCGGCGGGGCGCGAGGCCGAAGCCGAAAATGAACTGCTGGCCGCCGTCTCCACCGACCCTGCGACGCCGCGCGCCTTGGAGGCGCTGGGCGACCTCTACGCCGGCCGGCGCAACTTTACCGAAGCGTTGGACCACTACCGGCAGGCGCTGGCTCGCACCACCGACCCGCGCGCGCGCCAGCAGTTGCAGCTCAAGATTTCCGCCCTCGGCACGCCCCGCTGAGATGTCTGCCGACATGAGATCCAGCGCAGAGTCAGACTTCCCCTCTTTTCCCGTAATTGCGCGCGTAGGCTAATCTCTCACCAACCTAGGGAGGTGGGGCGCTGGCCTTTTCCGCTTCGCAGATGTAGCCGAGAGTGAAGTCGCGCCGGCGGTCGAGCGCGTCGGAAAAGTAGAACAGCAGAGGAATCAGAAACCCGAACAGCGGCGCCAGCAGCACGAATAGCGGCCACTTCAGCCCACCCTGAAAGAAACTGAGCAGGTTCACGGAGCGGCGGGCCATCAGCCAGAAGAAGCCGCCAACCGCTTCGAGCTTGCGCACCCGCAAGCCCGCGCCCTCCAGCAGATGCTCCACCCCATAGCGGGTGAAGCGGAAGTAGTCGTGGGGGGCCTGATGCACCTCCCATTCCTGGGGCACCACAAGCAGAAGCCGCCCGCCCGGGCGCAGCACGCGCGCCGTCTCCCGCAGTACGCGCTGAGGCTCGCGCGTGTGCTCCAGCACCACCACGCTGATGGCGGCGTCGAAGGCTGCCGTCTCCAGCGGCAATTGCTCCAGGTCCCCGAGCAGGTGGAGCCGCGAGTAGTCCCAGGAAACGTCTCCGACGGTATTGTCCAGCGCCACGTAGCGATGCCGGGCAAACAGTGGGGCGTAGCGGCACTGGCCCGCGCCTGCATCGAGCACCCGGGAATCTGCCGGGAGCGACGCCGCGAAGGCAGCCACTGCTTCCTCAGCGCGGCCCTCGAACGGGTCGAGGGCGCGCAGCAGGAAGCGAGGCAAGAGGCGCTCAGCGGCGCGGCGCACGCGCGCGTCTAGCACTTTTTGCGCCTCCAGCATGCCGAGTTAGCACTTCTGAGCCTCCAACATGATTGTGGCGCCGCGCCCGGCCACGGCCTCGGCGACAGCCCAGGGCAGGGCCGCCAGTACCAGCGCGAAGTAGGCCAGATCCAGCGCCAGCCGCTGCCCCACCCCTTCCCTGCGGCGCACCAGCCGCCCCATCGGGTCCAGGCCCGGCGACAGGCTGGTGGCCAGCGCGGCAGGATTATCGCGCAGGGAGAAGTGTTTTGCGCTGCCAATTCTGAATCCAGATTGCTCCACCAATCGCTCCAGGTCGCAGCGGCGGAAGTCGACCAGGTGCCGTGGCACGTCCAAGCCACTCCAACGCGCCCCCAGCGCCGCGGCTTGCCAGCTTGCCGCGTTGGGCACCTGCACGATCAACCGTCCCGACGGCCGCAGGACCTGGTGGGCGAAGCGCAGCGCGCAGGCCGGGTCAGGCACATGCTCCAAAAAGTGGAACATGCTCACCGCGTCAAAGCTTTCCGACGGCAGCGGAGCGGCGCGGTAATCGGCCGAAAGCGCCGCCACGCCCTGGGCGTGCGCGGCCGCCAGCGCCGGCAGGGAATGATCCATCCCCATGCAAGAATACCCCCGCTGCCGCAGGGCGGCCATCAGGTCTCCGGTGCCGCAGCCGACATCCAGGATGCGCGCCGGGGGCGGCCCCACGGCGCGGGTGACAAAAGCCACATGGTCGCGCAGCACCGTGCTGCGGTAGACCCTCTCCAGGCTCCGGGCGACGCCTCCTTGCCGCGCTGCCCCCCACCAGTAGCTTTCGGGGTAGAAACGGTCCAGTTCCTCCCGAGACGGCTGCGGCGACAGATAAAGAACGCCGCAGCTACCGCACTCGGCCACCGTGAATTGCTTTTCCGTGGTGCGAAACAGGCGGTCGGAGCAGCGGTAGCGAGGCCGCGCCTGGTCGGTTCCGCACAAGGGGCAGGCGGAGGTATCGCTCATGCCGCCTCCGCCGGTCCGGCTGACTCGTGATGCTGCGCGGTCTGAAAGGCCAGCTCGCGCGCACTGATTCGGAAACGCCGAAGCAGTTGCAGAAACTCGCGGTCCGAGAGCTTACGCCCGTGGCGAACCCGGCGGCGCTTGCGCCACGCGCCGGGTAGCCCCGCCAGCGCCTGCCCGTAGGCCCGCAGCAGGCAGCGCAACAACGGCCACCAGCCGCGCTGTCTGGTGAACTGTCCTGCCTCCCCGCGGCCTCGCACGGCGGCCAGTGCGTTGGCCGCCAGTCGGGCGACGGTGTAAAAAGGGTTCAGCAGGAGCAAGCGCCAGGGAAACAGCTTCACGGCCAGCCACACCCGGTTGCGTTCCACCAGCACCAGCCGGCGCTCGGAGAAGCGGCCCAGCGTCGAGGAGTGATGATGGTAAACGATTCCCGTAGGCACGTACATGCAGCGCCAGCCGGCCAGCCGCGCGCGCAACCCCAGTTCGGCGTCGTCGCCGTAGGCAAAAAAGTCTTCGTCGAACATGCCGGCGCTTTCAAACACTCGCCGGTCGTAGAGAGCAGCGCATCCGTCCGGCAGCAGCACCTCTTCCGGGCGATCGTACTGGCCGCGGTCCGGCTCGCCACAACCCCGGCCCCGGTTCTGCCCGTCGGGATAGATCAGGTGGCCGACCTTGTCTATGACATCGCGGGTCTCGTAGAACAGGATCTTCGAGGCGCACATGCCGACGTCCTGCCCGGCGCGCAAGCCGCTGAGCAACTCTTCCAGCCAGCGAGGTTCGGCCTCGGCATCATTGTTCAGCAGGGCAATGTAGCGACCGCGCGACTGGAGGATGCCCTGGTTGTTGGCGGCACAGAACCCACGGTTCTCGGTGTTGCGGATGAGCACGACTTCGGGGAACTCTTCGAGCACCATGGTCGGAGAGCTGTCCTCCGAACCATTGTCCACGACAATCAGCTCGAAGCTGCGGAAGGTTTGGGCTCGCAGTGAAAGCAGGCACGCGCGCAGCAGGTCACGCCGGTTCCAGTTCGCTACGATCACGGAGACTTCTGGGGCTGATCCTGTCACCATTGAATTGGCTAATTCAGTGATTGTACAGTGTGAGGCTTGGAAGTGGCCAAACGAGAATGACTAGCCGACCTGGGAAAAACAATGCGGTTTCCGCGCCAGTCCGCCGTCTGGTGGTTTTTGTCGTAGGCTGACCGGGACCGGCCTTATCCAGGCCAGCAGAAATCTGGAGCTAGGTAGTTCGAGTGAGCAATCAGACAAGGGGAAAGAAGCCGGGAAGGATCCGCAAAATCCTGTTCATTGCCCTCTTAGTTCCTCTTCTGCTTTACGTCCTGTTGGTCGTGGTGGTCTTCGTTCCGTTTTATTTGACATATCGGCTAATTCTACGTTTCGTTGTCGAGTTACGCTGGGCCGTTCGCGGACGGCGTATCCTCCTGGTTTACTCTCGCAGCCCGGTATGGCAGGCGTACATCGAGACGAACTGGCTGCCGCTGCTAAGAGACCACGCGATGGTCTTGAACTGGTCCGACCGTGCCGCTTGGAGGCACACGCAACCGTTTGCAGCGCGGGTGTTCCGCCACTGGGCCCCGGATGTGAACTTCAACCCCATGGCCATTCTGTTCGGGCGCTTCCCCCGCACGCGCCACATCGGTTTCTATTACGCCTTCCGCGACTGGAAGCACGGGAATGAAGGCGCCCTTCGCGCCGCCGAATCTCAGCTCTTCGGGTTTGTCGAAGGCTTAAGTAGGACGAATGCCTAACGGTCAAGACGCGACCAATGCCGCCAGCATCTATCTTTCTAATGGCTTGAGAGAGAATTGTAAACAGTAGGAGTCTGCCATGGTAACTGCGATTGTCTGTGCACTGTTCCTAGGATTGTTATCTGCGGATATCCAAACTAACCCGGCGCCAACGTCCATAAGGGCTGTATTTCCGGCTTATCCCCCGGTCATGAAAGCCACAGGTTCAGGGGGAATCTTCATTGTCGAGATTCGAGTGACCACTCAAGGTGAAGTGGAATCTGCCTCACTCCTTGAAGAGAAGCTTCCTTCCCCAATGAGTGACACGAGTGTATTCACTGTTCCGCTCTTAGAAGCAGTTCGCCAATGGAGGTATCCTCCGAGCAGTGAGCGGAGGTGCTTTGCAATTCGGTTTAAGTATGATCTGCACTTCGAGGGTTCGAAGCGAACTGCAAATCCGGGAGTAGTGTTCACTTCCCCTTCAGAGGTGGAAATATGGGAAGATTGGCCAGGCCAGGTTCTCGTACACTACTTGGATGACGCGCCGCGTACACACAGGAAATTTCCTAGCATTTGCAAGTAGAGCACAGAAACGAGCATTGAGTTTATGCCGAATTCGGCAAGCGGCTCAGCCAGAGCAAGGTGCCCGGCTCTTCAGGCACCCCGCCCGAAATCAGCCTCAGCTACGGCGAGTCCACCAACCGCATCACCACCGCCGGCTACAGCTACGACCTGAACGGGAACCTGACGGCCATGCCGGGCGTCACTAGTATCGGCTAACAAGGGATGTGCCCGACCTGCGGAGTACTGGGAATCACCTTTGAACTCACCTATCGGGGAGTCCGGGATCGGGATCGCAGCCAAAGCAACTTTCTGAAACTTACAGGATGGTCTCAGATAGCCGTACCTGGGGGCCAACGCCTACCTTGCCCTAGCTATTGAGCAATTCCCGGAACAACTGCTCGTAGGCGGTGGTGACTTCCTCCCAATCATACAGTCGCCGCGCACGCTCGCGGGCCAGCTCGCCCAGGCGTTGCCGCTCGTCCGGGCGGGTCAGCAGGTAGCGAATCTTCTCGGCCAGGTCCTCGGGCGAATGCTCGCAGGGAAGGCCGGCTTCGCCCGCTGCTTCTTGGTTTTCGGGGGTGTCCAAGTAGAGCACAGGCCGGCCAGCAGCCATAGCCTCGATCAGCGCGGGGTGCGTGCCACCGACTTCGGTGGCATGGACGTACAGCAGAGCGTGAGCGCGCAACTGCCGGTAACCTTCGCCAAAGATGGCGCCTGGGAACACAATGCGCGGATCGCGCGTCTGGCGGACCTGGCGGATGTAGGCGGCAGCATAAGGCGCATCACCGACCACAGCCAGCCGCACGGAGCTGGAGACCTTTTCGAAGGCCTGCACCACCAGCAAGGCGTTATTTTCCGGCTCCAGGCGGCTGACGTAGAGCAGGTAGTTGCCCGGCTCAAGCCCCAATTGGGTTAGCTGATCGGTCGCAGCTTCTCCCGGCGGGGTTGCGCCGTAGGCAATGAACCGCGAGCTCTTTCCGTAGCGGTCCAAGTAATAGCGCTGGACGGTTTGGGAATCGGTGACCACCGCGGTGGGCAACCAGGTGGCCAGCCATTCCGAGACCTGATAATACGAACGGCCCAGCACGTTCCACTTGCGGCGAAGGCGCTCCATTCCATCCACGTTCAATACCGTTCTCACACCGGCCAGGCGAGGCGGCCAGGAAAAGATGCTGTTCGCGGCGTTGCAAACCAGAGCCACATCCATTGCAGGCAAGCGCCACAGCAGGTGCAGCACCGAGAGAAAGGTATGGCTGACCGTCTCCAGATACTTGTGGGGGATGGAGGGCAGCAGAACCAGGTGGGCGCCGCGATATTGGGTCGTTCCCGCGGGCCGGAAGCCAACCCGGCGCGGCCGGCCATAGACCCAGACGCGGTGGCCACGCGCAGTCAGGCGGGCCGCCAGCTCTTCCGCGAACGTTTCGAATCCGCCGTAAGCGGCCGGGATGCCCCGGGTTCCCAGAATGGCAATATTCATCAAGCCACGTCGGCCATGCACCCCGACAGGAGCTGGTCAGCCCCGGCAGGGGCTGGTCAGCCACGATAGGAGCTAGAAACACCCAGTCGTTGGTTGGAACCGGCGGGGACCGAAACGACCTGCTCCGGCATGGGAAAGGAAACCGGACGGAATCGGAACCAGCGCGCCAGCTTGCGGTCGATCACGCGCCGTCGTTGCTGAATCCAGCGCCGCTTGCGCCAGGCGCGCGACCAGGCACGCCCGAGCAACCAGAAGGCCCGCAACGAACTGTGTTCCACCAGCAGGCAGTAGCCCAGCACCCCCAAATCCCGCACGGTGACGGGAACCAGGTTGCGCAGGTAGAGGGAGGCACCCACGTTCTTCAGCCGCATCAAGAACCGGTTCTTCACCGAGTGCATGTTGATTAGCGGTGCCACCTTGGCCCGGTTCCAGGGGTGCACGGTCCGGGCATGGTAGCCCAGTGCGCCGGGCACGTAGAGGCACTTCCAATCCAGCAGTTGGGCGCGCCAGGCCACATCGGCGTCCTCGCGGTAGGTGAAGAAGTCCGAATCAAAGAATTCTCCCTCCACGCTGACGTCTTCAATCATCTCGCGCCGGTAGAGAGCGGCTGCCGCCGTGGCCCCGAAAACATACTCAATTTTCTCGTAGTTGCCGTTGTCCGGCTCACCGGCGCCACGGTCAAAGTGGCGCAACGTCGGGGTGAAGAAGATCCCCGTCGAGTCCACCTGCCTATTGGAAGAAAGGCTCAGGCCTGGCTCCATGGCCAGCAGCTTGCCGCACAGTGCCCCCAGGCGTGAGTCGGCATGTGCTTCGGCGGCCTCAACCAGCGTAGCCACAAAGCCTGGGGCCAACACGGCGTCGGGGTTGAGCACCAGCACCCAACTACCCGCACTGACGGCGATCGCCTGGTTCTGGGCGGCAGCAAAGCCAATGTTCTCAGGGTTCCAGACGATCCGGACGCGATTGGCGTAGTGAGCCAGCACCTCGCGGGTCGTGTCCTCCGAAGCGTTGTCCACCACAATCACTTCGAGGGAGCGGTGCTGCTGGGTGAAGACGGATTCCAGACAGGGACCGATGTAGCGCCCGCTGTTGTAAGTGACCAGGGTGACGCTAACCAGTGAAGACATTCAAACCATGCGCGGCGGCGGCTTTGCCGGTCTGCTGAGCGCCAACTTCACCACCCCCCAGTAAGCGCTCCAGCGGCGCTGGCCGCCCGGAACAACGCCCGGAACCAAGGACGCGGTCAAACGGGCGGTAGCGCCGGCACATACCAGCAGTCTCATGGCCAGCGCGGCGGCGGAACTCATGTGCTTGTGCACGTAGTAGAGTAGATTACGGTACCAAAAAAGTTGCTTCCGGGCAAATGAGATGCTGGCCAGCGAATGCCCCCCTCGGTGGCGCCACCGGGAGGTTGGGCAAAACAGAATGCGGAAGCCGGCCCCGCGCAACCTCAGGCACAGGTCCACATCCTCGAACCATAACGGGTAAAAATGCTCGTCCCAGTAGCCGACCTGCTCCAGAGCGCGCCGGCGAACCAGCAGGCAGGCGCCAGCAGGTTGCTCGATTTCGCCCGGCCGATCCAGCGGCACGTCCAGGCAGCGATCCCGGCGGTTTACCGGATTGCGGGGCCAAAGCCGGTTCACCAGAAGCGCCTCGCAGGCGAGCGCCGCAAAACTGGGAAGACGGCGTACGTTGAAACCCACCTGAGGCTGCCCGGAGTCATCGAGCAGCAGCCCAGCAACCGCCCCGGCCTCGGGCTTCTGAACCATCGCGCGCGCCAACTCCGGGAATCCATCCAGCAGCACCGTGTCCGGGTTGAGAAACAGTAGAAACTCCGCCGTCGAGGCACGGGCGCCCTGGTTGGCCGCTGCGGCCAGACCTAGGTTCTCCGAGTTCGCGATCACCCTGGCCCCGTGCTGCCGGGCCACCGCAGCCGACTCGTCCGCCGACGCGTTATCCACGACGATGATTTCCGCGCCTGTCCCGCGCAGCGAATCCAGGCACACCGGCAGGTACTGAGCAGAATTGTAGCTGACAACGACGACAGATACCGCCACGGGCGTTCCAGTGCTCAAGGGCCAGCGTAGCGCCGGCTTGCGGCACTCGGTTCGGCACGGCAACCCCCGGCGCGGCCCGGCCCAAGGTCCTGGAAACCGGCTTCGCCCGGCGGCGGGGGAAACAGTCGGAAGTAGCGGCGCCAGAAGGTGTCGCGGCCGGCGCGGTCGGCGTAAATCTGGGTTTCTGAAGCGCGCAGCAGTGCGAGCATTTTCTGTGGCTCCGCTTCGGGAGGGAAGGTCCAACGCCGGAGGCGCCGCCCGCTGGCGGCGGCCAGAGCAAGACCGCGCAGCCAGGCGAACAGCCGGCCGGCACGCACCAAGCGCAGCGCCCACAGAACCTGCACCAAAGCGACACGCGGCAACAAGACACGCAGCGTCCCCCAACGGCTGTAGCGTGCGGCCAACAAGAGCTGATGCGCCGTCAGCCAGGTGGCCACCTGCGGATGCAGGTCTGGGGCAACTCGAACAGGAACGCGCGCCGGGGTCGCTGTGGTAGCACTGCCTTCGTGCCAGGCCACGGCTTCCGGGACGTACCGTGCCCGGAAACCAGCCAACTGCGCGCGCAGGCAAAAGTCCACGTCCTCCAGGTAAGCGAAAAAGGCTTCTTCAAACCCGCCAATGCGCCGGAAGACCTCGCGACGAATCAGCGAGGCGGCGCCAGAAACGGCCAGCACCGGGCGCTCCTGGCGGTACGCCGAGCCGTCGGGACACCCGAACCCCAATCGCACGGCGGCCAGGCCCAGCGACAGCGCGTCGCCGGTTCCATCCAGCGTGGGGTTGCTGTCGCGGCTGTGGCGCTGCAGGGTCCGGCCGGTGACCATGCCGCACTCCGGGTGCTTCCTCATTGCGGCCAGAAGGCAGCTCAGCCAGTCCGGCTCCAGTTCGACATCGTTATTCACGAGCGCCACGAATTCCGAGTCGCTCTCGGCCACACCGTGATTAACCGCGGCTGCGAAGCCGCGGTTCTCCGAAAAGCGGAGAACCCGCGCGCCGGCACGGGCGGCTGCTTCGGCTGAGCCGTCGGAGGAAGCATTGTCGATCACGACCACTTCCGGCACGACCACTTCCAGCGCAGCGCCTCGCTGCGCCGACAGCGTAGCAAGACAGCGCTCCAGGCGGCCGGCTCCGTTCCGGTTGGGAACGATCGCCACGGTACGCTGACTGCTCATCGGAAGAACCTCTTCTTGAATAACCACAGCAGATTACTGGCGCCATCCCGCCACGGCCGCAGCTTCTTCTCGCCCACCCGCGAGGAGTAGTTGATGATGATCTCCCGGAAGCGCATTCTCCGGTTGCGGATGGCCTCAACCTTGATCTCTTCGCTGAACGCCATCCCGTCGCTTTCCAGCTTCATCAGGGGAAGGATGTGGCGGGAGAAGACCCACATGCCGGACTGCGAATCGCGCACCCATCGGAAGAACAGCAGCGAGGTGACCGCCGACAGCACCAGGTTGCCCACCCGGTGCTTGAAGCTCATGATCCTCGGATCCTGCACGGGAAAGCGGGAAGCATTGAGAAAATCGGCGTTCAGATGATGAAAGGCTTCCAGGAGGTAGGAGAGGGCGTCCACCGGATAGGAATGGTCGCCATCCAGAGTGATGATGATGTCTCCGGTGGCGTGCTGGAAACCGTGCTTGTAGGCCCGCCCGTAACCGCGGATGTCTTCCCTCAGCACCTTGGCGCCTAGCGACCGGGCAACTTCCGCAGTTCGATCGCAGGAGCCGTTGTCCACCACAATCACCTCGTCCACCAGCGGCGGGAGCGCTTCCAGCACCCGAGCGATACCTCTTTCCTCGTCCAGACAGGGGATGATGACCGTGATGCGCTTGCCTCTGTACATGCCACGGCAGGCCGGGACCTTTTCGCTGTTGCTTCTCTACTGCGGCGGGGGCGGCTTCTGCCCAGCCGGTTTCCGTGCCCGGGCGCGCCGCGCGTCTTTCTCTGCTGCTTGCTGCGCGGCGAGCAGGCGGCGCACCGTGGCCTCGAGGTTCCGCTCCATGTTGGCGAACCAGTCGCGGTCCGCAATTCGGTTTGAATTGCGCTCCTCCAGAAGTTGCCCGTCGGGACCCACGAAAAAGAAGACCGGAACATGGAACTGCGGCTTGCGCGGAGTAATGCCCAGGTAATTCACCGCCACCATCAGATCCCCCAGCACGACCGGGTAGCTCAGGCCGTGCTGCTGGATGTACTGGCGGATAGCCGGCATCCCTCGCCGATCATGGGAAATGCCGATAACCATCAGCTTGGGCAGGTTGCGCTTCTGGTCCTCCCGGTATAGCTTCTGCAAGACGCGGCCAGCGCTCTGGCAAGAGGGGCAACCAGTCTGGAGGAACTCCAGCACGACCAACTTGCCACGGTGGTCGGCAAGCCGGATCTGTTTGCCGTTGGAGTCCGGCAGGGAGAAATCAGGAGCCTTGCGGGCCCAGCCAGCCGCTGCCGCAAGGCAAATAGCCAGAGATACAGCCAGAAACAAAGAAAGCCTGCTTCTCATGAGGACCTCGAAGAACTCGTGACCAGCGGAACCCTTGCGGGAATCACCGACCGGCGTTGGCACAACAATTCCCAATACGCGTGTTCCAGTCTCTCCAGGACGATGCCGGCATCCCACTGCTGCTCCACCCTGCGCCGGGCGCGGCGCGCCAGGGCTTCAGCGCGCTCGGGATGTTCCAGCAGCTCTATGATAGCAGAGACGAACCGGCGGGCATCGGCGGCCAGCAGCAATTCCTGTCCGTCGGCGACATCCAGCCCCTCCACGCCCAATGGCGTGGAGACCACCGGCATACCCGCGGCGAACGCCTCCAGAATCTTTACCCGCACCCCCGAGCCGCTAAAAATGGGGCAGAGAAACAGGGCGTAGCACGCCATCACCTCGCGGATTTCCGGCACCATCCCCAGCAGGTGCACGCCCGGCTGGCGGCACAGCGTTTCCACCTCCGCCGGGGGATAGGCGCCAGCGACCAGCAATTCCGCGTTCGGCCGCTTCGCGCACAGGCCGGGCATCACCTGCTGCACGAGGAACCGTAAGCCGCCGAGGTTGGGTGCATGGCGAAAGTTCCCGACAAACAGCAGTGTTTCCGGCTTGCGTCCCGTGAAGACCGGCACGTAGTCGCCGGTGTCGACCGCCGCCCGCAGGGCGCCCCGGACTGGCGGTGCTCCCCGCCCCAGGAAGGACTCCAGCAGGCGGCGTTCCGCCTCGCTGCAGGTCTCGACCAGGTCCATGCGGCGCAGCAGGCGGAGTTCGTAACGCAGGGCCCGCACCCATTCCCAAAAGGTTTGCAGCCATTCCGTCGCTGACCGAGCCTGTCCCAGCGCGCGCCGCACGGATTGGAAATAGACGTCGTGCTCAAACAAGGCCGTCGGCGTGTGGCGCCAGCCGCCCGCGAACTGCCCCATCTGCGTGTACTCCACCTGGACCAAGTCAATCTCGTGTTCCCAGATCAGCCGTTGAACCCGCCGGTGGAATTCCGGACTCAGGAAGCAACGCACGCCGTAAGGCAAAAGACCGAGCCAGTCCCGGCGCGGCGGGAAATCGCGGACCACGCATTCGACCGAGCTCAGGCAGCGCTCCAGCGCACGGTTCGTTTCCACCTCCTCGGGGCGATCCACAAAGCTCAGCAGGTGGACCTCGTGGCGTCGGGCCAGCGCGCGCACCGCTTGCTGCATGAAGACAGCGCCGCCGTGCGTGGGCGGATCGAGCGAGTAGGGGGAAAGAAATAGAAAACGCAACGGCCGCCCTTCCTCCAACGGCGGCGGGGGAACGAACCGGTCCCGGTAATAGGCGGGCAGCGGGCGCAGCAGCGCTTCGTTGTCGCCAATCGTGCTCAGGCACCGGGCCTGCCAGCGCCGCATGATCGCTCTACCCCAGAAGCGCAGCGCGCCGCCGTAGCCCGCCAGCGTAAGGCGAGTAGGACCGGGCCGCGCAAATACGGAGAACACCAGGCCCGCGTAGAGGCAACAAAAATGCCGCGCCAGCCAATTCCAGCGGTGCACGTTCTTCCAGACCATCAGGATGTGGTTCTTCTTGAGGATGGCGTCAATCCGCCTGGCGGAGAAATGCCGTCCGATGGTGCCGCGGTGTTCGTGATAGACGACCGCTGCCGGCTGGTAGAGCACCTTCCAGCCACGTTTCCAGGCGTTGTAAGAGAGGTCGGCGTCTTCCACGTAGAAGGGATGGAACAGCGAGTCAAAGCCGCCCAGCTCAAGGAACTTTGCGCGGTCGTAGGCGGTCGAGCCGCCTCCCGCATAAAACGTGGGATACAAGGTGGAAACGTCCTCGACCAAGTGACCCAGCTGGAAGAATCCCTTCTCGAAGCGTCCTTCGGTCAGGCCGGTTTCCTCCCGACGCTTGCCCTGATCCAGGAAAAAGACCTGCGCGCTGACGGCGAACACCCCCGCGTCCGTGAAGCCCTCCAGGAGTCGCTGGAAGCAATCCGGCTCCACCCGCATGTCGTTGTTCAGGACCACCACGATGGGGTTGCGCGCAGCGCGCACCCCGGCATTGTTACCGGCCCCGAAGCCCAGGTTGCGCTCCGAGCGAAGAAGGCGGACCAGCTTTGGTTCACTGCCGCCTACGACTGTCTCCGGGGACTGGCTGCGGACCCACTCTGCGGTCCCGTCCTCGCTGCCGTTATCCACCACGATGACTTCGTTGTTGGGGTGAAAGGAGGCGGCGCGGATGACCGAGGGCAGAAATTTTTCCAGCAGCTCCCGGCCATTCCAACTGGGAATCACCACGCTCAGCGAGGCGGGCCGCCGGTAGGGCCCAGAGGCTGCTTCGGAAGTACTAGTGCGACGGCGCCGCCCAGTCAGGAGCCAGGCTAGGTCCACCAGAGCCAGGCTAGCAGCATTCAGCAGCAACAGCAGCGGCGGCAGAAGCACCACCGCTGCCGCCAGCGCCAGCAGCAGCTCAAGTGGCTTCATGCGCCACCCCCTTGCTTTTGATCCAACGGCGGCACGGGACTCAGCCGGAGCTTCTTTCCCAACCGATACCAGCGGGAGCCAAACAGCAGGCGCAGGCCGGCGTCTGCAGCTTTCAGTTCAGCATCGAGTTTCAGGGCCCAGGCAGTGCGCTCCTCGAATTCATGCTGCAACTTGCTCAGCGCCTCGCGGGCCCTTTCCAGCTCCGATTCCAACGAACGCGCCCAGGCGGTGCGTTCCTCCAGTTCCTGCTGACGCACCTCCAGTTGCTGGCGGGCCTCCTGCAGTTCTGCGTTCAGTCGCTCAGCCCACTGCTTCCTCTCGTCCAGTTCGCGCGCTTGCCTGCGCATGTCGAGATCGCGCTCGCGCAACACATTGCCGGCCGAGGGCACAAAAACGAACGGTTCCGGGACCGTTCCCATTTGCTGGGAGCAGACAGCCACTAGAAAATGCGGCTGGTCGGCGGCCTCAGGCGAGGCATCGAATTGGACCGCCCCCTTGCTTCCATATTCTCTTGAGCATGGAGTTGTTCCACCGCAGGGAAAAGAAACAATCGCGGGCGCGTGATTTTGCGCAAAAATCACGCGCTCAGGGAAGAAACCTGCAAGTAAGGCGTCGAATTCCGAGGCATCGTACTCCCGGGTGTGGAAGGGGTTGACGTAGCCGCGCTCCTCGGAATAGTACCGGCGGTTCGGAGTAGAGACCAGCAGGTGACCGGAGGGACGCAGCACGCGGCGCACCTGCTCCAGGAATTTGGTCGGCTCGCTCAAATGCTCGAGGACCTCGAAGGCCACCACCAGGTCGAATTCCCCGTCGGCAAACTCCAGAGCTAGGCAGTCGCCGTGGGCAAAGCGCAGGTTGGGCTCGGCATAGTGCGCGCGGGCATACGCCAGAGCCTCCTCGTTGTGATCTATGCCAACCACCTGCAGCGTGGGATCGAGGCTGGCCAGGTGGGCCGTCCCATAGCCGGAGCCACAGCCGGCGTCCAGCACCCGCAAGCCGGCGCTGTCCGGGCGGGGGCCTGAAGTCGCGGCAACGGGACCCGTCGTGCTCTGCAAGCTGCCATCGGCTGCCGCCCTCCGGTCGCTCAGCAGGAGTTGGGCAAAACGGGCCGCGAAAGCGTAGCGTGACAGGTGCTCGTTCCACAGGTCGGGGTCCACCTCCCCCGGGATCACGCGCTCGCCGGTGAATTCCACTTATCGTTCCCCATTCATCGTTCCGCTCGCCCCTGGGCTCCCGCTCCAGCCATCACCCGAACAGCCCGCACCTCGACCCGGCAGGGCATACGGAAATGTCCGTACATTTCCCGCCGCTTCTCCATCTGGAGCGTGATGGCGTTGTCAATCCAGTCGCACATCTCGTAGCCCTCCAGCGTGCCGTTGGCAATCGCCGGCGAGAAGGAAAAATGCCCCGGATACAGTTCCGGCAGGCTGAGGTGGAAATCCACGGTCAGCGTATCGCCCGAATGGAGTGACGGCAGCTCGGTGTCCTCCAGGGCAGTGTTGGTGCCGGAGAAATCCACCCCCAGGTGGTTCCGCAGCATGAAGCCGACGATGGGCAGCGGCGTCTCCCGCGCGGCCTGCACGCTGACGCGCACAATGACGGTCTCGTCCGGCGGCAGCAGGCCCAACTCCTCCCCCCGCTGGTTCAGGACTGCGATGCCCAGCACGCGAGCGCGTCCGGTTCCGTAGCGAAAATCCACGTTGGGAATCTTCTCGACGACCTCCGGTGCCCGCAACACGTAGGTCCGGCCGGCGGCTTCAGCCTCTGTCACCGCGTGGTGCCGCAGGTATTCGGCGTCCTTATTGACCATCGCCGCCTGGTAGTGGCTGACGATTCGGTCCGGGTCGCCGATCTCGACGACGCGTCCCCCTCCCATCCACATGGCGCGGGTAGCCAGGCTCTTGACGTCGGCCACGCTGTGGGTGACGAAGATGACGGTGACGCCGGAGCGGTGCAGCTGGTGGATCTTGCGCATGCACCGCTGCCGGAAATAGATATCGCCCACAGCCAGGGCCTCGTCCACCAGCAGGATCTCCGGGTCCACGTTGATGGCTACCGCGAACGCCAGCCGCACGACCATGCCGGTGGAATAGGTCTTGACCGGCTGGCGTATGAAGTCGCCAATTTCTGCAAAATCGACAATCGCAGGATAGCGCCGCTCGATCTCCTTGTTGCTCAGGCCCAGGATCGCACCGTTCAGGAACACGTTCTCGCGCCCGGTAAACTCAGCGTTGAACCCCGAGCCTAGTTCCAGCAGCGCCGAGACCCGCCCGTTGACTTCAATCCGGCCGGCGGTCGGCCGCAAGATGCCGGCGACCAGTTGCAGCAGCGTGCTCTTCCCGGCGCCGTTCTCACCCAGGATGCTGAAGGTGGTACCGCGCTCGATCTCGAAACTGACGTCCCGAAGTGCCCAGAAGTCCTGGTGGTAGCTGCGGCGCCCCAGCGTCAACAACTCCTTCAACCGGTTGGCCGGCGCCGAGTAGACTGGATAGCTCTTGCTGACGTTCTCCAGGATGATGGCTGCCCCCATCAGAGCACATCTCCGAAGGCGCGCTTGGCGTAGCGGAAGAACAGGCCGCCGGCCAGGAAGGCGGCGACAGCAAAGGCGGCGGTAATCGCCAGGTCACCCAGCGCCGGCGCTTGGCCCACCAACAGGCACTTCCTGTAGGCCTCCACCACGTAGGCCAGCGGATTGATCCGCGCGATAAACCGCATTTTTTCCGGCAGCAGGTTGGCGTCGTAGAAAATCGGCGTGAACCAGAACCAGAAAATCAGCGCAATCGAGAGCGCCTGAGCCGTGTCCCGCAGAAATACGTGCAGACTGGCAACCAGCCAGCTCACCCCGATGGTGAACAGTGCCAGCAGCAAAGTGTAGACCGGCACCAGCAGCGCAAACACCGTCAGCTTCTTCGCCACCAGCCCCAGAATCACCAGCAGCACCAGCAGACCCAGCAGGTGGTTCAGCATGCCGGAAAGCAACATTGAGATGGGCAGCACCTCGGAGGGGAACACGGTCTTGGTGATGAGGTTCGAGTAATCCACCACGGCGGTGACGGAGCGCTGCACGGTGTCCTGGAACAGCAGCCAGGGCAAAATGCCAACGAACAGATAGAGGGCAAAGCTGTCGGTGCCCGAGTCTGGCAGCAGCCGCACCCTGAACACCAGCGAGAAGACGAACCAGTAGCTGAGCAGCAGAACCGCTGGGTGTACCGCTCCCCACAGCCAGCCGATCGCAGAACCGACGTAGCGCTGCTTGAAGTCGCGGACCACCAGGTTGCCAACCAGGGCCCGCCGCCGCATCAGGTTGGACGCAAACGTCCGCCCAATTGTCCAGAAAAACCCTGCATTCATCGCAGCTTCCAGCCTGTCGGCCTATTGTCGGTGCCCACGCCAGCCCCTGTCAAGGAACGCAAAGGACGCCGGGGGACCACCCGCGCCAAGCCAGATTAGGATTCATTGTGCCCGCTCAGAGTTCCGCGCGAGGTGGCGCTCGACCCGTTGTCTTTGCGCTATACTGCGGCGGGGAGAGGAGGGTTAGAATTGAACTCATATCTGGAAAACTACCGTGACGAGCTGATCGGGGCGCTCCGCTCGCTGGATCTCGCCAGGATCGGCGAGTTCATCCGCATCCTGGAGCGGGCTCGCGACGAGGAACGCACTATTTTCGTCTTCGGCAACGGCGGCAGCGCGGCTACGGCCGCCCACTTCGTGGCCGAGCTGGTGAACAAGGCCTCGGTGGACCGTCCCAAGCGCTTCCGCATCATGGCCCTGAGCGACCAGGTGTCTACGATCACAGCCTTCGCCAACGATCTCGGCTACGAGACAGTTTTTGAGCAGAACCTGCGCAACTTTGCCCGGGAGGGCGATGTGGTCATCGCGCTGAGCGGGAGCGGCAACTCCCCCAACGTGCTGCGCGCGGTCGAGTACGCCAACTCCGCCGGCTGCACCACCATTGGACTGAGCGGATTCGGAGGCGGGCAACTGGCGCGGCTGGTCCAACATCCGTTGGTGGTACCGGCCCATCACCAGGGCCGGACTGAAGACGGCCACATGGTCGCCTGCCACCTCATCTCCTACTACTTCATGGAAGCCGAGCGATCCCCGTCCCGCGCAGGCTCTGGACGGTGAGAAGCTTCTCACGCTGAGCAGCTTCTCTTAAGGAAGGCAATCGGCTGTCTGCATTCCGCCCCGAACGCAGCCGGGCGCCTTAGCTGCCGAGCAGCGGGGGCGGCTCCCGCATGACTGCCAGCGCTTCTTCCAACAGCAGACCGTTGGTGGCCAAGCCGCAGTCCCCATGGATGGTTGGCTTACCGGACCAGTCGGTGAATGTTCCCCCCGCTTCTTCCAAGATTGGTTGCATGGGGGCAGAGTCCCAAACGTTGAGCGCGCTATCCAGCATCAGTTCTGCGCGCCCGGTTGCCACCAGCGCGTAGCCGTAGCAATCGGCCCAGGTGCGCTGCAGGCGAGTTCTGCCCGTCAGCCGGGCGAGCGCCTGGCGACGGTTTTCGAGCGGCACGTTCCAAAAGTCAGTGGCCAGCAGGATGGCGTGCTCCAACTTGTACACGCGCGATACGCGGGACGCTACCGAGGTGCGCTTGCGCCCCACGTGCCTTTCCCAATGGCAGCCGCCGCCACGCCGGGCATACACGGTTTCGCCGAGCGGAGGCAGGTGGATCACTCCGAGGACGCTTCGCCCGTCCTCCAGATCCTCCAGCCCGACAAGCACCCCGTAGAGCGGGACGCCCTGGGCAAAGCTCAAGGTGCCGTCAATGGGGTCCAGGATCCAGCGATAGCGTGTCTGTCCCGGCTTTTCTCCAAACTCCTCCCCCAGGATGGCATCCTGAGGGAAAGCCCTCTCGATCATCTTGCGCATCTGCTGCTCGCTCGTGCGGTCGGCTATGGTTACGACAGTCCCATCAGCTTTGGTCTGTCGCTCGAAATCGGCTTGAAAGAATTTCAGCGTGATTTTGCCGGCCCGCTCGGCTGCATTGCGCGCCACTTGCAGCCGCTGTGCCACCTCGTAGTCTTGGACCTCGGTCGCCATCCCCGTTCCTCCGCGTAGGACGCAGGCGAACATACTCCAGGAACCTGGTAATGTCCACAGTTGCAAGAGCCGCGCGGGTGAATTGGGAGTCCGTCGTTCCGGCCGCTTTCGGTGGCACAGGCACGGCAGAGTCGGCTGGCCTTCGGAGAGTTCGCGGGCAGTTACTCCTGGCGGTGGTCAGGACGGCAAGGACATGCTAGAATGATTCTTGAACGGTGATTAGGGGGCTCGAACGCTTGGTGGCTAGCCGCGTCCAGATTGCGCCGTCTATTCTCTCCGCCGACTTTGCGCACCTAGCCGAGCAAATCCGGGCGGTGGAACGCGGCGGGGCCAGCCTGCTGCACCTGGACGTGATGGACGGCCACTTCGTGCCGAACATCACGATCGGCCCACTTGTGGTGGCTGCAGTGCGCAAGGCGACCAGCTTGCCCCTGGATTGCCATCTGATGATCTCCGACCCCGACCGCTACATCCGGGCCTTCTGCGAGGCCGGGGCCGAAATGATTTCCGTGCATCAGGAAGCCTGTCCCCATCTGGACCGTACTCTGGGCTACGTCCGAGACTGCGGGGCTGCAGCCGGGGCGGTCATCAACCCAGCCACGCCGGTGGAGACGCTCAACGAAGTGTTGGAATATGTCAACTACGTGCTGGTGATGAGCGTGAACCCGGGATTTGGCGGCCAGCAGTTCATTCCGCACTCCCTGGACAAGGTTGGCCGCCTGGCCCGGATGCGGGAAGAGCGCGGCCTGGAATTTCTCATCGAGATTGACGGTGGAATCGGTTCCGACAACGTGCTGGAGGCGGTGCAGGCGGGGGCCGACGTCATTGTGGCCGGCTCCAGCGTGTTTCACAGCGCCGATCCGGCGGCTGCGGTCGAGTTGCTCCTGAAGCGGGCCGAGACTGCCCTGCTGTCGAAAATTTGAACGTGCCAAGTTTGAACGCTCCAAGGATGATGGTATGAACAAAACTGCTCCGATGGTAGCGCGTGCACTGGTGTTGTTGCTCTCGGTGGCTCTGTTGACCGGGTTGACCGGTTGCCGCAAGAAATACGAGACGCCGATCGTGGGCGATTCCCAGCAGCCGGACAAGATACTGTTTGACCGGTCGGTGAACGACCTCGAAAAGAGTCGCTACGAGGTCGCCCGGCTCACCTTACAAACCCTCCTCAACACTTATCCCGACAGCGAGTATCTGGCCAAGGCGAAGCTCGCTATCGCCGATGCCTGGTACCGGCAGGGGGGCACCAGTGCGCTGGCTCAAGCCGAGGCGGAATACAAGGACTTCATCACGTTCTTCCCCACGATGCCAGAAGCCTCAGAGGCCCAGTTGAAAGTGGCCATGATCCATTACCAGCAGATGGAAAGGCCGGACCGCGACCGGCTTCACGCCCTGCGAGCCGAGGAGGAGTTCCGCCAAGTGCTGCTGCAGTTCCCGAACAGCCCCTTCCGCGAGGAAGCCGCGCAGCGCCTGCGTGAAGTCCAGGAGGTGATTGCCGAGAGCGAATTCCAAGTGAGCCGCCACTATTTCATCAAGGGCAATCCCCGCGCGACCGTCTCCCGGCTACAGGAACTCACCGACAACTACCCCAACTACAGCGGGGGCGACCGCGCGCTGTGGATGCTGGGGGAATCTTGGGAGATGGGGGGCGAGAACTTCCAGTCAAAGGCCGCCGTTGCTTACTCCAAGATTATTTCCGACTACCCCCTCAGTGAACTGGTGAGCGCCGCCAAAGACAAGCTGGTGGATTGGGGACTGCCCATCCCAGACCCCGACCCGGAAGCCTATGCGCGGATGAAGTACGACCTGGAACATCGCGAGACAAAGGGATTTTGGGGAAAGGCGAGGCACCTGTTACGCAAGCGGCCCGACGTCAGCATGGCGAGCAAGGCAGGTAAACCAGTACTGTTTCCCAAAAAGCCAGAGACTCAGGCCGGCATCACGGCGGCGAAACCCGGTAGTGCAGGTACGTCCGGCATCCGCCTGGAAGCGGTCCAACCGGCGTCCGAGCCGGTCACCACTTCGGAGCCGACTCCGCCGCCAGCCTCAGCCACCGCGCCGGAGGCTGGGGAGGAGCACAAGCAGGAAAAGTAAGACCAACCCTCACCTGCACCGGAACAAGAGACCGGCACCCGCACCCCTTCCAGGCGCAGCGTGAGCCAGCGAAGTCAACTCCCTACCTTCGGCCGCAAAGCGGTTGGCGCTTGTCAGGCCGCCAGCCCAGTGGTTAGAATTCCTGGTGGCCACCTGAAAAGGTGGGGAGAAGTTCTGTGCCTAAGGTCTTGCTAGCAGACGACAGTACGCACGCCCAGCGCATGGCCACCAAGATTCTTGCCGGTGCAGGCATCGATGTGGTCACGGTCAGCAATGGCGAAGCAGCCGTCAAGAAACTGCCTGACGGCAACTTTGATGTAGTTCTGGCGGACGTGTTCATGCCCGGGCGCACCGGCTACGAGGTCTGCAGCTTCGTCAAGAGCAGCCCGAAATTCGGCCACATTCCGGTGGTGCTGGTCGTGGGGCAACTGGAGCCGTACAACCCGGAACAAGGCAGAACGGTGCAGGCTGACGCGGTCCTGAAAAAACCGTTCGAGGCCACCGAAGTGGTGCAGACGGTGCTCGAGATGCTGCAACTGTCGCAGGAGCGAAAGCCGGCGCCTCCCCCGCCTCCACCGTCCCCAGAAGAGCTCCAGGCACAGGAGACTGAGGAAAAGCAGCTACTGGAAGAAACCCCCACGACCACCACGGCGCGCGTCGAAGTGCCTGCCGAGCTGGAGCAGCAGGCTGCGTTTGACTTGTTCGAGGAAGCCCCGCCAGCAGAAGCTCCTCCAGCCGCCCCTGCTTCAGCCCCAGTGGAAGAACCGGCGTCACCACCTGCTGTTTCCACGGCAGAGACGGAATTGCAGGCTGCCCCGTCGGCGTACAGCGCTGAGCCCCAACTCGTTCAGGAAGAAGCTCAGGCAGAAGTGCCATCGCCTGAGCCGGTGAGCGAGGAGGCGGCAGCGGCAGAAAGCCCGGCAGCCATGGAGGACGTTGTCGTTCCCGAACTGGCCGTGCCGGAAGTCGAGATCGAGAAGCAAGCCGCGGCACCCGCCATGGACGCCGCAACACCCGAGCCGGCCCAGCACTGGGTGGCCGAACCTGAACTCGTGACGGACATGGACCGGGCCATGTTTCCCGCCCTCGCACCCGCAGCGGCTGAAGCCGCACCTCCGACGGCGGTAGCAGTGGCTGCACCCGAACCAGAGCCCGCTGTCGATTGGGCGGGCCTGCTCCAGAGCGCTGAGCAACCTGCGTCGGTGCCCCCTGAAGAGGCAACAGTGCCGGAAGTTGCCACCCCGGAGGCCGCGCCACCGCCGGCGCCGGACCCGGCATTAGAAACCTCAGCACCCCCAAGCCCAGAGCCTGTTGCGCCGCCGGAGTCAGTGGTCGCGCCATCTCCGCAAGCGGCCGGGGCCGTTCCGGACCAGGCGACTGTGCGAATCGCAGTAGAAGGCGCCCTGGACAAGGCCATGCCGAACTTGAAGGCGGTCCCGGGCTTGGTGGATACCATTGTTCAGGAGATCTTGCACCGCCTGGGCGGGGTGCCATAGCCAACGGTTTAACTAGGGTTTAACCGCACTTTTCAGCACCAGCGCTGCAAACTTCATGGGAGTCGAACTTGGAAGGCCGCGACCCTGATTAAACCCTGCGGTGCGGAACAAACGCCGCACGCTTCTGACGGTGCTCAGCTTGGGGGTATCCCTATTCCTGCTGGTGACCCTTCACACGGTGCTGTACGAACTTCAGGCCACCACCACCACGCCGGAAAGCGATCTGCGCCTATGGACGCGCCACTCGGTTTCCATAGCCAACTGGCTGCCGCTGGCCTACCGCGAGCAGATCCGGCAGGTCCCTGGGGTCAAGGACGTCATGGTCGCCAACTGGTTCGGGGGCGTTTACATTGACGAGGGGAACTTCTTTGCCCAATTCGCCGTGGACGCCGACAAGGGATTCCAGGTCTATCCGGAGATAAGAATTGACCCGCAGCAACGGGAAAACTTCATCAAGGAACGTACGGCGGCAGTGGCAGGCATCCGCCTGTTCGAACGGTTCGGTTGGAAAATTGGCGATCGCATCACATTGAAGGGCACCATCTATCCCGTTGACGCGGAACTGAAACTGGTGGGAAGCATCACCTCCCCAACTCCGCCCGACGAGGCGATGCTTTGGTTCCACTACGACTACCTGGACGAGTTGATGAACGGACAGGGAGTGGCGGGGTCGTTTTGCATCCAGGCAGAGTCGGCCGACGCGGTCCCGTTGATCGCCCGGACCGTGGATGACATGTTTCGCAACAGCACCGCACCCACCAAGACCGAAACGGAAAATGCCTTCCAGCTCAGCTTCAGCAACATGCTAGGCGCCTGAACCGTGATTTTGGCAAAACGATTGTGCTGGTGACTCACGACGCCCGCGCCGCCCGCTACGCCCGCATCGTGCGCCACCTGGACAAGGGCGTGCTGGTGGAACAGTGAAACCTCATCCGCCATGAGCGCATAATTTTCTTCTCACCCACGGAACGATGCCCGCTGTCTCCCCCGAAGAACTCCGCGATCGCATCCTCTCCTTTGTCACTGGGCGCAAGAGTCGGCGGCCAGTGCTCCCGGTACTCAAGGAATCCGGAGTCGAACTCATGCCGCTGGCGCCGGGCCGGTTCCGAGTGGAAGCGCAGCGCGGCAAGGTGGTGCTTGAGGTTTGGGATGAGTCGCGCAGCATCGTCCGCCGAATCCTAGAGATACGGCGTCAAACCCCTGGGGAACTGGTGCTGGCCTACCAGCGCTTCGGGTCCGGACAGGGCCTGGTGCGGCTGCTCGCCTCCGCCAAAGGCGCACCGGAACTCGAGCGGGAAGCAATGCGCAGCCAATTTGCCGCGCGGCTGCGTAAGCTGCTGGCGCAAACCTTCCCCGGCTGGAAACTGAAACAACTGACGGCCGAGAGGGACTTGGAGCGCTCGCTTTCGGCCCAGGCGGCACGCGCCGTGCTCTCGCGTGGCCAAACCGACTGGGCGGTGGTCGGCTGCGCGGAGGAGGAGGGGGAAGCGGCTGCGGCGGCTGCGCTCGCCCAGGGGCTGGCCTGGCTGGATTCTCTGCGGCAGCGCGGGGCGCAGTCCAAGCGTCTGGTGGCTGGACTAAAACTTTTCCTGGCGGAGCGCTATGTTCAGACCACCGGGCTCCGCTGGCGCTTTCTCAACGGAGAATTGGCTGCGTTCGAGCTGTTTGCTTTCTCGCCGGAAGACACCGTCGGTCGCGCCGACGAGAGTGAGTACGCCAACCTCCGCACCGAACTGCCCATGCCCTGCCCCACGGCGACGGCGCCCCCAGAAGCGCTGGGACTCTTGCGGCGTCTGGGCGGAAGATCAGGCGTGGAGATGGCGGTGCGGCCCAGGGTCGGTATCACGTGCCGTATCAACGGCCTGGAATTTGCTCGCGCCGGGCCCGATGGCGCTGTGTTCGGGCGCGGCAACCGCTGGGAGCCACTTGTTCCAGAATCGCTGCCCCAGGCCGAGCGCCTGGCCCAAGAGATCGCGCGGCTTCGTGCGGCCGATTCCACCAACCGCCGCCATCCCTTCTACACGGCTCAGGCGGAGCGGTGGTTGGAATCGCTGCTGGTCCGCGACATTGGCCTGCTTTCGAGCGAGCTCGACCCCCGCTTCGTCTACTCCCAGGTGCCGGCAGTGGCGGGGCGGCAGCGTGGAATCATTGACCTGTTGACGGTCACCCGGACGGGCCGTTTGGTGGTGATTGAGCTGAAGGCCTCCGCCGACCCCAACCTGCCCCTTCAGGCGCTCGATTACTGGATGCGCGTCAAGTGGCACCAGGAACGTGGCGAGTTCCGCCGACTGGGCTATTTCCCCGGCGTGGAATTGCGCGCCGAGCCACCCCTCTTGTGGCTCGTGGCACCGGTGTTTGAATTTCACTCCATGACTAGCTTACTGCTGCGCTACCTGTCGCCGGAAGTGCCCGTCCGCCGCATTGGCCTCAACCACACCTGGCGACAATCCCTCCGGGTAGTTCAACGCGACTGAGAATCGTTTCGGAGGGCAACGCTTCCTCCGGCGCCTGCATCTGCCGGAAGATGGTGGGCCCCGGGGGCTACTGTCGCCCGTACTGCGCCTGCTTCAGCAGGTTCAGGCGGGAGCGAGCTTCTGGAGCGCGGGGATCGTTTGGAGCCAACGTCAGGAAAGTTTCAAACGCGGCCAAACTCTTACGGTACGTCTTATTTTCCATGGAGCGGCGGCGGCGGCCATCTGGATTGTGTAAGGACTGGTGCCAGTAGCCATGAGCTAGGTACCAGTACACGCGCGGCACCAAAGGAAACCGCTGCTGTGCTTTCTCCAGAACCTCGACCGCTTTCCAATAATCTCCGGCACTCAGGCGCGCCTCCGCGTAGCGGAAGCGCAACTGGGGGTCATCAGGATCCTGGCGGATGCGGGCTTCCCAGACGCCAGGGTCTGCGGCGCCGGGATTGGTCGCTGCGGCTTGCTTCTCGGAGGAGCGCACGGCCGGTGCCGGCTTGGGCCCGGCTGCCGGTTGGGGCGCCGGCTTTTCTTCTTCTGCTGCTACTTCTTCCGCCTCGACAACGGCCTCGCCGGTCACAGCAGGCGCAGGTTTGGGAGGCGGCCGCACTTCGACTCCTGCTGCCGAATTCGGAACGGGGAGCTGCGTCAGTGGCAGACCGACTGGTTCCGGCGCTTCTCGAGGCGGCTCCGACTCCCCTTCCGGCTTCGACTCGGGAGGCGCTACCGTCTTACTTCCAGAGGCTGGCGGCGCCAGCTCGGATTGCGAAGCCTGAGCTGGTTTCGGCGCCGACGCAGCCGGCGACGCCGGCACCGCATTCAGGCGCTGCACCGCCAAACCAGGAATCAAGTCCGCAAGCTCCGTTATCGGGATTCCCACCACGGTAGTACTCTCGGGTTCCTCCACGGCGATTCCCAGCAACCTACCCTCGGAATCCAGTATCGGAGCGCCCCGGAACGCAAGCGGAACGGCTGGCACGATCTCCCAACGCCGGCCAGCGGTCACCGGCTTCAGAAGCACTGAGAGCTTGCCGGTCCGAAACGCGGTCGGCGCGCCGACGATGGTGGCCGGGAGTTCACCAACTGGCAGCTCGGCCACCGCTGCAAACTCGGCTCTGACGGCCCTGGGCAGCCGGAGCACGGCGACATTTAACTGTTCGTCAAAACGCTCCAGAACCGGGTCCAAGACGTCCGTATTGGTGAAGGCCACGACGGTGTCGTAGGCCTCATGCAGGATGTCCGCCTGGGTGAGCACGAAGCGGCCGCCACCGACCAGCAAGCCGCTGATCATCGTGCTCTTGCCGGGAGCGTAGTTCACGGCGACCTGGACGACAGGCGCCACCGTCTCCACCGGTGCCGCAGCCGCTACCCCCAACGCGGCCGCTACCAGCAAGGTGGATAGAGGCGACGCCCTCCATGCGGCCAGTAGGACCCGTTCCATCGTCTTGTTTGGATTATATACCGGTTGGACATCGCTACTGGCGTTCCCGAGGGCCGCGGCCCTCAGCACCCCAGTCCAACAGATGGCACCTGAGGCCGCCGCCGGTAGTGGCCTGCGGCGGGTCCTAGCAGCCTGCTGAAAACCGTTTCCAGGCACCCAAGAGGGCTTCCACAGGCTGAAGCCTGTGCCACTTTTCAACGACCTGCGGGTCCTGTGTGGCACAGACTTCAGTCTGTGGAGGAGTTTTTCAGCAGCCTCCTAGCTTTCGGCTGGCGACGCATGGCATACATACCAATAGGTAGAGATGAAATCGCTCCTTTTGCGTTCCCGGCGGTACGCTCGCAGTGTATTGCATTGCCGTGCTGGGCGTCCGGCCGCCTTAGGTGCCAGGAGGGTGGCTGCATCTCGAATACAATGCCAAGCGGCCGCATCGCGGCTGGAGCGAGGCCACGGGAGATATTTGCGAGACAACTTTTGGTGTCCGATCGAGCCTCATTGCCATTTGCCCCTCATCCAGTTCGCACCTGAACCCTGGCAGCGTCTCGTTCGGATGCTGGGGAAAGAGCCGTATCCGAGCCTGCGGTCACTCAGTCAGCGCGACCTGCGCCGGCTATTTCCCAAGGGCCGCGCCATTGAGTGCCGGGTAACCTTCTTTCCGGAGACACTCATCGCCTACTACTCCTCGGAAGCAAAAAAGGAGATGACTTGATCCCCATGAAATCCTGCAAAACCCGCGTGGCTGTTTTCGTTGCCGGCTTGATCCTGGCAGTCGGCACCACGTGCCGGGCGGACCTGGTGAAACTGAAAAATGCAGACCGTCTCAGCGGACAGATCGAGAAGCTGGAACAGAGTACCCTCTCGCTGAAAACCAGCTACGCCGGCGTTGTGAAGATTGATTGGAAAATGATCGAGCGCATCTCGACCGAGCAGCCTTTTGAAGTGGAGCTGGACAACGGGCTACGGATGCGCGGGCGCATTGAGGAATCCGTCGAGGGACTGCGGATCGTTTCTGCCGACAAAGCGGTCACCGTAGCGCGGCTGTCGATTATCGCTATGACGCCGGTAAAGGACGCGAGTCGGGAGACTTTCTGGGACCGTGCACAGGGCACCATCGACCTCGGCTACAGCATCGCGCGAGGGAATTCAAACATCAGCCAGTCCTCGCTCAGGATCAACAGTCGGTACCGTAAGCCAAAATACGAGGTGCGGGCCAACGCCCTCTCTCTTTTCAGCCGCCAAGCGGGCGCACCCACCAACAGCCGCCACCACGCCAGCCTTCGCTACGACCGTTTCTTAAGCGACGAGATATTTGCCTTCAGCCTATCCCGTTTCGAGCGCGATGACCGCAGGCGCTTGAACCTGCGGAGCAATTTCGGCGGAGGATTGGGATGGAAAATCATCCGCTCGGGCCGAACGACTCTGTCGCTTCTCGGGGGATTAACTTTCGTCAACGAGCAGTTTCGCCTGCAGCCGGGTGACCCGATTCCCCGCAATCCCAGCGGCGAAGGCCTGGCCGGTCTCGACTGGGAGACCACGATCGCGAGCGGCATCAAACTCGACACCAAGCTGTCGGTGCTGCCCAACTTCACCCAGTCCGGCCGCTACCGGGTCACACTGGACAGCGGAGTGCGCATTCCTTTAGCAAGCCGTCTGAGCTGGAACCTTAGCCTGTTTGAGCATTACGACAGCCGGCCGCCGCTCCCGGTGCGGCGCCACGATTACGGCCTGGTCACCGGCCTTGGCATCTCGTTCTGACAGTCGGACCCACTTGGGATCTTAGGGTGTCTTTTCAACCCTCGTCATTGGATAATAGTGCGCTCTGTTAGCTGCCTGTAACCCTGGTCTAGGTTGACGGGGTAAGGAGAACGTTTATGAATTCCGAACAACCGAAATCTAAGATCACGTCCGCTCCAAACGGACCTTACATCGTGAACAATCTCGAGAAGCTTCACAACTCCAAGGGTGAGCAGATCCAGACCAAGAACGTGATCGCCCTGTGCCGCTGTGGAGCTTCGGCAAACAAGCCGTTCTGCGACGGGACCCATGCGAAGATCGGTTTTTCCGACGCCAAGCTCGAAGGCAGGGCTGAGGACAAGCGCGACAACTACGTTGGAGCTGAAATTACCATCCACGACAACCGGGGAATCTGCTCGCATGCCGGGCTCTGCACCGACGGGCTGCCAAAGGTTTTCCTGTACGGAAAAGAACCATGGATTGATCCGAACGGCGCGACTTCAGAACAGATCGTTCGAACGATAGAGAAATGTCCGTCAGGGGCTCTTAGCTACTCGATTGAGGGAGTCGAACACCGGGACCAAGACCGTGAGCCGGAGATCACCGTTGCCAAGAACGGCCCCTACGTTGTCACCGGAGGAGCGGAACTCGCAGGCGTGATCCGTGATGAGGGAGCCTCGGAAGGGCAGTACACTCTCTGCCGATGCGGAGGGTCCAAGAACAAACCCTTCTGTGACGGCACGCACTGGTCCATCAAATTCCAAGACGACCAGAACTAATTCGCCAGGGCCGATCTGAGCTAGGCCCAGTAGGTGCGGTCGAGCGAGCGGTACTGCACGGCTTCGCCGATGTGGCGGGAGGCAATGGCAGCAGAGCCGTCCAGGTCGGCGATCGTACGGGCCACCTTCAGGATACGGTCGTGGGCGCGCGCGGAAAGCCCCATGCGAGTGATGGCCGCCTCCAACAGCTTCTCGGAAGCCTCGTCAATCGGGCAGTGGCGACGGATGAGCCGGGTGCTCATCTGGGCGTTGGCGTAGATGCCGTCGTCGCGGAAGCGCTCCAGTTGCGTTGCGCGGGCATGCTCCACCCGGCCGCGAATCGCCTCGGAGCTTTCCGCGCTCTGCTCGGAGCGCAGCTCGCGGTACCTCACCGCCGGGACGTCAATGTGGATGTCAATGCGGTCCAGCAGCGGCCCGGAAATCTTCGAAACGTAGCGCTGGATGACGCCCGGCGTGCAGTGGCAATCGCGGGTCGGATCGTTGAAGAAACCGCAGGGGCAGGGGTTCATGGCAGCGGCGAGCATGAAGGTGGCGGGAAAGGCGACGGTCATGGCGGCCCGGGCAATGGTCACAGTGCCGTCCTCCAGCGGCTGACGCATCACCTCCAGCACGTTACGACGGAATTCCGGCAACTCGTCCAGAAACAGCACGCCGTTGTGCGCCAGGCTCACCTCACCCGGGCGAGGGATGTTGCCGCCGCCGACCAGGCCGGCGTCCGAGATGGTGTGGTGCGGCGAGCGGAAGGGCCGTGTCCCCAGCAGACCCTGCGCCGGGTCCAGCACCCCAGCCACGCTGTGAATCTTGGTGGTCTGGATGGCTTCCTCAAAACTTAGCCCGGGCAGGATCGTAGGCAGCCGGCGGGCCAGCATCGTCTTGCCCGAGCCGGGCGGGCCGATCATCAGGATGTTGTGGGCGCCGGCGGCCGCCACTGTCAGAGCTCGCTTGGTGGCCTGCTGCCCGCGTACTTCGCTGAAGTCCACATTGTAAACGCTGTTCTTCTCCAGGACCTGCTGCCGGTCCACCTGGATTCCGGTGAAGCCGGGTGCGCCGTTCACCAGCGCCAACGCCTCGCCCAGCGAGCTTACCCCGAAGACGGAGACCCCCTCCACCACCGCCGCCTCGCGGGCGTTGGCCTCCGGCACCACCAGGCGCCGGGGCCCAGAGGCGCGGGCCAACACGGCCACCGGCAGCGCACCCCGGACGGGGCGCAGCGACCCGTCGAGCGACAGCTCACCGAGGAACAGATATTCGCCCAGCCGCTCCGCAGAAGCCGCCTCCAGGGCGCCGAGAATCCCCATGGCCATGGGCAGGTCGAAGCCGGAGCCTTCCTTTCTCTTGTCTGCCGGGGCGAGGTTGATGGTAACGCTCTGACCGAAGTAGTAGCCACAATTTTTCAGCGCGCCACGCACGCGATGGTGGCTTTCCTTCACGGCGGCGTCCGGCAGGCCCACCACCAGGAAGTCATGCATGCCCCGGTTCGATAGGTCCACTTCCACGTCTACCAGGTAGGCGTCAATGCCGAAGACCGCGGCGCTGCGCGTCTTGACCAACATGGAGAGAGTCCGGCCCCGCTCCGAAGTGCGAGGCTAAGAATCTTTCAAAACCAGTAGCACTGCTCCGGTGAAAAAACTACCACCAGCTGAGCTCATCATCCGGAACGTAACGCGTGACTTTCCGATACAGCGTTTCGCCTTGCCGATAATGCCCTCGCTGATAGAGCGGAAAATATTTGCCGGGCGGGTCGATTGAGACGACCGTGTTGCCGCGGATCACCAGCGTATATTCATTGACGCCACCCGGAGGGCCCTGGATCCGCACCTTTTTTGTTCGCTCGGGAATTGGAAACGTGAGCGTTGCGCCCTGACCGCGATTCACCTGCCCAACGACAGCATACCGGCCCTTGAAGGTCAAATCACGCGGTTCGCCGCCAACCTCGCACTTGGCCTGTTCCAGTTCAGCCCAACCTGGCAGCCGAATCTCCAGGTTAACGTCCACCTTGGTCTTGACGTCCACTCGGCCGGCATACGGGATGTGGCTGTCCACGTCCGCCCACTTCGAGGCGCGGTTAAGCAACAGGTTCAAACGCAGTGTCGGTCTGTCGAAAGTCCAGATCATCCCGCCCTTGTCGTAGCTCAGCATCTCGCGCCAGGCGTAGTAGAGCGCGCGCGGCCCGTTGGCCGAGCAGCAGTTCGAGATACTGACGATGAACTCGGGATGGCCAATGAAATCGTTGGCCGAAGGATGGCTGGCAAACCCGCCGATCGCCCGTTCCGCGACATTGTCGGTGGTGTACATACCGGGACGATAGAACATTTCCCGGTGCTTCTTGGTAATCACTGCCTTGGAGTAATCCACATGACCGTCGGTGAGCCAGCTAATATGGGTGAGCTGATTCTCGGCGTACTGGTTACGCAGCCAGCGGTCCACCTCGTCCCACTTGTCGATACCCAGCTTGGAGAATTTGATCGCGCAGATGATCATGTCGACCACCTCGCAGGTCTCCGAGGTGTGGTACCGGTAGGGATGCTCGTCCCCCTTGAATTCCGGGCCGGAGTCATGGGTCGCCTCAGGGAAAAAGCCCACCACCCCGTTGCCTGCCCGGATGCCGTATTCGTAGGCCTTCAGTGCCGGCTCCAGTAGGGTCCGGTCTCCGGTCTGTTCGATGTAATACAGCGCGGCCAGGATGCCAATTGTGTGGGTATGGAAATGCGCCCACTTCGAGCCCTGGGCATCGTCCCGGAAACGCCCGTCTTCCATGAAGTACCCGGAATCGAAGAAGATGTAATGCAGAATCTTGCCTGCCAGTTCCACCGCTTCGGGATCGCCCAACGCACGGTGATACTGAATCAGCGCCTGCGCCGTCCAGGCATTGCCCCCGGCGACGATGCCGACAGGTCGCGTTTCCGGCGGCTCGATCTTGCGACCCGGCGTCATCCAGTGGCTGAACATGTAAGCGTTGGGACCGTCCACGATCAGCGTTTTCTTGATCCCCTCCGCCAGCTTGCGGGCGGCCTCGGCCCAGGGACCGTCCGGGTCTTTCTTCGCCAGGACCGAAAAAGCGGACAAGGTGCGGGCCGTCCCATAACCCAGCGTGCAGATATGCTCGACGCCTTCTTTCTGGTCGTCGGGCGGATGCATATAGCCGCCGCCTCGTCCCAGGACCCAGGGACGCCCGGACGTCGGAGCATAGACCAGCCCGTCGGGCCCCTGCATCCTCAGAAACATCTTCATGTAGGCTTCGTCGACCTCAAGGTTCTGCCGACTGCCGCAGACTGTGCGCGCGATCGGCAGTATCTCCAACACCTTGCCCATTGTCTGGAAATCACCCTGGTTGTGCCACATCAAGGGAGGCCGGGCCATCAGCTCCACCATGTTGTAGTATTCATACTCCATCGCGGGGTTGACAACTCGCGTGAGGAAATTGACCGCCAGCTTGGCTCGTTCAGCTAGGTCCAGAGTTGCCGGGACCAGCGCTTCATACCTGCGGCCAGAGTAGCCCGGAGGACGAAAACTCGCGATTTTGGAATTGATGTAATTTATAGGTTCCTGGGGGTTCGGATCGGGCACGACCGCTTCCTGCTGCGCCGCCTGTCCCGGCCCTTGCCCACTCGCCTCAGAGCGAAAGACAAATATCGAAAGAGAAATACAAGCCGCCACCACCACCGCCGACATGACCTTAAGGACTTTCATCGACCACTTCCACGCAATCCCTACAGGCGGTCGAACGACGCCTACAGAGTTGCAGATCTTCTATTCCTTTCACCTGCCAAGTATACTTTTTCTCTGGCTGCCGAGCCAGAGGCCACCAGCGCACCCCACAGAAGCCGCACAGTGCCCACCTGACGGGGAGGGGATGCGCTCAACCCATTTGAATTGTTTGTGATAGTGTCCAGTGGTGCCAGGGTTGGTGAGCCTCGCAGCGGGATTCAAAATCCGCGGCCCCCTAGATCGATAGCTGGGGGAGTTTGCGTGGCAGGGAGCGGGAATGAACTGGAAAGCCGGATTTCTCTTACTGGCAGCGGCGGCACTGCTCATGGTGGCGATGCCTGGCTCCGCGGGTTCGCAACGTCGCGCGCCCAAGGCGGGATATCTCCATTGGAGGGCTTACGGCGGCGGTCCCGAAAACATCCGTTACTCACGGCTCGACCAGATCAACCGCGAGAACGTCCACAAACTTCAAGTGGCTTGGACTTTCGACAGCGGCGATGCCTTCCCCGGCTCGGAGTTCCAGTGCCATCCCATCGTGGTGAACGGCGTGTTATTTGCCACGACGCCAAAGCTTCGTGTGATTGCGCTGGACGCGGCCAGCGGGAGGCTACGGTGGCGCTTCGATCCCCATGAAGGGAAGACCGCTATCTCTCGGACACGGATCCGGGGCCTCAACTACTGGGAGAGCGGTCAGGATCAGCGGATCTATTTCGCCGCGCTTCACTATCTCTACGCGCTGGATGCAAAGACAGGGAAACCCGTTCCCAGCTTTGGAAACAAGGGGCGCGTGGATTTGCGGGAGGGACTGGGGCGCGATCCCCAACTGCTCACCATCTCCATCAACACCCCCGGCGTCGTCTACAAGGATCTGCTCATCATCGGCAGCGTGGTCAGCGAGGCGCTGCCATCGGCCCCGGGGGACATTCGCGCTTACGACACCCGCACCGGGGAGCTTCGCTGGAGCTTCCACACCATTCCTCATCCAGGAGAGTTCGGCTACGACACATGGCCAAAGGAGGCCTGGAAATACGTTGGCGGGGCCAACAGTTGGTCGGGGATGAGTCTGGATGAGGAGCGAGGTCTGGTATTCGTTCCCACCGGTGCGGCGGCGTTCGACTTTTTCGGCGGGAACCGAGCCGGGGATAACCTGTTCGCCAACTGTCTGATCGCTCTGAAGGCGGAAACGGGGCAACGGGTCTGGCACTTCCAGCTGGTCAAACACGACGTGTGGGACCGGGACCCGCCAGCTCCTCCCAATCTGGTGACGGTGATGCGCGACGGACGCCTAATTGATGCGGTTGCCCAGGTGACAAAGTCCGCCTATCTGTTCCTGTTCGAGCGGGGTACCGGCCGGCCACTGTTTCCTATTGAGTATCGCAAGGTCCCATCCTCGGGTGTAGAGGGAGAGGTACTGGCTGAAACCCAGCCCTTTCCTTTGAAACCGCCCCCGTTCGCTCGCCAGATGGTGACCGAAGATATCGTCACCCGCAGAACCCCCGAGGCTCGCAAGGCGGTCCTGAAGCAGTTGCGCAGTCTCCGGAATGGGGGGCAGTTCACGCCTCCCAGCCTTGAAGGGACCGTCCTGTTTCCCGGCTACGATGGAGGCCCCGAGTGGGGCGGGGCGGCCTTCGACCCGGAGACGGGTCTCTACTATGTGAATTCGAATGAGATGGCCTGGATCCTGAAGCTGATCAAGCTGCCCAAGAAAAAGGACCGCACCACCGGCCGGGAACTATGCCTCAGGTATTGCGCCAGTTGCCACGGCGAGGATTTGCGGGGCACACCTCCTGAGTACCCCACGCTGGTCGGGCTTGCCGAGAAATACGGGGAATTCGAGGTGGCGCAGATCATTTCCGATGGCAGGGACCGGATGCCCGGGTTTGCACAACTGGAAATTCCGACCATCCTCGCCATGGCCCGCTACCTGGTTTTCGGCGAGGAAACAGAAGTAGAGCAGGCAGCTGAGTCGCCTGCAATCGATGTTCCCTACGGGCATGGCGGCTACCGAAAGTTGCTCGACCCGGACGGGTATCCGGCCGTTGAGCCTCCCTGGGGGACTCTCAACGCCATCCATCTGGACACCGGCAAGATCGCCTGGACAGTCCCGCTGGGCGAATTCCCCGAGCTGGCGGCCAGAGGGATACGAACCACCGGAAGCGAAAACTATGGCGGCCCAGTGGTGACCGCCGGCGGGTTGGTCTTCATTGGTGCCACGCTCCATGACAGGAAGTTCCACGCCTTCGATAAGGCTAACGGAAAGCTGTTGTGGGAGACGACGCTGCCGGCGGCTGGCACTGCCACTCCGGCCACCTACATGGTGAACGGGCGCCAGTACGTGGTGATCGCCGCCGGCGGCGGCAAGTACGGCCTGCCGCCGGGAGGAACCTACGTTGCGTTCGCCCTTCCCGAAGATGCCATCCTGCAGGAATGAGCTGCCACAACCCCTACCCCACGCCAACCGCTGCGAACTAGGGGCGAGAGTAGGTGCCCGATCAGCTGCCGCCAGCGCCTTTGCGGTTGCCCGATCGGGTCATGGCGGTCAGATCGAGCAGGGCGTCGAGTTCCTGCTCCGGGATGAGCTTTTTTTCCAGGACAACCTCACGCACCGTCTTGCCCGATTTGTGCGCTTCCTGGGCTAGCTTGGCGGCTTCCTTGTAACCGAGCCGCGGCACCAGGGCGGTCACCGGCATCAGGCTGTTTTTCACCAGGGTACGGCAGCGCTCGCGATTGGCCACGATGCCCTTCACGTTGTCCGGATTGTCCCGCATCTCCGGCCCCGCCGAGACGCAGCGATCATGGAACACCCTGGCGCCGCTGCTCAACAACGCCGTGGATTCGAGCAGGTTGTGGGCCATCAGCGGCATCATCACGTTCAGGTCCAGTTGCCCGAAGACGCCGCCCAGAGTCACCGCCGCGTCGTTGCCAATCACTTGCGCCCCCACCTGAATCAGCATCTCCGGAATCACCGGGTTCACCTTGCCCGGCATGATCGAGCTGCCCGGCTGCACCTCGGGGATGGCGATTTCGGCAATCCCGGTGCGCGGCCCGCAGGAAAGCAGGCGGATGTCGGAGGCGATCTTGAGCAGGCTCACAGCCACCACCTTCAACGCCCCGGACGCCTCCACTAACGCGTCGCGGGAACCCATGGCTTCAAACGTGTTCTCCGCTTCCCGCAGGCGGATGCCGGTGGTTTTAGCCAGCAGCACACACATCCGGCTGCCGAACTCGGGCGGCGCATTCAGTCCGGTCCCTAGCGCCGTGCCGCCGATGGGCACTTCTTCGAGGTGCTTCATCGCCCCCGTGACCCGAGCGATCCCGTGCCGCACCTGGGCGGCGTAGCCGGAAAACTCCTGTCCCAACATAATGGGGACCGCGTCCTGCAGGTGCGTGCGGCCAGTCTTGAGGACGTCTTTGAACTCATCGGCCTTGAAGCCGAGCCCGGTGCTCAGGGCGTACAAAGCAGGCAGCAGGTCGTGCTGCAGGGCTTCCAGTGCGGCAAGGTGAATGGCCGTGGGAATTACGTCGTTCGACGACTGGCACTTATTAACCTCGTCATTGGGCCCTACCGGCTTGCGGTCGCCCTTCTTGCCCCCCAGCAGTTCGTTGGCCCGGCTGGAGATCACCTCGTTGGCGTTCATGTTGGTCGAGGTTCCCGAGCCGGTCTGGAATATATCCAGCACAAACTCCCCGTCCCAGCTGCCATCGGCCACTTCCTGTGCCGCCTGGAAGATGACGTCCGCGTACTCGGGCTTCAGCAAGCCCAGTTCCTTGTTCACCTCCGCGGCTCCGCCCTTGATTAACCCCAGGGCGCGGATGAAGCGGCGGGGAAAACGGATGCCGGAAATGGGGAAGTTCTCGACCGCTCGCTGGGTCTGTGCGCCGTAGTGCGCCCCCGCAGGCACCTGCACCGGCCCCATGGTGTCGGTTTCCACGCGAAATTCACTGGCAGGCAAAGCAGCCTCCCTTCTTTGGTTTTTGGTGGGGCTTTCGGCAGCGCCAGCCACCCTGGCCCTCGCGCCTTTGGCGGAGGCGCGGCGCTTGCTTGGCATTCTTTGTCAGCGGCTTTGTCAGGGGCTTTGTCATGGGGCTGTTATACATGAACGCCTGGATTTTGCCTATACAGGGACCCACGAACGAAAGCTGCCCGGCGAGCGACCTCGGCGGTACGCCCAGGGCGCGCGCCAAAAAACTACGGGCCCCGAAAGCCTCGGGGCCCGTGTCGGATTCAAGCCGGGTTTTTGTCGGCGATTGGTTAAAGTTGGACCACCTGTACGGCCTGCCAGCCCTTGGGTCCGCGGGTCACCTCGAACTCCACCTCGGAGCCTTCGTCCAGGGACCGGTAGCCTTCGTTTTGAATGGCTGTGTAATGGACGAAGACGTCCTCCCCTGACGAACGCTGGATAAAGCCGTAGCCTTTCGAAGCGTTAAACCACTTGACGATACCTTTCTCTTTCACTACTTCAACTCCTGATCTAAGTTTTGCGCTGCCAGGCCATCCCCAACCGCCAAAAAGAAAAGAGCCACAAAGCTGCTTGTAGCTCCTCACCCCTGTGCGACTTCGGGATGAGTACAACCTTAAACAGCAACTCGATTATGCCAAAGAGACGATGATTTCGCCAAGAGAAAAACCGCGCCGCCGTCCGGCGAGGCAGCATATCCCTAACGTGCTGAAAAGGCGTTGGTTAGACACCTCGCGGATCGCTCGCTGACGTCCGCGGCCCTGTTGCTTGCACAACTGACTGAACCGCCGAGCGTGAGCGAGCGGCGATTCCCGGCGTTTTTTCCCTACCCCGCTCAAGCGCTCCCCAACGGCTTCCCAAGGGCTCTATGAGGAGCCGAGCCGTGGCCTACCGAAGTAGACGCACCATCCCTCTCCAGTAACGTCTGAACTCTGCAAGAAACTGCGGCCAATTGCGTTCCAGTCGATGGAGGACGTCTGGTTGATCGGTCCTCCCGGCGGAATAGCCGAAATCACTCTGGTGCTACCTGCCTAAGGAGAGAAAGCAATGTGGCGGATTCTATCTTTAATTCTTGTCGTAAGTCTCGTTCTGGGCACCGTAAGCCTGGTTCTGGTCGCCGGCGCCAATAAGCAAACCAAGTTTCACCCTGCCGACTTGAAGATCCATGATCCCATCCGACAGGGTAACCTCACCATCTTTCCGGTTTCCAACGGAAGCCGGGCCAAGACCTCCCTATACCTGACGCTGGACGAAGGCCTGGCGGCCGGGACGGTAAAAGTGGGCGAGCTGGGCGCGCTGCGCGGCGCCATGGTGCGTCCCGTGGAGCGCCGGCCCCGGGGCCACCGTCCAGTCCCGCAGGATCGCGCGCGGGTAAGCGAGTTGGCCATCCAGAACCTGTCCGACCGGCCGCTGCTGTTGCTGGCCGGGGAGGTGGTTCGCGGCGGAAAGCAGGATCGTGTGGTGGCTCGGGACCGAATTGTGCCACCCCACAGCGAGCCCATCCCGCTCGGGGTCTTCTGCGTGGAGCCGGGCCGCTGGCACGGCCTGTCGGCCCAATTTGCCGCCTCCAAGGCCATGGCCCACCCCAAGCTCCGCCAGGAGGTCACTGAGACACGCGACCAGCAGAAGGTCTGGAACGAGGTCGCCCGGGCGAACAAGTCGGTGGCGGAGACGCTGGCCGCGGCGCCTGCTGCCGAGCGTGCAGGAGCCGCGGGTGCCCTCCGTGCGCAATCCTCCTACGCCCGGACCATGGAGGCGCGCCCGGTTCAGGACCACCTAGGCGGAGGCAGCCGCGCGATTCTCCCGCAGATCCCACAGGGGGCGGTCGGGGTAGTCGTCGCAGTGAACGGGCAGCCCGTGTGGGCCGATCTGTTTGCCTCCCCTGCCCTGTTCGATCGTTATCGGGCCAAGCTGCTGCGCTCCTACCTGGTCGAAGCTATAGGCTCCGGCAAGATGCCCGAGAAGGCGCCGACTGCGAAGCAGGCACGCGAGTTCCTGCGGGCGCTGAGCGGGCGCCAGACCATTGAGGTTGAGCCCGGCGTCTACCGGCTGGTGCGCACCGAGGCGGCTGGCACGGTCACCTACGAACTGGAGACGCTTGCGCCACGGCCGCTTACCCTGCACGTGGCCCGCATGGCGCGCTAGGTCGAACGTCGCGTGGTATTCCTTGGGCCGACAAAGTACGTCGGCCCGAGGAATCTGCCTGCCCAGAAATCGACTAACGTTGAAAGGGGTTGAAACCCAGATTCCTTGCTTCGCCCGGAATGACAAGGTAGCCGATTTTTCAGCAGCCTGTTAGGCTCTAATTTGTCACCCGGACCATCCGGGTCAACCGCGCTAAACCTTGCGAACCGGAGTCGCCATGCTCAAGGTTGCCAAAAGAAGAATCGCCCCAGATCGCTCGCTCGGCATCTGGCTTTCGCTATTACCACTTATAGCGGTGCTGCTCGCCCACATGGGCTGGGCGCAGGGTACCGCCCTTCAGAAGCCGCCCAAGACGCGCCGGGATAACGTCCGGGAAGTGCTCCACGGAGTGGAGCTGGTGGACCCCTACCGTTGGCTGGAAGACCAGAACAGCCCGGAGACGCGCGCCTGGATCACAGCGCAGAACGAGTACTCTCAACCCATCCTGCGATCATTGCCCGGCATGCAACAGCGCAGGCAACGGCTCACCGAACTGCTGAAGATCGACGTCATCCGCACGCCCCGGGAGCGAAACGGGCGTTACTTCTTCTCCAAGCGTCTGGCCGACCAGGAGCTGTTTGTCATTTATGTAAGGAAAGGGCTCAAGGACGACGATCATGTGCTGATTGACCCACACCCGATGAGCCCAGATCACACAACCAGCGTGAATCTGTTGGAGGTCTCCCCGGATAGCAGCCTGCTGGCTTACGGGGTGCGGCAGGGCGGCGAGGATGAAATCGCCATCAAGCTGCTCGACGTAGAGGCGGAAAAGGAGTTACCAGACCGGCTGCCGAAGGCGCGCTATTTCGGCGTGGCGATGAAGCCCGACAACAGCGCCTTTTATTACACACGCTTCGGCGCCGACGGCCCGCGGGTGTATTTGCACAAGATGGGGACCGAGTCCGCCAACGATCGGGAAATTTTCGGCAGCGGCTACGGGCCGGACAAGATCATTTGGGCCGACCTCTCCGAAGACGGGCACCATCTGCTGATTCACGTCGCCCACGGCTCCTCGACGTCTCGCACCGAGATCTATTATCAGGAAATAATTCAAAACGGGCAGGATGCAGCCGAGCAGGGGCCGATCCTGCCGGTAGTCAACGACATTGACGCCAGGTTTCTCGGGGAAATCGGCGGAAACCAGATCTTCCTGCACACGAACTGGAAGGCGCCCAATGGGCGGGTGCTAGGGGTGGAGCTGGAAAATCGCGCGCGGGAGAGGTGGCGCGAAATCATACCGGCAAGCAACGCGGTCATTCAAAATGTTTCTCTCGCCGGGGGCAAGCTGTTTGTCAACTACCTAGAGAACGTCAAATCACGTGTAAAAGTTTTTGAGCCCGACGGCGAACACATCGCGGACATAACTTTCCCCGCCATCGGTTCCGTGGGCGGAGTCGTCGGCCGGTGGAAAAGCCAGGAAGCCTTCTTTACCTTCAGTTCTTTCCATATCCCCACGACCATTTACCGCTACGACGCCAGCAAGCTTCGTGGCGAGGTATGGGCGCGCCTCGAGGTTCCGGTGGAGAGCGACAAACTGGAACTCCGCCAGGTCTGGTACCAGTCCAAGGATAAGACCTGGGTGCCGATGTTTCTGTTGCACGCCAAGGGACTCAAGCCCGACGGGTCGAATCCAACATTGCTGACCGGCTACGGGGGATTCAACATAAGCCTGACGCCGAGATTCCGCGCTAACGCCGTCGTATGGGCCGAGCAGGGCGGCATCTTTGCCGTGCCGAACCTGCGCGGGGGCGGCGAATTTGGCAAGCAATGGCACGAGGCGGGGATGTTCGAGAAGAAGCAGAACGTGTTCGACGACTTCATCGCCGCCGCCGAGTGGCTGATTCGCAACCGCTACACGCGGCCGTCAAAGTTGGCCATCGGCGGCCGCAGCAACGGCGGGCTGCTCGTGGGCGCGGCGCTCACCCAACGCCCTAAGCTGTTCCAGGCGGTGGTGTGTGGCTACCCGCTGCTGGATATGGTGCGCTACCACCAGTTCCTGGTGGCCCGCTTCTGGGTCTCTGAGTATGGCTCCTCAGACGATGCGGAGCAATTCCCCTACCTTCGCGCCTACTCGCCCTACCACCAGGTGAAGCGCCGCGTGAAGTACCCGGCCGTGCTGTTCGTTACCGGGGATGGCGACACGCGCGTGGATCCGCTGCACGCCCGCAAGATGACGGCGCTGCTTCAGGCGGCGACCGGCTCGGAGCGGCCCGTACTGCTGCGCTACGAGACCACGGCCGGCCATTCCGGCGGGCGTCCCGTCAGCAAGACCATCGAAGACACCAACACCGAGCTCGGCTTCCTCTTCTGGCAGCTCGGCATCGGCAAGCAAACCACGGTGCCCATGGGCAAGAAGGGTAAAGGCAGGAATTGAATCCAACTCCCAGTCCTCTTTTTCCTCGCGGCTTGAACTAACGGCAGACGCGCTCGTAGAACAAATCGAGGAAGCGTGGGACGTCGGCGTCCACGGCCACGTGGACATTCGGCGGCCCGTAGGGTCCGCCCTGCGCCGCTTCGCCTCCGAAGCGTGCCAGCACCTGCGGCGCGGGTTTGTGCCCGCGCCAGTCGGCCACCGTCATGCCCGAGGTGAACTCGCCGGCCGTCTCCACGCTGACGTGAGTGTGGACGGTGCGCAACAGGTCCGGAACTGCGGCAGCGGCCACCGCCATCGGGTCGTGCAGGTACCCGCCGTCGATGCTGGCGACTTCGCGGTGGAAGTCGAACCAAAGCACGGTGAACTCGCGCACAAGCTGGAAGACGGAAGAGTCACGTTGCTGGCTGAGCGCGCGCAAGGCGGCGAGCGGGAGCATGGCGCGTTCGGTGACGTCCAGCGGCACCAGCGTTATCTCCAGCTCCGCCTCCAGCACCGCGCGGGCCGCTTCCGGATCGCAGAAGAAGTTGAACTCGGCTGCCGGGCCGGTGTTGCCCCAGGTGCGGAAGGCCCCGCCCATCACCACCAGCCTTCCCAGCAGGCGAAAGGTGGCCGGGTCGGCCTCAAGGGCGCGCGCCAGGTTGGTGAGCGGCCCGGTGGCCACCAGGGTGAGCTGGTCGCGTTCGGCGGCGATGGTGGAGAGGATCAGTTCAGTAGCGGCCTGGCCGCACGGGCCGCGGCGCGGCGGCGGATAGACCGTAGTGGCATTGCCCAGCCCATCGGCGCCATGCACCTCCCCGGCGGTGACCAGAGGTCGAACGAGAGGCCGGTCAGCGCCCCGCGCCACCGGGATGGGCGGGGCTTGGAGCACGTCCAGCAGCAGCAGCGTGTTGCGAAGTGCCTGGTCCACCGCGGTGTTGCCGGCCACGGTGGTGATGGCGCGCACGTCCAGTTCCGGCGAGCGTAGCGCGAAGATCAACGCCAGCGCGTCGTCCACCCCCGTGTCTACGTCCAGCAGGACTTTCCTCACCGGCCCATCTTACCTTCCAAGAGGAATTTCCATCTTCAATCCCTTTGTGCCCGTCGAGATGAAGTTTATTCCCCAAGGAGTCATGCATCAGGAGTGGAAGCACATCGGGGATCCGGGCACCCTGCTGGGTCTCATCTCTTGCCATCTGTTTCTGCGACCCGGTAGGCTGCTGAGCCCACCGTGTCTGTTGGACCAGTGAAACCCGGTCCTCCCGCTGCAACGTAGCCGTGGCTGGCTCCGCTGTTTTCGGGACTGACCCAGAAGGCGTACAGACTGCCATTCCTCAGGTGAAAACGGAACCGCACTGGCATGCCCGCCACGGCAGACAGGTCCTTGACCCCTTTCCAATGGACGCGGTGAAGCGTCTTATCGGCCCCTACGGCTACGGAGTTTTGCCGGGTCAGCGGCTCGATAACTTTGCCATCTGCGCCAAGGACCTCGACACGCAGCTCTCCGCCGTCAGCATCGGCGTTGACGAACAGGTACTTGCCCGTGAATCGCACAGGTCTTGTGGTCAGCACACCTGGAGTTTCACCGGCGTCCATCGAGGCAAAGCCGTCACGCCGTAACGTAGCCAGGCCAGTACTGCCTCTTCCGTCCCAGTACTCGGCCGTCCGGTTACGGCCGCTCATGTAGAAGTAGAGCTTGTCTCCGACCACCAAGGAACCGCCCCCAGCGGACTGCACGTTGCCCCAGTTCCAATCGCCGTCTTTCTCCGTGACCCCCAAGAAAGGCCGGCGGTCTGGGCGATACCAGTGAAACCCATCCCGGCTGTACCCGAGCAAGACCTCGTTTCGTTTTTGGATTCTGAGCCGAGCACATTCCCGGTTGGGCGGACCCTGATGAACAGTAAACAGTCCGAGCATCAAGCTTTCGTAGGCAACAGCGTCCAGGTTGTAGAGCTGGGGCTCGATCTTGGGGAACTTGGGATGGTGCGGATCAAGCCTGTCGGCACCCACCCAGAGGACCTTGTCCTCGTCTTTCCAACTCAATCCCGCAACCGGATTTGAGTGCTCTCGGTAGGCGCGTGACCGGTCCAGGGGGGCCGTGGATCTTAAGTTAACCCGCAGACTGTAGACCCACACCTTGCGGAAGGGGTTGTAGAAGACGGTCGTCCTGTCACCGATTTTCGGGGAGGTCGCCAAGGGCTCGGACCAATGAATTCCGTCCGAAGAACACCGCATCGTTAGCCGCCATCCTTTCTGCCTTGCGGTGGCGAACATCTTGTAGCGGCAGCTCGAGTCGTTTTCCTCGTGGTCCAACCAGACCGTGCTGGAATCCCGGTCGTGCCCCAACGTAATGTTGGTACCCTCTTCGACATCCAGCGCAGGTTTGTCCCAGTGGATCCCGTCCTTGCTTGTAGCGTAGCTAGTGGTCCCCAGGTATCCGCCGGTGTACCACATCTTAAAGAGCCCGTCTGCGGGATCATGCCAAACACCGTCGCTAAAGACCGCCGCGAAAGGAGCTCTTCCCTTCTGTTCCCACGGCCTGTCATAAGTCACGACAGGATTTTGGGGGTGGAACTCGGGAAGGTGAAACGTCCGTTTGAGTGTGGTCTGTTCGATGAGGAAGTCGTCCACGAAGAGTTGGCGGCCAACGTCGATGGGAACGACTTCCGGCGGGGACTCAAGATACGGTACGCGCATTGGTTCACGAGTGAGGGCGCCGTAGTTCGGCGGCCAATCCTTGGGCAGCTTTATCCCATTGTAGAGGTCCTCCGCTTGTCCAAAGACGGGCAACACCAAACCAAGGAGGATGAGAATCGAACAGCGCTTTGCATACTTAGTCATAGGGCTCACCACTCTCTTACTCCGTGTGGGTTTCGGCACGGCCAGGGGTTGGGAAGATTGTCTCGAATACGAAACATGCGAGGAGCATTTTAGTCCAAACTTTGGGCGGCCTTGCAAAGTCTGGATGGAGTTTTTCAGAAGCGCGCTAAAGCCGCTCGACCGATTTGATCTCGATGCCGCGCAAACCCCCTTTGATGAGCACGCGTCCTTTGACGCGGACCTTCCTTCCCGCGTAAGGCAGCAGAGGCTTGTTATAGGCATCCTTGTGGGTCATGGCAATCGGGAGGTAGATGGTTCCGGAAGGTGTTAGCAGCCCCAACGGTACGCCCTGCCTGGCGCATTCCACTGCGCAGGCGCGATGCGTTTCGCCGGTACTGTCGCCGTGCTGGAGGTAGCAGGAGGTATCAATGACCTCGCCGGTGATCGTCTGTTCCCCGGCGGCGCCCTTTTTTGCATGTTTTTCATGGGGCGCGGCCCCGGCGGACAGCGCCAGCAGCAGCACAGCGAGCGTCAATGCAAATTTCGGTCCCATGTTTCAATGCTACCACCTGAAGTGGGCTTGTACCCGGACCTATAACAGATAGCAGAGGCTGACCGGATTCGCCGGTGCTTTGCCGGCCGCGCGGTCCGGTACGCGGGTGGCCAGCTAGCGCGCCTTCCTGTTCACAGGTTGCGGGCCAGAAATCTGGTCATGGCAAATCCGTCCATCCATCGGAAGGGAGCCTTGCTGGTGGTGTAGTGGCCACAGGGGAGTTGCAACTCCTGGTAGGGCAGGCCGAGCTCGCGGTACAGAGCCACGTAGTGGCGCGACAGGTCGGGCGGAAACGAGAGATCGTAGCGGGCCCAGATGATCAGTGTGCGGAGCCCGGAGGAAGCACTGCCGGACAGTGGCACGCCACCGGCCGGGGCCGGGTGGCGCGTTGCGAGGCGGTGCACGTAGCTGGCCGGGCTGATGGGCGCCCAATACCGGCGGAGCTCTTCCAGGGTGATGGCGCCTTCGAGGCCCGCGCGCACGTGAGAGGTGGAAAGCCCGCGCCAGACCACATCGGCAAATAGGGTTGAGACGTGGTTGAACACGCAGGCGCGGAGGCGCGTGTCGTGGGCAGCGACCATGAGAGCAATACAGGAACCGAGGCTGGTGCCCAGCACGGCCAGCAGCGAATGCCCGCGAGCGGCCAGCCAATCCAGAGCGGCGCGCGCGTCCACCACCGCCTGCCGATTGGCGTGCAGCGTGCGGCCCACGTTGCTGGAAACCGCGTAGTCAGCGCGCTTCAAGCCCGGCGGCCGCCGGCGGTCGTGGTAAGGCAGACTGAGCCGGAGCGCCGAAATGCCGTACAGGTTCAGTAACCGGCACAGCGCCACGTGGCCCTGCGGGCCGGCATTCCATTGCGGTAGCACCAACACGGCCGGGCTTCCGGCCTGCGCCGCCGGAAAATACCGGGCGTGCACCGTGTTGTTCTCCGGATGCGGCGATTCCAGCGGGCTGGGGAAGCAAAGCCATTCCCCGTCGAAGCGGTAGGCGGCGATTGGGGCATAACTGAAGAAGGCGTCGCTGTCGCGCACGGCGGCGTCGGCGTACGGGCCCAGCTCCGCAGGCTCCCGCAGGCCCAGCCACTCCAGACCCCATTCCAACGAGTGAACGGCCCGGTTGCGGTCCCGGGCGTAGAGCCGGTGCTCCCAGCGATGAATCAGGCGCGCGTAGAAACCCGGGGCCGGTGCATGCGGCTCGTCAGCCATTGGCGAGATCGTCCACTCCGGTAGACAGTATTGTGAGGGAGCGGGTACAGGAGGGGGTCCTTAGCGAACGGCTGAGACCAGGCAGTTGTTTTTCTTTCGAGAGATTCGGCGGCTTTGCTCGCTCAACCTTAGCGTTCAACTAGGGCGGCGATGCCCTGGCCGCCGCCAATGCACAGCGCGGCCAGGCCGCGGCGTGCCTTCCGGCGGCGCATCTCATACAGCAGGGTGGTCAGGATGCGGGCGCCGCTCGCGCCGATGGGATGACCCAAGGCGATGGCCCCGCCGTTGACGTTGACCCGGTCGCTCGCCAGCTCCAGCTCCTGCAGCACGGCCAGCGACTGCACGGCAAAGGCCTCGTTCAGCTCGAACAGCTCGACCTCTTCCTTGTTCCAACCGGCCCGTGCCAGCGCCTGGCGCACCGCCGGGATGGGCCCCAGTCCCATCACCTCCGGCGCCACCCCGGCCGCGGCGTAGGCTCGCAGGGTACCCAGCGGCTCGCCGCTCAGCTGGGCCGCACGCCGTTCCGACACCAGCACCAGCGCCGCCGCACCGTCGTTGATTCCCGAAGCGTTGCCGGCCGTCACCGTGCCCTGCTTCTGAAACGCCGGCCGCAGCTTCCCCAGCCCTTCAGCCGTGGTGCCCGGACGCGGAAATTCGTCGGTGGCGAATTGCTGCACCTCTCCCTTCTTCCTGCCGGGCACCGGCACCGGCACAATCTCCTCGGTGAACTTACCCTCGACGATGGCCCGCTCGGCGCGCTGCTGGCTGCAGGCCGCGAAAGCGTCCTGGGCCTCTCGCCCGATGCCGTAGCGGGCGGCGATATTCTCAGCCGTCACCCCCATGTGGCAGGAGTCGGTCATCGCGCAGGTCAGTCCATCCACTAGCAGCGTATCGCGCAACTCGCCGTGGCCCAGCCGGTAACCCCAGCGGCCCCCTTGCAGCAGATAGGGCGCCCCGCTCATGGATTCCGCGCCTCCGGCCACCACGACCTCGGCGTCGCCGCAGGCTATAGCCTGCGCCGCCAGCGTTACTGCCTTCAGCCCCGAGCCGCATACCTTGTTCACCGTGTAGGAGGGCACCTCAATGGGGATGCCCGCCTTCACCGCCGCCTGGCGCGCCAGATTCATCCCTACGCCCGCCTGCAGCACGTGGCCCATGATGACCTCATTCACCTGGCCCGGCTCCAACCCTGCCCGGCGCAGCGCCTCCCCCACGACGTGCGCCGCGAGCTCCACCGCCGAGACTCCCTTCAGCGCCCCACCAAAATTGCCAATCGCGGTGCGCGCCGCCGCCACAATCACTGCCCGTTCCATGCTCCCTCCCTTACCCCTCCATTTTCTTGAGATTGGGGCTGATCTGCAAAGGCGCTCCGGTCGCCTGCTGTACCTGCTCGGGCGTAGCCCCTTCGGCCACCTCCTCCAACACCAGCCCCTCTTTGGTGACCTGAATAAGGCCCAGCTCAGTGACAATCGTGTTCACCACCCCCACACCGGTGAGCGGCAGCGTACAGTTCGGCAGAATCTTCGGCGCGCCATCCCGGGTGGTGTGCTCCATGGCGATAATCACGCGACGCGCCCCGGCTACCAGGTCCATCGCCCCGCCCATACCCTTGACCACCTTGCCCGGAATCATCCAGTTGGCCAGGTTGCCCTGCTGATCCACTTCCATGGCCCCCAGCACGGTCAGATCCACATGCCCGCCCCGGATCATGCCAAACGAATCGGCGCTGGAAAAATAGCTGGCCCCGCCTCGTTCGCTGACGGTCTCCTTGCCGGCGTTGATCAGGTCCGCGTCCTCGCTGCCTTCCTCCGGATAGGGACCCACCCCGAGCATCCCATTCTCCGATTGCAGGATCACGTCCATGCCTGGCGGGATGTAGTTGGCGACCAGCGTGGGCATGCCAATGCCCAGGTTGACGTAGTAGCCGTCGCGCAGTTCGCGCGCAATGCGGCGCACGATCCGTTCCCGCCGGCGGGCTGCTTCCCGCTTCGCGTCCGCTGCCTGCGCTGGCGCACCACCGGCAGTCCCGGTCTTTCCCTTCCCCTCCGCTGGGCTTTTCGCCTCCGTCGGGCCCTTTGCTTCCATCGGGAACGCCCCCTCAGCCGGCGCGCCGGACGGTCCGCTTCTCGATTCGCTTTTCATAGTTCTCCCCTTGAAAGATCCGATGCACGAAAACCCCAGGAGTGTGGACCTGGTCCGGGTCCAGCTGCCCGACCTCAGCTAACTCCTCCACCTCCGCAATGGTAACCTGTGCTGCCGTGGCCATCATGGGGTTGAAATTGCGAGCCGTCTTCCGATACACCAGGTTGCCCCAGCGGTCGCCCTTCCAGGCCTTGACGAAGGCAAAGTCGGCGCGCAGGGCATGCTCCAGCACGCAGGGCCGCCCGTTGAAATCGCGCACCTCCTTGCCTTCGCCGATCAGGGTGCCGTAGCCGGTGGGCGTATAAAAGCCAGGGATGCCGGCGCCCGCGGCCCGGATGCGCTCCGAGAGTGTGCCCTGCGGGTTCAGCTCGACTTCCATCTCTCCCTTGAGCACCAAGCTCTCGAACAGCTTATTCTCGCCCACATAGGTGGCGATCATCTTCTTCACCTGCCGGGTCTCGAGCAGCAAGCCGATGCCGAAATTGTCCACGCCCGCGTTGTTGCTGACCACAGTCAGGTTGCCGGTCCCCTTGCGGCGCAGTGCGGCAATCAGATTCTCCGGGATGCCGCACAGCCCGAATCCCCCCATCATGATGAGGGCTCCCTCGGGGACATCCGCTACAGCTTCGTCTGCGTTACGAACTGTCTTGTCCACGTTGCTTCCGACCTCCTGTGCCGCCGCTGGCGGCCCACTCTAACCCAAGATTTGACGACGTACCCCAAAAGTTACCATGCCAACCCCAACGAAGCATAGAGACAGGAAGAAGAGGTAGTGGGTCAGTTTCCGGAGGCTGAGGGGGGCAACCCGGGACCTCAACCGGGCATTGGGGACGCTGCGGCTCGAAAAGCACCCCGGAAAGACATTCATCGGCAGGCTCGAAGAGGGTTTTGATTTCCTGGGCTATCACTTCAGTCCCCGAGGGCTGACGCTAGCCAGGCAGACAATTGTAAACTTTCTAGAGCGTGCGATCCGGCTTTATGAGCGAGAGTCAGGCGAGGAGATAGCTACCGCCCGGCTTGGAGCGTACGTTCGGAGGTGGGAGGGTTGGGCGCGTGCTGGGCTAGCCGAGTGGAGCGGAAATTATCAGTGCTCTATCCGGCGGGGCCACCCATATCCTGCAGCTATGGTCCAACTAGGGCCATCGCGTCTTGACATCCTTGCCCTCTGAGGAATTTGTTCCACTGCGCGGCCTCAGGTCCGGGTAGCGTGACTACAAAATTCCCGAAGTTGCATCCGGTCCCCTGTCCGAAAACCTGGCATTTTCTTAGCCCCTGGTCGAGTTTCAAGTATTGTGCCACCATGTTACATGTCTGGACCCCGACCGCCCCGGCGAATGTGACCCTCGCAGCTCCTCTCGTGGCCGCGCAGCTCGCGCCCTGCGTGTTTGTTTCCGTGGCCCCATCTACTGCGGCCAAAACGTCCGCGAATTTCGTCATACAAAATCCGAGTTGGGCGGCCGCCGGTGCCGGGCTCAGCCAGACTACCAACCCAACCATTGCCACGATGTGTAACTTCTTCATTCGTACCCTCCTCTTGACCCTCAACTTCTCCTTAACCCTAGGGTTGTCCGGCCCATCAGAGTTAGTCGAAGCGAGTGACCTTCTTTTCGTCTACACCCTAGCACGGCTGTGGTTCCTTTATGGGGGGGACGCCCAAAAGCATGCACGCCGGTAAATCCTTTGTCAAGGGACCAATAGTCCTATCAGTACTATAGGGATTTCTTCTGGGTGGCATCTCGGCTCGATTGGCCGTTCCACTGACTTCTCTGGTATGTTTCCTGACCCAACCTACCTCGCTGCTAACACTTTCTCAGGCTGCCGTATTCTCTGAAATGGCAGGATTTGGCTCAGACTTGGCAGATCGGTCCCCACAAGTCGGCTAGTCTTTACCGATGCTGCCACCCAGCCCACTTGCATGTATAACGCGCTTACCGGAAACTGACCCACTACCGAAGAAGACGCTGACGGAAAAAGGGTGGTCGACCGAAAGAGGCCTCCACCAGCGGCTGCTATACTGCCAGCATCAGAGGCCGTGGGAAGGAGGTTTACCTTGTTGCTGAAGAACAAGTTCGTCTTGGTGACAGGCGCCAGCCAGGGCATTGGGCACGCGCTGGCCGTGGGGCTGGCTGCCCATGGGGCCGCCGTGGGAATCAACTATAAGACGAACCGCCAAGGCGCCGAACAGACGTTGCGCCGGATCGAGGAAGCGGGAGGCAGGGGCACCATCTTTCAGGCTGACATCAGCGAGAAGAGCCAGGCCGAGAAGATGGTCCATCGGTTTGTGGAACGCTACGGGCAGATAGACGCGCTGGTCAACAACGCCGGCCGGACCCGGTTTGGCCCCTTCCTGGAGGTCACCGAAGAAGACTGGCTCGACGTGGTCAACACGAATCTAAAAGGCACCTATTTCGCGAGCGCTGCGGCTGTTGGTCACATGCAGGGCGGTCACAAGCAGAATGGTGGGGGCGGTTCAATCGTCAACGTCAGTTCCTGCGCGGCCAGCTTGATGGTGCCGTTCCACTCGGTCTACACCATGTCGAAGGGGGGAGTCGAGGCTCTCACCCGCCAGTTGGCAGTGGAGCTGGCGCCGCGGGTTCGCGTAAATTGCATCTCGCCGGCGCCCACCAGTACAGACCGCAATCGGGGGTATGATCCGCACTACGACGAGCACTGGGGAGCAATCATCCCCATGCAACGCGTGGCCCAGCCGGAGGACATGGTGGGCGTGGTGGCCTTCCTGGCCTCCGAGCAGGCTGCGTTCATCACCGGCCAGGTCATCCAGGTGGACGGCGGCTGGACGCTCAAAGGACACACCCCGGATTTGACCAAGGAAGACTTCTCAGCCGACCGGCTGCGCGGCTAAATCGTTGACGCGCCCGAGCGCGCGCCCAGCGCCCGTTCGACGACGGCTCGAGTGGTCGAGAGAGCGCGCGCGCCGACCTCGGCCAGGTCGGCAGCATAGTCGAGGCCCTGGATACATTCGGCATGCCAGTAGCCACGAAACCCTTTTGAGTCCAGCAGTTTGACGAACTTCACCAGCGGCAGCTCGCCTTCGCCGGGCATCCTGCGGTCGAATTCCAGGAAAGGGTCGCTCAGGTCGGCTGGCGCATCGGCCAGGTGCGCTACCAGAATGCGCGAGGTGGGGAACGCCTCCAGGTCCTTCCAACTGGAACCGCCGGCACAGAAGTGATAGCTGTCCAGGGCAATGCCCGCGCTCTCGACGCCGGCCAGCTCCAGCAGTTCCCACGCCAGGTTGATGTTTTTCACTTGGCTGCCCACCCCCATAAACTCCAGGGCCAACCTCATCCCCAAATGTTCGGCGTACTGGGACAATTCGCGAAACGCCCTGGCCGCCTGATGCAGATCGCCGGAGTCAACGGGGCCGGTCAAGTACGGGCCGTCGCAGCCAGCGGCGTGCGCCAGGTCCAGCGAGGATTTGGCCAGCACAAGGGCGTTCGCCTGCTCCGTTCCGCTGGAAAAGGCCCAGCCTTGGGCAGAAAAGCCATAGGCGGTCAGCGGAAAATCGAGATCCCGCGAAAGCTCCTTCAACTGTCCCAGATCACCGCGTTCCTGATAAAAAGAAACCAGGTCCCACCAGCTTGTGCCCACTCCGTCATAGCCCAACTGCTTCATCAAACGGATCTTCTTTTCGAACGGGCTGCTGGTCGGTACGCGGCCCTTCATGATCCAGGGGTAGTACCAGCCGGCCACCCGGTGGTCCAGGATCGAGAATTTCGGTTTCTGCCCGCTCACTTGACTTCCACGCGAAGCAGCCGAATCGGCGTGCTGCCGATGTTTCGGACCGAATGCGTTTCCTGGTCCACCCAAAAGATCGGCGGAGGCGCGCCGGGGGCCGGAGGTTCCCCGTCGCCGGAAAGCGCGTCCTTCCGGCTGGACCCATCCGGCAGGCCAAGTCGGGCGGTGCCTCCTCGAAGGATGATGAGAACGCTGCGGATGTGCCTGTGCGACGGCTCAAACTCGCCCGGCTTCAGGTTTACATCCAGCACGCGAACCAGGCTGTTCTCCAGCACCAGTGTGTGATAGCCGGGCGCCATCACCAGCGGGTCCAGCGGGTCTAACTTTTCCCTGGGAACGAAAGCGCTAAGCGTCCCAGCCTTGAATTCGACGACCACGCCGCGGAAGCGCGTCGTGCCCAGGTTCACCGGTTCGTGCGGATCGGTGTTCGATTGAAAACGGGCGTGCCCCCGCCGGTAATGGGTCTTCTCCACCGAGCCGTTAGCACGCTTGACCTGGATGACTGCCTCTTGCAGGCAGACCAGGACCCGCGGAAGGGGATGCCTGTGCACGCCTTCGGATTCTCCGGCCCCTAAGGTCACGCGGCCGACCCGCACAAGCTCGTTTTCGAAAACCGGTTCATAGTGTTTCAAGGTGGTCGGGACTTGCTGGGACAGCACCGGCCACGCGAAAACCAACAAGAGGCATAAGGCACGCATCGCTTGCTCCATGGGCTACTCCCTCCATCCCGATCTCGGATTCCCGTTTCTCTTTACAATCGAGTAACCGGAGAGCTAGCATGGGGAGCTGCAATTGTCAACGGACTGAACAAATCCGTTGCGCCCGCAGCGTCCTGCGACGGCAGCTGCCCGTGTGATCAGCAAGGAGACTGGATTCAGTGCCCGGGGCCGTAACCAAACATGATGGCTAGCTAAAATGGCGAGGATCAGACCGGAGGACTTAACTTTAGGGGCACGGCGAGGTACTCGCGTGCCAATGAAGCTTCCCGTGCGGCTGGTCAAGGACGCCAGCGGCAGTTTTGAGGGGGTGGAGGGCTGGACGATCGTGCTGAGTCAGTACGGGGCCAGGATCGAGTGCAAGCGGCCCTCCGTTATGGGTGATGAGGTTGTTGTTACGAACCTCGCAAACGAGCGAAGTTCGATGGGTAAAGTCGTCTGGTGCGAAGACAAGAAAAACGAAAACGGTAATTTCGAATTCGGTGTGGAACTAAGGGACGCGAAAAATCTGTGGGGAATTACGTTCCCGTCCGCAGCTGCGGCCCCCCAACGAATCGTCGCCACCGCGCCCATTGACACAACTGCCATTGAGATCCTCCAACAAGTGGCGCCGGTCGAGATCGCTCCCTCGACCGATGAAGAGACGATGCTGGGCTTGTTGGAAGACACCGTTGCGCTGGTCGTCCGGGGCGAAGGCCGGGTGACCGGCCGGATGATTGACGCCTGCCCGACGCTGCGCGTGATCGGGCGTACCGGCGCCGGGTTCGACAGCATTGCTGTTGCCGCGGCAACAGCGCGCAAGATTCCCGTGATCAACGCGCCGGTCAGCGGCTTCGCAGTGGCGGAGGCGGCTCTGGCGCTTCTGCTGGCGCTGGTGAAGAAAATCCCTCTCTGCGACAGCATTGTGAAAAGTGGCCAGTGGCAGAAGCGCTATGACTTCAAAACGGGCGACTTGGCCGATCATACCCTGGGAATCGTCGGGCTGGGAAAGATCGGAGCCCACTTGGCGAAGCTCGCCCAACCTTTCGGCATGACCGTCCTCGGCTACGATCCATTTGTCAGCAGTGAAAAGGCAGGTGTGCCCTGGGTTGAAATGATGGAGCTTCCGGAGCTTCTCCCCCGCTCCGACTTTGTCTCCCTGCATGTACCCCTGATGGAGCAAACGCGCGGGTTAATCAACCGGGAACGGCTTGCGCTGATCAAGCCGGGTGCGATCCTGATCAACACATCCCGGGGCGGGGTCGTCGAAAGCCTCGATGCTCTGGCCGAGGCCTTGGATGCGGGCCAGTTGAGTGCGGTGGGCCTGGACGTCTTCCCCACGGAGCCGCCCGATTCCTCCCACCGGATTTTCAAAGACTCTCGGGTGCTTTGCGCACCACACGTGCTCGGGGTGAGCAATCTGGCTATGGATCGCATCTATCGCTCCATGGCCACCGACATGGTGGCTGTGCTCCGGAATCGCTCTCCCCAGTATTGCGTCAATCCGGAAGTGATCTCCTAGCCCATGGCGGACGCATAGAACCCCGGGCTCCTACAAGTGAACCGGCAGGATGTCGCCGCATATTGCTTCAGGGGGACCGCTGGGGGGGTGACCTAACCCGGCCGCACTGGCTTGGTGCGGTCCTGATCTACAAGAAGCCGGCTGCCTTCCGGAGCCACCACGAACGATTGCTCGATTTGCAGCGATCCCGCAGCAGGTAGAAACATGGATGCCTCCAGGTTGATGACCATGTCGGCTTCCAGCGTCAGGTCCGAGGGAACATCCACACAATCGTCGCGGATGCGCAATCCGTTATCCGGAACTACGATTGGGTAATCGCGCACCTCCAGACCCAGGCCGTGGCCGTGGGGACGGCAAGCGGTGACACCCCGGTCCGCGAGAGCCTGCTGCATGGCGGCTTGGACGGCAGAGGCCTTCGCGCCAGGCCGAAGGGCATCCCGGGCGGCGGCCAAGCACGCTCGCAGGGCCGCGTGCCGGGCTTGCAGTTCCTTCGGCGGTTCCGACACGGCCAGGGTTGTGCCGGTGTCGGAGAAGTAGCGCTGGTAGATGCAGCCCCAGTCGACAAACATAACGTCGTCGCTGCGCAGCTCGTAGTGAGTTGCCGAGGCCAGGCCCAGGCCTCGCTCCACGTAATCAAAGTGATCGAACTCGGCGCCCAGGCGGACCAGCTGCTCGTGGTAGCGCTGGGTTAGTTCTCCGAAGCGAACTCCAGGACGAGCCAGGGCAAGGCTCTCCATGCCTGCCTGCTCGCCGATTTCGGCGGCGCGGCGCAGGCGAGCCAGCTCTTCGGGACTCTTGACCATCCGAATCAGGCGAATGAGACTGGAGCAATCTTCGATCGACGCTTTCGGTAAGGCCCGAGCAATCTTCTCCCTGGTTTCGGGCGCCATCCCTTCAAGCTCAACTCCGATGCGTGCCTCGCTCAAGCTGCGCCCCTTCAACACGCTCAACAGCCCCTCAGCAGGGGAAGCCCTGCTTTGCGCCTTTTCCAGCAGCTCCAAAATATGCCGCTCGGAGGCGGCCACATCAGCAGGTTGCAAAGCAGTGTCCAGCTTGGGCGAGCCAATCAGGTGCAAATCCCGAACCCAGCTCTGGGCGGCATAGGGTGCATAGGTCCCATTGATCACCAATGCCGGTTCGCCTTCCAGCGGGAAAACCGCATAAAATTCGAACCATCGGTTTGGGGCTCCGGGGTTCCTCATGTACTGCTTGAACGCCGAATCTAGCCAGCAGTAATAATCGGAGAAGTAGAGAACGTTCACGGGTGTGGTCGCCACGAGCGCATCCAGCCGGTAGCGGCGCATGTACTCCAATGCCCTAGCTCGGTGGAAAAGCATCCCGTTTGGCCCTCCTGGACCGATCGATACTATACCCGTTGGACAACCTGTTGGACATGGAGTCGGGCTATGCGTGCTAGAAGCTTGCACGGATGGCTCACTTTACAAGGGTAGTAGGTTCCGGTACGATAGCGCACTCTGGCGCGTGACCAGCGCCGGCTGGGCAGGGCCGCCGAGGCAGCCCGCCAGGGCACTGCTGCCGTGTTCAAGACGGAGAACGAGTACCGCCAAGACATTTGCGAGATCGGGCGGCTGCTGCACCAGAAGAACTTCGTGGCGGCCACCGACGGTAACGTGAGCGTGCGCCTAGCTAGCGGCGACATCCTGGCCACCCCCACGATGATCAGCAAGGGGATGATGCGCCCCGACGACCTGGTCGTGGTGGACCAGGAGGGGAACAAATTGTTGGGGCAGCGCAACGTTTCCTCCGAGCTGGCCATGCACTTGCTGGTCTACCGTCGGCGGCCCGACGTCCAGGCCGTGGTGCACGCCCATCCGTCCACCGCCACTGGGTACGCGGCCGCGGGGCTTTCGCTCAACAAGGCGTTGATCTCCGAGATTGTGCTGTCGCTGGGGTGCGTGCCCCTGGCGCGCTACGGCACGCCAGGAACACCAGAGCTGAGTGACGCGCTGAAGGACCTGGTGCCCAGCTACGACGCCATCCTGATGGCCAATCACGGTGTGGTCACCTACGGCGGCGACCTGTTCGGCGCCTACTTCAAGATGGAGACCGTGGAGCACTTTGCATGCATATCGCTGGTGACCGAGATGTTGGGACGGCAGGTGCTGCTCACCAGCGCCGAGGTCGAGAAACTGATGCAGGCTCGCCAGCGCTATTTTGGGCTGGACTCGGCCCCGTCGGCCGGCCCCAGTTGCCCGGTGGTGTCCGACGCGCCGCCGGCTGCGCGGCCTCAAGCAAACCAGACCGGCGAGCGGTTCTACGTCACGCGCGAGGAACTGCTGGCCCTGGTGGACGACCTGCTGAAGTCGCGGGCCCTGGCCAGCGGCTAGTGCCGAACCCCCAGGCCGCGCCGCCTCGGCGGCCAGCCAGAGGCTGGCGCTGCGGGTCGGAAATCAAGGCTCGGCTTGCAGATGAGGATCAAAAAGGTTTGAGGAGGATCTATGGGTGATGCCCTGGGAATGATCGAGACACGCGGATTGGTGGCCATGATCGAGGCCGCCGACGCCATGGTGAAGGCGGCCAAGGTGACGCTGGTCGGCTACGAAAAGGTCGGGTCCGGCTACGTCACGGCGCTGGTGCGCGGCGATGTGGCGGCCGTCAAGGCCGCTACTGACGCTGGCGCAGCCGCAGCCCGGCGCGTGGGCGAGCTCATCAGCGTGCACGTGATCCCGCGCCCGCACCCAAGCCTGGAAGACGTGCTGCCCATCGGCAAGTCGGCGCCGGCCGCCGCCATCAAGTAGGCGGGCATGATCCTGGCTCGAGTTGTCGGCACCGTAGTGGCCACCCGCAAGGATCCCCGCCTGGAGGGGAAGAAGCTGCTGGTGGCAAAACCCATCTCCCCGCAGGGCAAAGACGAAGCCGGCTACGTGGTGGCCGTGGACACGGTCGGCGCCGGATTCCGCGAGACGGTGTTGATCGTCTCCGGCAGTTCGGCGCGCATGGCCGACGGGCTTAAGGACACCCCGGTGGACGCAGCCATCGTCGGCATCGTCGATACGGTCAGGTTGGATCAGGAAGAGGAGGCAGGAAAGAAGCGATGATGCTGGCGCGTGTGGTGGGCAGCGTCTGGGCCACCATTAAGAACGACACGCTGGAAGGTAAGAAGATGCTGGTGATCCAGCCGGTGGATCTCGACGGCCGCGCGAGCGGCAAGCAGCTGGTGGCTCTGGACGCGGTGGGCGCCGGCGCCGCCGAACTGGTCTACTTCTGCCGCGGCCGCGAAGCCTCTTTCCCCTGGCTGCCCGCCGAGGTGCCGGTGGAGGCCGCCGTGGTGGGTATTGTGGACGAGGTGCACACGTGATTCTCGCCCGGGTCCTCGGTAATGTAGTTGCGACGCAGAAGCATCCCTCCCACGAAGGACAGAAGATTCTTGTGGTACAGCCGCTCCAGTTGGACGGCAGCGCCCACGGCGGCCCCGCGCTGGCGTTGGATGCCGTGGATGCCGGTGTGGGCGACCGCGTGCTTGTCGTGCGGGAGGGTTGGTCAGCAGGGGCCAGCGTCGGGCGCCCTCAGTCGCCGGTTGACATGGCGGTGGTCGGCGTCGTGGACGCCGTTACCTTGGATGAGGGCATATGACCCAAGCCTGCGCCAGCTAAGCCAGACGAGCCAAACGAGGGATGACGCGCAGTGTCAGGTAACGGAGCTGCCTCCGACCGAGGCCGGGTGGAAGCCGTCGTCGCCGAATTGTGCGCGCGCGGAGCCGGGCTGGTTACGCTGGACGCCGACGGCGTCCTGTGGCGCGAGGACGCGGGTAGTCGGTTCCTGGTCTGGCAGATCGAGAACAACCGCGCTTGCCGGCCAGGGCGGAGCGCGAGGCACGCGATGGTTGGGACGCGCACTGCCGCGGCGAGTTGAATGACCTGGCACTAGCCATCCTCTGTGCCACCTGCCTGCGGGGATTGCCCGAAGAGCTGGTGGAGGCCGACGCTCGCAACTTCTTCGATCGCCACATTCGCCACCTGATTGTGCCCGAAACCCAGGCCTGGGCCCGCCGCTTGCAGGAAGCGGGCATCGCGGTGTGGATAGTCTCTGGCAGTCACCGCTGGATTGTCTCTGCCGGAGCCCGCGCCGTCGGCATCCCCGAAGACCGCCTGCTGGCCGTGGAAACCGTAGTCCGCGACGGGCTGCTGAGCCCCGAGGTTCTGCTCCCGGTGCCCTTCGGCGTGGGCAAGGCCGAGGCCATTCGGCAGCGGCTTGGCCGGTGCCCGGACCTGGCTGCGGGCAACATGCTTTCCGACCGGGCCATGCTGGAGCTGGCTGAACTGCCCGTGGCCGTCGAACCCGAACCCGCCCTGGCCGAGTTGGCCGCAGAGCGCGGCTGGCCCGTCGTTCGCTTCCCCGCCTTGCCCGAAAACTGATCCCTCGTTCCGCAGTGTAGGAACACCATACAAAAAGGGGTTGACATTATAGTGCAACGGAGGACGCTATGACTCGCCGCATCGTCGCCATCGTTTTCATTTTCGCCTGCACCGGGATCGCCTGGGCAATTCTGGGCGCCACCATTTTTTCCCGGACCTATGATTCTCGCTCCGCGCTGCGAGGCCGGGTGGTATCCAACTGGGGCGCACCGCAGCAGCAGGCCCCGCCGGCAGCCTCCTATGAACGGGTCTTCTCCAGGAAGGTCGAGCGCGTGGAGCAGGGCAAGAACGTCGTTCGCACCGAACAGGAACGGGTGGTGACCCCGCTGCCACTGCTGAGCAGCCGGGTGGATGTGGGGTTGGATCTCGAGCACCGGCGCAAGGGTTTGCTCTGGTACAGCACCTACGAAGTTGCCTTCGCCGGCGCCTATGCGTTCCAGAACACCAGCGGCCGGGACGAGCAGGTCACCTTCGCGCTGGATTTTCCCGCTGCCCGGGCGATCTACGATGACCTGTCGTTCCTGGTGGATGGCGTTCCGCTGGCGGTGAGGAACCGGAAAAACGCGGCCAGAGCGTCCACCACGGTACCTGCCGGAAAGACGGTGGTGCTCCAGGTCGGCTACCTTTCCCAGGGACTCGACAGCTGGCGGTATAGCTTCGGCGGCGAGGTGGCTCAGGTGCGCGACTTCAGGCTGAAGATGTCCACCAACTTCAAGGATATCGATTTCCCGGCGGACACGCTCTCGCCCTCGGAAAAACGCGAGACGGGCGACGGCTGGGAGCTCACCTGGGCGTACAAGAACCTGGTCTCAGGCCTTCAGATTGGCATGGCGATGCCGGAGAAGCTGCAGCCCGGGCCGCTGGCGGGGCGAATCAGCTTTTTCGCGCCCGTGTCGCTCTTCTTCTTTTTTTTCCTGCTGTTCATCATCACCACCCTGCGGGCCATTGACCTGCATCCAATGAACTACTTCTTTCTGGCGTGCGCCTTCTTCTCGTTCCATCTGCTGCTGGCCTACCTGGCGGACCATGTCTCGATCCACGCCGCCTTCGCCATCTCGTCGGCGGTCTCCATTCTTCTGGTAGTGAGCTATCTGCGGCTGGTGGTCGGGATGCGCTTCGCGGCCCTGGAAGCCGGGACTGCTCAGTTAATCTACCTGATCCTGTTCTCCTACGCCTTCTTCTTCAAAGGCTTCACGGGGCTGGCGATCACCATCGGCTCGATCCTGACCCTGTTCGTGGTGATGCAACTGACAGGACGCATCCGCTGGGCCGACAAGCTTGCCGGCAAACCAGCCTGAGCAACTTCTTTCTCTCCGAACCCCTGAAAGGCACGGGCTTGCCGAGGCCGGCCACAGGCATAGCTGGTGGGCAAGTGCACGGTGCGCAACGGCTTCCGATCCTGGGAATTTGACCGCTGTTTCCGCCATGAAGTAACATTGTTGGGTTAGGCATTCGCCGAAATTCTTACCTGTGGGGATATGTCTGCGGCGGGCTTGGGCTGAGGGAAATGATCGAGAAGATAACTGTCCGGGGCGCACGCCAGCACAACCTGAAGAACATTGACGTTGAGATCCCCCGCCACACCCTGACGGTGATCACCGGCCTGAGCGGCTCAGGCAAATCCAGCCTGGCCTTCGACACCATCTACGCCGAGGGCCAGCGCCGCTACGTCGAAACGCTCTCAGCCTACGCCCGCCAGTTCTTGGACCAGATGGAGCGCCCGGAGGTGGACTCGATTGACGGGCTCAGCCCGGCCATCTCCATCGAGCAGCGGACCACGAGCCGCAGCCCGCGGTCCACCGTGGGCACCATCACCGAAATTTACGATTACCTGCGCCTGCTCTACTCCTCGATCGGCGCGCCTCACTGCCCCAATTGCGGCAAGGCGATCGCGCGGCAGTCCACCGGGCAGATCGTCGAGCGCATTCTGGCGCTCGACCCCGAGCAGCGGATCATGATCCTGGCCCCCATCGTGCGGGGCCGCAAGGGCGAGTTCAGGAAGGAACTGGAGAAGCTGGCGCGGGAGGGCTTCCTGCGCGCGCGCATTGACGGCCAACTGCACTCGCTCGACGAGCCCGTCAAGCTGGACAAGCGCAAGAACCATACCATTGAGGTGGTGGTGGACCGCCTGGCGGTCAAGCCGGGCATCGCCAAGCGCCTGGAAGGCTCGCTGGAAACGGCAATGAAGCTGGCCCGGGGCATCGTGCTGGTGGCCGCGGTGGGCGGGGAGGAACAGCTTTACTCACAGACGCTGGCCTGCGTGGATTGCGGTATTAGCGTGCCGGCTTTGGAGCCGCGTTCATTTTCCTTCAACAGCGTCTACGGCGCCTGCCCCGCCTGCCACGGGCTGGGCAGCAAGTGGGACTTCGATCCGGCCAAGGTCATCGTGGACTGGAACCGGCCGCTGCTGGAAGGCGGGCTGGGGCCAGGGGCGGGCTCTGGCTACATGCAGCGGCAGATCCATCGTGCGGCCGCCACCTTCGGCATTAAACTCCGCACGCCTTTCGGCGACCTGCCTCGCAAGGCGCAGCAGTCTCTGCTCTACGGCGGCTCGCGCGGCCCATCGACCGGGCGGCGCCCTCGGCTCCGAGCCGGTCGGTCGCACTTCGACGGGATCATCCCCATCCTGCGCGACTGGTACGAGGAAAGCACTTCGGAAGCCCATCGCGAGAGGTATCTGGACTTCATGTCGCCGATCTCCTGCACCGCCTGCCAGGGACAGCGGCTGCGCCCGGAGAGTCTGGCGGTGAAGGTGAACAAGCTTTCTATCTCCGACTTCACCGCGCTGCCCATCTCGCGCGCCGTCCAGTCGCTGGGTGCCGTGCGGCTGAGCCCGCGCGAGACCCAGATTGCCGGACGCATCGTCGGCGAGATCGCCGAGCGGCTGGAGTTTCTCCAGGCCGTGGGGTTGGGTTACCTGAGCCTGGACCGGCCGGCCGGCACGCTGTCAGGCGGCGAAGGACAGCGCATCCGCCTGGCCACCCAGATCGGCTCCCGCCTGCGGGGCGTGCTCTACGTGCTGGATGAGCCCTCGATCGGCCTGCACCACCGCGACAACGACCGCCTGCTGCGGACCCTGGAGCGGCTGCGCGATCTGGGCAACACCGTGCTGGTCGTCGAGCACGATGAAGAAACCATTCGCCGCGCCGACTACGTCGTGGACCTGGGTCCCGGCGCCGGTCGCCAGGGCGGCCACCTGGTGGCCTGCGGCTCGCCTGCCAACATTGCTGCCCACCCGGACTCGCTGACCGGCCACTACCTGGCAGGGCGGCTGAAGATTCCGGTGCCCCCCCGCCGCTTATTAAATGGCAAAACGCTCACTGTGGTGGGAGCGCGCCAGCACAACCTGAAGAACATTGACGTGAGCTTCCCGCTGGGCCTGCTGACGGTGGTCACCGGCGTTTCCGGCTCGGGCAAGTCCACCCTGGTCAACGACATTCTCTACCGCGCGCTGGCGCGCCGGCTCTATCGCGCCATGGAAGAGCCCGGGGCGCACCGTACCATCGTAGGAGCCGAGCAGATCGACAAGGTGGTCCGCATTGATCAGTCGCCCATCGGCCGCACCCCGCGCTCCAACCCGGCCACCTATACCGGCGTGTTCACCCCCATCCGCGAGATCTACGCGCTGCTGCCGGACTCGCGCGAGCGTGGCTACAAGGCCGGCCGCTTCAGCTTCAACGTCAAGGGCGGGCGTTGCGAAGCCTGCCAGGGCGACGGGCAGCGACGCATCGAGATGAATTTTTTGCCCGACGTCTTCGTCACCTGCGACATTTGCCGCGGCCGCCGCTACAACCACGAGACGCTTCAGGTCAAATACAAGGGCTATTCCATCGCCGACTTGCTGGAGTCGACCGTGCAGGAAGCGCTGCCGCTGCTGGAGAACATCCCGCAGATTCGGCAAAAGCTGCAGACGCTGGCCGACGTGGGCCTGGGTTATATTCACCTGGGCCAGTCGTCCACCACTCTGTCGGGGGGCGAGGCGCAGCGCATCAAGCTGGCCCGCGAGCTGAGCCGCCGCCAGACGGGTCGTACGCTGTACCTGCTCGACGAGCCCACGACCGGCCTGCACTTCGACGATGTGAAGAAGCTGCTGGCCGTGCTGGCCCGGCTAAGGGACCTGGGCAACACCGTCATTATCATTGAGCACCATCCCGACGTGATTAAAAGCCCCGACTGGATCGTGGACCTGGGACCAGGCGGCGGCGAGGGCGGCGGGCTCGTCGTGGCTCAGGGCCCACCCGAGCGAGTGCTTCGCAGTCGGCGCTCGTTTACAGCCGAGGTGCTGCGTAAGGCGCTGCGCAACGGCGGCTAGCGTCACCTTCTGGGGCGGTGCAGGTTTATGGCCGTGGTGATCGCCCGCGGTTAAACCAAGTGAGCCGAAGTCAAGCGAGTTGAAGTCGAGTTGAGAGGCAATGCCGGATAATTTCTCCGACAGCAATTCGAACCCGGAGCCGCAACCCGCTCCAGCTCAAATCCCGCCCGCCGATCCCCCCGCTACGGCAGTGAGCGTGGCCGAGCCTGCGCCGGCCAGCCCGCAACCCGGTTGGGGCTTGCTGGCGGTCCTGCCGGTGGTACTGTTCCTGCTGTTCCTGACCGCCCTGGGTATGATGGCCCCTCCGGAGCCGCCTGCAGCAAGGGCCAATGTGGGGGCCATGTTAGTGCTGCAGAGCTTCCTCTATCTGATGCTGCTGCTTTACATCTATTCGGTGGTGCGATTCAAGCACCGATTGCCCTTCTGGGCTGGACTGCGCTGGCCACGGGCCACTGGCACGCCCGTAGGAAAGTTCGTGATTATTGGTGCAGCTCTGGCTGTGCTGGTGCAGATACTGTGGCAGCCCAGCAAAACCGAACTGCCTATCGAGCGGCTGTTCCACAGCCAGGAAGCGGTCTACCTACTGGCGGCCTTCGGCATCCTGGTAGCGCCGCTGGTGGAGGAGGTCATTTTCCGCGGCTTCCTGTTTGCCGCGCTCGAGCGGGCCTGGGGGCTGCGTTCAGCCGTGTGGAGCACCTCGGTGCTGTTCGCCGCCATCCACGTCCCGCAACTGCGCGGCGGAGTGGCAGCGATGGTGGCCATCTTTAGCGTCGGCCTGGCGTTCTCCTGGATCCGCGCACGGACCGGCTCTCTGGCTCCGCCCTATTTCATGCACCTGGCGTACAACTCAACCCTGTTCGTCCTGCTCTATTTCGCGACCGAGGGTTTCCGCCAGCTCGGCTGAACAATATGAAAAGAGAACACGAATACACCAAGGCACGAAGATCACAAAGTGGTTTCTTTGTGGCCTTTGAGTCTTTGTGTCTTCGTGTTGGTTTTTAACTTGTAAGGTTGTCTTTATCGGTGGTTTGACTTCGGCTTGCCATGGTGAAAACGATTGAGTGGACCGAGGCCGGGGTGGTGATGATTGACCAGACCCGGCTGCCGCGCGAGGAAGTTTACGTAACCTGCCGCAACTACCGCGAGGTAGCGGAGGCGATCCGCATGATGGTGATCCGAGGAGCGCCGGCCATCGGTGTCGCGGCGGCGATGGGCCTGGCGCTGGCCGTGCGCCAGGCGCACGCGGCCCAGGTCGCCGACCTGGAGCGCGCGCTGGAAGAAGCCGCCGCAACAATTGGCGCCACACGTCCCACGGCGGTCAATCTGTTTTGGGCAATTCGTCGGATGAAGGAGCGCTTCGCGCAGTCGAAGCAGGCCGGCTGCAACGTGGAGCAGATTCGTCAGGCAATGGTCGCCGAGGCGCTGCAGGTGCTGCAGGAAGACATCGCTGGCAATGAGGCGATCGGCCGGCATGGCGCTCAGTTGCTGGCCGGCGGCAAGAGCGTGCTGACCCACTGCAATGCTGGAGGGCTGGCCACGGGTGGCTACGGAACAGCGCTGGGAGTGATCCGCGCGGCGGCCGCCGGCGGTCACCCGCCGCACGTGTTCAGTTGCGAGACGCGTCCGTTCCTGCAGGGCGCGCGGCTCACCGTTTGGGAACTGCAGAAGGACAGCATCCCGGCGACACTGATCACCGACAGCATGGCTGGGCACATTCTGAAAAGCGGCCGCGCGGACTGCGTGATCGTGGGTGCCGACCGCATCGCCGCCAACGGCGACGTCGCCAACAAGATCGGGACCTACTCGCTGGCCGTGCTGGCCAAAGAGAACGACGTCCCCTTCTACGTGGCCGCGCCGCTTTCCACCGTGGACCTCAGCCTGGCTTCAGGCGAGGAGATCCCCATCGAGCAGCGGCCGGCGCAGGAAGTCACGCACGTCGGCGGAGTGCCGGTAGCCCCGGAAGGCACAAACGTGGAAAACCCGGCCTTCGATGTGACCCCGAATCGCTACGTCACCGCCATCATCACCGAACGAGGCATCGCCCGTCCTCCCTACCGCGAGAGCCTTGTCTACCTGGCCTCAGCGCGAGACACGTCTCCATAGCCACTGTCAGTGGTATTCTGGGCTTTCTTGGTTCGCATGGGCGGCGAGGTTGTTGTGCTAACCACGCCGTGGGATGCTGCCCGGGACGCGCTCACAGGCTGCGGAGGATCACCTATGTGTCATCTAAGAATAGTTTCGATCGTCCTTGCTTTCTGGTCGTTGGTCGCCACGGCTTCGAGCGCCACGGCGTCAAACATTGCGGAAAAGAAGTTTCCCTTCCCATCACCTCTTCAGTGGAAAAGTGGGAAGGCGGAGATCTCACTGATCGCTCTAGCGTGGGGTCCGGCAAATTCTCCCGAGATGATTTCTAAAGGACGTGAGAAACAGCCCCGGGAACAACCGGGATTCTTCTCGGATCGCACCTATGCAATCGCCCTCGGAAGTTCGCTAAGCGTTCGGGCTTTGTTACTCCTCCATCCCCCTTGGAGGTGGGCGACAGGACGTTCTACGCCTACGGCCCGGGCGGCGGCGGAGTGTGCTATGCCGACCGGTATTTCTTCAACTTGCGAGGGAATACTCTCTCCGTGGATTTTGCCGGCCCTTGCGTCAACTCCAAGACGCCGACCAAGGAAATCAAGGCGCTCGAGCCTCTGGTCCTTGGCAGTTTGCGCGTCTTCTAGCTGATTGAAGGTCGTTCACCCCAGCCTGCAGCGACTCATTTGGAATCATCTGAGTCCGGAGGAGCGCAGGCGTGGAATTACGCCGTTCCGCGGCGTTGGCGGAGGGCTTCAAAAAAAGCAATGCCTGCAGCTACCGAGACGTTCAGCGTGGCCAATCGGCCTGCGACAGGGATAAAGGTGAGGAAATCGCACTTCTGGCGCGTCTGCTGGTGCAGGCCGCCTCCCTCGGCGCCCAACACCAGGACAGTGGGACCGGTCAGGTCCACCTCGTATAACTTCTTTTGGGCGCGCTCGTCCAGACCGACAATCCAATAGCCGCGGCGTTTCAAATCCTCGAGGGCACGACCTAGATTGGTGACCCGCGCTACGGGAAGGTACTCGATGGCGCCAGCGGCCGCCTTGGCCGCAGCCGGGGTCAGGCCTGCGGCTCGCCGCTCGGGAATCACCACCGCGTCGGCGCCAGCAGCGTGGGCGCTGCGGATGATCGCGCCCAGGTTGTGCGGGTCTTCTATGCCATCCAGCGCCACCAGCAGGCCGCGACGGCCAGCCTCGGCATGCTCCAGCCGTTCCAGCATGGTCTCCAGTTCCGCGTAGGAGTGCGCCCCGGCCACTGCCAGCACGCCCTGGTGCACTGCGCCCGGCGCCAGCCGGTCCAGTTGCATGCGCGTTTCCCGACGCACGGGAACCCCGGCACGGCGGCACAGATCCAGAATCTCGCGCAATCGTGCAGAGGGCTTATGCTGCTCCTCGACGTGCACGCGCTCGAGCGGGCGACCGGCGCGCAACGCTTCGCGAACGGCGTGGATTCCGGCAATGGTAGTCATGGGCGTGCCAAGCCGGGTGACCCCCTTAAGGTTGCTGCTGCGAGCGAAATTCGCGCGCGAATTCCTCCAGGCGTTGCCGGGCGCTCTTTACCTGACGGGGCAGAGACAGGCGGCTGCCCGCCTCCAGCAACGGAATCAGCTTGTCCAGTTCGGGCCCCGAAGCATGGCCGGTGATCGCCACCCGCACCGGGTGGAACAGGCGCTTGCCTTTCTGCTTCGTCTCCCGCTTGACGTCGGCCATGATCTGGCGGAAGCGTTCCATGGTTAACTCGGGGGTTAGCTCGCCGGTCAACTCGCCGTCGGCCAGTGCATGGTGCAGGAAACTGGTCAGCACCTCCGCGGCTCCCGGCTTGGCCAGCACTTCCTGGTTAGGCGGAAGTCGCAGGGCCGCGGCCGCGTCGTAGGCAAAGATCAGCTCGGTGCGCTCGGGCAACTGGCTCAGGTGGTCTACCGAGGGCAGAACCGTTTCCAACAGGCTCTGCAGCCAAGCGTGTGTCGGGGGGTCTGGCGTTTCCCCAACCAGCCCTGCCTGCTGGAAGACGCCAACGGCCAGCCACAGCACCCGCTCCGGCTCGGTCTGCTTTAAATAATGCCGATTCAGCCAGTACAGCTTGTCGGGAGCGAAAACTGCCGGACTCTTCGTGACCTGGTTCAGGCCGAAGGCCTGGACCAGCCCCGCTGTCGGGAAGATTTCCTGGTTGCTTTCGCCCGGTGACCAACCCAGCAGCGCCAGATAGTTCACCAGCGCTTCCGGCAGGACGCCGAGTCGGCGGAAATGCCCTACCGAGGTGGCGCCGTGCCGCTTGCTCAGGCGGGTGTGGTCATCGCCCAGAATGGTGGACAGGTGCGCAAACTCGGGCGTCTCCCAACCCAGCGCCTGATAGACGGCCACCTGACGAGGTGTGTTCGACAGGTGGTCATCGCCCCGAATCACGTGGGTGATCGCCATCAGGCCGTCGTCTATCACCACGGCGTAGTTGTAGGCGGCCGTCCCGTCGGAGCGCAACAGGATGGGGTCGCCGATCACCTCGTGGGGAAATTCCAACTCGCCGTGGACCAGGTCATGGAAGCGGATGGGGTGCGGGAGAATTCTCAGCCGGATCGAAGCGGCCTCGCCCCGGCTGCGGCGTGCCTGGGCTTCGGCCGGGGGGATGTCGCGGCAGCGTCCTGCGTACATCGGCTGGCGACCCGCAGCCAGCGCTGTCTTTCGGTCCGCCTCCAGTTGCTGCGGGCTGCAGAAACAGTGATAGGCCGAGCCGGCATCAATCAGTTGCTCGCCGTATTTCCGGTATAGGGAAAGCCGTTCGGACTGCCGGTAGGGACCGCGCGGGCCACCGAGGTCGGGACCTTCGTCCCAGTCCAGGGCAAGCCAGCGCAGGTCGCCGACTAATTGAGCCTCGAAGCCCGGCTCGGAGCGCTCGGCATCGGTATCCTCGATGCGCAGGATGAGGACGCCACCCCGCTGCCGCACAAACAGCCAATTGAACAGCGCCGTGCGCGCGTTGCCCACGTGCAATTGCCCAGTAGGGCTGGGGGCAAAACGCACGCGCGCCGGCATGGCTCCATTATGACACGTGGCAGCTTTTGGTGTTGCCTGTTGGGAGTGCCGCGGGGTTACAGCCGGGGCGGAGGCCACAACGAGGGGCCAGCTTCAGGACGGGCCAGCAGGCCGCTTGAGCAGGCTGTCCACGACCTGAACAAGTTCCTCCGCGGAAGGCAGATCGCCCGTACGAGCGCTGCGATGCAGCCACAGGATGTTGCCGCCCCGGGCCATGAGCGCCGCGCCGGGCAGTTGCCGCACGTCGCTGTGGGTCTGCAACGCACCGCTTACGCTGTTGCTGCAGCCGGCTTGGCGAGCTTGCACCCGACGCTGGCGCAGGTCCGCTGAAGCAAAGATCATCTTCCGCCAGGAGGTGCGCTCCAGGCGCATGGCCCGATAGCTCTGCTTGGCCGGGTCGCCGATCGAGATCGCCGCCAGCCCGTGCCGCCCACAGAAGCGGGCGGCTTCTTCCGCAGTCCCCTGGACTACACAGGCCAGCCGCACCCCACGCCGTTCGAACTCAGCCAACTTCTCGCGCAACTGCGCCAGTATCTCGATATAGAACTGTCAGCCGAAGTGTCGAAGCCAGACGACCATCGCCGGCCCCTCGGCCCACAGTTCCGCCAAGCGGCGGGTCTCTCCCTGCAGGCCGGAGTAAGTAAAATCGGGAGCCGGGCTACCCACCGTCACAGAAGAGGCTGTCGGCATGATTCCTCCAGATCTGGTTGGCGCGGTACCAGCCAAAGCTTGCACGCCCAAAGCCTGCACGCGAGGCTATCGTCGTTTCGCTGTCAAGCGAGAAAGCGCAAGGTGCAGCGTCTCACTTCTTCAAGCCTAGCGCTGTCTCCAGCGCCTGGCGAGCCTCGGTGGCCAGCTCTTGCGGGTCGCGTTTCCAGTACTCGGGGCGGGGCACCTCGACCGAGGCCAAGCGGTCATAGCCGATCGCATTCAGTTCCTGCCAGATCCTGCCGAGGGGCAGCGAGCCGGCGCCGGGAAGCAGCCGGTGCTCGTTCTGCAGTTTCGCTCGCGGCAGGTTTTCACAGTCGCTCACCTGGAAGATGAGCAGCTTGGCTGCTTCCATGCGGCGCAGCGAGGCCCAGGAGGAACCGCCGGCGTGGAAATGGAAAGTGTCCAGCACCAGGCCCACGTCGGGACGGTCCAGTTCGGAGATGATTCCCCAGGCTTGCTCCAGAGTGCGGACCGAACACGATGGGTCTGAAAGGAATTCGAAGCCGAGCTTGACTCCATCGGCCGAAGCGATGTCCGCCAGCGCTTCCAGCACGCTGACCGACTCCTCCTTCACTTCCCCGTCGGTGACGCCCACCGGACGCGCCCCGGGACTGGCAACCAGCACTTCGCAGCCGATCTCCCCGGCCAAGCGCGCCAACTGGCGGTATTCGCGCTCCACGCGTTCCCACTGGTCGCCTGCGTAGGTGATCCCTTCCACCGAGACGATGCTCAGCGGGCGCACCTGGGCTGTTTCCAGCATTTGCACCAGCTCGGCCGCGGTGCCCGATTGCAGGAATTTCTGCAGCTTCGCTGCGCTCAGCTCCAGCAGGGAAAACCCGGCCTGCCGAGCCAGTTGAATATCGGTCGGCAGGTCGGCCTGCATGGTGGTCGTTCCGCTTAACGCCCGAAGCATGATTCTCCTTCTAGCCTAGCGATTCCGCACGAACTGCGGACCAATGCCAACCAACTCATTAGGGAACAGTCCGATTCTTGGTGAAGAAGCGCTGCCCACCTTGTTCGAAAAAAGCAACGCGCAGGCGGGATAGGTCCGGAGGGACACCCGACAGGGTGACCGTTGCGGTGCCTCGTCCAGGAGCGATGGGCGAAGTACTGTAGCCGAAGTTCTGAGCTGAACCCCCGCTGAGCACCCATGCCCCAACAAGGACCGGGCGCTGGTGCTGGGTGGCCAGGCGATATTGCACCAACAGCACCACCTTCCCTGGCTGTCGAGTTACCGAGATCAGTCGCACGTCGTCCCGGGAAGCGGAACGAGCGCCCTGGACCGCGGGCGTCCGGGCCGCTTGGAGAGATGGTGGGATCGAAGCCTGCTTTCGGCGCCGGGCAGTCGCCGATGTGCCGCGGCCCTCGAGCAAGTCGTCCGTCGTAACGACGGAAGACTTCCGCTCGCTTCGGTCCGCGACAGGCTCGCGTGCGCCGGACCGCGTCGAGCGCGCCACTACGGCTGGTCCCCGCGCCGACGTAGGCCGTGGTTCAGGTATCCGCTCCAGCAGGTCGCGGGCGTCTTCGGCAAAACGGCTTTGGGGATACTTCTGAATGATCTCCTGGAGCGTCCGGCGCGCCTGGGTAGTCTGTCCCTTACTCAGGAAATTCACGGCCATCTGATAGCGTACCTCTGCGGCCTCATCCTCCGGGGAGACCATCGGGGCGGTCTCGCTGAACTCAAGCGGGGACGGTGGCTGCTCGGCCCCCGGTTCCCCCAGCGCGTCGGTGGCAGGGTCGGTGGGCGCGCCTTCCGTCGGTGCCGTCGGCGACGCGGATTCGCCGGTCTGCACTGCCTCCGGCTTGCTCACGTTCCCCAAAAGTCCGCTCAACGGGTTCGATGCCCCCAGCCGTGACTTCATCAACCACAGGCCACCTAGCGCGCCCAAAACAACCAGCCCAATCAAAACAACCACCCCAATCATGATGGGCATTGCAGCCCTCCGAACCTGCGGCGAAAGGGCTGGCGCTCGGCTGGGTTCAGCACCGGTGATGGGGGCCGGGTCGTCCGGCTGCAGCTCCATGTCGTTGGGACTCGCGGGTGGTGGGTCTTCAGCAGGAGGGGGTGGCGAACCGGGCTCCGGTTCCTGGGCGGTTTCTGCAGGGGGCTGCGTTTCTACCGGAGAAGCTTCCGACACGTCTCCCAAATCCCCTAGGCAGCACTCGCAACGAGCAACGCCAGGTTTGTTGGTAAATCCGCAGTGGGGACACAACATCACGCCTCTCCCGGCACCCCTATTGATGATCCATTACCGCTCCCATCGCCGGCCGCCAGTATACCTCAAAGGGCGTTAAGGAACCGCCAGGAAAGGGCCAGCAGGGGATGATCAGAAGGGTGCGGTACCCGTCCGAAGTTCCTCCAGGATTCGGTTGGCCGCTTCGGCTGGATCGGGGGCGGCGGTGATCGGGCGGCCGACCACGAGGAAATCCGCGCCGGCAGCCAGTGCGGCGGCGGGCGTCGCCACGCGCCGCTGGTCCTGTGCGCCCGACGCAGGTGGAGTTGCCCAGGTTGGACGAATCCCGGGCGTGACCAGGAGAAACGGTCGGGGGAACTGCCGACGTAACGTGGCGACTTCCTCCGGAGAAGCCACCACGCCGTCCACCCCTGCCTGGACGGCCATCTCGGCCAGGCGCAACACGTAGTCCTGTGGTGCCTGCACGACGCCGGTGCGCGCCAGGTCCTCCTGGGTCAGGCTGGTCAGCATCGTTACTGCCAGCATGCGGGTTTCCGGAGAAACCTCGCGCGCGGCCTGGGCAGCAGCGCGCATCATGGCCACCCCACCTGCAGCGTGTACCGTAAGCAGCGACACGCCCAGTCGTGCCGCCGCGCGCGCAGCGCCGGCCGCCGTGTTGGGAATGTCGTGGAATTTCAGGTCGAGAAATACCGCCCGGTTGTTTTGCCGCAAGGTTTCGCGGACGAATTGAGGGCCAGCGGCGGTGAACAGTTCGCTGCCCACTTTGAACATTCCCACGGGAACAGCCCGCAGGCGTTCAAGCAGCTGGGCGGCTGGTTCGGCCGAGGGAAAATCCAGCGCGACAATTAGGGGTGATGCCAGGGGCGATGCAGCCCGTTCCATTACCAGCCGTCGTGCTCGATAATTATAACCGGATAACGCCCTGTGGGAGGCTGTAATCCCGATGATTGTCCCGTGATTGGCTGGTCATCGGAAAGAGGGGGAAATTTCTTGTTGACATTCATCCCGCCCTCTGATTAAATTTTGTTCGACAATTGAATAGTTGATTCAGTCCCTGAATCATCCAGAGTGGCTGAGGGAACAGGCCCGTAGACGCCACGGCAACCGCCCCCGCAGGGTTTTGACAGCGGGGGGTCGAGGTGCCAACTCCTGCTCCGTGAAGGCACGGGGGAAGATGTTAGGGGGCGAGGTCATGAAATGACCTCTTCCAGCCCCGGAAGGGGTTTTTTGTTGCCCGCCGGGTAAGCGAACCTCCTAGCAAGCACGGATCAGGGACAGAAGGAAGGAACGATGAGCTATTTGCTGGGGCTCACCTGCCGCGGATGCGGGCGCCTGGTCGCCGCTGAGCCGGCTTCGATTTGTGAAGAATGCTTCGCTCCTCTGGAGCCGACTTACGATTACGCGGCGTTACAGAAGCAGCTTTCGCGAGCTGCTTTCGAGTCACGACCTCACAGTCTATGGCGCTACCAGGAGTTGCTGCCCCTAAGCGGCCCACCCGCCGCGCCGCTACCGGTGGGCTTCACCCCACTGTTGCCGGCTAAGCAACTGGGCCGGGCGTTGGGGCATCGGGCGTTGTACCTCAAGAACGACGCAGTGAACTTCCCCACGCTCTCCTTCAAAGATCGGGTGGTTGCGGTGGCGCTGAACAAGGCCATCGAATTCGGCTTTGATACCGTTGCCTGCTCATCCACAGGCAACCTGGCCAATGCCGTGGCTGCACAGGCGGCTTTTGCCGGCCTGAAAGCGGTGGTGTTCGTGCCGGCTGAGCTGGAAGAGGCTAAGCTGGTGAACACGCGGATCTACGGCGCCACGCTCGTGCGCGTCAACGGCAACTACGATGCGGTCAACCGGCTGTGTACGCAGGTGGCGCAGCATCGGCGCTGGGCGTTCGTCAACGTGAACCTGCGCCCGTTCTATGCCGAAGGTTCCAAGTCGGTCGGCTACGAGATCGCCGAGCAGCTGGGCTGGCGACTGCCCCAGGCTGTCGTCATTCCCATGGCTGGAGGCTCTCTGATCGGGCGAGTTCACAAGGCCTTTGGTGAACTGGGGCAGTTGGGCCTGGTCGAGCCGTGCCGGGTGAAAATTTTTGGAGCGCAGGCCAGCGGCTGTGCCCCGATCTCGCGCGCCGTGGAGGAGGGCCGGGAGCAGATTCTGCCGGAGAAACCCGCCACCATCGCCCGCTCGCTGGCCATCGGCAACCCGGCTGACGGCTTCTTTGCCGCTCGGACGATGCGCGAATCGGGAGGTTGGGGCGCCCACGTTCCCGATGACGAGATCGTCGAAGGAATCCGCCTGCTCGCCTCTACAGAAGGCATCTTCGCCGAGACGGCCGGTGGCGTGACTGTGGCCTGCTTTCAGAAGCTGCTTCGGGAAGGTCGCGTCGCGCCCGACGAGACCACGGTGCTCTGTATCACCGGGAACGGATTGAAAACAACCGAAGCGGTCTCGGGTGTGGGCGGGCAGGAATTTACCATCGCCCCCAAGCTGGCCGAGTTTGACCGCGTGGTGCTCGGTAGCGCAGCAGAGGCTGCAGCACCGGTTGTCCAGGCCGTCGCGGCGAACTGAATGGCAACTTGATCGGGCGCGTCTGGAGAGTCGGAGCCTTGGAGTTCAGGCCCCTTTGCGGCCCGCCGAGTAAAGAGGAGTAACGATGGCAGTGACAGTTCGACTCGGTTCTCCGTTTCGCCGCCACACCCAGGGCGTCGAGACGGTGAGTTGTACGGCGGCGAACCTGCCGCAATTGTTCCAAGAGTTGGAGGGCCGGTTCCCGGGGCTTACGAAGAACCTGTGCGACGAGCAGGGCCAGCCGCGCCCGTTCCTCAATGTCTACGTGAATGACGAGGACATCCGCTTCCTCGGCGGCACCGGCTACAGCTTCGCCGAGGGAGACGAAGTCCTGCTGATTCCCTCCATTGCCGGCGGCTGGGAGCCGCTACGGAAAGGAACCCGCCGATGACCATCTGCGACCTGTGCTTCGAGCAAGGAAAGATCAACGAAGCTCCAGAAACTTGTGTGGAGTGCAGCGCCGACATGTGCCCCGATCATGGCGAGGGCGAGTTTTGTTCCGTGTGTCTGGAGCAGGAGCGTTTTCTGGCGCCGGACGCGCCCGAACTCAAGCCGGTGGAGATCTCTGCCTAATCCGAAAAACCGCTTCTTCTGACGCAAGCATTCCTGCTTGCACAGTCTCATCCAACTCCCCCCGGGCGTGACCTGCCACCTACAGGCGTGAGCGCCAAAGAGGTGAACGGTTGTGCCTACTCGAAGCGCACGTCGAAGTCACGTCCCATCTGGAAGGAAGGCCGCTTGCGTTTCTGGAGCAGGTCCGGGAACTGGGACAGCGCTGTGACCAGCAGAGGCATGCCGATGGTGGCATCGCAGTGGCAGGTGACCATCCGCGCATCCTTAGCGATCTTGCCCCAACTCTGAGCTTCCTCGAAGGTGCAGCCCGAAAGGCCTCCCCAGTGGGGCGCGTCGGTGACCACCTGCAAGGCGTACTTGTGCCCGGACACGTCGCTCTTGATCATGATGGCGGTGACCTCCGCCTGCTGGATGAAATTCTTGGGAGTCCCGCCGCCGAAGTAGGCCACGCCGGTGTTGGGCGAGCGCGCGGTAATCAGCGACGTTTCCACCACGTCCTGGATCACGTCAAACAGGAAGGAGTTGCGGCCAAAGTAGCGTGTCTGGGCGATCCCGATGCCGATCGAGGAGTCAGCGATGGCCGGGCAATACAACGGGATCCCCGCTTTGTAGGCGGCCGTCACCATGCCGTCCTCTTTGGCGTGCTTGGTGACCTCTTCTCCCAGCAGATAGAGAAATTCCCGCGTCGTATAGGCCCGCGATTGGTCCAGCCGGGAGGCGAACTGGCCCATCCACTCGTCCTCTTCGCGGAACTCGGCTTCATCGGCCAGCGTGTCGTACATGCGGTCCACCAGGTGCTCGGCCAGCAGCACGTCGTCCACCACCGGGGAGGACTGGTAGTGGAAACGCCCCAGAGACTCGTGAATGTCGTGGAAAAACTGCGCGCCGGTGGAGACCAGGCAGTCAATGGCCCGGTTCTGGATCAACCACACCACAAGACGCCGCATCCCGGCGGGAATGAGTGCGCCACTCAGGCCCATCATGATGGTGCACTCGTCCTGGAGCATGCTCTTCCAGATCTGAAACGCGTCGGCCAGGTTTCTTCCCTGGAAGGAAGAGCCCCGCATCTTCTCCAGGAGCCCGGCCACCGTCTTGTCTTCATCCACCGTCACCGGCCGGGTGGGATGGGACAAGATCTCCTTCTTGCTGGGCCGGGCCTGGGCGCCTGTCAGAGTGCTTGGGTGCTGCATGCTTGAGCCCCTTCTATGTTCCTTGGGGACACAGAATCAGTCATCCCCGATTAAAATCGCGCAGGAGAGCACCGTGCACCAGAGGCCGCGCCTGTCGCCCACAGCCGACTGGGTGATGTTCATGGTCCGCACGATCTTATTGGAAATCCGATAAATTTCCTTCTTCTCGTCCCAACTGCGGTCCGGATCGAAATCGACGTTCAGCGTCGTGGCCAGCATTTCCGCGGCCAGCTCCTCGGCGTACTCACCCGCCACTTCCTCGGTCTCCCCAAAGGAGTGGTGTTCGGCCAGGTAGCCGTAGGCACTGCGGTCGGTGGGCAGCGCCAGCCCGATGGTGGCAGCGACCAACCGGTGCGCTTCACGGGTAGCGTTCTCGGCGACCACGGCAAACACCACCTGGCCGGGACGCAGCAACTTTAGTCCAGTGGGGCGGGAGATCAGCTTACATCGTGGCGGGAAAATGCTGGAAACACGGACGAGATTGCAGGCGGCAATACCAGCATTGCGGAGGGCCAATTCGAAGCTAGTAAGCCGTTCCCGGTGTTTGCCGACCCCCTTGGTGAGGAAGATCTTTTTGGCGACGAACATCTATCCGCTAAGGCTCCTCCTTGTGCAAAGCTCGGCCTCCTGCCGGTTCACACACGCCAGCGTGGGCGGCGTTTTTTCGACGAATGACCGTAGCAGAAACGCTGGGGAGCGTCAACGGAATTTGGGGACGGCAAGTGCTGGCGCTGGCCTCAACAGCGCGGACCCGGATCGGTCTCAAACGCCGGATTGGTCTCAAAGGTTGGTTCCAAACCGCCGCGCCTTCACAATTTTTCCCGCCTGCTCGCAAGGCGATCTCGCCGGAGGCGCTGGGCTCCGTATCTCTCCGGTTTGCCCTTGTCCAATCGGTTTTTTCGATACCCGTCATCGAATCGTTCAATTTCCTCGCCGCTTGACCTGAACCTAAAGGTGAACTACTGTAGCTGCTCACTTGAACGCTGGAGAAGGTGCTTCTTAGGTCCCAACCAAGCCGGTGGCCGGTTTGGCAACGGGCCGGAAGCGCCTTGGAAATTCCCCGATGGCTGTCGAGCGGAAAGAGCCTGCCCAGATCCTAGACTTTGCCCGAAAGAACGAGGTTAAGTTCGTGGACATCCGCTTCACGGACCTGCCTGGCCTGTGGCACCACGTCTCGTTCCCCATCCGGCAACTGACTGAGCGTAGCTTTGAAGATGGATTTGGGATTGACGGCTCGAGTATCCGCGGCTGGGCCGCCATCCACGAAAGTGACATGCTGCTGATCCCAGACCCAAGCTGGTACATGCTGGACTCGTTTACCGACGTGCCAACGCTGGTGATGATCGGAGACATTATTGACCCCATCACTAAGCAGCACTACGAGCGCGACCCGCGATACATTGCTCATAAAGCAGAAGCCTACCTGCGCTACGCCGGGATCGCCGACGAGGCCAACTTTGGTGCCGAGGCCGAGTTCTTCATCTTTGACAGTGTTCGCTTCGACCAGCGCGAGAACTGCGGCTTCTACTTCATTGACGCCGAGGAAGGCCGTTGGAACTCCGGTCGCGAAGCCGAAAACCTCGGCTACCGCCCGCGCTACAAGGAAGGCTATTTCCCGGTGCCGCCCACCGACCACTACCAGGACCTTCGCAGCGAGATGGCGCTCATCATGGAGCAATGCGGTCTGGAAGTGGAATGCCACCACCACGAGGTGGCCACCGGAGGCCAGGCGGAGATTGACCAGAAATTCAACACCCTTACGCGGGCCGCCGACTTCATGATGCTCTACAAGTACATCGTGCGGCAGGTGGCGAACCAGTATGGGAAGACCGCCACGTTCATGCCCAAGCCGCTGTTCCAGGACAACGGAAGCGGTATGCATACCCACCAGAGCTTGTGGAAAAATGGCAAGCCGTTGTTCGCCGGGGATTTCTATGCGGGACTCAGCCAGATGGCGCTGTGGTACATCGGCGGACTGCTGAAGCACGCGCCGGCTGTGATCGCCTTCGCCGCTCCCACGACCAACTCCTACAAGCGGTTGGTGCCCGGCTTCGAAGCGCCGGTCAACCTGGCCTACTCTCGGCGCAATCGCAGCGCGGCGGTCCGCATCCCGATGTACTCGGCCAACCCGAAAGCCAAACGTGTTGAGTTCCGTCCGCCGGATCCTTCCTGCAATCCCTACCTGGCCTTCGTAGCCATGCTGATGGCCGGCCTGGACGGGATTGAGAATAAGATCCATCCCAGCGAGCCCTTGGACAAGGATATCTACGACCTTTCGCCCGAGGAGCTACGCGATGTCCCTTCCCTGCCCGGTTCCCTGGAGGAAGCGTTGAAGGCTCTGGAAAACGACCACCAATTTCTGCTGAAAGGCGACGTCTTTACTGAGGAATTGATCCAGACCTGGGTGGACTACAAGATGAGGAACGAGGCCCAGGCGCTGCGCCTGCGCCCGCATCCCTATGAGTTCGCGCTCTACTACGACATTTGATACCGCCCGGCCAGTAGCTCGGCGCCGGGCATCCGCCATAATGCACGCTATAATTCACCAAGGAGGCTAGTTAGGTATGGCCAAAACTCCCGACGATGTTCGAAAACTGGCGAAAGGCGCCGGGGCCCAAATTGTGGACTTCCGATTCGTAGACCTGCCCGGGGTGTGGCAGCATTTCTCCATCCCCGCTGAAGACCTCACCAACGATCTGTTCGAAGAGGGCATCGGTTTCGATGGCTCCAGCATTCGCGGCTTCCAGCTCATCCAGGAAAGCGACATGCTGCTGGTCGCCGACCCGGAGACGGCCCAGATGGATCCCATCCTGGAGATTCCCACGCTGAACTTGATCTGCAACGTGAAGGACCCGGTGACGCTGCAGAGCTACACCCGCGATGCTCGCTATATCGCGCAGAAGGCGGAAAACCACCTGAAGAGCACAGGAATCGCCGATGCCAGCTACTGGGGCCCAGAGGCGGAGTTCTATATCTTTGACGACGTCCGCTACGACCAGAATGCACAGTCCGGCTATTACTTCATTGATTCCAAAGAGGGCATCTGGAACTCAGGTCGGGAGGAGAATCCCAACCTGGGCTACAAGCTACGCCACAAGGAGGGCTATTTCCCGGTGCCGCCGGCCGACAGCCTGCAGGACATGCGCTCGGAAATCATCCTGAAACTGGCACAGGTGGGCGTTCCGGTTGAGGTGCATCACCATGAGGTGGGGACCGCCGGCCAGGGCGAGATTGACATGAAGTACGGGCCCCTCACCAAATTGGCTGACAGCATGATGTGGTACAAGTACATCATTCGCAACGTCGCCCGCAAGCACGGCAAGACGGCCACCTTCATGCCCAAGCCCATCTTTGGCGATAACGGTTCGGGCATGCACACTCACCAGAGCTTGTGGAAGGGCGGCAAACCCTTGTTTGCCGGGGACCTCTATGGTGGGCTGAGCCAGACGGCCCTGTGGTACGCGGGCGGCCTGCTCAAGCACGCCGCGGTTCTGCTGGCCTTCTGCGCTCCCACCACTAACTCCTACCGGCGCCTGGTGCCCGGCTTCGAAGCGCCGGTGAACCTGGCCTACTCACGCCGCAATCGCAGCGCGGCTGTCCGCATTCCGATGTACTCTACCAGCCCCAAGGCCAAGCGAATCGAGTTCCGGCCTCCGGACCCCTCCGCCAACCCCTATCTCTGCTTTGCCGCACAGTTGATGGCAGGTCTGGACGGAATCCAGAACCGGATCGATCCCGGCGACCCGATTGACAAAGACCTCTATGACCTGGAACCAGCGGAAGCCGCCAAAGTCCTCAGCACTCCGGGCTCTCTCGGCGAGGTGCTGGATGCGTTGGAGAAGGACCACGACTGGCTGCTGGCTGGCGATGTGTTCACACCTGACGTGATCGAGGCTTGGATCACTTATAAGCGCGAACGCGAACTGGCCCCGGTGAACCTGCGCCCAGTGCCCTACGAGTTCTTCCTCTATTACGATCTGTAACTCTGGAGGAGCCTGTGCCGGCACGCTCGGCCGCCGATGACCCGCTCAGGCGGGTCGCGGACGGGCCGGGCGTTGCCGCCGAGTGTTATCGCGGAGTGTTATCGCCGAGTGTCATTGGAACAGATGTGAACAGCCCTCCCCGGGGCCAACGTGTCTGCCCCCGCATGCGAGGAGTCGATGCGAGGAGTCTGTGCAGGATTGGTCCCGCCCTTACGAAGGCTCGGAGGACAGGGAGGCCTGAGGAGTGGCGGGAGCCTGGGCGTTTAACGAAGGGTTCCAGCGCAGGCAGCGGTGACACAGCAGTTCGTGGGAGCGCGTCAACAACGCGCGAACAAGTACCTGGGAAGCGCCACAACACCGGCAGCGGCACTCCGCCAGACGATCCGCGCTGCTCCACAGCGCAAGCCCCGCGAGCAAGCTGACCTGCCAGCGGGACCAGGCCAACTCGCCTAGGCGGGGCAACAGATCCAGCTCGGCCGCAATGGCCCATCCAAAAATTGCCCAACAAGTCAGTGACGCCACCTGCAAGTGCTTGACCATTTCCTGCCTTTGCGTTTGCTTGTAAGTTGTTACCCGAGCAATCCAGTATAACACCCACCGAGGCCGCTCCCAACAACCTTAGGGGACAAGGACTTTCGACCCTCGGCACAGAAGTTTGGACTAGAATGACGGCATGTCCTGGGAACAGCGTCTGGAACAACTACGCCGGCGCAACGCGGCCGCCGAAGCCAGCGGCGGCTCCGAACGCATCGAGCGGCAGCACCGCGAGGGCAAGCTGTCGGCGCGCGAGCGGGTCGAACTGCTGCTGGACGAGGGCAGCTTTGAAGAACTGGACAAGCAGGTCACCCACCGCTCGACCGAGTTCGGCATGGAGTCGCAGAAGCTGCTGGGCGACGGGGTCATCTCCGGCTTCGGCCGCGTTGCGGGGCGCCTGGTGTACGTCTTTGCCCAGGATTTCACGGTGTTTGGTGGCTCGCTGTCGGAAACCAACGCGGCCAAAGTGTGCAAGCTGATGGACCTGGCCTTGAAGAACGGGGCGCCGGTGGTGGGCCTGAACGACTCCGGAGGGGCCCGTATTCAGGAAGGCGTGGCGTCGCTGGCCGGCTACGCCGATATCTTCCTGCGCAACACGCTGGCCAGCGGCGTGGTTCCCCAGATTTCCGCCGTTCTGGGTCCGTGCGCGGGCGGCGCCGTCTATTCGCCCGCCATCACCGACTTCACCGTCATGGTGAACAACACCAGCTACATGTTCGTGACCGGACCCGACGTGATTCGCACCGTCACGCACGAGGAGGTCACCAAGGAGGAGCTGGGCGGCTCCATGACCCACAACGCCGTCAGCGGAGTCGCCCACTTTATTGCGCGCGACGATCCCGAGTGCCTCTCGCTGATCCGCGAGCTCCTCAGCTTCCTGCCCTCCAACAACCTGGAGGATCCGCCTCGGCGCGCCACCGCCGACCCGGTGGACCGCGCCGACGCGGCGCTCGACCGCATCGTGCCGGACGAATCCAACCTGCCCTACGACATCAAGGAAATCATCCACCGGGTCGTGGACGAGGGCTACTTCTTCGAGGTGCAGGAGCAGTTCGCGAAGAACATCGTGGTGGGCTTCGCGCGGCTGGACGGACGCCCGGTGGGTATTGTGGCCAACCAACCGGCGGTGCTGGCCGGCACGCTGGACATCAACTCCTCCGTCAAAGCCTCGCGGTTCGTGCGCTTCTGCGACGCTTTCAACATTCCCCTGCTCACCTTCGTTGACGTCCCCGGATTCCTGCCGGGCACCCAGCAGGAGTTCGGGGGCATCATCCGGCACGGGGCCAAGCTGCTATACGCGTTCGCCGAGGCCACCGTTCCCAAACTAACGGTCATCACCAGGAAGGCCTACGGCGGCGCCTACTGCGTGATGGGCTCCAAGCACATCCGGACCGACATCAACTACGCCTACCCAACCGCGGAAATTGCCGTCATGGGCCCGGAAGGCGCGGTGAATATCGTCTACCGCCGCGAACTCCAGGCGGCCCAGGATCCGGAAGCCGTCCGGGCGGAGAAGACCCGTGAGTTCCGCGAGCGCTTTGCCAATCCCTACATCGCCGCCGAGCGCGGCTACATTGACGCCGTCATCGAGCCGCGCTTCACCCGTCCGAAGCTGATCACCGCCCTCAGGATGCTCGAGAACAAGCGCGATACCATGCCGCGTAAGAAGCACGGCAACATTCCCCTATAGGCCCCCGTAAACTTCTGTAAGCCTCCGCAAGCCCCCGCAGCCGCCAGTCGCAGGGTTTGGCTTGCGAGCTGCTCTGTAAGCTACAATGAGACCAATCGAATGACGCGCACTCTGGTCTTGCACTTTCACGAACTGTGGCTGAAGCGGGGCAACCGGAATTTCTTTCTGGGCAAGCTGCTGGCCGCCGTGCGCCAGAGCTTGGAACCCCTCCCGCACCGGGCGCGCATCGTCCACAGCCGCATTCTGGTGGATCTGCCAGAGGATGCGTCGACCGAAATTGCGGTCGAGCGACTCGGGCGCGTGTTTGGTCTGGCCTACTTTGCGGTGGCACAGCACGTGGAGGCCGATCCGGATCGAATCTGCGCGGCAGCCTGGCAGGAGGTCGCTGGCCGCGTGTTTGAAAGCTTTGCCGTACGCGTCAAGCGAGGCGACAAGTCCTTCCCCTTGGACACATCGGAGATGGAGCGCCTGGTAGGGCAACACCTGCTGGACCACCTGCGAGCCGCTGGCCATCCCGGAGCGCGCGTCAACCTGAGTCGCCCGGGGCTGACCTGCTTTGTAGAAATCACCGCCGGTTCGGCGCTCATCTACAGCGAGAAGCTGCCCGGCCCGGGAGGCATGCCGGCCAACACCGCGGGCCGCCTGGTGTGCCTGCTCTCGGGTGGTTACGATTCCACCGTGGCCGCCTACAAAATGATGAAGCGGGGCGTGCACGTTGTGTTTGCCCACTTCCACGCGCTCCCGTCGCGACCGGGTGAGTCCTCCGCGCCCGTCGTGCAAGAGCTGGTGCGGCTCTTGACCCCGTACCAATTCACGGCACGCCTTTACCTGGTGCCCTTCGAGCCCATCCAGCGGCAGATCGTGACCGCCGCGCCGGAGCCCTATCGCATCCTGCTCTATCGGCGCATGATGCTGCGGATTGCGGAGCGGGTGGCCCGCCGCGAGCACGCCCTGGGTCTGATCACCGGCGACAGCGTTGCTCAGGTGGCCTCGCAGACCCTGCACAACTTGCATGCCGTTGACCGGGCAGCCACGCTGCCCGTCTACCGCCCGCTGGTGGGAGAGGACAAGCTGGAAATTTTGCAGGTGGCCCAGCGTCTGGGCAGCTACGCCATCTCCTCCGAGCCGTTCCAGGACTGCTGCCCGCTGTTCCTGCCGCGCGCTCCGGCCTTGCACGCCCGCCCCGAGGAACTGGACCGTGCCGAAGCGGCGCTGGACGTGCCCGCGCTGGTGGAGCAGGGAGCCAACACCGCGCGGCTCGAGAAATACGATTTTCACGACGGTGAAGTACGCGCTCTCCAGGCAGTTTCTCTTAGCGGGTAGCTCCAATTGCTGTTATGAGCAGGATCTAACGCGACTCGCTTGTAACGCTCACTTCTCCTCCGCTGAACAAGGCGGTGAACACGATATCGAAGACCTCGTCGCCGGAGAGCGCATTCGTCCGCTTCCAACCGCCCGCAGTTTGCTTAAACGTCAGGGGCGAGGAGCGCGTTTCTCCGCTTTCGCGCGCAAACACTAAGGCATAGCCTTGGTGGTGAGCCTGACCCGTAATCTCTCGATACTCAGCGCCTTCAAATAACTTTCTGTTCTTCTCACGCATGCTCGCGCTATTAAGAAAGTCACGCAGCTGATCGCGCTCCTGACTGACGAAATTTTCCAGAATCCAGGCATCCTCATCGGCTTTGAATGCGGAAAAATCAGAAACCGCGGCGTCCAGAGGTGTGTCCCACTTCGCCTGCTCCCGCTTGACAGCCTGAAACCGGCGCGGCGGATCGTAAAGTTCACCCGACAACGTAACCTCTACAAAGTCAGCCGGGCTCTTGCCTTGCACCAACGAGCTATTCTGTAAACCAACATCGGAGACCTTGACGCGAAACAGGAGCTTCGTGGGGCTCTGGGGTGGACGTGCCGGAGCTTGGCTGGAGGTTGCTGTGCTCGGAGCTGGCGCAGGGCTTTTCTCCAGAAATTGGCATCCGAGAGCAGAGAAAACCAACAGGGCGACTCCCGTTGCTGCCAGCGCCGGGAACCTTTTTCGGCTCATAGGGGAAAGCCTCCTCGCGCGTCACACAGTGTATTACTCGAGAATTTCCGTTTTCAACTAAGATATCCGACATGGCCGGGAGGCAAGAATCGGCGCAGTCCACGTTGACTTGTTCCTTGACCGACGGCCGGTGGCTGTTGACTCGAGCGAATGAAAGCCCCGCTTGGTTCCGGACGAAATTCCAGCCCGTGCACCTGAAGCGTCTCCCGAAGGCTGTCGGCCAGGATCTCCCTGTAGGGCCGGTAAGGGCCTTGGATCATGCGGAACTGGATCTCTTCCCATTCCTCCAGCAAGTCATCCCGACCCAGGTCGGTGCGCAAGAACTGGCGAATGCCGGACGCCCAGTCAAACGGGGTGCCGTAGCAGTCAAAGGTCACCCAGGCGGTCCGGAGCTGAGGCATGGCTGCTAGCTGGCACTGTCGCTGGCGCTGGCGCTGACGCTGGCACTGATCAAGATGCGCTGTGTCTCGAAGGCCAGTCGAGAGGGGCAGCTCAAAGCGCCTTCCGTCACGATTATAATTGGTTTGCAAAGCTCGGTCTCTTGGATAGACTGCCGCTCTTAGTGCTTTTTCAACTGTCGTGTTCAACTGTCGTGACACGCGTCGTTCCCGGGAAGATGGAGCCAGAACTAGAGCAGGCAGCGGCGGAAGGGGAAACCCAGAGGGGCTGGCGCCAATTCGTCGCCATCTGGCGCGGGGAGGTCCCCCTGCCAGCCGAGGTGGCGCCCATTGCCGAAGTCTGTGCCGGTAACCTGGTGGTCGAGGGGCTGTTGCGCGGCATTCCACAGTATGTGGTTAGGCCGATTCCAGCTACGGAAGCCTCGCCCCGGCGGCTTCGTAGCCGCTCGTTCCGCGCTGCGGTGCTCAGCGAGTTGCTGGGGCGGCGGGTGATCCAGCAGTTAGGCCTGGCCTGCCTGTTCCACTCGCCGGGCAGATTTCTACTGGCGGGGCCGCCCGCGACGGGATGGGAAGAGACTCTGCATTCACTTCAGCGGGAATTTGACGCGTGGTTGTTCCAGCAGTGGCCGCAGCCCGGCGATCTCGAATGTGACCTGGCCGGCGCCCTGTGTGAAGGCGAACAGCTGCTTTGGAGCAAGCTGGCGGAACGGCTCCGGCACCGGCGCCGACAGCCATTGGAGGGTGCCCTGCGCATCGGCTTGCGTTGGAACGGGGGCGCATTCGTTATGCCGGCCGGTGCGGATACCGGACTCTGTTCCGGATGCGCCATCGTGACCCCCGTGGAAGTGTCGGGCGTCGAGGTGTCCGGCGAGGAAATCTTATGCAGGAGCTGTGCCGCAGACAACGAGCTCGGCGCGCGCCTGCCTGGCATCGAAAGCGCCTGGGTTTGTCCGGAGCCCGAAGCCGACCTTCCCGGCCCCGGCCTGGGCCTGAAGTTCTCACCGCCGTCAGGCGCATTTGCCCCAGAGTTGCGCTTCGATGGCGAGCACTGGCCGCTACTGCGCCACCTGCCCGCGCGGAACGGGCACCCGGTCAGCTTCCGGCAGCTGGTTCAAGACGCTGAAAGCGGCAAAAAGTTCCTGGGGTATCTTCGGGGCGACGTGGACCGCCTTGGCGCGGCATTTGCCGCCGCGGCAAGCGAACCCGCGCGGGCTGTGGCACTCAGCCGCCTGCTCGACGGCTTTTTCGGCGAGCATCTCCGGCAGTTGCTGGAAAGCGACTTTCCACTGCTCTTCCCGGTCTTTGGCGGCAGCAATGCCCTGTTGTTGATCGGTCCCTGGAAGGACGCTCTCGAGCTTGCGCTTCGTTTGCGACAGGATCTCCACGCCCTGGTGGGCGACGGGTTGACCTTTTCGGCGGGACTGAGCTTGTTGCCACCCCACGCGTCCCTTTGGACCGGCGTGGAGCTGGCCACTGAGGCCATGCGGCAGGCCAAGAACGCGGGCGGGAACCGCCTCGACGCCTTCGGGACCGTGATGGAATGGACGCGGGCGGCATCGCTGCTTGAGACCGCTAAGGCGCTGGCCGGTTGGCTCCAGCGGCGGGCCGTCAGCCGAATCTGGCTCCGCCGCGTCGCGGACGGGTGCGTTTCCAGCCGAAGTGAGGAAACTCCCGGGCGCGCCTTGCTGGCAGCGGCGGTCCGGGACCCTCGGGTGAAGCACCGGCCCGCACGCGCCTGGGCGGCTCGCTTGTTAAAGGATGATGAAAAATCTGACCGGCCATGGATAGAATTTCTCGTGCGCTACGCATCCCTGGAAGCCGGGGCCGCCGGCAATTAATTTTGGATTGCCGATTTCAGACTAGAAGGTTTCAGATCACCGCATACTCGGTCCTCCGGGACCCGTAAGGTGCAGACGAGCAGTTATGGGAAGTATGGAAGATGCCCTTCGTAAGGCGGGCGTGAAGTCCGAACCGCCGGAGCCGCCGGCGGAAAAAGCCTGCGCGCGCTGTGCCAAGACGTTCCTCCCGGCGCGGCCACAACACAAGCTGTGCCCGGAATGCATCACCGCAGTGCGTGCCGAGCGCGCCGCTGAAAAACCGGCCGCTGCGTCCGCGACCAAAGGCGGGGAAGCCGCCGAGAAGCCCACCTCCGAAAAACCAGCCGAGGCCGGAGCGGCGGCCCCGGAGGTGACCGTGCGGCACGGAGAACCCGTACGCCAGCGCCCGCCCCGCCGCGAGCGCCCCTCCGGGACCAGGCTCCGCCAAGGCGGGCCTCCTCGGAGAACAGCGCCGGCGACGGTTCACAGCCTGCCGGCTGGATACTTGGAAGGCGGTTACTTTACTCCGGAAGGCTTCCTGCGTCCGGAATTGCTCACGCACTGGGCCGAACAGATTGCTCAGAGAGTGGCCTGGTTCCCGGCGGACTCCGCAGCGCACCAACTGCGCGCCTTCCACAACCACGTCAAACGCGTGGTGGCAGCTCGCCGGTTCGGCGGCCAACCGATCGAGTTGGTGTTGAACGAGATTCAGAAGTTGAAGCCGTTCGCCGCCGAGCGCGTGGCGCGCCGAAAGATTCCTGATTTGTTCCGCCAGTTCTTGGATGCGAACGTAGACCGCGTCACCGACGAAAAAACCTTGCTTGCCTTCGCCCAACACCTCCAGGCCGTGGTGGCCTATGCCGGGGGCCTGCTGCATTTGAGAAAGGAGCGCCGATGAAGAAACTGGTTGGCTGCCTGCGGTTGCGGGGGTTGATCCGCGTACCCAACGGAGGGCTGCGCATCGGGGGTCATCCCGCTTCGCTGGAACAGGGCGGTTCGGCTGACTTCACCATCATCCGCAACCCCATTAACGGCGAGCCCTACATTCCCGGCTCTTCTCTCAAAGGCCGGCTGCGCGCCATGCTGGAAAAGGTGGAGGGCAAGGGCCGCAACGGCGACCCCTGCAATTGCGGCCAAAAGCAGTGCCTGGTGTGCGTGATCTTCGGCGCCCACCGGCGGCCTCAGGCCGAATCTTCTCCCACCCGCATCCTGGTTCGGGACGCGCCGCTGACGCCAGACTCCAGCAGCAGGCTGCGCGAGCTGGAGGCCGGCGGTCGCTCGCTTGTCGAGGAGAAGGCGGAGAACCTGGTGGATCGCGACCGGGGCACCACCGAACATCCCCGCTGGCAGGAGCGCGTCTGGGACGCGGAGTTCCAGATGGAAATCCTGATTCACGTCTACGACGGCGACGAGCCGGTCAAGATGCTGGAGTTTGTCCGCAAAGGGTTGGGGCTGATTCAAGAGATTGGAGCGCTGGGCGCCGGCGCCAGCCGGGGCTCCGGGCAGGTGCGCTTTGACGACATCAGCGTGGACCCAATGACGCTGGAAAGCGTGACGGTATGAACTAATGAGGCCTGCATAAGTACAGTACGTGTTTTCCGACAGACCGGCCTATTGTCATTCCGAGCTCCAGCGAGGAACCTGCTGTTCTTCCCTTTGGCCACAAGCAGATCCCTCGCTGCGGCTCGGGATGACAAACTCAGGTGTCCGGATCGTCGCGTTGACTTGGCTGAGGGCGCGGCGTAGCGTGGCCGCACTGGGGGTTCCTCCCATGACTGGCCAGACCCTGGGCCACTACCGTATCCTGGAGAAGGTAGGTGGAGGAACGGGTGTGGCGGGATGACGCCGGAACGTTGGCAGAAGGTCGAGCAGATCTACCACGCCGCGCTGGAACGGCAAGGGGACCAGCGGGCCACATTCCTAAACGAAGCCTGTGGTGGGGACGAGTCTCTGCGGCGGGAAGTCGAGTCGCTGCTGGCGCAGGAGGGGGCAACGGGGAGCTTCCTGAAAGTCCCGGCGCTGGAGGTGGCAGCCCGAGGAATGGCCAACGAGCAAGCCGGGTCAGAGGCAGATGGGGGAGGCATGGTCGGCAAGACCATCTCTCGCTACCAGGTCTTGGCGAAGCTCGGCGCCGGCGGGATGGGTGAGGTCTATCGGGCCCACGATGAACGCCTCCAGCGCGATGTGGCCCTGAAGGTCCTGCCTGCCCACATCCTGGCCGATGAGACGGCTCGCAAGCGCTTCCGCAAAGAAGCCCTAGCGCTTTCCAAGCTGAACCATCCCAACATCGCCACCGTGTACGACTTCGACACCCAAGACGGGGTGGACTTTCTGGTGATGGAGTATGTGGCTGGGGCCACGCTGACGAAACGGATAACCGACGGCGCCTTACCGGAGAAGGAAGTGGCGCAACTGGGAATCCAGATCGCCGCGGCACTGGAGGAGGCCCAGGAGCAGGGCGTGGTGCATCGGGATCTGAAGCCGGGCAACGTCATGGTGACCCCGAAGGGCCAGGTCAAGGTCCTGGACTTCGGGCTGGCGAAACTGGTGCGACCAGTAGCCGACACGGCTGCGACCATGAGCATGACGGAGACACCCGCCGCGGCGGGGACGCTGCCGTATATGCCGCCGGAGCAGTTGCAGGGCAAGGTGGTCGATGCGCGCGCGGATCTGTACGCGCTGGGGGCGGTGCTCTACGAGATGGGTACGGGCCAGCGGGCCTTCCCGGAGCGGGAGTCGCATCGGCTGATCACTGCCATCTTGCACGAGACCCCGCAGACTCCCCGCGCGCTCAATCGCGAGGTTTCGGCGGGGCTGGAGAGCATCATCTTCAAGGCCTTGGAGAAGGACCCGGAGCGCCGCTACCAGTCGGCCCGAGAGCTGCGGGTGGACCTGGAGCGGCTGAGTGGGCCGGAGCCGTTCCTGGTGGCTCCGCGCCGGCGTGAATCGATCGCGGTGCTGCCGCTCGCGAACCTTTCCGGCGATCCCGAGCAAGACTACTTCGCTGACGGGATGACCGAGGCGCTGATCATGGAGCTGGGCAAGATCGGGGCGCTACGAGTGATTTCGCGGCGGTCCGTGATGCGCTACCGGGGATCCGACAAGCCGCTTCCGGAGATTGCGCGGGAGCTGGATGTGGAGACGGTGGTGGAAGGTTCGGCCCTGCGCTCCGGCGACCGGGTGCGGATCACGGCGCAGTTGATCCACGCGGCGACCGACAGCCAGCTTTGGGCCGAACGCTACGAGCGCAACCTGCGGGACATCCTGGTCTTGCAGGGTGAGGTCACGACGGCGATTGCGCGGGAGATCAACGTCAAGCTGACCCCGCAGGAGCAGAGCCGCTTGGCGAGTGCCCGCACGGTCAACCCTGAGGCCCACGAGGCCTATCTCAAAGGCCGCTTTCACTGGTACAGAATGACGCCAGAGGACAGCGAGACCGCGACGAAGTACTTCCAGCTCGCGCTCGAAAAAGATCCGGGGTACGCGCTGGCCCATCTCGGTATCGCCTACCTCTGGTCCGGCCGTGCGGCCGTCAACGCCGAGCCACCGCGTGAGGTAAGGGCGAAATGGAAGGCGGCCGTGCTGAAGGCGATTGAGCTCGATGACACGCTCGGAGAAGCTCATGCCCAATTGGCGGGCGTCAGATTTTACGCGGAATGGGACTGGGCTGGCGCGGAGACAGAGTACCGACGCGCGATCGAGCTCAACCCCAACTTAGCGGAGGCGCACTTGTGGTACGGGCTTTTCTTGAACTCGATGAGACGTTGGGGCGAAGCGAACGCGCAGACCGAGCGAGCGTTGGAATTGGACCCGCACGAGGCCTTCTATCAGTTCATTTTTGGTGCTCAACTGTTGCACCAGCGCCGGTATGACGAAGCGATCGCACAGCTCCGCAAGAGCCTCAGACAAGGCCAACAGGGCGCGCATCGGAGTCTTTGGACCGCCTTCCACGTAAAGCAGATGTATGAGGAGGCGCTGGTAGAAGCGAAGGCATTCTTGCCTGTGGATGCGGCGGGCGTTCCTGAAGCCGTGGAAGCCCTGGAGCGCGGCTACGCGGAGGGTGGCTACCCGGGCGCGATGCGCCGTGCGGCGGAAAAGCTGGCGGAGCGTTCCAATCTAATCTATGTCAACGCCAGCGTCATTGCTGAACTGTATGCTTGCGCCGGGGAAAAAGAGCAAGCCTTGCGATGGCTGGAGAAAGCCTACGAGAACCGCAACTTCGACATGCTTTATCTCAGTGATAATCCTGCTTGGGACAGCCTGTGCGACGACCCGTGCTTCCAGGACCTGCTGCGCCGCATGAACTTCCCCGATGAAGCCGCCCTTGCCGCCAACTAGCAAATCTGGGCGGTCCCGGTGCCCGTTTGGGCAAGCGGGAATGGGTGCCCGACTCCTATGAAGTCTGCACGCTTCTGCCTTCGGCCGCTGGCCCCCTGGGCGACGCCCTGGCAGGCCGACACGCTGTTTGGCGCGCTGTGTTGGGAATTGGCCCACAGCGCCGGGGAAGAGGCCCTCAGCCGCTTGCTGGAACGGTTCCGCCGGGGGCCCCCGCCCTTCTTGCTCTCCGACGCCGCTCCTGGCGACCTGTTGCCGCGGCCCCTGTGCGCGGTTCCTGAAGGCGACGCAAGCACTGTTGCGAACGAATGGCAGTCGGCGCGCTGGCTCACTCGCGAGCAGTTCGTGGCCGTCCGCCAGGGTCAACGCTATCCACCAGAGCTGCCTCGGCAGCGATGGTGGATCACCCTGCGCCCCACGCACGCCTCAGTTCCGCGGGACGGCGCTGCCCCCGTCCCGTTCGCAACCGAAGAGTACACCTGGCTCCCCGAGGTCCCGCAGGAGGAACGCTTCCTGTCACTCTACGTCCGTGCCGAGGAGGAGTGGCTGGAGCGGCTGGGTGCGCTATTGCGCGCGCTGGGGCGCTCCGGGTTCGGAAAGCGCCGCACCGTCGGTCGCGGCGCTTTCGAGCTGTTAGGACCGGCCGAAACCTGCGAGTGGCTGGAACCACTCCCGTTCGAAAACGCATTCGTCAGCCTGAGCCACTTTGTGCCGGACGAAAGCGATCCGGCCGACGGCTGGTGGGAGACGTTGGTGAAGTATCCCCGGCTGGGCGCCGAGCGCGGAGCCACCGCGATGCCTTTCAAGGGCCGGCTGGTGATGCTGCGCCCCGGCTCCTGCTTTCGCTCTCCCGGTCGGCCCCGCCGCTGGTACGGCCGCGTCCTGGCCGGCCTATCGCCCGCTTTCCCTGACGCGCTGCATTATGGGCTGGCCTATTCGATCGGCATCCGCTGGGACCCGCCACGCTAGTCCATTCAAATCCCAGAGCCTCGAACCGACACGCGGTGGACAGCCGCTGCAGCACGCTGCTATCATGAGCGGAAATGCCGATGTAGCTCAATGGTAGAGCACCTGATTCGTAATCAGGGGGTTGGGGGTTCAAGTCCCCCCGTCGGCTCCATTCTTTCAATCAGTTGTGTGGAAATAAGGCTTCGCTCTGTCGTTAAAGGTAACAGTTAGGTAACAAAAGGGGAAGCGAGCCGCCCCCTCCCTACTGGCTCGCCAACTTCCTCGAAGATATTTCCGCCGTCCGCAAGGGCCGCGTCGGGGGGCGCACGAGCGTCCCGCACGCCTCGATTTCTACCGCGCGCGGCTGGTGGGCGGTATTTACGAAGCTCTTTGAAGAATAAGCGCTTGCCCGACTCCCATGCCAAAGCCGTCCTGTATGACAGGACGACAACCCTCCCGTTTCTGTGGCACCGCTATTTGAGTACGAATCGGGGTTTTTCGCTGTCCATTTCTTGGTCCCATGTTTTCACCAGTGCGCGCAATTCAGCAAACTTCTCAGGATGGCGCCAGCGCACGTCATTTCGTTCTGCAATATCCTGTTTGAGATTGAACAGAAGTCCTGTGCCATTGTCTGAAATATATTTCCAATCTCCTTTTCGGACAGCTTTTTGCCTTCGGCCACCACGCTCCACTGACCGATTGTAGCGCCAAAAAAGAGTGCGTTCCCGAAGGGGTTCTTTGCCAGCCAGGATCGGGAGAAGATCAATTCCGTCCAGAACTCTGCCAGCAGGGGGTTTGGTGCCTGCCGCCGACAGGATGGTTGCTGTAAAGTCCATAGTGATTGCCACCTGGTCTGATGTCTTTCCGGCAGGCAATCTGCCGGGCCAGGTGACCAAGCCGGGAACTCGAGTACCACCCTCCCAAACAGTCCCTTTTCGATGGAACAATGGCTCATTCCGCGAGAGACGATCACCGCCATTATCACTTGTGAAGATCACCAAAGTGTTGTTGGTTAGGCCTTGACGATCAAGTGCTTTCCTTATTTGCCCGACGCTTTGATCAACTCTCTCGAACATGTGAGCATAATCCTCGCGATTGGCGTCGTACCATGTGGCCAAGGTCCGAATATCGTCTGGTGTGTCGGGGCGCTGCCATGGCCAGTGCATTGCTCCATACGCGACATACATGAAAAAAGGTTTGTCTCGATGCCGCTGAATGAACCGTACGGCCCGATCCGTCAGCAGGTCCGTCAAGTATCCTTCCTTCTCTACGATAAGTTGCCCTTCCCTGTCGCCCAGAACGTTACGCCGGGAGCCTTCTTGTGCCAAGCCACAGTTCCAACGACCCCCTTTGGATGGCATCGAGGCTCGTTTTGGCCGTTCCGCTGGCTTGTCTGGTCTGTTTCCCCCCGCCAACCAGGCCCGCCGCTAACACTTGTCTCCCTGGACGTCTTCTCTGCGCTGGATTCGCTGCCGCATCTCTAATGGACTGGAGACTATGGTGAACTTGCCGCAGAAGACCGGGTGCGTGCCCCGGACCGACCAGCAGCCGGCCGAACGGCCGGAGGTGATCGTGGGTGTCGATAATCAGTACGGAATCCAGAAACGTCTTGATTCGCTGGTAGGCTGCAGTGTCGCGGGTCGCCTGGCCCGTGGCTACAACAGGCAGCCATAGGATGCTGCAGACGATGGCAGTGAGTGTGAGTCCTTGCATGATTGTTTCCTTTCGGGCAACCGTTCACGTACCCCTGACTGCAAGTCAGCGAGGACGGCTTCTGCCTTCTAATTCCCGCACGATATCTCCCAGCATGCGCCGGGGCCCAGCAGCATCCGGCGTCAGCTCGACCAATTTTTCCGCGTACGGCAGGGCACGTCGCCACTGCTTCTGTTGGACGTAAAAGACTGCTACCGCGTAGGCAATTTCTGGATCACGGGAGTCAAGCTCGTAGGCCTGAAGCAACCCGGCTTCGGCCTCGGCGCGGCGTCCGAGATGTTGCAAGGCCAGGGCGTAGTTGTAGTGCACGCGCCCCCGATTGGGCAGCAACTCAGCGGCTTTTCCCAGAGCCCTTACCGCTTCTTCCAGGCGTTGTTCTTCTGCCAGCAGGAGACCGAGCGAGTAGTGAAGTTCGCCCTCTCTCGGATACCGCTCCAAAGCTTCTCGCAGTGCACGCTCCGCATCTTTGTTGCGCCCTCTCTGGTTGTACAGGGTCACCAGGTTGACTCTCGCGGGCAGAAAGGCGGGGTCCATGCGGATGGCGTTTCGATACGACTGTTCAGCTTCGTCAAATTTCCCAGTGGCGGCCTGGACAACGCCCATATTCAGATGAGCTCCAGGCCAATCGGCGTCCGCCGTCTGAAGATCTCTGTACTCACCCAGTGCCTTTTCAAAAGCGCCTCGCTGGGCGTCGCTGAAATGAGCCGCGGGCACGAAGGCAAGCTGGCGCACCGCTTGGATGCGGACGGCCCGGATTGGATCCTCCAACAAGGCCACCGCTGCCGCCAGCTTGCGTTGCGGATCGAGGGCGTCCAACCCGCCCACGGCGGTGGCCCGCACCAGTGGGTCGGGATCTTGAGTTGCTTTCACCATGGGCGACACTCCCTTCACCCCATAGCCTCGTAACAGCTCCAGAGCCGTAGCCCGGACAATCGGGACTTGCTCGGCGTCGTTGGCGAGCGCACTCAGGGCCGCGGCGGTCTCCTGCTTCTCAGCGCGCCCATCGGCAATCACTTGACCGTAGTGTGTCTCCTGCCTTCGCTGTGGCCCATACCATCTAGCCACTGTTTCTGCGGCCCATGAATCAGACTTTTCCGTGTGGCAATGGGTGCAGGCGTTGGGTGTGTTGATTCTTACGGACAAATCGGGGCGGGGCACTCGGAAGCTGTGGTCTCGGCGAGGATCCACCACCATGTACAACCGGGCTGGCATATGGCAATTCACGCATAGCGAGCCCGCCGACCCGGCCGTATGGAAGTGATGCTTGGGGGCGTCGTAATTCTTCGCCGGTAGATTCGGAAAGCGGGGGTTCTTCTGCTCGTTGTGGCATTGGCCGCACAGTGCATTGCCTTCCGTCCGTAGCTTAAGGCTGTGGGGATTGTGACAGTCGCTGCAGCGGACACCCGCGTGATACATCTTGCTCTGTAAGTAGGAGCCATAGACATAGACCTCTTCGAGAATTTGCCCGTCCGGGTAATAAAGGCCCTCACGGAGCGTCGCGGGCATGAAATCATCCAACAGCGGTCGGCCATGCTGATCGTCAGGGCTGACGGCGTGGCGGCGAGAGTGACAGGGGGCACAAACATTCACCTCGTAGCGAGGGTCACTGGACTTGAAGTTGACGACTAGGCTGTAGCTTGTGGACTTCCGTGGTTTGCCTTCGCGGGTCGCGCCTGCCCAAGCGACGTGAGCGCTGCCCGGACCATGGCAGGCCTGACAGCTTACGTTAATTGCGCTCCAAGTGGTTTGATACGTATCGGTGGCGAGATCGTAGTTCTTCTTCAAGTTCGTGGAGTGGCATTCGGCGCACATCAGGTTCCAGTTCTGATAGCGCCCCGTCCAGTGAAGCGGGTCCTCGGGGGGGATCCTCTCGTTTGGGTAGAGGTGAAACCAGCGATTCTGCTTCGTATCCCAAGCGATACTGAGCGACTGGAGGCGGCCGCCGGGAAACTCAATCAGGTACTGCTGTAATGGCTCGACGCCAAAGGTGTAGGTGACCTCGTAGTCGCCCATCTTTCCGCCGGGACCTTCTGTGTGAACCAAGAACCTGCCGTCTTTTTTGAAGAAGCGCGACGTCACGCCGCGGTGCACGAAGCGGGTGTCGTCAAAGTTTCCCAGGATGGTTTCCGCGTCCGCCTCCTGCATCGCCAGGTCGTGGTGAGAGTCAAGCCACTCCTGATACTGCTGCTGGTGACAATCGGCGCAAAGCTGGTTGTCAACAAATTCTGCTAACGCGCCGGTGCTGTCGCTGGAAGTGCCTGGTCGATTGAAGCTGCCGCGGGTCCAACTCATCACCAGCACCGATATGCCAGCACCTAGGATGAGAAGCAGTGCAGCCAGAATCAGCAAGGGTCGCTTCCTCGCAGAAAGCTGGAAACGGCGTGCCATCTGGCTCATGGAGCCGCTGAATTGTAGCAGAAACAAAGCAGGGCGGGCGCTCGACGATAGCTGTTTAAGAACGTTATCGCTGCGAACCGGTCACACTGGAATGCCCGGCGATCCGCATAATCACAAAGGCGGCGGCTCCAGCTTCGCCAAATAATAATCAGCTTGACTGACATTACAAGCGCTTGCAATACTGGGCTCGAAGAGGACGGTTGGCCCTTCCCGCCTCACGCGCTACGCTCGTTAGAGGAACGGATTATTCGAGAGATCCAAGTGGAACTTCGTATAGGGAACGCCCCCTGCTCCTGGGGTGTGGAATTCGCTGACGATCCACGCAATCCGCCGTGGCAGCGTGTGCTCGATGAAACCGTGGATGCAGGCTACGAGGGTATCGAACTCGGCCCGATCGGCTTCATGCCCGAGGATCCTGCGCAGCTCGGGGATGCTCTGAAGTCACGCGGGTTGACGCTGATAGGCGGCGTCGTGTTTCGACCGCTCCACGATCCTGCAGCATGGGACGAAGTGCAGGATGCTGTGCGACGCACCTGCGTATCGCTCACCGCTCATGGAGCAAAACGGCTAGTGCTGATCGATTCGACTGCGGCCGAGCGCACCCCGACCGCAGGGCGGCCCACTGAAGCGAGGCGCATGAAAGGAGTGGAGCTGACTTCTTTCGAAGACCGTCTGCGCAGCGCCGCCAGGATCGGGGCGGAAGAGTTCGGCTTGACCGTTTCGCTGCACGCCCACGCCGCCGGATTCATCGAATTCGAGGACGAGCTGGAGCGGACGCTCGATGCGATCGACGCTTCGCTCCTGAAAATCTGTCTCGACACCGGCCACAGCCTCTACGCCGCATTCGATCCGATCGCATTCTACAAGCGCCACAGCGCGCGCGTTGAATACCTGCATTTCAAGGATGTCGACCCCACGGTACGGGCGCGTGTCGTGGCCAACCGGATTGGCTTTTATGACGCCTGCGCTCAGGGCGTCTTCTGCAATCTGGGCAAGGGCGCGGTGGATTTCGCCGAGCTGAAGGCCGCGCTGATCCATGCCGGCTTCTCGGGCTGGGCCACGGTCGAACAGGATTGCGACCCGGCAGGAGCCACGCTGCCGCGCGACGACGCCCGTACCAATCTCGAGTATTTGAAATCCGCTGGGCTCGCCAACTGAGGGATTTCGATAAAACGTTTGATCTCATCTTGAAGGAGGCGTCATATGAACGTTCGAGCAATTCCAGCAATTCTTCTTCTAACATTATTTCTGTACAGTTGTAGTAAACCGGTTCCGGCTGACAAAGCAGAATATGTTGGCAGGTGGAGAGCCCCGGGAATGGATCTGTTAATTACACAAGACGGAAGCGTAAAGTACGAACGGCTTAAGGGAGGGGTGACAACGTCAATTAGCGGACCTCTCCAGGAGTTCCAAGGCAATGATTTCTCTGTTGGCATCTCGTTTCTTTCATCCACCTTCGTCGTTTCGAAGCCGCCTTACCAAGAAGACGGTAGATGGAAAATGGTCGTGGACGGTGTTGAACTGACTAAGGATCGATGAGCAGACCGTTGATACTGAACGATTTAATCGCCTTGATTCGAGAAACAACAGCTCCTTGAGGGCAACAAGCATCCGCTACCCCTCACCTCTAGCAAAATCTTCCAGCATTACGACGGCCTTACAGGAGACCTGCGGTACGCAGAAGCCGCAGAAACCATGGCAGCCAGGAAGCAGGATTGGGATCTCTATCGTCGCCCTGCCCTCTCAGCAGCTTGGTCGTGAGGTGAGCTTCACTCGATATAGAGAAACTCGTTGCTGGCTAGAAGCATGTGGCACAGGTTGGCAAGCGCAGCTTTGGCGGCTTTATCCGGGGGCATGTTCGCCCTACGGTGCAACTCTTCTTGATCCTGCAAAAGGGCTTGCGCCAGCTCTTTCTCTGCAAGCGTTGGCGGGCGCGACAGCGCGAGCAGATAAGCGGCCTCGATCAGCTGGGCGGCCTTTCCTTCGCGCGCCACCCCGGACACTTGGTCAGCCAGATAATCTGCGCTCTCGACCATGAAGTCGTCATTCAGCAAAGTAAGCGATTGAAGCGGAGAGACCGAGTTGAGGCGCCGCGTGCAATTGGTCTGCATGATCGGCGAATCAAACACCTCAAGAAAGGTGTGTGGATAGTAGCGTCTGGCAAACAGATACAGGCTCCGGCGCCATTCACCTTCAGTAGGGATGGGCAAGCTCTTCGTGAAGGCGTCCTGTAGCTTGGAGAATCCGTCAGCAGTGGCTGGCGCGAAGATGGGCGCTCCTCCCATTGTCCGGTCCAGCTTTCCTGACGCCGCCAGCACAGCATCGCGGATAGCCTCTGCCTCGAGGCGCCTAAGATTCATTCGCCAGAGAAGCTTGTTTTCCGGGTCCACGGCCAGCGCCGCCGACTGCTTCCCCTCTGCGGGCTGGCGTGACGCCTGCTGGTAAACCGTGGAGGTCATGATCAACTTGTGCAGACGCTTGAGGCTCCATCCGTGTTCCATGAAGTCGACAGCGAGCCAGTCCAAAAGCTCTGGGTGTGTGGGAGGAGAACCCTGGCGGCCAAAATTGTCGGGCGTCGCCACGATCCCTCTTCCGAAGTGATGTTGCCAAACCCGGTTTACAATCACCCGTGCCGTGAGCGGGTGGTCGCGGCTGGTCAACCAGCGCGCCATGGCCAAACGATTCCCGCTGGACTCACCCTTCAAGTCGGGCGGCTTCACCAAATCGGACTTGCCCGGCGGGGACAAGATTGTGAGAAAGCCAGGTTGAACAGGAGGCCCTGGCGCTTCCACCTCCCCGCGCTGCAGCAGGCGCATCTTGGGAGGGGAGCCAACGTCCCAGAGGGCCTGGATCTTCTCCGTCGGGCGGCGGTAGCTCTCAAGGAGCTTGATCTGCTCCTCCAGCTTTGTAGCGGCTGCCTTGTGCTCGGGACTCAAGGCCCCGGTCATCTCCTCGGGCTTGACCTCCAGCGTCTTCTGGAATTTCATCACCAGGAATTTCTGTACCGCATCCCTATTGTCCTCCGGAGTGGCCAACGCGTCCTTCGCTTCCGCCCGGATTTCGGCCGGAAGCTTCTCCAGCTTGACTTCCAGCAGACGCTCTTTGTATGGCCGACGCAGCCGCTCCAGCTTCTGCTTGGGCGCGCTTGCCCGTTGATCAATCTCCGCGTTGTGCTTCTTGATCTCCTCCAGCTCGAGCTTCGGGACGTTGGACAGATGCCGGTTCTTTGGCTGGAGCCAGTTCGCCGGGTTGTAGGCTGGCGCGAAGATCGAAAGGAACCGGTAGTAATCTCGCTGCGGAATCGGGTCGAATTTGTGGCTGTGGCAGCGGGCGCAGTTCAGCGTAAGCCCCATGACGCCGGTTCCGAACTTATCCAGAAGGTGGAACAGCACGTCGTAACGCTCGCCCGGCAAGTTGACGATGTCCGGGTCCGTGCGGTCGTACACGCTCCGCAGAAAGCCGGTTGCGACGAGAGAGTCTAAGATTTCCGGAGTGTATTTCTTGGCGGAACGCCAGTCTACCAGCTCGTCTCCAGCGATCTGCTCCATGAGGAAGCGGTCGTACGGCTTGCCGGCGTTGAGCGACCGAACGACGTAATCCCGGTAGCGCCAGATCCCGTCGAACAGGTGGGCCGAGATCGGACTGTTGTCGTAAAGCTGGACATCTGTGTAGCCAGCCACGTCCAGCCAGTGGCGCGCCCAACGTTCCCCATAGTGGGGTGATGCGAGCAGATTGTCGATCAACCCTTCGTAAGCCCCGGGCTTGCTGCCACCCTGGAATGCCGCGATCTGTTCCGGGGCCGGAGGCAGTCCGACCAAGTCAAATTGCGCCCTCCGCATCAATACCAACCCGGGTGCGTCGCCAGAAAACGTCAACCCCTTAGCTTCGAGCTTGGCCAGCACAAACGCGTCAATCGGGGTCCGCACTCGTTTCTGGTTCTTCACCTTGGGAACTGGCGGCTTGACTGGCTTGCGAAACGCCCATAATTCCCGGTCTTTCGCCGTGACTTCGCGAGATTCAACCTTCGTGAAGGTCACTCTTTCATTGACCCCCAGCATCCGCGGGCTCACTTGCAAGGTATCCACCCATTGACGCAACTTTTCAAGCTCCGACTCGCTGAGGGGTTCAGCGGTGCCGGGAGGCGGCATGCTCTTCGTCGAGATCATCCGGACCAGGATGCTCTTGTCCGAACCACCTTCCGAGATCACGGGACCATTGGCGCTCCCCTTGAGCACCGATTCCACCGTCCGCAGGTCAAGGCCCGCCATGGGGTTGTCGGTCCCGTGGCAAGCAAAACAGCGGGAGCGGAGGATCGGCAGGATCTCTCTCTCAAAGCGAATCTGCTCGGCTTTGAGCTTCTTCTGGTTGGCGTCGCCCTCCTCAGACGGCAAACCAGCCTCGATCCATTTTCGGATTGTCTCGATCTCTGCATCAGTGAGCTTTAGCGAAAACGCCGGAGGTGGCATGGCCCGGCTGGCCACCTTCTGGTAAAGAAGGCTCTTCTGTGGCGACCCGGGGACGACGACCGGGCCCTCATGGCTACCCTGGAGTATGGAAGCCGCCGTGCGGAGGTCCAGGCCGATCATCGCTGTTCCTCCGTGGCAGCTAAAACAGTTGGCCTGGAAGATCGGCTTGACATCCCGCTCAAATGGCGGTTCGTGCGCCGCGACGCAGGCAACCCCCACAAGCGCCGCTAACAGGGAGCCCAGTCCTTTACGAATGGGGAAACGCATCTTTGTTCGAATCCCGCTCAGCATTTCCATCCCGTCTTATGCTTGTGACGGTTCCATCAGAATATCGCCGACCATCTTGGCCCCCGTGACGCTCACATCTGTGGGGGTTTCAACGCGGCCGCCATGTCGGTAGGTGAGCCGCGTGTGATCGATGCCCAGCGCGTGTAGGATGGTGGCATGCAGGCTCGGGACGCTGACCCGGTTCGCCACCGCCTTGTAGCCGAACTCGTCGGTGGCCCCATAGATCAGGCCCTTCTTGAATCCGCCACCAGTCAGCAGCAGTGTGAAGGCGTTACGATTGTGGTCTCGACCGTCGGAGTTCTGTGTCGTCGGCAACCGCCCAAACTCCCCGCACCACATCACAATCGTCGTGTCCAACAGGCCCCGGCTCTTCAGGTCTTTGATCAGGGCCATCGCCGGCTGGTCCGTCTTGGCGCAGATGCGGATCATGCTCTTCTTCAGCTGCTTGTGGTGGTCCCACGGCATGCCCTTCTCGGGGAAGATCTGCACGAAGCGCACGCCGGCTTCGACCAGCCTTCGAGCCATCAGACAGCGCGTCCCAAGGTCGGCCATCACCGGATTGTCCAGCCCGTACATCTTCCTGGTGGTTTCCGATTCCTTGGAGATATCGAGCGTCTCGGCGGCGGCCAACTGCATCCGGGCGGCTAACTCGTAGTTACGAATGCGCGCGTCCAATTCCGACTCCCTCGGGTGGTCCCGCTGGTGCAGGGTGTTGATCTTGTTCAGAAACTGCAGGCTCCTCTGCTGCACGCCCGGAGGCAGCGGTTCGTCCCGGTCCAGGTTGCGCACAGGTGCGCCCGAAGAGCTGAACTCCACGCCCTGGAACAACGCGGGCAGCCAGCCGCTCCTCCATCCCTGCTTTCCGCCGTCGGGGTAACCTTCGGGGGCCCGCAGCACCACGTAGGCAGGCAGATTCTGGTTCTCCGTGCCGAGAGCGTAACTGATCCAGGCGCCCATCACCGGCCGGCCCGGAAAGATCCGACACGAGTAAAGCAGGTTCTGGCCCTCCGGGTGGTTGTTGTGCTCTGAGTACATCGAGCGGACCATGCACAGGTCGTCGGCCAACGTCGCCAGGTTGGGCAGCATTGAGGAGAAATCCATACCGCTCTCCCCATGCTTGGAGAATGCAAACTGGCTGGGGAAGAGCACATTCTTGTTGTTTGGCTGGTGGATCTCAACGCCATCTGGATGCGGTTGGCCACCGCGCTTTTGAAGCTCGGGCTTGGGGTCGAAAAGGTCCATCTGGCTCGGGCCCCCGCTCTGCATTATGTGAATCACCGCCTTGGCCGTTCCGGGGAAGTGTCCTGGCCTTGGCCTGAGGTCTTGGTAGGAGACTTCCGGCACTGCTCCGAGCAAGGATTCTGTATGGAGGATCCCTGCAAGCGCCACGCTTCCGAATCCGAGCCCGGTCTTAATGAGAAGTTCCCGACGCGAGAAAGTTGGACGATAGGCTGGTCTGTTGGAAGGGTTCATCATCTAACCTTACCTTTCCGAGGTCTGCGAGGTTCTCTTCTCTATTGTAGGGCTTTAGGGCCGGCTGCGGCCTTCCTTTTTGTACTTTTCCAGCAAAGCTTCCAGTCTTGCTACAATATCCGGCCGTTGTTTATACAGGTTGTTGCTCTCCGTGGGGTCCTTCACCAGGTCATACAGTTGCCCGGGCGGCTCCCCTGGTCCGGGCTTTAGGTCTTCCCAACCGGCCCCGACCCCTTCGATCAGCTTCCAGTTCGCCTGCCGGATGGCAAACATGCCGCCGGCGGAGTGATGCACGAGGGCCTCGCGAAGGGGTTTCGCCCGCTTCTGCCCGAGCAAGGCGGGGAGGATATTGATGCTGTCCTCGCCCGCGTCCTTCGGGAGGTCCCGTCCCACGATGCTGGCGGCTGCGGCCATCAGATCCGTGAGGCAAATCAGCTCATCCGAAGTTGTGCCCGTAGGGATCTTCCCGGGCCACCGGGCCACGAATGGAACCCGGTGCCCTGCTTCCCAGATGTCGCCTTTCAGACCCCGCCAGGGCCCATTACATCTGTGACCGTTGTCGGTCTGGTCAATCCCCTCGCCCTTCGGCGTGGTATTGAAGGGGTGGCCTCCGTTATCGCTGGTGAACACGATAAAGGTCTTTTCCGTGAGGCCCAGCTCGTCTAGCGTCTTGAGAACCTCGCCCACGGCCCAGTCCAGCTCATGGATGAAATCCCCACGGATCCCGATCTCGCTGCTTCCCTTGAATTTGCGGTTCGGTGTCAGAGGGATGTGGATGTTGGTGGTGGGGAGATAGAGAAAGAACGGCCTCTTCCTGTTCTGCCGGATAAACTCCACTGCCTTGGCGGTCTGGACCAAGGCCACTTCCTCTTCATCGCGAGTGGCGGCGATCTCGCGCGCCTTCACCCATTTCTTTCGCGCCTCAAGATGTGCCTGATTCATGACAGCGCCGTTCATGAACATGGCTGGCATTCCCGGGTTCGCATGCGGGTCGTAGGTCTCAGAAGTGCCGCCGCCCAGATTGATGACCTCATGAGCTTTCTTTCCAACAACACGGTGGTTCTCCACGTAGACAAAGGGCGGCCAGTTATTGGAAGTAGGTACGCCAAAAAAGTAGTCGAAGCCGACCTCGAGAGGTCCGGGCTTCAGCTCACCATTCCAATCCGGACCCTTCTCGCCGAAGCCGAGGTGCCACTTCCCGACGCAGGCTGTCCTGTACCCGGCAGACTTCAGAAGCGACGCCACTGTCATCCGCCCCAGTTCGATCAGCAAGGGCTCGTTCACCTGGCACACGTGCTTCTTCAGGCGAGTCCGCCAGCAATACCGTCCGGTAAGAATGCTGTATCGCGTAGGTGAGCACACAGAAGATGGTGTGTGTGCGTCGGTGAAGCGCATGCCTTCCCGAGCAATCCGGTCGATGTTTGGGGTGCGGACCTTCGTTGCTCCGTAGCAGCCGACGTCCCCGTACCCAAGATCATCGGCCATGATGAAGATGATATTCGGCGTCTCCGTCCTGGCGGGGGCGGCTGAGACTGGCTCGGGGAATCCACCCAATATCGCACACAGGGCAAGAATCACTCCCAATGCTTTCAACACCGACTGTGCTGCGATTCTTCGCACACACTCCCTCCCTGTGGTGCCTATCGCTAGCTTGGATTGTAGCGCGTTCGTTTCCTTAATGGGCAAAGTTGGACGATAGTCTAGTCTCTCGGAGGAGTTCATGAGTCACTCTCTTAGCGATGTTCCGGATCTGGCACCTATTTTACACTACGAGTTGTGTCAAGTTGTGTCAAGGAAAAAAAAGCAGGCGCCGGGCCAGCAGGTACATCGAACCGAACCCGAAGACCACCGGCGCGCCTGGCTGGGTCTCACACGTTGACTTGGCTGTGGGCGCAGCGTAGCATGGCGGGTCGAGAGGGGGTTCTGCCTCTTCTTCCGATTCGCCGTACTGGAGAAAGATGCACATGAAGCCTGAGGAACTCCGTCGCAGAATGCAGGCCTTGGAAGGCGAGGAACTTAAACTCCGTGGTGCGGCTCCCTTGCTACTGTTGGCCACAGGAGTGGCGTTGCTGATTGCGCTGCTACCTCCTTTGAGGGAAAACTTGGGCCTCTTCCGATGGAGAGAGTGGTACTTGCCTGCAATCTGCCTGACTTGCATTGTTGGGAGCAGTTTTTTCAGCGTCTATGGGAACCAGAAGCGGAAACAAATCTTCGAGGCCCGGAAGAATTTGGCAGGCCAGGTGGGAGCCAGCGATATTGGCCTGATAGATCCGTTGACAGGGCTTCTGAAGCAGCAGTACCTGGATCAACGAGTCTCCAAGGAAATCCGCTGGGTCGAGCGCATACCCGAACTCAGCTTAACGCTGGTGATGTTCGACTTGGCCGGCTTTAGGTCGTTGAACTCCCTCCTGAGGAGCTCCACAGGCGATCGAGTCCTTGAAGGGTTTGCCGAGCTGCTCAAGAAGAGTTTTCGCGGCTCGGACACCCTCATCCGCTACGGCGGGGATGAATTCGTGGTCCTGCTGACTGGGGTCGGTGTGCAGCAGGCCCAGGTGGCCGTCGAACGTTTGCAGGAACTGACCGATCGCTGGAACAGTGAGAATCCCATCAAGGGTTACAAGCTGGCCTTTCATTGGGGATTTGCTGCGTACTCGAAGGGGGCACAAATGGGGGACCTGCTGCGGATTGCTTATCAACGCTTGAAACAGCACCAAGCTCAGCAAGGTCCCGCGAGCTAGATCGACCAGGTTATCTACGAGGACGCCGCATGAGGTTCAAAGTCTACGCCAGTCGGCAACCTCGCGGAATTATGGCGCATTCACCGGCCGGGACTGCGCTGCGGCGACGATGCCGATTTTCATCAGGCGCCGCACGCGGTTGTTCAACAGATCAACGTTCTTGGAGAGCGTATGAGAAAAATGCCAGTCCTTTTGATCTTAGTTGTTGCTGGTTGGATTGTCGGCCTCTCGACTCTGCAGTCGTCGGCCCCGTCGTCCAACGGTAAGCGGATTAACAGGGCGATCGAGCTGTTGGACCGGGGGCAACCAATCTATTCCACCCACGCTCACGGCGGCTACGAAGAAGGCAAGAAAATGGCCCAGACCTGGGCCGACTACATTAATTACGACATGGAGCACAGCCCTTACGACGTCTCGGAGTTGGCAGACTTCATGCAGGGATTGGCCGACGGCGGCCCCACCAAGAGCGGTCACCGAACACCTGCGGTGATTGTGGTCCTGCCGGTCGGCGGTATCAGCGAAGACGCCATCAAGGCAAATTACTGGATGGTCAAACAAGTCCTAGCGACCGGTGTTCACGGAATCTTGCTTGTCCATGCCCGCTCGCCGGAGGCGGTACGGGAGTTCGTAAGGGCAGCACGCTATCCTTTTCATAAGCAGGCAGTGGGCAACGGTCTCGAAGAGGGGCTGCGCGGAAATGGGGGCCAGGGTAATGCCGCTCGGATCTGGGGAGTTCCCGTGGAGGAGTACCTGCGGAAGGCCGATCCTTGGCCGCTGAATCCGGAGGGGGAGTTGCTGTTGGGCCTCAAGATCGAAGACCGGCACGCTGTGCTCAACGCGGAGTCGACCACCAAGGTTCCGGGTATTGGTTTCGCCGAATGGGGGCCCGGCGACATGCGCATGTCCTTCGGATACCCTACGCGGCATCACGCGCCCTATCCAAGAGAGATGATTGCGGCTCGTGCTCGCGTAATGAAGGCCTGCAAGGACGCGAACATCGCGTTTCTCGACACGGTTCGCCCAGATAATGTCATCGGCATGATCGAAGAAGGGGTGATGATCGGAAGCAGCACCCAGGAGGCCGCCGAAAAGGGGCGCCGACACACCAAGCGCCAGATGCCGTGGTAGTTGTTTAGAGAAGCCTTGCGGCTGCGTGATGACTTAGCGGGAAGAAAATACTTCCGCTCGGCACAGATGCCCCGGGACCGGCAATTCTTTTTTCCGCGGCCGAGACTGCGGAAGTCTGCCGCCTGCGTCTTCCCACGCTGGCATAATCGGCAGCCACTCGGAATTACGGCAGATTCACCGGCCGCAGGCCTTCCTCGCTGTCGGCTCCTTGTTCCATCCAGCCCGGATACCACCGGAAGACGTTGCCTGTCAGGCTGCCGATGAAAATCTCCCCGGTCGGGCTCGCATGGATCCAGTGTCCCGGGCTCTCCATCGCGCCAAGTATCTTGCCGGTAGCCAGGTCAATGCGCATGATCCGCCCCGCCAGCGTGTCGTAGGTGAGATTCTCGATGTTGTTACGGTGGGTGATGACCCACACCTCATCCTTGGGGGTGATGAAAATGTTCTGCGTAGCCCCCAGGTGCGTCCACTGCTGCAGGAACTTGCCGTCGGCGTCGAAGATTTGAATTCGGTTGTTCTCTCGATCGCTGACGTAGACCAGGCCCTTGGAATCCACCGCGATGGAATGGGGAATGTTGAGCTCACCCGGTCCCGTACCCCGCTTGCCCCACGCCAGCAGATACTTTCCGTCAGGCGAGAATTTCACAACGCGCGAGTTTCCATAGCCGTCCGACACGTAGAAATCACCTGAAGGCGCGAAGGCGATGTCGGTCGGACGGTTGAAAGTTTTATCGTCCTCGCCGGGCTTCCCCTTCATTCCCAGCGTCAGGAGCAGCTTGCCTTCCCGAGTGAACTTCATGACCTGGTGGTCACCGTTATCCGTGACCCATACATGGTCGTTGCTGTCCACCCGCATGCCGTGGGGATTGCCGAACATGCCCTTGCCCCAGGAACGGAGATACTTGCCCTTGGCGTCAAAGACGACAATCGGGTTGGCTTGCCTGCCGCGCTGAAAGACGTACACCTGCCCCGCAGAGTCGGTGGCGACCGCCGAGACCCGGCCGAACTTCCACCCCTCCGGCATCGTGTCGGGCTCTTGGCCGAAGCGAATGTGGACCCGGTACTTGAGAAGCCCTCCCTCGTGCGGATACCAACCGTGCTCGCCGCCACACAGGCTGGCGGCCAGGGACATGGTCATGACGATCGCCATGACGATCATTGTTTTGCGCATTCGAGCTTAGCCTCCATCCTGTTCTAACGGAAATCTGCAGGTGCTCCCGTTCCCTCTACCGCACGCATGGGTGCGTATGGTCCCGCTAAAATTAACTCAGGCCGAGCCTACCCGTCCAACTCGCCGGGCGGGTGCTGGATTGCGGCATAGGGGTACAGAGCCACGCTGGCCTCCCGGCGGTGGACCTTTTGGATGGCCGCCACCGTATCGGCCCAGGTGCGCGTGAAAATGGTGCGGGCTGGGAATTTGACCCTGTCGCGGGCCTGCATGTAGGAGGAGTAAACGATGAACCGGCTGGCCTGCTTCACATCCCGGCGCGACGGATGTGCCGTTTCATAGAAGGGACGGGCGTCGTAGTACCAGCGTTCGCGGCCGTAATGCATGCTCTCCAGACCTTGAGGGTTTTGAGCGATGAGCACGGACGTGCCGCCGTCCCGCAGGCAGGAGCGCGCCCAGGGCAGGCTGTTGGATGCCTGCGCGTTTTGCGGGTAGGCGTTGGCCACAACCACGTCCGCATTCTTGGCGGGCTCGGTGCGTAGCACGCGGTTGGCTTGGCGGCAGGCGGAGTGGTGCGCTTCCACGATGTCGCCGGCGTGGACGCCGACGACCTTGCGGTGCCCGTTGTAAACAATCTGCACACTGAAATCCACCCGGGCCAGCCGCGCGGCTTCCACCATGTCCAATCGGCATTCGTTCTTGAAAATCTTGAGTGGGCCGACCGTCTTGTTGCGGTTGTCCCCTAACCCGGCGATCGTGCGGTGAAAGTAGTGAATCGATTCGACCCAGGTGACGCCCGGCAGGATCGCTTTGGCGCCGCCGCCGTAGCCGGCCAGGCCGTGCGGCTTGATGCCACTGATGGTCACGCGCACGTCAGCTTGCATGAAATGCCGGTTGACCTTGATGCGGTTGCCGCGCGAAGTGCGCCCCAGGTCGGCCAGGTTCTCGTAGATGTTGTGGTTCAGCCAGGCGTATTTGTCCGCATAGTGGGGACCCAGCTTGCGCTTCGCTTCATTTTGCGCCAGCGGGCGATGCGTCCCGTAGGAGGTCAGGAACAGGATGCCGTCGTCCTTGATCCCACCCCGCTTCAGCTCCTCGATGATTTGCGGCACCACCTCGAACACAGGGGTGGGCCGGGTCAGGTCGTCGAAAGTGATGAGGGCGGTGCGCTTTCCGCGGGCGATATCGGCCAGGCGCTTGGTGCCGATGGGCGCCTCAATGCGCTGGCCAATCTGTTCCGGGCTCAGGACCGGCGCTTTGATGCCGGCCATGTGGTACACAGTCAGGTCCCAGGAGGGAGGAATCTGCAGGCGCTCCTCCTCGTCGCCAAAATGCTCCCGTGTGGGGATGCTTGCCCAACCTTGCTCACCCTTCGCCGCTCCGGTTGGCGGACCCCGTCGCTCGCTGGCCCAGCTCCAGATGGGTACGCTCCCCAGCGCGGCCATGCCCGTTCCCGCACGCCGCAGAAATTCCCGGCGACCCAGTTCCTGCCGTCTCATACGCGCCTCCTCCTCCCGAACAAGGCTAAGTTACACACCCAAACGTCGACTTGCAAGACCAAACCCCTCCGGCAGCGGGTCAGTTTCCGTATTAGGATCCGGTGACTAAAACCTTCAGCCCGTCTTTCCCGTACAAAGCTAAGTGCTTTCTGCTTCGCGCCGTAAGGGCGTGGAAAACTGTCGTTGCAATCAACCCTGGTCCGTTCTACCTTTTCTCCGAGTTGCCTTCCATTCCTCTGCCTGGGGAGGTCAGCATGGCCAAGCCATGCGTCACGGACGAGGGTAGCGAGGAGACTCTATATGCCGGCCAAGAAGAAGGATTCTAACACTGGTCACCTCATGGTTAACGTGTTCGATGGCACCCGGAAGCCTTTTCCTCCCAAGACCCGCCTTCTCGTTCGCGTAATCGACGGGAACAAACAACATCGGCAACCGATTCACCGCAAGGGACCAAACATTGCAATCCGTGGCCTGCCGTTTTTTAATAACCTCGGCGACGACTACACAGTTGTTGTTTCTGCCAAAGGTCTCCACCAGGCTGGCTTCACACCGGTCAAGCTCTTGCGGAATGCCTGGCAGCATGTCGATCTCATGCTGTTGCAAAAGAATGGAACATTCAATTTCAGGGATGCACGCTGGGAAACGCTCAAGGGCTCGCACCCTAACCTCTCTGCTCTACTCTCCCACGGTGCAGCCTCGGATCAGGCGGCGAAAGACCGATATGGGCAGCTGATGGAGAAACGCCCCGCCGCACTCGCAGCGTTCTTCAATATCACGACGGCGATGGAGGCGATTCAGTTGCCTTCAGGAACACCTCTTGATTACCTGAAAGCATTGGTATGGGTAGAAATGGCGCAAGACCGTTTCTTTGCCTACGCTGATCAGGGATTGATCGACCAGGTTAAGCGGGCTGTTATCCAAGGGGTATTCAAACCGGAAATCGGGAGTGCCGCCTTTCACCCTGGAGCCACGAGGAGCTACAAGCAGGTACAGTTTGGGGAGGCAAACGTTCAGCTTACCTTTCATGAAGGTGACTCCAAGCGGATCCGCGGAGTGAAGTGCGTGAAAGTCGAACCCGACATCGACTATTACAGCGACTTCGCCGCACATGCACTTCTCGAAGTCATTCCCAACACCTTCTCAGAGCGTCTCACCGATCCAAGGAAAGTGTACGTGCTCCGCTGGATTGCGGGACGGCGTGCCGGAGTCCCGGAATTCAATCCGCCGTACGTGATCGTATAGCCGGGATTCGGGAGGCCTGGGTCGGGAGGACTTGTATGGGAACGGAAACCGCGCATGGCCTAAATTCGCAAGGATCGCAACACAAACCTTCTGATCGGGATAGCGCACAAGAAATGCGGTACTGCCAGACATATCTTGACTCGAATCTTGCTGACATCCCGACAATGGTTGAGCCGTCTTGGGTTGACGAGAATGCACGCCCTCCTCATGAGTCATCTGCACGACAACTCCGCATGCCGGCCCGTTCAGGCGATCCCCACCCAGTCCGTGCACGCGCGAAACCTCAGAGCGTACAGTTCCTAAGCAGAACCTGATGTACACCCCCCAACATCGATTGCAAGACCCGAACCCCCTTGGGTAGTGGGTCAATTTCCGGAAAGGGCGTTTCCCGTCCAAGTGGGCTGCGAGGCAGCATAGCCAAACGCTAACCGCCTAGTGGGGACCTATCCGCTGAATCTGAGGCCAACGTCTTGTCTGCGTGTTATGCTGACACAGCTCGAGCGGGGTACTCGCCACCAAAGGGCCTTATCCTGGTGAGAGGAAGACGGAAATGAAGTTCTTTCAAGGCCGAGAGGGAAGGGTCTTGGTCCCATGGAATCAATTTGCATCCCGTCATGTCCAGCTTCTGCTCATGACGCAATGGTTGGTTATCTTTCTTTTGCTGTTGGCGGCCGTTGGTTGCAGTCCGCGCCGGGGCCCTCGTTTCCACTGGGAACCTCCGGATTCCCGTGTCAAGGGAACATATTATTTTCAGCCGCGGGCAGCGGTCAATAATTTCTGGAATTCGTTTGACTTGGAGCAGTGCAAGAACGATTTTTCCCAGTTGCGGGGAGATGGTTTCAATACGATCATCCTATTGGTCCCGTGGAGACTCTTCCAACCCACCGTCCAGCCCGTCAGCTACAGTGAGAAAGCGTTTGCAAACCTGGATCGCGTTCTGCGTTTAGCGGATTCCTTGGGGTTAAAGGTGGTTTTACGCGTAGGCACGCACGAGCACACTCCCCGCGATGCGGGCGGTGCAGCATGGATGGCAGCAACGGTCCTGGCGGACGAGGAGGAATGGGTTGCCTACCGGGATTTATTTCGCGAGGTTGCGGCGCGGACAAAACCCCACTCGAACGTGCTGTTCATTTTCTGGACGTTTGAAGACACCGGGTACATGGCGGATCTTTGGCTCCATCAATATCCGGAGAATGTAGCGGCATTTCGCCAGTGGCTGCACCGGCGACCTTTGTGGTGGTGGAACTTGCTCTGGTGGGAAAACAACGACAGCTATGAGACGGTAGAACCGCCCACTCAAAACGGGGAGCTTTTGGAGACCGGCAAGCTGCGTGCTTTCCTGAACTTTTCGGATGAACTCACAGCACGGCGCTTGCCAGATGCCTGCGAAGCCGCAAAGCAGGGCAACCCGGAAGTGGTTGTGAGTTTTCAACCTCGCGCGGAAATCAATGGGTGGCACGATTATTCGCTTCAGTTTGAATTGCCACCCTGCTATAGCTTTGTTACTACCTGGTTTTCCCCTTATCAATCCTACATGTTTGGCGATAAAAGAAAGCATCTAGATGGTAAACGCACGGCCAGCTACGTTCCCCGTTACCTCAAGAGAACAGAGAACCTGAGTCGCGGGTTGCCGGTTTTCGTGGATCAATTCAACTTTCAGCACTTCGGTGGGCCTGCCGAAGAAGGCGCCCTCACGGGAGAAGACGAACAGTTTGAGTTCATCGCCAACGCTCTGCCCACATTGCTGAGGGATTCGCTAGGCTATGCCCTTTGGAATTACCAAGATTACTACCTGAACGTAATCACCAACGGCTCCTTCCGTTCCGGCTTGGAAGAATGGGGAAAACCTCCTCAGGAAGGATTGGTCAAGATAAAGCCATCCCTCGACAACAGTGGCCAAGAGCTCGAAATCCAACCGGGCGGCTTTATCCGGCAGAAAATGGCGATCTATGATGACCACGAATACACCTTGGAATTCCAAGCTCGAAGCGCGCATCCGGGGGCGCGCGTGCATGTGCTGATCAGTTTTCTGCCCACCCGCCAGTTTCTTGACACCTCCCTTGCCGTTGGCTCTCAAATGGAGCCGTTCAGCTTGAAAGTGAAGACTCCCGTTGATAGTGACGCTCTTTCCATTACCTTTCTACCTCGGGAAGGGGGTCCCGCCTTTCAGATCAGACAGATCATGTTCTATCCGGGTGACCTGCCTGGCGATTTCCGGACCAGTTGAAGCCTGAGAGAATGGCGCCCTCGGAGAAACGAGGGAGCCATGAGGAAGACCCGGTTTACCGAAGAGCAGATGGTGACGATCCTCCGCGAGGCCGATCAGCGGCCCGTTCCGGAGGTGGCCAAAAAGAACGGCGTCAGCGCCCAGACGCTCTACGCCTGGCGGAAACACTTCGGCACGTTGGAGCCCGCCGATGTGAAGCGGCTGCGGCAGCTCGAGCAGGAGAACGGCCGGCTGAAAAAGATGGTGGCCGATCGAGATCTGGAGATCGACGTGCTCAAGGAGATCACCCGAAAAAATGGTAGGCGCACGCGTGCGCCGGCCGCAGGTCGCGTATGCACGTGCACGCGGTCTGTCGGGTCGCCGCGCGTGCGCCTTGCTCTCCGTCGCACGGTCCACGCTGGGCTACCAGTCGCGGCTGGTCGACCGGGATGCCCCGGCGCTGGCCGCGATGCGTCGTCTGGCGGCGCAGTATCCGCGGTACGGCTATCGCCGGATTCGGATTTTCCTAAAACGCGAAGGGCACACGATGAGCACGGACCGGACCCATCGCCTCTGGCGCCAGGCGGGGTTGCAGGTGCCTCGGCGGCGGCCGCGGCGCCGGGTCGCCCTGAGCCGGCCCCGCCCGGTGCCCGCCACTGCGGTCAATCACGTCTGGGCGTACGACTTCGTGTTCGACACCTGCGCGAATGGGCAGACGCTCAAGTGCCTCACCGTCGTCGACGAATGGACCCGCGAGTCACTCGCGATCGACGTGGCCGGCGGCATTCGGTCCGGGCGCGTTATCGAGGTGCTCACGCAGCTCGTGAGCGTCCACGGAGCCCCACGTTACCTCCGGTCCGACAACGGCCCCGAGTTTGTCGCGGGTGCGATTCTCCGGTGGCTGCTCCAGGCGCAGATCGAAACCGCGCTCATCGAGCCGGGGAAGCCGTGGCAGAATGCGACCGACGAATCGTTCAACGGGAAGTTCCGCGACGAGTATCTGAGCCTGCAGTGGTTTCGGAACCGCGTGGACGCGAAGGTGGGGATCGAGCAATGGCGACGGCACTACAACGACGTGCGCCCGCACTCCAGCCTTGGCTATCTGACGCCAGCCGAGTTCAAAGCGCAGCTCCGTGCTGGCTCGGATGACGGTGGGCGCTCGCCGGCGATGCCGGCTCACGCTGACCAAGAAGAACACGAGAGCGACTTAACCATGCCGACTGGCGCTGTTCTCCAGTAATCGGTGGTCCGAAGAAAGCCGGCAGGTCACGTGGGTAGATACGGGCGGAATCTACGATGTCGATGGGCGCCCGCGCATTGAGTTGCGGGATCTGTTCCGTAAGCTCAATGCTCTTGTGCCTTAAGCTGGGGATGAATACAGGCGCGTGAGGAAAAGCAATACTCCGAGACCAGCACTTTTTCTGGTCTGCGTATTCGCTATGCTGATGACGCCACGCCTAGCGGTCGCAGCAAAAGACGCCTGCAGTCAGGCTACTGTCCAAGCACGGGATATTCCCAATGCCCTTTCATTCGTGGCGCCGGTAAAGGAGGCGTCCGAGCCGCAGCTTGCCGGCAAGTGGTACGCGCCGGAAAGAGCGCGGTGGAGATGGATGGGAAAGTCGGCTGCTGTATACCTGAAAACACCTTCCCAAAGGCCAGCCACCCTTCAGTTGGAGTTTTATCTTTCGAAGGAGCACTTGCGCGCGGTAGAAGCCGTCGTTCTCACACTCCATCTCGGCGGGAAATTGCTGGACCGGCAAAAGTATGAAGAGGCAGGTCGTTACACCTACCGGACGGCAATCCCCGGTGAACAGCTTCGGGGGCAGATGGTTTGCCTGGAGCTCTCCGTAGACAGGACTATCCAAGTCCCGGGCGACAAACGTGTGCTCGGTCTGGCTGTATTCCGGGTGGGCTTTCCCCCGAAGCAGTAAGTGTCCGCCCCATGCGGGGCCGGCCCCTTAAGGCGATTCCCAACCAGTCCGTACGTGCGCGAAACCTCAGAGAGTACAGTTCCTAGTGTGGCGTCCCAGAAATTCGCCACAAAAGTTCATGACCACTCGCTCATGCTCGTGGCTCGGAAGCGCGTTGAAAATACAGAGCCGTGCGCGTCAGCAAGCGGTCCCACAAGCACACAAACATAGGCAACGTTCTTCCGGGACACGACACTAGGGAGAACCTGATGGATCGACGAATTGCCACCCAAAGCGGCCCTTGATGCAGAGGTGGCCGTGCGTCACGTCCCGGTCGAGGGGGGAAGTCACCCGGACAATCCGGTTGTCCTGGACCCGTAAAGTCACCGTGCAGCCCACGCCACAGTAAGGGCAGATCGTGTCGGTTTCACTCTGCCGGGACTCATCCCAAACCCCCGCCTGCCGCATGTCATACTCGCGCTTGAACATCAGCGCCCCGGTTGGGCAGACCCCGATGCAGTTGCCGCAGTAGACGCAGGCGGAGTCCGGCAGCGGCACGGTGTACTCGGTCGAGATCCGCGCGTCAAATCCGCGGCCGGCAACGGCGATGGCGAACGTGTTCTGCGCGTCCTTCCCACAGGCTTCCACACACTTGTAGCAGAGGATGCACTTGCCGTAATCGCGGACGTACAAATCGTTGTCCACCTTCACCGGCTGCCCCACCGTAGCCGCGGCTGTCGCCGCGGGCGGCGGGTGCACGCCCGGACGCGCGGCATCGCGCACCCCCGCTGCCGCTGCCGACGCGGGGGGGCCGAACCGCTCCGGCCGCGCGCCGTATTGCTCCATATAGGCCTGCAGTTGGGGCGCGGTGGAAACATCCACCGAGGAGGCCAGAAACTCCAGAATCAGGCGGCGGCTCAAACGAACCCGCTCGCTATTGGTCTTCACCGCCATGCCCGGCTCGGCTTTTCGAGAACAGGCCGGCACAAGGACCCGCGAGGCTTCCAGCTCCACGACACAGATGCGGCAGACATTGACCGGCGTCAGGTTTTCCAGATAGCAGAGCGTGGGTGTAGAGATCCCCAGGCTGCGGCTGGCTTCGAGCAGCGTCGCGCCTTCCGGCACGGCGACCTGCTGGCCATCAATGGTGAGCTCGATGGTCTGGCGGGGACGCGACGGCGGAATCACGGGCAACGGCCCGGCCGGAACAGGCATTCGAGGCGACGGTGCGTCAGAGCTCACGCTGACTCCTTGCTAAAGAACTCCCAGCGGGCAAGGGCCGACTCGATGGCGCTCGAGGCGGTCTGCCCCAATCCGCAGATGGAAGCGTCGCGCATGGCCTGCCCCATTTCTCGTAACAGGACGAGCTCGTCCTGACGCTGCCCCAAGAGCTGGCCGCCGGCGAACCGGTGCAACAGCTCCTCCTGTCGGGCCGTTCCGACACGGCAGGGAACACACTGGCCGCAGGATTCATCCCGAAAGAAAGCGGCGATCCGCAGCAGGATCGTCGTCAGATCGACCGTGTCATCAAACAGCATCACGACGCCGGAGCCAAGCGTGACTCCCCGGGCGCGAGTTCCCTCAAACGTCAAGGGGATGTCCAGCTCCTGGGGCGACACAAAGGCGCCCGCCGCACCGCCCAGCAGCACCGCTTGCAGCTTTCCGCTCCCTCCGACCCCCCCAGCCAGATCAATCAACTGACCGAGCGTAGTGCCGAACGGGGTCTCGTAAATCCCAGGACGCGCAATGTGGCCGGAAAGACAAAACAGCCTTGTGCCCGTGGAGCGCTCGGTTCCCAGGGCGGCGTAGGCGGCGCCACCTTCCAGCACGATCCCGAGCACATTGACGAGCGTTTCCACGTTGTTCACCAGCGTCGGTTGGCCGAACAGCCCCACCTGAGTCGGGAACGGCGGCTTGTTGCGCGGCTCTCCACGATAGCCTTCAATGGAATTGAACAGCGCTGTTTCCTCGCCGCAGATGTAGGCGCCCGCGCCACGCCGCATCTCGATGTCGAAGCGGACGCCGCGTCCCAGGATGTCCTCACCAAGCAATCCCTGTTTCCGGGCTGCGCCAATGGCGTGCGCCAGCCGCTCGGTGGCCAGCGGGTATTCGCCGCGAATATACAGATAACCGCGCTCGCATCCAGCGGCAAAACCGGCGATGGTCATCGCCTCAATGACGGCAAACGGATCCGCCTCCATCAGCACGCGGTCTTTGAAAGTGCCCGGTTCGGACTCGTCGGCGTTGCACACCAAGTATTGGGTGCGTTGCGTGGACCGGCTCGCGCACAACGCGCTCCACTTCTGTCCCGCCGGAAACGCCGCGCCGCCGCGGCCCAATAACTTGGACTGGGTCACCTCCCGCACAACAGCCTCAGGGCCCATCCCAAGCGCTCGCCCAAGCGCTTGGTAGCCGCCCTGGGCCCGGTAGCCGTCGAGGCTTTCCGGGTCCACCTTGCCAATGCGCCGGAGCAGGCGCAACTGCGCCTGGCCGGCCTGCGGCACTGAAACGCTGGCATCAAAAGCGTCCGGCGGCGCCCCCTTCTGCGTCGCCGCAGGCGCGCGGAGGACCTCCTCGACAGCTTCCGCCCTGGCCGGAGCCAGTATCTTCTCCCACGGATTCTCCCCGGCAGCAGAAACCAGCGCCGCCGGTGCGCGCTCGCACAGACCCAGGCATGGACTTCGCAACCACGTGGCGCGGCCGTCTGCGCCCGGTGTTCCCGGCGGGCCGTCGGTCCGCTCCAGCTGCTCACACAACTCGGCGGCCCCGCGGGTCTGGCAGGAAATGTCATCGCAAACGTGCACCACGACCGGAGACCGCGGTGTTAGCGAGAACATCGCGTAAAAATCCGCCACCCCGAAAGCGTCCGCCGGAGGAACGCCGAGCCGCTGGCAGGCATAGTTGAGGGCGCCCGCGCTGATCCAACCGACGCGCGATTGGATGGAATGCAGAACCGGCAAGAGCAGGTCACGGGCCGCCTCTTTGGATGACGCAAGCGCTTGGTCAACCGCAAATCTTTCCTCAGTGGAGGGTTCGGTGGAGGTAAAGTGCAGGTCCAATTCGGTGTCCGTGATCTGGGTTATGTGGATTGGACCGCTTCCCGCTCGGGCGTGGCGTCCAGCGTGGCGTCTAACTTGGCGTCTACTTTATCGATGCGAATCGCGGTTGCCTTGAACTCCGAAGTTCCGGACTTCGGGTCCACGGCATCCAGGGTCAATTCGTTGGTGGCTACCTCATCGGGGAAGTGCAGCGTCATGAACGCGAGCCCGGGGCGTAAACCGGGGTCGAAACGAACTGGCGCCACCACCGATCCACGACGCGAGCTGACGCGCACCTTCTCTCCTTCGGCAATACCGTAGCGTTGGGCATCTTCCGGCAGCAGATCGATCGTCTCTCCCCGGCGCAGCGGGGAGCTGTAGCGGGCGGTCTGAACTCCGGTGTTGTAGGAATCCAGGCGACGGCCGGTGGTCAGCCGGATCGGGTACTGCTCATCCAGGAGATCCACGGGCGGCGCGTATTCGACCGCGCTGAATGGCGCCCGAGGACCCACCAGCGGAGTGGCCCAGAGCCGGCTGTGCAAATAAAGTTCGCCCGGGTGCGACTCGTCATAGCAGGGCCACTGGATCCCACCCATCTGTTCCAGACGCGCGTAGCTCATGCCCGCATGCATCGGGCTCAGGCGCCGCACTTCGTTCCAGATCTCCTCCGCGCTGGGCTGGCTCCACGCATGGCCCAGACGCTGCGCCAACTCACAAAGGATATCCAGGTCGTCGCGGACCCCGGCGGGCGGGTCCATAGCCCGCCGCACCCTCTGCACCCGGCGCTCGCTGCTCGTGACGGTTCCTTCCGACTCGCACCAGCCTGCCGCCGCCGGCAGAACCACGTCAGCAATTTCGGCTGTGGCCGTTAGCAAGACATCCTGTACCAGCAGAAACCCCAACTCCTCGAGGAGCCGTATGGCGCGGTGCTGATCGGCTTCCGAGTTGGCTGGATTCTCTCCAATCACGTACAGCGCGGTCAGCTCTCCCCGCTCCATGGCGTCAAACATCTCGTTCAACCGCCAGCCGGCCGCGGCCGGAACCTTCACGCCCCAGGCTTGCTCGAATTTCCCGCGCAGCCCATCATTCTCCACGTGCTGAAAGCCGGGCAGCCGGTCCGGGATCGCGCCCATATCGCCGCCCCCCTGCACGTTATTCTGTCCGCGCAGCGGGTTCAAACCTGACCCGTAACGGCCCACATGCCCGGTCAGAAGCGCAAGATTGATCAGCGCCAGAACATTGTCCACGGCGTTGTGGTGCTCGGTGATGCCCAGCGTCCAGCAGATCTGCGCGCGTTCGGCCTTCGCGTAGGCATGGGCAGCTTCCCGGATCAGAGCCGCCGGCACGCGGCAAATCTGCTCGGCGTAGTCCAGCGTGTAGCGTTCCACGCCAGAGCGGTACTCCTGGAAACCGCTGGTGGCGCGCTCGATGAAGCCACGGTTTTCCAGACCCGAGACCAGAATCTCCCGGCCCATGGCGTTGGCCAGGGCAATGTCGGCGCCGACATCCAGCCCCACCCACAGGTCTGCCCACTGCGCGGAGCTGCTGCGGCGCGGATCCACCACCAATAGCTTTGCGCCTCCGTGCACGCCCTTCAGCACGTGATGGAAAAAGATGGGATGCGTGTCCCGGGCGTTCGACCCCCACAAGATGATGAGGTCTGCTTCTTCAATTTCCCGGTAGGAGCTGGTGCCCCCGCCCATCCCGAATACTGTCGCCAGACCGACGACGCTGGGGGCGTGTCAAGTTCGGTTGCAACTGTCGATGTTATTGCTGCCGATGACCGTCCTGGCAAACTTCTGGGCCAGGAAGTTCAGTTCGTTGGTCGTCTTGGAGCAACTGAACATCCCGAACGTGCGCGGTCCGTGCTTTTGGACCGCCGCCTGAAAGCCTGTCGCGGCCCGGTCGAGCGCCTCGCCCCAACTGGCAGGACGGAGGCTGCCGTTCTCGCGGACCAGCGGCGTCGTCAGTCTGCCGGTACGCTTCTTTGCCATATATCTGACTCCCGTCGGCAGTATACACCATCGGATCGCGCTCGATCCTCAGCGGACGGCCCGAAGGTGCGCGTTGAAGTTAGCTGCAGCCGGAGGTGGAGCCGCAGTTGCCGCACTTATAACAATTGCCGTTGCGGGTCATCAGGCTGCCACAGTCGGCGCAGACCGGGGCATCCTCGAGGAACGGCTCGCGGGTGATGGGCAGCTCCAGTTGGGGCTCGGGCTCGGTGGGTTTCAGCGGCGGCGCCACTGCATCGGTCTCTGCTTCGCTTTGTTTGTATTCGGGCGAGAGGAACTTGGCCCCCAGCCAGCGGAAGATGTAGTCCATGATGGACTTGGCGTAGGGGATTTCCGGGTTGCCGGTCCAGCCGCTGGGCTCGAAGCGCACGTGGCTGAACTTGTCCGCCAGCACCTTCAGCGGCACCCCGTATTGCAAGGCCAGCGAGATGGCCGTAGCGAAGCTGTCCATCAGGCCGCTGACCGTGGAGCCCTCCTTGGCCATGGTGATGAACACCTCGCCGGGCGTGCCGTCCTCGTACATGCCGACGGTGATATAGCCTTCGTGGCCGCCGACGGAGAACTTGTGGGTTTTGGAGTCGCGCTCGGCAGCCAGCTTGCGGCGGCGGGGTTCGGCAACCGCAGCACCAGCGGGCGTGGCGGCTGCGCTTGGTTTCGGTTCCATCTCCTTCTTCTCCGTACTGAGCGGCTGGACCTTCTTGGAGCCATCGCGGTAGATGGCCACCGCCTTCAGGCCCAGCTTCCAGGAGTCCAGGTAGGCCTGCATGACCTCCTCGACCGAGGCGTCCTCCGGCATGTTAATGGTCTTGGAGATGGCGCCGGAAACAAACGGCTGCACCACAGCCATCATCTTCACGTGCCCCATGTAGTGGATGGCACGTGTCCCGCCGGCCGGCCGGAAGGAGCAGTCGAACACCGGCAGGTGCTCCGGTTTCAGGTGTGGAGCGCCCTCGATAGTGCCCTCGCGGTCAATGAAACCGACGATTTCGCTTACCTGATCGGGCGCAAGGCCCAGCTTGAGCAGCGCGGCGGGCACGGTCTGGTTGACGATCTTAATCATCCCACCGCCCACCAGCCGCTTGAACTTCACCAGGGCCAACTCGGGCTCGATGCCGGTGGTATCGCAATCCATCATGAAGCCGATGGTGCCGGTGGGGGCGATGACGGTGACCTGCGCGTTGCGATAGCCGAACTGCCGCCCCGTCTCCAGGCACTCGTCCCAAACGCTCTGCGCAGCGCCCAGCAACGCCGGCGGCACCAGCCGCGCCGGAATCTGCGCCACCGCGTCGCGGTGCATGGCGATCACTCCGAGGAACGGCTCGCGGTTGGGTTGGTAGCCAGAGAAGGGACCGATGGCAGCGGCCAGGCAGCTGCTGGTCAGGTAGGCCTGGCCGTGCAGGACGGCGCTGATGGCGCCGGCTGCCGCCCGGCCCTCCTCGGAGTCATAGGGCAGGCCGGTGGCCATCAGCAGCGCCCCCAGATTGGCGTAGCCGAGGCCCAGCGGACGGTAGTCATACGAGTTGCGGGCGATCCGCTCGGTGGGGTAGCTGGCGTTGTCCACCAGGATCTCCTGGGCCACAATCATTGTGTCCACCGCGTGCCGGAAGGCCTCCACGTCAAACTGGCCGTTCAAAAATTTCAACAGATTCAGCGAAGAGAGGTTGCAGGCCGAGTCGTCCAGGAACATGTACTCGCTGCAGGGGTTGGAAGCGTTGATGCGCCCGGTGCTCTTCGAGGTGTGCCAGCGGTTCACCGTGGTGTCGAACTGCATGCCGGGATCGCCGCACTGGTGGGTGGCTTCAGCGATCATGCGCAGTAGCTCGCGCGCCTTGTAACTGTTGACCGGACGCCCGTCCAGCATCGAACGGGTCTGCCACTCCCCGTCGCGTTCCACCGCCTGCATGAATTCGTCGGTGACCCGCACCGAATTGTTGGCGTTCTGGAAGAAGATCGAGCTGTAGGCTTCCCCGTCCAGCGAGCTGTCATAGCCGGACTCGACGAGCCGCCAGGCCTTACGCTCCTCCTTGGCCTTGCACTGGATGAATTGCACCACGTCGGGATGGTCAATGTTGAGCACGACCATCTTGGCGGCCCGGCGAGTGGTCCCGCCGCTCTTGATGACGCCGGCGAAAGCGTCGAAGCCGCGCATGAAGCTCAGGGGCCCCGAGGCCTGCCCGCCCCCGCTCAGCGGCGCGTTCTGCTCGCGCAGCGACGACAGGTTGGTGCCGGTGCCTGAGCCGAACTTGAACAGCATGCCCTCGGTCTTGGCCAGCGTCAGGATGGAATCCAGAGAATCGTCGATCGAGTTGATGAAGCAGGCCGAGCACTGGGGCCGCCGCTCCTGTTTCTCCACTCGACGCACAGCGCCCTCTGCCTGGTCCCAAACCCAGCCATAGCTGTTCTTCGACGTTCCCACGTTGAACCAGACCGGGGAGTTGAAGCTGGCCTTCTGCCGCAGCATCAGATGGGCCAGCTCATCGCCGAAGCTCTCCGCATCTTCCGGGGTGGCGAAGTAGCCACCGGCCCGGCCCCAGCCGGTGATGGTCTCAACCACTCGGCGGATCAACTGCCGCACGCTGGTTTCCCGCTGCGGCTCTCCCGGCTTCCCGTAGAAGTATTTGCTGGCGACGATGTTGGTAGCGGTCTGCGACCAGTCCTTCGGGACCTCAACGTCTCGCTGCTCGAAGATCGTCTCGCCCCGTTCGTTGGTAATCGAAGAGATGCGGAACTCCCACTGCACCTCGTCGTAGGGCGAGACCGTGTCTTTGGTAAAATAGCGGGGAAAGCGGATGCCTTTAGCAGCGCGGTCGCGAATTGCTTCCATCTTGGCCTTCACATCCACGGAAAGCTCGCCCATGATGTCTCCTTAATACAGCGAGGGGCCCAAGCCTACGGGCCTCCAGGGCCATCGTAAGATTCACTAGGTTGCGGGCCTGGGTGCCCGCAGTTGGTTCTCCCTTGCCACCCCCAGGGGTGGGTGGAGGTGGGGGTGGGGATGTGCTGGGGGCACAGCCAGCGGGAATTTACGCTATATCTTGTAGCTTGTCAAGTAAGATCGTCTATCTATTGTACTATTCCCGAATCGTCCGCTGGGTCAATCAGTTAGCGGCCAGCGCTAGGTCTGCCGACCCAATACAGCTCCAGGTTACTGCAACGGAACTCACGGTGTTGCTAGCTATGTCGGCGTCAGGCGTCGGGTGGGTGGCGGTGGACCCACTCGCTGGCCCGCTCGTAGGCGTAGCCAACTCGTAGGACCGTAGCCTCGTCAAAGGCTCTGCCAACAATTTGCAGGCCGATGGGCAGCCCGCTGTGGTCGAACCCGCAGGGCATGGACAGGACGGGCACGCCGGCAAGGTTCCAGGCGCGCAGCAGGCGGGTGCTGGCCAAGCGTACGTCCTCAGGCTGGCCGTTCACAAACACGCTGGTTTCGCCAATCGCCGGCGCAGTGATGGATGTGGTGGGCATCACGAGCACCGCCACGTTCTGGAAGACGGCCTCCAGCTCGGCCATGAAGCGGCGGCGAGCGCGCTGCGCGTTCACGTAATCGGTAGCCACGACGCACTCACCCTGCGCCAACAGAGCCCGCACGTCCGCGCCGATCTCTTGCCGCCGGCTGTGCAGGTGCTTCTGGTGCAGGGCCGCGGCCTCCACCAGCAGAATCAGCAGGGCCAGATCAGTGGCCGCGGTGATGCCGGGCAGTTGCACCGGCTCCAAGCGCGCGCCGAGCCCCTCCAGCGTCTTGAGCGCCGCGCGCACCGCCCGCTCCACGTCTGGACTGAGGCCGTCAAAAAAGTAGTTCTCAGCAACGCCGACCACCAGGCCGCGAACGCCCTGGCCGATCTGGCCCAGATAGTCGGACACGGGCGCCGTAGCGGCGGACTCGTCGTTAGGGTCGGGGCCGGCGATGGCCCCGAGCATCGCCGCGGCGTCCCAGACGGTGCGGGTCAGCGGACCGGCGGTGTCCAGGCTCCAGGCCAGCGGAATCACTCCGTGGAGGCTCACCCGGCCGAAGGTCGGCTTCAATCCCACCACCCCGCAATAGGCAGCCGGGATGCGGATCGAGCCGCCGGTATCGCTACCCATGGACGCCGAGCAGAGCGAGGCCGCCACCGCGGCGCCGGAGCCGCCGCTCGACCCGCCGGGAATCTGCGAGCGGCGCCAAGGATTGCGGACCGGGCCGAAGTGCGGGTTGTTGCTGGTGATGCCGTACGCCAACTCGTGCAGGTTCGTCTTGCCCAGCAGCACGGCTCCGGCACTGCGCAGGCGCTCGACGACGGTAGCATCGTGATTGGGAACGAAGTCGGCGAAAATTGGGGACCCGGCGGTGGTGCGCACGCCCCGGGTGTAGAACAGATCCTTCACCGAAACAGGAATGCCGTCGAGCGGCCCGCGGTACTGCCCGGCGGCAATGGCTCGCTCAGCCTCACGCGCCTGCTCCAGAGCCGTCTCCGGCAGCAGCGTCAGGTAGGCATTCAGCGCCGGGTTTTGCTTCTCGATGCGCGCCAGCATGGCTTGGGTGAGTTCCACCGGGGAGAGCTTTCGCTCCCGCAGCAGGCGGGCCAGTTTCTCAATGCTGAGGGTGGCCACCGCGGCCGCGCTCACGACTCGCCTCCGGGTATGCGAAGGCTGACGGCGGGCGGCGTGAACCCCAGGTCGGGCGCCAGCGCCTGACGCGTGGCGGCGGTGATGCGGTCGAGCGAAGGGGCGATGGACTCGATTTCCCCATCTGGAATGTCCAGGCCAGCCGCGGCCGCAAAGCGCTTCCAGCGCTCCACGGACAAAGCCGTGTTAGGCTTGTTGTTTTGCATTGAGGATTGCCCTATTGATGATGAAACCGCGGTGGCAGTATAGCACGCGAGTTAACCTTGTCGGGCACACGCGCCACGAGGGCACCTGGAAATTCTGCGCCGGACATCCCCCGCATATCGCCCTTGACTTCGCAAAACCAGGGGAGCAGAATTCGTTTCAGAAACGCGTTTCTGGGGGCTATGGGGTCAATCGAAGCAAGTCGTCGGTAGCTCACTGTTTTCCCGGGCGGGGGCAGTGTGCGCCCTGCCAGGGCGCCCGATTGGAGATCGCTGGCATGGCGTCGAGAGCATTCCTCAGTTTCTCTTCCTTCCTTTCTTTTGTCCTGCTAGCCATAGGAATTGCGCTACCAGCGCAGGCCAAGGATGAGTGGCCGCCGATCTCGGCCGAGGATCTGGCAATGAAGGAGTATCCCGCCAGTCCCGGTGCCCCCGCCATTGTCCTCTACCGCGAGAGGCACACCGATGACAAGAAATCCTTCGCGACGCATTACTACCGGATCAAAATCTTTACCGATGAAGGACGGAAGTATGCCAATGTGGAAATTCCTTATTTCGAAGGCACATTTCGTGTAAAAGACATCAAAGCCAGAACAGTGCATCCGGACGGCGCAATAATAACTTTTACGGGAGGTATTTTTGAGAAATTGATCGTCAAGCATAAGAAGCTTAAGCTTCTGGCCAAGACCTTCAGCCTCCCTAACGTCCGGATGGGAACCATAATCGAATACAAGTACACAATCCGTTGGGGTTCACGTGTGCTCCTTCCGACCGACTGGGACATAGAACACGAATTGTTCACCCGGCGCGCGCACTTTTCGCTCAGGCCAAACCGGTCAAGTTCGCTCAGGCCAAACCGGTCAAGTCTACCTTATTCCCATACCTGGACAAGCTTGAACGTTTCGAAGGACATAACGCCCGACTTGCGCGATGGCACTTATCAAATGAAGTTGAGAAACATTCCGGCCTTCCTGGAAGAGAAGCACATGCCCCCCGAGGGCGAGCTGAAGATGCGGATTCGCTTCTATTACCAGAGGCCAACGCCCATGTCATTTCAAGGTATATCTATATCCTTCCTAGGATCGGCAACATTCTGGCAGCAAAAAGGGAAGGAACTGCACCGGGAGGTGGAGAAATTCATCGGCAAGCGCAAAGCGATCGCGAAAGAGGCGGCCCGAATCGTCCAACCGAACGATCCCCCTGGGGCCAAGCTGCGCAAGCTTTACGCGCGCGTGCACCAGATCCGGAATCTGAGTTACGATCGTAAAAATGCAGAAAGAGACAAGAAACTAAAGAAAAACAAAAATGTCGGGGATGTGTTGAAGCGCGGTTATGGCCGTCCCTGGCACATCAACTGGTTGTTCGTAGCTCTCGCCCGCGCGGCGGGTTTTGATGCCACGGCTGTGCGAGTCGCTTCGCGGATGAATGGCTTCTTTAAGCCTAAGCTACTCGATGACAGCCAGCTCGACTCGGATTTGGCCCTCGTGCGGCACGGCGGCAAGGAGTACTACCTGGATCCGGCGACGCGCTTCTGTCCGTTTGGGCTTCTCTCCTGGGACCAAACAGGGGTTCAAGGCATCCGGCCTAGCCCCGGAGAAGGCATCCGGCTAGGGAAAGACGGAGAAGGATTTGTGAAAACGCCGACTCCGATGGGCGTCCATGCGCACACGGGGCGCAAGGCGGTGCTGCACCTGGGCGAAGACGGAAGTCTGCACGGCAAGGTAGAACTGACGTTCACCGGACAGGAAGCATTACAACGCCGGCTGGATGCCATTGAGAAGGACGAGGCCGGCGCGCGCAAGGAGTTGGAAGACAAAGTGAAAGGGTGGTTGCCGGCGGGGGCTACCGTTGATCAGCAGAACGTCACCGGATGGGAAGGGACCGAAGAGCCACTGAAAGCGGAATTTGCCGTGCGAATTCCGACCTTTGGGACCTCCACCGGGCGCCGCCTGATTTTGCCCCTGGCTATCTTTCAGGCCAACGAAAAGCATCCCCTCCCGCACGCCAAGCGGGTCCATCCTGTTTACTTTCCCTACCCATGGCAGGAGGTTGATGAAATTACAGTGCAGTTGCCCGAGGGGTACCAGGTGGAGAGCCTCCCGAAGAAGTGGACCAGTACGCCGCAGTTCGGCCGCTACGAGATTTCCTACGAGAATCAGGAGCGCACGTTGCGGCTGCAACGCCGATTCGTCCTAAACGGTTACTACTTCCCGGTGAAAGACTATCCAAACTTGCGACTTTTCTTCGATGCGGTGAGAAAAGGTGATGAACAACAGGTTGTATTGCAAGTCGCGGCAGCCAGCCAGCAGAACTAGAAGCGCCGCTGGGCTGCTGGTGGTTACCGCGTTGTTGGCGGCGGCGCCACAAGCTACGGCTGGAACACCGGATTGGCTCAGGGCATTGGCTCGGACGGCGCTCCCTGCCTATCCGGACGACACTAGGGCAGTCCTGTTGCTGGATGAGCAGGTGACCACGGTTAAGAAAAACGGCGAATTCAAGACGAAGCACCGGCGCGCTTACAAGATCCTGCGGCCTGGAGGAAAAAGATACGGCAGAGTTGTGGTCCACTTCGACAAAGAGACCCGTCTCTCCAAAATCAAAGGCTGGAGCATACCCGCAGTGGGCAAGGAACAGGAAGTCAAGGAAAAGGACGCGGTGGAAACCAGCCTGTTTGCCGAGGTGCTTTATCAGGACACGCGGTACAAGGTTCTGGCAATTCCGTCCGCCGAGCCGGGCAGCGTGATCGGTTACGAATACGAACAGAAGCGGCGCCCCTGGATCTTGCAGGACATCTGGTTCTTCCAGGAGTCGATTCCAGTGCGAAGGGCGCGCTTCGTCCTGGAACTGCCAGGAGGTTGGGAGTACCAAGCGCACTGGGTGAACCACCCGGCCCCTGAGCCACAAGCAGCCAGCAAGAACCGATGGGTTTGGGAGCTAGCCAACGTCCCTGCGGTCGAACAAGAACCCTCCATGCCGCCCAGGCGGGCGGTGGCAGGGTGGCTGGCGGTGAACTTCTATCCCCGCCGGGAAAGCTTGCGGGAGAAGGCCATTGGATCATGGCCTGATCTGGGCCGGTGGTATGCGAAGCTCACAGTCGGCCGCCGCCGGGCCACACCGGAAATCCAGCAGAAGGTGGCGGAATTGACGAGCGCCGCGCCCACGCTGCCGGACAAGCTGAGGGCATTGGCTGCCTTCGTGCAACGAAAGGTTCGTTACGTAGCCATTGAGATTGGGATTGGCAGCTACCAACCTCACCCGGCCCGGGAGGTGTTCGCCAACCTGTACGGGGATTGCAAGGACAAGGCCACCTTGCTCAGCGCGATGCTGCACGAGATTGGGATTGAGTCGCACTACGTGCTGGTTCACACCGACCGTGGCGCAGTGGTCCCACAATTCCCCTCGGGGCTGAGCTTCAACCACGCCATTTTGGCCATCCGACTGCCCCCGGAGGTGGCTACCCCACGATTGTATGCCGTGCTGGAGCACGAACGTCTCGGCCGGCTGCTGTTCTTCGATCCTACCGACCGAATCACCCCGTTAGGCTACCTGCCGCCAACGCTCCAGGCCAATTACGGGTTGCTGGTGACCGCGGAGGGTGGCGATTTGGTGGAATTGCCGTTGCTGCCACCCCCGACGAACCGGTTGCTGCGCGTAGCAAAAATGCAGCTGAGCGCAACCGGAAGGCTGGACGGCACGGTGCAGGAGATCCGCTGGGGTGCGCCGGCCACCCGACGACGGGCCCAGTTTCTGGATGCGCCGGCGGCAGAGCGGAGCAAGGTTCTGGAGCGTTTCCTAAGCGGCTTCCTTGCCGGCTCGTCGTTGCTAAGTTTCGGGGTGGAAAACCTGGAAGATTTCGACAAGACCTTGGTGCTGGGGTACCGCTTTGCCGCCAGCAACTACGCCCAGGCGGCGGGAGACCTGCTACTGGTCCGGCCCCGTGTCTTGGGTCGAAAGAGTTATGACTTGCTGGAGGGGGAGGAAAGGAAGCATCCTGTGGAGTTCCCAGGCACGACTCTTCAGAGCGACATTTGCGAAATTGCGCTGCCCGAGGGCTATGAGGTAGACGAGCTGCCCCCTGCGGTGGAAATTGACTCCCCCGTGGGGACATACCGCAGCCAGCTCGAGGTGAAAGGCAACATTCTGCATTACCGTCGCAGCTACGAGATCAAGGATGTGCTGGTGCCTGTTGAGCGCCTGGAGCAACTGAAAAAGTTTTTCCGGCGGGTCGCCGCTGACGAGCGCAACAGCGCTGTCCTGAAACGCTCCGCACCTTGATCGCAGGGAACGGTACGCGCACCGCCAGCGCCCCGGCAAAACGGATTCCCGGCAAGCTCAGGCGCGGCGGGCGGCGTGAACCCCAGATTGGGCTCCAGCGCCTGACGCGTGGCGGCGGTGATGCGGTCGAGTGAAGCGGCAATGACCTCGATTTCCCCGTCCGGAATGTCCAGGCCAGCCGCGGCCGCAAAACGCTTCCAGCGCTCCACGGACGAAGCCGTGTCAGGCTTGTTGTTTTTCATTGAGGGCTAACCGATTGATGATTGAACCGCGGCGAAGTATAGCACGCGAATCACGCTGCTCATGCCCAACCGCCATGGAAGCCGTCGGGAGATTATCTCCCGGATGTCCTTGACTTCCCAAATCCTGGGGGAGCAGAATTCGCTTCAGACAGCCTCGCAGAAGGGCGTTCCAGCTGAATCCCGCGTCGTCCAGCCCACGCGAGGCCGTCAATCGCAGGAGGGCACCTCTAGGACGTGTCAGAAGGCAGTCTGAGCCAAAACATCTCGAATGTTAGCTCAATTGCCATTTATCAGCTTCCTTTCTGTGCCTCAGCACCTTCTCGTGGCCTGCTGCCCTAGTGGGCTGAAATTCCATTGCTGACGAACGATGTCTTGATCGCGAAAGCGCTACAGCGAAGGAAACAGGGAGCTGCCAGTCGTCGCTACTCCAGCGGTTCCAGTCCAACAGAACCAAATGCCACTGACAAAAGGCGGTTATCGCTACCAAGCTTTACTGCTTTTCCCATAGCAAATTCGATAACATTGACCTTTCTGCGGGACAGGTCATGCGGCAGGGGAGTGACGTGCCTTTTGTTTCCAGCCAAGTCTTGCTCGTCCAATTTGGCGACGATCACGCTATTGACGGAAACTTCCATTGATTGCCCGGGGATCGACCTGGGTACGTACGTGTCGAACACAAGTTGAACCCTGCCTTTGTTCGGGAAGAAAAGATAGACGCGGGCTAGCGCGCCGTTAACCCAGCGCATTGGCCGTTCTTGGCCCTCAAGTATAGTAAAACCCAGAGCGAAACGCGAGAAGCGCGAGTGGTTCATTGTCAACGTTGCAGGAGCCTCTTCTAGATGGGATGGGAAAGGCAGAATCCAGGCTTCGCGGCTGAATAGATTGCCACGAATGCGATAGCGCACAACTTTGGGAAGCGCTTCCAGAACATGTTCACGTGCGCCTCCAGGTTCAAGCTCATACCAAAGGAATACGCGTTCACGCTCGGAGGTCTCATTAAGACTATACATGGGAATACCCGGGAATTGGCCATCCAGTCCAAAAGCATCGTTGATCGTCGCCGGGACGTCACCTATGCTCACTGGGGCACGTGAGAATCTTAGGGGTCCCTGCGCTTTTGGCGGTTTCACCAATATAGCAGCGTTTGCACCCCCACTCACACGGGGGAGGATTGACCTGCCGGTTTTCTTCGGACCACCGATTACTGGAGAACAGCGCCAGTCGGCATGGTTAAGTCGCTCTCGTGTTCTTCTTGGTCAGCGTGAGCCGGCATCGCCGGCGAGCGCCCACCGTCATCCGAGCCAGCACGGAGCTGCGCTTTGAACTCGGCTGGCGTCAGATAGCCAAGGCTCGAGTGCGGTCGCACGTCGTTGTAGTGCCGTCGCCATTGCTCGATCCCCACCTTCGCGTCCACGCGGTTCCGAAACCACTGCAGGCTCAGATACTCGTCGCGGAACTTCCCGTTGAACGATTCGTCGGTCGCATTCTGCCACGGCTTCCCCGGCTCGATGAGCGCGGTTTCGATCTGCGCCTGGAGCAGCCACCGGAGAATCGCACCCGCGACAAACTCGGGGCCGTTGTCGGACCGGAGGTAACGTGGGGCTCCGTGGACGCTCACGAGCTGCGTGAGCACCTCGATAACGCGCCCGGACCGAATGCCGCCGGCCACGTCGATCGCGAGTGACTCGCGGGTCCATTCGTCGACGACGGTGAGGCACTTGAGCGTCTGCCCATTCGCGCAGGTGTCGAACACGAAGTCGTACGCCCAGACGTGATTGACCGCAGTGGCGGGCACCGGGCGGGGCCGGTTCAGGGCGACCCGGCGCCGCGGCCGCCGCCGAGGCACCTGCAACCCCGCCTGGCGCCAGAGGCGATGGGTCCGGTCCGTGCTCATCGTGTGCCCTTCGCGTTTTAGGAAAATCCGAATCCGGCGATAGCCGTACCGCGGATACTGCGCCGCCAGACGACGCATCGCGGCCAGCGCCGGGGCATCCCGGTCGACCAGCCGCGACTGGTAGCCCAGCGTGGACCGTGCGACGGAGAGCAAGGCGCACGCGCGGCGACCCGACAGACCGCGTGCACGTGCATACGCGACCTGCGGCCGGCGCACGCGTGCGCCTACCATTTTTTTCGGGTGATCTCCTTGAGCACGTCGATCTCCAGATCTCGATCGGCCACCATCTTTTTCAGCCGGCCGTTCTCCTGCTCGAGCTGCCGCAGCCGCTTCACATCGGCGGGCTCCAACGTGCCGAAGTGTTTCCGCCAGGCGTAGAGCGTCTGGGCGCTGACGCCGTTCTTTTTGGCCACCTCCGGGACGGGCCGCTGATCGGCCTCGCGGAGGATCGTCACCATCTGCTCTTCGGTAAACCGGGTCTTCTTCATGGCTCCCTCGTTTCTCCGAGGGCGCCATTCTCTCAGGCTTCAGCTGGTCCGGAAATCGCCAGGCAGGTCAGGATCACCGCGTCCCCCACAGAGTTCAACGATGGGGTGAGCCATGGGCTGCCGTGATCGCCGTGCATGATGATCATAGTTTCATCATAAATGCCCAGTTGCTTGAGCTTTTGGACCAAGCGCTCAAGTTGCAATAAGGTACAGGTGACCTGGGCGCGTATGTTTTCGTAGTTCTTTTCTTGCGTCCCAACGTAGGAACAGTTCTCGTTAAACAGTATTGGAGAATGCCCGCCCGCGACATGGAAGTAGTTGTAAGAGGCAGGACGCTCATCAGTTGTCATATTTTCGAGAAACAGATCAAAGATGGCCGAATAGGAATGCGATCTTGTCACCAGCTGGGACAGAAACCACTGTTCGTCATTATAGATGTACCGACGAATCGGAACCGGCGTGACCTGAAACAAGGCAATATCCAAGAGGTAAAGGCCGATCCGTCCCGTGTGCGTAGATTTTTCCGAACTGATCGTCCGTCCATTGAAAACGTCCCCAGCCGTACAAGCAGTGTAACGCCCCACACAATAGGAACCACGCCACTGATAGGCGAACGTCTTGAAGTCATGCAGGGCCAAAGTGTTAACGATGGAGTGTTCGTTGAGAGTCGTCCAGATGTACTTAAGAGTGAAAGGCAAAGATGGAACAAAGTCCCTATCAGGTTCGGGGCCCCGGCCTGTCATGAAAAATGGAATCGAAGCAAAAGAGCCTGGATAGCGCCCTGTAGCACGTGTAAACAAAGTGAAACCATCGAACACTTCAGAGTATCGATCGAAGTCAGAAGCCACAATCTCGTACATCAGAGCGCCCGTGGTGTTATCCGGCACAATGTGAATGACGTTGCGCTTTCTGGACAGGCGATAGAAATCGTTAAAGTAAACGGATAGATCTCGAACAGTTCTTGCGGACTGTTGAATCATATGAAACTTGGTAATCGTCGCATGAAGGAACCCGATGCCATGGAATAGCAGTATGAAGAGAGAAACAGAATAGAAAAGCTCCTGCTGCCGCCTGAATACAACAATCAGGATTGCAAGGCCGAGGATTACAGCTATTTCTATATGTGCGAGCGTACTCAGTGCTTCCCAGTCAATCAGTGTCCCGTCAAAGGGTCGATGTCTCGCGAAACCAAACAATATCTTGGATTCAATGAAAGCCACGACGCTGAGGAATGTAACGGCAGCTAAGAATATCTGAGAGTGAAGCTTGCCGGCACCAAAGTATAAGACGGCGCTCAAACCGGATGAGGCAAGTAGGAACAAGAGGCACAAGTGAGCGAAATTGACTGAGAAGCTAATGATGTTATTCAGGAATATGTGAAGCGGGGCAAAGAAGAATATCTGGGAAACAAAAGCGGAAACAATGATAATGACTCGCCAGTCAAGGCGTTTAATCATTGAGTGTATGCCCTGCTTCACGGGTCCTGAAGTGATTGTCCGTTGCTTCAGTACTCTTATCGGAAATTAACCTTTTGCCTCTGCGGCGGTTGAGAGTATACACCCGTCTGCCCCCAGTGGAGTCCTGTGAGCACAATTGTTTCTCCGAGACGGTCCCAGCGGCGCGCAACAGCCCTTCCAATGGTCGTGAAAACACGGCGGCGCCGCTCCTGGAGCCCGAGTTTTCAGATACCGCTGCGTGCAAAGGCTCTTTTGGAACTGACCTCTCCGTTGTCACAGCGAGTAGTTCTATCCTGCCGGGAGCGCGAGGGCCTCAATCCGTCCTACTATTGCTCCGAACGGACGCCGCGTCAGATGCCTCTCCGCCAACATCAGGCAATGATAGCGGGCATGTTTCACCAAGCGCCCTCCGGTCTTCACCAGTCGCTGCTGGCGGCTCGTCAAGGACCAGTTCCCGATCCGCTTGCGGCAATACCAGCCGTCGCCACAGGTTCCCCAGGTTGTAGGCGATCACGCTCAGCCACAGGCACACATCGTTGGACCGGAACCGATGGCAAGCTCAGGCGCGGACTAGCTGGAAGCGGCTAATCTCCGGCGGGCACTGGACACGGATCGGCAAGCCCACAAATCCCACGCCGCGGTTCACGTACAGGTAGTGGTGACCTTCCCGGTACAGGCCGCTGAGATAGCGGAACACGGCCGAGCCCAGCGCCAGCGGGCGCCCGTTGTGCTCGGCGATCACGATCTGGCCGCCGCCGTGGGTGTGCCCAGCCAGCGTCAGGGAAATGCCGAACTCGGGCGCCTCGTAGAAAACGTGGGGGTGATGAACGAGCAGAATGCGGGGCGCGGAGCCCTGATAGCCCTCGAGCGTCTGCCGCAGCGCCGCACGCGCCATCCGGCTCAGGTAGAGGTTGGGATTGCCGCGGCGAACGCCGGTCCAATCCAGCCCCAGCAGCAACAGTTCCTCGCCGTCCAGGTGCAGGCTCACACGCCGATTGCGCAGCATTCGCACCCCCACCCCTTCCATACTTTCGATGAGGCGCAGGCACCCAGGATATGCCGGCCGGCGCTGGTCGGCGTAGTAGTCATGGTTGCCCAGGATGCCAAAAACGCCCAGCGGCGCTCGCAAGCGGCTGAGCTCCCGCTGCGCGACAGGCAACAGGTCCAGGCTGGTATCCAGGATGTCGCCGGTGATGACCACCAGGTCCGAGCGGAGATTGTTGGCCGCCTCAATGGCGCGGCGCAGCTCCCGCTCGCGAATGTAGGCGCCGGCGTGCAGGTCCGAAAGCTGGGTAATGGTCAATCCGTCGAAGGCCCGCGGTAAATTCCTCACCGGGATCTTCACCAGAGGCGAGACTTCCAGCTCATCGGCGCCATAGATTGCTCTGGCTGAGAATGCAAACAACACCGGTGGGACCACGGCGGCGGCGGAAGCCAGAAAATTCCGCCGGGCCAGCACGGTCGGCTGGACTGGCTCGCGGCGCCGAAACAACCAGCGGCCAGCATGGACGATTCCGGCCACCAGCTCAGCCGGGAAGGCCAGCAGCAGGAAAACCACCAGCATGGCAACCCAGGCGTAGAACGGGTAGACGAACCAGCGCAGGGCCATCTGGGGAAGATGGTGCAGGCGCACGCCAGCCAGCCAGAGCAGTATCAGGACCAGGTAAGGAGCGTTCATCAACAGGAATAGGCTGCGCACGGCCCGGACCCATCGGGCGGCCGCCTCACCCGAGCGCCAGCGCAGCACCAGGCGGCGCGCCTTACAGTAGAGGTAGTAGTTGAGCCCAGCCAGGAAGGCGCCCAGGATACCGGCGGCCAAGACAAACCTCATCTGCCCTCAGCATACTTACGCGGGCGCCAGGCTGGCAAGGGAAGAAAGTTACGGCATTGGCCTACTTGTCTTGGATCCGCGACGCATGCCAGCGCCAGGCGGCTGCGACAATCGAATCCAGCTCCGGGTAGCGCGGCCGCCAGCCCAGCACCTGGGAGGCCCGGCTCGTATCGGCCACCAGGGCGGCCGGATCGCCCGCACGCCGGCCGGTTTCGCGCACGGGAACGCGCCGTTCACTGACTCGCTCCACCGCCTGGACCACTTCCCGAACGGAGTGCCCTTTGCCCGTGCCCAGGTTCAACGCCAGGCTGCCGCCACCGTTGGCGAGATAGCGTAACGCCAGCACGTGTGCTTCGGCCAGGTCCGTCACATGGATGTAATCGCGGACGGCTGTTCCGTCCGGGGTCGGGTAGTCGGTTCCGTAAATCTCAACAAAAGGCCGCTCGCCCAGCGCGGCCTGGATCACCAGCGGAATCAGGTGGGTCTCGGGCTCATGTTGTTCGCCGATCTCGCCTTCCGGATCCGCCGCCGCCGCGTTGAAGTAGCGCAGCGACATCCAGCTCAGCCCGTATGCCTGCCCATACCAGTCGAGCACCCGCTCGACAAACAACTTGGATTCACCGTAAGGATTCACGGGGCGCTGCGGATGATCCTCACGGATGGGGACGCTCTCGGGAAGCCCGTAGCTAGCACAACTGGAGGAGAAGACGATGTGCCGGACGCCGTTGTCGAGCATGGCTTCAAGCAGATTCAGTGTATTGGCAACATTATTGCGGAAGTATTTTCTGGGATTGGCGACCGGCTCGGGCACGTACGCGTATGCGGCAAAGTGAACCACTGCTTCCACGCGATATTCCCGCAAGACTGCTTGCAGCAAGCCTCGATCGGCCAGATCCCCGACCACCAGCGGACCCCAGCGCACCGCCCGGCGATGCCCGAGCTCCAGGCTATCCAGCACGATCGGTTGGAAGCCGGAGTGGGCCAATACTTTCGTCGTGTGGCTTCCGACGTACCCCGCCCCGCCTGTGACTAGAATTCGCATCAAAGTACGAATCGGAGAAAGCCTCCGCGCTTTACTACAACTCTGTGCCCGGCGTATGATTATAGTTGCGTCCGTATGCGGATGAAAAGCGACCCGAGAGATCGACCTAGCCTCCAGGGTCCGCAACCTATCTCTAAAAGGTCCACGGGTGATTGTTTCCGATGTAAATCGTTCAGCGGTTCACTGCGCAGTCGGGAACCCCAACTGAATCACCATGAGCCTCAAAGCTGCTCGTAAAGTTCTGGAGATCGAGCGCGACGCGCTGGTGCGGTTACTGGAGCGCCTGTCGGACGGCGGGGGCAGACAATTCGAGCGGGCTGTGGAACTGATCCTGGCCTGCCAAGGCCGGGTGGTTCTCACCGGAATGGGCAAGTCGGGCATAGTGGCCCAGAAAATTGCCGCAACCTTCGCCTCGACGGGCACGCCCGCTCTGTTCCTCCATCCCGGCGAGGCGGCGCACGGCGACCTTGGCATCCTGGTGAAGGGCGACGTGTTGATTGCTCTCAGCTATGGCGGCGAAACAGAGGAAGTGAATCAGCTGTTGCCAGCCGCCAAGCGTCTGGGCATCGCAATTGTTGCCCTGACTGGCAACAATAAATCCACGCTAGCACAAGCTGTCGACGTCGTTCTCGATATCAGCGTGCAACGCGAAGCCTGCTCGCTGAATCTCACCCCGACAGCGTCCACCACGGCGATGGTGGCCCTGGGAGACGCACTGGCAATTGCGCTGCTGGAGGTCCGAGGCTTCAAGGAAGAGGACTTCGCCAGGCTCCATCCCCGGGGACGTCTGGGCAGGAAACTCCAACGCGTGGAAACCTTGATGCACACCGGCGACGGGGTTCCTCGCGTCTTGCCCGCAGCTCCGATCCCTGAGGTCATCTATGAAATGAGCCGCAAGGGTCTAGGCATGACTACCGTGGTGGAAGCCCAAAACAAACTGGTGGGTATTGTCACCGACGGTGACCTACGCAGACTGATGCAGGACCGCAAGCAACAGGCGCTCGACCTCACCGCCGGAGAGTGCATGACGAAAAACCCCGCCACGATCTTCAAAACGGAACTGGCTTGGGCGGCCCTAGGAATCATGGAGCAAAAAAAAATTACATGCGTCATCGTCGTAGACAAAGACCACCGAGTCGAAGGCGTGCTCCACCTCCACGACCTCTGGACTACGCAATTCCTTTAACCCTGACCGCATATTAAGGCAAGTCAGAACAAAAAGCTCACCCGTCGCCAGCACGCGCATTCGGCAATCATTGGAATTTGTGAATAGATTCCAGTATTGCCGCCCCAGCACGTCAGCGTTCGGTGAGCATGTGCTCGAGAATCGATGACACCTGGCCTCGGTCTTTAGTGGAAAAGTACCAATCAATGGTGCGATGCAAGCCGTCGACAAACTTCACCTCTGGTTCCCAGCCAAGCAGTTTTTTTGCCAACGAATTGTCTGCCACCCGGTTGTTCGGCCCGGTGGGCATTTCCGGATGGAGTTCCACTTTCAGTCTGCGGCCCGTGTAGCGGAGCACCTCGTGGACAGCATCCATCACCTTGATCCGCTCCATCGTGCCCAGATTCACCCCTGTCCCATCGTCAATGTGTTCAGCGGCAAGGATTGTGCCGCGAACGATGTCGTCTATATAAGTCCAGTTCCTGATCTGCTCACCTGTGCCCCACACTGCAAAAGGGTCCTGCTCGACAAACGCGCGGGCAATCATGGCGATCACGGCATGGTTTTCAACCCCGCCTGGCCCGTACACGGTAAAGTAGCGGCAGGAAGAGGACTTCATCCCCCAGTCTCGATAGTACGCCCGCAGCGTCATTTCCCCCATGAGCTTGGCCCAGCCGTACATGTTGTCCGCGTCATCGGCCTAGCAGGTACTTGAGGTCAGTTAGCGTATACTCATGCCAATGGTGCCCATACTGCAGGTCTTTGTTCGGGTCCCGCTCGGCCTCAAACTCTTGGAGTGACCACCAGCTCCTTCCTATGAGCAGTCTTACTCGCTGATATATCCAGGATTGGTTCGGTGTTGAAATCAGTAAGCAGCCCGCAGGTTTGAGCACTCTCTGAAGCTCACCTATCACGTCGAAAGGATTCGCGGTGAGGTGTTCGAGCACCTCCGTGAACAATACCCAGTCGAAGAAGTTATCCGGGTACGGAACTGCGTCCACCCCCGCTGTGTAGCTCCCGAACGGGATACCGAACCTACCAAATCTGGCAGCTAGCTGCAAATTTGTAGCGTATTCCGGAACATCCAGAGCATAGAACATGTTTAAAACCAACCTTCCTTAGCGCTACACTCGTAAGTCCAAGGTAGGCACCAACATCCAAGATTTTCACATCTTCCCCGCTGACGTAGCCCAGCAGTGTATTCAAGTGGAAACTGATTTCACCTTTCATTCGGTCAAAATAGTCGCTACCCCACACTCCGTAGTGCGGCCGCGGCTCGTAGATCTCCTCACCCAGCAATGATGTAAGAACTTCAGCAGTCATCCGAGACAAACTCACCAAACTCCAAGTCCGAGCAGCATTCCAACCGATTTCATCCTCACCTGCGTGCCAAACAACCATCGCTTCAAGTGAGAACTATTCGGCCAGTACACTCGGTGAAGAAACCAAGAAACAAAGCCGCCCCCACCGAATCCCCTGGCAACTGCATAACCCTCCCGCAGTTGTTCTCTCTCCCGAAGAATCGTCTTACTGCTCATGTGCCACCGCTAATTCGCCAGGTGCCTGTCTACCGCAGCTATGCTACACCTTTCGGCCGCCCGTAGCCAATACTCGTAGTCCATCGCAAAGTTCAGTTCCTCATTAAACGGTCCTAACCGTTCCCACACCGACGCACGGAAAAACACAGTTGGCTGCCAAATTATATTATGCCGCAACAAGCGCTTCCTCTTGAAGGGAACCGCTTTCTTTCTCCTCAGAACATTTCCCTCGACGTCCATGAAACAACAGGTCCCGCAAATGAGCCCAATCGTAGGATGATGTTGGAAATACTCGTTGACGTAGTGAAAGGCCTCGGGTTCATATGTGTCGTCGGCGCAGAGGTATGCCAAGACGCTGCCCTGTGCACATCCTAGCAGGATGCTGAAAAAGTCCCTGGGCGACCTCTTACGAACAAAATATAATGAGTATAATTGTTCTCATTATGCGAGGACACGATCTGCACCAAGACGCGATGTTCAGCTACCTGAGCCCCGAGCAACGGGTGCCCCAGGATCATCCGTTGCGGCCGATACGCCGCATGACCGACCAAGCACTGCAACGGCTTTCGCCGCGGTTCGAGCGGATGTATGCTGACATCGGTCGCCCCTCGATCGCCCCGGAGAAGCTGCTGCGGGCCTTGCTGCTGCAGGTGCTCTACACCATCCGCAGCGAACGGATGCTGCTGGAGCAACTCGATTACAACCTCCTGTTCCGGTGGTTTGTGGGACTGAACATGGATGACGCGGTGTGGGTGCCGACGGTGTTCAGCAAGAACCGGGACCGGCTGCTGGAGGGGGCCGTTGCCGAGGCATTCTTTGACGAGGTGTTGCGCGAGGCGGGCGAGCAGGAGTTGCTGTCGGAGGAGCACTTCACGGTGGACGGGACGCTGCTGGAGGCGTGGGCGAGCCAGAAGAGCTTTCAGAGGAAGGACGCGCCGGAGGGGCCGCCGCCGGAGGATCCGGGCAATCCCACGGTGGACTTCCACAAAGAGAAGCGGACCAACGAAACGCACCAGTCGACGACAGACCCGGACGCTCGGCTGGCCCGGAAGGGCAAAGGCAAGGAGGCCAAGCTGAGCTACGCCGGGCACGTGCTGATGGAGAACCGCAACGGGCTGGTGGTGAATGTGCGGCTGACCCAGGCCACCGGCACCGCCGAGCGGGAAGCGGCCGTGGAGATGGTGGACGACATTCCGGGCCCGAAGCAGGTGACGGTGGGTGCCGACAAGAACTACGACGCCGAAGCGATGGTGCAGCAGTTGCGGGAACGGAAGGCCACGCCGCACGTGGCGCAGAACCAGGAACGGCGGCGCAGTGCCATCGACAGCCGGACCACACGGCACCCGGGTTACCAGATCAGCCAGAGAGCGCGGAAGAAGGTGGAAGAGAGTTTCGGATGGATGAAGACGGTCGGGTTGCTGCGGAAGCTGCGGCATCGGGGCCTGGAGCGCGTCGGCTGGATCTTCACCTTTACGGCTGCCGCCTTCAACCTGGTCCGGATTCGCAACTTGGTGATCGGGGCCGTCCCGCCGCGGGTAGTGGGCCCAGGGGCCGCCTGAGGAGGAGTGTGTCCAAAGGACGAAAAAGGGCTGGGAAAGGCAAAAGACAAGGCCCCAAAGAGCCAATAGCGAGGTTCACTACGAACCGAACGGCTCAAAGAAAATTCCCACAGGATAAACGCTACTGAATTTTTTGGCCCTTTTTCAGCACCCTGCTAGACCTTTGTTTATTGCATGGGCCTGCCCGCGGTCTTTTTCGGAGACCCATTTCACTTGCGGATAGTTTCCTAACACCTCACGTGTCTTATCTTGCGAGTCACCATCGATAATGATGTGTTCATAACGCGGATACCCCTGCTGAATCACACTACGGATGGCCTCCTCGATAAACTCCCCTTGATTAAACGAAGGGGTAACTACCGAGATGGAAAGATAATCGTTCACACTCGCTTCTCCCTGTTCAATTGCGTGCTCGCGGCCAGAGCCAGCCAGAGAAAATAGCCTGAGCGTGCCTCTCGCAGCTCGGCATTGAAAAATATGAAGACGAGCACCATTGTTAGCGAAATTAGAAGAGCTTCTGCGGCAAAGTCTTGGCTTTGCTGCATGGCCTTCCAACTCCTCCACACCCCACCGGACAGCATCGCAAGAAACAGTAGCAACCCGAGAATGCCCATTCGGCTCGCGATCTCAAGATACGCATTGTGAACGTCAGCTTTCTCCCAGAATCCGGAAACCTGCCGCGCACTATAGCTGCCGAAGCCATCTCCCAGAAGAGGATTCCTTCGAAGCATCGCCATGCCATGGGACCAGGAATCAAGGCGATAGATCACATTCGCATCGCTTGAGAGTTCAAGGGCTCCCGAATAGCGATCCCCTACCACCTCCAGGTACGTGGCCGGGATAGAGAAGATGATAATGAGGCCGGTCATTGCGACAGCAACCACCACCTTCAGCTTTCCGGATAGACGTAGCTCCATCAACAATACAAAAAGTCCGACAAGAAAGCTCAGAAGCCCGGACCGCGAGGTCGTTAGCACAACACCGATTAGCAACGCAGCCACAAAAATGCTATAACGCAGCCTTCTGGCAGCCTCGCAGCGAACGATCCATAGAAGCAGACAGACTCCCGCAATCCCGAAATAGAGACTATCCGTGCCAGTACCAAATGGCCGGAAATAAACCCGGTAGGCAGGTTGCAGTACTGGCGTGCTCCAGTTAATCAAAAGTCGGATCAGAGTGCAGGTGAGGAACAGGCGCATCAGCACGGGGAGGTGTTCTCGCCGAAGAGAGAGAAGTCCTAGAAGCAAGATCCCGATCGAGAGCGCCATGCGACCGTCACCGAGAGCTGCCGGATATAGTCCCTTAATTTTTGAGCTTGTTCTCGGGCTCTTTCCTCGGCTGCAAGCGATTTTGCAAGTTGTTTCAGCCGGTGCCCAAAAACTTTTATCCTTTCGGGGTCAATGCCACCTTTTTCGAGTTGCTGACACACAAGGTCAGAGAAAAGCTCTGGCGGCTCATATCCAGGCGCACCCCATTGTTCCTGTTACGGCATTGACCAGCATCCAGAAGAAGACGGGCTTAACGAAGAAACCTCCGTGGGTGGATCACAAGCCGAACGAAGGCTAGTCTGACAGGTTCGGAAGCTGTAAAAACTTTAATGTTGGACTCGTCGGCTGGAGGCTACGTATGCCCCGCCGTTCTCAACCGGTCAAATGGTCTACCCTGTTCCTAGCCTGTTTTTTCAGGTGGACTTCTCCGCTCGGCGCTCATCAAGGGCGATGGGACCGTCTCACGCACAGCCCAAATGTCGGGCCCGAAAGTCTCCTGGAATCGAGGACATTAGGGAGCACCCTGGGATAAGATCTGGCTTTGTCCAACCAGCGAATGGACCGGGGGTTGGTGTGGTTTTTTGTCCCAAGTGCTTTAGCTCCGACGTCAGGCGCTCCCATCGGCGGGGCTGGGAGAGGTGGGTCCCATTCCTGCGTTCCCACAGCTGCCGGGCTTGTGGCGAGCGATTTCTACGAGGGGCGAGACCACCCTTTGCTTGCTGCCCCAGGTGTGGCAGCAGCGAAGTCCAAGTAACTTCGCGAAACCGAGCCCCGAAGGGGGTCGCTATCACTCTCCTGCGTTTGCTGGGAAGTCGTAGCTATGGGTGTCGCAACTGCCGGCACCATTTCCTGGACTCCCGGCGGCTTCGGTCGAAGCTCGAACCCCAGCTTGAGCAGGCTGGCGGGAGTTCCAACACGGAATCCTCCAATTGAGCACATTCAGCTTCGTTGTTAACAACGGGCGAACATGAGTCGACTTCACCAAGTCAGTGTGGAAGAACTTATGCAACGCCAGACGGTGAGCGAGTTTGCCAATGAGGCTGAACTGGTGAATTACTATCGCGGCAAACGAATCCTGATCGCTGGCGCCGGAGGTTCAATCGGTTCCGAAATTGCGCAACAACTGGCGCAGCTTGAGGCCGGGTATCTCCTTCTGGTGGACAAGGACGAGAACGGGCTCTATGAATTACAAGTTCGATTTTCGGCACGGGCTCAATCATGCCGCTACGAACTGCTGGTAGCCGACATTCGGTTTCCTGAAAGAATCCGGGGTGTTTTTGAGCAGTTTCATCCGGAGGTTGTCTTTCATGCCGCCGCTCACAAGCATGTGTCCCTCATGGAAATAAACCCGACCGAAGCGGTTCTGAACAACGTCTTTGGGACAAGGAATCTGATCGAACAGGCAATCGCACATAGAACTTCCGTGTTTGTGTTTGTCTCTACTGACAAGGCGGTGGAGCCCTCCAGCATCATGGGTGCGACGAAGCGCCTGGGAGAATTGATGGTCGACAGCAAGCGCAGTCATTCCAACACGCGGTTCGCTTGTGTTCGGTTCGGGAACGTGATCGGCAGTCGTGGAAGCGTGATTCCCTTGTTTCAAAAGCAGATTGCGGAAGGCGGGCCAATCACGCTCACACACCCAGAGGTCTATCGTTATTTCATGACCATACCAGAAGCAGTTAACCTAGTGATTCGGGTTGGTATCCTGGATGGACGTGAGAAAGGCATCTATGTGCTGGACATGGGAGATCCCGTTCGGATTGCTGACCTTGCACACGACCTGATCGAATTGTCAGGATTGCGTCCCGATCGTGACATCCGCATCGAGACGATTGGCCTGCGACCCGGCGAAAGGTTGCGTGAGCAGCTGGTCGGAGAGGGTGCGTATTTGGAGCCCACCAAGCATCGCCGGATCTTTGTGGTTCTCACAAGGACGCGGCGCAAACCTCATGAGCTCGAAGCGATGTTAGACCGCTTGTGGGAGGCGACCCAGCGGAACGACGCGGAGCAGATCCGTCGCTTGTTCAATGAATTCGATTTCGAATTCCAGAAATCAAAGGCCCATCGGGCATTGAAATCCACCGGTGAGCGAGATGAAGCGTCAACGAGGGCTCGCGGGACAGCTGGGTGAGTAGAATTGCCAAAGCACCGGCCGAGCCAAGACCGCCTTGGCCAAACACCCTTCAACATGGAGAGCTTAGCGCTGGTTGCGCAGGTCTTGGCATCGCGATCGTTCTCCCTAGGCTGGCACCTGTTGCCTGCTATCGGCAGGAAGCCCGGCGGCCTGTTGGTAGACGCGCGCGAGTACTTGATAGCTCCGTTCCGCGGCGTAGTTGGCTTCAAACACCTCGCGGGCTGCACGGCCCATGTCTTCCAACTGCCGAGAATGGTCCCAACCCCATCGCACCCGTTCGGCCCAGATCATCTGGGTCCCCAGGTCGAAAGTGCAGACCCGTACGACCCTCCTCGACAATTTCCTCCATCGCCCCCATCTTCGAGACCAGCACCGGTACGCCGCAGGCAAAGGCTTCTGCGATCGTAAGGGGGAAAACCTCGTATGATTCGCTGGGCATAATCAGGAGCCGCGACTGTTTCATCACCGTCAGGGTCGGGCGGTGCGACAATTGTCCCAGAAAACAGACGTTCGATAGATCGCGGCGAGCGGCTTCTGCTTCCAGGTCCAAGCGCAAGGGGCCGTCGCCGACGATGCGCAGTGGGAAATCTTTGCCAAGACGTTCCCAGGCCAGCAGCAGTGTGTGCAGTCCCTTCTCAGGCGACAGGCGACCGACAAACGCCGCGTACTCTCCAGCTCCATGTCGTACTCCTGGATCGGGATACACAATATTCGGCTGGACTGTAATTTTCTCGGCTGGCAGCCCCGCCTCAACGAATTTTCTGCGGCCAAACTCGCTGGGAACAAGGTAGCAGTTGACCAGCTCAGACCAAGTTTTGCGGGTCCGGTGAAGAGCGAGCATGAAGGCCACAGCGCCAGTTGCCAGACGCGAGCCTCGGTAGCAGCCATAGCGCACGCCCCGCCAGAGACTGTGCTGGACGCACTCCTCGCACACCTGCCCGTCCCGGAAAAACGCTGCGGCGGAGCAAAACAGTCGATAGTTCGACAATGTCTGCACTATAGGAATTTGAGCGTCTCGGCAAGCATAATAGGCCGCGGGCGAGATCAGGGGGAACGTGTTGTGGAAGTGGGCAATTTCCGGCCGCTCCCGCTGCAACACCTCTTGAAGCTGCTGGTAAGAGTCCCAGGCCCAAATCGCTCGCGGAGCCAACGTTGTCTTCCCCCACCACCCGTAGCTTGAAATCTCCTCGTTGTGCCGCACATATTCGGCTACCTGATGCCCGTTGCCGCTGAGTAACGCTTTGTTGGCAGAAAACTGTATGTCCTCGCCCCCGGTCAACCGATAGAAACTATGGGCCAGCAAGATCTTCAATGCCGTTCTCCTCCTATCCCACTGGACCGGAGCAACTGCTTGGCACCGGGCCTGCTCGCCTGAAACTAGTGGAAATCTCCAGGGGGACGTAAACTTTTTGATCGTAAACCAGAGTTCGGCCCACTGGCAAGCACTGTCTCAGTTCTCAATTAGTCGTTTTTGAAGGCGCCTGAGGTTCACACTCCGTAGGAGGTTTACACTCCGTAAGAGGCATCAATCATCAGCACCGCAAGGAAGACAGGTGCGGGTGGGTTCTCAGGAAGCTGGCGGCTCGCCGGAATTTTGAACTACCCCAGTGCTCTGCTCCTCACGTTCCAGCGCCGAATTCAGTTCTCCTCCAACCAGCAACACGACGGCCGACGCGTAGAACCACAGCATCAGGGAAATGACGGCGGTCAGTGCGCCGTAGGTGGCTTCGTACCTGCCGTAGCGCGGCAGGTAGAAGGAAAGGCCCAGCGAAATCATCACCCAGGCGGAAACAGCCAGCAAGGCGCCGGGAGTCAGCCACCGCCAGCGATGGCGAACACTGGGCGCGGCGTAATAGGTGATATCCAACACCAGGATCAAGAACCCGATCCCGGCGACCCACCGTACGGGTGTCCAGAAGAAGAGCGGCAAGCCCAAGAACCGCGCGGCCAAGGTGCTAAGGCGCTCACCGAAGACTAGTAGAACCGTGGAGACCAGCGCCATCAGGCCCAGCACCAAAGTGAGCCCGATTGCCATCAGACGGGCTTTCCAGAAGGGCCGCGACTCCGGGATTTCGTAAGCGACGTTGAGCCCCTCGATGACGGCGGCGAACCCCGCTGAGGCCGACCACAACAAGGCCACTGCGCTCAGGGAAAGCAGTCCTTCCCGCTTGTATGTGAGCAGCGTGTGCAAATTGCCCTGCACCAGACTCATTGCCCGCGGCGGAACCACAGGTTGCAGCACGAGGATCAGGCGGTTCAAAGCATCCGCGTGCGTCACGTAGGGGAGCAGCGTCGCCACCACAAGCAGGAACGGGAAGACCGCCAGGAGGAAAAAGAAAGCCAGTTGGCCGGAGAGTCCGAACACATTGTCGTCGAAGGTCTTCTGAGCAACTCGCCGGGCAAGCCAGCCCAAACGGCTCAAGGTCGAACGCTTCTGTCGGACAGCGGTCAATGTGGTCATCAGGGCCCCTTGATTGCAACCGGCCCGGCCAACCCCCGCCAACCCCGGCCAACCGAAGGCGGGCGCCCTTCCTCCCGATACATCATAATAGATCACCTCTCCCCGTAGGTGCCCTCCTGCTGGCACCCCAAAGCACACCTCGTGGCTGGCGGAACACAGTCCTATCGCGCTAATGCAGGACCATGCCCGATAAGCCTAAGTACTCGGGACCCGAGCGGCGGCAGCAGTATCGGGTCATCAACGAGGTCAAGATCCTGATCAGGGTTGGCAGTACGTTTTCTCAGGTAGGAATCGGTCAAGAACCTGACTCGCAACGGAATCTTCTTTGAGGCTTCCGTAGTCCCCACTCAAGACCACCGCCGCCAGCGACGCTCGGCTCGCCGGAGTTGCTGCTCGTTCAGGCCGAAGTAGTGTCCCACCTCGTGCCAGAGCGTCTCCCGGACGATTTGCTGCAGGTGTCTTTCGTTGCGCGCCAGCCGCTCGATCGGTCTGCGATAAATGGAGATTTTGTCAGGCAACACCAAGCCGTAGTGGGAAGTGCGCTGGGTCAGCGGGACCCCGTGGTAGAGCCCGAGCAGAGTGGAGCCGGACGGGCAATGCGCTCCTTCGAGGTCTTCCGCGCTGGGTTCTTCTTCGACCACGATCGCCACGTTGGCGATGCGGCTCCGGAACCGCGCCGGGATCTGGAGACAGGCCTCCTCGACCAGACGAGCAAACTCCTCCCCCTTGTTGCGGCGCGCGCCCATACCGGCCCCTAGCTTGTGGCTCGTAGCGGCCAGCTTATCAGTAAGCGCCACTACGGGGGGAAATTGCGAGCGGCGCCAGAGTGCTCACGGCTGGCCGCGGCTGCCGTTGCCTTGTGATACACTGCACAAACAGCCGGTCTCATCCTCAGCCCTCATGCTCAGCTTGGTTGTTCCCACCTACAACGAACGGCACAACTTGCCGACCCTGCTCGAGCGTTTGCAGGCGGCCCTGGCCGACTGCGGCGAGCCGTTTGAGGTGATCGTCGTCGATGACGACAGCCCCGACGGCACCTCCGCCGCGGCTCGCTCCCTTCAGTCAAGATTCCCCTGGCTGCGGGTCCTCACCCGCAAGCACCAGCGCGACCTGTCTACAGCGGTGCTGGCCGGCTGGTTTGAAGGGCGCGGCGACATTCTGGGGGTGATTGACGGTGACCTGCAGCATCCTCCGGAGTTGCTGCCCACCCTGCTCCACCGTTTGAAAGAAACGGGCGCCGAGCTGGAAATTGCCAGCCGCCATGTGCGCGGCGGCGGTGTGAGCCGCTGGAGTCCGCTGCGGCGCCTGATCTCCTGGGTCGCCACCCTGATGGCCGGCTTTATCCTGCCGGGCACGCTGAGCCGTGTGCGCGACCCGATGTCCGGCTACTTCTTGGTGCGCCGCGCCGTGATTGAAGGCGCCCCGCTGCGTCCGGTGGGCTATAAGATTCTGTTGGAAGTGCTGGCCAAGGGTGAATACCAGAAGGTCGAGGAGGTCCCCTACATCTTCCAGGAGCGTTTCCGCGGCGGCAGCAAGCTCGCGCCGCGCCACGCCTGGCAATACCTGATGCACTTGACCTCAATTGCCCTGGACACGGGCGAGCTGCAGCGTGTCTTCGCTTATGGGGCCGTCGGTTTTTCGGGGGCGATCGTGAACCTGGCCGGACTGGCAGCGCTCGTGCGTCTGGTTGGCCTGCCCGTGTCAGTCGCCCTGCCTGGAGCGACGGCACTGGCCATTGTGAACAATTTTGCGCTGAACGACCGCTTCACTTTTCCTGAGGCGCGCCGCAGAAACCCCGGTCCTGCCGCAACGTTCACCCGCTTCTTGCGATTTCTTTGGGTGGTCCTGGGCGGCGCGTTGCTGACTCTGTCGGTGGCCAGTGCACTGATTCGCTTTGCGCAGGCGCCACTGGAGCTGGCAGGGTTGTGCGGGATTATCGCCGCCGCCTGCTGGAATTTCCTGCTGAATTCTCGCGTCACCTGGCGGGCCTGGTGGGATCGCAGCGTGCACCTGCGGCGCTGGCGCGGCGGCGCCGTGCCTCCGCCGCAGGCCGACCTGGCCTGCAATCTGTGCGGCGGACGGCAATTCGTGGTGCTGTTCCGCGGGCACGGCCCCGGGCCAGCCGGACGCCCGGACCTGTTCTGTTGCACCAGCATGGGCCACGGCGACTACACCAACATTCTGCGCTGCGTCTCCTGCTCGCTGGTGGTGCTGGCGCCCTCCGATCCGCTACCGGAAGTCGAACAGTTCTACCGCAGGGTGGAAGACCCGCTTTACTTGCGCGAGGAGCGAGGGCGCGTACGCACCTTTGACCGGCTGCTGGACGAAATCGAGGAGTTGCGCAGCGGCGGGCGTCTGCTCGATGTGGGTTGCTACACCGGCGTCTTCCTGGATCGGGCCCGGCGGCGGGGCTGGGAGGTCACCGGCCTGGAACCCAGCCAATGGGCAGCCGGCGTTGCGCGCAGCCGCGGCCTGAACGTCCACGAAGGATTGCTGGCGGAAAACAACCTACCGCCGGAAAGTTTTGACCTCATCACCGTGTGGGACGCCATCGAGCATTTTGGCGATCCGCGGGCCGAGGTCAACCACCTGGCCCACCTGCTAAAACCCGGCGGGCTGCTGGCTCTTTCCACGATGGACGTGGAAAGTGGGTTTGCCCGCCTGCTGGGACCGCGCTGGCCTTGGTTCATGCGCATGCACCTTTATTACTTTTCCCCGGACACGTTGCGCGCCTTGCTGGCGCAGTCTCAGTTGGAAGTGGCGAGAGTGCGGCGCCACCGGCGGATCGTCAGTGCGCGTTATCTGCTGGAAAAAGTCGCGGCCCAGTTTCCGCGGATAGGTGGCGCGCTCACCCTGGTGGCCCGGTTGCCCCTGCTGGGGCGCCTCCACCTGCGAGTGAATTTCGGCGATATCGTTAATGTTTATGCGGTGAAACCGGCGGAGAAGCCACCCGACCAGATGGGTTCGGCGGCCGACACCGTGCGGCGATCCCCGCGCGCGGGATGAACTGGAGATGCGGAAATGAAATTGGCCATCGCCATTCTCGCCTAGCAGACACCTTTGGACGATGACCGCTCGAGAATTTCTTTTTGCCTGGATGGCCAGTCTGAGGGAACTGCTATTTCCGGCCATTTCGGTAGACCGCCTCGTATTCATCGAGGCGATCGTGGTGGTCACTGCCCTGGACTGGGTAATTTAGACACTGAGGTTGGGAATTAACTACCCTGGTGTCATATGAACAAAAAACATCATCGTATTGCAGCTGACGTAAAAGCCGATATCCTACGCCGCGTCAAGGAAGAAGACATCTCGGTGGCCCAGGCCGCCAAGGATCACGGTATTTCTGAAGGGAGCATCTATGGTTGGATGGTAAAAGGAGCAACCGGTGCCCCGTCCTGGGCGGAGTTCTCCCGACTTCAGAAGCAGAACAGAGAACTCCTGGAACTCGTGGGCGAGATCACGCTCAAGCTCTCCATGACTCAAAAAAACAATTGAGCGAAGGAAGAAACAAATCAGCGCTTGCCCGAGCCCTTGGCATATCCCGCGCGAGCCTGTATTACGTCCCAAGAATGAAGGAGAAGGACTGGCGCCTCAAGGTCCGCCTGGAAGAAGAGCTGCAGATCCATCCCTCCTACGGCTCCCGGCGAATTGCTACGGCACTGGGACTCTGCCGCCAGCGGGCGCAGAGGGTCATGCGTCTGTTTGGCATCAAGCCCTACCGCAGGAGAGGCAGAAAATGGAGAAAATCCAAGGTTTCCCGGACCTATCCCAACCTCCTGCTCGCGCTCATGCCCGCATATGCAAACCACATCTGGGCAACGGACTTCACCGAGTTCGTGCAGCACGGAAAGAAGGTCTATGTGGCGACCGTGATCGATCTCTACACCCGCCGGATCCTGGGAATCCAGGTTGCGGTGAGAAAGGGAGCCGCGCTCACCATTCAGGCGCTTTCCAACGCCCTGCTCCATCATCCGCGCCCGGGTCTATTCCACTCCGACAACGGGAGGGAGTATGACGCGATGGCGTTCACTGAAATCCTTGATGGATGCGGCATCGTGATTTCACGGAGCCGCCCGGGGTGCCCTTGGGAGAACGGATACCAGGAATCGTTCTACGACAAATTCAAGGTTGACCTGGGAGATCCGAACCGCTTCAAAACACTGGGGGAGCTAGTGGCGGAGATCTACCGCACCCTGTGGGACTACAACAACACGCGGATTCACTCCGCGCTCAACATGCCGCCTGTGGTATTCGCCAAACGGTATGCGTTAGTCGCGTAAAAAACTCTCAGAATCAGTGTCTAAAGAAATCAGTCCTTGACAACTGGCCAAATGATGGAAGGGATCATGGCCTCGATGGCGCAGTTCGATAATGACGTTCGATCTGAGCGCACGGTTGCAGGGATGAAAGCCCGCCTCGAACGTGGCGGCTGGACGTTCTCGCCACCGCTGGGCTACCTCAAAGGAACGGATGCGAACGGCGGCAAGACTATCATCCCCGACCCGCAGAGGGCACAGCTCATCACGGAGGCATTCGAGATGTACCCAACTGGAGTGCACTCCAAGCAGCAAGTGTTGGACGCTGTGACGCGGTCGGGCTTGCCCACCAAGAGCGGTAAACGCCTCAGCCCGCAAACGTTCGGCCAATTGCTCCGCAAGCCAATTTACGCTGGCATCCTCGAAGTGCCCGCCTGGGCGTGCGCCAGCGGAGCAACGCCGCCGCCCTTGTGAGGCGTGAGACAATCGACAAGGGACAGGGCCTGCTTGATGGCAAGCGACCCACGGTGGCACCGCGACAGCGCAACAACCCCGATTTCCCCTTGCGCCATTTCGTGCGCTACGGGCGTTGTGACCGACCCTTGACCGCGAGTTGGTCCAAGGGTCGCAGCAGGCGTTACGCCTACTACCGTTGCCACAATCGCGCCTGCAGGGCCGTAAACGTGCGCCGCGAGGAAACGGAGCAGCTGTTCGTGGACTTCCTCGGCCAATTGCGGCCCAGGCCCGAATATCTGCGTCTCCTTGGCGAAATCGTCATTGACGTTTGGAAGCAGAAGCAGGCACAAGCCACTGCGCTCCATGAGGCCACGCAGCGGCGCGTCAGCAGCCTGCGGGAACGCAAGCAACGACTCATTGAGGCGTTCCTTTACGAGCGTGCGATTGACCGGGTGACGTAGCAGCAGGAATTGGACAAGCTCAATGAAGAAATCGCGCTAGCCGAGATTGACGGACGCTCGCACCGAGGAGATAGAGGTGCAGACCGCCGTCAGCTTCGGTGAGTTCGTTCTACTGAATGCACCGCGCCTATGGAGGGAGTTTACGCTGGAACAAAAACAGCGGTTGCAACAAGTCCTCTTCCCGCGCGGGGTGCAGTTCGAGAATGGCGTTTATCGAACCGCCGAAACGAGTATGATTTTCTTTGAGTTGGACGCAGAGCAAGTGAAAAAGGAGAGCTTGGTGTCCCCAGCGGGATTCGAACCCGCGTTTCCGCCTTGAAAGGGCGAGTCTAGCAATTTAGCTGGAGTGACATCAAGTTGCATGGGTGCATAAAACGTCAGTGTTTGCACGGGCTTGAAGCAGCTCTCATCTTGCATGAGCTTGCATGGAGTGACACCCATTTGTAGCAATCCGTGTTACCAGGGCGTTACCAGAAACCGATTCCAAGCTTGCTGTAGGACCTCGCCTGAGTGTGCGGCCCGGTGATGTACTTAGCATCTCTGTCGAGCAGGATCACCGCCCTGGGTGGAGTACGAAGCTTGACAACGGCGGGTTATAATGGATGTGGATCCGGTGGGACGGGTAGGCCGACTTTTCCCGAAAACAGTGAGATCAGTCCATCAAAAAGGCGTCGCGGTGCCTGTGTGCCTGCCGGCTGAAAATCTTCGGTATTGAGCACCCCCCCCGTGCCCTTGTTTGACTTCTTTCCACCTATCCCCCGTCTAGTCCTCTGCCTGTGCACCCGCGCACAGCCGGAGCTTACGGAGGTCCTTCCTGAAAGGATAAGTAAAACCTAGCCAACAAAAGGCGGGATCTATCTACTCTCAGCTATTGAGTGACGCTGCCTCAGAGGTGGGCACTTGTCCGGATAGCCAACTATACGTCCAAGTGAAACCGGGATTGATAAACGCTAGCCCGTTAGTGGCGACCTATCCGCAAAGAAGACGCTATTTGTCCGGGCGTACTTAAACAGGCGGTTGATCACGTTGCGGATATGCACGGCGGTCTGTACTCTGTAGCCCTCGGCGAGCTTGCATTTGAATGGGTAGGGGTTGCTATAATCTGCTGAGGCCTCAAAAGCAACGGTACCGTGACGAGCCTGTTCCTCAGCGTTTTCCGGTCATGCAGGGAGTGAACCCATGAACTTTGAGCATTTCAAGCGGATTCAAACGCGGCGCAGCTTCCTCCGGAACTGTGCGGGTGGCGTGGGCACGATCGCCCTCTGGCACTTGTTGGCCAGCGAATTGAGCGCGGGAAGCAGGGGGCAAGCGCCACCGGATGTCAATCCTCTGGCGGTCACACCACTCCATTTTCCAGCCAAGGCCAAGAACGTCATATTTCTGTTTATGGACGGCGGGCCGAGTCACCTCGATCTGTACGATCCCAAGCCGGAGATGAAGAAATGGGAGGGCCAGTCTCTGCCGCCTTCGATGACCAAGGATTTGCAGTTGGCCTTCATCAAGCCGACGGCCAAAGTTTGGACGAGCCCGCGCTCCTTCCAGCGCTACGGGCAAAGCGGCATTGAGTTTTCAGACTGGGTGCCCCACATTGGGAGCCGTGCCGACGATATCTGCATGATCCGCTCGATGTACACGGAGCAGTTCAACCACCACCCGGCCCAGTTAATGTTCAATTGCGGGTCTCCGTTAGTAGGGCGCCCCACGATGGGCGCGTGGGCACTCTACGGACTAGGAAGCGAGTCCGACAGCCTGCCGGGTTTCGTCGTGCTGCGAACGGGATCGATTGCCCCCGGCGCGGGCAGCGCGAACTGGACCAGCGGATTCCTGCCGTCTACCTATCAAGGGGTCCCCTTCCGGAACACCGGCGATCCGGTGCTCTATCTGTCGGATCCGGCCGGCATTGATCGAGAGCTGCGACGATCCACCCTCGACGTTTTACGCGATGTGAACGAGATGAACAGGGTCGCGACCGGAGATATGGAGATCGCTTCGCGGATCGCTTCCTACGAACTTGCGTTCCGCATGCAGATGGCGGCTCCGGAGCTGATGGATCTGTCCAAGGAATCACCCACCACTTTGGAGATGTACGGGGTGAACGAGGAGACGACGAAACAGTTTGGCACTAACTGTCTACTGGCTCGAAGGCTGGTTGAGCGCGGAGTCCGGTTTGTAATGTTGATGCACGGGAGTTGGGACGACCATAGAAACCTCATGAAAAACCTCAAGAAGAACTGCGACATCGTGGACCGGCCTACCGGCGCATTGCTCAAGGACCTGAAGCAGCGCGGTCTGCTCGACTCCACCCTGGTCATTTGGGGAGGGGAGTTTGGGCGCACTCCTATGGTGCAGAGTAGTAACCCGGGCACGTTCGGCGAGGGGCGGGACCACCACCCGTCTGCCTTCAGCGTGTGGATGGCGGGAGGAGGCATCAAGGGCGGGCAGGTCGTCGGGCAAACGGACGACTTGGGCTTGCGGGTTGCAGAGGACAAGATTCATATTCACGACCTGCATGCCACGATCCTGCACTTACTGGGCCTGGATCATGAACGATTGACCTTCCGGCACATGGGCCGGGATTTTCGGCTGACCGATGTGGCCGGAAAAGTGGTGCACGAGCTGTTGGCATAGGAGAACACGGTTTTTCTCTTGGAGTTGATTGATTCCCATGCCCAAAAGAGTCTTCACAGCAAGTGTTGCCGTACTTTTCCTTTTAGGAATTGCTTACGTCCCCCAGTTGGCACAGGAAGTAGACGTGCAGGCTCTGCCGCCTGCGGCAAAAATCCGCGTGGATTTTTCACGAGATGTTAAGCCGCTATTTCGAGAGAGCTGCCATAGCTGCCATGGTCCGAAGCAACAGATGGGTGGGTTGCGCCTGGACGAGAAGGCTGCCGCATTGGCCGGAGGCTACTCGGGGGCGGTGATCAAGCCAGGCAACAGCGCCGCAAGCAAGCTAATCCAGCTGGTCGCGGGCCTGGGAAAAGATCTGATCATGCCGATGATGGGGGAAAGGCTCACCTCCGAACAGATAGGTTTGCTGCGCGCGTGGATCGACCAGGGAGCTGAGTGGCCCGAGGAGGGCGCGGCTGCGGAGGAACTCCTGGAAGCGAAGAGCAAGCACTGGGCGTTCGTCCCGCCGCAACGCCCTCCGATTCCCAAGGTGCGTAAGCAGGCCTGGGTTCGCAATCCCATTGATGCGTTTATCCTGGCGAAGCTCGAGACCGAAGGGATCGAGCCGTCGGAGGAAGCAGACCGGGAGACCTTGATCCGGCGTGTCAGTCTCGATCTCATTGGATTACCTCCGAGCCCGAAGGAAGTTGGCCAGTTCTTGGCAGACCAGCGCCCGGGTGCGTATGAGCGTCTGGTGGAGCGCCTATTGGCCTCCCCTCACTACGGAGAGAAATGGGCGCGGCAGTGGCTTGACTTAGCGCATTATGCCGACAGCGACGGGTATGAAAAGGACAATATACGGCCGCATGCCTGGCAATGGCGCGATTGGGTGATTCAGGCGCTGAACCGCAACGTGCGTTTCGACGAATTCACGGTTGAGCAAATCGCGGGAGACCTGTTGCCCAATGCCACGCTCCAGCAAAAGATTGCCACCGGGTTTCTGCGTAACACCCTGACGAACCGGGAAGGGGGCGTTGACGTGGAGGAATTTCGCGTAGAGCAGGTGGTGGATCGGACCGAGACGCTCGGTACTGTCTGGCTTGCTATGACGGTCGGCTGTGCACGCTGTCACGATCACAAATACGATCCGCTCACCCAGAAGGAATTTTATCAATTGTTTGCGTTTTTCAACACCGCCATTGAGGAGAATATCGAGGCTCCTCGCCCGTGGGAATTGGGTGCGTACCTGCAAAACAGGGCGGCGTATGAGAAGAAGAGAAAGGCATTGTTGGAGGAATATAAAGTCCCAGAATTGCGGCCCGACTGGGAACGGAGAATACTGGCAGCCGCGGCGAATCCCGGTGTGAATCTTTCCTATGACATCGCCTGGGGCCGTTTAGGAAACGAACTCGAGGGCGGGCAGAAGATATTGAAGCTCGACCCCGCCTTACGAACGCCAAAGCAAAGGGATAAACTAGCGTACCATTTCGCCCGGACTTCTCGATTCGAGTTTGGCAACCAAAAGTACAAGGAGCTGAAGTTTAAGGAACTCAGCGGCAAATTGAAGAGGCTGATGGAGGAGTATCCAGGACTTAGTGAAGCTCAAATTCTGGTCGAAAACCCTGATCCCCCCCAAACTCACATCTTGGTCCGAGGTGATTATCGGAACCCTGGGAATGAGGTCCAACCCGGCACGCCGGGAGTCTTGCCCCCCCCTCCCCGGGATTCCAGTCCTTCCCGACTCACTCTCGGCCGGTGGCTGGTGTCGAAGGACAATCCCCTCACGGCGCGCGTCTGGGTCAACCGTGCCTGGCAGGAGTTTTTTGGTCGCGGGCTGGTGGAAACTTCCGTAGACTTTGGCACGCGGGGGGATCGGCCCACACACCCGGAATTGCTGCATTGGCTGGCGACGGAATTCACGGCTAATCGCTGGAACATGAAGCGGATGCACAGGCTCATTGTGGAGTCAGCCACTTACCGCCAATCCTCAAAGGTGAGAGATGATTTGCGGGAGCATGATGCTTACAACAAGCTGCTAGCCCGCCAGCTACGTCTCCGCCTACCAGCAGAATCGATCCGCGATGCGACATTGGTCGCCAGCGGGCTGCTGAATCGCACGATCGGGGGGAAGAGCGCGCGCCCTCCTCTGCCTCCTGGAGTGATGGAGTTGGGCCATGGCGGCGGGCCGGACAAATGGAAAAACAGCACAGGACCGGAGCGCTACCGGCGGGGTCTTTACACGATGTTCGTGCGCACCACACCGTACCCGCAATTGGTCAACTTTGACGCGCCGGATTCTCTGCGGTCTTGCACCCGGCGAGAGCGGTCCACCACGCCGCTGCAGGCGCTGAACCTTCTCAACGATCCGGTATTTGTCGAGGCGGCCCAGGTGATGGCCGTCAGGATTTTGCGGGAGGAACGAGGCAGCTGGGACGACCGGCTGAATTACGCCTTCCAACTCGCCCTGGGGCGAGAGCCCCGACCGCAGGAAAAAGATCGCTTGGTTATCTATTACCAGCAGCAAAAGGAGATTCTGGAGAAAAAGGGAGAGTTGGCTGAAAAGTTATTCCCCGCCATCGAGCTGGAAGGGATCGAGCCTGTGGAGGCGGCGGCCTGGTTCGGGGTGTGCCAATTCCTGCTGAATCTGGATGAATTCATCACCAGGAGTTAATTCCTTCTAGTGATCGAGCCGGCCTAACATTCCAGGCGGTCCAGCAATCACCTGGCGACGGTCGTTGCTCCATTCAAGCCCAACGTACTGTAATTGCCGTGTCGGTAGAGGCGTAGGTGGGGGGCCAGCCTCTCGAATAACACAGTTACCATCGCCGTGCAGTAGCCTGCTTCGCGTCGGCACAAGTCTTTGAGTACAAGGCGCTTGCCCCAGATTCAATGGATTAGTCCCCACTAGTCGGTTAGCGTTTACCGATGCTGCCAGGCGGCTCACTTGGATGTATAACGCGCTAACCGGACAAGTGCCTGGATTCCCTTCGGTGAAGTAAGCTTGGCGCACAAGGCCAATAGTCCCCACTGGCGGGCTAGTCAGCCAGTGATATTCCGGCTCGGATCGCCCCTCTCGCCCGGACTTTTTGGTGATTTCTGGCGAAGGTCGCCTCGACCGACGCATCAGCTTCTCCCATCGTCCGGCGGGTCACCGTACCTAACCGAGTTTTCGTTCGTCTTCCGGGCTCGCTGCCGTGCTCGACGATGCGGCGCAGTTCATCGGCAGAAAGTAGGACCCGTCGCCCGATCCTCACCGTTCGGACTGTACCACGTTGGATGTAGGCCCGAAGCGTCCATGGACTGATGGCGAGCTTCTTGGCGGCGTCCTCGACGCCGAAGAGCTGTTCTGTCATGCGTACTCCTTTCTCAGCGCAGTTGCGCCCAGTTCCTCATTGACATTCTACCTGGGGCATGCTAGATTGTATATATTTATTGGTACTCTAGCAGTGAACAGACCGCTTAACACTCTAGCAATCCGGTACGGCAAGCGGGCAGCGACCATCCTGGTCGAGTTCGCCAACATTCATCCCGACGGCTTTCAGCCCTGGCGGAAACGATGGGAGAGATACGGTCTCAAGTGGAGAGGGAACGAGGAGAACTTTCAGTGGAATCAATACCTCCTGCACGAGATTTGGGAGGGACGAAAGCGGGGAATAGAAGGCCTTCAGGCAGAGCTTTGTCTTGGAGTCGTCAGGGAACGTACCTACCAGCCTGAGCCTGAGCCGGTTCCATGGCGGGAAAACTGGCTGCAAAGTGGGGATCAGGTCGAAACCCTGGATATCCCTCCAGTTCGCGTTGACTGGGAGGCCAGCTCGTTATTCCTTCTTCCACGGAACCTTAACCACATCGTTTGGCTGGCGTTGGTACAGCACTCACGGCAACTTGCAATCTGCGCGAACAGGGGGAACGGTTGCCCGACCCCTTATTTCCTTCACCGAAGACGGCGGACGAGGTTCTGTTCCACTGATTGCTCTTCTCCCACCCAGAGAGAGTATAAGCGGCGGTGGTGGGCGCAGCACGGCCCCCAGTGGCGGCAGGAACGGCTGAGAAAGCACAAGGGTCGGCGAGGCAAAAGGAAGTCCCCACAGCAGTAAGTCCGGAAGGTAAGGCTCGCTAGGGACAGCTGGGCGGCAGGCCGAGAGGTAGTGGAGGGATAGGAAGCACGCAAATGGCTCGAAGAAGGAGGAGGTAGACATGGCCAAAACTTACTCGGATGGTGTCTACACACGGAAAGACAGGCCTGGGTACTGGACAAGCTGGTTTGACGCTCAGGGCAGAAGGCGATACCGGAAGACAGATGCCAAGACCCTCGAACAGGCACGGCTTGCTCGCGGCACTGAGAAGCTGCGAGTGGAGCAGGCTAAGACGTTGGGCTTTACCCCACCCGGCAAAGATACGTTTGCCGAGGTAGCAGCACGCTTCCTTACCCACCAGAAAGCCCGACTCACGCCCAAGGCTCTTGAACGGGAGAATCTCATTGTCCGCCAACACCTCACGCCCTTCTTGCCGGGTCGGATTGCCGCCGTCCGCAAGGTAGACGCACAGCGATATGTGACCAAGCGCGGCACGGAAGTTTCGGCACATACGGTGCAAAAGGAATTGAACATTTTGAAGCACCTGCTGCGGCTCGCCGTCGAGTGGGAGATCATCCCGGTCAATCCGACTCAGGGTGTGAAAGCGCCCAAGGTCCCCGCTGGTCGGGTGCGATACCTCCAACCCACGGAATTACGGGTGCTGTTGGAAGCTTGCCTCGAATGGCTGCGGCCCACCGTAGCCCTGGCCGTGAGCACAGGGATGCGCCGGGGCGAAATCCTGGGGCTTCGCTGGCTGGACGTGGATATGGCCCATCATCGCGTTCTGCTGCCCCAGACCAAGAACGGAGAGGGTCACATCGTGTACCTCAACGAAACCGCCCTGGCCGTGCTCCGGTCGCTTCCCTTCGGCGCACACACAAAGCCCAGCGACTGCCTCTTCTCTGACGTGACGCCTGAACAGGTGAGCACGGCCTTTGCGCGGGCCTGCCGCAAAGCGGGGATTGAGGACTTCCGCTTCCACGATCTGCGCCATACGGCGGCAAGCTGGATGCGAATGAAGGGAGCTGACATTCACACGGTAGCCCAACTGCTCGGCCACAAGGATCTGAGAATGGCAGCTCGCTACCAGCACCTTTCGCCGGCGTTCTTGGCTGAGGCCGTCCAAAGCCTAGACGCGGTTTTCGGCAGTCTGTGTTACCCAGGCTTTACCACCCGGGGGGCGTTACCAGAGCCCGAGTCCGTAACTGTTGCGGGATGAGTGGTGTCCCCAGCGGGATTCGAACCCGCGTTTCCGCCTTGAAAGGGCGATGTCCTAGGCCGGGCTAGACGATGGGGACCACTCTCGTTATCGTACCGAGGCTGAACACCATCCGTCAATCAGCAGAAGATGGACACGGTGCATCGGGAGCTACGCAGGCAGTAGAGCGCAAACGGCCACCGCGCCGCCACGACACCGTGCCGCACAGCAAGCAGAAGCGGTACAGGTTCTGATCCCGGTGAGCGTCAAACCGGAGCACATCGTCAACTTCACCCGACCCGCTGCGCGACCGAACGCGTTGCCGTTGCCGGCACGGCAACCTCGGGCAGCTCCATCTCCACCCGAGTTCCCCGCCCCGGCTCGGAACTGATGTGGAATCCGAAGTCGGTGCCGTAGAGCACCCGCAGCCGCTCCTGGACGTTGCTGAGGCCGATGCCGCGATCACTTGACTGAGCCAGGGCCTCGGTCCTCATCCCGACGCCGTTGTCTTCCACCGCCAGCAGCAGCCGCCCGTCGCGGCATGTGCTGCGAATCCGCACCACCCCGCCCGCCAGCCGCGGGCTGAGCCCGTGCCGGATGCTGTTTTCCACGATGGGCTGGAGGATCATGCTCGGCACCTGCATCTCCAGCGTCTCCCCGTCCAGTTCCTTGACAATCTGCAACTTCTCGGCACCGAACCGCACGACCTCGATATCCAAATAGTCGTCAATGAAACTGAGCTCTTCGCCGAGCGAGGCGAACGTCTCTTGCCGGCGCAGCAACCGCCGCAGGATGTTGGAGAGTTTCTGAATCATCCGGCGGGCCAACTCCGGATTCAGGCGGACCAGCGAGGAGATCGAGTTCAACGCATTGAACAAAAAGTGGGGGTGCATCTGGCTGGTGAGGGCGTCCATGCGTGCTTCCACCAGCAGGCGGCGGTGTTCCTCCAGCATGATCTCGTTGCGGGTGTTGTTCCAGATCTTGATCGGGATCGCCACGCAGGCAATGCTGGCCAACACGATGGCCACCTTCAGCGGGTTGTTGGCCGAGTCGAGGTAAAATAGCAGGTTGTTGGCAGGATCCAGGTAATACAGGCGTCCCTCGGAGAGGCGACCGAGCAGCAGGTAGCCGGCCTGGAGCGCCACAATAAACAGGAAGAACATCATCTGCCAGTCGCCGCGGGGCTTGCCGAAGCGCCGCTGGTACCAGCGGTAAATGTTCATGTCCACGAACGGAGAGAAGTGCCAGAGCTCTTCCACTTCCGAACAGAGACGGCGAGCCACCCCGCCTAGCAGGCCTACCACCACCAGCACGGGCAGCGCCACCCACTCACCACTGAGCAATGCCGGCAGCGCCACCACAGCTCCAGCCACGACTCCAGCAACCCCGCCCCCCAACAGGCCGGCCAGCAGGGCGCCTTCCAGGCCCAGGTCCGGCGCCTTATACTTCAAGAGCACGCGCACGGCCACTCCCAACCCAAAGGTCACTCCCAAGAACAACCCCAGTTGCACACTCTGGGCCAGGGCTCGCCGCTCCCGGAACAGCAGCGCTTTGAACGGCGCCGAACGCACCAGGATGCTGGCCAGGGAAGCCACAACTCCAACTTTTACCAGCAGCGTAACCAACAGTTGCTGTTGAGATTCCAAACCCATCGCACGTTGCGAGCCGGCTAATACTCAGCAAATCCTTAAGGCCGGGCCCGGCAGCTCGGCCTCCTCGACTCAATCCGTAGATTGGGTGGGTCGGCCCGGCCCGGCTCAATTCACGCTGCATGCATTATAATGGCGAACACGCATGGAGGCACAGCCCACGGCAACAGTCCAGAAGGTTGGAGAGGCGGATTTCCCCACCCAATACGGGCACTTCCGCATTTTCGGGTTCCAGCAAGGAGAAGAGGCCGCAGTGGCGCTGGTGATGGGAGAGCCGGCAGCAGCCGAAGCACCGCTGGTGCGAATTCATTCCCAATGCTTCACGGGGGACGTGTTCGGTTCGCTGCGCTGCGACTGCCGCGACCAGCTCGAGTTATCCCTCCGTAAGATCGCCGCCGAAGGATGCGGCCTGCTCATTTACGAGCACAAGGAAGGGCGCGGCATCGGACTGATGAACAAGCTCCAAGCCTATGAGCTGCAGGACCGTGGCGTGGACACGGTGGAAGCGAACCGGCGGCTGGGCTTCGCCGCTGACCTGCGCGACTATGCGCTGCCAACCGCCATCTTGCGCCACCTCGGTGTGGGCTCGGTCCGCCTGCTCTCCAACAACCCCCACAAGGTACGGGCCCTGGAAGAGGCCGGCATCCGGGTGCGGGAGCGGGTCGCCTGTGAGGCCCTTGCGAACGGAACGCGGCGCCTCTACCTGAAGACCAAACGCGACAAGCTGGGTCACCTGCTGAACGGGCTGGACTAGCGCGTGGCTGGAATGGACCGGGAGTCTCCCCGGCTCCGGAACCAAAGAATCTCTACTTAGCCTGCTGCGGGTGGCTCAGGCCCCGCGACGACGGCCACGAACCGCGGCGCCGCGGGCCGGCAGCTCGCGCTCGGGCCGCTTGCGAAACATGTCCCCCTGCTTGAACTCAGCCGCCAGGCGCCTCACCTGGTCCGTGATGCAGACCGAGATGATGGGTTGGCGCGAGTTTTTCAGCAGGTCCACGATCTTGCGCTGGCTGTCGGCGAGGAAGATGTTGCGACCGTCGGTCAGCAGGTGGTACTCGGAGCTGGGACGCAGTACGTCGGAGAGGCGCCGTCCCAGTTCGCGGTGCAGGAAGCGCAGCACCCGGCGAATTTTCTGCAGGGAAAAGCCTTTGTTGCGCAGTTCGGCAATCACCGCCACTTCAATCAGCTCTTCCAGCCGGTAGCGGCGCCGGTGCCCCTGGTGCTCGGGGGAAACGACTCCCCGCTCATCCCACCACTGCAGCTGCCGGGCCGTGACACGCGCCAGGGTGGCGACTTCCTCGCTGGTGAAACTTTGGTCCGAGCGGAACATATTCTAAGCTCCGTGTTTGAAACAAGCTACTTGGCTGCTGTTAAAGCTGTCAAGCAGGAAAATTGATCCCGGGTTAACTGACTGGAAACATCGGGCCTGACTCCCGGCCGATTAGCCGCCTCCCACGAACCGCACAATTTCCACCTGATCGCCTTCCCCCAACTGCACCACCGGCCATCGGCCGCGGTGGACCACTCCCCGATTGTGTTCGATGGCCACGCGGTCGCCCGGGAGCTCCAGAAGGCGAACCAGGGCCTCCAGGGAGGTGCCCTTCGGCACCGAGCGAACTTCCCCATTAATGGCAATCTCAATCACTCGCGCACCCCAACTTACTGCTCGGGATCGCGCAGGAGCCGAAACTTCAAAACTTCGGAGGCTCCCCCGGAGGCGGCCTGGAACAGCACCAATGCCTCCTCCGCCGAAGGCGAATCGAAGTGGATCTCGGCCGTCCCTTCAGCCGATGCCGTGGCCTCGCCGCGCGTTTCCTGGTCTTCGCCAGGGGCGAGCACCGCGCGGACCACGACGCCCGCGAGCGGCTGGCCGTTGGCCCGATCCCGGACCTGCAACCGGAACAGCAGCCGGCCGTCTTGCTCGATGTCGCGCGCGTTGGTCAGCTCCAGCGCGGCCGAGGCGGGAGCGGAAGGTGCCGGAGCGGGTTGTTTGGCCGGCGCAGCCTGCGGTGGAGGTTTCTCGGGTGGCACGTAAGTTCCCCCCCGGATGGCTTCCACAAGTTCGCGGTGTTGCTGCTTCACCATCTCCTGCAATTGCTCCGGTCTTGTCTCGCCAGGCTGGTAAGCCGTCCGGCGGCGATCCACGATTCGGCCACCCATGTAGATGACTGAATCAATCACCGGGTGTTTCTCTCCACGGTCCTCCGTCTGTACGTGGTAAACCGTGTCCCCCGCTTTGACGTCCGTGTTGTAGCCGAAAATCATCCTGCAAGCCCTGCAACTTGCAAATTTGCCCGCCCGACAGTATAGTGCCCTGGTTTGGCCCTCTGTTCGGGGGACGCCATTATACGCAACGTCTCCCGCGGGCGGCAGAGGATTATGCCATGCCGGGCAGCTACTTGCAAAGCTACTTGCCCGTGCTGTTGCACGGGGCCTTCGTCTTAATCATTGCCGGGGGCATGCTGGCGCTGTCGTCGCTGCTGGGGCGGCACGCTCCGACACCGGCCAAGCTGATGCCCTACGAGTCGGGCATGGTGCCGGTGGGTGATACTCGCCAGCGGTTCAGCGTGAAGTTTTACCTGGTGGCCATGTTGTTCATCCTGTTCGATGTGGAAGCCGTATTCCTTTACCCATGGGCAGTCATCTTGCGCGAGTTGAAGCTGTTTGGGCTCGTGGAGATGGTCATCTACATGGTGGTCATCTTCTCCGGATTTGTCTACGTCTGGAAGAAGGGCGCGCTGGACTGGTCCCAAGCAGGCCCTGGTGAATAATGGTTCCCCACCAGATCCAGCAGTTCCCCGAGGCCGAGGCGCTCGAATCGCATGACCCCTCGATCCTGGTCGGGGGGCGGGACGATCGCGGGGAGCTGACCCTGGAGGTGGCCGCCGACAAGATTGCGGCCGCCTGCGAATGGTTCCGCGCCCGCGGCTATCCTCTACTTTCCAGCATCACAGCCACTGACGGGTATCCGGTCGAGCCGAGGTTCCGCCTGGTCTACCAGCTGTATTCCCTCACGGAGTGGAAACACTTGCGTCTGGCGGTGCAGGTGGGAGGGGAAGACCCGCGGGTGGATTCGGTGGTGTCGGTGTGGCCGGCGGCCGACTGGTACGAACGCGAGGTGTTCGACCTGTTCGGGGTGCGCTTCAGTGGTCATCCAAATCTCAAGCGCATTCTGATGCCCGACGATTGGGAAGGCCACCCGCTGCGAAAGGATTTTCCCACCGAGGGGATTCGTTAGATGCCTCCCGTCGTCAGTCCCCCGCCCGGCACCCAGACCATGACCCTGAACATGGGGCCGCATCATCCCTCCACCCACGGCGTGCTGCGGTTGATTCTGGAACTGGACGGGGAGACCGTGGTGCGGTGCAGCCCCGACATTGGCTACCTGCATACCGGCATCGAAAAGACCGCCGAAGGCAAAACCTACTCCCAGGCCATCACCCTGACGGACCGCATTGACTACCTTTGCCCGCTGACCAACAACCTGTGCTACGTGCTGGCGGTGGAGAAGCTTCTGGGGCTTGAGGTGCCGCCCCGCGCCCAGTGGCTGCGGGTCCTGCTGAACGAACTGACGCGACTGAACAGCCACCTAGTCTGGCTGGGAACGCATGCTCTGGACATCGGCGCGGCCTCCGTCTTCCTTTACTGTTTCCGCGAGCGGGAGGAGTTGCTGAGCATCTTCGAAATGGCTTCCGGCCAGCGGATGATGACCAGCTATTTCCGGGTGGGCGGGGTGGCGCTGCCGCCGCCACTGGGTTTCTTTGAGCGCATCCGCAAGTTCCTCTCCTATTTCCCGGACCGGATTGACGAGTACGAGACGCTCCTGACCGAGAACCGCATCTGGATCGGCCGCACCCGCGGCGTGGGCTACATCTCGGGAGAGGACGCGATCGCCCTGGGAGTCACCGGTCCCACCCTGCGCGCCTGCGGCGTTGCGTGGGACCTGCGCAAGAGCAATCCCTACAGCTCCTACGACAAGTTCCAGTTCCAGGTGCCGGTGCGGACCGAAGGCGATGTCTATGCCCGCTACTTGGTACGGCTGGAGGAGATGCGGGAGAGCGTCAAGATTGTGCGGCAGGCCCTCGAGGGCCTGCCGGAAGGCCCGACCATGGCTGAGGCCCCGCACATCGTGTTGCCGGAGCGGGAGAAGATGAAGACCGAGATGGAGGCCCTCATTTACCACTTTAAGATTGTCACCGAGGGCTTCCGCGTCCCGCCCGGGGAGGTTTACCAGGCGGTGGAGTCGCCACGGGGCATGATGGCCTACTACGTTGTCAGCGACGGCACCAGCCAGCCCTACCGGATGTACGTGCGCGCACCATCGTTTGCCAACCTGCGGGCCTTACCGAAAATGGTCGAAGGGCGGTTGATCGCCGACGTAGTGGCCTCCATCGCCTCGATTGACATCGTGCTGGGCGAGATTGACCGGTAGTGGCCCGGCGGCCTAGCGGCAGGTTTCAGCCTGCCAAGAAGATGGCGCCCTGAAGGGCGCCGCTACCACGCATGTCCTCAAGCGGCAACGGCGTTCAGCCAGCAATCCGGATGCGTTTTAGCGATCCACTGGAAGCGCGCTTTGAGCAGTTGCTGGCGCGCTACCCGGTGCGGCGCTCGGCTCTGATCCCCATGCTGCTCTGGGCCCAGGACGAGATGGGTTCCCTGAGCCCCCAGATCATTGCCGAAATCGCCGCGCGCCTGGAGCTGAGCGAGCTGCAGGTGGAGGAGGTGGTCAGCTACTACTCCATGCTGCGCCGCCAGCCGGCCGGCAACTATCACGTCCAGGTCTGCACCAACATCTCCTGCATGCTGCGCGGGGCCTACCGCCTCTACGAACACGTGCAGCAGAAGCTGGGCCTGAAGCACAACCAGACCAGCGGTGATGGGATGTTCTCCCTGGAAGAAGTCGAGTGCCTCGGAGCTTGCTCTTGGGCGCCCGCCCTCCAGGTGAACTATGATTTCCACCACGAGGTGACCCCGGAAAAGTTCGACGAATTGATGGAAAAGCTGCGGAAAAATGGGACACCCGCTAGAAGTTAAGATGGTCAGCAAGCGCTTCGGGCTGCCGAACTCGGCCTCGCTCGAAACCTACCGGTCGCTGGAGGGCTACCAGGCTCTGGGCAAAGCCCTCCAGATGACGCCGGAGGGTATCATCGAGGAGGTGAAGAAGTCGGCCCTGCGCGGCCGGGGCGGCGCCGGCTTCCCGGCAGGGATGAAGTGGGGCTTCCTCCCCCGCCAGTCGCCCAAACCGAAGTACATCGTCTGCAACGCCGATGAAGGGGAGCCGGGCACCTGTAAGGACCGGCTGCTGATGGAATACGACCCGCACCAGCTCATCGAGGGCATGCTGATCGCTGGTCTGGCCGTGGGTTCCCACCAAGGCTACATCTACATCCGCGGCGAATACCGATACCTGATCAAAATCATGGATCGGGCCATCGAGGAAGCTCACGCAGGTGGCATTCTGGGCCATAACATCCAAGGCAGCGGATTTGACTTCCACCTGTCCACCCACACCGGGGCCGGCTCCTACGAGTGCGGCGAGGAATCGGCGCTGCTGGAATCACTGGAAGGCAAGCGCGGCATCCCGCGCATTCGCCCGCCCTTCCCAGCGGTGGCGGGCCTCTACCAGTGCCCGACGGTGCTGAACAACGTGGAGACGTTCGCCGCCGTTCCGCACATCATCCTGCACGGCAGCGACTGGTTCCACAGCCTGGGCACGCCCAAGAACGGCGGCACGCGCCTGTTCGCGCTCAGCGGGCACGTCAACCGTCCGGGTGTCTACGAGCTGCCCCTGGGCATGCCGCTTCGCACCATGATTTACGACGTGGGGGGCGGCATTCCCGGCGGCAAGCAGCTGAAGGCGGTGATTCCTGGCGGCTCCTCGACTCCGATCCTGGTGGAAGAGCACCTGGACATCCCCATGGACTTTGACTCGCTGGCCAAGCTCGGCTCCTTTCTGGGCTCGGGCGGCGTGGTGGTGATGGACGAGGACACCTGCATGGTACAGGTGGCGCTGCGCATCATGAAGTTCTACGCCCACGAATCCTGCGGCTGGTGCATTCCCTGCCGCGAAGGAACCACATGGCTGCACAAGATGCTGGCGCGCCTGCATCGCGGCGAGGGTGTCTCGGACGACGTGGAGTTGATCGGCGAGCTGGCTCACAACATCCTGGGCCGGACCTTTTGCCCGCTGGGCGACGCTGCTGCCATGCCGACCATCAGCATCGTGAAGTACTTTCGCCACGAATTTGAGGATCATCTGAACGGCAGACCCTGCCGGTTCGAAGGACAACACGGAATCCATAGCTGACCTGGGGGCTGACCTGGTGGCTGACTTGGTAACTCTGACGATCGACGGCAGGCAGGTCCAGGCGCCTGCCGGGACCCTGCTGATTGAAGCGGCAAAACGCGAGGGCATCGAGGTCCCATCGTTTTGTTACTACCCCGGGTTGTCGCTGCAAGCCGCCTGCCGCATGTGCGTGGTGGAAATCGAGAAGGCGCCCAAGCTGCAGACCGCCTGCACCGTGCCCGTAGCTGAGGGTATGGTGGCGCGGACCAACACGGAAAAGGTAAAGCTGGCGCGCAAATCCACCCTGGAGTTCCTGCTCACCAACCATCCTTTGGACTGCCCTGTCTGTGACAAAGGCGGCGAGTGCGAATTGCAGGACATGGTCTTCCGCTACGGCGCCGGGGGCAGCCGCTTCCGCGAGGAAAAGCTGCACGTCAATGAGCAGCAGTGGTCGCCGGTGGTCTACTTCGACGCCCCGCGCTGTATCCTGTGCTTCCGCTGCGTGCGGGTGTGCGACGAGGGAATGGATGTGGGCGCGCTGGGAGTGATGAACCGAGGCGCCCATTCCGAGATTGCTCCCAACCGTGGCAATCACCTGGAGTGCGAAGAGTGCGGCGCCTGCATCGATATCTGCCCGGTGGGCGCGCTGACCAGCGGCGCCTATCGCCACAAGGCGCGCCCCTGGGAAATCCGTTACGTGCCCACGATCTGCACGCACTGTGGAGACGGCTGCAAGACGACGCTCAGCGTGCGCAATAACAGCATCCTGCGCGCCAACAACCGCGACCACAGCGGGATTAACGGCGAGTTCCTCTGCATCAAGGGGCGCTACGCCTACGACTTCCTCGACCACCCGGGACGGCTCACGCAGCCGCTGCTGCGCAAGGACGGCCAACTGGCACCGGTCTCCTGGGCCAAAGCACTGGCCGCAGTGAGTCGCCGCTTCCAGGAACTTCGCAGCCAAGGGCAGGCGTCTGGCGTGGTGGGCTCCAGCCACAGTAGCAATGAAGCTGGCTATTGCCTGCAGAAGTTCGCCCGGCTGGCGCTCGGCACCAATACTATTGACCATCACCGCAGCGCCGACTACCCGGCCCTGATGGACGCGCTCAGCGGGCGGCTGAGCAACCCCCGGCCGCTGGCCACCTCCGCCGACCTGCTCACCGCCCCGGCCGTCCTGCTGATCGGTAACAACCTCACCGACCAGCATCCGATGCTGGCCTGGAATATCCGGACCAACGTGCGCCTCAATCGCGGGCGGCTGTTCCTCATCAACCGACAGCAAATCAAACTGGAGCGACAGGCCGCGGCTGGGGGCGGGGTCCAGTTGATCCGGCGGGGCGAGGAGGGCGCGGCGCTGGAATTCCTGGGTGGGCGCGACGAGGCATTGCCCGCCAGCGCCGACCGTGAGTCGTGGAACAGCTTCCGCGAGCGGCTCCGCACCGAGAAGGACCTGGTCATGGTGTTTGGCTCCGAGGTGAAGGGTCAGGATGTGGCCTGCCTGGTGCGCTTCGGCGACACGATGGAAGGGACCACGAGATACCTTGCCCTGGCCGACTCGAACAATTCCAGGGGCGCCGCCGACATGGGACTGTTCCCCGACCTGCTGCCAGGCTACCTGCCGCTGGCTGACACGGCTGGCCGGAGGCGCTTCGAAGAACGCTGGAAGGGCCTGGTGCCGGAAGCTCCGGGGCTGGCGCTGGATGAAATGATGGCCGCAGCCCAGCGCGGCGAGCTGAGCGCGCTCTATGTCGTTGGAGCCAATCCCGTCAAGCGCTATCCCCTGGAGCCGGGCCGCACGTTCCTGGTCGTCGAGGACCTGTTCCTGACCGAAACTGCCGAGCGCGCCGACGTGGTGCTGCCAGCTTCGAGCGCCTACGAGATTCCCGGTACGGTCACAAATACTTGCGGAGAGGTGCAGCGCCTGAACAAGGCGCTGACCGTCAACGGCCCCAAGCCGGACCTGGAAATCCTGGGCCTCATCGCCAAAGAGATGGGCGTGGATCTGGGGCCCACACAGAGCGAAGAACTGTTTGAAGAAATCCGGCAGCTGGTGAAGGGCTACCAGCTGCCGATGGCCACCTTGCTGACGGGTGGCGCCGTCCCCGCCCTGCCTCTGGACGGGCGCGTGCCCCACCGCGAACGGCCCGACCTGATTTACTCGGCCAACGACACCCTGTTTACTTCGGGAACCCTCGGAAGGTACAGTAACACCCTCAATTCTGTGGTGGAGAAGGATCTCCACAAGAATCCACCGGGCCTTGGGGACTAGCAGGGTTCCGAGCGGATGCCCCTATGCACGCGCCGCATGTTGCAGAAAGCATGGCCATAGCCGGCGTGCCGGCCTGTGCGGTTGAACGGCAGGCGCCGAAAGTCCGCGCGAGGCATCACTGAGGGATGAGCCGCTCGTTCCTCATCGTCACGCTGCTAAAAATCCCCGTAGTGTTGTTTGTCCTGCTGACGCTGCTGGCCTACCTGGTTTGGCTGGAGCGCAAACTCGCCGCACACATCCAGTCGCGCTGGGGCCCCTATCGCGTCGGCCCCCACGGCTTGCTGCAGCCGCTGGCCGACCTGGTGAAATTCATCTTTAAGGAGGACACCGCGCCGGCTCAGGTGGACCGGCCCATCTACTTTCTGGCGCCATTCCTGGCCGTGGCGCTGGCGCTGATGTCCATCGCCGTCATCCCTTTCGGCCCTCAGGTGGAGATCGCCGGCCAGAAGACTTGGATGCAGATCACCGACCTGAACATCGGACTGCTCTTCGTGCTGGCGGTCACCTCGTTGGGGGTCTATGGCGTGGCCCTGGCCGGCTGGTCCTCCGGGAGCAAGTACTCCTTGTTGGGCGGTCTGCGCAGCTCGGCCCAGATGATCAGCTACGAGTTGGCCATGGGCTTCGCCGTGGTCGGCGTGCTGATTCTCTCTGGAACGCTGAGCCTGCGGGGCATCGTCGATGCCCAGTCAGGCTATTGGCTGGGCTTCATCCCCAGGTGGAACATCTTGCCGCAAGTTATTGCATTTATGGTGTTTCTTGTCGCGGCCTTCGCCGAAACTAACCGCCTGCCCTTCGACCTAGCGGAAGCGGAAACCGAGCTGGTGGCCGGCTTTCACACCGAGTACAGCAGCCTGAAGTTTGCCATGTTCTTCACTGCCGAATATGCCCATATGGTGACGGGCTCGGCGGTGGCCACTATCCTGTTCTTTGGCGGCTGGCTGCGTCCGCTTCCCTGGGATTGGCTGCGCTACGTGCCGGTGGTCGTGCTCCCGGGGATCGCAGGCGCCATCCTGTGGACAGTGCGGCATAGCTACCAGCGAAAGGTCGTGGAGCGTGAACTGCGGCGGACAAAAGCCGCCATCCTAACCACTGAGCCGAGCAGCGGCCGGCCCTTCGGGTTGCTCGTGGTCACGGCGCTGGCTCTGGTGCTGGCGGGGATCGGGCTGGGCTTCCTTCACGACGGGTTTGCGGCCGCGGCCGAACCTTTGTTCTGGTTTGCCGCTAAGGTGATGGTCTTCCTCTTCTTTTTCATATGGGTGCGCTGGACTCTCCCGCGTTTCCGCTATGACCAGTTGATGTCTATTGGCTGGAAATTGCTGCTGCCGGTGGCGGCGGCCAATATTTTGATTACCGGGCTCATCGTCGCGCTGCGGGCTGAGGGCTACATTTAGCGGACTACAGAAGCGATCCATGGAAAAAGTGCTGTTTCTGATCTTCGCGGGCATCGCCATAGGGGCGGCTCTGAACCTGCTGCTTTCGCGCCGCCCCATCTACAGCGCTCTGTCGCTGATCGGTGTCATGGGCGCGCTGGCCGTGCTCTACCTGCTGCTGGGCGCCGAGTTCATTGCGGCCGTGCAGGTGATTGTGTACGCCGGGGCCATCATGGTGCTGTTCGTGTTCGTGATCATGCTGCTGAATGCAGGTGAGGAGGTACGAACGAACCGGTCCCGGCTGGCGCGGTTGCTGGGGCTGCCGCTGGTCCTGCTGGTCCTGCTGTTTCTGGTCCAGTTCGCGCGCTTGCTGCACCGGGAGTACCCGCAGGCGGTGATTTTTGGCAGCTTCGTCGGCAGCACGGAAAAGATCGGCCGGCTGCTCTTTTACCAGTACCTGCTGGCGTTCGAGGTCACCTCGGTGCTCATCCTGGTGGCGATCATGGGAGCGGTGGTGCTAGCCCAGAGGAAACACTGATGGTGCCCATCTCCTGGTACCTGCTACTGAGCGCTGTGCTGTTTGCGCTGGGCGTGGCGGGCTTCCTGTTCAAGCGCAACATCATCACCATTTTTATGTCCATCGAGCTGATGCTGAACGCAGTAAACCTCAGCTTCGTGGCCTTTTCGTACCTGCTGGAGGAGCTTAGCGGCCAGGTCTTTGTCTTCTTCGTCATGGTGGTGGCCGCCGCCGAGGCCGCGGTCGGGCTGGCGATCATCATCACAGTGTTCCGCAACCGCGACTCTCTGAACGTAGACGATCTGGAGCTGATGAAGTTCTGAGGTAGCCGCGCCCTTCAGGACGTCCTCCGAATGGAGCAACGAAGAATTTGCCCGGTTCCTACCATCTCGCACTGATCCCACTGCTGCCGCTGCTGGGCGCGGTGGTGAACGGCCTGCTTGGCCGCAGCCGTTCCCGCCGCTTCGTCAGCACGGTCGGCGTCGGCAGCATTGCCCTCTCCTGCGCCTGGGCCTTTTTCACCTTTTTCCGCTGGTACGAGCCGAACCCCACGCCCTACCTGGAAAAGCTTCCCTCCTGGATTGTGGCCGGTGCTTTTCGGGTTGACTTCTCCCTCTACCTGGACCAGCTCTCCGCAGTGATGATGCTGATGGTGACCGGGGTGGGCCTGCTTATCCACATCTACTCGGTGGGCTATGTGGCCCACGAGGGGGGCTACTACCGCTTCTTTGCCTACCTGAACCTGTTCATGTTTTTCATGCTGACGCTGATTCTGGCCAACAATTACCTGCTGATGTTTGTCGGCTGGGAAGGCGTGGGCCTGTGCTCCTACCTGTTGATCGGCTTTTTCTTCATTCGAAAATCGGCGGCTGACGCCGGCAAGAAGGCGTTCATCGTCAACCGCATAGGCGACTTTGGGTTTGTCCTGGCGCTGCTAATAATGTACTGGCTGCCAACGGGGACACAACAGAAGCCTCTGGGTAGCCTGGATTTTGGCTGGGTTTTTCCGCAGGTTGCCCAGATGCCGGTGGAATCGGTGGGTGAGCCGGGGATGCTCACCGTGATTTGCTTGCTACTGCTGGTGGGGGCCGCCGGAAAGTCGGCGCAGCTTCCGCTTTACGTCTGGCTGCCGGACGCCATGGAGGGCCCCACGCCGGTCAGCGCGCTGATCCACGCCGCGACCATGGTGACCGCAGGCGTCTATATGGTCGCGCGCTCCCATGTGCTGTTCACGCACGCACCGCTGGCGTTATTCGCCGTTGGCCTCATCGGCTGCGTGACTGCTCTCTATGCCGCCACCATCGGCCTGATACAGACCGACATCAAGCGCGTCCTGGCCTACTCCACCATAAGCCAGCTTGGCTACATGTTCCTGGCCTGCGGCGTGGCCGCCTTCGGCGCCGGCATCTTCCACCTGATCACCCACGCCTTCTTCAAGGCGCTGCTGTTCCTGGGCGCCGGCAGCGTCATTCACTCGGTGGGAGGCGAGCAGGACCTGCGCCGCATGGGAGGGCTCAAACGCTTTGTGCCCTACACCTACTGGAGCTTCCTGGCCGCCTCGCTGGCTATCTCGGGTTTCCCGCTGACGGCCGGCTTTTTCAGCAAGGACGAAATCCTGTGGAAGACCACCCCGGCGGCTTCTGCGTACGGGCATTGGGCGCTCTGGCTCCTGGGCACGGTGACCGCTGGGATGACCGCGTTCTACGTCTTCCGCCTCTTTTTCCTGACCTTCCACGGAGAGCCGCGCAGTGAGGCCGCGCACCACCCCCACGAGTCGCCGCCGGCAATGACCGTGCCGCTGATGATCTTGGGAGTGCTCTCGGTGATCGGCGGCTGGATCGGCTGGCCGCACGCCTGGTGGGGTCACAACCGCTTTGAGGCATTTCTGGCCCCCGTCTTCCGCACCTCAGCGGGCGCGATTCCGGCAGCTCCGGCGGGGGAACATCTCGGACTGGAACGGGCGCTCACGGGCGTGGCGGTCCTGGTTGGACTCTCTGGCATCGGGCTGGCTTACCTGCTTTACGTTCGGCGCCCGGCGCTGGCGCAGCGTGCCGCCGAGGCCGCCGGCGCGCTGTACCGCGCGGCACTGAACAAGTATTACGTGGACGAGGTGTACCAGGCGGTGATCGTGCGGCCGGTTGTGGTGGGCTCGACGCGGTTCCTGTGGCGGGTCATGGACGTGGCCATGATTGACGGGGCGGTGAATGGCGTGGCCAGTGGCGCTCGCGGCCTTGGGGCTTCGGTGCGCCGGGTGCAGTCGGGCAACATCCGCAGCTATGCCGGCTGGGTGGTGATCGGTGTGCTGGCAGTTATCAGTTTTATGAGTCTGTGGGCGAGATAAGATGAGCTGGCTTTTGGTCGCAGTTCTGTTCCTGCCAGTGGCCGCCGCGCTGACCCTGCTGGCCGTGCCCGGCCGAGAAAAGGAACTCGTACGCCGGCTGGCGCTCGGCGCCGCGCTGCTCGCCTTCCTGCTTTCGCTGCCTCTGGCCGCTCAGTTTCCGGCGGGCGACGCCGGCTGGCAGTTTGAGGTGGACCGCCCGTGGATCACGTCGCCGCCCATCCGCTTCCACATTGGCTTGGACGGCCTCAGCCTCTGGCTGGTATTGCTGGTGACGTTCCTCACCCCGATCGCCATGCTGGCATCCTGGCGATCCATCCAATCGCGGGTGAAGGAGTTTTTCTTCCTGATGCTGGTGCTCGAGACCGGCATGATCGGGGTGTTTGTCTCTCTGGATCTGTTCCTGTTCTATGTCTTCTGGGAAGTCTCGCTGGTGCCCATGTACTTCATCATCGGGGTATGGGGGCATGAGCGGCGGGTCTACGCGGCGGTGAAATTCTTCCTGTTCACCTTCGCCGGCTCCGTGCTGATGCTGGTGGCCATCATCTGGCTCTACAACGCCACCGGCACCTTTGATTTCACCGAGATTCTGGCCGGGGTGCAGTCGGGCGAGTTCCTCTGGGAGGGCTCGCAGCAGGTCTGGCTGTTCCTGGCGTTTTTCCTGGCCTTTGCCATTAAGGTGCCGCTGTTTCCGCTGCACACATGGCTACCCGACGCGCACGTGGAAGCGCCTACGGCCGGCTCGGTGATCCTGGCCGGGGTGCTGCTGAAGATGGGCACCTACGGGCTGGCGCGTTTCTGCCTGCCGTTGTTCCCGGAAGCCTCACGCTCGCTCGCTGTGCCCATTATTGTTCTTGCCTTGATCGGCATCATCTACGGCGCGCTTGTGGCTATGGTCCAACCCGACTTGAAGAAGCTCATTGCCTACAGTTCGGTCAGCCACCTGGGATTTGTGGTGCTGGGCATTTTCTCCTTCAACCAGCAGGCGCTCGACGGCGCCGTCTACCAGATGCTGAACCATGGCGTCTCGACCGGCGCTCTGTTTTTGCTGGCGGGCATGCTCTACGACCGCCGGCACACGCACCAGATCAGCGAGTTTGGGGGCCTAGCCACGCCCATGCCGATGCTTGCCAGCTTTTTCTTGTTCACCTCGCTGTCCAGCGTCGGCCTGCCGATGCTGAACAACTTTGTTGGCGAATTTCTTGTGCTGCTGGGTGCCTACCAGGCCCGCCCTCTCTACGCTTACGTGGCCGCCATCGGAGTGATCCTCGCAGCCGCTTACATGCTGTGGATGTACCAGCGCGTCTTCTTTGGTGAGGTAGCCGTGGAAGCCAACCGGGCGCTGCCGGATGCCAGCTTGCGCGAAAAATTTATACTGGTGCCGGCCCTGGTTCTAATGCTTTGGATGGGTGTCGCCTCCCCGATGTTCATAAACAAGATGGACGCCACGACGAAGCAGATTCTGGAAGAAGCCAATGCAGGGCGTCACCGAGTTCTGTTGATGGATCCGTTGCCAATTGATCCGTTAGCTCATTTAACGGAAAAGAATGCGTCCATGAACCAATCAACCGGTGAGTCAAGGAACTGATGGATTACGGACTCCAACTTCTGCGCCTGTTGCCCGAAACGATACTGACCGTTTTCGGCACCGCCATCATGGTAGCCGAGCCGTTTGTGCGCCAGAAACGCAAGCTGGGCTACCTGGCCGTAGTGGGGCTGCTGGCGGCGCTGGCCGGGGCAGTGGTGCAGACCGGCTATCTGGGACCCGCCTTCAGCAATCAGATCGTCAACGACTGGTTCGCCATCTTCTTCCGCGTCCTGTTCATCCTCATCGGAATCCTGGTGGTGTTCACGTCCTTCCAGTACCTGGAACGCGACGCGATCCACCACGGCGAATACTACGCGCTGGTGCTGCTGTCGATCGTCGGCCAGTGTCTGATGGCAGCCTCGGTGGAGCTGGTGATGATCTTCCTAGGTTTGGAGATTTCCTCCATCGCCACCTACATCCTGGCCGGGTTCCGCCGCGGCGAACCCAAGTCCAGCGAGGCAGCCCTGAAGTATTTCCTGCTGGGCTCGTTTGCCACCGCCTTCCTGCTTTACGGCATTGCGCTTATTTTTGGCGCTACCGGCACCACTTACTTGGCAGGCATCCGCACGACACTGGCGAATGAGGGCGCGGGCCCGCTGGCGGCCGTAGCGGCGGCGCTGATGTTCGTCGGATTCGGGTTCAAGGTAGCCAGCGCTCCGTTCCACGTCTGGACCCCGGACGTGTACGAAGGCTCGCCCACCCCAGTCACCGCGTTCATGTCAGCCGGGCCCAAGGCCGCCGCCTTTGCCGTGTTCCTGCGCGTGTTTCTGACAGCGCTGGAGCCGGCCGAAGGCTGGTTCTGGCTGCTGTGGATTTCGGCCGTGCTCTCCATGTTCGTGGGAAACCTGGCGGCGCTTGTACAGACCAACATTAAGCGTATGCTGGCCTACTCCTCAATCGCCCACGCCGGCTACATGCTGGTGGCCTTTGCCGCGCGCTCGGAGCTGGGCGTGGCCGCAGTCCTATTCTACCTGGCCGCTTACTGTGCCATGAACGTGGGCGCTTTCGTGGTGGTGAGCCATTTCGGCAGCGAGCGCGAGCGCTACACCACTATCGAGGACTACACGGGGCTGGGCCACCGCCACCCGGCGCTGGCTGCCGTGCTCACCATTTTTATGCTGTCGCTGATTGGCATCCCGCTGACCGGCGGCTTCTTCGGCAAGTTCTACATTTTCAGCGCCGCGCTGAACGCCAACCTGGTGGGGCTCACCATCTTGGGCGTGCTCAACAGCGCCATCGCCGCCTACTACTACCTTCGGGTGGTGGTGGTCATGTATATGCGCGAGCCAGTGACGGAGGCGCCGGTGGAGCGCGTGCCTGGCAGCATCAGCTTCGTGCTGGGCTTGACCGCGGTGGCTACCTTCTACCTGGGCATCTTCCCCGGCCTGGTATTGCGGTTTGCCAGGGCTTCGGCCGAGATGCTTCGCTAGTCATTCCTCGGACTTTCCAGCTCATTGGTGGAAACGAAGTGGCTCTGCGGAGCACTGCTCGGGGGTACTGCTGGCCCCTTAGTACCATTGACGGAATTAGCCCGGAAATGATATCAATGCTTTCTACTACGAAGTCAGCTCCGGAACGCTAAGCGCCGGCAGCCCCCCAGCCGGCCGCAGGAAAAAATCAGGGAGGAAAGATGGCTCCAAGCGATGGGTTCTGTCCAGGCCGCCGGAATGCATCGGTGTCGAAACGGGTTCGGGTAGCGATGATCGCTGCCCTGGTCGCGGGCGTGGTTTCGTCCGCCACCCTCGCAAGCGCACAGTCGCCACAGCCTCCTAAGAGGCGGGTTTTTGTCACCGCTCAGGATGCTGCTCACAAACAGGCTATCCAGGCGATCATCGGTGAGCAGGGGCGGCGACACGACTACGTGTCCCCGGGCAGCGAGGGCATATTCTCCGCGGAACTCACCCGTGGGGAGATCCGTGCGGTGGAGCGGCTTGGTGGACGCGTGGAACCCGTCCCTCGGGTCTATCCTAGGACCAACCGCCGGCATTTCGGCGTACTCCACCGGAAGGTGACTCCCCAGGCGAAGCCCTACTGCGGAGACGGAGTATGTAAGGGTAAGGAAAATGCGACGAGCTGTCCCGATGATTGTGGCGGACAGCCGGTGGACCCGCCGGACGACCCGCCGTCGGGTCGTGCGTGTGAGCCACAGGACCAGCGGGAGTACCAGACCCTGTTGCTTTCCGGCGACTCTGCGGGACCCCGCGCTGGTAACGGCGTCAAGCTCCTGGTAGTAGATACCGGCGTCAACAAGAACCACCTGGACCTCGACGTAAGCTTCTGCCGAAACGCCACGAACCCAAGGATCAAGAACAACTGCAAGGACGACGATGGTCACGGCACCCACACATCAGGCTCCGCCGGCGCGAATGGCGGCACGGACGGTGCGGGACTGTTCGGCACTGCTCCGGGCGCCACGCTGGGAATGGAGAAGGTCTGCACGAACCTATGCTGGATAGACGATTTGGTCCGAGGGATCGAGGACGGGACAAAAAGATTCGACCCGGATGTCATGACAATCAGCATTGGCGGCCCTGCTAGCGCCGCCCTGAAGAACGCGATTGACGCTGCGGTGGCGGCCGGCGCGCTGGTTGTCTCGTCCGCTGGGAACAGCGGCCCCGGTGCCAATACCATGGGTTACCCGGAGTCTTATTCTAACGTCGTCGCAGTAGGAGCCCTGGATGCGTTCCGCATTGCGGTCCGCTTTTCCAGCCGCGGCATCATCGTTGCCCCCGACACGACAATCTCAGAGAGGGAACTCGAGCTGACCGGCGGGGGATTTGTCATCGAGTCCACCAGCAATGACGGCTGCTACGAAGTCATGTCCGGCACCTCGATGTCAGCACCGTCCGTGGCCGGTTTCGCCGCCGCCAACTGGCAAGGCACGAACACCGCAACCAGGAGTTACCTCCGGAGTATTGCCGTGGCGGATGATATAGACAACTCATCCGCTCTTGGTAGTTACGATGACACCACAGCCGGGTTCGACATGAGCACCGGCTATGGCATGCCGCGCAACGTCGGAATCAACGGGGGCATTTCAGCAACCGTGAACGCTGTTCAGAGTTCGGTGCCTCCTTCGTCCAATTCTTTTGACTGCACGGGTAATCCCGGTTGTATAAACATCGACGTCACCGGTCCGCCCAACTCTAACTACAGGATCGGGATTAGCTCCCAGGCCGGGGATTGGACATGGGGTGGGTTCACCACAGACGCCAACGGCGATTCGCCCTTGCTCTTGAATCCGTGGACTGACCCGGGTACCTGGCTAATGACTGTGGACTTCGGTGGAGACAAAACCGACTTCGGAGCCGATTACGATATTTTCCTGCAGACCAATTAGCGGGTAGGCATTACAGGGCTGCTTAGGCCATTCATGAAGCAAGAAGGGCCGGCTCAAATGAGCCGGCCCTTCTTGTTTTTGGCCCTGCTCTGACGGACTTCTATTTGGCCTTCAGGAGGTCTTTCAGTTCGGTCATGAATTCGCGAATGTCCTTGAAGTCCAGGTAGACGGAAGCGAAGCGGACGTAAGCCACCTTGTCGAGCCGCTTCAGGCGATCCATCAGCAGCTCCCCGATTTCTGAGGTGGAGCGCTCCCGGTCAGCAGATTCGATGACCAGCGCCTCGGCCTCGTTGACGATGTTCTCCAGCTTGCCCGTGCTGACCGGGCGCTTCTCCGAGGCTCGCAGCAGGCCCGCCAGCACCCTCTGCCGATCAAATTTCTCCCGGCGGCCATCCTTCTTCACCACCATGTAGGGGATTTCGTCAATGCGCTCGTAGGTCGTGAAGCGGCGCTGGCACTGGAGACACTGACGGCGTCGGCGGATGGCTTCGCCCTCCTTGCTTTCGCGCGAATCCACCACCTTGTCTTCCGGGTACCCGCAGAACGGACATTTCATAGCAGCGCGGAGCGCCGGACTTGCGGCGTGGAGGGCTCAACGCCAGTTTCGCACACCGCAACCCCATTTCGTCCGTGCAGCAGTATAGCAGGGGCCAGAGGCCAGCCGTCAGGTAAAGGCGAAGACGGATCAACTCCACCGGCCCCTGGATTGCTGGCGGCGGAATCCGCTACTCAGGGGCCGTCAGCAGGCGCAGCTTGCGCCAGCTGAGTCCCTCGCGAATGGAGAAGATCACCGCCGGCGGAACCACGGCAACGAAGGTCAACAACCAGAGGACAAAGGCGGCGCTGGCAGCCACCTCGGGGCGGACCTGGAACAATTCGGTCAAGCAGATGATGGTAAACACCTGCGTGCCCCCACCGATTCCAGGAACCTGCAGCATCGAGCCGGCAATGGAGAAGCCCATCACCAGCACCGCAGCAGGAAAACTGAAATTGGACAGCGGCGGCCCGAACGCTCTCAGCGTAAGGAAGAAGCTGGCCGAGACGGATATCCACACCAGCGCGGTGTAGAGCAGTCCCATGAAAAAAGCGCGGCGGCTGCGCAGGCTGGAAAGCCCCTGCCCGAAATGCTCCAACATCTCCCGCAGCTTCCCCAACGGGCGTGGCGGCAGGAAGCCGATCAAGGCCAGTAGTCGCGGCACCCAGCTCTGCCAGTAGAGGCGGAACAGCACCAGGCCCGCGATGCCGCACAACGTCAGGCTCAGGATGGTCACCCCGGCGGTGCGGATGTGCGGCAGGGCTTGGGAGCGGCCCTGGCTGAGCTCTTCGCCCCCCATGGAAAAATAGCTAACGCCGCCCACAATCACGACGATCATGGACAGGTCGTAGACGCGCTCCAGGACCCAGACCGCCATCTGGGTACTCACCGGAATGTCTTCTTTGCGCGCGATCAGGTAGGGGCGAACCAGCTCGCCGGGCCGGCCCAGCAGGGCCAACCCGCCGAAGCCGATGATCGTGGCCGTCAGCAGGTTGGACACCGAAGTGGCCTTGATCGGCAGCAGGAATTCCCGCCAGCGCAGCGAGCGCAGCAGGTAGGTGGAGTACACCAAGGCCAGGACGATGAGCAGAATCCCGTAATCCAGCCGGCCCAGAGCAGCCTGAAACTGCGCCAGGTCGAACTCTTGCCACTCCGGGTTGGTGCGCATCCTGTAGACGACGTACCCCACCAGTCCCAGAAGCAGCAGGCTGGGCAGCAAGTACCTGAATTTCTTTCCCATGGGAGCTTCTATTCATGGTGACTCAGTCGCCGAGCCGAGTCAACGCAGCCTCTCCCAGAGTCTCCTTCCCGATCACCCCGCGAGCCCGGCGAATGGCCTCACCAGCGACCTCACCGCTCGGCAACACGATCCAGCACGTCGTAGAACTCCGGGAACGAGACCTGGGCCGCGTCGGCCCCGTCCAGCAACGTTTCGCCCTCGGCCACCAGTGCCGCAACGGAAAACGCCATGGCGATGCGGTGGTCGCCAAACGAGTCCAGCCGAGCGCCGCGCAGGCGCTGGCCACCAAGGACCTCCATCCCGTCGGGCCGCTCCTCGACGCGCGCGCCCATACGCCGCAGATTCTCGGCCAGCGTGGCAATGCGGTCGCTCTCCTTCACCCGCAACTCCTGGGCGCCGGAAATCGACAGCCCCTCCTCGGTCTGGGTGCCCAGCACCGCTAGCACCGGCAGCTCGTCAATCAAGGCGGGCACTAGGTCCGGGCCTACTCGGCCTCCCTGTAAAGACCCGCCAGAGACATGCACGTCTCCCACCAGCTCGCCCGCCGAACTGTCCACCCGGCTGATCCGGACATTGGCGCCCAGACTCGTCAGGAAGTCCAGCAAGGTGGCCCGGGTGGGGTTCAGGCCCACGTTTTCCACCAGCAGGTTCGACTCCGGGAATAGCAACGCAGCGACCAGGAAGAAAGCTGCCGAGGAGATGTCGCCGGGCACCTGGAATACTCCACCGCGGAGGCGCTGCCCGCCTTCGACGCGGACCGACCGGCGAGCGCGGGTGAGCTGGACGCCGAACTCCACCAGGGCCAGTTCGGTGTGGTCGCGGGTCTTCACCTCCTCTTCCACAACCGTTGCGCCTTCGGCCGACAGGCCAGCCAGCAAGACGGCGGTCTTTACCTGCGCGCTGGCCACCGGCGGGTGGTAATGGATGGCGCGCAGCGGCCGGCCGCAGATTTCGAGCGGCGCGTAGTTGCCGTCGCGAGCCGAAATTTCGGCGCCCATCTGCCGCAGCGGCTCCATGACCCGGCCCATCGGGCGCCGACGCAGCGAGTCATCACCGCTGATGGTGGAGGTGAAGCTCTGCCCGGCCAGGATGCCGCTCAGCATGCGGATGGTGGAGCCAGAGTTGCCGGCATCCATCGTCTGCTGTGGTGCTCGCAGGCCTGCGCGGCCGGCGCCCTCGATGAGGACGCCGCCGCTCTCCGCGCGAATCTCCACACCCAGCTCGCGCAGGCAACCAAGCGTGGAGGCGCAATCGGCGGCGCTGGAGAAATTGCGTATCGTGGTGCGCCCGTCTGCGATCGCCGCCAGCAATGCGTAGCGGTGAGAGATGGACTTGTCGCCGGGCAGGCGCACCGTCCCGACGAAGTTGCGGGCGGGCCGGATGCGGCGAGAGACGGGCAGGGCGGAGTCGGTCACGTCTGCGATCCAAACTGGCTGGTCAGGTTTTCCCGGTACCAGCCGATGGTCTCGCGCAGCCCTTCCTCGAAGCCCACCTGCGGCTCGTAGCCCAACCAGCGCTGGGCGGCTGAGATATCGGCTTGCGAGTGGCGCACGTCACCGGAGCGAGGTGCTTCATGAATGGGCTCCGGACGGCAGCCCAGAATCTCGGCCAGGATTGCCAGCGTCTGGTTCAACGTATAGCGGTGCCCTGTGCCGATATTGAACACGCGTCCGGAAGCCCCGGGCGCGACGCAGGCCAGCAGGTTGGCCTCAACCGCGTCGGCCACAAAGGTGAAATCGCGCGACTGTTCACCGTCGCCGTACACCCTCGGCTGCTCCCCACGCAGCAGGGCGGCAATGAAGCGCGACAGCACGCCCGAGTAAGGCGAGGTGGGATCCTGCCGCGGCCCGAAGACGTTGAAGTAGCGCAGCGACACGGTCTCCAGACCGTACACCTGTGCAAACACTCTTGCGTAGTATTCCCCCGCAAGCTTGCTGACCGCGTAAGGGGAGGCCGGGTTGGGCACCATGCTTTCCACCTTGGGAAGCGTGGGCGTATCACCGTAAGCCGACGAGGAGGAAGCATAGATCACGCGCTGCACCCCGGCCCGCCTGGCCGCTTCCAGCAGCCGCAGCGTGCCATCCACGTTGGCCCGGTGCGTGCCGAGTGGATCAGCGATGGATCGGGGCACGGAAGGAATGGCGGCCTGGTGAAGGACGTACTGAATTCCCTCCAGACCCCTCTCCGGAACGCCATCTGCACACAGGTCCCCGGCAATGAACTGAATCTGGCCCATCACCTCGTTCAGGTTTTCCTGCCGGCCGGTGGAGAGGTTATCCAGCACGCGTACCTGCTGGCCCCGCGTCAACAACTCCCGCACAATTGCCGATCCGATGAAGCCGGCCCCGCCGGTTACAAGATAGTTAGCCACTGGATAGGTAACCGCTGGTTGTTGCCCTGTAGAACCGGTCCTCAAGCCCGGTGATTTTCCAACCCAATTCCCCGCTCGGGTAAGGCCTTCAGGGGGCGTAGCTTCTGCGATCCGAACTCTGGCGGCGATCCGCACCGCCGCGCCTGTCCATGAAGGCCAAAGCCCAGTGGGTGGCGGAGCGGCAGGCTGGGCAATGTCTCGAGAGGGGTTTGCCGTTGCGCGTTTCTGCCACTTCCTGGTCGTTCAGCAGGAAAGGCTTGCGAGCCCCGCAGGTCTCACAGTTCAGGAAGCAGTTGGTCATGACGAGCCTATGGTAGCACCCGCGTCGCGGGAAATGCCCGGGTGAGAAGCAGAAAAGTGAACCGTGATGGGACAGAAAGAAACGGTGAAAGATCAGGCAAGCCGGCCTGTAAGCCGGATTCTGTATCCCTTGCGGGCGGTGATCATTCCTCTAGCCCCGTCATTACTGGCGGGGTCAAGCGACCTACCCGAGAGTCCCCTGCCCCGTGGGGGCTGGGGTTGGCGGGCCGGGCCGGCCCTCCTCTCCTATTTGGTCTTGCTCCGCGTGGGGTTTACCCTGCCGTCCCGGTCACCCGGAACGCGGTGCGCTCTTACCGCACCTTTTCACCCTTACCCACCCGAAGGCGGGCGGTATGTTTTCTGTGGCACTTGCCGTGAATCCCGCTTTGAGCGGGACCCCCTGGCCGCTAACCAGCACGCTGCCCTGTGGAGTCCGGACTTTCCTCCGCTCGCCCGCAGGCGAGCAGCGATCACCCGGCCAGCTTGCCCAAGTTCTTATTATACCCTCGCCCTTCCCCTCAAGGCCCAAGCAGCTAATGGGAAAGGGCACCTAAAAGAAGGCGGTCAAACTCGTGCTCGTCGAGGACTCGTACCCCAAGGGTGCGGGCCTTCTCCAGCTTGGAGCCTGCGTCAGCCCCGGCAACCACGTAATCGATCTTCTTGCTGACCGAGGCGGTCACTTTGCCGCCAGCCTCCTCGATGAGCCGCTGCGCCTGCTCGCGCGTGTGTTGTTCCAGCACCCCGGTCAGCACGAAGCTCTTACCGGCCAGCGGCCCGGCCGATTTCTTGCGGCGGGTTTCCTCAAAACGCAGCCCCACGCGGCGCAGATGTTCCACCAACTCACGGTTTTGCTTCTCTTGGAAGAACTGGTTAATACTCTCAGCGACCCGCGGCCCCACATCGGGCACTTCATTCAGCTCCTCCGAGGAGGCCTCCATCAGCCGGTCCAGCGAGCCGAACTGATCGGCCAGCGTCTGTGCCAGCCGCTCGCCGACGTGCCGGATGCCCAGGCCGAAAATGACGCGGGCCAGCGGCGCCTTCTTGCTAGCCTCAATTTCGTCGAGCAGGTTCTGAGCCGACTTTTCACCCATGCGCTCCAAGCCGGTGAGCTGCTCCCCGGTGAGCTGGTAGAGGTCGGCGATGCTACGCACCAGGCCCCTGTCCACCAACTGGTCCACCAGGGCCTCGCCCAGTCCGTCAATGCCCATCACCTTGCGGGCGGAAAAATGCAACAGGCTTTCCTTGAGGCGCGCCGGACAGCTCGCGTTGATGCAGCGACGGACCGCCTCACCCTCCTCGCGCACCACGCGCCCCCGGCAGACCGGGCACTGATCGGGCATGTGGAACGGCTGGAGCTGCTCCCGCCTGCCGGGCCGCTCCGTCTCGATCACCTTGACCACCTTAGGGATCACATCGCCGCCACGCTCCACCTGTACGAGGTCTCCGAGCAGCAGGCCCAGACGTTCAATTTCGTCCTCGTTGTGGAGGGTGGCACGACCGACCTGCACGCCGCCGATGGCCACCGGATCCAGCACAGCCACCGGAGTCAGCGCGCCAGTGCGCCCCACCTGCACCACGACATCCCGCACCGTGGTGACGGCGGTGCGCGCCGCATACTTGTAGGCGCAGGCCCAACGGGGAGCTTTGGCCGTGGAGCCCAGCTCTTCGTGCAGCGCCACTGCATTTACCTTCACCACCACGCCGTCAGTCTCGTACGCCAGCTTCTCCCGCTCTTGTTCCCACTGCTCGCAAAACTCCAACACCTGATGGATGTCGCGACAGTGGCGCCAGTGTGGATTCACCTTGAACCCCAGGGCGTCCAGTGTTTTCAGCACCTGGCGATGCTCGCCCAGCACCGTACGCCCGCCGCGCAACAACGAGTAGGCAAAGAAATCCAGGTGACGGCGGCCGGTGATGCCCGGATCGAGCACCCGAACCGAGCCGGCGGTGGCATTACGCGGGTTGGCGAATCGCGACAGGCCCTGTGCTTCCCGCTCGGCGTTCAGCTTTTGAAAGGCGGGCAGCGGCATGATCGTTTCACCACGCACCTCAAAAGGCTCCGTCAGGCCCGCCTGCCGGGCCTCCCGCTTATCCACCAGCAGCGGCAGCGAGCGGATAGTGCGCGCGTTTTGGGCGACGTCCTCGCCGGTCGCCCCGTCACCGCGGGTGACGGCTCGTGCCAGGCGCCCCTGCTCGTCGTAGTGGACAGCCATGCTCAGCCCGTCCAGTTTCAGCTCGGCCACGTACTCCACTCGATTGCGGCCTGCCAGTTCCCGCGCGCGCCGGTCGAACTCCAGCAGCTCTTCGCGCGAGTAAGCGTTGTCCAAGCTCAGCATCACTGAGCTGTGGCGCACCTTGACGAAGCCCTCGCGCGGCTGGCCGCCCACCCGCTGGGTGGGCGAATCCGGCGTCACCAGCTCCGGGTGCTGGGCCTCCAGTTGCGTGAGCCGGTTGAGCAGCGCGTCGAACTCAGCGTCAGAGATTTCGGGCTCATCGAGCACGTAGTAAAGGTGCTCGTGGCGGCGAATCCGCTGGCGCAGTTCCTCCACCTGGCGCGCCGTCTCTCTGAACTTCTCGCTGTCTCGGGGCATCAATTCACCACTCTCTTCCGCGATTATACCCACGACAGCAGGCGGAGGTGCTAAGATGCGGCAATTCCGCAGCCGTGGATAACCTCACCCATACGCTGGTGGCGATTGCGCTGGCCCGGGCCGGCGGCAAGCGGCTGGGACCGCACGCCACTGGCTTGCTGGTGGCAGCAGGGAACGTTCCGGACATAGACGCGGTCGCGCTGCTGGATTCCACAGTTACTTACCTCGACTGGCACCGCGGCATCACCCACTCGCTGGCCGCCTCGCCTCTGGTGGCTCTGGCGGTGGTGGGCGGGTTCGTGCTGGGACGGAAACTGACGCGCTCCCACCGCCCCTTCGGCGTCGGGAGGGCTTTCCTGGTGGCCTGGTTCGGGGTGGTGTTCGGACACCTGCTGCTGGACTGGTCCACCAACTACGGCACACGTCTGCTGCTGCCCTTCTCCGACCACCGGCTCTCTTGGGGCGCAGTGCCCATCGTAGACCTGTGGCTATGGCTGGTGCTGGCTGCAGCCCTCGCGCTTCCCTCACTGTTTCGCCTCATCAGCGAAGAGATTGGCGCGCCCCGCACTGGCGGCCGGGGAGCCGCCTGGTTCGCGGTGGCGTTCCTATTGGCGTGGTTTGGTTTTCGTGGCCTGTGCCATGCCCGTGCCCTTGCTGTGCTGGACGCGCACGTCTACCAGGGTCTGGAACCGCGTGAGGTGGGTGTCCTGGCTGACTTCGTCAACCCCTTCCGTTGGCATGGCGTGGTGGAAACCGCCGAGACCTGGGAGGTAGTGCAAGTCAACCTGCTGGAGGAATTCGACCCCAGGCGCAGCCGCACCTATTACCCCCCGGAACCTTCTTTGCCGCTCGAAGCAGCACGCCAATCCCGGACCGGGCAAATTTTCCTGAATTTCGCCCGTTTTCCCTATTCCTACGTGGAGCCCACCGAGCGTGGCTACGAAGTGGTGTTGCGCGACCTACGTTTCGAACCCGCCTTTTCCGGTCGCAAGGGCTTCGTCGCGCGGATTGTACTGGACCAGGACCTGACGGTGATCCGCGAGCAGTTCCAGTTCAGCACCAGCGAGGCGGTCCGTTGAGGCTCCCTGCCAGACAGTCCCCGTCGGGACAGAAACTGTGCAACCATTCCGGCTGAAGTGTGTAACCTCCGCGCCTGGCCGTACGTCGAATGAGCTGCAGAGTGTACACCGGCAGCCAGAATGGCGCCCAGAGTAGAGCATGGACTCGAATCATTGCGGTATAATGCTGAATAGTGGGGCCGGCCGTCTTTAGCCGAAAGGAGGCAGCCATGATGGGTCGAATCGCGGTGGTTTTCCTGGCGCTGAGCTTGGTTCCCACCCTATCGATGGCGCAACGCCGAGGTTCCGGTCGAACCGGGACCAGAATGTCTTCCCCGGGTGGCCGACTGAGCGGTCCTGCCATGAGCATCGGGAGCAGCCACCGGCAGTCGGGACACAGACGGTCGGGACACAGGTACGGGCATGGGCACTTCAGGCCAGGGGCGCTCGTCGCACCCCCGACTGGCTATGGGAACATTAATCACCCTGGTTTGGGCTATGCCCCGAACACTCCCGGCATCGGCGTCCCACTTAGCACGGGCATCCAGCCGCTGCCCACGATTAACCAACCCTTGATCGGCCCCATTCGCCCCGGCGTCACAAATTTTGGCCGACCGCCTAGGCACGGGAAGCACTATCGCTCTCGTTACCCCAGCCGCTACAGGAGTTACTACAACTACGGTGGATCCTGTGGATCCTATGGTGCGGGCGGCGTCGCCGTCGTGGGCGTACCAGTCGTAGTGAGCGGATATGGATACTACCCCCAGCAACCGCAGGTCATCATCGTTCAGCAGCCACCGTACCAGGGACAGTTCCAGGCACAGGAACCACCCCGCCACATGCCCGGTCAGATTCTCACCGAGCGCCAAGCGCAGGAGCGGGGGCTGATTTACGAAACCCGCCCGCCTTTGGCCCAGGAGAGGCCGACTAAGCCACTTACCCTACTGGTATTTAAGGACCATTCCATCTATGCGGTCACTGAGTACTGGAAAGAGGGTGACCAACTCTGCTACGTGACCAGCTACGGTTCGCAGAACTGCGTCAGTCTCGACCTGCTCGATGTGGAATTCAGCAAGAAGCTGAACGAAGAGCGGAGCGTCAAGTTCGAACTGTAGGTTTCTTCCGAATTGACGGCCTTTTCGGGCTCGGACACGGGACCCCAGGGTTATTCACATGCCGGGGGGCTGCTCAGTTCCAGCGGTGACTATCGCCACGCTCGGTTGTGCCTCGTATTTTGCTCCCACCCATAACGAAGGTCCTACCTTCACGAGAAGCTTTGCCATGAAAGTGCTGAGCCTTCTTCTGCTGCTCCTGTACAGTTCCGCCACTGTTCAGGCCGCTGCCGCCCCAGTGCAAGCCCGGGCCCGGGTGCCGGAGCAAGCGCAGGATCCATCCACCACGCCCGGTGCTCCCGATACGCAAAGTGCCCAACATCCTACGGTCGAGCGGCAGGAAGTACCTAAGGCCACCCTGCGCGGCCGCGTCTATGCACGGGCAACCGGAGCGCCTCTGAAGCGAGGGCAGCTGACGCTGGTCCCCGCAAGCCGACCGGCTGATCGCGTGGAGACGACTACCGACGAGCTGGGCGCCTACGAATTCCAAAACGTGGAGCACGGCAGCTACACTTTGCGATGCTCGCGAAATGGCTACGTCCGTGCATCCTACGGCCAGAAGGGACCCAACCAGCCGCCCGTCCGCCTCACCGTTCGCCCGGGCCAGGAGCTCAAGGACCTGGATTTTCAACTCATCCGGGGCGGGGTCATCAGCGGGAGGGTTCTGGACGCGGAGGGCGAACCGCTCTCCAGTGTGCGGGTGCAGGCCCTGACAAGACGCTACATGCGAGGCCAGGTCCGGCTGATGCCACGCGCAACGCGTTCCACTGACGATCGCGGCGAGTATCGCATCTTCGACCTGCCACCGGGCCGTTACTTCCTTCGGGCAGTCTGGCGCAGCTCCCGAAACCAAGAAAGCAGTTTTGCTCCGGTGTTCTACCCGAACGCCTTAAGGGCGGAGGACGCACAACGCATCTCCGTCGGCGAGGGTGGTGAAGTGCCCCGAGTGGACATCCAGATGCAGAAGGTACCCACCTTCAGCGTGAGCGACAGACTGCTGGATCTGGCGACGGGCCGGCCATTCACCAGCGGTTTCGTCAGTGCGAGCGCGGAGGAATCCACAATGTTTTCATTGGGCGGCGACCGGATCCGTAGCGACGGGAGCTTTCGCCTGGCAGGACTGGTCCCAGGGCCGCTACCAGTTGCTGGTCTTCGTGCAACGGCCCGGAACTAGCGGCTTCAGTTTCGGCTCTGCAGTGATGAAACCCTTTGACCTGCGCGAAGCCAATATCGAGAACATGGTGGTGACCGTGGGACCGGGGGTTACCGTACGCGGCACGATCGTGGCCGAGGGAGGAGAGGTTTCTACTGGTGGGCTCCGCGTGATGCTCATGCCGAAGGTCGGCGGCTTCCCCTTCCCTGGCGGCATGAGCCTGGCCAACGAGGACCTGACCTTCGAAATCGCCAAAGTACAGCCAGGGCAGTACGACCTGAACGTCTCCTCTCCCCAGAGCCCGATGGGCCTGGGGCCGAGCTCGGGCACGCCTCAGAGCGCTTCGTTCTACGTGGGGGAAGTGAACGCCGACGGGAAGAACGTGGTCGAGGAGGGCCTGACGGTCAGTGAGAACGCGCCGATCCCCGATCTGGAGGTGGTGCTGGACTTCACCGGCGGCACGGTCACCGGCCGGCTGCTGGACGAAGATGAGCAGCCGATCTCCGGCGTCCACGTCGCGCTGCTCAGTACGGACCAGGAGAAGCGCGCCTCCGAGCGCTACTTCCGCAGCGGGGCAGCTGACCAGGATGGACAATACAAGATAAGCGCCATCTTCCCCGGCGACTACCCGCTGCTGGCGTGGCCTGAATCCGATGTGGCCCGCGTCCAGGACCCCGAGTTGTTCACCCAATTAGAGGACCACGGCGTGAGCGTGACCGTGGACAAGTCCGCCGTTGTTCAGCAGAACCTCACCCTCACTGAAGACATCCAGACCATCGTCCGGAACTATCTGCAGTGACCCGCGCCTTGGCCACCGGCATTGCGACCTGGTGGGGAAGTCGCTTCAGAAAGGCTGCGGAGTCTTGGCGTCCGGCTCCGCCTGCGCCTCCATACGCTCCAGCCGGACCGAGGCAATGCGGTGGTGCTCCATCGCTTCCACCGTAAATCGCCAGCCATCGAAGACGGACGATTCGCCCACCTTTGGGATGTGACCCATGCGGCTCAGCAGGAAGCCGGCCAGCGTCTCAAACCCTCGGTCGCGCGGCAGGCGAACTTCGCACCGCTCCTCCAACTCGTGAATCGTGGTCGAGCCCTCCAGGACCAGACCGATCACAGCGGGGCCAGCCGGCATTTCCTCGTCGCCATGCTCATCAGGCAGCTCACCCACGATGCGTTCGAGCACATCCCGCACAGTGACCAGTCCGGCGATGCTCCCAAACTCATCGACCACGAGGGCCAGGTGCCGCCGGCGACGCTTGAATTCCTCGAGCAACTCGTCCAGAGGCTTGGTTTCGGGAACGATCAGCGCATCGCGAACCAGGCTGCGGAGCTGGAACTCACGCGCCGGCCGACGCTGCTGCTGGGCTGACTGGCGTTCGGCCCACACTCGAAGCAGATCCTTTCGGTAGAGGACTCCAATAAAATTCTCTGGAGAGCCTTCATAGACCGGCATGCGAGAGTATGCGCGCTCGGCCAGACGCCTGACCAGTTCCTCCAACGGGGTGGCAACCGAGACGCTCACCAAGTCCGGGCGGGGCACCATGACTTCGCGGACCAGAATTCGGCCCAGGTCAAAGACGTTGTGCGCCATCGCCTCCAGCGGGCCGGGCAGCAGCCCACCCTCCCGCCCCGCGGTCACCAACATCTTCAGCTCCTCCGGGGAGTGCACGTGACGGTGAGTCGACGAAGCCGCGCCAAACAGGCGGGAGATAGCGGCGGCGGCGGCATCCAGGACGCGCAGGAAGGGGTGGGTAACCCGCACGAATAGATCCATGGGCCGGGCGATCAGCAGCGTCAGCCGGTCGCTGCGGGCCAACGCCACGTTCTTCGGAACCACTTCGCCCAGCACCAGGTGCATGACGGTGATGATCAGGAAGGCAACCGCCAGAGCTATAGAGTGAGCAACCGCCAGCCGCAGCACCGGCGTAAACGGCTCGAGCAGCGGCATCAGCGATTGGGCCACCGCATGCTCGCCCACCCACCCAAGGGCCAAGCTGGCCAGCGTGATGCCCAACTGGGTGGCCGATAAGACGCGGTCCATCTGGCCGTGTAGACGCAGCGCGATCTTGGCTCCGCTGCGGCCCTCCGCCTCCAGTTGCCGGAGCCGGGTGGGACGCACGCTCACCAGGGCGAATTCCGCGCCCACGAAGAAGGCGTTGGCGGCCACCAAGAAAGCGACCGCCAATAATCGCAGCGCCAGTGGCGCTTCCATAGGAAAGATGGTAGCACGACCCGAAACATCCTCAGAAAAGACGAGACCGAATGGGACCCACCTCCGTCTAATAATGTGGCAACTGGAGAAACTTTCCAATGACGAACGTGTTTAGAACCTCAGGAGGCAATGTGGCAACGATGGCTGCTGGGATTGCGTCTGCGGTTGACGATGTCCGTGGTTACGGGCCAGAAGTCGTCGAACGACTCAAGGAGGCTTTGGAACAAGACTGCCCGGCCCGGCCAGATCCCGGCCATCCCCACCTGTTCGTGCTGGAGCGGGCGGGCGAGAGTTTCTATATCGCCCCTCTTCCCACCGGGAAGATCCTGCTACTGGCGCGCTGGCCTAGCTGAGGAGGACGGGCAGCGTTCGGGCAGCCTGTCAGCGATCACCCTACCGAGACATCAACACACAGCTGGTTAGTTCCCGCCCGGGGGTACAGCTTCAACCTGGGGCACGCGGCAATTGTGGCCACCGGGGGGATGCGCTAGAATCCAGACAATGCATGCTCGGGCGCAGAAGCTGGTGGAGCGCATTCAAAAGCAGGTGGTGGTGGCCGACGGTCCCATGGGGACGATGCTCTACTCCAAGGGCATCTTCATCAACCGTTGCTTTGACGAGCTCAACCTTTCCATGCCCGCGCTGGTGAAGGAAGTTCACCAGAGCTACGTCCGGGCCGGCGCAGAAATCATCGAAAGCAACACCTTTGGGGCCAATTCCTTCCGGCTGGCAGCCTACGGGCTGGCGGAAAAACTGCGCGACATCAACCAGGCGGGGGTGCGCTTGGCGCGCGAGTGCGCCGGCGAGGATTTGTCGGTGGCAGGTGCGGTGGGCCCTCTGGGGCTGCGCATCGAACCCCTGGGCCCCACCTCCTTTCAGGAAGCGCGGGAAGCTTTCCGGCAGCAAATCACAACCCTCGCGGAGGCCGGCGCCGATCTGATTGTGCTGGAAACGTTTGGCGACTTGCACGAAATCCGCGAAGCAATCCTGGCCGCTCGGGAAGTGTGCGACGTCCCGATCGTGGCGCAGATGAGGGTGGATGACGATGGCAACGCGTTGTTCGGCGCCAGTCCGGAACTGTTCGCCCATCGCCTGGAGGAGTGGGGCGCCGACGTGGTGGGCATCAACTGCTCGGTGGGCCCCAAGTTGGCCCTGGAAGTTCTGGAACGGATGCACAAGGTCACCGGGAAGCCGCTCTCGGTGCAACCGAACGCCGGCGCACCAGTGAATATTGAAGGGCGCAGCGTCCACCTCTGCTCGCCGGAGTACCTGGCGCATTACGCACGCCGCTACGCTCGGGCTGGCGCCAAGGTGATTGGCGGCTGTTGCGGCACCACACCCGAGCACATCAAACAACTGAAGAACGAACTCCGCTCCCTGCAGCCGGCGCATGCCCGCTTCCAGGTGACCACCACGGCCCAGGATCGGCCTAAGGAGCTGCCGCCGGTCCCGCAGGAAGACAGATCCGAGCTCGGCCAGAAGCTAAAGAATGGCGCCTTCCCGGTGTTTGTGGAAATCCTGCCGCCCCGCGGTTCGAACCCCGGCAAAGAAATCGAAGGGGCGCGGCTGTGCGCTGCCCACGGGGTGGATTGCATCAACGTGCCCGACGGGCCGCGCGCCAGCGCTCGCATGAGCGCGCAGGCAATGGCCTTTCTGATCCAGCAGCAGGCCGGGCTGGAAGCGGTCCTGCACTACTGCTGCCGCGACCGCAATATCATCAGCATGCAGTCCGACCTGCTGGGGATTTACACCCTCGGCATCCGCAATCTGATCCTGATTACGGGCGACCCGCCGCGGTTGGGCAACTACCCGGATGCCACCGCCGTCTTTGACGTGGACGCCATCGGGCTCACCAACATTGTCGCCAACCTGAACCGGGGCTTGGATCTGGGCGGCAATCCGATCGGCTCGCAGACCGGTTTCCTCATCGGGGTGGGCGCCAACCCGGGCGCGGTCCACCTGGAGGAGGAGCTGCGCCGGCTGAACTGGAAAATCGAGGCCGGCGCCGAATATATCGTGACCCAGCCAGTGTTTGACCTGGACCAGCTCGAGGCGCTGGTCCGCCATGCCGAACCGTTCAAGATTCCCATCGTTGCCGGGATCTGGCCACTCACCAGTTACCGCAATGCGGAGTTCATGATCAACGAGCTGCGCGTGCCTGTCCCCGACGCCTTCGTGGAGCGGATGCGCAAGGCGGAGTCGGCGGAAGCGGCGCGAGCCGAAGGGGTGGCCATTGCCCGCGAAATGCTGGCCCGGGCCCGCCCCATGGTGCAGGGAGCACAGTTGAGCGCGCCGTTCGGCCGATACCAGATGGCCCTGGAGGTCGTCGAAGTGCTGGGCGAGCGCCGCGTTCAGGTCACCACCTAAATGCCAAAAAACATCACACCCCCACCGGAATCGTTCGAAGGCTCGCTGGACCGGCTGGAGAAGATCGTTAAGGAGCTGGAGAACGGCAACTTGCCACTGGAGCGTGCCCTGGAGTTGTTCGAGGAAGGCATGAAGCTTTCCGAGAACTGCCGGCGGCAGCTGGACAGCGCCGAAAGCCGAATTGAGATGCTCGTACGGAAGGCTGACGGCCGCGTCGTGGCGGAACCGTTCCGCCTGGCCGACGAGAGCGACAAGCCGTGAGTGGCCGCCCGGCCACCCTCCCGGCCAGTCTCGAGGAGCTGTTGCGGCTCCGGCAGCAGGCGGTGGACGCGCGCCTGGAACAATTGCTGCCGCCGCCCGCCCAGCGCCCGGAGAGCCTGCACCGCGCCATGCGCCACAGCGTTTTTGCGGGAGGCAAACGCATCCGTCCCATTCTGTGCCTGGAAGCAGCCGCGGCTGTGTGTCCTGAAGAGGCGGAACAGGCCCTGGATGTGGGTTGCGCCCTGGAGATGATCCACACCTACTCGCTGATTCACGACGACCTGCCGGCTCTCGACAACGATGATTTCCGCCGCGGCCAACCCACCTGCCACAAAGCGTTCGGGGAAGCCACTGCCATTCTGGCCGGCGACGCGCTGCTGACCCTGGCCTTCGAAGTTCTGGCCCGTCACGGCCCCCCGGCTGCCGAGCGCCGCGCCGCCATCCTGGCCGATGTGTCCCAGGCGGCCGGCACCTTTAACGGCATGATCGGCGGCCAGATGGTGGACCTGGAGTCGGAACGCCGCCCAGTGGACGCCGCCACGGTGGAATACATCCATCGCTCCAAGACCGGCGCCATGATCCGGGCCGCCGTACGCAGCGGCGCACTGGCCGCAGGTGCCCCGGACGACCAGTTAGCCGCGCTCTCCGAATACGGGGCGCAGCTCGGGCTGGCTTTTCAAATTGTGGACGACATCCTGGACGTGGAAGGCTCCTCCCAGAAGCTGGGTAAGACGGCCGGCAAGGACGCAGCTCAGCAGAAAGCTACCTACCCTGCCGTTCACGGTCTAGCGCGCTCTCGGGAGCTGGCGACCACCAGAATTCAGAAAGCAGTGGCGGCCCTGGAGGCGCTCGGTCCTCGGGGGCGTTGGCTGCGAGAAATCGCGCTCTACGTCGGCGAAAGGAAGAATTAAATAAACACGTCAGTTGTCATGCATAAGAAATTGATTCTAATAGTACTGCTGGCGGGCACTCTTGTGGGTGGGGTGCTTTTCGCGACGGCCGGCCGATGGGACCTGCCCTTCTTCTGGGCCTACATTCTCTTACTTCAGGCCATGTTTGTCGGCAGTGGAATCTACTTCGTGAAGACCAGTCCGGGCATGGTCCAGGAGCGTCTTCGCCCCGGTCCGGGAGGTAAGGATTCAGTCACACGCCCAGTTGGCACCCTGCTGATGGTCGCCCACATGGGGATTGCCGGGCTTGACGTGGGCCGGTTCCACTGGCCTCCAGATGTTCCCGTCACGCTTCAGGTAGCAGCTCTCGCTGCGGTTGCCGTGTCGCTGGGCGGTGTGTCAAGGACTGATTTCTTTAGACACTGATTCTGAGAGTTTTTTACGCGACTAACGCATACCGTTTGGCGAATACCACAGGCGGCATGTTGAGCGCGGAGTGAATCCGCGTGTTGTTGTAGTCCCACAGGGTGCGGTAGATCTCCGCCACTAGCTCCCCCAGTGTTTTGAAGCGGTTCGGATCTCCCAGGTCAACCTTGAATTTGTCGTAGAACGATTCCTGGTATCCGTTCTCCCAAGGGCACCCCGGGCGGCTCCGTGAAATCACGATGCCGCATCCATCAAGGATTTCAGTGAACGCCATCGCGTCATACTCCCTCCCGTTGTCGGAGTGGAATAGACCCGGGCGCGGATGATGGAGCAGGGCGTTGGAAAGCGCCTGAATGGTGAGCGCGGCTCCCTTTCTCACCGCAACCTGGATTCCCAGGATCCGGCGGGTGTAGAGATCGATCACGGTCGCCACATAGGCCTTCTTTCCGTGCTGCACGAACTCGGTGAAGTCCGTTGCCCAGATGTGGTTTGCATATGCGGGCATGAGCGCGAGCAGGAGGTTGGGATAGGTCCGGGAAACCTTGGATTTTCTCCATTTTCTGCCTCTCCTGCGGTAGGGCTTGATGCCAAACAGACGCATGACCCTCTGCGCCCGCTGGCGGCAGAGTCCCAGTGCCGTAGCAATTCGCCGGGAGCCGTAGGAGGGATGGATCTGCAGCTCTTCTTCCAGGCGGACCTTGAGGCGCCAGTCCTTCTCCTTCATTCTTGGGACGTAATACAGGCTCGCGCGGGATATGCCAAGGGCTCGGGCAAGCGCTGATTTGTTTCTTCCTTCGCTCAATTGTTTTTTTGAGTCATGGAGAGCTTGAGCGTGATCTCGCCCACGAGTTCCAGGAGTTCTCTGTTCTGCTTCTGAAGTCGGGAGAACTCCGCCCAGGACGGGGCACCGGTTGCTCCTTTTACCATCCAACCATAGATGCTCCCTTCAGAAATACCGTGATCCTTGGCGGCCTTGGCCACCGAGATGCCTTCTTCCTTGACGCGGCGTAGGATATCGGCTTTTACGTCAGCTGCAATACGATGATGTTTTTTGTTCATATGACACCAGGGTAGTTAATTCCCAACCTCAGTGTCTAAATTACCCAGTCCAGGGCAGGCTTCGGGAGCAAGGCAGTCCGCATGCTGCGCGCAGGCATGGCTTATAACCCCAGCCCCAATGCGGCGCTTCCGGTGAAGTACTTCCGTGACGTGGACAGCGAAGGATATCGAGAGACGTGGAGCGAGGGTCTAAACATATTTCACAATCCAGATGCCCGGTATCCTCTGGATGACTATTTTTTTCCTCAGTGCATGAATCATCGGTTGAGGAACAATCAGGTCGTGCACAGCATCCCTGAATTTCACCCATTTACCGCAGAGACCGTAATCTTGAGCCCGAAGCGTATTGAAGATTAAAGTTTACACCTGGCTACTTCCACGGCGTAGTTCCGGGCCACGGCAGCAGCGGCATTCTGTTTATGTGTCATTCGACATTTCAACGCTATTTTCGAGCAGACGGCAAGAACTCCTTTCGCATTTTCGCTACCACAGTGAAGTGTGGATCGACACTCAGCCGTTTCTTTGATTTCATCTATTGCCGTCACCTCCTCAGGCACTTACGGCACTAGTGGGGTGACCACCCCCGCTGACAAGCTGGTGGGACAGTCTCCAACTCACCGGCCAGGGCTGGTATCCCCAACCGACCCTTGATAAGCTTCTCTCGCGTGTTCAACTGTGTTGTTGTTTCGGTAAGAACTTGAGTTGAAAGTACGATTGGACAAACTGCTGGTGGAGCGCGGCCTGGCAGAAACTCGCCAGAAGGCGCAGGCAATGATCCTTGCGGGGGAGGTTCTGGTCAAAGAGCAGAAAGCCGAAAAGGCTGGCACGTTGGTGGAGGCTGACGCCCCGTTGCGCTTGCTGGCGGGTGGAACACCTTACGTCAGCCGCGGCGGGCTGAAGCTGGAGGCGGCGCTCGACTCCTTCGGCATCAGCGTGGCGGGCAGGGTCTGCCTGGACGTGGGCGCCTCCACCGGCGGATTCACCGACTGCCTGCTGCAGCAAGGCGCCACCTGCGTCTACGCGGTGGACGTCGGAGCCGGCCAACTGGATTGGCGGCTGCGCAGCGACCCGCGCGTCCGCCTACGCGAGAAGCTGAACGCCCGCCACCTTGCACCTGAAGACATCGGCGAGGGGGTGGATTTCGTCTCGGTGGACGTCTCGTTCATTTCTGCTACGCTCATCCTGCCCCGGCTGCCCGCCCTGCTGAAACAGGATGGGCAGGCGGTGGTGCTGGTGAAACCACAATTTGAGGTGGGTCGCGGACAGGTGGGCAAAGGCGGAATCGTGCGCGACCCTCAACTCCACTCGGACTCGGTGGAAAAAGTGGCAGCGGCGGCCGAATCCGCAGGCATGATGGTGGTCGGGCAGATGCCCAGCCCCATCCCGGGCAGCGAAGGGAATCAGGAATTTCTGCTTGTTCTTCGTCACCGGGGCACCATGTCAGTCTTCAATGGTTCAATAGAATGAAGACCGTCGGAATTATCTCTAAACCGAAGCACCCGGAAGTTCGCCAGATTGTTCCGGCGCTGACCCGGTGGCTGGCCGAACGAAAGGTGTCGATGTTGGTGGACCGCGAGACCGCGGCCGCACTGGGCGACACCGCGGGCGGGCTGGAGAGGGAGGAACTGACCCGCCGCGTGGACCTGCTGGTGGTGCTGGGCGGCGATGGCACCCTGCTGGCCGCCGCCCGCGCTGTTCAGGACCGCGAACTGCCGGTGCTGGCTATCAACCTGGGTGACCTGGGCTTCCTGACCGCGGTCACACTGCCCGAGATGTACCCCGACCTGGAGCAGGTGCTGGCCGGCCGCTACGAAGTAGACCTGCGTCGCAAGTTGCTGGTGGAGGTCCGGCGGGGGGCCGGATCAGGCGCCGGCGAAAACGCGGGCGAAATCGTTGGTGTCTACCACGCCCTGAACGATGCGGTGCTGAGCAAAGCCTCGCTGTCACGGATCCTGGACTTTGACGCGTTCGTGGACGGAGAGTTTGTTTCCAGCTACAAAGCCGACGGCTTGATCATCGCCAACCCCACCGGCTCCACCGCCTATTCGCTGTCGGCCGGCGGGCCCATCGTCCTGCCGGGGGTGGACGCTGTCCTCATCACCCCCATCGCCTCTCACACTTTGACCAACCGGCCGCTGGTGGTTCCAAGAAGTTCGGTCATTGAAGTCTGTGTGAAGTCAGCAGAGGGCGCCGCGTTCCTCACCGTGGACGGGCAGGTGGGCTTGGACATCCAGCAACAGGACCGTGTGCTCTGCCAGCCCTCTCCGCAGACGCTCCGCTTGGTGCGCCCGCCGGGCAAGAGCTACTTCGATGTGCTGCGCAACAAGCTGAAGTGGGGACAACGATGAGCCGGTTCGGGATTCCAAAACTCGAAATCCACGCAGATAGTCACAAATTCACAATCCAAGATTGGCAATCCCAGGCGGGTAGGCAGCAGCCGTGAAGCTGCCCCGACCGGGACTGACCGCTCAGATTCTGGCGGCCTTGGCGCTGGCAGTTCTGTTCGGCTGGCTGGCTCCAGGCCCGGCACGGGCCTGCAAGCCGCTGGGGGAGCTGTTCATCCGCCTAGTGCTGATGCTCGTGGCGCCGCTGGTATTCTCGATCCTCGTCGTGGGCGTGACCCGCTCGGGCGACTTCGGCCGGGTCAGCCGCTTGGGGCTGAAGACGCTGGCCTACTTCCTGCTGGCTACCACACTCGCCATCCTGGTGGGGATCGGGATGGCGACAGTGCTGCGGCCGGGGTCGGGCGCCAATCTTGCAGCCGCCGGATTCGCTGCGCCAGTGGAATTCTTGAAGTCCCCTGACGCGCAACTTCCCTTCCCGCTGCGTCTAGTGCCCACCAGCGTCGTAGATGCGATGGCACGCGGCGACATCTTGCAAATCGTGGTGTTCTCGCTCCTGTTCGGGATCTCGCTGCTCGCCGTAGGCGAGCGGGGCAGGCCGGTGGCCACTTTTCTGGAAGGGCTGGCCGAGGTGATGTTTCGCTTCACCCACTACGTCATGTACTTTGCCCCCGTGGGTGTCTTCGGCGCAATGGCGGCCATAGTGGGCACGTTGGGCATCGGTGTGCTGCGTCCCTTTGCCGCCTTCGTAGGTGGGGTCCTGGCCGCCGAGATCCTGCTGCTGTTGGTCGTTTTCTATGCACTGGCGCGGCTGGCCACTGTTCCTTTCGCCACGTTTCTCCGGGCCGTGCGAGCTCCGGCGCTGATCGGCTTTTCCACAACCTCGAGCCCCACCGCCTTACCCAAGGCACTCGAGGTGTTGGAGCGATTGGGCGTGCGGCGCGGGGTGGCGGCGTTCGTTTTCCCCATAGGCTGCAGCTTCAACCTGGCCGGCTCCCACCTTTACCTGGCCTTCTCGGCCGTCTTCCTGGGGCAGGCATATGGCGTGGAGTTGGGCTGGGGCAAGCTTCTTATGCTGCTGTTGCTGCTCAACGTGACCGCCAAAGGAATCCCCAACGTTCCGCGCGGCTCACTGCTGGTACTGGCTGCGACGATCACGCCGCTGGGCATCCCGCTGGAGGGCATCCCTGTGCTGCTGGCCATTGACCAGATTCCCGACATGGTGCGCACCGTCGTCAACGTCACCGGGAATTGCCTGGCCTGCACGGTGGTGGACAAATGGGAGAAGGCAAAAACGGCGGTGTGATGGAACGCCCGTAGCGGCAGGCTTTCAGCCTGCCACCTGCTGGAACACTCCCGCTGCTGTGTTCGCCGCTTGGCGGCCGGAAGGCCGACGCCACGTCGCCGTAGCCGGCGGGGCGGTTTTGTTACGCGGCCACCTCGCCCGCCAATCGCTGGATGGAAACGGAGAAAGTAAAGCGCGGAGTTAGATTGCCCTTACCCCAGCGGCTGACCGTCCAGTTGCCCCGCAGGAATTTGATTGCTGCCTGCTCACTCACATCCAGAATCAACTGGTGAGTGCCAACGTAGAATTTTTGCGGGAACGCCGTCAGCGGTTTGGCCTCCCAATTGACACCATCCTCCGAGCCCCCGACGGTGACGTCCAGGGACTGTTGCTCAATGATGCGTGTGATGTTCAGGGTGAGCAGAAGTTTGCCCCCCGCCGCGTCCTTCAGTTCGAGCGGCTCCCCTTCCCCGTTCGCTTCCACAGACTGTTCAGGGATCAGAAAAGTGTTGAGCATCGGCAAGAGATCTTACCACGGCCGACATATAAACCTGCTAGAGGCACGAGCTAAGGGACGCGCCCGCTCCCCTGACCATCTCAGCTCGCTCCTGTGCCCGCCGTTATCCCCCCGGCGGACGGTACGCGGCGCTCTTCTTGGCAGCTTGGTCGAGTTCTTCAGCGCTGAGAAGGACCGTCGTCTTGATGCTGACCGCGCCGGCGGAAGTGACCGTCAGGGCCCCGGCAGCAGCACTCACATTGTCCGGGGCGTCCAGAATGACGAAAAGGTCGGGCTCACCGAAGGCGTAATAGAATGCTTCCAGCTTGCCGCCCACCGATTTCACCAACCCCTCAGCGGCTGCTCTTCGTTTGGAGCCACCTTCCTTCAATAGTCCCTTTGCGCCTTCAGCGGTATAGGAAACTTGATAGAGGTACTTCGGCATAGGATATCTCCTTCGCTTCGCTAGGGGAGACTTCCCCGCTTGACTACACCAATTCCTGGACCAGACTGTCGAAGAGTTCCTTCTCCATCCCCAAGGGTTGTTTCACCAGCGGCCCCTGGCGGAGGACGGGCTCGGACTCTTCGTAGGTGGGCTGCTCGTCTTTGTAGAACAGACCGATGGGAATGCGATCGCCCCACTCAAAAGACTTCTCTAGGGCAGCGGGTACTTTGGAGGGATCGTAGCCTTCTTCCTTCTCCAGCTTGTAGCAGCGCTGTTTGAAGTAGGGGTAGGTGTTGATCTTGTTGTAGGTCACGCAGGGGCTGAAAGTGTCCACCAACGCGAAGCCCCGGTGCTGGATGCCGCCGGCAATCAGGTCGGCCATGTGGCCCGGGTCGCCCGAGAAAGCTCGGGAAATGTAGGTCGCGCCGGAGACCAGCGCCAGCGCGATTGGATTGATGGGCATCTCGACGTTGCCCCGCGGCGTGGACTTGGTGCGCATTTCCTTCATCGTGGTGGGCGAAGCCTGGCCGGTCGTGAGCCCGTAGATCTGGTTGTTCATCACCACGTAGGTCACGTCCAGGTTCCGCCGCATGGCGTGGATAAAGTGCCCGATGCCGATGCCGTAGCCGTCGCCGTCACCGCCGGTGATCACCACGTTCAAGTCGGTGTTGGCAAACTTGGCGCCGCTGGCCACAGCGACCGCCCGCCCGTGCAGGCTGTGCACTCCGTAGGCGTGGATGTAGCCCGGCAGGTTGGAGGAGCAGCCAATTCCAGAAACGAGCAGCAGATCCTTGGGCTGCACTCCGGCTTTGGCGGCAGCCATCTTGACCGCTTTCAGAACAGCAAAGTCGCCGCAACCGGGACACCAGTCCGGCTCCACCGGACCAGCGTAGGTTTGAATGGGCAGCTCCAGAATCGTAGCCATGTTTTTACTTCGCCTCCAAAATCAGTCGGCAGCCGCTGACGCGGCGGACTGATAGGAATAGGTAGCCCCGCTTTCCACTCCGATTTCCAGCTCGCCGCGCCGCTGACCCTCGTCGCGGGTCACCAGCTCGACGCGCCAGACCGGCTCCTGGCGCCCGTTGGCTCCCGCGCGAACGATGCCGCCCGGGCGCACGTTGGCGCTGAGGTGAGTGCGGATGTAGTGATAGGCGATCTCGCGCGCATCTTCCTCGCTGACGCTCAGGTCCAGCGGCTTGCCGGCCAGGATGCGCTGGACCTCGCGAACAACGAACAGCGGTTCGAAAGGCTCGCCGTCGTACCTACGGATGACGTCGCGCACTCCGTAACCGGTCTCGGCGCGCAGGTGCCGGGCGAACTGTCCGGTGAAGCTTGCCTCGACCACGACCGCGCACCGCGCCGGCTGGAGAATCTCCAGAACCTCCCGGCTGTGGAACGGGTGGATATACTTGATCGACAGGAGGCTGGCGCGGATGCCTGCTTCGGCCAGCAGCGGAATGGCATCCCGCACCACACCCTCGCTCGAACCCCAGGTGATCAGCGTGATGTCGGCATCGGCGGGACCTTCCAGTTTCGGCGCGGGCAGGTCACTCGCGGCCGCCTCCATCTTTTTCATCCGACGCTCCATCACCTTGCGCCGGACCGGCGGGCTCGTGAACTCGTCGCTGATCAGAATGCCTTCCTCGTCATGGTCGTCGGTGCCCGCCACGTGTACGGTGTTGTTGGTTCCTGGCAACGCACGGGGTGCAACCCCGTCGGGCACGTTCAAGGCGAAGCGCTTGTACTTCCCGTTCTCAGCCGGCCAGTCGGTCACCAGCGCACCACGCTCAATGGGCACGTCGGACCGCATCGCGTCAGGCTCGATGGTCTCCGGGTGCTCGCTGAGCAGCAGGTCAGAGATGAGGTCACCGGCAGCTGGTACTTCTCAGCCAGATTGAACGCCTCCACAGCCGTGTCGAAACAGTCGGTGGTCGTGGTGGGGGCAATGATGACCCGCGGGTAATCGCCCTGCGAAGCGCCAAACACCTGGTTCAGGTCCGCCTGCTCGGTCTTGGTGGGAATCCCGGTCGAGGGCCCACCCCGCTGCACCTCGACGATCACCACCGGCGCCTCGATCATGCCCGCCTGCCCAATCCCCTCGGTCATCAGCGCGAAGCCGCCGCCCGAGGTGCCGCACATGGCCCGGACACCGGCGTAGCCGGCCCCCACTGCCATATTCACCACGGCCAGCTCATCCTCGCACTGCTTGACCACGATCCCGCAGCGGTCGGCGTGCGCCGCCATCCAGTGCAAGATGGAAGAGGCCGGGGTCATCGGGTAGGCCGCGTAAAACTTGCAGCCGGCTGTGGCCGCGCCCAGGGCCAGCGCCACGTTCCCGGTGATGAAGGGGCGCCGCAGGCGGGAGAAGTTCCAGTCGTACCCCAGCGGCACAAACCGCTCGCGCGCATAATCGTAGCCGACGCGCGCCAGCTTCACGTTCAGCTCAATCACCGCCGCGCCCTTGTGCTGGAAGGTGTCGTCGAGCACGCCCTCCAGGCTTTCAAACTCCAACCCGACCAAAAACAGCAACGCCCCCAGCGCCACCGTGTTCTGCATCACCGGCTGCAGCTTGCCCAGGGGGCGGGCCAGCTCCCCAACCGGGATGGGCACTGGCAGTACCTGGTCGGCGAGCAGTTGGGCATCGCAGTGCAGCTTGTCGGAGTTAAACAACACGGCGCCGCCGGAATTCACTTCGGGGGCGTGGCGCTCGATGGTGTCCTGGTTCAGAGCGATCAGAGCATTCAAATGGTCGCCGTGCGAATTCAGTTTCTGCTCCCCCATCCGCACGCGCAGCCAGATGTGACCGCCACGAATAACGGACTGGTAGGAGTTGTATGCATAGAGGTGGAGCCCCAGGCGCGAAGCGGCCTTGGCCAGAGAATCGCCTGAGCTGGCCAGTCCGTCCCCGGCTGCTCCACCAATCCCGATAGTAACTTCGCGAGACATACACCCCCTTCGCAACCTCTGCTGCGGCGGGTTACAATTCCCGACGACCCTCGAGCGCCTTCGACATCGTGACTTCGTCGGCGTATTCGAGGTCGCTGCCGACCGGAACGCCCATCGCAATCCGGGTAACCCTCACCCCCAGGGGCTTCAACAGCTTGGAAAGGTACACTGCGGTAGCTTCGCCCTCGACGTTGGGGTTGGTCGCGACGATGACCTCTTCAATCTTACCCGTCTTCAGCCTCTCTATCAAACCCTTTATCCGTAGCTGATCCGGGCCGACGCCCGACAGCGGCGAAAGCGCTCCCATCAGGACATGGTAGCCGCCGCTGTACTGTCGCGTCTTCTCCACGGCCAGGATGTTGTTAGGCTGCTGGACTACGCACAGCAGGCGGGGATCGCGACTCGGGTTGGAGCAATAGCTGCACGGGTCCACATCGGTAATGTTGTTACAAATCGAACAATACCCAACCTTCTCCTTGAGGTCCAGCAGAACGCCGGCCAGCGCCTGCGCCTCTTCCTTGGACCAGGAATGCAGGAGGTGGAAGGTCATGCGCTCGGCCGACTTCTGCCCAATCCCGGGCAGGCGCTTCAGCTGCTCAATCAGCCGAGCGATGGGTTCCGCGTAGTCAGGCATCAGAACATTCCGGGAAGCCCAAGACCGCCCGCCAGCGAGCCCATCTTGGATTGCAGCTCCGCGTCCACCTTGCGGGTGCACTCGTTGATGGCGGCCAGGGATCAGATCCTGCAGCATCTCCACGTCGGCGTCTTTCACGGCTTCGGGATCAATTTTCAGATCCAGCAGGTGCTTGTGGCCATTCATCTTCACCTGCACTATGCCGCCACCCGAGCTTGTCTCCACCCGCAGCTCCTCCAGTTGTTTTTGCATCTGTTCCTGGACTTTGCGGACCTGATTCATCATCTGCTTGAGGTCGGGCATGCGGGCTCCTTAGTCTGGCGTCTTAAGATCTTCCAGCTTCACGATATCGGCTCCGAACAGACGAATCAACTCGGCCACCTGGGGGTCCTGCCGTACGCGCTCGAACCGGACGCCCTCGAACTGGCCGCGCTCGGCCGAGACGGAGGCACCCGGGCGGTTCTCGCTTTCGGCGCCGTCCGAGGCGGTCTCGCTGTCGGCCGACGCAGGCACCTCGTCCTCCACCCCCACCCTAAAGGTCACCGGCCGCCCAAGCAATTCGCTCGAGAGCTCGCGGACCAGCATTTCGTCCTGCCGGCTGATGAGGTGGTGGGCTCCGTTTTCCCGAGGGAAGCAGCACAGCACTTCCTGTTCGCTGACCCGCCAGTTGCTGGCCTGCTCCAGGTTGAGCGCCAGCATCTTCTTCGAGAGCTGCTCCAGGCGAGCCAGCAGGCGGCCTGGGATAGGCTCGAGGTGCGGGGGTGGAACCCGAGGCGGCGCAGCGGCCGGCGGGTCCGATTCGGCCGGGCTGGTGCGCTTGCGCGACAGGTCGGCCTCAAACGGCGACGGCGAGCGTCCCCGCCCGCCCGGGGGAGCGCTTCCCGGCGGGGCGCTTCCCGACGGACTCGGCTCATCGTCCATCCGGGCCAGCAGCTCCTCCAGTGGGACCAGGCGCTGGGCGTGCACCAGCTTGAGCAGGCCCAGTTCGGTGTGGAAGCGCGGGGTGGCAGAGCGCTGCACGTCGGCGTACAGGTTCAGGCCCAGTTGCAGCAGCCGCGTCAAGTCCTCTTCGGCGAAGTTTTCGGCGGACGCCGCCAGCCGCTTGCATTCCTGCTGTGGCGCTTCTACCAGTCCGCTGCCGGCGCCGGCGGTTCTCAAGACCAGCAGGTTCCGCAAATGGCGGACCAGCGCGCGGCAAAAGTTGCGCAGGTCGTGGCCCTGGCGGACCATCTGGTCCGCCAGGGCCAGCATCCGTTCGCTGGAGGCATCCAGCACCGCGCTCACCGCTTCGTCCAGCACCTCGGCCTCGACCACGCCCAGCAACTCTCGCACCGCCCTCGCGTCCAGCTCACGGCCGCAGCAGGCGATCGCCTGGTCCAGCGCAGACAGCGCATCACGCAGGCTGCCTTCGCCCGAGGCGGCTAGTACAGCCAGCGCCTCTTCACTGGCCTGGATGCCTTCGATGCGGCAAATGCGCTGCAACTCGGTCATCGTCTCGGCGAAGCCCAGGTTGTGAAAGCGGAACGATTGGCAGCGCGACACGATCGTCAGGGGAATTGCGTGCGCGGCGGTCGTGCAGAAGATGAACAGGACGTTGCCCGGCGGCTCTTCCAGAGTTTTCAGCAGCGCGTTCCAGGCGTCACGGGTGATCTGGTGCGCCTCGTCCACGATGTAGACCTTGTAACGGTCGCGGGCCGGCGCGTAGCGCACGTTTTCGCGCAACGCCCGGATCTCGTCAATGCCGCGGTTGGAGGCGGCGTCGATTTCGATGACGTCCACCGAGTTGCTGGCTGCAATTTCCAGGCAGGAGGCGCATTCCCCGCACGGCTCCGGCGCCGGGCCGCGCGCGCAGTTGAGCGCCTTGGCCAGCAGCCGCGCGACCGTGGTCTTGCCGGTCCCGCGCTGGCCGGACAAGATATAGCCGTGGGCGATGCGATTCTGCGCGATAGCGTTGCGCAGGGTCTGCTTGATGTGTTCCTGATTGACAACTTCGGCGAAGGTCTGCGGGCGGTACTTCCGCGCTATGACGGTATACATGCTCGGCTGAGCTTCCCCCCGCCGCCGCGGTGTCGGCCCTCGGCTGTCAGCGGGAGCGATGTCGTTTTTCACGCAGGGCCACTGCGTAGGACTGCCCCAGCAGCTGCACTCCCTGGAAGACCTGGCCTTCCACGATCACCCGCGCGCCCTGGGAAGGAACCCCACTCTGGCTGATCACCCAGATGGTACCGGTGCCGTCCGATACAGTGTAACCGCCACGGCCAACTGCCCCGAAGCTGTTCTCGACCGTTCCCTCAATGCGCACGGTTTTCTTGGCCCAGCGGGAGGGGTCCGCCAGAATGTCCTCGATCTTGACCGTCCCCGCGCAACCAGCTAGGACCAGGCTGGCTAGGACCAGGCTGGCCGGCAAGAGAACTCCAGTAACTGCTTTGTCAGGCTTCATAGTTGTCCCTCCAGGCTTATGGACGGACCAGGATGGCAACGGGGTTCGATTCGAAGCGACAAATACGGGGGGTAGTCTTGCCCCAGATTAGCGACCAATCTGAACTGGAATGCCACCGGACAAAAATGCCAGACTTCGGGTGCTCCGCGGCACAAGCCAGGGGCCGCTACCGTTGCTCCCTTCCGGGCCTGGCGGGGTTTGCGGGTTCGCCTTGCACAGAGCCCGAAGCCTGACAACTAGTGATGATACCACGTGGCAGTCGAGCGCGCCACGGCCCGTTCCGGTTTCTCAACGAGTCACAGAGAACAGCGACGGCGCAATCTGGAAACTGCTGCAATTCAGGCGCCCTGTCAGGCCCGGCCTGTCAGGATCTCGACGCCACGGCGTACGGCATCGTCCTCCGGACCGCTCGGCGCAAATTCCAGGCCCACATAGCCACGGTAGTCGAGAGACTGGAGCGTCTCGGCCACACGGCGGTAGTCCAGATCGCTGCGGTCGAGTTCACCGCGCTCCGTTGTGCCCGCGACATGCACGTGGCCGAGCAACGGGAAAGCGCGTCGCAGCATGGCGCAGACATCCTCACCCATCACCGCCATGTGGTAGCAGTCCAGCACCAGGCGGATCAAAGGGTGACCCACTTCCCCCAGGACTTCCAGGGCCGCCTCGGTACTGTTAAGCGAATAACGTGGGTGGTCGCGGACGGTGTTGAGTGGCTCCAGCCACAGCGCGCAGCCGGCCTGCTCTGCCAGCGGTACCAGCGCCTTCAATCCGGCGATCGTGCTGGCCTTCCGTTCCGCAGGGGGAATTCGCTGATCCAAAGTCGAGCTGCCGTCCGGATTCACTCCGTCGCTCAGTGTCAACAGTCCAGTGCACCCGACGGGCTTCGCAATCTCAAACGAACGGCGAACCTCGGCCAATAATGCCTCCCGGTCTCGCTCGTCCGCCAGGGACGCCGCGCGGTTTGCGCTCATCGTCACAATCTCCAGACCCCCGGCGGTGGCGGCTGGTTTTAATTCATCGAAGTTCTTCCCTTCGGCGGCCCAGAACTCCACCCCCTGAACGCCCAGTTTGGCGGTCCGGTCAATGCGCTGGAGGTACGACTCTCCCGGAAACATCATTTCAAGCGACAATGTAATCTTCATGACGCCGCATCATCCTCCAACTACCATCGAAAATCAACCCTGAGAACTCCCCCGCGAACTGGGTTCTGCCTGACCTAGCGGTTCTGTTGGTCGCGGCTCCTCCCGCGAGCTGGCGCTAGCAGGGTTCTGAAAAGGGCTTGGAATCACCGCTCCCTCACGGTCGCGGCTCGGTCCGTTGTTGCGGTTACAGAACCGCGCGAGTAAGCAAGGGGTATAAGGGGCTCAAGCCACCAGGTTTCAGCACCCTGCTAGACCGGCTGGCCGCTCTGATGCTCGGTCACAGGCGCCATCTCGCGGAAGAATTGCTCAGCAAAGCGGCGCACCCGCTGGCTTTCCGAGCGGCTGTGCCGGACCGCTGCCACGTAGGGGATCACCATGAAGGGCAGCAGCGCGATGCTGATGCCCAGATTGCGCAGGCGCTTCAGCAGGGAGAATTCGCCCGAGCGCAGGTCCACGATATAGGGGTAGTAGCGCAGAACCACGCCATAGATGTCGCCGGCCAACTGCCACTGGTTGCAGTGTGAGCCGGTCACATAGGTGCGCCCCTCGCGAATGGCTGCGAGAAACTCCCCGCTCGTGCGGGCCTCCTGGGCCACCGTGTAGGTGCGGCCGATGCGACGCAGCGTATGGGAATCGCTGCCGCCGACGCGGGATAGCCGCTTGCCTTGCCGCTCCAGGTGCTGGAGCAGTTGCGAGACAAACAGGTTGTGCACCCGTTGCATGGAGCCGTTCTGCTCCTCGAACACATCGAACAGCTCCGCCATCCGCGCCATGTACTGCTGCAACTGATCGGCCCGGTGGAAATCATGAAAGAAATGGTTCAAGACAAACAGGATTTTCTCTGCGCGCAGATACCCGACCAGCTCCCGAACGTCGCCGCGCAACTTCTGGATGTCGCGGTGGTGGCTCTCAGTGATGCCGTACACTCCGACGTGGATGTGGTGGCGAAACTCGGGCACGTAGGTGGTGACCTCTTCGCCAATCAGGAAGTCCTCCACCGGTTGGCGGCTGAGCAGTTCCAGGCAGCCGTCAATGGAATCGTGGTCGGTGATTGTCACCAGGTCCATGCCGCGCTTCTTCGCCGTACGGTACACGGCTAGCGGGGAGGAATAGGAATCGCGGCAGCGGAGGATGGGCAGGTGCTTCGCTGCGCCGGAAAAATAGGAGTGTACGTGCAAGTCTGCCCGAAACATCTTTACTCGGCCGCTCCGTTTGTTCGGCCCGGGACAGGGCCGCCTTTCCAACTCAATATAGTACCGGGGTTTGGCGGGCAGTCAAGCGATCCGATCTCAGCTGCGGCGTTTGTGGCTTGGCGCCGTGGGACCTGCTGGTGAATTCCTACGCGCGAACCTCGCGGAACGCCTCCTCGACCTCTTCCTTTTCGGTGGGATGCAACGGAAGCAGAGGAAGCCGGCAGGGACCGCCGTAGTAACCGTTCAGATCCATGGCGTGCTTGAACCCGGGAATCCCGAACTTCGCAATGGCGACAGCAGCCCTGGCAACCGCCCGCTGGCGCTCGCGAGCTGCCTCATGATCGCGCGCTTTCCAGGCCTCGTAAATGCCCAGCGACGCGCAGGGGGCCGCGTTGGCCAAACCCAGAACGCCGCCCACCGCGCCCATCGAGAGACTCGGATATAGCGTCGCCGCCGAACCGACCAGCACCTGAAACTCCTCTGGAGTGCCATCCACCATGCGAGCCACCTTTTCCACGCTGCCGAGGCTTTCCTTGATGCCCAGGATGTTGGGATGTCGGGCGAGTTGGATGACAACTTCCACGGGAAGATCCAGCCCCGTCATCTGGGGGATGTTGTAGAGCAGGATGGGAACGCTGGCGGCATCGGCCACCATGCGGAAGTAGGTCAGCTGCGTCTCGGGCCGGTTCATCTGGGCCTTGAAATAATGGGGCGTGCGCACCAGGGCGGCGTCGCAGCCACGCTCGGCCGCCAGCCTGGTTAGTTCAATGGTTTCTTCCACCGACTCGGCGCCCGTGCCGGCAATCAGCAGCTTGCCCGGAGCGGCAGCTTCGCGCACTACCTCCCAAACCTGCAGGGTCTCCTCCCGGGTCAACAGGACCACCTCGCCGCTGGAGCCGGTCGCCACGTAACCGGACACACCCGTCTTGTTCCATTTCTCGATATTGGCCCGCAGATGCACGGGCGAAAATTCCCCATTCAGCAAGAACGGAGTGCAAATCGGAGGGGAAATCCCGTCGAGCCGCATGATCCCTTATCAAATCACGGATGAACCTCGCTTGCCAGCCTAGACTCTTCGGAACCTGAAATGGGCGACCAGAGCCCGCATATTGACGGGACCCCGTTCGGCGAGTATGCTGCGCGAGGGAGGAATCTCCAAAATGCATTTGCCACTGCGTACGATTGGTCTGTTGCTGGCCTTTGGCGCCTGCCTGGCCGCTCATGAACCGGCAAGGCCGTCAGGTGCTGCCGCTGGATCGGCTGCCCCGGCGGTCAGTCCGCCGCCAACCGAACTTCCCTATCGCGTCGTGCCGGACTGGCTCCGGCTACCGCCCGGCTGGAACCTGGAACAAACCGGAGGGATAGCCACCGATGCCCGCGGGCACGTCTATGTCTTCCACCGCGGCCCACACCCCCTGCTGGAATTCGAACCCAGCGGGGAGTTGGTGCGCGAGATCGGTGCAGGGTTGTTCGTTTCCGCACACGGCGTGGAGGTGGACCCGGAGGGCAATATCTGGGCGGTGGACGTAGGGAACCACACGGTGCTCAAGTTCAACTCCGCCGGGCGGCTGACGATGGTGCTGGGGCGCAAGGGCACCGCCGGCAGCGAACTGGGTGAAGTGATTCAGCAATTCAACAAGCCGACCGATATTGCCTTCGCTCCCAACGGCGACATTTATGTCACCGACGGCTACGGCAACTCGCGGGTGGTGAAGTTCTCCCCTGACGGCCGGTTGCTGAAGACCTGGGGCCAGAAGGGCACCGGAGCCGGAGAGTTCGACACGCCGCACACGATTGCCGTGGACGCCCAGGGCCTGGTCTACATCGGCGACCGCGAGAACAACCGCATCCAGATCTTTGACGCTGACGGCAAGTTCCTCCGCCAGTGGACGCACATAGGCTCGCCCTGGGGCCTGGAGATCACGCCGGACCAGCACATCTATATGGCCGACGGCTACGCCAACCGCGTGCTGAAACTGGACCTCGAAGGGAAGATTCTGGGTGCGCTGGGGGAGACGGGCCGCGGCCCAGGGCAGTTTCGCTTCGTTCACCACGTCGCGGTTGGAAACAATGGGGAAATCTACGTGTCGGAAATCCTGAACTGGCGGTTGCAGAAATTCGTGAAGAAGTGATTCTTCGTCCGTTCTGCGCCAATGGAATGCGCCGGATTTCCTACAGGTTTTCGTAGTTGGGACCGCCGCCGCCTTCCGGCGGCACCCAGGTGATGATCTCGTAAGGGTCCATGATGTCGCAGGTCTTGCAGTGGACGCAGTTGGATGCGTTCAGGTGAATCTGCTGCCGTCCGTCGCTCTCCACCATTTCATAAACCGCGGCCGGGCAGAAGTACTGGCAGGGGTTGCCAAACTCCCTTATGCAGCGGTCGTTGCAGATGTTGGTATCGTGAATGAGCAGGTGCGCAGGCTGGTCCTCCTCGTGCTTGGTCGCTGAGTGGAAGACGTCAGTAAGCTTGTCGAAGGTCAGGCGCCCATCGGGAGCCAGCGCTAGCGGTTGCAGGGGCGGGCGTTCCGTGTGCAACTGCGGCAATTTTTTCAGCCGCCGGTGGCCCGCTTCGGCGGGGTAGCGGGCCCGGAGGCCGCGGCCTCCGGTCAGCATCTGCAAACCCGTATGCAACATCCCCCGCAGCAGGCCCTTTTCATAGGCCTGGTGGGAATTGCGCACTTTCCAGAGTTCCGCCCCGGCCCAGCTTTCCTTGAAGTTCCTTTCGTAGGCGGACAGTTGCTGTTGGGAAAAATTTTGTGCGGCGAAGCCGTCAAAGATAGCGTCGGCGGCCAGCATTCCGCTCTGGATGGCCAGGTGGATGCCCTTGAGACGCTGCGCATTGAGCAAGCCGGCTGAGTCGCCGAGGATCACCGCGCCATCGGTCGCCAGTCGCGGCATCGAGAAGTAGCCACCCTCGGGAATTGTCTTGGCGCCGTATTTTACCAGGCGGCCTCCTTCCAGCAGCGAGCGCAGGAACGGGTGAGTCTTCCAGTGCTGGAACGCGGTGTGGGGATCGACCAGCGGGTTCTGGTAGTCCAATCCAACCACCAGCCCAAGTGAAACCAGGTTGTTGCGCATCCCGTAGAGGAACCCGCCGCCATACTGCTGCCGGTTCAGGGGCCAACCCAGCGTATGGATGACGCTGCCCGGCTCCAGGCGCCCAGGAGGCAGTTCCCACAGCTCCTTCAACCCCAACGAGTAGGTCATGGGGTTGTTGCCCTTCTCCAGGCCCTTCTCCGAGAAAAGTTGCTTGGCGAGGGAACCGCGCGGGCCTTCGGCAAAGACGGTCACCTTGGCTCGAAGGTCGCTGCCAGGCTGGTGGTTTTCTTTGGAGCGGCCCTGGCGGTCCACTCCTTTATCGCCGCTCCGCACGCCGGCGACAGCCCCTTTCTCGTCATAGAGCACTTCCACGCCGGCCGTCTCGGTAAAAATGGTGATCCCGGCCTGCTCCACCTTTTGTCCCATCCATTTGCCCAGGCGATTCAAAGAGACCACGTGGTTGCCGGCATTGTGGAGGAACGGTGGGGTGATGGGAAATCTGAAGCGGCGGCGCTGGGTGAAAAAATAAACCGCGTCACCCGCCACCGGACAATCCAACGGCGCCTCGGCCTCAAAGGCGGGAAGCAGTTCACGGAGGGCACGCGAATCAAGAATGGCGCCGGACAGCAGGTGCGCGCCTACCTCGCGCCCTTTCTCCAGCACGTAGACGTTTTCCAGGTCGAGCGTGCCCGGTTGGGCGGCGGCGCGCTGGGCCAGGCGCAAGGCGCAGGCCAGCCCCGCCGGGCCGGCCCCAACGATGAGCACGTCAGCTTCGAGGAGTTCGCGCTGGACCATCAGGGAAAGTTCGGTTTGCGGATCCCGGTTCGCAATCTCCCGGCCCGATCCAGTTAGTCGCCCCAGTTATTTTCTCAGGGCATGCAGCCGCTTCGCCACCTCGGCGCGATCTAACACCATGCCCTCGCGGATCACCAGCTCAATTTTGCGCGTGTCACGGATGTTGGTCAACGGATCGCCTGCGAGGACCACAATGTCTGCGACGTTGCCGGGGCGGATCGTGCCCACCTTATCCAGGCGCAGCGCTTCGGCCCCGGCACGGGTAGCCGCCACCAGCGCCTGGGCTGGGGAAAGACCTGCCTCCACGTAGGTTTCCAGTTCTCGGTGAAAGGCAAAGCCTGTTTCGGCATTGGGCACGCTGCCGTGCGATCCCACCACCAGCCTGCCTCCGGCGCGTTGGAAGGCGACGGCAAAGGCAGCCATGTTCCGCACCGAACGCGGCTGCCGGTCCCCAGCGGAGCGGCGCGGGGCCTCGAACACGGCAATGGTCGGGTCCAGGTAGACTCCGCGAGCAACCAGAAAGCGAATCAGCTCCTGGGTCTGAGGCGAGGAGATATTCACCTTTTCCCAAATCTTGTGGCGGCCCTTGCGGCGTGCCTCGTTGTTCTTCAGCACCGCCTGTCGATAGCGTTCTGCCTCTGGCCGCGGCAGCAGCGCCAGGCCCACCGAGGTGGAATGCTCGATGCCGTCCAATCCCAGCTTCACCGCCTCCCGCACGTCCACAATTTCCAGGTGGCCCGTGACGTGCACCCCACGCCGGTGCGCCACCTCCAGCACCGTCTTCATCAGCGACAGCGGCAGGCGAAAGTAGACCTTCAGGGAGCTGGCCCCGGCGTCAATGAGCCGGTTCGCCTCGCGTTCGGCGTCCAACCGATCCAGCAGGACAATGGTATCGCGCGGGTGTGCAGGGTTGGTCCCGTCCAGCAGCGGGCCGGACATCAGAAAGCGCGGGAGAGGCAGGCCGGCGGCACGCAGCGTTTCCAGCGCCTCCCGGTCGCGCTCGATCCAGTTGCCCATTTCGCGCACGGTGGTGACGCCGTTGAGCAGGAACGCGACCGGCAGCCAGGGGTTGCGGCGCGGGTTGAAATGGAAATGAAGGTCAATGAAACCGGGCAGAATGGTCCGGCCGGCCGTGGAGAGTACACGCGCGCCGGCCGGCACGGCAATCTGGCCGCGGCGCCCGACCGCAACGATCCGGTCGCCGCGAATGACCACCGCCGCGTCGCCGAGTGGTGGCGCGCCGGTCCCGTCAAACAGGGTCCCGCCCTGAAGGACAACAGCGGGTTGTGGATTGCGGATTGCAGTTCGATTTCCTGGATGTGCGCGGCGTTGGGCGGGCCAAACTGCAATGCCCACGACGGCAGCCACCGCTACCACCAGCCAGGTTCGAGTTCCGGGTTGCGAAGCGGGAGTTTGCAAACTCCGCAGTCCCGAATCCGAAAGCGGCAATCGTTTCACTCTTTCGCCTTCTTGATTTCCTCGATGAGGGCGGGAACCAGGGCAAACAGGTCGGCGGCGATCCCGTAGTCGGTCACCTCAAAAATGGGGGCGCTGCGGTCCTTGTTGATGGCCACAATGGTCCGCGAGCCCTTCATCCCCACCTGGTGCTGGATGGCGCCAGAGATGCCCAGGGCGATGTACAGTTTGGGGGCGACGGTTTGACCCGAGCTGCCAATCTGGCGCTCCATGGGCAGCCAGCCACTGTCACAAATGGGCCGCGAAGCGCCCAGCTCCGCGTTCAGCACCTGGCAAAGCTGCTCGGCCAGGGCCAGGTTTTCTTGCTCTTTGATGCCCCGCCCCACCGCCACAATCACCTCGGCCTGGCTGAGGTCCACCGTTCGCTTAGCTTCCCGGAAAAGCTCGCCGGGGACGGTGCGGATGTCAGAAACCTCGAGCCGCGCTTCGATTTTTTCCACTACTGGCTTTTCCACCACCAGCTTTTCCACCACCGAGGCCGGGGGCCGAAGCTGGTCGGCGCGGAAGGCGCCTGCCTGAATGGAGGCGAAATAGGGAGGGTCGCCGGCGAAGGCCACGTCGGCATTGATCCGCCCCTGAAACAGCTGCCGGGTGAACAGCAGCTCGCCGTCCTGTATGAGGTAACCAATGCAGTCGCTGATGAAGCCGCGGCCCAGCGAGGCCGCCAATTTCGGTGCGAAGTCGCGCACCTGATAAGTATGGGGTAGCAGCACGAGCCAGGGGCGTAACCGTTCCATTGCCTGCTTGAGCACGATGCAGTACCCATCGGGCGTATAGGACTCCAGCAGCGGATGTTCCAGGACGTAGATGCGGGCAGCCGGGATTTCAGCAGCCAGTGCCTCCACGCCCTGCCCGACCACCACTGCTTCCACGTCCCGACCCAGTCCCTCGCCGATAGCTTGGGCTGCCGCCAGCGCCTCCAGGCTCATGCGGTTCAGCTTTCCTGCTTGCTGCTCAATGACGGTTAGGATGGCGTCCGGCATGGGCAACCGCTCACAAGACCCGCGCCTCGAATTTCAGCTTCTCCACCAGCTGGGCCGCCACCTGTTGGGGCGGGCCATCCAGGAACTGGGTTTGCTTAGTCTTGCGTGGAAGGTAGACGCGCCGGATGGTCTGGCGGCTCGCCCAGTCCTCGGCCCCCAGGTCGGCTTGGGTAACGCGGCGGACCGGCTTGGTCTTGGCTTTCTTGATCCCCATCAGAGTGGCATAGCGCAACCGCGCCAGCCCGGACTGGATGGTGAGCACGGCCGGCAGCCGCATCTCCACCATCTGGAACCAGCCGCCCTCCAGTTCGCGTTTGACGCGCACGCGCTCGCCGGCCGGTTGCACATCCATGATGATAGTGGCATGGGGCACGCCGAGCAGTTCCCCCAGAATGACCCCGGTTTGGGCGGAGCCCAGGTCGTCGGACTGCAAGCCGGTCAAGATCAGGTCATAGGCTTCGCCGCCTTCTACATTTTGGATGCCGGCGGCCAGCAGGCGCGCGGTGTTGTAGGCGTCAAGCTGGGCGAAGGCCTCATCCTCGAGATGAATGGCCCGGTCAGCACCCTTGGCCAGGGCCTCGCGAATCACCTGCTGCACGCGCGAGGGCCCCGCCGCGACCACGACCACTTCGCCCCCATGCTGCTCCTTCAGGCGCAGGGCCGCTTCCAGGGCGTAGGCGTCCGGCTCGTTGATCTCGTAGCTGATGTCGCTTTCGCGGATCCAGGTTTCGGTTTCGTTCAGGCGGAGAGTGGAGTCGCGGGCGGGTACTTGTTTGATGCAGACGATCAGCTTCATGAAGCCCCGGCGCTACTCTGAATAGCGTCTCAACAGGAGGGCGGCGTTGGTGCCTCCGAATCCGAACGAGTTGGTTAGCACGTACTCCAGATCGGCTTTCCGAGCTCTGTTCGGGACGTAATCCAGGTCGCACTCCGGGTCGGGCGTCTCATAGTTGATCGTTGGGGGCAAGAGCTGGTCGCGGAGTGCCAGCACGCTGATGCCGACCTCCAGACCTCCGGCCCCGCCCAGCAGATGCCCGGTCATGGACTTGGTGGAACTGACCGCCAACTTCGCGGCGTGCTCGCCGAAAACCCGCTTAATGGCTAAGGTTTCCAGCTTGTCGTTGTAGGGTGTGGACGTACCGTGGGCGTTGATATAGCCCACCTGTTCGGGCATCACCCGGGCGTCGGCCACCGCGTTCCGCATCACGCGGTAGGCACCGTCGCCGTTTTCGGAGGGCTGAGTAATGTGGAAGGCGTCGCTGCTCATTCCGTAACCTACCACTTCGGCCAGGATGCGCGCACCTCGCCGCCGCGCGAAATCCAGTTCCTCCAGCACCAGTATGCCGGCGCCTTCGCCGATGACGAAGCCATCGCGGTCCTTGTCGAAGGGACGGGATGCGCGTTGCGGCTCGTCGTTGCGGACCGAGAGGGCGCGCATCGCGGCAAAGCCTCCCACCCCCATCGGGGTGATGGCGGCTTCCGCACCGCCGCAGATCATCACGTCGGCATCGCAGTGGCTGATGATGCGGAACGAATCGCCCGTCGCATGCGCGCTGGCAGAGCAGGCGGTCGCAGTGGCCGAGTTGGGCCCCCGGGCGTCATAGCGGATCGACATGTGGCCCGACGCCAGATTCACGATGGAACCTGGGATGAAGAAGGGCGAGATCTTGCGCGGCCCTCCAGCCAGTAGCGCAGCATGCTCTCGCTCGATCACGTCAAACCCACCGATCCCCGAGCTGACGTAGACGCCCACTCGATCGGCAAATTCCGCAGTGACCTTCAGGCCGGCCATTTCCATGGCAAAGTCTCCGGCCGCGATCGCCAGGTGAATGAAGCGGCCCATCTTTTTCAGCTCTTTCTTCTGGATCCAGTTCAGCGGGTCGAACCCCTTCACCTCGGCGGCGATCCTGCAGGAAAACCTAGAAGCATCGAAGTGGGTGATGGGCGCGATTCCGTTCTTGCCCTCCAGCAAGGCCTGCCAGGTTTCCTCCGTCCCCACATCCAGCGGGGAAACCAGACCGACTCCTGTGACCACTACTCTGCGTCCCATGAACTCCTCAGCGCGCTTCAGCGCCCCTGACCGGCGTACGCCAAACAGAATTCAGCTCCTCGTTAGCCTGACGGCAACCGCGGGAGACTCGAAGCCGAAATCTACGCTTTGGCATGCGCCCGGACGTACTCAATGGCGTTTTTCACCGTTTGGATTTTCTCCGCGTCCTCGTCCGGGATCTCGATCTCAAACGCCTCCTCAAAAGCCATGACCAGTTCGACCGTGTCCAGCGAGTCCGCCCCTAGGTCGTCGACAAAAGAGGCCGTGGAGGTGACCTCGGCCTCATCCACGCCAAGTTGCTCGACGATGATCTGCTTCACCTTCTCTTCGACATCTGCCATTCCACTGCTCCTCCCGTCTGAAACTCAGGTGTTTCCAGACACGCCGTCATTGTTAGCACAAGGAAGTCTAAAGTCCAAGGTTTCCAGTCTACAGTCGAAGCGGTCCCGCCTGTTTTCCATTTGACTTCCGACATTACGTCAGGCCATGTACAAGCCGCCGTTGACATGCAACACCTGCCCTGTAATGTAGCCCGCCGCCTCGGAAGCCAGGAAGCGGACAGCTATCGCCACGTCCCGGTCGCTTCCAATGCGCCTCAGTGGGATCCTCGCTTGGAGTGTTTCGCGGGCATCCTCACCGAGCGAATCCGTCATAGGGGTGGCGATGAACCCCGGCGCCACAGCATTTGCGGTGACGGTGCGCGAGGCCACCTCCTGGGCTACGGCTTTGGTCAGGCCGATGAGGCCGGCCTTGGAGGCGATGTAGTTGGCCTGGCCGGCGTTGCCCATCTGGGCTACCACCGAGGTGATATTTACAATGCGCCCGTAGCGCTGGCGGACCATGCCGGGCAGCACTTGCTGAATGCACAGGTAGGACCCGGTAAGGTTGGTGGCCAGCACCGCGTCCCAATCCTCCCGCTTCATCCGCAGCACCAGGCGGTCACGAGCGATCCCTGCGTTGTTGACCAGGATCTCGATCTTGCCGAAGCGCTCGCGGGCCTGCTGGAAAGCCGCCTCGATCTGCGCGGGCTCGGCCACGTCCATCGGCACCGCCAGCGCTTCGGTCCCCAGGCTTTCCGCTTCTTTGACCGCTTCAGCCAGTTTCTCCTGATTGCGGGCGGCCAGCACCAGCCGAGCGCCGGCTTCGGCTAGCGCGTGGGCGCAAGCGCGCCCAATGCCTTGTGATGCGCCCGTAACGAAAGCGACTCGGCCTTTCATAACGCCTCGGCAAATACGCGAAACACAGCCAATCTAAAAATTCATCCACAGATTTCGCAGATATCGCAGATTTTGACAGACCGAACTTTCGTTCTACAAAATCTGTGTAATCTGCGGATCAGAATTCTTATTTCACTTATTCTTAGAACAGCCGCACCTGGCATGGAGTTACCGCGACAACCCCTCCCGCGCCGCCTCGACCAACCTCAAATTTTCCACAGTGGCCTCCAGGCTGGCTGCATCGTGGACCTGGAAGGCGGCCAGCGACGGGTCAATCTGCCGCAGCAGGCCAGAAAGCACCTTTCCGGGTCCGACTTCCACGAACCGACTGACGCCCAGCGAAACCAGCTTGCGAACCGACTGCTCCCATAAGACTGGCGCTGAGACCTGGCCGATAAGCCCGGCCCGGGCATCGGCCGCGCCGCGAACCTCCTGGGCCCCCAGGTTGTTGATCAGGGGGAAGCGCAGGTCGTCGAATGCCAGCCGCTCGAGGTCGGCCGCCAGCCGCTCCTGCGCCGGCTTCATCAGCGCACAGTGGAACGGCGCGCTGACCGGCAGCAGCAGCGCGCGCCGCGCGCCGCGCTGCTTGGCCAGCTCCACGGCGCGGCGCACGGCCCCATCATGGCCGGAGATCGCGATCTGCTCCGGCGAGTTGATGTTGGCAGGCGACACCACCTCCCCCTGCGCCGCTTCTCGGCAGAGGTCCTCCACCGCCGCCAGGGGCAGGCGCGTAATGGCCGCCATGGCGCCAGTTCCCACCGGCACCGCTTCCTGCATGTACTGCCCGCGCTTGCGGACCGTCTGGACGGCGTCGGCGAACGAAAGAGCGCCGGCCGTTACCAGCGCCGAGTATTCTCCCAAACTGTGCCCGGCCACGTAGTCCGGCAGTACGCCGTGACTCTCCAGCACACGGAAGCAGGCGACCGAGCAGGTCAGAATCGCCGGCTGGGTGTGCTCGGTCAGCTTAAGCTGCTCTTCGGGACCGTCGAAGCACAGCTCGGAGAGCGAGAACCCTAGAGCGCGGTCGGCCTCTTCAAAGATTGCGCCGGCCGCTGGATACCGCTCCGCCAGTTCGCGCCCCATGCCAGGATGCTGCGACCCTTGCCCGGGAAACAGAAACGCCAGTTTGGACATGAGAAGTCGGCTACCTCACTCGAGACACTTCACTCGAAAGAATGGTTGAGCCGCGCCCCAAAGCCTGGAGGACACCAGTCACAGCCTACTCTGACGTTGCCGCCACGATTTCGCGCCCTTTGTAGTAGCCGCAATGGGGGCAGACGCGATGCGGTAGTTTCGGTTCATGACAATTGGAACATTCACTCAGCGGAAGCGCCGACAGGTGGTCATGGGCGCGCCGGCTGTTTTTTCTCCGCTTGGAGTGACGGCGTTTTGGATTGGGCATAGCTTACTCCCGAAATATGCAATCTCGTTGTAGAAGCTTTCTCACAAGCTGTCGTGCACAAGTTGTCGTGCCGGCCGGAGGCCCACGCTGGTCCCGCTACCAGCACAACTGTATCAATAGCTACATGGCAAAACCCAAGTTGCTGCTTTCTTTAGCACTCCCTGGATCTGTTTCGCAAAAATTAGGGAAGCCCTTAACCAGGGCCGGCAAACAGCGCCGGCGGCTACCGGCGCAGCCTTTCCCACCGCGGATCCATCCGTCGGCTGGCACAGCTGCAAGACTCGCGGTTCAAGTTGCAGCCGCACTGGGGGCACAGCCCGCGGCAATCGTCGCGGCAGACGCTTTTCATGGGAAGCGAGAGCAGCACCTGTTCCTTAGCCACGTCCTCTAACCGCACCCCATTCTCGTGATAGAAGCCCAGTTCCTCTTCCCCCCGCGGCACCTCGAATTCATCGCTCCGGGTCATGGTCCGGATGGAGCGGTAGACCAGATCGAAGGTCCGGTGTACTGGGTGAAGCACCCGATCCAGGCACCGGGCGCAAACAGCTTCCATCGTGGTGCTGAGCTGGCCCCGGATTTCAATTTCTCCGCCCAGCAAGCTGGCCGCTCCGTGAACCTCGAGCGGGGCCACTTGCTGGATCCCCTCGGTGAGATAGTCTACATGGCCCGGGGGAAACGACTCGTCAAACTTGACCCCTTGGTCCTGTAACTCTTGAACAGCAATGAACATGGTGCCCGTGACCCTCGGCCGCTCGAGATGCTGCGGGGAATCTTTCGGGACTGCCTAAACAACTGATTTTACCGGAAATCGCGCCGATGTCAACGTCGCCCACCTCAAGTGAAGTTCCCTCAATCGTTGAAAACGCAAATGAACTCGGCAATGTTGGCAAGAGGTACCGCCGCCCGCTCTTTGCGGCGAAGCCTTTAGTTTCCCGACCACCTTTAGTTTCCCTACCGGCGCGGTTTAAACTACCTTGCTCATGAGATGGGTCTTGGTGCTCCTCCTGGCAACCCTCCTGGCAACCCTCGTTGCCGTGCCTTACAACGATGGCCAGCCTCAGGGACACGCGGCGCTGGCACTAGCGCTGAATCGCCTTCCGGTCACCGCAGCCGTTCTGCACATTGGGGCGCATCCGGATGATGAACACACTGCGCTGCTGGCTTACCTGGCCCGTGGCCGGGGCGTGCGGACAGCTTACTTGTCAACCACGCGTGGGGAGGGTGGGCAAAACCTGCTGGGGACCGAGCAATACGAAGCGCTGGGCTTGCTGCGCACCGAGGAGCTGCTGGCAGCCCGGCGCCTGGACGGAGCCGAGCAGTTCTTTACCCGCGCCTACGACTTCGGTTACTGCCGCAACGCCGAGGAAGCGCTCACCCGCTGGGGTCATGAACGGACACTGGCCGATTTCGTCCGGGTCATCCGGCGGTTTCGCCCGCAGGTGATTGTCTCCCGCTTTGCCGGCGGGCCGCAGGACGGTCACGGACAGCACGCCGCGACGGGTCTGCTGGCGCGGGAAGCCTTCCGCGCCGCGGCGGACCCAGCACGTTTCCCCGAGCAAATCCAGGCGGGGCTCGAACCCTGGCAGGCCGCCAAGCTCTACATCACGGTAAATCGCTACGGCCCCGCCGCGAGGCGACCGCCGCCCAAAGGCGCGCTCGAGATTGAGGTGGGCGATTACAGCCCGCTGCTAGGTCGCTCCTACGCCGAGCTGGCTATGGAAGGCCGCAGCCTCCACCGCAGCCAGGCTATGGGTACGCCGCGAAGGAAAGGCCCCAGGCGCCTGCGCCTGCTGCTGCTGGACACAGCGCTGCCGAGCAACACGCCTGCACACCCGGAGGAACGGCGCGCGCAGGAGCGGGATCTGCTGGATGGGGTAGACGCCAAGATTGCGCCCGGGCCCCTGCTTGACCAGATCGAGCGAGCCCAGGCCGCCCTGGCCGCAGGCAACAGCACGGAACTGGTTGGGGCCCTGGCACGGGGACTGGAACTGGCGCGCCAACTGCCCGCGCCCCTGCGCATGCAGAAGGAAGCCGAGTTCAGTACTGCCCTGGCGCTTGCCCATGGCCTGGCGGTTGAAGCGCTCGCCGAGCGTGCTGAACTGGTCCCTGGCGAGTCCTACCAGGTTCGCGTCACCGCCTGGAACCGCGCGCCCGTGTCTCTGAAGGTGGAGGAAATCACGCTGGACGCTCCAGCAAGCTGGCCAGCGGAGCCCGCAGCCTGGACGCCGACTGCTCTGGAGTACAACCGCAGCACCTCACGCTTTTTCATGGTGACGCTGCCGCTCGACGCGCCTCCCTTGCAACCCTACTGGCTGCGACTGCCGCGCCAGGGCGACTCCTACCAAGTCGCCGACCCCTCGCTGATCGGGCTCCCCCACAACCCCCCGTTGCTCGAAGCTCGAGTGCGGTTTCGCACTGCTGGCGTGGAGGTGCGCATACGAGTTCCTGTGGCGCACCGCTACGTGGACCAGATACACGGCCAAGTAGACCGACCCATCGTGGTCGTTCCCCCGGTTGCGGCCTGGCTGCATCCGCCGGTGACCATTTTTCCTGAGAGTGGAGACAGGTCTGCTGAGCGTGAGATCACCCTCCGGTTGCGGAACAACCTTACTGTCCCCTCGGTGCCAGAAGTCCGGGCCTCGCCTGGCTGGCAGGTCACGCCACAGAAGTTGACGGTGCCCCGCCAGGGTGAACAGCTCGTTACAAAGCTGCTCGTGCGGCCGGGAACAGCGGCGGGCAGGCTGCAGGTGGTGGTCAATGGAGCCGTCACCACCGGATTCCAGGCGATCAATTACCCGCATATCCGGCCGCAGTACTGGTTTCAGCCGGCCCAAACGCGGCTGGTCCCAGTACCGATGAAAGTGGCTCAGAATCTGCGCGTCGGCTACATCATGGGCGCCGGCGACCAGGTTCCGGAAGCGCTCGGCCAGTTGGGTGTTTCCATCCAGCTGCTTGATGAAGAGGAACTGCTGACAGGGAAGTTGGATCGGTTCGATGCAATTGTCGCCGGCATCCGCGCCTACGCGGTCCGCAAGGATCTGGTGGCTGCCAACCGGCGCCTGCTGGATTACGTGCGCCAGGGCGGGATCTACATCGTGCAATACAACAGCCGCTGGCCGGGCCGGAACCGCCAGGACGGGCGGTTCCCTTTTGCGCCGTATTGGATGGGACAGCAACGACGCGCCCCACGAGTCTCGCGGGAGCAACAGCCGGTGGAGATCCTGGCCCCCGAACACCCCCTGCTGAGGACGCCTAACCGCATCACGGCCGCCGACTTTGCCGGTTGGGTGCAAGAGCGAGGCCTCTACTTCATGAGCGAATGGGCCCCCAACTACACACCGCTGCTAGCCTCACACGATCCCGGCCACCCGCCGCTACCGGGCGGCATGCTGGTCGCCCCCTTCGGCAGAGGGCTCTACGTCTACACCGGCTATTCCTGGTTCCGGCAGCTGCCCGCCGGAGTGCCCGGCGCCTATCGTATCTGGGCCAACCTGCTGAGCGCCGCAAAGCTTAAGAAATGACAAAGACAACACAAGCGCACAAAAACTCAAAGACCACGAAGATTCCGCGTAGCGACCTTCGTGATCCTCGTGATCTTTGTTTCTTGGTGTCTTCGTGTTGTCTTTCGCTGCCTCACCCCTCCCCATAAATGGCTGACCCGCAAGAGCAACCGGAACTGATCCGCGGCATCGGACTGCGCGAGGCAATTGCTCTCAATGTCAACAACATGATTGGCATCGGGCCGTTCATCACCATCCCCTTGCTGGTGTCGGCGATGCACGGTCCGCAGGCCATGCTCGGCTGGATCGTGGGCGCGCTGTTGGCTGGGTGCGATGGCCTGGTGTGGGCTGAACTGAGCACTTCGCTTCCAGGCTCCGGCGGCAGCTATGTCTACCTGCGCGAAGCCTATGGGCGGCGTGGCGGCCGCCTGATGTCGTTCCTGTTCATCTGGCAGGTCTGCTTTCACGCGCCGCTGTCGTTCGCCTCGGGCAGCATCGGCTTTTCGATCTACCTCAGCTACCTGCTTCCGTGGCTAACAACGATGCAAAAGAAGGGGATTGCGGTCGCCATTGCGCTGCTGGTGACCCTGTTGCTCTACCGCCGCATCACCACGATCGGCAAAATGGCGGTGTTCATGCTGGCGGGCGTGCTGCTCACGCTGGGCATGACCATTGTGGCCGGACTGAAGAATTTTGAACTGGCCCGGGCGCTGGATTTTCCGCCCGGCGCCTTCGATCTGGGCCAGGGCGCCTTCTGGTTCGGGCTGGGGAGCGCGTCGCTGATCGCCATCTACGATTACCTGGGCTACTACAACGTCTGCTACGTAGGAGGGGAGGTGAAAGACCCGGAGCGCACCTTCCCACGGTCCATCTTGTTTTCCGTGCTCATCGTGGCCGTGATCTACCTGGTGATGAACTTCGCGCTGCTGGGCAGCATTCCCTGGCAGGAACTGGAACAGATCCAGTTTCCGATGTCGATCCTCATGGAGCGGGCGTTCGGGCCGGGGGCGGCGAAGTTGGTGACGGTGTTGATCCTGTGGACGGCCTTCGCTTCAATTTTTTCGGTTCTGCTGGGCAGTTCGCGCATTCCTTACGCGGCCGCGCTCGACGGCAACTTCTTCCGCTCCTTTGCCCGGCTGCATCCGACCGGGCGCTTCCCGCAAGTTTCGCTGGTGGTGATCGGTTGCACGGCTGCCGTTTTCAGCCTGTTTTCGCTGGCGGCCGTGATCAAGACGCTCATCGTCATCCGGGTGGTGGTGCAGTTCCTCGGACAAACGGCGGGCCTGCTGCTGCTGCGACGCTACCGGCGCGACCTGCCTCGCCCCTTTCGCATGTGGGCCTACCCGTTGCCCGCTGTGGTGAGTATCCTCTTGTGGATCTACATCTTCGTGACCCAGACGAACTATATATTGTGGGCCGTGGCCCTGCTGGTCGCCGGTTTGGGGGCCTTCCTGCTGCACGCCCGCTCCCGGCGCGAGTGGCCGTTTGAGGAGCGGTTTCGGGAACCCGTAAATTGAGGCCAATCTCCGGTCTTCCCCGGGGCCAAGAAAAAAGTCAAACGGTGGACATTTTCCGAGAAGGTGGTTAGCATATTCCGAGCATGCCCTATTACGCCTATTGCATTCTGCGACTGGATCCCGAGCAAGATTGGACTGTTTTTCCTGGCGTGGCCGAGCGGCCGGTGTTTCCGGTCCGCGAAGGCCGGCTGGTGATGCTGGTCAGCCGCCTGGAGGGCGGTTTCAGCATTGACGCTCACAGCATCATCCAGCACGGCCGCGCCGTCCACCGTGTCTTCGAGAAACACACGGTACTGCCCTTCCGGTTCGGAACCACATTCGAGAGCGAGCAGCAGGTCCGGCAGGTCTTGCTGGCGAATCGCACAAAGTTCCAGGGCACGATGAACCGGCTGCGCGGCAAAGTGGAAATGCATGTCAAGTTGCTGTTGGCGACCGACGGTACAAGAGCCAAACGCAAGGCCGCCAAGCGCCCTAGCCCGCTGCCCGAACCGGAACTGGCGCGCCAGGCCGCCGGACGGCTGGCTGGCTTGTTCCAGCCGTTGGAAGAACAGATTTCCGTGCGGCCACTGCAAAACGGTGACAGGCTGGTGCATTTTGCGCACCTGATTGAAGGCGCGCAGGTAGCCAGCTACCAGCGCACCTATTCCAGCGCGGCCACGCGGATGAAGGATTGCCAGTTATTGTTCAGTGGGCCCTGGCCGCCTTACCATTTCCTGCCCTCGGCCGTCCGCATCCTGGCCGCTTCGGAAGCCGCTCCCAACGGGAGGCGGCGAATGCCGCGCCGGGTTACCGCAGCGCCTCAAGCCCGGGCGGCAAGAGCCTGACCCCCCGGCCCAACAGCACCAGCAGACTCGCGACCCTGAGGAGGATTGCATGACAGCCACGGTGAAGCCTACGAACCTGGGATTTCCTCGCATTGGACTCAATCGGGAACTGAAGAAGGCCTCCGAGGGCTACTGGTCCGGCAAGTCCAATCAGGAAACGCTGGTGGCCTGCGGGCGGGAGTTGCGCGTACAAAACTGGCGCCTCCAGCAGGAAATGGGGATTCACCATATCCCGTCCAACGATTTTTCCTTCTACGACCAGGTCCTGGACACCTGCGCGCTGGTAGGCGCTGTCCCGGAACGGTTTGGCTGGCAGGGCGAACAGGTGGACCTGGACACCTACTTCGCCATGGCCCGCGGCATACAGAAAAAATCCGGCAGCGCGACGGTGGATGCCCAGGCCATGGAAATGACCAAGTGGTTCGATACCAACTACCACTACATCGTTCCCGAATTTCAGCCGGGGCAAAGCTTCCGGCTCAGCTCTCAAAAGCCGTTCGACGAGTTCCGGGAAGCGCGCGAGGCGGGGGTCGGAACCCGCCCCGTGCTGCTGGGACCGGTCTCGTTCCTGCTGCTGGGCAAAACACACGGCACACAGTTCAACCGGCTGAGCCTTCTGGACGCTCTGCTGCCGGTCTACGAGCAAGTTCTGGGCCGGCTGGTGGCCGACGGAGCAGAGTGGATCCAGCTGGACGAGCCCTGCCTGGTGTTGGACCGCGACTCGGAAGAATTAAAAGCTTACCAGCGAGCCTATGAGCGGCTGGCCGGCGTCCAGGGAAGCAAGCTGCTGCTGGCTACCTATTTTGAGGGGCTGGGCAAGAACCTGGCCTGCGCCGCGCGGCTGCCGGTTGCCGCCCTCCACCTGGACCTGGTGCGTGCGCCGCAACAACTGGCGCCGGCTCTGAAAGCTGTGCCCGATTCCATGAGCCTCTCACTAGGGGTCGTGGACGGCCGGAATATTTGGAAGGCCGACCTGGCAGCGGCGCTGAAAGTTTTGGGGCACGCCCAAGCGCAAGTGGGGTCCGAGCGCCTGCTCGTCTCGCCCTCTTGTTCGCTCCTGCACGTGCCCCTTGATCTGGAACTGGAACAGAAGCTGGACGCGGAGCTGCGCCAATGGCTCTCGTTTGCCAAACAGAAGCTGGCCGAGGTCGTGACTTTGGTCCGGGCGCTCAACGAAGGAGCAGACGCGGTGCGCGAGCTGCTGGACTCCAATGTCCGCGCCAATGCCAGTCGGCGGACTTCCCCGCGCATTCACGACCCCCAGGTGAAAGCTCGGGTCGCCGCCGTTCGTCCCGAGGATGCCAAGCGTCGGAACTCCTTCTCCGTCCGACAGGCTGGGCAGCGGGCCCGCCTACAATTGCCAGCTTTCCCCACGACCACCATCGGATCGTTTCCGCAGACTCCAGAGATCCGCGCCAGCCGCCTGGCCTTCCGACGCCGCGAGATCAACGAGGGCGAATACGCGGACCGGATGAAGGCCGAGATCGCAGCCGTGGTGCGGAAGCAGGAAGAGATGGGCCTGGACGTGCTCGTGCACGGCGAGGCGGAACGCAACGACATGGTGGAGTATTTCGGGGAGCAGATGCGCGGCTTTGTTTTCACCCAAAACGCCTGGGTGCAGTCCTACGGCTCGCGCTACGTCAAGCCGCCCATCCTCTATGGCGACGTCTCACGGCCCAAGCCCATGACGGTCCCCTGGACCCAATACGCCCAGTCGCTAACCAGCAAGCCAATGAAGGGCATGCTGACCGGACCAATCACCATCCTGCAATGGTCGTTCGTGCGCGACGACCAGCCACGCAGCGAAACCACCCGGCAGATCGCCCTGGCCCTGCGCGACGAGGTGGTGGACCTGGAGCAGGCCGGCATGCGCATCATCCAGATTGACGAGCCGGCGCTGAGGGAAGGACTGCCGCTGCGGCGAGCCGATTGGTCCGCCTACCTGGCCTGGGCGGTCGAATGCTTCCGGCTGACTTCCAGCGGCGTCGAGGACGAAACGCAGATCCAGACCCACATGTGCTACGCCGACTTCCACGACATCATCGAGTCGATTGCCGACATGGACGCCGACGTCATTCTGATCGAGTGCTCCCGCTCGCAGATGGAACTGCTGGACGTGTTCGCCCGCTACCGTTACCCCAATGAGATCGGCCCCGGCGTCTACGACATCCATTCCCCGCGGGTGCCCGCGTCGGAGGAGATGGAGGGGTTGCTGGAGAAGGCTTGCGCCGTGCTGTCTCCGGAGCAGATTTGGGTCAACCCGGACTGTGGGCTGAAGACACGCCGCTGGGCAGAGGTGACGCCCTCGCTCCAGAACATGGTCCAGGCTGCGCGCACTCTACGCGCCCGGGCCAGCGGAAGCCCCGCGACCTAAGTCCGCAGGGTTCCATAAGGGCAACTACCTCCCACCTCGGTTAAACTCATAAAGGCCGGAACGGAGTGCTATACTCGCTGCTAACGGCTTGTTTGAAATGCGCTTCGTCATCGTTTTCTTGCTGTTGTTGGTGCCCGCTTCGGCACAGGACATCGTCGAAGCCCGCTTCTGGGAAAAAGCGGTGACGCCGGGCGCGCGTCCGAAAAAGGGCATGTGGAAGAAGGCGAAGGCCGTCTCTTTCCAGCATGATTGGCGGGGCGATCCGCTGGTGGGTCACAGGACCATCATCCGTGCCCGGTGGACGGCCGAGGAGCTGTGGCTGCTGATCCAGTGCGCCTTCGACACCCTGACCATCAGCCCAGACCCGCGGACCGCTAAAGAAACTGAGCAACTGCCGAGCATTTCCGATGCAGTCCAGGTCTTCATCGCGCCCGATCCCGACGACATCTTGCGCTACAAGGCATTCCAGGTGAGCCCGGTGGGACAGTGGATGGACCTGCACGTGGACCGCGAGACTGACAAATACGACGCCGCATGGAACTCCGGGGTCCGAAGCCGGGCGCGCATTGACAACTCCAGCCACATGTGGTGGGCCGAGCTGGCCATCCCGTTGGAGGCTTTCGGAGTTTCCCCGCCGGCGAATGGAACCCGCTGGCGGCTGAACGTCGTCCGCATCGAGCACGGCCCGCCGCCCCGCTCGATCGCCTGGCAGCCTACCTACACCCCGCAACCGAATTTCCACGTGCCCCACGTCTTCGGGTGGCTGCATTTCCGCCGCTAACCTGCAAGCCAAGCCAGGGGCGCTGACGGCGCACCCGATCACCCGCCGTTCTGGCGTCGGCAGCTACGGTTCCCAATCAGCGATGAAAATGTTGAATTCGTAACGCTGGTCGGCGTTGCGGTCCGACACAAACAGCAGATTCTTGCCGTCCGGTGAGAAGACCGGGAAGGAATTGAAACCGCCCGAGCGGGTGATCTGCTCCAGCCCGGTGCCATCCGTGTTCACCAGGAACAGCTCAAAGAACCGGCTGTCGCAGCGGTTCTTGTTGGAGGAGAAGATGATCTTGCGCCCGTCGGGCGTAAAGAAAGGGGCGAAGCTGGCGCAGCCGAAGGTTGTGATCTGGAGCGGATGGCGGCCGCCCGCATCGGCCACGAACAGCTCCATCTTCATGGGGGTAGTCAGGTTCTGGCCCAGCAGGCTGCGGTAATCGCCCAGGGCGGCGGCGCTGACTGGGCGGTGGGCGCGCCACACCAGTTTCTTGCCGTCAGCTGAATAGAAAGCGCCCCCATCGTAGCCCGGCCGGTGCGTCAGCCGCTTCACCTGCTTCCCGGCAAGGTCCATCGAGTACATGTCCAGATCGCCTTCCCGCAGCGCCGTCCAGACGATCCGGCTGGTGCGCCAGCCCACCGTAGCCTCGGCGTCGTAGCCGGGCTGGTCGGTCAGCTTGCGGACGATTTTCCCGTCCTCCTTCGCCAGGTAGAGATCGTAGCCGGGGTAGACCGGCCAGACGTAGCCGCGGCTGCGGTCGGGCCGCGGGGGACACGCGACGCTGGCCTCATGCGTCGAGGCATAGAGGAAGTGCTTGCCGTCGGGCAGGAAGTAGGCACAGGTGGTGCGCCCCTTGCCGGTGGAGACCATGCGCGGGTCGGACCCGTCGGTGTTCATGATGAAGATATGGTCGCACTTCAGGCCGTCGCGCGTGGCCTGGAAAATGATCCGTTTGCCGTCGGGCGAAAAATAAGCTTCCGCGTTCTGGCCGCCGAAGGTGAGCTGGCGGATGTTTTTCAAATGGCGCTCGTCAGGCGAGGCAAGCCCCTGCGCGGGCCGCTGCGCTACCGCGACGACTTTTTCCGCAGAAGCGGACCCGCGGCGCACGATGACCCCAGAGTCCACCGTTTCTCCGGTCCTCGAAACCGCCTGAAAATGCAATTTGTCTCCCGCAATTTCGACCGCCATGAAATGATGGTCCGTGTCAAATGATTTGGCCGTCCAGTAGGTCCTGCGGACGTTCCCCCTGCGCAATTTCCCCGCGGCTCCGCTGACGAAGTAATAAATCCGGAATTTCCATTTTGAGCTTCCCCTTCACCCGAAAACCTATGCCTCGTACCCTGTCGTGTCAATCGCAAATCGCCCGGGCCTCTTTGAGGTGGTAGTGCGGCACATTTTGGCTGTTCTTCGGAGTCGCTGTGCGGGTTTCGCCTGCCCAGCCTGCCTCGCCGCTGACACTTGTCCGGCCCGACCACTTCTGAGCACCTAAAATTACCCTCTCTCCTGGGTCGCTAGCCGTCTGGCAGCGGCAGTGCCGAGATCGTTCGCAGCATGCTGCTGAACAGCCTCCGGCTCAAGTGCCCTTCGGCCAGCAAAAGCCAGTAATATCGTGCATGTTTCACCAGCCGTCCGCCCGTTTTCACCAGCCGCTGCTGCAAACTCGTCAGCGACCAGTTGTTGATCCTCTTCGGTAGCACCAGCCGCCGCCACAGGTTTCCCAAGTTGTAGGCGATCAGGCTCAGCCATAGGCGCACCTCGTTCGACCGAAACCGATGGCAACTCAGCCGGGTCATCTTTACCGCCTGCTTGCCTTCCTTGATCCATTGCTCTGCGGTGCCCCGCTTGTTGTAGAACCGGACCACCGCCCGGCTGTCGGTCTCCAGATTGGTGACGATGAACCCCACGCGAGGGAACAGTTCGCCAAAGTGGAACTCCACCTTCGCCACCACCCGCCGCGCCTTTTTCCAACTGGCTGCCTGGTAGAGAAAGCTCTTGTACCAGACCACCGGCTTGTGGCTCGGTCGCCCCACTGACCGCGTCAACAACTCCGCGATGTCCCTCTCCAGACTGTCGTTGGCCGGGATGCGAATCGCATACTTCACGTCCCGCTCCTCCAGTGCGTCGTAGATCTCCGGCTTGGCGAAGGCGGCGTCGGCGCGAAACACCACTTCCTTGCCCAGCTTCTGCTGCCGTTCGATCTCTGGCAGGAGAAGTTCTTCCCAATCCTCGGCGCTGTGCACGTTGCCGGGTCGCAGCTTGGCCGCCAGACAGTCACCCTCGCGACTGAACAGCAACAACGGGTGATAGCAACTCGACTCGAAATGCCCGTTGTAGGCGCTCTGTTCCTGCTCCCCGTAGACCGGGATCTCGGTGCTGTCCATGTCCAGCACCACCCGGCGCGGCGCATCCATAGCTTCCGCCCTGGCGATCAAATCCCGGTTGATCGCTGCCAAACCAGCAAGGTTCTCGTCTTGCGTCAGCAGTTCTGTCTCGAACGACTGTAACCGGGAAGTCAGGGCTGCGCCACGTTCCCAGATCTTCTCCGAACCGATCAGCCGGAACGTCGGATCTTGGGAAAGCCGCTCGGCGTCGTTGACGTCTTCGTATCCTGCCAAGCGGCTGTAGATGGACTGCCGCAGCAAGTCAGCGAGGGGCAACCGGGTGTTCTTCCCCCGAGAGTCGATCAAGTGCTGTTCGATAAGTTCGCCGAACCCCAAACGTTCGTCCAACTCGCGCACCAGAATCAGACCGCCGTCGGAAGTGATTCGCGATCCCTGAAATGTGACCCGCAGAAACCGGTTGAATGACAGTTGAAACGCCTGTTTTTGGCTCTCACCCATTCGGTGTACACCTCCGGAAGGCAATGTTGATGCTGGAACCCGCATCAATACTGACGTTGGAGTCATTCAGAAGGTTGCCGCCGATAGTTCATAAAGGAAATCCGGGTAAATACCCTTTTGGGGCTTGAGCCGCTCGTAGACATGATCGTGGCCGGCAAACACGACATGGACTCCATACTTCACAAAGAGCGGTTCCAACACGTTGCGCAGATTCCTTGAAGAGCCATGTCTTTTCCCGGAGGAATAAATCGGGTGGTGGAAGAAGCAAATTTTCCACCCGCTGCCGGAGTTCCGCAGCTCCTCTTCCAGCCAACTCAGCTGACCGCGGTTCATGAGAGTGCTGTCCAGAGCGAAAAACTGGACGCCTGGCTTGGGCCGAAATGTGTAAAATCGTTTGCCGTTCATGTTGAACTGCGGATAGGAACGCTGCCTGGAATTGTCGTGATTGCCCAGCGCGGCATAAAACTTGACATTGGCATCCAACAGCGGCTTGTAGGGCAGTTCGAATTTCTTCTCATAATCGCGCGGCCCTTCTCCCCCGTACAGGTTGTCCCCGAGCATCAAAACCAGATCCAAGGAAGATTTCTGATGAAACAACGCCAACTGTTCCGCCACCTCATACTGGGCTCGTTTGCCCGTACCGGCATCGCCGAGGACCGCAAAGCGCAGCGAGCCTTCCTGGAGGGGGAGCTGTAGATCTTGGGCTGGCAGCAGAGCTGCCAGCAGGAGGAATACAAAGGCGGAGAGGATGCGGCGCACGTTCTTCCTGGAAGTTATATGACCTGCCGGTTTTCTTCGGACCACCGATTACTGGAGAACAGCGCCAGTCGGCATGGTTAAGTCGCTCTCGTGTTCTTCTTGGTCAGCGTGAGCCGGCATCGCCGGCGAGCGCCCACCGTCATCCGAGCCAGCACGGAGCTGCGCTTTGAACTCGGCTGGCGTCAGATAGCCAAGGCTCGAGTGCGGTCGCACGTCGTTGTAGTGCCGTCGCCATTGCTCGATCCCCACCTTCGCGTCCACGCGGTTCCGAAACCACTGCAGGCTCAGATACTCGTCGCGGAACTTCCCGTTGAACGATTCGTCGGTCGCATTCTGCCACGGCTTCCCCGGCTCGATGAGCGCGGTTTCGATCTGCGCCTGGAGCAGCCACCGGAGAATCGCACCCGCGACAAACTCGGGGCCGTTGTCGGACCGGAGGTAACGTGGGGCTCCGTGGACGCTCACGAGCTGCGTGAGCACCTCGATAACGCGCCCGGACCGAATGCCGCCGGCCACGTCGATCGCGAGTGACTCGCGGGTCCATTCGTCGACGACGGTGAGGCACTTGAGCGTCTGCCCATTCGCGCAGGTGTCGAACACGAAGTCGTACGCCCAGACGTGATTGACCGCAGTGGCGGGCACCGGGCGGGGCCGGCTCAGGGCGACCCGGCGCCGCGGCCGCCGCCGAGGCACCTGCAACCCCGCCTGGCGCCAGAGGCGATGGGTCCGGTCCGTGCTCATCGTGTGCCCTTCGCGTTTTAGGAAAATCCGAATCCGGCGATAGCCGTACCGCGGATACTGCGCCGCCAGACGACGCATCGCGGCCAGCGCCGGGGCATCCCGGTCGACCAGCCGCGACTGGTAGCCCAGCGTGGACCGTGCGACGGAGAGCAAGGCGCACGCGCGGCGACCCGACAGACCGCGTGCACGTGCATACGCGACCTGCGGCCGGCGCACGCGTGCGCCTACCATTTTTTTCGGGTGATCTCCTTGAGCACGTCGATCTCCAGATCTCGATCGGCCACCATCTTTTTCAGCCGGCCGTTCTCCTGCTCGAGCTGCCGCAGCCGCTTCACATCGGCGGGCTCCAACGTGCCGAAGTGTTTCCGCCAGGCGTAGAGCGTCTGGGCGCTGACGCCGTTCTTTTTGGCCACCTCCGGGACGGGCCGCTGATCGGCCTCGCGGAGGATCGTCACCATCTGCTCTTCGGTAAACCGGGTCTTCTTCATGGCTCCCTCGTTTCTCCGAGGGCGCCATTCTCTCAGGCTTCAGCTGGTCCGGAAATCGCCAGGCAGGTCATATTGCAGATCCTGCGATAAGTAGCCGCAATCACGGGCGAAGTCGAGCCACACTTGCGTTTCGGTTGCCTCCGCGTCGGCGTCAGCAAGCTTACTCACAAACATACTCGGATATTGCCGCTTTCTGAAGCCTTCGGCGAGGTTCGCGGCAACGCTGCGTGAGGAGCGGCGTATTTGATCGGTCAAGGAGAAACGCTCATCCCTGGGGAATACCTTAGCCGGAATTTCCATTTTGAGCTTCCCCTTCACCCGAAAACCTATGCCTCGTACCCTGTCGTGTCAATCGCAAATCGCCCGGGCCTCTTTGAGGTGGTAGTGCGGCACATTTTGGCTGTTCTTCGGAGTCGCTGTGCGGGTTTCGCCTGCCCAGCCTGCCTCGCCGCTGACACTTGTCCGGCCCGACCACTTCTGAGCACCTAAAATTACCCTCTCTCCTGGGTCGCTAGCCGTCTGGCAGCGGCAGTGCCGAGATCGTTCGCAGCATGCTGCTGAACAGCCTCCGGCTCAAGTGCCCTTCGGCCAGCAAAAGCCAGTAATATCGTGCATGTTTCACCAGCCGTCCGCCCGTTTTCACCAGCCGCTGCTGCAAACTCGTCAGCGACCAGTTGTTGATCCTCTTCGGTAGCACCAGCCGCCGCCACAGGTTTCCCAAGTTGTAGGCGATCAGGCTCAGCCATAGGCGCACCTCGTTCGACCGAAACCGATGGCAACTCAGCCGGGTCATCTTTACCGCCTGCTTGCCTTCCTTGATCCATTGCTCTGCGGTGCCCCGCTTGTTGTAGAACCGGACCACCGCCCGGCTGTCGGTCTCCAGATTGGTGACGATGAACCCCACGCGAGGGAACAGTTCGCCAAAGTGGAACTCCACCTTCGCCACCACCCGCCGCGCCTTTTTCCAACTGGCTGCCTGGTAGAGAAAGCTCTTGTACCAGACCACCGGCTTGTGGCTCGGTCGCCCCACTGACCGCGTCAACAACTCCGCGATGTCCCTCTCCAGACTGTCGTTGGCCGGGATGCGAATCGCATACTTCACGTCCCGCTCCTCCAGTGCGTCGTAGATCTCCGGCTTGGCGAAGGCGGCGTCGGCGCGAAACACCGCTTCCTTGCCCAGCTTCTGCTGCCGTTCGATCTCTGGCAGGAGAAGTTCTTCCCAATCCTCGGCGCTGTGCACGTTGCCGGGTCGCAGCTTGGCCGCCAGACAGTCACCCTCGCGACTGAACAGCAACAACGGGTGATAGCAACTCGACTCGAAATGCCCGTTGTAGGCGCTCTGTTCCTGCTCCCCGTAGACCGGGATCTCGGTGCTGTCCATGTCCAGCACCACCCGGCGCGGCGCATCCATAGCTTCCGCCCTGGCGATCAAATCCCGGTTGATCGCTGCCAAACCAGCAAGGTTCTCGTCTTGCGTCAGCAGTTCTGTCTCGAACGACTGTAACCGGGAAGTCAGGGCTGCGCCACGTTCCCAGATCTTCTCCGAACCGATCAGCCGGAACGTCGGATCTTGGGAAAGCCGCTCGGCGTCGTTGACGTCTTCGTATCCTGCCAAGCGGCTGTAGATGGACTGCCGCAGCAAGTCAGCGAGGGGCAACCGGGTGTTCTTCCCCCGAGAGTCGATCAAGTGCTGTTCGATAAGTTCGCCGAACCCCAAACGTTCGTCCAACTCGCGCACCAGAATCAGACCGCCGTCGGAAGTGATTCGCGATCCCTGAAATGTGACCCGCAGAAACCGGTTGAATGACAGTTGAAACGCCTGTTTTTGGCTCTCACCCATTCGGTGTACACCTCCGGAAGGCAATGTTGATGCTGGAACCCGCATCAATACTGACGTTGGAGTCATTCAGAAGGTTGCCGCCGATAGTTCATAAAGGAAATCCGGGCTTAGAACCTCAACCACCACTGGATAGCCCCATTGTTGTATAGCTATTGTATAGCCATGGTATAGCCATGGCGGCACGGATTGGCAGCCGGCACCCCCGGGCCTGACGCAGAATTTTCCTCGTCCTTCCGGCCAATCACTGAGACGCTCCAGCAAGAACAGGAGTTGCAGAGCTTTTCAACCTCAACTGCTCCCCTTGCCTGAAACCCACATCGCCCGGCGCGCATCTGATTTATAGGACCAGGACAGCTGCCTGGCGGCTCGCCGCACCCAGACCGCCAGGAGCAGCGAGACCGGGCCCGCACCAGGAAGGAGACGGAGAAATGATTGCGATAGCGGCGATGGCAGCATTTTGGGTTGGCATTGGCCTCACCTTCTACTGGTTCCGCCAGCAAACCGAGCATCGCGGCCGCGTGCTCCGATTGCTGCCCAGCGACCGGAAGCGCAGATGACGCGCTCGAAAAAATGCTGGGAGCGACACTGCAACGGGTCAAGCTGAAGCCGTGCGCCGGCAAGTGGGTCCTGATCGCCCTGCTGCTTGCGGCACTCACCCTGCTCTTGAGCGTGAACCTGCATCAAGCGCGAACGTTGGAGCGCCAGCGCACAACCCTTCGGGAGGTGCTGCACCAGCGAAAGGGCAACCACGTCCCAGTCCCAGGACCGCCGTCCTTGCTCCGGCGCATCGCGTTCCCCGGGACGTGACGCGTTCCCACGCCAATCTGCATCGAACCCAACTGTAGAGAATCGCTCGCGAAGGATTCAGCTTGCCGGCGTGGACGCACAGGGTCTAGCGGCCTGCGCGGGTTGGCGTACCGAAGTTTGCCAAGATATACTGCGCAGAGAAGGGTACCAGCACGAATGGAAGTCTTGTTTCTTTGCACGGGAAATTCGGCCCGCAGCCAAATGGCCGAAGGACTTCTACTCATGCTCGGTCCAGCCGACTGGCAGGTTTACAGCGCCGGGACGCGGCCCGTGGGCTTGAATCCGCACGCGGTCGCCGTGATGGCTGAGTTAGGCCAGGACATTTCCGGCCAGCGCTCCAAAGGGCTGGCCGAGGTGCCGGCCGATCCCGATGTGGTCATTACGGTCTGCGATAATGCTGCCCGGGAGTGCCCCGTCTTTCCAGGCAACGTGCGCCGGCTGCACTGGCCGGTGGATGACCCGGCTGCCAGCACGGGATCACCCGAGCAGGTGCGGCAGGCTTTCCGACGCGCCCGGGATGAACTCCGCAGTCACATCCTGGAACTCCTCCGCGATATTTCCCAAAAGAAGGAAGCAGCACCGCCTGAGTGAGCATGAACACGGATTCATTGCGCACATCCGTCCTTCGTTGCTAGAGTAAAAGGCCCTGGATGTCAGCCAAAGCGCCTACCTCTGCCTTGCGGACGCTCAACGACATCATTTTGCTGATCGCCGGGCGCGAATATCGCGAGACGCTGCGGCACAAACGTGCGGGCACCTGGGTCTCGATCGAGGCGGGCGAAATGTTCCGCCAGGTGGTCTGGGTGACTCGGGGGCTGGAGCGGCTGGGCGTTGTTCCGGGCGACCGCGTGGCGTTGCTTTCGGAAAACCGGCCGGAATGGGCAGTTGCCGATTTTAGTATCCTGGGGCGCGGCGCCGTTACAGTCCCCATCTATCCCACCTTGCCAGCGGCCTCTTGCGAGTACATCCTTCAGGACTCGGGCGCCTGCGGCATCGTGGTCTCCAACAAAGCCCACCTGGAAAAGATTCGCAGTGTTTGGGACCGGCTGCCGCAGTTGCGTTTCGCCGTCGCGATGGAAGGGGTGCCAGTCAGCGCTGCCCCCTTCCGCCCCTTTTCCGACGATGCCGACGAGAAACGCCAGCGGGCCTGGCGCGACCTGGTCGGGGATGCCCAGCTGCCCTCGGCAGAACGGGCACGCTTCGAGGTGCAGGCGCGGGCGGTGGGCCCGGAACAGCTGGCCAGCATCATCTACACGTCAGGCACCACCGGCACGCCCAAGGGGGTGATGCTCACCCACGCCAACATCGTCTCGAACGTGCTGGCCTCGGCGGATCTGTTTCAACCCGACGATCTGGCCCTGTCCTTCTTGCCGCTGTCCCACATTTACGAGCGGATGGTAGATTACACCTACCTGTACAACGCCGTCCCCATTGCGTACGCAGAAAGCATCGAGGCGGTGGCGCAAAACCTCGTGGAGGTGCACCCGACAGTGCTCGCCGCCGTCCCGAGGTTTTTTGAAAAGATGTACACGCGGGTGATGGGCGCGATTCGCCAGGCGCCGGCGCCACGGCGCTGGCTGTTCTGGTGGGCCGTGGGTGTCGGACGCGAAGTTCTGCGGCGCCGCTCGACCGAGCAGAAGCTGCCCACGGGCCTGGCGCTGCGCCACGCGTTGGCCGAGCGGCTGGTGTTCCACCGCTTACGCGCGCGGCTCGGCGGCCGCATCCGTTTCTTCCTCTCAGGCAGCGCTCCGCTGTCGCCAGCGCTGTCGGAATTCTTCAATGCTGCCGGAGTCGAGGTCTGCGAGGGCTACGGCCTGACAGAAACCTCACCGGTGGTGGCCACCAACGTTCCCGGGCGCAACCGCCCAGGAACAGTGGGTAAACCTATAGCCGGGGTTGAGGTGCGGATCGCCGAAGACGGCGAAATTCTGGTGCGCGGGCCGAACCTGATGAAGGGCTACTATAACCAGCCGGAGGAAACCGCCCAGGTGCTCAAGGATGGATGGTTCCATACCGGTGATATCGGTGAGCTCACCGCCAGTGGCGAGCTGCGCGTCACCGACCGCAAGAAGGACCTGCTCAAAACCGCCGGTGGCAAATACGTCGCGCCTCAGCCCATCGAGAACCGCCTGCGGGCTTGTCCTTATCTGCTCAACGCGGTGCTGGTGGGCGACCGGCGCCCGTACGTCGTCGCCCTGCTGGCGCCCAACTTCGACAAGCTAGCGGAATTCGCACGGCAGCGCAGCCTTCCTTGCAGCTCCCCCGCCGAGCTGGCGCGCCACGAGCAGGTCCACGCGCTGCTCGAGCGGGAAGTGGACGCGGTCAACGCCGAGCTGGCTCCCTTTGAGCAGATCAAGCGTTTTGTCGTGCTGGAGCGCGATTTTTCCATGGAGTCCGGGGAACTTACGCCGACAATGAAAGTCCGCCGCCGAGTAGTGGAACAGCAATATCGCGACGCGGTGGAATCGCTTTACGGAAAAACATGATGGAGCGGCTGCTTGACCTGCCACTGTATCGGCTGGAGCTGCCGTCCCCGTTTCCGGTGGGGCCGGTGAACGTGTACCTGGTGACTGAGCCGGAAGCGGTTCTGGTGGATACCGGTCCCGGAATGCAGGAGACCCTGGAGGTGTTGGAGAAGCTGCTGGGCGAGGCTGGCCTGCGCGTGGCGCAGTTGAGAAAGATTGTGCTGACACACGGCCACGTGGATCACTATGGGCTGGCCCGGGTGTTGGCCGCCCGCTCGGCCGCGTCCATCTATGCCAGTCCCCGCGACGGCATATATTTCAGCCACCATCAGGAACGGCTGGTCGGCTTTTACGGGTCTATGCTGGAGCAGGCCGGCACGCCGGAGTCGGCGCGGCACGCTATGCACGAGCGATTCGCCGCGCTCCGTGGCCTGGCCGAGCCGCTGGAGAAGTATCAGCCCATTGAACAACTGGGCCCGCTGCCGTGCGGCCCAGTGGAATTTCAGGCAGTGGCCACCCCGGGGCACACGCCGGGTAGTTTTTGTTTCTTTGAGCCGACCCGACGCTTGTTGCTTTCCTCCGATACCGTGTTACGGCACATCACCCCGAATCCCATGCTCAACCTGGACAGGACCTCACCCCGGGGGCGCTTCCCTGCTCTCAACGCGTATCTCGAGAGCCTCCAACGGATTCGGCAACTGGATCCTGCCGTCCTCTACACGGGCCACGGAGAGCCGGTGACGAACTACCCGGAACTGCACGACCAACTGGTCCGTCATCATGAACAGCGCAAGGGACGGCTCCTCGAATGTCTGCAGGGTAAGGAGCAGACAGTGTTTGAGCTATCGGCCTGTCTGTTCCCCCAGGCGCGCCCTTCCGCAAGGTTCCTGGCCATCTCGGAAGTCTTCGCCCATCTGGACCTTCTAGAGGATGCTGGCCAGGTGCGCAAGCGCCTGGACGGCCCTGTAGCCATGTACTGGGTTTAACTGCTGCTATGTCGCATCGCGTTACGTTGATTCCCGGCGACGGCATTGGACCGGAAGTTGCGGCAGCCACCGTGCGTCTGATCGAGGCCACTGGTGTGCGGGTGGAGTGGGAAACCATCAAGGCGGGTGCCGACGCGTTGACCGAGTACGGCACCTTCCTGCCGGACGCGCTGCTGGAGTCACTGCGCTGTAACCGGGTGGGGCTGAAGGGGCCCATTTCCACGCCGATCGGCGGCGGCTTCCCCAGCATCAATGTAGCATTGCGCAAGGCGCTGAACCTGTACGCCAATTTCCGGCCAGTGCGCAACTTGCCGGGACTGGTCACCCGCTTCGGAGACGTGGACCTGGTCATCTTCCGCGAGAATACCGAGGGCCTGTACTCGGGCCTCGAACACGAGGTGATCCCCGGCGTGGTCGAGAGCCTGAAGATCATCACCGAGCGCGCCTCCACGCGGATTTCACGTCACGCGTTCGAATACGCACGGCGCGTGGGGCGGAAGAAAATCTCCTGCATCCACAAGGCCAATATCATGAAGTTGAGCGACGGCCTGTTCCTCAAGTCTAGCCGGGCCGTGGCCCGTGACTATCCCGACATCGTCTACAACGAGCTGATCGTGGACAACACCTGCATGCAGTTGGTGATGAATCCCCACCAGTTCGACGTACTGCTGCTGGAAAACCTTTACGGGGATATTGTCTCCGACCTCTGCGCTGGGCTTGTTGGGGGCCTGGGATTGGTGCCGGGCGCCAACCTGGGCGACCGCGAGGCGGTGTTCGAGGCGGTGCACGGGAGCGCCCCCGACATCGCCGGCACCGACGCGGCCAATCCCACCGCCATGATGCAGTCGGCAGTGCTGATGCTCGGGCACCTGGGTGAGCGCGAGGCCGCCGGCCGCGCCGAGCGTGCCATCCACGCCGTGTATGCGGAGGGGCGCGCACTGACCCGCGATGTGGGAGGTCAGGCTTCCACATCACAATTCACGGAGGCCGTGCTGCGGGCTCTCGATCACTGATCGGGCCCTGATCCGGCATTGATCCGGTCGTCAAGCGCGATGCCGTACTCTCCCCCGGGGGGATACTCCCAACCAGCGGCGAGTCTCGCCCCCAGGTACCATTTCGGGGGTGAACTGGGCCGGGCTGAGTTGGAATCTAAATTGACACTCTGCCTGCGTTGTGGCTTAATGGAAAATTGAGCCGGAACTTTTTCTCAGGGAGCGGCTATGCATATCGACGAGTTGTTGCGGACCGCGGTGGAACGGAAGGCCAGCGACCTGCACCTGAAGGTCGGTAACCACCCCTACCTGCGGATTGACGGGCTGCTGACGCCGCTTAGCGATATCCCGCGCCTCAATGCCGAGGACATGCTGAACATGGCCTTCAGCATGATGTCCAACCGGCAGAAGCAGAAGTTCAAAGAGACGGCCGAGCTAGACATGGCCTACGGGGTGGCCGGACTAGGCCGCTTTCGAGTGAACGTGTTTCAGCAGCGGGGCAACCTGGGCTTGGTGCTGCGCGTCGTGCCCACCAAGATCCGCACGGTCGAGGAATTGAACATGCCCCGCATCATCGGATTAATCTGCAATGAGCGCCGGGGGCTGGTCCTAGTGACCGGCACGACGGGCAGCGGCAAGTCCACTACTCTGGCGTCCATGATTGACCGTATCAATTCCTCGCGCACCGACCACATCATCACTATCGAAGATCCGATCGAGTACCTGCACCGAGATAAGAAGGGGTTCGTCAACCAGCGCGAAGTCGAGGTGGACACGCACAACTTCTCGGCGGCCTTGAGGGCTGCCTTGCGGCAAGACCCGGACGTGATTCTGGTGGGCGAAATGCGCGACCTGGAAACCATCGGCACCGCCCTGCTGGCCGCCGAAACAGGGCATCTGGTGTTCTCTACATTGCACACCCTGGACGCCGCCGAGACCATCCAGCGCATCATTGCCGTCTTCCCTCCCCCGGAGCAGAAGCAGATCCGCCTGCAACTGGTGAGCACGCTGAAGGCCGTGGTCTCGCAGCGGCTGGTGCGGAAGTCGGATGAGATCGGGCGGGTCCCCGCCGTGGAAGTGTTGATTGCCACCGCTTTTGTCCGCGACTGCGTCATCAACCCGGACAAGACCCGGATGATCAAGGACGCGATTGCTGCCGGCACCTCCCAGTACGGCATGCAGACCTTCGACCAGTCGCTGTACGACCTCTACACTCAGGGGCTGGTCACCTATGAGGAAGCCCTGCATCAAGCCAGCAACCCCGACGAGTTCAAGCTGCGCGTTCAGGGCATCAGCTCCACCGCCGATGTGGCCCGCGACCAGATGCAGGCGGCCATCGGCGGCGCCGACTACCAGCGGTAAACTCCAGTCTCGAGTCCTGCGGCTTCGGGCACGGGGGAAGCCCAACTCTCCGCCGCGCGCGGGAGCCCCGCTTCTGCGCTCTGATAATCTTACTTATGCTCCTGCCGCCACGCGCCGCCCTCAAAGGAGGGTAAAATCTCTCCATGAGTGGCGGGCGACGGGCAAGAAAGCCGCGAGCCCCCAAGCGCCTGGCGGAGGAAGAGCTGTATTGGTATGCGGTGCAGAGGCTGGCGGCGCAATCGCGCTCGGTGGCCGAAATGCGCCGCCTGCTGGAGCGCCGGGCCCTGCAGCGGCAAGACGTGCCGCGGGTGGTAACCCGCCTGAAGGAGCGCGGCTATTTGAACGACGAGCGCTTTGCCGAAGCCTTCGCCGCGGCCCGTCTGGAAAACCAGCGCGTGGGGCAGGTCCGCGTGGTGCATGATCTGCGTCTGCGCCTGGTGGCGCCTGAAGTGGCCCAGCGCGTAGTCCGCAGCGCTTACGAAGGGGTGGCCGAAGTCAAGCTGCTTCGACAACACTTGGCCCGCCGCCTGCGCGCCAGCGGCCCTCCCCGGAGCCCTCAGAAAGTGTCTTCTCTGTACCGGGCACTGCGCCGTGCCGGCTTCTCCCATGGCGCTATCCTGGCCCAGTTGCAGCGCCTGCAGCAGGCCGACCCCGAGCTGCTGGAACACCTGGAACAGGAGACAGAGGAGCCGAGTTCAGACCAGCACAGCCATGGGGAAAACTGAAACAAATACTCGAAGCCTTACCGATAACCAATTCCAGGCAGGAGACATCGTTTTCCTGGTAAGAATGTGGGGCTTGAAAAAGGGTCGCGCTCAATTCACCGGACCGCTGAAAGTGGTCCGCATACGCGCCGAAGACGTTTACCTGGAAGCAACGGAGTGGCCCGATAGCGACGGCCCGTGGTGGAGTTGGAGGTTTTGCAGGCGTTCGGCGGATCACGCAGGCGAGCAGCTCTGCCTGCACTGTAAACAGGCGATGCGCAGTTGTTAGCCGATTCGATGGAGTTCTGGCCGCCCAGCCGCGAACCCTGCGCATCCGGGCACCGAGGCTGGGAAGGCGACACCTCCCTTCCCAAGGAAGATAAGTCGTAAACGGCGCGCCCTGCTACCCGAAGACGCGGGCTATAATCCTTTACTAACGACCATGACCGGCAACGCCATCCGTCAGCTCTTCCTGGACTACTTTGCCGCGCGCGGCCACCAAGCGGTGCGAAGCTCGTCGCTGGTGCCGGCCAACGATCCCACCCTGCTGTTCACCAACGCCGGGATGAACCAGTTTAAGGAAGTCTTCCTGGGGCTAGAGCAGCGCTCTTATGCGCGCGCCTCGAGCGCTCAGAAATGCCTGCGGGCCGGCGGCAAGCATAATGACCTGGAGAACGTCGGCCGCACCCGGCGCCACCATACCTTTTTCGAGATGCTGGGCAATTTTTCCTTCGGCGACTACTTCAAGCAGGAGGCCATCGCCTACGCCTGGGAACTGGTGACGGCGGCGCCGCCCACCGGCTACGGTCTCTCCAAACAGCGCCTCTACGTGACCATCTTCCGCGACGACCCTGAGGCCGGCAAGCTGTGGCAGAGCGAAGCTGCGGTTGCGGCCGACCGAATCTTCGGCTTGGACGAGAAGGACAACTTCTGGGCCATGGGGGACACCGGGCCGTGCGGGCCGTGCTCGGAAATCCACTACGACATGGGACCGGAAGCCAGCGACGAAGGCCACGCCGACTGCCGCTTCCCCTGCGAGTGTGGCCGCTATGTGGAAATCTGGAACCTGGTCTTCATGCAGTTCAACCGCGACGCAGACGGCCAGGTGACACCACTTCCCCGCCCCTCAATTGACACCGGCATGGGGCTGGAACGACTGGCCACGGTCCTGCAAGGGAAGCTGTCGAACTTCGACACCGACCTGCTGCGCCCGCTGGTAGACCGCGCCGCCGATCTGTGCGGCAAAACCTACGGAGAAAACGCCACGACCGACGTCTCGCTGCGCATCCTGGCCGACCACGCCCGCGCCGCCACCTTTCTGGTCCACGACGGCGTGATGCCCTCCAACGAAGGACGCGGCTACGTGCTCCGGAAAATCCTGCGCCGTGCCATACGCCACGGCCGCTTGCTCGGCCTGGAGAAACCGTTCCTGTTCGAGCTGACTGGCGAGGTCGCCGAACAGATGCGGCAGGCTTACCCGGGGCTGCGGAAAAGCGTGTCACGCGTGGCCCGGGTAGTGAAGGACGAGGAGCAGCGCTTCGGGCACACCCTGGCCATCGCGCTGAAGGAGTTCGACCGCGCCGTCGTTGAGGTTGCCTCCTCCGGGACGCTGCCCGGATCCAAGGTGTTCTACCTCTACGACACCTTCGGCCTGCCCTTGGATTTGATGCAGGAGATCGGCCGCGAGCGCGGCTTGCTGATAGACGAAGCCGGCTTTGAAGCCGAAATGCAGAAGCAGCGCGAGCGCGCCCGTGCCAGCTGGAAGGGTGCTGAAAAAGCGGCTGGCGTACCCGTCTACCGCGAGCTGCTGGCGAGCGGGCCCACCGAATTCGACGGCTACCAGCGGCTCCTGTCCCGCGACTGTCGCATTGTGGCCCTGCTTGCGGCCGACCGCTCGGTGGAGGCGCTAGCTCCTGGGGAGCGCGCTGACCTGGTGCTGGACCACACGCCGTTCTACGCCGAGGCAGGCGGCCAGGTGGGCGACAAAGGCATGCTATTGAACAGCAGCCTCACCGCGGAGCTGGCTGCGGTTGAGGACACGCAGGCACCCGTGCGCGGCATCATGGCGCACCGTGTGGTGGCGCAGGCACCTCTACGAGTCGGTGACAACGTGGCGGCGGCGGTCGAAGAGAGCAGCCGTCGCTCGACCATGCGCAACCACACCGCAACGCACCTGATGCATGCCGCCCTGCGGCAGGTGCTGGGGCCGCACGTCAAGCAGGCCGGCTCGGTGGTCGAGCCAGCGCGGCTGCGCTTCGACTTCACCCACTACGCCGCGATGGACGAATCGGAAATCGAGGAAGTCGAGCGGCTGGTCAACGAGCACGTCCTCGAGGATACCGAGGTCCGCACCGAAATCATGGATCTGGACGCCGCCTTGCAGACCGGAGCCATGGCGCTGTTCGGCGAGAAGTACGGCGAGCGCGTGCGCGTGGTCCAAGTACCCGACTTTTCCACCGAACTGTGCGGCGGCACACACGTGCGGCGGACTGGCGAGATCGGCGTGTTCAAGATCGTCTCGGAGTCCAGCATCGCGGCCGGTGTGCGCCGCATCGAGGCCCTCACCGGCAAGGTGGCCTACCGCCACTACCGCGACGCCGTAGGGGCCATCCAGCGCCTCCAGCAGGCGCTGCGCACCAACGAGCCGGAAGTCGTGGAGGCGGTCGAGCGGTTGCTCCAGCAGCAGCGGGCACTGGAGAAAAAGCTGGCGCAAATGCGCTCCCGGCTGGCCCGCACTGAGCGTAGCGAGCTGGTGGCCGGCGGCGTCCGCGCCGTCAAGGACGTCCAGGTGCTCTCTTCGCGCGTCGAGGAAATGGACCGCACACAGCTGCGCGACATGGTGGATGCCCTTAAGACGGAGCTGGAGTCCGGTGTGGTGGTGCTGGGGACGGCCGGTGATGGAAAGGTGGCGCTGGTGGTGGGTGTCACCAAAGACCTGACCTCGCGCCTTAACGCCGGCAAGATTGCTCAGGCGGTAGCTAAGAAAGTGGGCGGCACCGGAGGCGGGCGCCCCGATTTGGCGGAAGCTGGCGGAAAAAATCCAGAAAAGCTGGACTCGGCCATCGCCCAGGTCTGCGACATCGTCAGCGCGATGCTCTAGCGCTCGGCCCACCGCGGAGGGGTGAGGGCAGAGCTAACGGGCGGTGCGCGCAGAAGTTCCCGCCTCGACCTGTTCCTTGGAACCGAAGACGCGGGCAAAAATGGTGTCCACGTGGCGCAGGTGGCGGCCGAGATCAAAGGCCGCTTCGATTTGCTTGCGGCTCAACGCAGCCGTAATGTCGGGGTCGGCCAACAACAACTGGCGAAAATCGCCGCCGCTATCCGACGCCTGCATGGCGTTGCGCTGGACCCAGCGATAGGCGTCCTCGCGCCGCGTACCCTTCTCCGCCAGGTCCAACAGGAGCTGCCCGGAAAAGATCAGCCCGCGCGTCATCTCCAGGTTCTGGCGCATGCGCTCCGGGTAAACCACCAGCTTGTCAATCAGGCTCGTGGTGCGTGCGAGCAGGTAATCCAGCAGGATAGTGGAATCGGGCAGGATGACGCGCTCGACCGAGGAGTGAGAAATGTCGCGCTCGTGCCACAGCGCCACGTTTTCGAGCGCCGCCTGGGCGTTCGAGCGCACCAGCCGCGCCAGCCCGCAGATTTGCTCGCAGGTCACCGGATTCCGCTTGTGCGGCATGGCGGAGGAGCCCTTCTGGCCCGCGCTGAAGTACTCCTCGGCCTCGCGCACTTCTGTACGCTGGAGGTTGCGGATTTCCAGCGCGATCTTCTCCAGCGTGCTGGCCGCTACGGCCAGCGTCGTCAGGTAGTAGGCGTGGCGGTCGCGCTGCAGAATCTGGCTGGAAACTTCAGCCGCCTGCAACCCCAGGCGCGCGCATACCTTCTCTTCGATCTCCGGACCCAGGTGCGCGAAGGTTCCGACGGCGCCCGACAGCTTGCCCACCTGCATTTGCTCGGCCGCGGCTTCCAGGCGAGCCAGATTGCGGTGGTTCTCGGTAAACCAGACGGCCAGCTTCAGGCCAAAGGTGGTGGGCTCGGCGTGCACGCCATGAGTGCGCCCCACCATAACGGTGTGGCGGAACTCGTGTGCGCGGCGCTCCAGCACCGCGCCCAGCCGCTCAAGGCCCTCTCGCAGCAGCGCCGAAGCATCCGAGAACTGAAGCGCCAGCGCCGTGTCTACCACGTCGTAGGAGGTGAGCCCGTAGTGCAGGTAGCGCGAGACGTTGCCGGGCTCGCCGTCCAGCGATTCGGCCACCGCCGTGGTGAAGGCGACCACGTCGTGCTTCACCTCACGCTCGATCTCGGCGATGCGGGCCACGTCGAAGCGCGCTTTCTGCCGCAGGATGTGGGCAGCTTCGGCCGGGATCAGGCCGGCCTCGGCTTCCACTTCCGCCGTCGCCAGCTCCACATCCAGCCAGCGGCGAAAGCGGTTCTCGTCGCTCCAGATGCGGCCCATCGCGGGCCTCGTGTAGCGCTCAATCATCTCAGGTGCCGGGTCAATCAGGTACGTCCCGGCAAAGTGAGTCTACCATGGGAACGTAGCGGAGGAGGTTCAGGGGCTGTCCCATGGACTGGCCACCTTCCCAACCACCACGCCGGCAAATCCCGCGGATGCTAGAATGAAAAATCTAATATGAAGCACGTCATCGTCGGTACCGCCGGGCACATTGACCATGGCAAGAGCGCCCTGGTGAAGGCGCTGACCGGCACCGATCCCGACCGGCTGGCTGAGGAGAAGCGCCGCGGCATCACCATTGACCTCGGCTTCGCGCACCTGGAGTTCCCCGCCCGGGCGGACCGCCCCCTGCTACGGGTGGCGTTCGTGGACGTGCCCGGCCACGAGCGCTTCGTGAAGAACATGCTGGCCGGCATCGGCGGCATTGACCTGGTGCTGTTTGTGGTGGCCGCCGACGAGTCCATCAAGCCCCAGACGCGCGAGCACTTCGACATTTGCCGCCTGCTGGATGTGCGCCGGGGCCTGGTGGCGCTGACCAAGACCGACCTGGTGGATCACGACCTGCTCGAGCTGGTGCGGCTGGAAGTGGAGGAGTTCGTCGCCGGCTCGTTCCTGGTTGGCGCCCCCATCGTTCCGGTGAGTGCGCGCACCAGAGAGGGCCTCGACCGGCTGAGCGAGGAGCTGGCCCGCCTGGCCGCGGAGGCGCCGGCGAAGGACTCCTCACGCCACTTCCGCCTGCCCATTGATCGCGCTTTCGTGATGAAGGGCTTCGGCCCGGTGGTCACCGGCACCCTGGCCGCCGGCACGCTAACGAAGGACAACGAAGTGGAATTGTTTCCGATGCGCCGCCGGGTGCGTGTCCGCGGCATCCAGGTGCACGGGCAACTGGCCGAGCGAGCGATGGCCGGTCAGCGCACTGCGCTGAACCTGGCCGGCATCGAGGTCGCCGAGCTGGAACGCGGGATGAGCCTTGTTGCGCCAGGAATCTTCGATGCCACCCAGCGGGTTGAGACGTTGCTCCACCTGCTTCCTTCCGCTCGGCCCCTGAAACACCGGGCCCGCGTCCACTTCCACTGCGGGACCGCGGCGGTCGTCGCCGAGGTGCGTCTGGCAATGGGAATGGAAAAGCTGGAGCCGGGCGCCAGCGCCTACGCCCAACTTCTGCTGCGACAACCGGCGCTGCTGCTGCCCGGCGACCGGTTCATCGTCCGGCAATTTTCCCCGGTTGTCACCATCGGCGGCGGGCGAGTGCTGGACAATCAAGCTTCACCGCGGCGCGCCAAGTCAGGCGCGGGGGGAGACACCGCAGAATTTCTGAAGATTCTCGAGACTGGCTCCGGCGAGGAAATTCTTCTGGCGCTGCTGGGGCGCGGTGTGCCGGCGGCGGACGCGGCGCGGCTGATCGCGCGCACCGGCTGGCTGGAGAGCGCACTGCGGGAAGCGGCAGGCGCGCTGGCTCGGAAGAAGAAAGTGGAGATTTTGTCCAATTCTCCGCTGGTTCTGGCGCACGGCGAGCGATTCCGCGCGCTGCTGGCGGAAGCAGTGACATTAGTCGAGAAATTTCACGCCGCGAACCCGTTGCTGCCCGGCATCCCCAAGGAAGAGCTTCGCGATCGTGGTTTCGGCCGTCTGTCGCCGTTGGTCTTCGAGGCTGCGCTGGCCCGCCTGGCCGCTGAAGGCCGTCTGGAAACTCAGGGCGAAATTGTCAAGCGGGCCGGGCGCCGAATCGTGCTCACCGACGAGGAGCAGCGCGCCAAACAGCAGATCACCGCCGCGTTTGAGAACGCCGGGCTGAGGGTGCCCTGGGTCAAAGAAGTGCTTGCCAAACTGCCGATCGAGCCGCCCCGCGCCCAGAAGATTCTGCGAATCCTCATCAAGGAACAGGAGCTGGTCAAAGTGAGCGAAGAGCTGGTGTTTCACCGCAGCGCCATCGAGCGGTTGCGCACGCAGCTCACCCAATATAAAGCGCGGAGCGACCGGCTGAACGTGTCCAGCTTCAAGGACCTGGCCGGCATTACCCGCAAGTACGCCATCCCGTTGCTGGAGTACCTGGATCGGGAACGGGTCACACGGCGGGTGGGCGACGAACGGGTCATCTTGTGATTGCCGATTGCAAACCGCATACTGCGAATTCGTAATAACGCGGATGAGCCACAGAGTTACAGAGTACACAGAGATGAAGCCTTTACGTTTCTCTGGGCCCTCTGTGTCTCTTTGGCCTTCTAAATCTCACTAATGCGCGCCGATCTGGAGGTACTGGAATTTCCGGCACTGCTGGCCCTGCTCGGGCGGTATGCCAGCACGACGGGTGGCCGCAAGCGGCTGCTGGAATTGCACCCGCATCACGACCGGCAACAGTTGGAGCTCCAACTGGCCCGGGCGGGCGAGGCGGCCGACTATCTGCGCCCCGCGGCTGCGCCCGCCACGGCCGAACCCAGCAAGAGCAGATCGGGACCCGGAAAATCCGGCCCCCTGCTGCGGTTGGACTTTGGCGGCATCAGCGACCTGGAGCCGGTGCTAGCCAAGCTGCGCATAGAAAGCGCCGTACTGGAGCCTGCGGAAATCTCCGCCGTGTTGCTACTGCTGGACCGAGCCGGCGACTGCAAGAACATCTTGACGGCCCAGCGTGATCGCTTCCCGGCGCTGGCTGAGCTGGCCGCCGGGATTGGCGAATTTCGCCGCCTCCTCCGCGAACTGGGCGGCAAAATCCTCCCGGACGGCACCCTGGACAACCACGCCTCGCTGGAATTGTGGCGACTCCGGCGGGAAATCGAAAAGCAAAAAAGAGCCGTGCAGGAATCGCTCGAATCCTTCCTGCGGCGGCACGCGGAAGAAGGCATCCTGCAAGACGAGCTGGTCACGATCCGCAACGAGCGCTTTGTGGTGCCAGTGAAGGTAGGTGCCCGACGTCGACTGGACGGCGTGGTGCACGGGTCCAGTTCGAGCGGCCAGTCCTTGTTCGTTGAACCGATGGAAACTATCGAACTCAACAACGAACTGGTGGCCCTGATCGAACAGGAAGCGCAGGAGGTGCGCCGCATCCTGCGCGAGATGACCGAACGGCTGCGCGAACAGACCGGCGGCGTGCAACTGGCGGTGGAAATTCTCACGGAACTGGATGTCGCTTTCGCCAAGGGGCGTTTTGCGGTGGAGTTCGACTGCGTCACACCACGGTTCAACACGGAGCCGCGCCTCTGCCTGCGCGAGGCGCGCCACCCACTGCTTCAAGAGGTGCTCCGCCGTCGCAGCAGCGCGAAATCTCGGCCGGGTGGGGCGCCTGGGCGGCCCTCTAGCCCGCCCTCCAGCTCGCCCTTCAGCCCACCCTCCAGCATCGTTCCGCTATCACTCGAGCTGGACCGGGAACACCGCCTCCTGGTCATCAGCGGCCCGAACACAGGCGGCAAGACGGTGGCGCTAAAAACCGCGGGGTTGCTGGTGCTGGCCGCTCAGGCTGGCATCCCAGTGCCGGCCGTCGAGGCCGCCGTGCCCCTGCTGGAGCAGGTACTGGCCGACATCGGCGACTACCAGTCCATCCAGGAGAGCCTCAGCACCTTTTCGGCCCACCTCACTAATATCCAACGCATGGTGGAGCGGGTTGCGCCGGGAACGCCCAGCGGGCGCACCCTGGTCCTGCTGGATGAGCTGGGCGCCGCCACCGATCCTCATGAGGGTGGCGCGCTGGCGGTGGCCATCGCGGACTACTTCTCGCGCTCCGGCGCCTTGGTGCTGGCTTCTACCCACCATCTGGCTCTGAAGGCATACGCCACCAACACGCCCGGGGTGCTCAACGCGTCGGTGGGTTTCGATGAGCGCACGCTGCAGCCCACCTACCGGCTAACCGTCGGAATTCCCGGAAAATCTAGCGGGATTGCGATTGCTCAACGGTTGGGTTTGCAGAAGGATATTCTGGCTCGTGCCCGCCAGGCGCTCAGCGCGCAGGACGAGGAGGTGTCGCGCCTGCTGACTGAGCTCCACCTAGCCACCGAGGAAGCTGAGCGGCTCCGAGCCGAGATTGCAGCACGAGAGCTGGAACTACGCGAGCGCACCGCGCAGCTGTCCGCTCAGTGGGAAAAGCGGGAGAGCCGCCGCCTGGCTGAGATGGAACAGCGGATGGAGTCGGTGCTGGCTGGGTTCGACAAGCAAGCGCGCGACCTGCTGCGCCAGATTGACGACCGGCGCCTCCAGAAGCAGGCCGAGCGCCGCATTGCCCGCGCGCGCAGCGAACTGCGAGAGGAGTTCGACACGGCAGTGGTCGAGCAGCTAGGAGGTACGGCAGAGGAAGCGCAGGCCAGGGCCGAGAAAGCGCCGAGGCCGCTGCATGCTCTGGGAGAGGGCGACTTGGTGCGTGTCCGGGCTCTGGGACGCGAAGGAGTGGTGCGCCGGCGCCTGGACTGGAACCACCTGGAGGTGGAGGTGGGCGCCATGAAGATGAAGGTGGCTCTGGATCAGGTGGAAGCAGTCGCCAGACCCCAACCGAGCCCGGCCCCGGAAAACATCACGGTCCACGTGGAGGCTCGCACCGATGCTTCCCTCTCCGAGATCAACGTGATTGGCTGCACAGCGGAGGAAGCCCGCGAACGGGTGGACAAGTTCCTGGACTCAGCGGTGCTGACCACCATGCCGCAGGTTCGCGTGATCCACGGCCACGGGATGGGCGTGCTGCGCAAGACCCTGCACGAATTCTTCGGGAGCCATCCGCTGGTGGAGCGTTTTTACCCCGCGCCGCAGCAGGAGGGCGGCACCGGGGCCACCATCGTGGAACTGCGCGTATAGGATGCGTTGCCCAAATAACTATTCGGAAGCAAGTCCGCAAGCGCTCTAATGCCACCTTCAGGGCAGCCGAGCAGGCCGCTTTACCGCGACGGGCAATATCTGGCTGCTAATCCTTCCTGGGACGTCGAGGACTCTCCCTGGAAAGCGTCGCAAATCCTGCGAATGATTCAACGCAACAAGCTTTCGCCCAACATCATTTGTGAGGTTGGCTGCGGGGCGGGAGAAATACTCAAGCAACTCCAAGAGAAAATGGGTCTGGAGTGTTCCTTCTGGGGGTACGAGGTTTCTCCCCAGGCCTTCGAACTTTGCAAAGGGAAAGAGAACGAAAGGCTTCATTTCCTGCTAGTGGAAAGCTTTGAACCGGCCAATATTCAATTTGATTTACTGCTGGCCATTGATGTTGTTGAGCATGTCGAGGATTATTTTGGCTTTCTCCGTGGCATCAGAGAAAAAGGCAGCTACAACATATTTCATATCCCATTAGACCTCTCTGTGCAGGGACTACTACGAGGTGTCCCAATGAAGGTGCGCAGGGAAGTGGGACACATCCACTACTTCACCAAAGAGACGGCGCTGGAGTCGCTACGCGAGGCCGGTTACCAGGTGCTGGACTTTTTCTATACCCCTGTACTTGTGGACCTCCCAGCAAAATCGTGGAAACGCGCGGTGGGAAAATTACCCCGGCGAGTCCTCTTTTCACTCCATAGGGACTGGGCCGTTCGCCTGCTGGGCGGATATTCTCTTCTGGTCCTCGCAAGATGAGATCGGGTCCTGCCTGAAATTGCTCCCGCCTGGTTAGGGTGCTACCGTGAATCGCGCACGCGAGGCAGCACGACCCGGTCAATGGCTTCCTCGTCCCAGCTTTCCAGCTTAACGCCCTTGTAGAGCCACCAGCGCTCCCTGTGTTCCACGGTTGCTCCCGGGGCCAGCTTGGTCAACGGGCTTAGGGTCTCCACCTCTAGCAGTTCGGGGTTAGTGAAAGTCTCGACCGAGCTGCCAAAATCGGGATAGGTGGCGTCGGTGACTACGTCAAACTTCTTCACGAACAAATGGTCGTTGCGCAGGTAGGCCGACCACCCATCCGGAACCATCATGCCCACCTTCTGCACACCGGCCGGCCCGTCACCCTGTCGTAGCAGGACATACTTGAAGCCCAGGGTCCAGCGTGGGTCGCGAAAATCAGTGTAGGACCACAACACCAGGGGATGTGTAGGCTGCAGAGTGCCGGAGGATTGCTTGGCCCGCGGAGGCATCGGAATAATGGCGTGGCCGCCTGCTGCCATTACACTCAATGCCCAAGCCGCCAGTTCCACTGCCCATGGGTTCTTGTTGCGCAGCCGGTGCAGTACCTCGATCCGCGGGGCGTCGGCTGCCATCCGGATCTCGATCTCCTTTTGGATGCCCGTAGTCTCTTCCACCGGCTGGATCGCATGCAAATATCCGCCTTCAGCGCGCACCTCAATGGGGAAATTGTCCGGGAAATACGTACGGGGGTGCACTTCGGGAGCGTGCCAGAGTCGGTGCCCGCCGTAATTTCGCCATTCGTCCCCGCCGGTTTGGCCTACTTGATCGGCGTGTTCGTGGAACTCGTTCTCCTCGCCAACGAAACCCAACCGGATGATCCGCGGTCCCACGTCGGCCGTCAGAATCAGCTCGATCTGACCATTGGTCATTCGGTAGGAGTTTGGCCACCCCTTGTAGGGCACCTTTTCAATCTCTACCTTGGGCTGGGCGCCGGCCAGGGCCGAAAACAGCAATAGCGTCCCACACAGCAATGAGAAGTTGAACTCTTGCATCAGCAGTCTCCTCCAGAAATTGGGCAGGTCACTATAGCAGGAGTCCGGGGAGAGTATCACATGAGGCTTGAGCCTGGAGGCGGGAGACTTTAGGCTTGAGACTTCAGTCGTGAGGCTTGAGACCTCTGGCCGCAGGACTGCAACCAAAAAACTGAAGGCTGACACCACTTTCCATGCTTCGCCGACTGGCCGCATTCTTCGTCGGGCTGGCCCAACGCTACATGCCGGACCCTTTCTTGCTGGCGCTGCTGCTGACGTTTCTGACCTTCGGCCTGGCTCTGGCCGTGACTCCGCACGGACCCATCGCTCTGGTGGGATTCTGGTATGACGGGCTCTGGGAAATCCTAACGTTTGCCATGCAGATGATCCTGATCTTGCTGACCGGCTACACACTGGCCAGCTCGACCCCGGTGCGGCGTCTGCTGGGTTGGGTGGCGTCTCGCCCCCGCAGGCCGGCCGCCGCTGCAGTCCTGGTGGTGCTGGTAGCCGCGCTCGGTTCGTTACTGAACTGGGGATTCGGCCTGGTGGCCGGCGCTCTGCTGGCGCGCGAGGTGGGGCGCCGGGTTCGTGTGGATTTCGCCTTCCTGGTGGCCTGCGCCTACTCCGGTTTCGTGGTCTGGGGTTCAGGGCTATCCAGTTCAATCGCCTTGGTCTCGGCCACCGAAGGCAATCCGATGAATGTCATTGCCACCTACACCGGGCGCGCCGTGACACCTGTGAGCGAGACCCTGCTGGCGCCCTACAACCTGGCTCTGGTCGCCGCCACGCTGGTCCTGCTGCCGCTGATGCTCTGGGCCATGATGCCCCCGCCAGACAAGTCCCGGTTCGCCGACCCCGAGCTACTGGCCGAGCCGGAGCCACCGCCGGCACCGGTGGAACGCACCCCCGCTGCCCGGCTGGAAAACAGTCCGGTGTTGGGCCTGCTGCTGGCTGCGGTGGGCGCAGCTTATCTGGGGGGCCACTTCTACCGTAATGGGTTCGCCATCAACCTGGGTGTGCTCATCCTGATGTTCCTGGTGACCGGTCTGATCCTTCATGGGCGTCCCATCGCCTACGCCCGCGCCTTCAATCAAGCAGCGCGGGTGGCCGGCCCCTTGGCGCTCCAGTACCCTCTGTACGGCGGCATCATGGGTCTGATGGTAGGCTCGGGCTTGGCTGGCTGGATTTCCAATGGATTCGTGGCGGTTTCCACGCCGCGCACCTTGCCCCTTTGGAGCTTTTTTTCCGCCATGTTAGTTAACCTGTTTGTTCCTTCCGGCGGGGGGCAATGGGCGGTGCAGGGGCCGCTCATGATCCCCCCCAGTATTGAACTCGGCGTCGCGCCATCGGTGATCGCCATGGCCGTTGCTTTTGGCGACCAAACCAGCAACATGCTGCAGCCCTTCTGGGCGCTGCCTATCCTGGCTATCGCCGGGCTGGGCATCCGCGACATCATGGGTTACTGCGTGATGACCTTCCTGCTAAGCACGGTGCTATCTTCACTGGTGCTGTTGCTGCTGGCGTAATTCAATGAAGCTTTATTTGGTCCAGCACGGAGAGAGCAAATCGGAATCCGAGGACCCGGCGCGGCCGCTGTCTGAAGCAGGCCGCAAAGTGGTAGAGGCCACGGGGAAGCACCTGGCGAGGGCCGGCTTGTTGCAAACGGGCCTGGTCATCCGGCATAGCGGCAAGCTGCGGGCAGCGCGGACCGCTGAGATTCTGGGTTACTGCCTGCGCCTGACGGCAACAGCGGAGGCCGTTGGTGGGCTGGCGCCCAATGACCCCATTGAGGTCGCCCTGGAATTGATCGCCCGGAGCCCGGCAGACCTCATGCTGGTGGGGCATCTGCCACATTTGAGCCGGCTAGCCTCGCGCTTGCTGGGGAGCACTGCCGAGCGATTGCTGGTGCGCTTTCGGATGGGAGGTGTCGTCTGCCTGGCCCGTCCGGATTCCGAGCCCTGGGAGCTGGAATGGGCATTGGTGCCGGAACTTGCCGTCGCTCATGCGTCTCGCTAGCCGTTATACTGCAAAGAATGCGGTTTCTCCCGATGAGATGGGCGGGGTGCGCTATCGGTCTCTACGCGTTGCTGGTGGTCTGCGCGCAGGCCCAGAGGCCCGCTCGGACAATTGAAGTCCCTTACCGCGGGCTGAATTACTCGGTGCTCAGCAAAGGGGGGGTGACAGTCATGATCGCCCCTTTGGAACTCAGCATTCTGGGATATTCGGCCGCCCATGTGTGGATCACGAACGGCTCGCCGTGCGCCATCCAGGTTGGGCCACAGGTCTTCACCGCGAAGGCCCGCAGTCCGAAGCTGCCTCAGCCGGCAAAGGTGATTGGAGTACCGGACGATCTGGTGGTGAGGGAAGTTATGAAGCGGGCGCGCTTTGACGATGTCCTGTCGCTGGTGCGCGCCTATGAACGCAACCTTTACGGATTTAAGAACTCCCAAGCAGTGAGTTACTACCAGAAGCGGAAGCAGATCGCCATGGCCGGCGGGGGCGGACGGCGGCTCCGAGCAGGCGCCACCGTTTCCACGCTCGTGCTGGCGCGGACCGAAGTTCCTCCCGGCGAATTCCACGAAGGTACAGTGTTTTTTTCCACCCTCGACACGCAAGCAGAATTTCTGGAGTTTTCCGCACGAGTGGCTGGGCTTTCTTTTCTTCTTCGCCCGCGCCTGCCGCCCGCAAAAGACCCCGATTCGAATACGCCTAAGCCTCGCCGCTGACCAGTTGGAGTTTCTGCGTCCCTATTCTCCCTGCCTCCCGGAGTCCGGCACCCGCGGGGCGCGTTGCCCTCGGCGCATGTTCCAGGTACAATGGGGAATTGAGCAGGTCAACGCCCGCCATCGGTGGGCCAGCAAAGTCGAAAAACCCAAGGAGCTCGATTGTCCCTAATTCAAGCGACCCAATTGCGGCCAGGTGTCGTCATCAAGCACGACGACGATTTGTACTCCATCTTCACGGCTTCCCATCGCACTCCCGGCAACAAACGGGGATTTGTCCAGGCCCGCATGCGCAACCTGCGCTCCGGGGCCATGGTGGATCATCGGTTCAGTTCAGAAGACCGCGTGGAGCGAGCCTTCCTGGACGAACAGAAAATGGAATACCTGTATCAGGATGGCGACGACTTCTACTTCATGAACACCGAGACCTACGAGCAAATCCACCTTAAGAAAGATACGCTGGGCGAGATGGTGGAGTACCTGGTTTCCAACCTCAAGATCAGCGTCGAGTTCTACGAAGGGAACCCGATCGGAATCCAACTGCCGGTCACCGTGGACCTGGAAGTGATGGAGACCGAGCCCTCGCTGAAAGGCGCCACTGTGTCTGGGGTCATGAAACCCGCCAAGCTGGAGACCGGGCTCGTTGTGAATGTCCCCCAGTTCGTCAACACGGGAGACAGGATCCGCGTGAACACCGCCGAAGGGACCTACCAGGAGCGCGCCCACTAGCCTTCTCCGGAAAAAGAGTTCCGGAAACTTGCTAAACATACTGTGATAAGACGAGTTGTGGCACACTGGTGTCCACGCCCATGTCCAGCATCTACGACGACAAACCCATCGAGCTGTCCGGCATTCGCACGGTCCCCCTGAGGAATCGCGCTGCGAAGGTATCTGTGGAAGATTTTGCCCGCGAGTATCGGCCTGGTGAGGGACTCCGGGGCTGGTTGGATTCGCTGCCTATGATCTTGGGGGCCAATTCGCTGGTGGAATTAGTCCAGGCCATCCTGGAAGCGAAGCGGATCGGGAAACCCATTATTTGGGGGTTGGGAGGCCACGTGGTCAAATGCGGCCTGGCGCCGGTGCTGCTGGGATTGATGCGCCAGGGGCTTGTGAGCGGGTTGGCCATGAATGGCTCAGCCGCCATTCACGATGCGGAGATTGCTCTTTGCGGCAGCACTTCCGAGGAGGTCGAGGCGGTGCTCGACGATGGGTCCTTTGGGATGGCGGAAGAAACCGCGCGGCTGCTCGAATCGGCAGCCAGGACAGCGGCGCGAGAGAAGATCGGTCTGGGCGAAGGGTTGGGCCGGGAGATTCTGGCGCAGGCGCCGGCGCCTGATCCCTCGGGCAGCAGCCGGCTGGACGTGTGCCTGCTGGCGGGCGCCTACCGGGCGGGGGTGCCGGTCACGGTCCACGTGGCGCTCGGGGCCGATACACCGCACATGCATCCCTGTCTGGACCCGGCGGCCCAAGGCGCCGCCACGCACCACGACTTCCGGCTTCTTTGCGAGCTGGTCCGCAGGTTGGAGGGCGGCGGCGTCTACCTGAACGTCGGCTCCGCCGTCATGTTGCCGGAAGTGTTTCTGAAGGCCGTAACGGTAGTGCACAACCTGGGCCACCCGCTCCACCAGTTCTACACGGCCAACCTGGACTTCTTGCAGCACTACCGCCCCACGCAGAATGTGGTGCAACGGCCCACGGCCGCGGGTGGCAAGGGCTGGGCCCTCACAGGCCACCACGAAATCATGGTCCCGCTCCTGGCAGCTTTGTTGACTGAAGCCTCCCAGGCGGGAAAATGAGCAGAGCCGCGCGCTGGCGTGCTGCCGCACTTCTGCTGGCGATTCTCGCCGGCTATATCGCCCTGCACATCCATCGCTGGGGACAGCCCGTGCCGCCGGTGTTTCATCCGGCCGGAGAGCACCGGTGGCGCGCCGCCGACGGGCGGCAGATTCAGGCCGCCGACCTGGACGGCGATGGCGTTTACGACCAGTTTAACCGGGATGGTAACTTCTTCCTTCGCCCCACCTCCGCGACGGCCGGCAGCCGGCTGCTGATCTTGTGTCTCGACGGGGTGCCGTACTCCCAAATGCACACCCTGTGGGACCAGGGGCGTTTCCGGGAATTTTTCCCGCCGGTGGAGATGGTCAGCACCTTTCCTTCGGACTCCGAGGCTGCCATGACGGGGCTGCTGCACGCGGCGGCCGGCCCCGGCTACGAGAACGAATATTTCGACCGTAAACAAGGAAAAGTCACCGGCGGGATCCGCGTCACCCTTGAGCAATCGTCGCCCTATCTCAAGAAACTGGACTACGACGAGCCGCCTATTTTCAAGGGCATCCACTTCGTCGTATCGCGGAAGAGCTTTCGCGCGGACCTGGGGCGGCTGCGCAAGCGGTTCCTGGCTTCACGTGCCCCCGTCTATGTTGCCCACATCTCCAGCACTGATGCGCTCTACCACGTTCTGCCGTCCGGTGAAGTGCGGGCGTTGCTAGAGGAGATGGAAGCGCTGCTGCGCGACCTCTACTTTGAGGCCGAGGGCAGGCTGCGAATCCTGATGTTCTCCGATCATGGCAACGACCTCGTGTCCGGCCAACCCGCACCCCTCCGTGAATCGCTGGAACAAGCCGGCTTCCGGGTGAAGAACCGGCTGGATGAGCCGCGCGCGGTCGTCATTCCTGAATTTGGGCTGGTGAGTTTCGCCGCAGTCTACGTCGACCCTGCTGTGGTGCCGGAGGTGGCCGGCGTGCTGGCAGCGACCGAAGGGGTAGACGTCGTTGTCCACCGGGACGGGGAGCTGGTCCGTGTCCAATCTCGTCAGGGGGAAGCGACAATTCAGGTCAAGGCAGGCACAGGTGGGACGCGCTTCCTCTATCGCGCTGAACGCGGTGACCCGCTTCGCCTGCTGCCGCTGTGGGAGCAGTTGGAGAAGACCGACAAGCTGGACTCAGCCGGCTTTGCCCCCGAAAAGGCGCTATTCAGCGCGACTCTGAAGGGCCCCTATCCTGATGCGCTGTTCCGGCTGTGGCATTCGATGCAGGACCCCCCGCATGGCCTGGCGCAAAACCGTGCAGACCTGCTGGTGAGTCTGGCCGACGGGTACTATTTTGGCCGCGGTTGGTTCGCGCACTTCGTGACCTTGCAAAGTTCGCATGGCGGCCTCTCGCGCCGCGCTTCCCTGGGCTTTGCCATGAGCACCGACGCCCCCTTTCCCCGAGCGCTACGCTACGACGAGTTGCTGCAGCCTCCGCACAAAGCCGGCGCAGCCAGCAGCGCCCCTCCAGAGCTCCCGGTATTTCCATTACCCCGCTGAGCGACACCTGGGGCCTTTGGTAGGAACATGCCTCTCGACCTGTTCCTACAGGGCTACTGCTCCCGTTCCTTCACTTCAGCGGTGAGGCGGCCTCGGGCAAGCCGGACCCGCAGCTGGTCGCCCAGGCTGACCTGTGCTGCATCGCGCAGCAGGCGGCCGTCGGGGCCGTAGGCTAGCGCATAGCCGCGCTCCAGCACGTTGAGCGGGCTCAGGTCTCCCAACTGCGCTAGCAGCGACTGCAAGCGCGCTGAGCGCCGGTCCAGTTGCCGGCGCATCGCATGCTGGAGGGTGGACTCGGCGGCGGCCGTCCGGGCACGGTCAGTTTCCAGCCGCCGCCTGACTTCCAGACGGTTGAGGCGCCCCTCCAGCGCTTGAAGACGCCGTAGGCGGGCAGCCACCTGGCCACGGACCAGCTCCGTCAGTCGGTAGGCGAGCTCGTCGGTGCGCTGCATCCGAAGCCGAACCAAATGAGCGACGCTCTCGAACGCGCGATGGCGAGCCAGTTCCCCCAAGCGGTGCCGGAGACCCAGCAGGCGGAACGCGGCTCGCTCGCGCAAGCTTTGCTGGAACACCGCGATGCGCTCGGCCAGTTGTGCCTTGGGCTGGACCACCAATTCAGCGGCCACAGAAGGAGTGGGCGCGCGCAGGTCCGCTACAAAATCGGAGATGGTGACGTCGGTTTCATGTCCCACCGCCGAGACCACCGGAACGCGGGATTCAGCAATTGTCCGCGCCACCTTTTCTTCGTTGAACGCCCACAGGTCTTCAAGCGAACCCCCGCCGCGGGCCAGGATCAGCACGTCCACCGGGCCGTGCGTTTGGCGCTGAGGAGGCAGGTTGAAGTAACGCAGGGCTTCCACAATCTCGCCGGCGGCTCCCTCACCCTGCACGCGCACCGGATAGAGCAGCAGGTGGAGGTTCTCGTAGCGACGACGCAGGATGCGCAGCATGTCGGCAATCACCGCGCCCCGCGGCGAGGTGATCAGCCCGATGCGCTGAGGCAGCATCGGCAGCCGCTTCTTCCTTGCAGCGTCGAACAGGCCCTCGGCCTCGAGCTGTGCTTTAAGCTGCTCGAAGGCCAGTTGCAACGCGCCGTAGCCGGCCGGCTCCAGGTATTCGACGATGAGCTGATATTCGCCCCGCGGATCGTACACACTGACGCGCCCGCGCGCGGTCACGGCCAGTCCGTTCTTCGGCTTGAATTTCACCAGACATAGCGCGGCCTTGAACAGCACGGAACGCAATTGCGCTCCCTGGTCCTTCAAAGTGAAGTAGAAGTGGCCGGAGGGGGCGGGCTTGCAGTTCGAGATCTCGCCCTGCACCCACACCTCGCCGAATTCGCCTTCCAGCAGCTCCCGGATTCGCGCCGTCAGGTCCGTGACCGTGTAGACGGTTCGCTCCGGCAGTCGCTTCCAGTCAAGGGTTAATTGCTCAGCCATGAAAAAGTCCAAAACCAAAGTCTAAACCAAAAGCGCAACAATAAACCCGATCTCGGACTTGGGCCTTGGGCCTTACCCTGAGGAGTCGGAGATTTCCAGGGCGCTGAAGAGGTAGCCGATTTCGAAGCGGGCGGTCTCGGGGGCGTCGGAGCCGTGAATGACGTTGTGCTCGATCGAGGAGCCATAGATCTTGCGCAGAGTGCCTTCGGCAGCCTGCGCTGGATTGGTTGCCCCCATCACCCCCCTCAGCCGCCGGATGGCGTCCTCGGCTTCGAGCACCATCACCACCACCCGGTCCTCGGTCATAAAGCGCGTCAGGCTTTGAAAAAAAGGGCGCTGGCGGTGCACGGCGTAAAAACCTTCGGCCTCGGCCAATGAAAGCCGCACCATCTTCATGGCTACAATCTGGAACTTCTCCTGCTCCAGGTGCCGGATGATTTCGCCGATGAGGCCAGCACTCACCGCATCCGGCTTGATGATGCTCAATGTGCGTTCCACGTTAGCTATCCTACCTCACTTGAAAGCTTCAGAGTGCACACTCGGCTCACTGCGCCATTGCAGACCGCGCCCGCAGAACAGTCGCCACTGTTTCACCGATCAGTGCGGGCGTGCGGACCACATGAATGCCCGCAGACTCCAGCGCCCGGATCTTCTCCGCGGCGGTCCCCTGGCCTCCGGAAATGATGGCGCCGGCGTGTCCCATGCGGCGGCCGGGCGGCGCCGTTTGCCCGGCCACAAAGCCAACCACCGGCTTGCGCACCTGTTCGCGGATGAACTCGGCGGCGGTTTCCTCAGCATTGCCACCGATCTCCCCAATCAGCACGATGGCCTCAGTTTCCGGATCTTCATTGAACAGCCGGACAGCATCCAGGAAGCTGGTCCCAATGATCGGGTCTCCCCCAATGCCGATGCAGGTGGACTGTCCAATACCCAGCCCGGTGAGCTGGTGGACGGCTTCGTAGGTCAGCGTGCCGCTGCGCGAGACCACGCCCACCCGGCCCGGCTCGTGGATGTGCCCAGGCATGATGCCGATCTTGCATTTTTTACCCGGGGAAATAATGCCGGGGCAGTTGGGACCAATGAGCCGGGTGGCGCGCTTTTCCAAGAAGGCGCGGACGCGAACCATGTCCAGCGTGGGAATACCTTCGGTAATGCAGACCACCAGCGGCAGGCCGGCATCGGCTGCTTCCAGGATGGCGTCGGCGGCATACGCCGCAGGAACAAAAATGACTGAGACGTTGGCCCCGGTTCGCTGCACGGCCTCTGCTACGGTGTGGAAGACCGGAAGGCCTTCGTGGCTGGTTCCCCCCTTGCCGGGAGTGACGCCGCCTACAACCTTGGTTCCGTAGGCGATGGCCTGCTGGGCGTGGAAGGTGCCCTCGCGTCCGGTCAGTCCCTGGACCAGTAGCCGTGTGTGTTCATCCACCAGGATGCTCATGCCTGAGTCCCAAGCCGGCTGACCGCCAACTCCGCACCGGTTGCGGACTACCGGCTCGCAGCCAGCGCTACGACCTTCTCCGCCGCGTCCTTCATGTTGCCGGCCACGGTAAAGTCTAATCCCGAATCGCGCAGAATCTGGCGGCCCTGCTCCACGTTGGTGCCTTCCAGCCGCACCACCACCGGCACCTGGACAGCCATCGCCTTTGCCGCCCCCACCACACCCTGTGCCAGCCGGTCGCAGCGCAGAATCCCGCCGAAGATGTTGATGAGCACAGCCTGCACATTCGGGTCCGAGAGCAATATCTTAAACGCGTGTGTTACCTGCTCGGCGCTCGCCCCACCGCCCACATCCAGGAAATTGGCCGGGCTACCGCCCGCGTACTGGATGATATCCATGGTAGCCATGGCCAGCCCTGCGCCGTTGACCATGCAGCCCACGTTGCCGTCCAGCTTGATGTAGCTCAGCCCGTAACGGCCAGCTTCAATCTCCAGCGGCTCTTCCTCGTTCAGGTCGCGCAGCAGAAGCAACTCCTTGTGGCGAGGGAGGGCGTTGTCATCGAAATTAATCTTGGCGTCCAGCGCCACCAGTCGCGCTTCTTCCTTGCCATTGCTACTAGTCACAATCAGCGGGTTGATTTCGGCCAGGGAAGCATCGGTCTCCAGAAACGCACGGGCCAGAGCGTCCATCAGTTCTACTGCCTGGCGATGCAAGCCCTCCGGCAACTCCAGGCCGAACGCCAGCTTGCGGGCCTGAAATGGCCGGAGACCCAGGCCCACATTTATGGGCTCCCGCAGGATCCGTTCTGGTGTCTTGGCTGCTACTTCCTCAATTTCCACCCCGCCGGCCGAACTGGCCATGAAGACCGGGCAGGCGTGAGCGCGGTCCACCACCACACCCAGATACAGTTCGCTTTGAATCGGCAGGGTCTCTTCCACCAGCACGCGCCGCACTTCACGGCCCTCGGGACCGGTCTGGTGCGTTACCAGCTTCCGGCCCAGCATTGCTGCGGCGATTTCCCGGGCCTCGGCGACGGTCGAGGTCAGCTTGACACCGCCACCTTTGCCGCGACCTCCGGCGTGAATCTGGGCCTTGATCACCACTGGTCCGCCCAGCCGCTCGGCGATTTCGCCGGCCTGCTGTGAGGTTTCCGCCACCTCGCCGCGAGGTATGGGAACGCCGAAGCGTTTTAGGATTTCTTTGGCCTGATATTCGTGAATCTTCACAGTATCAATGAGTTACTCGGAACACTGCAACCAATACCTCAATGGCCGCCCGCTGGTCGGCGCGGCCCCTTGGCCACTCTTTCCGCAACCTGTCCCCAGACGCGATATGACGCTATATAATGATGCGCGGAGTATAGCACAGGGCTTTTTCCCTTACCGTGAAGCTACTGGAAGCGCTGCACCGAATCGTCCACCACAAGGCGGGCCTGACCCGCGAGGAAGCTCGCGCGGTGATGGAGGAGGTGCTGGAGGGCAAAGCTACCGATGCGCAGATCGCAGCCCTTGTCACCGCCCTGGCGATGAAGGGAGAAACGGTAGAGGAGTTGGTCGGCTTTGCTTTGGCCATTCGTCAGCGGGCAGCCCCCCTGAGCGGCGCAGGCGCCGATGAGTGCCTGGCCGGCACCGAGCGGGACGCGTTGATGGACACTTGCGGAACCGGCGGGGACGCCAGCGGTACCTTCAACATCTCCACGGCCACGGCACTGACGGTGGCCGGCGCCGGCGTGCGTGTTGCCAAACATGGCAACCGGTCGGTCACTAGCCGCTGCGGTAGCGCCGACGTGCTGGAGCAGTTGGGAGTGAACATTAACCTGCCACCTGCGCTCATGAGGGAAGCCATCCGCACCGTCGGCATCGCGTTTCTGTTCGCCCCGGCGGTCCACACAGCAATGAAGTATGCCGCGCCTGCGCGCAGCCAGTTGCAGTTGCGCACAGTCTTCAACATGCTCGGCCCGCTGACGAACCCCGCCGGAGCCACCGCACAGATCGTTGGGGTGTACGAGAAGGCGGTGGTGCGCAAGGTGGCCAACGCGCTGCGGGAGCTAGGGTTGCGTCGCGGCTTCGTGGTCCACGGCGACGACGGCCTGGACGAGATCACCACCACCGCCCGCACGCTGGTGGCTGAAGTTTCAGATGCCGGAGTCGAAACTTACTGGCTGGCGCCTGAGGATTTCGGGGTATCACGCACACGGCTGGAAGAGCTGGCAGGCGGGGACGCAAAGGAAAATGCGCTCCTGGTGCACCAGGTTCTGGCGGGAGAGGCTGGACCACATCGGGACGTGGTGCTAGTGAATGCAGCAGCCGCCCTGGTCGCCGCCGGGCGCGGTGAAGGTTTCTCGCAGGGGATGGAACTGGCCCGCCAGTCGCTCGACTCCGGGGCCGCCCTGGCTAAGCTTAAAGCCCTGGTCGAATTCAGCCAACGGAAGACAGATGGCGGCCAGCCGCTCACAGTCTCCTGAACCGACTCTTCCCAATCGCAATTCGGCCACCTAAGCAGCCCGCTACCGGGGCACAGGGCCAGCGTTTTGCTGTCCTGGACTCTTTGTGGGTGACAATTCCAGAAAATTGCGCAGCAGTTGCTTACCAACTCCGGTCAGGATCGACTCCGGGTGGAACTGCACGCCTTCGACCTGGAAGCGGTGATGGCGCAGGCCCATGATGAGTCCATCCGGAGTGGTGGCGGAGACCTCCAGTTCCTCGGGGAGCCTGTCGTTCTCCACGATCAGGGAGTGATAGCGGGTGGCGGAGAAATCCTGGGGCAGGCCGCGGAAAACGGTGCGGCCGTCGTGGTGGATCTGGCTGAGCTTGCCGTGCATCAAGTAGGGCGCCCGGACGATCTTCCCCCCGAAGGCCTCGCCAATTGCCTGATGCCCCAGGCAGACCCCCAGCACCGGTTTCTTGCCTGCGAAGTGGCGGACCAGCTCAATGCTGATGCCGGCTTCCCGCGGGGTGCAGGGCCCAGGGGAAATGACGATCCGTTCCGGGTTCATGCGCTCGATTTCTTCCACCCTCACCTGGTCATTACGACGCACCACAAGCTGCTGGCCTAACTCGCCCAGGTACTGCACCAGGTTGTAGGTAAACGAATCGTAGTTATCGAGGACGAAGATCATCGAATCCTGGCCCCAACTCTTAAGTTTGCCGCTTCAAGCCTCTACAGTCCGGCCTGGGCGATTTCGATGGCGCTCAACAAGGCACGCCCCTTGCTCATACACTCCTCGTATTCCCGGGACGGAACAGAGTCAGCCACAATGCCGGCGCCCACCTGGATGTGGGCGCTGCCACGACGGACCACCATGGTGCGAATTGCGATGCAGGAGTTCAGGTTCCCGGAGAAATCGAGGTAGAACACGCTGCCGGAGTAAATGCCGCGATGCGTCGGCTCCAACTCGCGGATGATTTCCATGGCGCGCACTTTGGGGGCGCCGGAGACGGTGCCGGCGGGAAAACAAGCGGCCAGCGCGTCGTACATGTCCAGCTCCGGTCGTAGGGTGCCGCGGATACCGGACACCAAGTGCATGACGTGGGAGTAGCGCTCGACCAACATCAGGTCGGTGACCTCGACGGAGCCAAACTCGCACACCCGGCCCACGTCATTGCGGCCCAGGTCCACCAGCATGATGTGCTCGGCGCGCTCTTTCTCGTCCTGGATCATCTCGTGTTCCAGGCTGCGGTCTTCCTCCGCGGTGGCTCCCCGGCGGCGGGTCCCGGCAATGGGCCGGTATTCGACCGAGCGTCCCTGGACCTTCACCAGCATCTCCGGCGAGGAACCCAGGACCGTGTCGCCTCCCGAATTGAGGAAAAACATGTAAGGCGAGGGATTAACCATGCGCAGAGCGCGGTAGATGGAGAACGGCGCCGCCGAAACGCGCGCCTGCAGGCGCAGCGAAAGGACCACCTGAAAGATATCGCCGGCGGTGATGAACTGCTTGGCCCGCTCCACCGCACGCTCAAAGTCCGGCCGGGAGAACTTGGAGCGGACTCGTAGCGGTTTGCGACCGGGCTTCTCCTTTACCGGAAGCTCGCCTCGGGCCAGCCGCTTTTCCATTCGCTCAATTTCCTTCTGGGCGGCGCGGTACCGGCCTTCCAGGTCACGCTGCCCCTGGTCCAGGAAGACATTGACGATGATCAAAATTTGGTGCTTGACGTGGTCGAATACCAGAAGCTTGGAAAAGAACATCAAGAGGGCGTCGGGCAGGCCAACGTCATCGCGGAGCGGCGGCGGGAGGCGCTCGAACTGGCGGACCAGATCGTAGCCGAAATAGCCCACCGCGCCCCCGGAGAACGGAGGCAGCCCAGGCACTGCAACCGGCCGATAACGGGAGGTGATCTCGCGCAACACATCCAGCAGCCGTCCCCGGCGACGGTGACGGCCCCGGTCCTCCATCTCAACGCTTTCACCGCGCGCCCGCAGCACCAGGTACGGGTCCGCACCAAGGAAGGTGTAGCGGCCGACCCGCTCGCCTCCCTCCACGCTTTCCAGTAAAAAAGAATAGCGGCGGCCGCGTGACAGGCGCAGGTAGGCGGAGACCGGCGTCAGCGTGTCGGCCAGCACGGGCTTACAGACCGGGATCACGTTGCCGCGCCGGGCACACTCCAGGAAGGTGTTCAGATCGGGTGTTACGACCAAGACGGCTTCCCTCCCAGGGCCCCAAAGGCGGCCCGCTGCATCACCAGGCGGGGAGCCTTCTCCCCGGTCCACAGTTCGAACTGGCGCACGGCCTGCTCCAGAAACATCTCCATGCCGGCAATGACCTGGACGCGCCGTTTGCGGGCCATGCGCAGCAGCTTGGTCTCGATGGGGTTGTACACCGTATCGAACACCACTCGAGCGTTGAGCTCCCCCGGGCTAAAGAAACAATCGTCGGTGTTCGGATGCATCCCTAAAGGGGTGGCGTGAACGATGGCGTCAAATTGCTCGCGAGAAAGCAGGTTGCGCTCCACGACCTCGCCCCCCACCTCCTGTGCCAGCCCGGCGGCTTGCTCAGCCCGCCGGGCCACCACCACAACTCGCGCCTTGCGGCGCGCCAGGGCAAAGGCGACCGCGCGGGCTGCGCCCCCTGCCCCGGCAACCAGTACCTGCGCCCCGGCCAGCCGCAACCGCTTTTCCAGCGGAACGACAATTCCAGCCCCGTCGGTGTTATAGCCCAGCAGCTTTCGACCGCGACGCACGATGGTGTTGATCGCCCCCACCTCCCGCGCTTCAGAATCCACCCAGCCGGCGGCACACGCCATCGCTTCCTTGTGCGGCAGGGTAATGCTAAATCCAGACAGCCGGTAGCTCTCAAGCGCTTCCAAGAAGTCTTCCAGAGACTCCACCCGAAACGGCAGGTAGACGGCATCGCGCCGCCGGGCGGCAAAGGCGGCATTGTGTACCACCGGGGACAGGGAATGGGCAACCGGGTTGCCGATGACACCGTACACCGCCGTGCGACCCGATAGACGGCCCAGCCGGTAGCGTTCCAGCAACTCCTGCCCGGTGAGTTGGCCCGGGGCCACAGCTTGCTCGCTCGCGAGGGCCCCGTAGGTGAACGGGGCGCCCCGAGCCACCGATAGCACCCGGGTCGGCTGGCCCAGTTCGTCCAAGGCGAAGGCCAGCACTTTCCCGTTGTCTCGGCTACCCCCATTGAGCCGTAGCAACGCGGCGTTTTCATCATGGCCCCAACTCCGGGCCACGACCTTGTAGAAGTCCGCCGGAAAAACCTTCAGCCGGCTGAGGACAGCCTCCAGCGGTTCCGGGGTCTGTTGATAATCGTGAAATGAAAGCAGCAGGAGGGCATCTCGGCGCAGCCCGGCGACCGCCGCGGGTCCTGCCTGTTCAGCAGATTCAATCTCCAGGTCTACGATGCTGGCCCCGGCCGTGGCGCAAGCCTGCAGAATGCGAAGCTGTCGTTCGAGCGAGCCGCGATATCTTCCCCCGGCGGCTGCGCTGCGCAGCGTGGCAATTGCGGGAATCCGGGAGCGGCCGAAAGCCTTCATCATCTGCGGCCCCTGCTCAGGGTTGGTCAGATAATCCAGACGGACCTCCACAAAACGGGCCGACAAAGGCCTAATTCGCCTGGCCGAGGCCAGCACGGCCCTGGCTGTATCTGCCGCCAGAGTCCAGCAAACTCTTGGAAAATGCGTCATTTATGACCGATCGGCTTACGCTAACATAAGCCTGAGTTTCTTTCCAGTAACCCGCCCCTCCGTTGACTCGGGACTTTCGGTCTGCTACTGTCGGTAATTATGAAATGGCCGCGAACCATCGTGATTGGCGTGATTGGAGTGTGGGTTATTTCCGGTTTGCTCAGCACAGCGAGGGGGCAGGTCGGGGCGCCGGCCCAGCCTTCCGCTGATGAGCTGGCAAGGGTGGCCGGATACAACTCGCTTTACTGCGCGGGATTTATCACCGACCGCGTCCTGCAGCAAGGCCTGTACGTGATGTCCAACGACGAGGAGCAGGTCCAGAACGAATTCCCCACTGGAGATATTGTCTACCTGAGCAAGGGGGCCGGGTGGATTGTCAACCCGGGCGGCGAATACATCGTCTACCGTCCCGTCAAGGACCTAGTGAAGTTTGAAGCCTTCCCGGGCCAGAAGCTCATGCTGAAGCAGCTGGGCATCATGTACGAGCAGGTGGGCCGAATCAAAGTCAATATCGTGCATGCGCAGTCCGCCACGGCCCACATCTTGCACGCCTGCGATGCGATTTCCGCGGGGGATTTCCTGATCCCATTCAACGTGAAAGCGGCGATCTCGAAAAAGCCAGCCGCAGGGTTTGACCGCTTCGCGCCAGCTTCGGGCAAGACAGTAGGCAACATCGTCACCGGGAAGAAATTCACGCGCGTCTTTGGGACCGGCGACATCGCCTATTTGGACATTGGCGGCAACCATGGCGTGCAGATCGGCCAAAACTACCGGGTCTTCCGTCCCTTCGAAAGCTCTGGCCGGCACCCGAACCGCCGTTACATGAACAACGTCCCGGACACAATCATGGGGCAACACGTGGGCCTGCACCTCAGCCGTGCCGAGCAGCTGCGGCTGCCCCGCTCTGTGCTGGGCGAAATGGTGATCGTGCACGTGGAACCGCGCTCAGCTACGGCTCTGATCAGCTTTTCCCAGAAGGAAATTTTTGCGGGCGATCAGGTGGAATTGGAATAGGTTTCCCGGGCCGTCTCCCGCGGGCCCGTCTCCCAAAAAACTTCGGCTGTGAACATTTCCAGCCGAGCCTCGGTGCACCAGGCATCAGGGGTCAGGTTGGCCTTCAGGCAGGTTTCTTCCAGGAATTTCCGCGCGTCCCAGTCAAACTGGACGGCCACCTGAGGCAGCAGCAGGCCCCGATAACTGCCCTTGCTCACCATCAGCCCGTGCTGGCCGATTACGATCTGCTGCTCAGCGGTGTGGGAGTCCAGTTGCGTCATGGGCGAGAGAACGGAGATCTCGATCTCCACCTCGCTCAACTCTTCTCTGGTCAGTGGAGGAAATCGCGGGTCATGGAGCGCGGCCGAGGTCGCGGCCTCAATCACGGCGCGGTACAGGGGCTGGCGTGCAGTGGTTTGGCCGATACAACCTCGCAGCTGCTGCTGCTTGTGGAGGCTGACGAACACGCCGCCCGGGATACTGGTCCGGCCTCCAGGATCGGGCAGTTGCAGCATCGGGCCTTCACGGACCGCGGTAGCGATCGCCTGCCGGGCAATCTCCAGCAGCCGCCTGCGCTCTCCCTCTTCCAGTGGCGGGGGTGCCTCACTGGGCGGTGACATCGCTCTTGCGCCTCTTCAGTAAGCCCTGCCGGCCACGAATGCTTTCTTTGACGCCCAGGTCAATCTGGCGCCAAAAGCGATAAAAATAACCCACCGCCGAGGCAATCGCAAACACCACCACCAACCACAACGCGATCGTGCCCAGCAGCTGAATCCGCTCATCGCGCAACCCGAGAAGAATCAGGATCACGGCAATGATTTGTGACACCATCTTGGCCTTGCCCAGTTCGGAGGCTTGAATGGTAAGCCCCTGGGTGGAGGCGATATTGCGCAGACCGGATACGGCAAACTCGCGCCCGATGATGACGATCGCCATCCAAGCCTGCACTGCGCCGAGTTCCACCAGAGAAATAAACGCGGCGGAAATCAGCATTTTGTCGGCGATCGGGTCCAGCAACATGCCCAGCGTGGTGACCTGATCGCGGCGGCGGGCGAAGTAGCCGTCCAGCGAATCGGTGGCCCCGGCAATCAGCAGGATGGCGCTGGCCCACAATTCTTTCCCCACCACCAGGTTCCGCGTCAGCAATACCGCAAGAAAAATCGGGATCAGAAAGATTCGCGAAACGGTGAGGGCATTGGGAAGGTTCATTGAGCCAACTTACCCCGCAATATACCAAACCGCTGCCAGAACAGGCAATGACCGCAGTGGGCCGAAAGGTCCAGGCGGGGAGGCTATTGGGGCCCGGCGAAAGTGTACTTCCTCAGGCGCTGTAAAACGGATTCGGGTACCTCGGCTTCTACCCTCACCTGGCCGTCGACGAAATCCCGGCGCAACACGCGGGCATGGTCGTAGAGAAAGGAAAGTGCGCTGCCCGCTGTGGGAGGGAAGGAAAACCGCGCCAGTGAGACCGGATCCGCATCCAGCCGCGCGTCTATGGCCGCCACCAAGGCGGGCAGATTTTCCGCTCTCAGCGCTGAGAGCGCGCAGCCTTCCGCCTCGACCCGCAGTGAGTGGCGCTCGTCCGGCGGCAGCAGGTCAATCTTGTTCAACGCCCGCAGGCGTGGCGTGCTGCCCGCTCCAAGCTCGTCTAGCACCTTCAGCACATGCTGGTCCTGCTCCTCGTGGATCGCAGAGCTGGCGTCGGTGACGTGCAGGATCAGGGCAGCTTCCCGGACCTCCTCCAGGGTGGCGTGAAACGCTCGGATCAGCGTAGTGGGCAGATTCCGCAGAAAGCCCACCGTGTCAGAGAGCAACGCGCGTCGCCCGCTGGGCAGGGCCAGAACCCGGAGTGTGGGGTCCAGCGTGGCGAACATCTGCGGCGAGGTGTACACCCCGGCCCCGGTCAGCCGGTTGAATAAGGTGGACTTGCCGGCGTTGGTATAGCCCACCAGAGCCACCACCGGCAGGGGCACCGACGACCGTTTACTGCGCTGGCGGGCGCGCTGAGCGCGGACGCGTTCCAGGGCCTGCTCCAACCGGCTGATCCGGTCGTAGATGCGCCGTCGGTCCACCTCCAGTTGCGTCTCACCCGGTCCGCGCGTTCCGATGCCGCCGCCCAACCGCGACATCTCCGTCCCGCGGCCGGTCAAACGAGGCAGCAGGTAGTTCAACTGCGCCAGCTCTACCTGAAGCTGGCCCTCCCGCGTGCGGGCGTGCCGGGCAAAAATGTCCAGAATGAGCTGGGTGCGGTCGACCACCTTGCATTCCAGCTCCCGCTCCACATTGCGCAACTGGGTAGGAGAGAGCTCGTGGTCGAAAATGACCAGGTCTGCGGAAAGGGCGGAGATCAGGCCGGCCAGCTCTTGCAGCTTGCCGCGGCCGATCAGAGTGGCCGGTTCGGGAGCGACCCGCGCCTGGTATGAGGCGTCGAGCACCTGCGCTCCGGCGCTGCCGGCCAACTGCTCGAGTTCCACCAGCGACTCCTCAGCGGAAACATCGGCCGTGGCGGCGACCCTGCGCGCCCGCTTCAGCTTCAGGCCGACCAGGATCGCTTTTTCCCGCTGTTGCGCTTCCCGGTGACTGCGCTCGTCTTGCGGATCCGTGGAGCGAATGACTATCCCTCGCTCACTTCGGCGCCCTCGGTCACTTCGGGGTTGGACGGCGCCGGCTGAGTTTGCTCCGGGTTCTGGTCTCCCGGCGGCGTTGGCGCAGACCCGTGCGTCCTGGTCATCACTACTGTCGAGATTGCGTGCTTGAAAATCAACTGCTCCTGGTTGCTGCTCTCCAGGATCAGCGAGTATTTGTCAAAGCTCCTGATCTTTCCCGACAGTTTGACGCCGCTGACCAGATAAATCGCAATAGGAGTCTTCTCCTTGCGTGCCGCGTTGAGGAAGGACTCCTGGATGTTTTGAGCCGCCCTGTCCATAGGTTTCTCCCGCTCTTCTTCCTCCCAACATTGTACCGCCGCCCGTGCGGCCCTGCAAGGAAGCCCGCGCGCCGCCGCGGCCCCTACAACCTGCCCTGCTGCCGTGGTAGCCGCCCGCCGTGGTAGAATGCTCCATGCTTGAGCGCAATCTGCCGGAAGCCCTGACCTTTGACGATGTCCTGCTGGTCCCCACTCGTTCGGCGGTCATGCCCGCCGAGGTGAGCACGAGCACCCGCTTCAGCCGCAACATCACTCTGAACATTCCCATTGTCAGTTCGGCCATGGATACGGTGACCGAGTCCAGGCTGGCGATCGCTATCGCCCAGCAGGGGGGCCTGGGAGTGATCCACCGCAACATGCCGGTCGAGCAACAGGCCAAACAGGTGGACAAGGTGAAGCGGAGTGAGAGCGGCATGATCGTCGAGCCGGTGACGATGTCGCCAGAGAACCGGATTCACGAGGCGCTGGAGGTGATGCGCCACTACAAGATCTCCGGCGTCCCCGTCACTCGCAGCGGAAAACTGGTGGGCATCCTGACCAACCGGGACCTGCGATTTGAGACCCGCCTGGACCTGCCCATCGCCGACGTGATGACCAAGGAGAAACTGATCACCGTTCCGGTAGGCACCACCCTGGAGGAAGCGGAAAAAATCCTGCACCGCCACCGCGTGGAAAAGCTGCTGGTGGTGGACGAGGCCTACAACCTGAAGGGGCTCATCACGGTCAAAGACATCCAGAAGAAGATCAAGTATCCGCATTCGGCCAAGGACTCCCAGGGGCGGCTGCGCGTGGGCGCAGCGGTGGGAGCCAGCGGCGATTATTTGGAACGCGCGCAGGAACTGGTGCGCGCCCGCGTGGACGTGCTGGCCATCGACACGGCTCACGGCCACACCGAGCGGGTCATCCAGGCAATCCGCACCCTCCGCTCCAAGCTTCCGGAGGTGGAACTGGTGGCCGGCAACGTCAGCACCTTCGATGGGGCCTGCGAGTTGATCCGCAACGACGTGGACGGAGTCAAGGTGGGCATGGGGCCCGGCTCCATCTGCACCACGCGCGTGATCAGCGGCACCGGCATGCCGCAGGTGACTGCCATCGCCGAGGCGGCGCGAGCGGCCAAAGACAGCGGCATCCCCATCATTGCCGACGGCGGCATCAAGTACTCCGGCGATATGACCAAGGCCCTGGCCGCCGGCGCCTGCACGGTGATGATCGGCAGCCTATTCGCCGGCACCGACGAGAGCCCCGGAGAGACCATCCTCTACCAGGGGCGTACCTTCAAGGCCTACCGCGGCATGGGGTCTCTGGGAGCAATGCAGGAAGGCACCGCCGAGCGATACGCACAGTTTGTGGAAGACGGCGCCAGTAACAAGCTGGTCCCCGAAGGGATTGAGGGGCGCGTGCCCTATAAGGGCACGCTCGACGCCATGGTGCAGCAACTGGTCGGCGGCCTGCGCTCGGGCATGGGCTATTGCGGAGTGTCGAGCGTCGAAGAGTTGCAGCACCATGCACGGTTTGTGCGCGTCTCGCCAGCCGGGCTGCGCGAGGGCCACGTGCACGACGTGATCATCACCAGGGAAGCTCCCAACTATCGATTAGACTAAGCTGGCGATTGGACTAACAGATCACTTCTTTAGCTTTCTGGTGGAAGCCGATCCACGACGACGTTCAGCCATACTTTCTGATATAGGCGTGACTCGAAGACCTTGCTCTTATCCAACCCCAGCTTTTCGGCCTCGGCTTGCCGTTCTCGGCGTTCAAAGGTCTCCAGGCGCGGATCGTACATTACCTCATCAAATACTTCGTTCGGTTTGATCTGCACGCGAATTAGCCCTTCTTCTTTGGGCAAATCACGCTCTTCGACATAAATGACGCGAACCTCATCTTCGTGTGCAAACTCCTTGCGTTTCATAAGGAGTAGCTCTGCTCTGTTCTGTCCCCCTTCGAAAGCCTTCATTGATGTGCTGCTACGTATTCGATTGCCGATGTCTTTGCGAATCTCTTCTGCCTCCATGTAGCGCACCGCGCCAATAAACCAGGATGATCTAGGATACGTTTGAGGCGGGGACGCGGCACGCACGGCCTGGAGAAGCTTTCGCGCCGTGCTTCTAACTCGGACACCTTCCTCTCTCGGGCTTATGTTGCGCCGAAAGTGTGGATCTATGGCGACTCTGGAATAGGCCCGCAAAAGGGTGTCCGAGTCGTTTGTCCTCGACCAACACTGCGCGTATGCTGGCCGGAGGTGCTCCACGAGGGGTATCTGCCGCAATGGGCGAGTGCCTCTAACCTCGATCATGACTGACCAGACCGATTTTTTGTACCAACCGTAGCGAGAGTTTACATCGCAGCCTGGGGCTGTGAAACTGGTTTCAGTGGCAGGGGAGGGGGGCTATAGCCCCCGGCGCCGGGGGCCTATAGCCGAGCGCCGAGTGCGGCCGCACCGTGTTGTATTGCACCCTCCACTGTTCAATCACCACCTGTGCCTCCTTCAACGAGTAGAAGATCTCTCCATTCAGGCATTCGTCCCGCAGCTTCCCATTGAAACTCTCGCAGTACCCGTTCTCCCAGGGACTGCCCGGTTCGATGTACAGTGTCCCTGTCCCTAGATTTGCCAACCACTGGCGCAGTTCTTGGGCGATGAACTCGGGACCATTGTCGGATCGAATCTGTTCCGGTATCCCTCGCCACAACATCACGTCCGACAACGCCTCAATGATTTGTTGGCTGCCCATCCTCCGCTCCACCCGGATCGCCAGGCATTCCCGCGTGTACTCATCCAGCAAGGTCAGCAGCCGCAGCGTTCTCCCCTCGTGCGTTCTGGCACTCATGAAGTCGTAGCTCCAAACGTGGTTCGGTCGCTCCGGCCGTAGTCGCACACAGGAGCCGTCGTTCAACCACAACCGACCCCGGGGCTTCTGTTTTTGCGGCACTTTCAGCCCCTCGCGCCGCCAGATTTGCTGTACTCGATCCTTGCCCACTTCCCATCCCACGCCCCGCAGTAAAGCGGTGATCCGGCGGTACCCATACCGCCCATACTTCGTTGCCAGGGCAATGACAGCTCGCGTCAGCTTTTCTTCGTCCAGCCGAGGATTCGGTTCCTATCGTTGCGTCCCTCTCCATTGCCCCAGCAGCCGGCAGGCATACCGTTCCGACAACCCGTGTTGCTCCCGCGCATGCTCTACCGCACAACGCCGCCGCTCAGGGCTTAGAAGTTTCCCTGTGCCACATCCCGCAGCACCTGCTTCTCCAGCGACAGCTCCGCGACCAGTCGCTTCAGGCGAGTGTTCTCCTTCTCCAATTCCTTCAGCCGTTTCGCCTGATCCAGCTTCAGCCCCCCATATTCCTTCCGCCACCGGTAGTAGGTCTGGGTGTGGATTCCGGCTTCTTTGCAGGCTTGGGGCGCAGTCTTCCCGTTCGCCATCTGCACTTCTATCTGCCGTAGCACCGCTACAATCTGCTCCGGCTTGTAACTCCTTGTCGGCTTGACCTCACTTCCTCCTCAAGTGGATTCTCTCTCTTTCCACTTGGTACAAAAAGCGCCGGTCAGGTCAGTGAAGAAGTCTTGCTGGCCGTCATTCGCCATCGGATGCACATGCGTGGACGCATAGTCATAGCCGAAGCGATAGAGGAATCGCATGTTCAGTCGCTTCGCCACTTCTTCTGCCTTGGGTCTGCGCCACCTCGGTGGGTTCTTCGAAAGGAGCCGTGCCCGCTCCTCCTGCACCGGAGTAACTTCAAACAGCTTGCTTTCTAAAGCATGAGCGAACGCCGAATCACTTCGCACTCTATTGATCGCGCTGTGCTGCTCAAGAAAGGACCACGCTTCGAATACTTCGAATTCGTTCTCAGCATGTAGGTGGGACAGATGAAAGAGCCTGTCGAGAAGACACCGATGTAATATCCAGCAGTCCTGATAGTCCTGTAAGTCCCATAGCCGGAAGACTGCCCTCGCCATCACGTCCGTCCGCGCAATGACGTTGCGGATGATTAGATCGCGATCGTGCTCCTGTTGACGGACGAACTCGAAAAGGATGATCTCGGAAATCCCGTGGAAGGCATCGAGAGCTTCGGCGTACGACTCCACCGGCAAGTAGCCCGCAGGATTGGACTTTGCCACGCCTTACTCTCGCATCTAAGCGCCCACGCTCCCTGCACCTAACAATCTCGATTAGACCTTAGGTGCCCATGCGCGTCAAGCAATCTGCGCGGTACCCTCAAGACGGCCAGCGCCGCACCTGGCTAGGCCGTGGGAGGACTGGGGGGGCAGGGTCGCACAGGGGGCAGCCCACCGGCTTGCGAATGATGGTGGTGTCCCTTGGGAACAGCGATGCCAGCGACCAGTCCAGGGCCACCTGGATTTGCTTCTTCAGGCCGACGAGCTTGTACAGGTGCACGGCGTTCCAGAACAGCCAGGCCAGAAAGCCGCTGAACTGGATCCCCATCAGGTCCACCACGGCATCGTTCATGCCCAGCGAAACCAGGTAGCCCGGCGGCTGAAAATCCACGGCGAGCAGGTGCGAATCGCCGTCCGCAAGCCGAAGAATGTTCTCCGCCGCCACCCGCCCGTGGACAATGGCCAGGGGCGCCACGCGCGGCGACTGCTCCGGGCGCCATCCTGCAATCACCGCATTGTCCCCGGTCACGAACACTTCCGGGTGACCCTCCAGTTGCAGGAAGGGATTGACCACCGCCCGGCCCAGGCGGTCGTGGGGTCCGGGCAAGCTCTCCACCAGCGGATGCGCGCGCACGCCGGCAGTCCAGATCATGATTCCGGCAGGCTCCACGCGGCCGCCACTCAATTCCACCGCCCCAGGCAGACACCGTGTCACCGAGGTTGAGGTGAGTACGCTGATCCCTTGTGCTTCCAGCTTCCGCGCCGCCCGGCGCGCCAGGCGCGAGTCCACACCGCTCAGTATGGCCGGACCGGCTTCGACCAGCAGCAGCCGGACGTCGGCGGCCGAGATGCCCCGGTAACGCTTCAGCACGTGACCGAAGATCAGGTCCTGTAGCTCGGCGACGGTTTCCACGCCCGTGTAGCCGCCACCGATGACCACCAGACTGAGCAGACGGCGGCGTCGCTCCGGGTCCGGCTCGTGATCGGCGTGCTCGAAAATGTCCAGCAGCCGGTCACGGAGCTGGATGGCGCCTTCGAGCGTCTTCAGCGGGAAGCAATGCTCGGCTGCGCCGGGAATGCCAAAGTAGTCGGTGACGCTGCCTGGCCCCAGCACCAGGAAGTCGTACTCCAGCTCGCCGCCAGTGCGGAACTGCAGCTTCTTGCCGGGCAGGTCCACCGCCGTGACTTCCTCCCGGCGAAAGGCAAAGCGGCGAGCGCGCCGCACGTCGCGCACCGTCTGAATGATGTGGCGCGGCTCGATGTAGCAGGAGATGATCTGGGGAAGCAGCGGCGTGAACAACAGGTAGTTCTGGTCACTGACCAGAGTCAGAGTGACATCGCGGCGCGTCCGCCAGCGCGACTCTAGGCGCGCCACGGTTTCCAGACCTCCGAAGCCTGCACCGACAAGCACCACCCGCATACGTTTCCCCTCTCAGCCGGCTGACCCGGCAATTGCCAGCTAGACCGCCTCGAGCAGTTCGAACAATCGGAACCGCACTGGTGTCTATTATCGTATGAAGCAGCGGAATCCTTTGCGGTGGCTTTTGGCACCGGCTCTGCTCGCTGCGGCCCAATACAGTTCTTGTTCGGACCGGGTTCTCTCAAGGAGTAGGTGTTGCGGCGCCGGTTCAGGCAGGGCCTAGAGAAGGTCTTTCCGGTTTCGTCGGAAGACCAGTTAGCAAACCCGAGCCTACCCTGGAGAGGAGGTCGCGATGGCACAACGGTATGTGATTCGGAAGCAGGACACGCTAGCGAAGATTGCGAGGCGGTTCTATGGGCATGCGTCTCTGTATAAGAAGCTAGCTCTCTACAACGGAATACAAAATCCCAATCTGATTGTGGTCGGGCAGGCAATTGAGGTTCCCTCCCGGCGCGAGCTCGAAGGCAAACAGGTGGGCCCCGCAATCCCGCCTGTCGCCCTGCCTTCTACAGTGCCGACACTGGCAACCCCTAACGGCCTCAAAGGTGTCTTGGCCACGTTCGGAAATATCTACGACTTCATCCGGGACGACGGCAACTTGGATCCCGGCTTTGAATCCAAGTTCCTGATGCGCACGCGGTTGCCTTTTTCGATTCCGCTTTCCTGGGACCAGTCCAAAAAAGTTCGCCGACTCTATTGCCATTCAAAATTGAAATTAGTCTTTCCTGCTGTCTTCGCTGAGCTTCAGAAGGAGGGATTGCGGACAGCGATTAGGACATTTGGCGGCTGTTTCAACTTTCGCGGCAAACGAACCAGCGGAAAGCTATCGACCCATTGTTGGGGTATCTCGATTGATCTGAACCCGGAGACGAATGCGCAGGGCACGGCCGGGGACATGCACCCCGGTGTGGTGACGGTCTTCCGTCGGTTCGGTTTCAAGTGGGGTGGGGATTGGTCAGGCAGGAGCAAGGACCCGATGCACTTTCAATTCTGTACTGGCTACTGAGCCACAGCGGGCGCTTGACGCGGAGCCCATTACGCAAAGCACGGATTCGGCGCAGATACGCTCCTCAGTGGCGACCGCCACGGGTGTTTCCTCAAAACATGTTGACAGGAAATTGCCGAAATGGGAAAAGAGAACCAAGGCTGAATCCTATGCGATGGCTTTTACCGTTGGCTCTGCTCGCTGTGGCCCAACTGGCGTTGGCAACGCCCGTACCCCAAGGGCAAGGTTCGGCTGCCAGGCCCGGACAGCGGATCGTCTACGAAGGCATTGTCTCTTTCAAGGGAGAGACGATTGGGACCACAATCCTGCTGGAAACCTCCAGCGATACCGGGACAAGCAATGCCGACGCTGGGACCACGGTGACCGGGTGGATTCAGCGGCACGACTTTTTTTCCATTGACTCCGGCCATATGAATGAAGACCAGATCGTGTTCACTTCCGGCGGCAACCAGTACACCATTAAACGGCGTACGAACCGGATCATCTATTCCGGGCCGGATGGCAGCGGCAACAGGCGGGTGGAGAAGATGACTCTCATCAGCGGGCGTGCCTATCGCCTTACCGAGGCCATCCGAGGCCGGCATGAGCTCACGCTCCAGAAGAATCAGCTGGAAAAGCACTACTTGGTGGGCCGGCCTGCGGTGTGGAAACGAACAGGCCCGCCCATAGACCGCTTCCCCCGCGTGGAGGAAGTTGTGGGCCACACGATTCGGGCCTGGCTTGCCAGGAGTGGTGGTATCTACTACGTGGCCGTTCTCGAGGAACCCGAAGGCATGGACCTACAGAAAAAGCCCCCAAAGAAAAAGAAGAAAAAGAAATAGGCAAGGGGCTGGCATTCCCAGGTGGTGCCCTAGGACACTACCCATTCCCGCGGTTACTTTGCCCCGGCGTAGTTTTCCGCAACCTGATCCCAGTTGACGAGGTTCCACCAGGCTCCGACGTAGTCAGGCCGGCGATTCTGGTAGTTGAGGTAGTAGGCGTGTTCCCAAACGTCGAGACCCAGGATAGGTGTCCCTCCCTCCATCAAAGGGCTGTCCTGGTTGGGCGTGGAACCTACGACCAGCTTGCCGCCCGACACGTACAGCCATGCCCAACCCGAACCAAAGCGAGTCTTGGCCGCTCCAGAAAACTTCTCCTGGAAGGCCGCGAAGGAACCGAAGGTGGACTTGATGGCCTGGGCTAAGTCGCCTTTGGGCTCGCCTCCCCCACCCTTCTTCATCACCTTCCAGAACAGCGAGTGGTTGGAATGGCCACCCCCGTTGTTGCGCACGGCGGTGCGGATACCCTCGGGGACCTTGTTCAGATCAGCCAGCAGCTCGCCAAGGGATTTCTTTTGCAGTTCCGAATGAGGCTCAAGAGCCGCGTTCAGATTGTTCACGTAAGTCGCGTGGTGCTTCCCGTGATGAATTTCCATCGTCTTGGCATCAATGTGGGGTTCCAGCGCGTCGAACGCGTACGGAAGCTCTGGGAGCTTATGGGACATGTGGATCTCCTTTCTGCTTACTCCTGTAATGGCAGTCCTTGGGAACAGGAAAGGATACCGCAAATCCTGGAGAATACTGCAAGATCTTGAAGCGAGTCAGCGATTGGAAGACACTTGCCTCCTGCTCGAACCCAGGCTTGTGCTGACGGGCCGCGTTATTGCTCTGGGTGCGCTGGCCCGCGGGCCAGAGTACAATGTCTTTTTACTATGCCTCCGTAGTTGGGCCAATGCGCGTAGCAGCGAGCCAGCAGAGCGGCCAGGTCTGGAACGGCAGAACGCTTGTACACTTTGCTGATCGAGGAAGGAATGGGCACGCTATGAATCCACTGGTAGAACTACACAAATTCGGTCACAGCTTTTGGTACGACAACATCCACCGGCGCATGCTCGTCTCGGGCCAGCTGAAGCGCATGATCGACGAGGACGGCCTGCGGGGGATGACCTCGAACCCCACAATTTTTGAGAAGGCCATCAACAGCGGCACCGATTACGACGCTGCCATTCGCCAGCTGGTGGGCCGTGGTCTTGCGGTGCCCGAAATTTACGAAGCGCTGGCCGTGGCCGACATCCAAGCGGCCGCCGACCTATTCCGGCCCCTCTACGACCGGGAGAACGGCAACGACGGCTACGTCTCCCTGGAGGTCTCCCCGAAGCTGGCCCACGATACCCAGGGGACCATCACTGAAGCCCAGCGATTGTGGGGAAGCGTCGGGCGCCCCAACCTGATGATTAAGGTTCCGGCGACGCCGGCGGGCATCCCTGCGATTGAATATCTAATTGCGGACGGCCTGAACATCAACGTGACTTTGCTGTTTGCTCGCGAGACTTACGAGCAAGTGGCCGAAGCCTACATCCGCGGCCTGGAGCAGCGCGCGGGGCAAGGGCGCGACGTCAGGCAGACCGCCTCGGTCGCCAGCCTGTTTGTCAGCCGGGTGGATACGGCCGTGGACAAGATTCTGCAGCAGGGAGCAGCCCCGGAGGAACTGCGCGGCAAGGCGGCCATCGCCAATTCCAAGCTGCTCTACCAGAGCTACAAGGAGATTTTTCACGGCCCGCGTTTTGCCGCCCTGCGCGAAGGCGGCGCGCGGGTCCAGCGTCTGCTTTGGGGCTCCACCAGCACCAAGAACCCCAACTACAGCGACGTGATGTACGCCGAAGCTCTGATTGGCCCCGAGACGGTGGACACCATGCCGGACGCCACCATCACCGCCTTCCGCGACCATGGAACAGCACGGGCCACACTGGAGGAAGGCGTGGACGAAGCGCGCCGGACGTTCGAGCGTCTGGCCCAGGTGGGCGTGGATATCCCGGTGGTGATGCAGCAGCTTCAGGACGACGGAGTAAAACTGTTTGCCGACTCCTTTGACCAGCTCATGCACTCGCTGGCTTCGAAGCGAGAGGCTCTCCTGGGCGCCGTTTCCAGCGCGCGTTCTGGGCGCTAACTGTCGTTAACTGGCCACAGTGTCTAGCCGCTTCGAAGTCAGCAGGCGGTCACGAGCCAATCGTGGGGACAGAAATTGAATTGAACCTGTAATGGTAGGATTGGGCTCTAGTGCCGGGCACGGGAAATCGCCGCGTTGAGTGAGCTGCACATCTTTGCCGATTCCGACGGCCAGTGCAGGGAGGCGGCCCAACGGATCCTGCGGGCCGGACAGAAGGCCGTGGCAGAGGAGGGACGCTTTGTCCTGTTGCTGTCGGGCGGTCAGACACCCCGGCGGCTCTACGCACTGTTGGGCTCGCCAGAATATCGCGGCCGCCTGGAGTGGACTCGCACACACCTGTTCTGGGGGGATGAGCGCGCGGTTCCGCTGTCGGATCCGCAGAGCAACTACCGAATGGTGTCTGAGACACTACTGTCACGAATCCAGATTCCGGAAGAAAACATCCACCGGCTTCGGACCGAGTTGCCGTCGGAGGAGGCGGCCGTCAGCTATGAGCGCGAACTGCAGGAGTTCTTCGCAGGGCCTCCCGGCTTTCACCTGGCCCTGCTGGGAATGGGTGCGGATGGCCATACGGCTTCCCTGTTCCCAGGTTCCCCCGCCCTGCACGAACGAAAGCGCCTGGTGGTTGCGACCATGCAGGGGAACATGCGGCGTATCAGTCTCACGCTAGCTGCGCTCAATGCTGCCCGTGAGGTCCTGTTCTTGGTCGCCGAGGCAGCCAAGGCGCCAGTGTTGGCAGCGGTACTGGAAGGCCCTCCGGATCCAGACCTGCCGGCGGCGCTGGTGCGGCCCGCCTCGGGCCAGTTGGTATGGCTGGTTGACCGCGCGGCGGCCGAAGGTCTCGAACAACAACTCCAGGAACGATGAGAACCACTTCTGCCGAGCTGAGGAAACGGGCCAAACGCATCCGCCTGTTGCTGATGGATGTGGATGGCGTGCTGACCAATGGCCTTCTGTACTACGTCCCGGACGGGCGCGGCGCCATAGTGGAGAGCAAAGGGTTTGACAGCCAGGACGGGATGGCGATGCGCTGGATCCAGGAACTGGCCGGAATTCGCATTGGCTGGATTAGCGGCCGGGACTCGCCTGCTGTCCGCGAGCGGGCGAACAACCTTCATGTCACCTACCTCTATCAGGACTGCCTGGCGAAACTCGGTCCGTTGGGAGAAATCCTCCACGATTCCGGCGTGGCGGAACAGAACGTCTGCTACATCGGTGATGACCTGACCGATGCGCCCATCCTGTTACGTGTGGGGTTGCCGGTGGCCGTTGCCAATGCGCGCCCGGAGATCAAACAGTGCGCCCGCTACGTCTCGCGGGCTGAAGGCGGCCGGGGCGCCGTGCGGGAGGTTGTGGAGCTGCTGTTGCGCGCCCAGGGCAAGTGGAACGCCGTGCTTGAAAAGTATAGTCTCCTACCCGGCCATCGCTAGGAACCAGACGCCGGCCTCAGCTACAATCCCTCGTAGGAAAGAAATGTCCAACAATATCCAACAGGGCAACCCGCTCGTCGAGAGCCCATGGCGCCCGGGTTGGGTTCGGCGCCCAGAAGCGCCCAAAGTGAATTTGGAAGAGGCGACAGGTCATTCCCTACATTTCATGAAGCGCATTGCCGTCACCGTCCTGTTCTGTGTGTTGTCGGCCTCCGAGCTAGGCCAGTCGGCGGTGCGCGGCGGCTCGCTAGACGGGGAATGGGAGTTCCGCACCAACGCAGAAGTCAGCTGGCGCACCGCGCAGGTGCCAATGCCCATCCAGGCGCAGTTTGAGGACCTGCGGGACTTCTCCGGTGTAGCCTGGTATCGCAAGAGCTTCCCCTCGCCACGTTTCTCCCGCAAAAAGCAAACGGTGCTGCTGAAGTTTGGCGCGGTGGACTACAAGGCGGTGGTGTTGATTAACGGCCGGGAAGCTGGCCGGCACGAGGGGGGCTACCTGCCTTTCACCCTCGATATCGGGCATCTGCTCAAGAAGGGCGAGAACGAGATTCTGGTGCGCGTGGAAGATCCGGGCTCGCAGCCCGAGATTCCGCACGGCAAGCAGAACTGGTACCTGCAGGTCAGCGGCTTGTGGCAGAGCGTGAGCTGGGAGCTGCGCCGTCGAAAGCGAATTGAATCGTTCCGGATCACGGCTGGTGCCGACGGGTCCTTCCGGGCGGAAGTCCGGCCCCTGGGCAAAGCGCGCCTGGAGATCCGGGATCCTGGGAACCGGCTCGTGTACCGCGGAAAGCTGGAGGGGAAACTGAAAAAAGCACGGCTCTGGTCGCCGGCTTCCCCCACGCTGTACACGGCCCAAGTTCGCCGGGGACGCGACACCGTGGAAACGCGCTTTGGGTTTCGTACATTTGAGAAGCGCGAGGGGAAATTTTACTTGAACGGCGAGCTGTTCTACATCCGCGGCGCGTTGGACCAGGATTTTTACCCCGCAGGCATCTATACCCCGCCGTCCAAGCAGTTCCTGCTGGAGCAGTTCCGCAAGGCGCGCCAGCTCGGCCTGAACCTGCTGCGTTGTCACCTCAAGGTGCCCGATCCACGCTACCTGGAAGCGGCCGACGAAGTCGGGCTGCTGGTCTGGTACGAGATCCCCAACTTCGACCGGCTCACCCCGGCTTCTCGCAAGCGGGCTCAAGACACGCTGCGCGGGATGATGGAGCGCGACGCCAGCCACCCCAGCCTGATCATGGTCAGCCTGTTCAACGAGAGCTGGGGAATTGATCTCGGTCGCGGCGACCACCGCGCTTTCCTGAATAACTTCGTCGCGCGCGCCCGCAAGCTGGCCGCGCCGCTGCTGGTGGTGGACAACAGCCCCTGTTGCTCCAACTTTCACCTGGACACCGATGTCGCCGATTTCCACCGGTATAACCCCATCCCCGACCAAGCCGCCATGTTCGGGGCCTGGGTGGAGCAGTACGCGGATCGTCCTCAGTGGCTGTACAGTCCGCACGATGACGCGCGCAGCGCCTCTTCCGACGGCGGCGGGGACGACACGCCCCTGGTCGTTTCCGAGTTCGGCAGCTGGGGGTTGCCGCGGCTACCAGAAGAGCCCCCCTGGTGGTTTTCCCGCGGTCGGCCTGGCCCCCAGCAAGCCATCACCGTCCCAGCCGGTGTCGAGGAACGTTTCCGCCAGTGGAAGCTGGACGCGATCTTTGGGGATTTCGCGGGGCTGGCGGAGGCCACGCAGTGGCACCAATGGCGCTCGCTCAAGCACCAAATCGAAGTCATCCGGGCCGAACCGGCTATCCAGGGCTACGTCACCGCCCAGTTCACTGATTTGAACTGGCAAGCCAATGGCCTTCTGGACATGGATCGCAACCCGAAGGTGTTCGGCGCCATCTCCGCCGACGTGCAGGCCGATGACCTGATTCTGCCCGGCACCGCTCCGCGCAATGTTTTGGCGGGCGACGAAATTCCGATCCCAGTGAGCTTCTCGCATTACTCGGCCTCGCCAACGGCTGGCACCGTTCTCGTTTGGGAGCTGGAAGGCACTGGACAGGGCGGTTCCCTCCCACTACCCGAGATCACACAGGGGGAAGTGAAGCCGGTGGGCGAAATCACCGTCAAAATCCCGCAGATCCACGCGCCCGGCACGTTCTTGCTGAAACTGAGTGCCGGAACCCGGACCCGCAATTCTCTCGAGCTATTTGCCTATCCTGCGCCAGTGGCACCGAAGGAAGTCTATGTCCACGATCCTGGCAACCGCCTGACGTTGCCGGGCACGAGACCTCTGGCCCAGGCGCCTCCGGGTCGTGTGGTGGTGGCGACGGTGTTCGATGCCCAACTGCGGCAGTACGTGGCCGCCGGTGGGAAGGCAGTGGTGCTGGCCGAGCATGCCGAGGCATTGCCAGCCTTGCCTGAGCTGAAACTCGAGCCACGGCGCGGCACCCTGCGCGAGGGCACCAGGATGACCAACTTTAACTGGTACCGCAAATACTCGCCGCTGTTTGGGGGAGCACCCGGCGACGGGCTGCTGGGCTGGGAAGCGGCCCAGGCCACTCCAGATCTGGTGCTGGTGGATGTTCCTAGCTCGGCCGCCCCGGACGTGTTGGCGGGCATGTTTGTTGGTTGGATTTACCTACCCGCGGCTTACGTGGTCCAGGCACGCCTCGGCCAGGGAGCGGTGTTGATCTCCACTTTCCGGCTCACCAGTAGTTATGGCCGCGACCCGTTTTCCACCCGGCTGCTTCACAACGCCCTCCGCTATCTCAACTCGCCATCCTTCGCACCCCAACTCACCCTATGAGCTACCTTTCTCAAGAAACTTCGGCCTAAAACTAGGCGGTGCGCATGACTTCTTCGCGGGCGCCTTCCAGCAACACGGCTTGGGCAGCAGCCAGCCGCGCGATGGGCACCCGGTAAGGCGAGCAGCTCACGTAATCCAGTCCTGCGCGGTGACAGAACATCACCGAGCTGGCCTCGCCGCCGTGCTCGCCGCAGATGCCCACCTCCAGGTCCGGCCGCGTCTGGCGGCCGCGCTGGGTGGCCATCTCCACCAGTTGCCCCACGCCCTCTTGGTCCAGCACGGCAAACGGGTCGTTCTGGAAAATCTTCTGGTTAAGGTAGGCTTCCAGGAACTTGAAGCTGTCGTCACGCGAGAAGCCGAAGGTGGTCTGGGTCAGGTCATTGGTGCCGAAGCTGAAGAACTCGGCGTCACGAGCAATCTGCTCGGCGGTCAGGGATGCGCGGGGCACCTCGATCATGGTGCCTACGAGGTAGCGCACCCGGAGACCCTGTTTGGCGAACACCTCCTCAGCCACCTTGTCCACGACCTCCCGCTGCAAGGTGAGTTCCTTGCGGATGCCCACCAACGGGATCATGATCTCCGGAATCACTTTTTTACCCTCTCGGGTAACCACACAGGCCGCTTCCAGAATGGCGCGCGCCTGCGTCTCGGAGATCTCTGGGTAGACGATCCCCAACCGGCAGCCGCGGTGGCCCAGCATGGGGTTGAGCTCGTGCAACTCCTCGACCCGCCGTAGCAGCGCTTCTCTCTGATCGAGTTTCTTCTTGGGCGCCTTTTTGGCCCTGAGCAGGGCAATCTCCACCATCAGCTCTTCGCGCTTGGGGAGGAACTCATGCAGCGGCGGGTCCAGCAGGCGGATCACCACCGGGTAGCCGTCCATGACGCGGAACAGGCCCACGAAATCCTTCCGCTGCATGGGCAGCAGCTTGGCCAGCGCCTTACGGCGCTCCTTCTCGGTGCGGGCTAGGATCATAGCCTGCATATAGGGCAGGCGCTCGGCGGCGAAGAACATGTGCTCTGTGCGGCACAGGCCGATGCCTTCCGCGCCGAAGCGGCGGGCCACCGTCGCGTCGCGCGGAACGTCGGCGTTGGCGCGCACGCCCAGGCGGCGCACTTCATCAGCCCAGCTCATGAAGGTGGCAAACTCGCCGCTGGCCGTGTCGGGTTCGAGCGTCTGTGCCTCGCCGAGGAAAACCCGGCCACTGGAGCCGTCCAGGGAAATCCAGTCGCCTTCCTTGATGACCACCCCGTCCACTGACATGCGCTGCTTCTCAGCATCGACGGAAATGGCTCCGGCTCCGGCGACGCAGCACTTGCCCATGCCGCGAGCCACCACCGCAGCGTGACTCGTCATGCCGCCGCGGGAAGTAAGAATGCCTACTGCCACTTCCATGCCGTGGATGTCGTCGGGAACGGTTTCGGCGCGCACCAGCACCACCGGCTGGTTCTTGCCCTTGGCCACCGCATCGTCGGCGTTAAACACGGCGCGGCCCACGGCGGCTCCGGGCGAAGCAGGCAGGCCGGTAGCCAGCAGTTGCAGCCGAATCTTGCCGTTTGCGTCCAACACGCCCTGGGTGTCCTGCGCGAGAATGGGGTGCAGCAGCTGGTCGAGCTGCCCGGCTTCCACCCGCATCAGCGCTTCTTTCCTGGTGAGCAGGCGCTCCTCGACCATATCCACCGCGATCCTGATTGCAGCCTTGCCGGTGCGCTTGCCGTTGCGCGTTTGCAGCATGTACAGCTTGCCTTCCTGGATGGTGAACTCAAAGTCTTGCACGTCCTTGTAGTGCCGCTCCAGGCGTGTGGTGATCTGGCGCAACTGCTGGTAGACATTGGGCATAACCCGCTCCAGCTCGCCGATCGGCACCGGGGTGCGGATGCCCGCCACCACGTCTTCGCCCTGCGCGTTCATCAGAAACTCGCCATAGAACTCGCGCTCGCCCGTCGAGGGGTTGCGGGTGAAGCCGACGCCAGTGCCGCTGGTTTCCCCCAGGTTGCCGAAGACCATGGCCTGCACGTTGACCGCCGTCCCCAGGTCGTCGGGGATGCTGTTCATGCGCCGATAATGGATGGCGCGCGGGTTGTTCCAGGAACGGAAGACGGCGTCGCGGGCCATGAGCAACTGCTGGCGGGCGTCCTGGGGAAACGGCTGGCCGGTCTTGCGCTTCACCAACTTTTGGTAGCTGGCCGCCACCTGCTTCAGCGAGGCTGCGTCTAGCTCCGTGTCCAGCCTGGCGCGCGATTTCTTCTTCTGACTTTCAAAAATGTGGTCGAACTCCTCTTTCCCGACCTCCAGCACGACGTTGCCGAACATCTGGATGAAGCGCCGGTAACTGTCCCAGGCAAAGCGCGGATTGTTCGACTTGCGCGTCAGCACCTCCACGCTGCGGTCGTTCAAGCCAAGGTTCAAGATCGTGTCCATCATGCCGGGCATGGAAAATTTGGCCCCAGAGCGCACGCTGACCAGCAACGGATCGTCCGCGCTGCCCAGGCGCTGTCTTTGCAACGCCTCGAGCCGGCTGAGGGATGCGGCCATTTGCGGCTCCACCTCGGCTGGCAGGCAGCCGTCCAGGGCGAAGTAGTCGAGGCAGGCGCGGGTGGAAATGGTGAAGCCCGGCGGCACAGGCAGCCCCGCGTTGCTCATTTCCGCCAGGCCGGCTCCCTTGCCGCCCAGCTCCTCTTTCATCTTCCCGTGGCCCTCGGCCTGGCCCGCTCCAAAGAAGTACACATACTTCGTCTTCATTGCCCTACGCTCCCTAAGCCGTTGAAGTTTGTTCTTTACTCACGACAATTTCAGAAAAATCGGCCACTCGCGTGAAGGCGCGCAGCAGCCAGGCCAGCATCCTCAGGCGATTCTGGCGAACGCGTTCGTCGTTGGCCATCACCAGCACCTGGTCAAAGTAAGCATCCACCTGGGACCGCAACCCCGCAATGCGGCGCAGCACGGTTTCGTAATCTGTGCTGTCTTTCGTTTGCTCCACAATTCGGCGCGCTTCGGTGTAAAGCTCGACTTCGGCGCCGGCCTCCAGCAGCGACGCGTCCGGCTCGCCGCCAAACTGGTCGGTGCCGCCTGCCTTCGTCAGGATGTTCCGGATGCGCTTGAAGGCCGCGGAAAGCGGCTCAAAATTTTCCGTTGGCCGCACGTGCGCAATTGCTTCACAGCGGGAAATCGCATCAACCACGTCAAGGTCGCCGGGGGCGCCGGCTGACTCCATAACCGCATTTACTTCGTCATAGGCGAAGCCCCGCACTTCTCGAAGGAAATAACTCAGGCGATCCTTAAAGAAAGTATATAACGCTGCGTACGCGCCAGAAGTGTCCCAGGATTGGTACTGATTCAAAGCAGACAAGAATAACTGTTCGAAATTGATGCGGTATTGTGAGTCGGCCAGAATCTTGACTACGCCTTGTACCGCACGCCGCAAGGCAAAGGGGTCGCTGGAACCACTGGGCCTGAGTCCGATGGCAAAACAGCCGGCCAGCGTATCCAGCTTATCGGCCACTGCCACCAGCGCGCCGGCCGCCGTTGGGGGCGAGCTATCGTCCATGCTCTCCGGCTTGTACTGGCCGGAGATGGCGGTGGCCACATCGGCCGGTTCACCTTGGGCTCGCGCATAGAGCCCCCCGACCACACCTTGCAATTTCGTGAATTCCTTCACCAGCTCCGTGGTCAGGTCGCATTTGGCCAGCTCCGCAGCCCGAACTGCGGCTTCCAAAGGCGCCTGCGGAACTGAGTTGGCCAGCCTCTTTACGAGCGCCACGTTGCGCTCCGTCTTCTGCCGGTAGTTGCCCAATTGCGACTGAAAGGTGACGTGTTCCAGCAGCGGCAGGCGATCGCGTAAAGGAATCTTCTGGTCCGTTTCCCAGAAGAAACGTGCGTCATTGAAGCGCGCGCGCAACACGCGCTCGTGCCCGTGGCCGACCTGCTCGACGGCGGAGCCGGCGGCGGCGCCGTCCTTGTTTATTACGAACAGGTTCATCACGAAGATGAACCGGGACGCGAGCCGCCCTTTAACGTCTGAGACCGAAAGGTACTTCTGGTGCTGCTGCATCACTGTTTCCAGTACCTCTTCGGGCAATTGGAGGTAGGACGGGTCGAACTTGCCCAGGGCCGCCGTAGGGAACTCGGTCAGGAAAACGAGCGTGTTCAGCAACTCCGGATTATTCCGGAGTTGCAAACCGTCCCCCTCGCGACCCAGTAGGGTGCTGGCCTCGGCCAAGATTTTTGCGCGGCGCTCGGACGGCTCTAGAAGCACACCGTTCTCTCGGAGCACACGCGCGTATTGTTCAAAGCCTGTAACCTTCAGACGGCCCTTCCCGATTGCACGATGGCCAAAGGTGTAGGGGCCGCTGGCCACTCCCGCGATCTCGAAGCGAACCACGCGGCCCCCGTACAGCGCCACCAGCCAGCGGATGGGGCGAATGAAGCGGGGTCCGCCCTTACTGGTCCAGTACATGGTCTTGGGAAAACGGATCGCGGAAATAACATGCGGTAACTCTAGCGCAAGAATATTTGCCGTCTTTTGGCCCTTTTTCTTCTTCGTGAAGACCCAATAATCCCCTTTAGGGGTGGGTCTCACGAGGAGTTTCTTTGGCGGGACGCCCATTTTGCGGGCAAAACCTTCGACTCCCTGGCGGGGAGCATTTTTCGGGGGGCCAACAATGAACTCTGATTTTTCCGGCTCCTCCGTGGGAAGTTCCGGGACGAATAAAACCAGTCTGCGAGGTGTTGCAACTGTCTCAGCTCGATCAAGTGCATTTACAAAAGATTCGTCACAACGCGAAAAGGCTTTAGCCAATTCCATTTTAAGGCTGTGGAGTGCATCTCCAATCATCCAGGCGGGTATCTCCTCCGTGCCGATTTCCAAGAGGAATTCCTTAGTCGGCAACGGTTTCTGGCTCCTTGGAAGTTGGTGAGAGCTTTTCGGCCGACTGTTCCGAGGATGGCGTCGCCGCCTGCTGCTCCAACCAGGCGCGAGCTATGCTCACTGCCATCTCGCGCACGCGGCCGATGACCGCCACCCGCTCGGTGACACTGATGGCCCCTCGCGAGTCCAGCAGGTTGAACAGGTGCGAGCACTTCAGCACCAGGTCGTAGGCAGCCAGTACGGGGAGGCGGCGCTTCTCGGTCAGCTCCTGTGCGCCCTCATGCTCATCGAGCAGCCGGCGGCATTCGTTCTCGTGCAGTTCGAACGCTTGCCAGAGCGAGCGAATGTCGGCCTTCTCGAAGCTGTAGACCGAGAACTGCAGCTCTTCGGTGCGACGCACGTCACCATAAGTGTAGAGCCGGCCACCCCGGACTGGCGCGTTCCAGGCGATGTCGTAAACGCTGTCCACGTCCTGCAGGAAGGCGGCGATGCGCTCCAGGCCGTAGGTCAACTCCACCGGCACCGGCTCCAGGTCAAAGCCGCCACATTGCTGGAAGTAGGTGAACTGGGTGATTTCCAGGCCGTCCAGCATCACCTGCCAGCCGATTCCCCACGCCCCCAGGGTGGGCGCCTCCCAGTTGTCCTCTTCGAACTTGATGTCGTGCCGGCGCAGGTCAATCCCGATTCGCTCGAGGCTCTTCAGATACAGGTCCTGGACATCGGGCGGAGCCGGCTTCAGGACGACCTGGAGCTGCCAGTGCTTGTAGAGCCGGTTGGGGTTGTCGCCGTAGCGCCCATCGGCCGGACGCCGGCTTGGCTGCACATAGGCCACCCGGTAGGGCTCCGCACCCAGCACTCGCAGGAAGGTCTCCGGGCACATCGTGCCGGCGCCCACCTCGACGTCGTAAGGCGTCTGGATGACGCAACCTTGATCGCCCCAGAATTTCTGGAGCCGAAAGATCAGGTCCTGGAAACTCAAGCCCATCAGTCTTCAATATTCTCTAGTGCCGCCCGGGTCGCCAGCTTGCGCTCGACGTGAGCTTCGATGCGCTGCTCAAGGAAGCGGCGCAGGTCGGCGGCCACGCCCTTGTGCCAGACACGGGGTGCCACCCGGTCCAGCGACACCCGCAGCATCTCTCCGGCCAGCTCCCGCGAGGCCGGTGACAGCTCCCGAGTCCCGCCGGGCCGGCAGGCGGCGCAGTAGAGGGCCGGCGAGTAAGCCTGGGAAAAGGCTTGCGCTCCCGGCTCCAGCGCTGCCCCGCAGCTGCTGCAACGTTCCAGGGAGGGCAGCAGTCCGGCCAGCCGCACCACCCAGAGGTCGTAGTAAGTCAACGCTGGCCAGATCTGTCCGCTGAGCCGGAGACTTTCCAGCGTCACCAACAGCAAGCGAAACAGCGCGTCGTTGGGCTCACGGTCCGGCAGCAGTTGCTCGCAAACTTCTGCCAGGTAGCTGCAGGCCACCCCGGCGGCGTAGTCCTTCTGGGTCTCAAAGTAGGACTGGATCAGCTCGCAGGAGTCAATGTTGACCAGCTCTCGCGTTTCCCGCTCGAAGTAGCAGAGACGGACGTGCGACAGCGGCTCAAGCCCAGCACCGAACGGGCTGCGAAGACGCCTCGATCGGGGCGCCACCCCCCGCGCCTTGCCGTAGGTGCGGGAAAAAAAGCTGACGATCTTGTCAGCCTCTTTCAGGGGGTAGGTCCGCAGGATGATCGCTTCAGTTTCCCTGGCCGGCATGGCGCCTGTGGCGCTTCTTTGACCACCGCCCGCACTGCGCGTCGCCAACAACCGAAGCTACCACACGGCTTCCGCCAAACGCAACCCGCGGCGCTAGATGGTACCGAGCTTAGCGTATTACAGGTCCGATGCGCGAATCCAAGCCGGTACCGCTGTCCTGAGCTCGGCTGCTGGCGCCCCAGGCCGCATGGTACAATCTTTGGTTCGCACCGGCTTGCTTCGCACCGGAGAGAATGCGGCCCAACTCCCATTTTGACCTGGTTGGCGTGGGCGTCAACGCCACCGACACGGTCATCATTGTTCCCCGGTACCCGGACTACAATACCAAGATGGCCTTCCTGGGGGAACGGATGGAGGCAGGCGGGCAAACGGCCACGGCTGTGATCGCCTGCCAAAGGCTGGGCAAGCGGTGCGCCTACATCGGGACGGTGGGCGACGACGAACGGGGGCGATTCCAGCTGGAGAGCCTGCGGTCCACCGGGGTGGACATCAGCGGCGTGAAGGTGCTGCCTGGTTGCCCCAACCAGACCGCCTACATCCTGATTGACCAGGGCACGGGCGAGCGCACCGTGCTGTGGTACCGGGACCGGCGGCTGGCCTTGCGGCCGGAAATGCTGTCGCGCGAGCGGGTCTGCTCCGGGCGCATGCTGCACGTGGACGGGCATGATCTGGCCGCTACGGCGCTGGCCGCTTGCTGGGCCCGGCAGGCCGGCATCCCTGTCACCTGCGACGTGGACACCATGCCCAAAGACGTGAACCGCCTGCTCCAGCACGTGGACTATTTCATTGCCTCAGCTGTGTTTCCCCCGACCTACACGGGGGAGCAAGACCCCTTCAAGGCCCTGGAAATCCTGCGCGGGGAGTTTCAGCTGCAGGCGGCGGCCATGACGCTGGGCGCCGACGGTGTGCTGGCCTTGTCCGAGTCCGGCTACGTCTATCGCCCCGCCTATGAAGTGGACCCCGTAGATACCACCGGGGCCGGCGACGTCTTTCACGGCGCCTTCTGCTACGCCTTGCTGGAGGGTTGGCCGCTGGAGCAGGCGTTGGATTTTTCTTGTGCCGTGGCCGCGCTGAACTGCACCGGGCTGGGCGCTCGCGGCGGCCTCCCTACCCTGCCCGAAGTGCGGGCCTTGATGCAGAGCGCGCCCCGCAAGGCCAACTGCGAATACGTGGTCCGATGATCCCGCTCCGCGACACCGCACCCCGCTACTCGGCGCCATTTGTCACCGTGGGCCTCATCGTGATCAACACTCTCGTCTTCATCTACCAGGTGCTGCTCGACCCCTTCAGCCTGGAGTACTTCTTCGCCCAGAACGGAGTGGTTCCCCTGCGTTTTGCGGAGTTTGTGGCGGGGCGGGTGCCGGCTCAGGCGGCCATCCTACCGACGCTGACCTCTATGTTCATGCACGGCGGGTTTCTGCACCTTCTTGGCAACATGTGGTTCCTATGGATCTTCGGCGACAACGTGGAAGACCAGCTGGGCCACTTCCGCTACCTGGTCTTCTACCTGGCCTGCGGGTTGACGGCCAGCTTGGCGCACATTTTCCTGAACCTGCCCTCGCAGATTCCCAGCGTAGGCGCAAGCGGCGCCATTGCCGGGGTCATGGCCGGCTACATGCTGTTGTTCCCCGGCGCCCGGGTGCTCACCCTGATCCCATTTTTCCTGATCTTCATTAAGGAGTTGCCCGCGTGGGTCATTCTGCTCTACTGGATCGTGATACAGGTCGTTTCCGGCTTCACCACCCTGGGCACAGCCGTCGCTTTGAGTCAGGGCGGCGTGGCCTGGTGGGCGCACGTGGGAGGTTTCTTTGCCGGCCTGGCGCTGGTCAAGATCATGGGCCGCCGGCCTCAGGTGCGCCGTTACAGCGAGTGGTGATTTGCTAAGGACAATAAATTCGCACTCGTTCATGTTGATTCGTGGTAAATCACTGTGTCTTCGATGACTGTTGACGCGCTAGCAATTGCCGCCCACCGCGATGACACGGAGCAGACCTGCGGCGGCACGCTGCTGAAGCTGTCGGCGGCGGGCTATCGCACCGGCATTCTGGACCTGACGGCGGGCGAGATGGGTACCCGCGGCACTCCCGAGCAGAGGGCCCAGGAAGCGCAGCAAGCCGCTCGCCTCCTGGGGGTCCACTGGCGCGAGACCCTGGGACTGCCGGACGCGCGCGTGGAAAACACCTACGAGAATCGCCTGAAGCTAGCGGCCAAAATCCGCCAGCTCTGCCCGCGGCTCGTCTTCCTTCCCTACTGGGAGGGGCGCCATCCCGACCACTACACGACCAGGACGTTGGGTTACGAAGCCTGCTTTCTGGCCGGCCTGAAGAAGCTCCCGCTGGAAGGCCAGCCGCACCGGCCGCACAAGATTCTCTACTGCACGCTCTACTACGAGGTGCAACCCTCGTTTGTGGTAGACATCACCGACCAGTTCGACCGGCGACTCCAGGCCCTGCTGGCCTACCACTCCCAGTACGACGACCAGGCCGCGGGGAAGGACTTGTTCCCCTCCCAGACCGACCTGTGCCAGCAGGTCGAAGCCCTGGCCCGCCACTACGGGATGATGGTGGGAGTGAAATACGGCGAACCGTTCTTATTGAAGGAAATGCTGCTGGTCTCCGACCCGATCACCGAACTCTGCCGCGGTCGACCCTCCATTTAGCGGCAGGTGTATGGCTACTTGTGGCAGATTGCCGAGAAGCTCAGGGAGTCGTTGCCTGACGGTGGTGACTGGGCGAGCCTCAGCAGGGTCAGAAGTCCGCGCTTTCCTGAGTGTAGGTGAACCCTTTCAAACCGGCGCCTTCCCCGCTCTTGTCCACTTTGATCCGCAGCACCTCGTCGCCAGTGACCCGGCGCAGCATGGCGTAGGTAGAAAAGGCTTCCGAGTAGAGCTTCGTGACCAAGTAGTTGTCCCCGGTGGCGTCCTTTTTCCAAACCTGTCCCAGCAGTATGTTGCTGACGGCCATCCTACCCTCCTGCGGAATTGGGGAAGTAGTCTACTACACTTCAGCGAGGTAGTGGGAGGGTTGCGGTGCCGCGCGTAACTTAGCTCCTCAGAGCGCATACTTCAAAAGGATGAACCCCCCGATCAAAAGGACGGCAAACAGGACCGTCAGGATGTTGAAATACTTCTCTATGAAGAGTCGAATCGAGGGGCCAAATTTGTAAATCAGCGAAGCGACGAGAAAGAATCTGGCTGCCCGGCTGAGCGTTGAAGCCAGCAGGAAAATCCTAAAATCAGCCCTCAGAAATCCCGCCGTCAGAGTGAACACCTTGTAGGGAATCGGGGTAAAGCCGGCGATGGCAACCGCCCAGCCCTCATACTGAATGAAATAGTTGCGGACGGTTTCGAAGCTCTCGGGGTTCACGTAGTTAAACAAGATACCTTTGGCAAGCTCCCAGAATTGCCATCCCAGCAGGTATCCAAGAATCCCACCCAAGACGGAGCCCGCCGTGCAAATCAGGGCATAGCGGAAGGCCTTCCTCGGGAGCGAGAGCCCCAGGGCAATGAGCAGCACGTCGGGCGGAATGGGCAAGAAGGAGGATTCGGCAAAAGCAACCAGAAACAGCGCGGGCGCGCCGTAGGGAGTTTCCGCCCAGTGCAAGACCCAGTCGTACAGTTTTCTTAGAAGACGCATCGCGGTCCGCGATCGGTCCGCAAGGCAGCGGCTGAGTCAACGCCTTGTGCGAGCGATGTCTGGATCAACAGCCAAAGGCGGGGTACTGTACCACACCCGGTGGGCCGATGCACTTCGACGCGGAGGAGGTCTCCCGAGTGTTCTCTAGCCAACAGGCTCTGGCCAACAGGCCCCAGCCAGAGGGTTGCCATTGAGGCCGCAAGTGCCTTCTGGTGTTGAGCTTAGCTCCCGCCGGGGACGTTCGAACCGTCCCTGGCGCAGGAATCCGCGCAACTTCTGACCCCGCTTCCGCGTTTAATAAAGTGGAGGCGCGGGCCGCCTCACTTGGTATAATGTCATTCACTGCTGCAAGGAGCCAGTTAATGAACCGTCAACTGCTTTCTCTGCTTCTCGCCTTCGCGTTGGTTTTCCCGCTGCCCGCGGTCGCTGGCAAGAAAGATGACAAGAAAGACATCGAGAAAATCGGTGAACGCGACGTCGGCAAAGGTTGGAACTGGTACTCGATGGAGAAGGAGATCGCCCTCGGCAAGAGGCTGGCGCAGCAGGTGGAGTCGCAGGCGCGCATCGTGGACGATCCAGTTGTCAGCGAGTACGTGAACCGGGTTGGGCAGAACCTGGTCCGCAATTCAGATGCCAGGGTACCGTTCACCATCAAGGTGATCGACGCGGAACAGGTCAATGCCTTCGCACTGCCGGGAGGCTTCTTCTTCGTCAATTCGGGCCTGATCCTGGAAGCGGAGGAAGAGGCTGAACTGGCCGGGGTGATGGCCCATGAGATCGCACACGTAGCCGCGCGGCACGGCACCCGCCAAGCCACCCGCGGGCAGCTGGCCAATTATCTCACCATCCCACTGATCTTCGTAGGCGGCGGCATCGGGTTCGGAGCGCGAGGGGCGGCCAGCATTCTGGTCCCACTGGGCTTTCTGAAGTTCTCGCGCAACTTCGAGCGCGAGGCCGATTTCCTGGGGCTGCAGTACATGTACAAGACCGGCTACGATCCCCAGGGGTTTGTCACCTTCTTTGAGAAGATTCAGGCGAAGGAAAAGAGGCGCCCCGGCACTTTGGCGAAGGCCTTCGGCTCCCATCCCCCGACGCCGGACCGCATCTCCCGCACGCAGAAACAAATGGGCGGGCTGCCAGACCGCGAAGATCACTTGGTGACTACCTCGGAGTTTGATGAAGTCCAGGCGCGCCTGGCGGCAATCCACTACCGTCGCCGCCTGGAGGACCGCAAGAGCGATCGTCCCACCCTTCGCAGATCCACCACCGCCGACACCCGTCCGGTGGACGAGAAGGGCAAGAAAGAAGGCGAAGGCGAAGAGGACGACGAGGACCGGCCACCCAAGCTGAAGCGCCGCGACTAGGATTTCTTTCAGGCGCCGCCTGGCCACACCGCCTGGAAGAGGCTGCTCAAGCTCCGATCTTCCGCATCTCTTCCGTATAGTACTTGCGGTAGAGGATATCCCACTCCTGGCTGCCTTCCGGAATGGCGCGTTTCTGGGAAACGATTTTCTGGCGGGCGCTGCGGTCCATCTTCTCTTCCTCGCGGAACAACTCCAGGAACAGGCGGACAATTTCCAGCCGCACGTCGTTCTTCTCACCCAGCAGTTCCACTTCCTTGCGAAGATTGGCCAGCGTGTTGACTAGCACGTGGGAGAGCTTGTTGATCTTCTCGCGGGAGATCCGGGGACCCTCGTCGCTGTCGCGGGCCGAGGCAGCCACCACACCGCGCTCTTTCATCAGCTGCCGCTTCACCCTTTTGAAGCTCTCGGGGTAGGCGGCGCCGGTGGCACGCATCTCGCTGGCGTAGCGCTCCAGCAGGGCGCGCACCTCCTCGTTGAGCCGGTCCTCAGCGTTCAGTTCATTGGTGACCGCCTCGCGGACCTTCTGGTTAGTGATTTCGGGCGAGCCTAGTTTGATGTGGCTTCTGGCCAGCCGGGTAATCAACTCGCGGCAGACGTAGGCAAGATAGTCGCGAGTGTAGAGCATGACTTATAAAACATTCTAGCACAAAACCGAAGCACGTACCGGCGCCCTGGGAGTCGAGATGTGGTGTTGCCGAAGCGCTGTGCTAGCGGAAACGGCGAGGAGCTAGGCAGGAATCAAGTGGCAGGCGCAGAAAAAGCGCGACCACGCGGTTCCGGGAGCCGCGAGTTGGCTTCTGAATGCTGGACGGCGATGTGTCCGGGCGGCGAAGTGAAAGCCTCCGCCCGCTTAGACGCTTACTTCAGCGCTCACTTCGGCGCCCGCTTGGGCACCCGCTTAGGCGCTCACTCAGGCAAAGCCGGCGCCATGACCGTGTAGTCCACCTCCAGCGCCCGCAGGAAAGCCAGCAGGTCCCCGCGCTCTTGCTTGGTCAGCTTCACCGGTTCGAGGTTGGTACGGTCCAGGTATTTGTTCTTCTTGCCGCCGCGAAGCATCAAGTCCACTGCCTTTTCCAGCGTGGCCACGCTGCCGTCGTGGAAATAGGGTGCCGACTTGCTGACATCGAGCAGCGTCGGCGTCTTAAAGGCGCCTGTGTCCTTTTTCTCCTTGGTCACCTTGAAGCGGCCCACGTCCGGTTTCCGCTTTCCCATGCCGATGCCGACATTGTGGTACTGCAGATCGGTCAGCAGCAGGCCGTCATGGCAGTTGGTGCACTGGGCCTTTTCGCCGAAAATCTCCCAGCCTCTGCCGGCTTCCTCACTGAAGGCGGCTTCGTCTCCGGCACGGAAGCGAATCCAGGCGGACTTGTCGCTGACGATGGTGCGCTCGAAGGCAGCGATGGCCTTGACCACATTAACCGGCGTGGCGGGGTCGTCGAACACTTTCATGAACTGTTCTTTGTACTCCGGGATTTCGTTCAGCTTCGCAGAGATGTCCTCGACGCTGGGATGCTCGTCTTTGCCCGAGGCGCCCATGTTGCCGCCGCGCCAGGCAGCCATCGCCTGGGCCTCCAGCGACCTGCTGCGGCCGTCCCAGTAGAACTCGCTGTGGTAGCCGATGTTCCAAAGGGTGGGGCTGGCCCGCGACAGTTTTTTCTCGTAGGCGCCGATGGCGGTAGGCTTCCCGTCGGTCAGGCCGTGCTCCTTCAGGTGGCAGGAATAGCAAGCCCGGGAGCCGTCGCCGCTCAGGCGCTGGTCGTAAAAGAGTTGCTTGCCCAGCGCCACCTTGGCCGGGGTCATGCGATTGTCGGTGGGGACGACCATCTTCGCGTACCTGGCGATCTCCGGCCACACCACCTTCTCCACCGGCTTTGGCGGCGGCTTCGGCGCCGGTTGGCAACCGCTGAGCACAGCCAGACAGGCAACCACTGTTGTAACCACTGTCGTCAGAGCCAGCATCGAAAGGGTCGCGCGAGTTGATCTTGCCGGTTTCATAACTCCTCCTTTTCGGCAGCAGCGTCTCCCGCCACGCCTGGCATTCTAAATCTTCGCGCGCGCAGTGGCAACATCTAACATGTAGCTAGGCGTGCAGCCAGGCGGGCAGCTAGGCGTGCGACCAGGAACGCCACTGTCGCCAGAAACCTGTTAGGCTATAATTGCGGGTCGCAAACTACGCCTGCTGTTTCGAGGTTCGCCATGCGGTTCTTCTGGAGTCCCCTTCTGCTGGCGTGTTTCTGCTGTGCCATGACAACGTTGCCGGCCGCTGCCGATCCCAGGTTCGCCGAGCTGGCCCAGAGCTTTCTGGAAGATGTCCTGGCACTGTCCCCCACCGCTGCCACCCAGGTTGGATTCCATCGCTACCTCGACCCGAAAACGGGCCGCGAAATCCAGCTCGATGAATTGCTGGAGGATATGAGCACCGCCGGGCATGAGAAGCATCGCGCTATGCTCACCCGATACCGGCAGCGATTCCACAAGGAAGTAAAGCGCGAAGAGCTGAACGCCGAGGACCAGGCCGATTACGACCTCATTCAGGACCAGATCGCCCTAAGCCTGCTGGAACTGGAGACGATCCAAAACTACCGCCACAACCCCACCGTCTACGTGGAATTGGCCGGTACGGCGCTGTTCCTGCCCATGGTCCTGGAGTACGCCCCCAAGCAGGAGCGCTTCCGGCACATCATCGCCCGCCTGGGCCGCATTCCGGAACTGTTGCGCCAGGGACGGCAGAACCTGGTGGACACCGACCCGATCTATACCAAGGTTGCCCTGGAAGAGAACGAGGGCAACGTAGGATTGGTCACCCAGGCGCTGGCCTCGCAGGTGCCGCCAGAGCTGAAGGCGAGCTACGATGCGGCGGCGGCTCCAGCCCTGAAGGCGTTCGAAGAGTTCAGCCATTTTCTTAAGGAGGAGTTGTCCCAGCGCTCCACCGGCACCTGGCGCCTGGGCAAGGAAAAATACCGGGCCAAGCTACGGTTGGCCCTGCAAACCGATCTTTCCCCCGAGCAGGTGCTGGCCGACGCAGAGGCCGAACTCGCCCGGCTTCGCGCCGAGATGCTCCGCGTAGCGCTGACCCTCCACAAACAGGTGCACCCGGCACACCTTGACCACACGGACCTCGAGGGAAAGGAGCGCGAGAATGCGGTCATCCGCGAGGTGCTGGACAAGATCGCCCAGGAGCACGTCGAGGCTGACCGCCTTAAGCCGGACATCCTCGGGCAACTGGACGAGCTTGACGACTTTGTGCGCAGCAAAGACTTGGTCACGCTTTCCTCGCGCGACAACCTCCAGGTGATTGACACGCCCGAGTTCATGCGCGGCATCTACGCGGTGGCCGGCTTCCAGCCTGCCCCGCCGTTACAGCCCGAATTGGGCGCCTTCTACTGGGTGACACCCATCCCTTCTGACTGGCCGAGGGAGCGCGCCGAATCCAAACTGCGCGAGTACAACAACTACATGCTGCGACTGATCAGCATCCACGAGGCCATTCCCGGGCACTACATCCAGTTCGAGCACGCCAACCAGCTCCAGCCCAAGACGCGCCGACTCGTGCGCGCTGTGTTTGGCAACACGCCCTATGTGGAAGGCTGGGCCGTCTACATCACTCGCGTGCTTGTAGAAGAAGGCTACCTGGCCGGGCCGGGCGAGAAGGTGAACCCGAAGCTGCTGCTGACTCTAATGAAGGGAGAACTGCGCGCCATTGCCAACGCCATCCTGGACGTGCGTATGCATACCCGAGACATGAGCGACCAGGAGGCGATGGACTTGATGATTCGAGACACCTTCCAGGAGCGCACCGAAGCCGAGCAAAAGCTGCGGCGCGCCAAGCTTTCCTCGGCGCAACTGCCCACCTACTTTGTCGGACTGCGGGAATGGCTGCGGTTGCGGGACGAGGCGCGCGCCGCGGAGGGCGATGCCTTCTCCCTGAAGCGCTTCCACGACCGGGCGCTGGCCGAAGGCGCGCTGCCGATGCCCACCCTGCGGCGTCTTCTGATGTCTCACGACTAGACAGGAGTTCTTGCTTCGCTCCCCGCAGAACAAACCCCGTCGCCGCGGGAGTCGACTCTGTGCGGAGGCTGGGATTTCGAGCTCCCCCTTGACTTGCTTACTGAGAGAGATGGACAATCCTGCAATCACTTCATTCAAGTTCTGATACAGATCTACATTTTGACGTGACAGGAGGTGAGGCAGTGCAGAGACGGACATTCATGAAGGTGGCTGGGGCCACGGCTGCGAGTTTGGCGGGCCAGTCCTCGACCCTGGCCAGAGATTGGAATGATCCTGCCTCCGTGCGGTATCCGGACCCGGCCGTGGAGGTGATCGATCCACGCTTCACAAAATATAAACTCGGCAACGCCGTCGTCGAGCGCTTATACACCGGCACGCGATGGGCGGAGGGTCCTGTCTGGTTTGGCGACGGCCGCTTTCTGCTCTGGAGCGATATTCCTAACAACCGGATTATGCGTTGGGTTGAGGAGACCGGCGCGGTCAGCATTTTTCGCAAACCCTCGAACTTCAGCAACGGCAACACTCGCGATAAGCAGGGGCGGCTGATTACCTGCGAGCACGGTACGCGGCGCGTAACACGCACCGAGCACGACGGCGCCGTCACGGTGCTGCTCGAACGCTTCGAGGGAAAACGGCTGAACGCTCCGAATGACGCCGTGGTGGATTCAAACGGCGCAATTTGGTTCACCGATCCCGGCTACGGGATTCTTTTCAATTACGAGGGCTACCGGGCGGAATTCGAATTGCCGACACGTGTCTATCGCATCGATCCGGGCACCGGTAACGCAAAAGTGGTCACCGAAGAAATCGAAAAACCGAACGGCCTCTGTTTCTCACCCGATGAATCCAAGCTCTACGTCGCTGACACCGGAGTGTCGCACAAGCACGACCATCCGCGCCATATTCGTTTCTATGATGTCGTCGATGGAAAGCGCCTCGCCAACGGGCGGATGTTTTGCGATATGGCTCCCGGTTTAGCCGACGGCATCCGGTGTGACACGGACGGAAACCTCTGGGCCAGCGCAGGCTGGGCGGGCGACGGCTATGACGGTGTCCATGTGTTCGCGCCCGACGGCAGTCTGATCGGCAAGATCAACCTTCCCGAGATCTGCTCCAACTTGTGCTTCGGGGGCGTGAAGCGGAACAGGCTGTTCATGACCGGGAGCCAATCACTCTACGCACTCTATGTAGAGACCCAGGGCGCGCAGGTTCCCTAACCGGCGGAGCACGCCGGAGTGCGGTGAATGCTCCTTGTCATTCAGACAGAGAGGTTTTCCAGCAGGTCGGTCGCGGCGAAGGGCCGCGAGGTCTTAACCGATACTGAGAACAGACGGCGAGGGTCCCGGTTGCTGTGCGAGGAGTATTCGCTTCCTCGAAAAAGCTTCTGGAAGAAGGCTCGGAACTCCGGCTCAGTGTCCTCGTAGGTTTCCTCACGATTGGGAGCTAGCAGCCGATCGTTGATGAATAGCTCAATTTCCCGACCATTAAAACGAAGTTGTTTTTCCAACCGCGGATCCGATTCCAACCGCTGGCAGGCCGTGAGGGCCGCCCGGGTGGCCTGGGTGAATCGATCCTGATTACTGCCCGGTAGGACCGCTTTGCGATTGTATTGAACACCCAGTTGGTTGTCGGTATTATCCACGCTGTAATTGGCCTCATGCCCGATCAGGATCACCCCGGGGCCGGCGTAGACATGTCGGTAATCGGCAACGTCCATTAACAGCTCTTCACAGACCTGCTCTTGAATCCAGCTGTGGAAGACCGGGATCAAAGGCCCGAGGTCGATTTCCTCTGGATTTGCGACGAGGAGTTTCACATTGACGTGTTCAAGCTCCACGAGATCGCCTCTCTTCCCTTAGGAGCTCACTGGCGTCAGCATTCGACCGTAGCAGTTGTGGGACGCCTCGATGAAAAGCTGGGCCTCTTCAATCAGGTGGTGGGCGGATTCCTGCGTATAGGAGAGGTTTGACTTTTTGTGGACGGCAAAGAGGTAGTGGGCAAATTTGCCTCCCGCAAAAGGGTCAAAGAACTTCTGAGTATCGTAAAACCGTGCGCGAAATTCGCGGACAATCTGGTCAGGGTCGTCTGGAATATCGAGGTACTCCGTTTTAATCAAAGCCTTGGCAGCTTGAACCATGGATTGATATGCCGTTTTTCCTGCCTTCTGTGTGTCGCCATTTTCCAGCGCTACCTGAGCCTCAAAAACTCCCCGCTCGGCAGCCGCGAGCCCGAAGTCAACCGACGAGACCACTTCTCCGGCGCATTCCCCGATGCCAAGGTCGCCCAGGCTATATTCGCGAGGATCGCCCCAGTCGGTGAAGAAGGAACGATCCGCCTGATCCGCTGGCGGGCGTGTGAGGTCTTCCAGCATAGTTTTTAATTCTGCCTTACCAATCCGTTTGATGAACTGCTGGAAATTCTCTCCGTTCTTTCGGCCGGAAACGTATCCCTCACTCAGGCGCGTGACGACTTCGGGAATGCGCTTGGAGGGAACCGCCATGACAGGCAGACCATAAGATCCCGCGTTGTGGTCCCACTCTCCCCCCAGAACGACCTGGAAGTGGGGAACAGCGTATCCCCCAACTTTACGGCTTACGCCGTAAAAGCCCAGATCCGCCACGTGATGCTGCCCGCAACTGTTGAAGCAGCCGCTGACCTTGATGTGCAGATTCTGAACGGCCGCATCGAGTTGGAAACTTTTCTCGGCCAGATGCTGCCGCAATACCGCTGCCAGTCCACGCGAGGAGGAGATTCCCAGCTTGCAGGTGTCGGTCCCCGGGCAGGCGGTAATGTCGACAATGCTCCCGGCCCCAGGCTCGCCGAGACCCACGGCCTGTAGCGCCTGGTGGAGTTCCGGCAGGTCGCTTTGGCTTACCCAGCGAATCACGAAGTTCTGCTCAACAGTTGTTCGGACCGTTTCCCTGGTAAAGCGACCAACGATATCCGCCAAAGAACGAAGTTGGTTGGACGTTATATCCCCCAGGGGGAGGGCAACGGTGACGACGACATATCCGTCCTGTTTCTGCCGGCGAATATTGAATTTCACCCACCGCTCGAAAGCTTCCGAACCCGACGCGGGCAGTTCCCCCCCTGGTTTCAGTGCTTCTTCCCGGTCTTGCTCGGCGTCTTCCAGGTATTCCCTCCATCTCGGGTCGTGAGGCAATTTGTCACGCTCTTCCAGAACCAATTCTCTGAACTTTTCGATCCCCAAGTCCTTAATCAGAAATTTGATCCGCGCCCGGTTGCGATTTTTCTTCTCACCGTGCCTCGCAAAGACCCTGGCGATCGCCTGAGCAAGCGGCAACACCTCTTCCGGTGGTACGAACGGATCGAACAGTTTGGCCTGATGCGGGACGGCTCCGAGCCCGCCGCCGACGTACATTTCGAAGCCGCGCACTTGTTTCCCGTCAACGCTCCGTGTGACGGCAATCAAACCCAGATCGTGCATGCTCGTGAGACCGCACGCATGCTCACGGCAGCCGCTGAAGGCCGGCTTGAACTTCCTGCCAAAGTTCTGGCAATCGGGATGCCCGAGCAAGAATTTGGATAGGGCTCGCGCATAAGGAGTGACATCAAACACTTCGTCCGGGCATACGCCCGCATAAGGGCAGGCAGTCACATTGCGTACCGAGTTTCCGCAGGCTTCACGGGTCGTTATCTGTGCTGCCGCTAGGCGACGCATCAAGGTCGGAGTATCGCCGATATGTACGTAATGGAGCTGGAAATCCTGCCGGGTTGTCACGTGCGCAATCCCGTCGGAGTATTCCTCTGCCAATTCCGCCAAGGTCTCAAGTTGCCCGGCATTGAGTCCGCCAGCGGGAATCTTGATGCGCTGCATGCCTGGTGCGTCCCACACCGTATGCGGACCCTTCGTTAATTCCCCGGAAGGATAGGAGAGTTGCTGGACCTTTTTCCCGTCGTGTCTCTGCCCGTTGTCATACCGCTGACCGTAAACGCCCCTTCGAAGCCGGGTTTCTGCAAACAGCCGCTCATCGACCTTACCTTGCTTTCTCAGGCCCATCTCCGTTTCGAAGATGTCAACTTCACGGGCCAGATCCGCGGACATATTCCCGGCAATCTGTTCTTTCCAAAGCGAGTTAGAGGCTTTCATCCTACTTTCTCCGTCTTTTGGCAGTCAGCTGCTCTCCTACAAGGGTAAGCCGATCTCCTGGAGAACTTCTTCGCGGGGCCGGGGGGGCTAATTCTGATGATGACCTGGACTCAGTATTTGGTTGCTACTGATCCCTGCCCGACAGGCCTTTTCCCTCAACATAGCCTCACATTATCATTCTGACTGGGGACTCCCATGGCTGTCAAGGATCTGTCACCCGCTTGGACAGAGAGCTAAGTCGAGTCGTTCCTAAGAGACGGGGGATCTCGAATTTCGACTTTCGCGCGGCCTGACGTTCTACGCCGGCGGCCCCATCGACTCCAGCTTAGAATTCGCGAGGTGCTAACACGTCTGACTGAGTCTGGGGCGGCCGCCTTTACCACTATGCGAATCGCGGGCCACGGTAGTGTGCTAATATCACAGCGGTACGTGCACCCATCGCCCGAGGCCATGGACCGTGGTTCCGTGCGACTGGAAATCATGACCGCACAGGTGGAAGATAAAGTTGTCAGAGAGCTAGAACGATGCTGCCGCCGCCTACAGTTTTTGCTGCCGCTTGAGGGGGACTGTCGGTAACTCGTAGATGGGCCTGTGGCGCAGTTGGGAGCGCGCCTGACTGGCAGTCAGGAGGTCGCCGGTTCGAACCCGGCCAGGTCCACCACCTAACCCATGCGTTCTTTTAGACTTCCTGATTCAGGCCCTTCGGTGTCTTGAGCGGGCAATTCTTCTCGGTGACCACCATCTGTGACCACTTCCCAACCCACCTCGGTTCTCTTGACACCGCAACCGTAAAGGAGTCAGCCAACCGACCGCGGCAGCAGCCACGTGCCGTGCTTCTCTTTCAGTTGCATGCCCACGAGGGCATGGGCACGGCCGCGGATCACGTGGCACACGACCGCTTCGGCCCAGAAGTCGCCTGGGTCCGGCAATTTCACTCTCACCTGTTCGCCGGCCTGCGGCGCCTCGCTCAGGGTCACCAGCAAACCGTTCTCGCTGACGTTGACCGTGAAGCCGGAAAGCTGCTGCCAAGTTGCGCCCCGGTTCAGGGCAACCAGCACACGCGCGCCCAGCTCAAACCGGAGCTCGCTTCTCTCAGTTGAGTAGGTCACTGGTTAGCACCTGAAGGCCGCTTCATCCTCTCATTTACTGCCGCACCAACGAGTATCGGCTTGTAGGCTGGGGTGCGGCACCGGGTCATCAGTGAATCTTTGTCCACCAAGTTTCTCTTTCCGCGGGCCTAAACTTAGCGCTAGCCTGCCCAGCTATTTCGTTAGTTCGCGCAACCGGAGCTCGAGGTGGCTCTTTTCGGTGGCCAGGCGGTCACGCTGGGCGACTACTCGCTCATAGCTAGTCTTCAGGCCGGCGAGTTCCTGCACCAGACGGTGCGCCTCGTCCCGCGAGCGTGCAAGTTGCAACCTCACGTCGGTGATTTCCGCCGTCTCCTCTGCCGCGTAGGCCCCCAACACAGCGCGGACCGACGCCGCCGGACCGCCGAATGCGATGGCCACGCCCTGACGCCCCTCCCCTCGCTCACCGACCCGAACCACGTACCTCTCCTGCCACACGTCATCGGCGCCTGTAGAGGGAAAGGAAACCGCCACCTCGTTTCCGACCCGGTACTGCTGGGTGGTCAGAAAGTAGACCCCCTCCTTGCTGGCATTCTCCACCTCGGCGACCTCCCAGTCTTCAGACCTTGACCCCTTGCGTACCCGAGCGTGCGCTTTCGTCGCAACCCGCTCATGCCGCCGTTTGTCTGCTCCCACTTGCGCCGCCGCCCCGACTCCCGCCCCGATCATCTCTTCCAGCTTTCGGCGCAGCTCGGGCGCGCTGATGGGCTTCAGCACGTAAGGCAAACCGTTCCCTTCGATGAATTCCCAGGTGGCTTCCGAAGCCAAATCCCCGGTCAGAATCACAACACGGTTCTGGTAGTCCGGAAATTTCTCTCTCAGCCGGTCGTAGAAGTCCTTGCCGGTCATCCCCGGCATCCACATGTCGCAGAGGATGGCGTCGTAGCGGGATTCGGATAGACGGGTCAGCGCGTCGTGCGCCGACATCGAAGCATCCACGGAGACACCCGTCGCTTCCAGCAGTTTGCGGACAACAATCAACGTCGTCTCATCGTCGTCAATCACCAGAATTCTGACTGTGTCTGTGCTGCGCATGGAGATTCCGCCTCCTATCTACGAGTAGGGCGACCCAAGATCGTCATTATGATTCTCTCTCGACGGAACACACAGGGTCAACGGGTCGCGCGCTGTTCACAGCAGAGGACACAGGCCGGCATGGCAGGAGAACCCCTGGGGTGGGCATGACTGGGGTCTTGGCGGGCTATTCCGCGCGATTGCAGGCCGGCGCCTAACCTGGCCTGTGGGTTGCCATCCGAGTCGGGGTCGCAACGGAGCATTTTGTCAAGCGGCCCCGTTTTTTGGTAGTGGGTCTTTATAGCTTGATGACCGCTGCCTAGCAAATTCGATGAACAGCTCCGTGTACTCATTCGGAGCCAATTGAAGTTCATCTGCAAGGCGACCGTGCAGCTTGATGTCCTGTGGCTGAGAGCTTGGTCTTTCGTAAGCGAGGAGAGACTCGTGCGCCGCATTCATTCTTTGTTTGGCGGCTTCTACCTCATCCCACGATGACATGGCGAAAGGAATAAAACTCGCGTCCACTAGTTACTTCAATCAGGGAACACGGCCACCAAGCGGGCCTGACCTCAGCAAATTCAGGGGGGGGAATCAAAACCTTACTAACTGCAGACACGCGAAGCTGTCAAGAGAAAAACTTGCCTGGACAGCCTGACCTGCCCCCAACGACTGTACCAACCGGATGTTAGCTTGCACGGCAATAACCACTCTGCGAAACAGCGGGTCGCCAACGTTCCGGAAAATTTTAAGGTGCTCCTACGAAGGAGCCCCGGCGAAAGATGGCCTGAAGTCCGGGTATGCCGGATAAGTCTTCCCTAACGGGCTAGTGTCTACCAATCCCGGTTTCACTTGGTCGTATAGTCGGCTATCCGGACAAGTGCCTACCTTGAGGCAGCGTCACTCGTGATACGAGGGCACTTGTCCGATTAGTGCGTTATACATCCAAGTGGACTGCGTGGCAGCATCGGTAAACGCTAACCGACAAGTGGGAATCTATCCACTGAATCCGACGCAAGCGTCTAGTATGCAGAGACTTAGAGCGGGGCGAGGCAGGTTACTCGACGGCGATGGTGACGGTGTTGGAGGGAACGCCGTTGATGATGATCTCGACCGGCTGCTCCGGACCCGACGGGACACCCATTGGCACCTGCACATTCACTGGACAGGTAGGCCAGCAATGTTCACCAGCGTTGGACTGAGCGTCTCAGGTGACCTTCTCCGGCCTGGCCCTAAGGTTTGTGGGACTGTACCAGGCTGCCAGTGGTGGAGTGCTGGGGGCAACATTCCCGGCTGGAACTTCGGGCAGTACCGGACCGAGCCCAGTGCAAAAGATCGAAATAAATTCCCCGCGCTGGGCTGGGCGGGAGTTCTCGAGCACTCCTGCGGGAGCCGCGACGAACGGAGTGTTGGCAATGAGGATGGCGCCTTGTCCGGTGCCCTGCTCGTTCTGCGTAAAAATCCCCGGCGATACGGCTGCGACCGCGACCGGCTGCGCCTCGCTGGTTTCACCTCCCCATGTTACCTGCACCGTGACCGTCCCTGCGCCGGCCATCAGCTCAAACGGGACCTGCGCATTGGTCTGCGTCCTGGAGACGAAAATCAACGGGGCCGGAATATTGTCGAAGGTTACGCTGGTGTCTCCCAGTGTCTTGGGAAGAGGTACTTCAACCGCCAGCAGGGTATCGCCGGCCAGGTCCGTCCCGAAGATGGCCACGATCGCGCCGGGGCGATGGCTCCATCGGGCTCCGTCCCCGCTCGGAAGCTGGCCCCGTTAACAACTGAGTTGGGCGGCAGCGTCGGCCTTGGGACCCCTGATCCCGGAGGATCGAAGTTAACGGTCACGCTAAAATTGTCGTACCCTCCGTCGATGGTAAAGCCCACCTGGGACGTAGATACCGCATTCTGGACCTATCTGCTAGGTCTAAGCTAACTCTTGCCGTTTCAGAGAATTACTGCCGCCTGAGAAAGCATTAGCAGCGAGGCAGGTTGGGAGCGGGAGACAGACCATAGGAGTCAGCGGAACGGCCAAAGGGAACCGCGATACCACCCAGAAGAGGCCACGACGATTTGAGCTTGAATGGACAGGGCGGCTGGCGCATGCTTTTGGACGAAGGGGAAGGCTCGATTCCGGTCTACACTTCCCGATAATGCCGATTGTCAGTCTAGAAGTCCCACCCGACAGGACAGCTGGCGTAGAATCTTGAGCGGAGCAAAGGTTCAAGATGAAGGATCGTGCAAATTGGCTAGTCTTCGCACTCGTGTTGGCGATAGTGGTGCTTGTTCTTTTTCTCCTCTTCTTCGGAGAATCCGGTATAGAGAAACTTAGAGAGGCGATTCGCTATGTGATCACGGGGCTGAATCGAGCTATCGGACGCTAGGCCTATGTACTGTGAGGTGCAACATACTACCCGCACAAAGGGAGGTTCCAATGCAATGGATTATCGTGTGTCTCCTGCTCATTACGGGCATCACAATTTATTTCCCGACGTTGATCATACGCAAGTCCAATCGGATGCTTAAGGTGCTGGAACAGATAGAGGCCAACACTCGCAAACAGTAAGCATCTACCCGCACACCGTGGGCTTGTCCTATTCGCTCACTGCGGTCCGGTGGTGTCCGACCTTGCCCTGACTGGGGGCTACCCGGCGAGAACCGGAGACTTCCCGCGAGTCTGAATCCCGTATCGGGGCGTCGGGGTGCACTCGTCTGGGTGTGTCGGGTGGGCGCTAAGTTTAAGCCTGCTGAAAGAGGAATTTCGGAATTGGGCCTTTGACAAACCCAGAGCTAAAAGTTAAGGTGGAGGGGTGACAGGCAGGTCTACCGCACCGGCTTCTTGCTCGCCTTGCGCCTCTTTGCCGGTGGCGTGCGCTTAGGCATGTCAGCGGTGGGCTTCACCTGGAGCAGGCCGGCGAGCGCACGCTTTTCTGGCAGCGGGATTCGGATTTTGTCGCCCGGTTTCGCCATACGCCAATCTTAGCCTAGGGGTCCGATTAGCGCAATGGCGACCGGGAGTTTACGAAAGAAGCCATGCTAACGGTTAGTATTGACGGTGGCGAAATAATCTGCTACGCTTAAGGCGTAGCAGACGCAGAAACCAGCAAGGGAGCCCGTTGCGCGCCCGGCGGGCTGTGGAAGGCTGAAGCTCTTACCGACGAGGTGGTGAAATTCCTCAGGCTAGTCCACCTTGGGCGCGATACGAAACTGACAAAGTTTTGGCGGAGGGGGCGGCTCGCCCCAAGGAGACACGCCAATGCCCACAAAAGCGAAGAAAGCCAAAAGAGCTAAAAATCCAACCGTTGCTTTTCACGTGAAAGACGAAGCAGGAAAGGGCCACGTTGTCGGCATCGGAAATCTACGCGTGGTAATTATACCAGATGGTAACTTCTGGTTCGCGCAAGGATTAGAGATTGACTATGCTGCCCAAGGCGCAAGTGTGAAAGATGCCAGAAAGCAATTCGAGGACGGGCTCGCGGCAACAATTCAAGAGCATCTCCGTGTTTATGGAAAGATAGACAATCTGCTTCATGTCACACCAACGGAAACTTGGAAGGAGCTACTGTTGGATGCTTCATCCATCTACAACAGATATTCGCAGGTGTCTGTTCATAAGGTGATACGAAACACACTGCCCTACCAAGGCATTGACTATATCGAGAGACGCTCCGCCGCATAAACAACGGACGTGTGTAAGTGGCCGAATCGGGGGAAGTTCTCAGAGGTGATGTCATCCACGTACTTCGCGCACACCGAGTTGGTGTCTCTATACAGGTTGACGGTCTCCCAGATATGTACGTCCTAGCTAAATCGGGTATAGTCGAGGCGCACAGGATGCCAGACCGGGTGGGCCGCCGCAAGTTACAGCACTTCCATCGGAAGTTCGGGATTCCGATACACCACTTCTACAATCCCCTTATGGCCCCGCCTCTTCCTGGCGAGCCAATCCAATAAGAGAAGGTCGTCCTGTTTGTTCAGAGTCTGAACGTTTCCCGGCCAGTAGAAAAGCGACGCGGAGTCTTGAGCATCAGCCGCTTACCACTCGCCATCTTCAGGGCGACGACGGTCCGCTCCATGTCAGGCAGCTTGCGGACGTTGTAGCGCCAGTCAAACTCTCTCAGATACTGGTCCAAGTACCTCCGACTCCAGTGGTGGTAGACCCCATAGTTGCCACGTTTTAATATAGCGAAGTAGCCCTCAACGGTGTTCGTGCTGATGCACAGGCCATCCTCACGGCGGACATACTCCTTGGCCTTATGGTTCACCTGGGAATGCTTCCGTTTCCTTCCGACACTCGCCAGCACGGTAGAACTATCGGTCATCAGGTGAGCATCTTCGGCAACCATCTCTTTGATAATCGGGCGCAGCGTCTTGGCCGTGACGCGCACCACATGGCGAGAACGCACAGAGCCGCCGCGCTGTAGGACAGAAACCACAGCAGCCTTGTTTGCGACCGGGCTGGGGTAATCCTTCGGCCTTTCTCCAGGCTTGGTACTTTGGGAGCCGGATCGCAGCTTTCCTCCGATGTAGGTTTCATCTATTTCGACCGTACCCCTCAATTGACTTGCTATTGGCTCTTGACGTAGCGCCCAGCGAATGCGGTGGGCCATAAACCAGGCTGCCCGGTAACTCTTTAGTTCTAAGTTTCGCATTAGCTGGTGCGCACTGATTCCTTTCTTTGACGAACACATCAGATGTATCGCCAACAACCACTTGTGCAGCGGGATGTGGGAGTCCTCAAAGATCGAGTCCACTGTGACTGTAAACTGCTTTCGGCAACTCTTGCACTTCCAGACGCCAGGGCGCACCGAGCTTTTGGAGCCTTCTTTCGGCTTCAGGCGGTAGGCTTCTCCGATTAGCCCGCAATGAGGACAAACCGGACCATCCGGCCACCGAGTCTTCTCAATGTGCTTACGGGCTGCGGCCTCATCTCGGTACTGAGGGGCAAGCAATCCTGTGCTTTTCATGCCCTAAACATAGCAGGCCCACATGGGTTTGTCAAGGGCCTAATTCCGAGGAATTTGGTTGACAGATCAACGAATTGGCATTGAAATTGTTCTTCCCCCCGTTGCAGGAAACGAGGGAAAAGCAAAATGAGCAAACAGAGAGGTTTCTCGCTGATCGAGCTACTCATCGTGGTAGCGATCATCTTAATCATCGCAGCAATTGCGATCCCTAACTTGTTGCGATCCCGCCTTGCTGACCTGCCGGCTTTCTTCGGACCACCGATTACTGGAGAACAGCGCCAGTCGGCATGGTTAAGTCGCTCTCGTGTTCTTCTTGGTCAGCGTGAGCCGGCATCGCCGGCGAGCGCCCACCGTCATCCGAGCCAGCACGGAGCTGCGCTTTGAACTCGGCTGGCGTCAGATAGCCAAGGCTGGAGTGCGGTCGCACGTCGTTGTAGTGCCGTCGCCATTGCTCGATCCCCACCTTCGCGTCCACGCGGTTCCGAAACCACTGCAGGCTCAGATACTCGTCGCGGAACTTCCCGTTGAACGATTCGTCGGTCGCATTCTGCCACGGCTTCCCCGGCTCGATGAGCGCGGTTTCGATCTGCGCCTGGAGCAGCCACCGGAGAATCGCACCCGCGACAAACTCGGGGCCGTTGTCGGACCGGAGGTAACGTGGGGCTCCGTGGACGCTCACGATCTGCGTGAGCACCTCGATAACGCGCCCGGACCGAATGCCGCCGGCCACGTCGATCGCGAGTGACTCGCGGGTCCATTCGTCGACGACGGTGAGGCACTTGAGCGTCTGCCCATTCGCGCAGGTGTCGAACACGAAGTCGTACGCCCAGACGTGATTGACCGCAGTGGCGGGCACCGGGCGGGGCCGGCTCAGGGCGACCTGGCGCCAGAGGCGATGGGTCCGGTCCGTGCTCATCGTGTGCCCTTCGCGTTTTAGGAAAATCCGAATCCGGCGATAGCCGTACCGCGGATACTGCGCCGCCAGACGACGCATCGCGGCCAGCGCCGGGGCATCCCGGTCGACCAGCCGCGACTGGTAGCCCAGCGTGGACCGTGCGACGGAGAGCAAGGCGCACGCGCGGCGACCCGACAGACCGCGTGCACGTGCATACGCGACCTGCGGCCGGCGCACGCGTGCGCCTACCATTTTTTTCGGGTGATCTCCTTGAGCACGTCGATCTCCAGATCTCGATCGGCCACCATCTTTTTCAGCCGGCCGTTCTCCTGCTCGAGCTGCCGCAGCCGCTTCACATCGGCGGGCTCCAACGTGCCGAAGTGTTTCCGCCAGGCGTAGAGCGTCTGGGCGCTGACGCCGTTCTTTTTGGCCACCTCCGGAACGGGCCGCTGATCGGCCTCGCGGAGGATCGTCACCATCTGCTCTTCGGTAAACCGGGTCTTCCTCATGGCTCCCTCGTTTCTCCGAGGGCGCCATTCTCTCAGGCTTCAACTGGTCCGGAAATCGCCAGGCAGGTCACCCGGTGACGGTGACGATCGGTGGTGTCGAGGCTCCGGTGGCTTATCAAGGTCTCGCTCCCGGATTTGTAGGGCTGTACCAAGTGAACGCCGTACTGCCGTCCACGGTCGCGCCGGGCGACGCGGTGCTGGTCGAAATCCGGCAGAACGGGATTGTGAGCAATCCCGATCTACCCGCCACGATTCCCGTTCGGTGACGCCGCGTTGAAAATGTCGGATGAATGGTCTCGATAGGTCTTGAGCTGGACGGGGGACGGGTTCATAACCCCTCGGCCGGCTGCGACGCGGCGGTATCTCGCTGTAGGGAAGCGGGTTTCTTCAAACTTCTTCGATAGGCCCCACTTGTTGGCTAGTAATCTACCGATGCTGCCACGCCGCCACTTGGATGTATAACGCCCTAACCGGACAAGTGCCCAGATTCCCTTCGGGGAAGCGCACAAGGTCGGTAGTCCCCACAAACGGGATTTTGGCAGGTGTGAGTGCGTCGCTGCTTGGATGGGCTTTCGAGGCTTCCGTCCAGCGCGGGTGCACGGCGTGAGTAATGGTACCAGTCCCAGACGGGATGTCGAAAATCGGAGATGTTGCACGACCGTGCAAACGCGCGGCCTCTGCATGTGATTTCCACCAAGTATGCCGAATCGGTGAAGCTTGACTCGGGACAGTCTTGATGCAACAGATTCGGCGTTCGCTTGTCTCGAGCACTGAGCTTAAGAAGTGTCTTGGATGTAACCAAGTCCATGACTCTGCTTGACCGTTTCGCGGCGTACAGCGACACTGCTTCCAGGACGGATTCCTGGCCCCAACGGAAAGAAGAAGGAACTTGCCAGACGAGCGCCAACTTTATCGCCGCAGCGGCCAAGACCGTCGCCGGGAACAGCAACCCATATCCACACTATTCGCTACCCGGCGCCAGGGAGGCGATCGGCGCGCCGGAGATCGGCGATTATTGTTCAGACGTGCGCATCGTGGTATTGAGATCTAGCATCGCGGCCCATCTGAAAGGGGAAAAACATGAGCGACCTTCTAAAGCGCTTGTGGCACGAGGAGAAAGGTCAGGACCTGGTCGAATATGGCCTGTTAATAGTCTTGGTCGCTCTTGCAGCCGTTTCTGGGATGAACTTTCTCGCCAACGCCATCAACAATGTCTTCTCCAGCGCCGGGAGCGCCCTGGACGCTCAGACACCGACATAAGCTGTCTCCGGCCAGACCAGGTCGTTGCCGGGAACCCGACCGATGGTGAACGAAGCCCGGGTGAGCGGGATCTCCTTCAGGATCTCCACCTCATATTTCAAGATCAGTTTTGCCTCGGGATTCCGGATTTGAGCTTCCCCTCGGCCCGAGAGCACCGAACCGCTCTGTCAGTTTAGATTGGCGGGTCGGTGGCCGTCGCTACCGCAGTGGCGTTGAAACGAATGACCAAGGGCTTGTTCGTATAGAAGGAGCGCTGGCCAGTGGAGCCCCGCACCTGCGGGTCAGCCGCGATCTCATAGGCGGCAATGACCCCGAAAGTGGTGTTGCTGCCGGTGGGAGTGTAGGTGAAACCGTAGCCATTCTTGATGAAGCTGGTGGGCGTACCGCCCGCGCCCATGCCTGCCAGTACCGGGTCCACTATGTCCGCGCGATTGGCGTCGGCAGACGCGCCTCCCGCCGGCGGCCCCAGCCGGGTTAAGTTGTCCGTGTAACCCGAGTTATAAGTGGTGTTGAACGTTAGCTCGGCGGTGTTCAGCGACCGCATCGAGCTGACGGCAGACGCTTCGTTGGCGGCAATGACCTGCCTGGCGATTTCCGGACCAGTTGAAGCCTGAGAGAATGGCGCCCTCGGAGAAACGAGGGAGCCATGAGGAAGACCCGGTTTACCGAAGAGCAGATGGTGACGATCCTCCGCGAGGCCGATCAGCGGCCCATTCCGGAGGTGGCCAAAAAGAACGGCGTCAGCGCCCAGACGCTCTACGCCTGGCGGAAACACTTCGGCACGTTGGAGCCCGCCGATGTGAAGCGGCTGCGGCAGCTCGAGCAGGAGAACGGCCGGCTGAAAAAGATGGTGGCCGATCGAGATCTGGAGATCGACGTGCTCAAGGAGATCACCCGAAAAAAATGGTAGGCGCACGCGTGCGCCGGCCGCAGGTCGCGTATGCACGTGCACGCGGTCTGTCGGGTCGCCGCGCGTGCGCCTTGCTCTCCGTCGCACGGTCCACGCTGGGCTACCAGTCGCGGCTGGTCGACCGGGATGCCCCGGCGCTGGCCGCGATGCGTCGTCTGGCGGCGCAGTATCCGCGGTACGGCTATCGCCGGATTCGGATTTTCCTAAAACGCGAAGGGCACACGATGAGCACGGACCGGACCCATCGCCTCTGGCGCCAGGCGGGGTTGCAGGTGCCTCGGCGGCGGCCGCGGCGCCGGGTCGCCCTGAGCCGGCCCCGCCCGGTGCCCGCCACTGCGGTCAATCACGTCTGGGCGTACGACTTCGTGTTCGACACCTGCGCGAATGGGCAGACGCTCAAGTGCCTCACCGTCGTCGACGAATGGACCCGCGAGTCACTCGCGATCGACGTGGCCGGCGGCATTCGGTCCGGGCGCGTTATCGAGGTGCTCACGCAGCTCGTGAGCGTCCACGGAGCCCCACGTTACCTCCGGTCCGACAACGGCCCCGAGTTTGTCGCGGGTGCGATTCTCCGGTGGCTGCTCCAGGCGCAGATCGAAACCGCGCTCATCGAGCCGGGGAAGCCGTGGCAGAATGCGACCGACGAATCGTTCAACGGGAAGTTCCGCGACGAGTATCTGAGCCTGCAGTGGTTTCGGAACCGCGTGGACGCGAAGGTGGGGATCGAGCAATGGCGACGGCACTACAACGACGTGCGCCCGCACTCCAGCCTTGGCTATCTGACGCCAGCCGAGTTCAAAGCGCAGCTCCGTGCTGGCTCGGATGACGGTGGGCGCTCGCCGGCGATGCCGGCTCACGCTGACCAAGAAGAACACGAGAGCGACTTAACCATGCCGACTGGCGCTGTTCTCCAGTAATCGGTGGTCCGAAGAAAGCCGGCAGGTCACGGGAGCAACACTGTGCTAAAGGCAGGCGCGGCTTCGCCCGTGGCAGCCAGCGGATCGGTGGCGCCTAGACCCGTCGTGAAGATTTGGAGCGTGTCGCCTCGCTGCGCCGGGTTCTCGGCCGTAATGGCCCGCGATTGTCCGTCTAGGATCGCCCCGTTTGCCCCCGCAATGAATATCCCCGGCTGCGCCGGCGCGATCAGATAACTCTGCGGCGCGGTCAGTTGTCCGTTCACGTTCACGACGACCGAAACGCTGTCCCCGGACTGCAAGCTATAAGGGACCTGCGCGTTGATCTGCCCCGGCCCCGCAAAATACAGAGGGATGTCCTCCGTCCCGATGCGCACACTCACCCCACTCAACGTCCGCTCCAAAGGCAACTGGGTGGCAACGGTATTGGCGGTTGCAAATCCCGACCCGAAGATCGAGATGATCCCGCCGGGCGCGAGCGGCCGCCGGGACGTGAAGCCGGCGCCTTCCACGACGCCGTCCGGCGACAACACCGGCAAGCTCGCCTGCCCCGCGGCCGCCGAAGCGGTAACCGTGACCGTCCGTTCGACAGTCGGGTAGGTCCCGTGCAGCGCCACAAACGTCATCGTCACCTCTGCCGCCTCGCTCGCCGGCACCCAGGTGCCGCTGTAGAAGCCATCGCCGAGCGACGCCATCGAGATGTTCGAGCCCTCCACGGTGGCTACTACCGTGGCGTCGCTCAGGCCCGAGCCGCAGGAGTCTACCACCGTCGCCAGCAGCGGGGTTGGGAACGAGACCGGCACCACCAATCCGGTTCCGACCGAGGTGACCACCATTTCCATCGACTCCGCCGCGCATTGGGCCGCTCTCGGAAGCTCCCGCGCCAAAACAAACGGAAACCCGGCATAAATGAGCACGACCTCGATCACCCGCGTGCCGCCGGGCGTGAACGTAGCCGTAATCTGGCCCCGATAAGTCCCCAGGGGCAATTCCGTGAGATCGATTTCGACACCGACGTTTGCCGCCTGCGCCGAAACAACGCCGCTCGACGGGGTGATCGAAAGCCAGTTGCCCCCCGTCTCGGTCATGGTCTGGAACTGGAACGTCGCCGAACCACCGCCGGTGTTCCCGGCAAACAGGTCATTCACGGGAATTTCGATTTCACCTTCCTGGATGACAAATAGCAGGCCGTGGGAGGAAAGCTCCGGCGATGCCGGCGTCGCCGCGGGAGCCACGTTCAGCGTCACCGCAACCAATTGCGGATCGTTCGCCGCCCCCGGCGCCGAGACCGGAACCAGCTCATGATAGACGCCCGCACTCAGTCCTGCCATGCTGATGCTCAGCACCGTCGACGACGCGCCTGTCCGCCCCACGGTCGCGGTCCCCGACAACTCCGAAAACTGCAGCCAGTTCTGGGGAGCCGTCAAATTCGCCGGGATCGTCCAGTTCAAGTCGCCGAGGCCGCCATTAATGATCCGCAGCGCTTGCGGTGGCGGCGAGCCGCCTTCCGCCGTCCGGAAGACGAACGACGACTGGCTCAGCAGCAAGCGGCTGCCGACGGGACTCGCCACCACCGTCACCGGCACGCGCACCGAGTCTCCGCCCGCGGTATTCTCGATCAGGATCTCGGCCTGATACGTGCCCGGCGTGGCAAACGCCCCAAAATTCACGTCCAGGATCAGGACAGACGGCAGAATTGCGGTCGCAGTTCCGCTCGGCGGAGAAGCGACCAGCCACCCCGTTCCGTTCAGCAGCGTCACCGAGGCACGCCAGCTCAGTGTCCCTCCGTTGGCGCGGATTTGCAGTGCCTGGCGTTGCGTAACTGCTCCCACGAGGCCGGCGAACCTCAGCGACTCCGGGCGGACGCTGGGCGGGGCGGCCGACACACCGGCGGCCTCATCGACCACCACATTGTCGAACGTCTGGCTCGAAAAGTCGTACAGCGCGATCTGTCCGCTGGCAAAGGCATTGGTCGTGATCGTTGTAGCCGGCTCCGAGGCGCCATCCAAATAAGCGGAGTAGGTGTTGCCCACAACCTCGACGCGAATGCGCGGGTCACTGACGCCCGGGGTGAACAGGCCGCTGACAATATTGAATGCGCCGCCATAGGTGTTCCCATCGGTAACGACATGCCAATACAGGCCATTCCCGCCGCTAAAGAAGCCTCCATTCACCAGCAAGACACCCGTTCTCCCAACGGATGTCCCCGGAGCCGGAGCGCTGCGGAGCCATACTCCGCCATCCCCCACATCGTTGATGTCGAACTCGACCGAAAAATCGGTGAGGGCGAATGGGAGTGACGAATGAGCATTCGGGAAGTTGGTGAGAATTGTGGCTTTGTAGACGCCCCCCGCCGCGGTCCAAGCACCGATCTCGTTACCCCATTGTGGCGAAGCTCCCGAAGAAAAGTTGTCCGTAAAGATGATTTCAGATCGGGCAGCCGATGAGGAAACCAATGCCACTGTTGTTAGCAAGATCGCCCACCGTAGGAAGCGCACGGCAGATTTTCGGCTCATCGGAATTTTCTTGCTAAAGGCAGAAGTCATTTCATGCCGTTGACAACACGCGTAAGCAGATTAGACAGCCTCTTTCCGTGCGAGTCAAGACCACGGCACCGTGCTGAGCTGTGCGGTTCGGCAGATAGAGGGTTAGCCTAACACCCCCTCGGTCCACACGAACGTCCACACAGAACAGTCGGAAGCCCCTCATTGAGCCCAATCACGGGAGTTCTCGACAGACCCCGGTGAGAGGAATACTATCTCGTCGGAGGAACTGCCTCATGCCCCTGCACCTCTACCGCTGGGAGAACGCGTTATGAAACGAAGAGACTGGCTTCGATGTGCCGCTGGGGGAGTCGTGTCCCGGCTGGTCTGCCCGGAGCTGAGCCGCGCCGAGCCCGAGCCTCTGCCGTGGCCTCAAAACGACGGTGATCTGAGAATCACCAGCGTCCGCCTGGTCAAAGTGCGGCCCAAACGCCCCGTCCCAACCTATACGCCGGACCCCAACTCCTGGACCGCGCGGCTACGACGAGGGACAGAAGAAATCGCCAGCCCGATGTCGATCTACCCCAAGTACAAGCCGTCTCGTTCTTTGTTTGGGCCCGACGATGAGCGGCTGGGGCGAGTGTGGGTCGAGATCGGCACCAACCAAGGTGTGAGTGGGCTGGCTCCGGGAGGTCCCGGAGCCGGACCCTTCATCGGGGGTCACCTAGTGAAACTTCTGCTTGGAGAAAACCCGCTCAACGTCGAGCGTCTGTGGGACATCCTGTGGCGCTCGACGATGTTCTACGGTCGCAAGGGAGCCGTTCTGCACGCGATCAGCGGGGTGGACCTAGCCCTCTGGGACCTCGCCGGGAAGGTTTGGGGACTCCCTGTTTACAAACTTCTCGGTGGTGAGACCAAAGCCCGCATCCCCGCCTACTGCACGGGGAATGATATCGAGCAGCATGCAGAGTTCGGATATACGAAGCTCAAGCTGGCGCTGCCGTATGGTCCGGTGGACGGCAAAGACGGGATTCGCAAGAACGTGGCGCTGGTGAAGCGTGCCAGGGAGGCGGTTGGACGTCACGGCGAAGTCATGATGGACTGCTGGATGGCGCTGACCGAGCGGTATACGCTCGAATTGGCCGAAGCGTTCGAGCCCTATCGGGTCTACTGGTTGGAGGAGTGCTTGCTCCCTCACGACTACGAAGGAATGGGGCGGCTGCGGAAGCTGATTCGCTCCACGCGCATCGTCACAGGCGAGCACGAGTATACGCGGTATGGGTTTCGGCAACTGCTCGAACACGATGCCGCCGAGATCTGGCAACCGGACGTCCATTGGTGCGGAGGGTTGACCGAGCTACGGCGGATCGGGGCGCTGGCTGCGGCCTACGACATCCCGGTCATTCCCCACAGCGGCGGCCAGCGTGACTCGGTGCACTACATCATGGCAACCCCGAACACCCCCTGGGCGGAGTTCTCCCGAGGAGGGATGCCACCGCCCGGTGGTCCAGCCGTGGTCTATGAGCGCTACGAGCAGGACAACCTGCTGAGCCGCGGCCCGGAGGGCATATACACGCGACCGTCCGAGAAGCCAGGCTTCGGTTGGGACGTTGAGGTGATCTAGCAAGCCGGTGCAAAACCCACTTCCACCTCCCCCACGCATCTGCGCGTGAGTGTGGGTGTATCGCTGCTTGGGATAGGCGTGCGAGACTTACGCCACTTCGCTCACGGAGCCACGCATGGAGCCCCGCCCACGATCGGTGCGTGAATGACCGTGACGGTCTTTGCGGACAGTGCTTCGTTGAGGGCGGAGGCGAACGCCGTTTCTGTCGTCGCCAGGACGCCTCTCGCGCCGAGCGACTCGGCCAGCTTGACGAAGTCAATTGGGCCGAGCGAGCTGCTGATGGCCTCGCCGTATTTGGCCTCGTGGCCGGATTGGGTGATGCCCCACGACTGGTCATCGGCAACCACAGCGACGAACCTGATGCCCTGGCGCACGGCACATTCGATTTCACCGACCGTAAAGGTGAACGCACCGTCGCCGGCGAGCAGCAACACCGGCCGATCGGGATAGGTCAAGCGCGCAGCCATCGCGCCTCCCAGTCCCCAGCCGACCACACCGCTCCGACCACAAGTGAGCCAGTGGCCGGGGTAGCGGTTCGTCAGGAGTTGGTGACACCACTGGCCAAAGCTGCCTGCGTCAAACAACAAGACCATCTCATCGGTGAGCACTTGTTTCACTGCGCGAACCAAGTGACTGGCGTGGAGCTTGTCCCCGGCCTGTTCGGCCGCTTTCCTTTCAACTGCGTCACGAAACTCTTGCCGGCGGTGGCGGGCCTCGGAAAGCCAATCTGTATGAGAAGGCCCTGACACGCTCCGATAACTCCCCATCAGATCCGCCCAACCGCGGTCGATGTGCAGAACCTGGGCATCGTCGCAGAGCGCCTCCGGTTGCAGATAACCCAAGCGCCAGTCCGGCGTCGCGCCGGCCAACACGATCAAGTCGGCATCCGGCAACAGGCGCGGCCCGCCGGTCGCGGCACCGATCACACCCACGAAGTTTTCGATCGGCCGGTCAATCGCGCCGCGGTCCCATATCGGGGCGACGACCGGGATCGAATAGTGCTCTGAGAAATCGCACAGCGCTTGCCCTTCGTTGGCGTAGTAGGCTCCGCTACCCGCCACGATCAGCGGTCTCTTAGCCTGGGAGAGCTTCTGCGCTGCTTGTTTGAGGTCCACGCCTGGTGATGTAGGCATGGGGGGAGATGCGATGGGACGGATCATTTCTTCACCCGTAATCTCGGCCTGTTGAATATCCATCGGAAACGTCAGATGGACCGGCCCAGGGGGAAGAGCCGCGGCGCTCGACATCGCTTCACCGAGAATCTGCAGGGTCCTCTCCGGGCGATCAATCACTCGGGAGAACTTGGTTGCCGGCCGTGCTAGAGCCGGCTGGTCAATATCTTGGAAGTGGCCCATGCCCATCGTTTGCAGGGCGTGGGAGCCCGAGATCAGCAGCATCGGTGCGCCATCGAGGCAGGCGTCGACGACGCCCGTCATCGCGTTGGCGTGGGCCACACCACCCGAAACGGCGGCCACACCAGGACGTTTCGTGAGGCGGCCGTGAACCTCCGCCATGTAGGCGGCAGTCTGCTCGTTGCGCGTATCCACGAGCCGCAGACCGGCCTGGCGGCAGGCGTAGTAGAAGGGGTCGAGCCCGTGTCCACACAGGGTCGCGACCCATTCGACCCCGCGCTCTTGAAGGCCTTTCACGAACCAATCAACCGCCGTCATTCACACCCCCAAAAGTGTTGGGGACCACAGATCAGCACAGGGTAACACTGATCCAAGCAGTCCCGACGACGCAAGCATTCGGGCCGCCAAAACAGTCGTAATCATGGCACTGCGACGACTGCTTCACTGTGCCCTGTTAAGTTCTGCTATGATCCGTTGACCAAAGTCTTGGAGGGGCCCGCATATGAGCCCGAGCAACAAAGGTAGCCCTCGTAACTGGGGCCGCGAGGGGGATGGGACTATCGGTGGCGCTGCTGGTTCACTCGCCCGCCAGATCGAAGACGTAGAGCATGGCACCCGGCCGGACGTCCTGGAGCCACGGTGTTGAGTCCATGAACCAGAGAGGCCAGGCGCCCCCCGTGCCCGCCAAGATTGCGATCTGCTGTCGCCCATCCACGGCGAAGCTGACAGGTGGGGCGTTGATGCCAGTTCCCGTCTGAAAGTGCCAGAGTTCGTCGCCTGTGGAGCTGTCGTAGGCTGAGAAACGCCCACTAGGATCGCCTGTGAAAACGAGCCCCCCAGCAGTGGCAAGCGTGCCTCCGAGAAGTGGAGATGAAGTGCGCGTCTTCCACCGAATTTCACCCCTCGCTACATCGAATGCCGTCAGAATCCCAGTGATCTCGCTCTGCGTGTTGTCCAGTCCTCCTCCCACAAAAAGTTCAGCAGGCTTGTAGTCCTGCGGCTTATGAACAAGCACGTTACAGCTTTCGATGACGGGGATGAAAGCGAGCCTTTCATTCGGACTGTAGGACATTGGAGGCCAGTTCTTCCCGCCCATATTCCCAGGGCAGACGAGCGCTCTCGGGTTATCCCGACTGGGCACCGTTTTCGGATTCCGGTCGAGGGGTCGACCCGTCATAGGATCCAGGCCCGAGGTCCAAATGAGTTTGTCTACGAACTGGACGGCGTAGATAAACTGCCCGGTGGTTCGATCGAGGGCGTAGAAGAATCCGTTTCGGTCGGCGTGAATCAGGGCGCGACGTTTTTGGCCGCGAATCTCAACGTCAAGCAAGATACTCTCGTTATTGCCGTCATAGTCCCAGGCGTCTGCCGGTGTGTATTGGTAGTACCACTTGATCTTTCCGGTCTCAGGGTCAAGGGCCAAAACCGAGCTCGTGTAGAGGTTGTCGCCTACCCGATAGGAGGGATCCCAGTCCGGACCTGGGTTACCCACACCCCAGTAAAGAGTCTCAAGCTCGCGATCGTAGGATCCAGTGATCCAGGTTGGTCCTCCCCCTGTCTTCCATGAATCCCCGGCCCAGGTTTCGTGCCCGGGTTCTCCCGGGCCCGGGATCGTGTAAACTTTCCACACTAGATCGCCAGTTTTTAGGTCGAGGGCCGCAATCCAGCCGCGGATCCCATACTCGCCCCCGGCAACGCCGGTGAAGACCTTACCTTTGGCGACTAAGGGAGCCGCCGTAGAGGATTCCCCCTTTTCTGGACGGGCGAGGTGTGTCTCCCACACTTTCTTTCCCGTCTGCTTGTCGATCGCGATCGTCCGACCGTCGAGCGTGTTCTCGACAATTGTTTCCTCTGCGATAGCTACTCCACGGTTGTTAATACCGCAGCAGACTACGCGCACCACGTCCCGGGGAACCTTGGGATCAAACCGCCACACGAGCCTGCCCTCGTTTCGAAGGTCCAATTTAAAGACTTCCCCCCAGCCAGAGGTGATGACCTGACCGGCGCTTTTTGTACCAAGTGGAAAGAGAGAGAATCCACTTGAGGAGGAAGTGAGGTCAAGCCGACAAGGAGTTACAAGCCGGAGCAGATTGTAGCGGTGCTACGGCAGATAGAAGTGCAGATGGCGAACGGGAAGACTGCGCCCCAAGCCTGCAAAGAAGCCGGAATCCACACCCAGACCTACTACCGGTGGCGGAAGGAATATGGGGGGCTGAAGCTGGATCAGGCGAAACGGCTGAAGGAATTGGAGAAGGAGAACACTCGCCTGAAGCGACTGGTCGCGGAGCTGTCGCTGGAGAAGCAGGTGCTGCGGGATGTGGCACAGGGAAACTTCTAAGCCCTGAGCGGCGGCGTTGTGCGGTAGAGCATGCGCGGGAGCAACACGGGTTGTCGGAACGGTATGCCTGCCGGCTGCTGGGGCAATGGAGAGGGACGCAACGATAGGAACCGAATCCTCGGCTGGACGAAGAAAAGCTGACGCGAGCTGTCATTGCCCTGGCAACGAAGTATGGGCGGTATGGGTACCGCCGGATCACCGCTTTACTGCGGGGCGTGGGATGGGAAGTGGGCAAGGATCGAGTACAGCAAATCTGGCGGCGCGAGGGGCTGAAAGTGCCGCAAAAACAGAAGCCCCGGGGTCGGTTGTGGTTGAACGACGGCTCCTGTGTGCGACTACGGCCGGAGCGACCGAACCACGTTTGGAGCTACGACTTCATGAGTGCCAGAACGCACGAGGGGAGAACGCTGCGGCTGCTGACCTTGCTGGATGAGTACACGCGGGAATGCCTGGCGATCCGGGTGGAGCGGAGGATGGGCAGCCAACAAATCATTGAGGCGTTGTCGGACGTGATGTTGTGGCGAGGGATACCGGAACAGATTCGATCCGACAATGGTCCCGAGTTCATCGCCCAAGAACTGCGCCAGTGGTTGGCAAATCTAGGGACAGGGACACTGTACATCGAACCGGGCAGTCCCTGGGAGAACGGGTACTGCGAGAGTTTCAATGGGAAGCTGCGGGACGAATGCCTGAATGGAGAGATCTTCTACTCGTTGAAGGAGGCACAGGTGGTGATTGAACAGTGGAGGGTGCAATACAACACGGTGCGGCCGCACTCGGCGCTCGGCTATAGGCCCCCGGCGCCGGGGGCTATAGCCCCCCTCCCCTGCCACTGAAACCAGTTTCACAGCCCCAGGCTGCGATGTAAACTCTCGCTACGGTTGGTACAAAAAATCGGTCTGGTCAGGACCATGGGGCTGAACCAACAGTCGCAAGGGACCGCCGCCAATCGGCTGGTGATGGCGATGCATCTTTTGACCGGACAGATCGGCCGACCGGGGGCAACCCCGTTCTCACTAACCGGCCAGCCGAATGCCGGTGGAGGGGTCCGCGATACAGGTACGCTGGCACATGCGCTGCCGAACGGACGGGTGGTGACCAACCCCAGGGACCGGCACGAGATGGAAGATCTCTGGGGTGTTGCACGCGACCGTATCAGCGCAAAGCCGGGCTATCACGCGGTAGCTCTTTTCGAGGCAATGGAACGGGGCGATGTAAAGTGCTGCTTGGTGATGTCCACGAATCCTGCGCAGTCGCTCCCCAACGCCGACCGTTATCGCCGTGCCATGCAGAAGACATTCCTCGTGGTGGCCGATACCTTTCATCCCACCGAGACTACGCAATTTGCCGACGTGGTTTTGCCGGCAGCGCTGTGGGCGGAAAAGGAGAGCGTCTTCAGCCAATCGGAGCGCCGCTATCACCTGGTACCGAAGGTGGTGGAGCCGCCGGGGGAGGCACGCAGTGACCTGGAGATATTGGTGGAACTGGCAGACCGCTTGGGCTTTGGCGAGCTAATCTCGGCACGCACGCCCCAGGACGTTTGGGAAGAGTGGCGGATGATCTCAGCCCACTCAAAGTACAACTTCTCTGGCATCACGTACAAACGTCTCGAAAAAGAGCGGGGCCTGCGCTGGCCGTGTCCCTCCGAAGCCCATCCCGGCACATGCCGCCGCTACTTGCCCGGCGAAGACCCTTTGGCCCGTCGCGGCGGGCGCTTCGACTTCTACGGACGACCCGACGGCAGAGCGGTCATCTGGCTGCACCACCAGGAGGAACCGAAGGACCCACCCACGGACGATTTCCCGCTGGTTCTCACCACAGGGCGGATCTTGGAGCACTGGCACACCATGACCATCACAGGCAGAGTGGCAGCGCTAGACGGTATCCGGCCCAATTTTCTCGAGATTCATCCGCAGGACGCTCATTCCCTTGGTATCGAGGAGGGAGCCGAAGTTGTTGTGCGAAGCCGACGAGGACAGGTGGAGTTCGTCGCCCGACTAAGAGGCACGGTTCGCCCGGGTGTTGTCTTTGCGACGTTTCACTCGGCGCGTCACTTGGTAAACGTAGCAACCAACGATGTGTACGATCCCATTTCCAAGCAGCCGGAGTACAAGCTATGTACCGTCTCTGTCCAACGGAAAGTGTCCCGGGGCGCGGGGGGATGAAAACTGTGCGGGCCAACCAGAAGCGGGTTGAGAGGTAGGGTGGGTATGTGTCTAGCCACACTTGTGGTGTTCGCTTCCGAAAGGGTGAGGGACGCGGAGCAAGCGCTGTCGACGGGAGAATTCATGCGCGGCCTGGGGCTGGCAGCGGCCGTGGTCGCGATCGTCGCGCTGGTACTCATTGAGTTCGTCTACCGCAACCGCTTCCGGAGAGCCACATATCACTGGCTGCTTTTCCTGGGACTTTTTGTACTTCCGGGCATCACCCTCATGAGCATGGCCACGATGGTTTCCGAGGAGACCAAGAAGGTTGACGCTTGCGCCACCTGCCACGTCATGGACCCGTTTATCAACGACATGAGAGATCCCTTCAGTGCAACTCTGGCGGCCCGCCATTACAGGAATAGGTGGGTCCCCGACCATCAGTGCTACATGTATCACACGACCTATGGAGCGCACGGCACGCTGGCGGCCAAGCGCGACGGTTTTCGCCATTGGTTGCTCTATGTCACAGCCACGTGGGAGGAGCCGATCCAGTACAGCGGCAGCTATCCGAATTCCAACTGCCTGACATGTCACGAGGGGACGTCGAAATTCGACAGGGGCAAGAGCCACCGGGCACTGGCCAAAGATCTGGTCCGCGACCGAGTGAGCTGCTCTACCTGCCATGGGCCGCCGCACCCTGTCCCAGGCGAACGCCTCTCCACCGCGAGGTACCCATGAATACCTCAGAGGAAGCAACGGTCATCAACAGGCTGGTGCGCATAGCGGTGGCATGTGCGCTCATTGGGTTATTGAGCGTCTTGTTATTCCTGTGGAGTGGTTTTGCTCCTTGGAGTGTGGGTGTGGGCCTCTTTTTGGGCGCGCCGCTACTGATTGTCGCCGTGATGCTCTACCTCATCGCCGTGGTGCGTGATCTTCGGCAGCGAGGAGTCTTGTGACTCCTAGAGAACCGAACTCCCTTAGCACCCACTAGCTTCCAACTGACAGAGGCCAGTCAGCACCAGGAGGAACGGGGTTAGTTGCTCAGGAGTCGGTTAGCGTTTACCGATGCTGCCACGCTGGCACTTGGACGGTATAACGCGCTAACCGGACAAGTGGCTTGGATTGCCTTCGGGGAAGCGCACAAGGACGATAGTCCAGACTAACGGGCTAGTGTTTACCTACGTTCTGCCAGGATAGCACAGGCTTCCAGCTCGGCCCGTGGGCGACGATCCTGATGGTACCAGCCGCCATTGCCAGTTTGGAATTCGGAATGACACATAATGACTTTATGTGGCGCCCGGCACACCCACTGACGTGGGTGGGTTGCACTGCCGTCATTGACAACCAAAGCTGGCGTGACCTGGGCGGCTCCACTTCCAACACCATCACCCTCGCTGTCGAGTAGCCCTAGGGCAGGGTGCAAGATATGAAACGTTGCATAGGTCTGACCCTCTCTTTAAGGGAATTACATACGGTCTTACCCATGCCGGGCGGGGGGTAAGAAGCGGGGAGTGTTCTAATTTGAGCCCCATCGCTGGACGCCAGGGTTTCGTGTTCAATTGATCTTCAGGCTCTTAACATCACGGAGAGACAAACATGTCGCGAACAACTGAGAAAGCCGGTAATACGTCGCCTTCTGAAGAACAGGGGTCCCCCCGTCCTGCTCAGCCATGTCCGCAATGTCTTTCAGGATTTGCATGGCGGTTGCTGGCGTCCGATCCTGTTCCGGTTGCTCGCAAAGCTTTAGAATTAGCGCAATCGCTGCTTGACAAACAGCGTCGATGACTTCCATTAGATCGTCGTTACTGGGAACTGTAGATTCAGGCATTGTCTGATTTGATCCTTTCTTTCTGGATTTGAGCGGCCGCGCAGCAGAGGGCAAGATGGCTGACGAAATCACTGAACAGGGCCGGGAGCTGAAGCCACGTTTTCCAGAAAACCACATAGCGTTCGTAGCGTGTTCTTCTCAATCAACAAGACAGAAGTTTTATGGCCTGTTTGAGGACGGTGGGGAGGCGGTAGAATGTGAAAGCATAGGCCGAGTAGAGAGCTCTCTCCAGGCACGGGAACTATTTCGATGGCTTCTATCAGGCCCTCAGCTTGATCGAGGTTGAACTTCATCGGCTTGATCCTTTCTTTCTGACTTTGAGCCCCACGCCGGAGCGGAAGCAGGAGATTTACTTTGACTCAGCTTGAATTCTCTCCGCAGTTATACGAAGTTGAGTGGCTAGGGCAAGTGCATCCTCGCAGGTCAGAGCAAACTGATGAGTTACTGGAACTATTGCGCCAGGATTCCATTGAGGTTCAATGGACTGGATTTGTAGGGCGACCAAACTCTGACCCTTCTTCGGAGTGAGGCGTCCTGTTGTCGCCTTTATGCACAAGCGAAAGGGTTTTGGCGTTTCAGGCATTTGATCCTTTCTTTCCGCCTTGCCATTGGCGGTCTGGCTGGGCAATCGCTTCTTGTCAAAATCACTGAACAGGACCGGGAGGATTGGAAGCAAAAAACTGAACCGATGGCGAAATTCCAGCTACCAAGAAAAGACCGTGAATTCTGGCGAGCTCTTGCTTCTCTGACTCCTGAAGAGATGAGGGATGGTCGGTTACAGCCCGGACCATCTCCGTTAAGGCCACGAGGACATAAGATTCCACGTTCTGCCCTGCTTGACGCTCTTCGCTTTGTTTCAGTGTTAAAGATAGCAAGCCAAGCCAGACTACAAGCGGATCAAGTGGGCGATCCTGTTTCTGAGTTTCTTTCGTCATGTGGCCCCCTGTGATTCTGACTTGCTCTCGGCGGTCTGGATGGGATAGCATCCAGGCTGCCAAGGCGAGCCCGCCGGGTGCCTAGAAACACCCAGCGGACTCTAAGCCCACTCGTCCTGTGTTAGAGGAAGAGCGAGCCTGGGGGCATTTTACACCGTTGCCCAGGCTATCTGTTTGATCCTTCCTCCGACACAGGACCGAGAATTTCACTAAAGGGAGTTCCACATGCGGATCATCCCGCTCGTGCTGTTGTCCTTGCTGGGCGCGGCCCAGCTAGCCTTCTCGGAAACCAAGTACATTCCCTACGTTTCGCAAGGTTCTGAATGGAGTACCGCGTTTCACGTTCACAACCTTTGCGAGGAATCCTCCTCCTACGAAGTCGCCTTCAAGGATTCCGATGGCGGGCCGCTAGAGTTCACTGCTTACGAAAAAACGTGGCCAGGCTTCTACTTCCGACACATGGCCCCAAAGGGAAGCGGCTATGTGTACTTCCCGCCTGAAGGATCAAGGCGCCACGGGTACGCGGAGGTCGTAGACGACGGGGATGGCTGCGTAGCTACTGATGTTTTTTACGTCAACCACTTCGCGGGCGACAAATATCGGTTTGTGAAGGGAAACCCGAAGCCGTTATCTGCCCCAGGAGTCGCGGTGCCGTTTCTCTATTATGAAGGCTGCGATAACCGTGTGGTTGTCTTTGCCGCCGGGCAAGATGTCACACTGGAGGCAGTTGGTGTGCGGGGGAACGTTCTCGGTCGCGCTGAACTTGAGAACGTCTTTCAGCAGAGCTTCATGCTGATAGAGAAGATTCCAGGCACCGACGGCGAGTTTGGGACACTGCGCGTTTACGGAGAGGCAACCGCGCTTGGGCTTCAAATGTGCGACTACCCGGCGCTCGGAGAAGGGCCGAAGCAGCTCGTTGATGTCCTTTCCGCGCACCCACTCCCCGACACTGTTGAAGACGACCCGCCCCCGGGCGAGGATGCCGCCCTTCCCTCGGACGAAACCTTTGTCATCGAGGCGTTTGCGACAAAGCTGCTTGCGCAGGAATCCTACGGGGACCACTTGCAGGCCGGGTATTCCTACAGATTTACAGTTAGGAATCCGACCAGCAGGAGGCAGAACTATAGTTTCACTGCGTTGTTCAGGGATTCGGACGGGTTCTATGTGAACTCTGTGCTGCTAGACTACGCGGTCATAGTTTCCGCTAAACAGACGCGCACTATGGAGGGAACGTTTAAAATCTACCTAATAGGAAACCTGAGCGAGTTGACTGTGGAGTTGACTGTGGAGTCCTACCCCGCGTATTGAAAGGAGAAAGCGGCATGGAGATATGGGAATTCGTAGGCTGGATTTTGGCGGTTTACATTACCCTGTGTGTGGCCGGATTGCTTCTCAACTTGCTGGTACCCCTTCTCGGCCTACTCGGACTTGCCGCCGTGGGAATATGGATGGGGGTCAAGGGAATTTACCGTAAGATGCCGTGGTATACTAGGCGCAGTTCGACCGGTGCAAACGGTTGAACTGGTCTGACAGGAGGATTCTAACGGTAAGGCCAAGAGCATTCTCCCACCGTTAGACCTTCCCTGTCAACAACAACGTTCCGGAAAACCCAGGCGCCGGAAGTGTGCTTGATTTGAAAGGAGAAAACGAATGGCAAGGCAAACAAGAGAAGATATGCAAGCAGGACTGGCTCGATTCTTCGCAGACAATCCCAGTATAGAAGCCAGATTCCTGTCGGTTCTCGAACGCATAGAGTCGGACCTCTACGATTTAGGGGAGAGCATTCCCGAGCTTACAAAGGCGGTAACCGCGAGGAAAACCGCGCCGCTAATAGACCGGGCAACGAAGTGACAGGAATCGTGCTTCCACAAAGCGGGAGGCCGAAAACTTTGACCGGTGCCAGGCCCCCCTACCTTGAAAGGAGAACCTATGAGCGCCGAGCTTCCATTCGAGTCAAATACCCACGCGGAGTTTCGTCAGTACGCGGCCATGGCCAGCCTTCTTGCTGTCTACGCCAAAGCACATAGCTCGCAGAATCCGGAATTCTTTTCATCTTTGCAGAAGGGCGTGGACCGCCTTTATGACCGTCTGCGGGAACAGAACTCCCCTCCGGATTTGGCCGCGAAGAACACGCTGTACTTGCTGAAGTACTACTTGGCAACGCTTGAGGCTTTGTAGTCATGCTGCTAGTATACCAAACATGAAGAGCGACTGGTGGTTGTTCTTGGCCTTGGGCGCGCTGGGGCTCTTCCTGAGCGGCGTTACTTCCCTCCTGCGCTTCCTTCAATGACAAAGCCTAAAAAACCGAAGCGCGGCCGGCCCGTCAAGCTGACCATGCCCCCGCCGATCCCAGACACTCCGGAAAACGTTGCCCGGACCTTGAAGGGACCACCAAAGCCAAAGGACCAGTGGCGCTACCTGAAGCAGACCTAGCTCCCGCGCACTGAGCAAGTGATGTTCTATAATGGACGGGAAGAAGCTGCGTCCCTGGACCTTTAAGGATTCCAGGAGGATTCAGATTGACGAGGAAGGGAGGTTTTGCGTGGACGGGAAACCTGTTGCTTTCCTGGATTTGTTAGGACGTGAGGGCAGATTGCTTGCCTACATTGTGGCGGGATCGGCCTTGGCCGTGGCAGTGGTTTCGGTCTTGAGCTATTTCAAAAACTGATACTCTACGCCTAGCCCCCGCGTACCAAATCCTTGTACCGGAGCCGCTTCAGGGCTAGTCCTCTTGCAACCGCCCGCATCTGATCCACAGTGTCCATGTCTCGCTGGTTGTGCCGTCCGGAGAACTCCCTCACGTAGCGGCCCAGGTGCTTCGGGCTCATCTTGTGGTAGGTGCCATGGTAGCCCCGCTTGAGCAGTGACCAAAACGACTCCACCCCGTTAACGTGAGCTTGGCCTCGGACGAACTCGCCGACGCCGTGGCGCACCGGCACGTGATTCTGGAGCCCCTGGTATCCGGCGGCCTCATCGGTATAAACCGTGGCACCCTCGGCTATCTGTGGGGCAACGAAGCCTTGCAGTGTGGCCCTGTCGGTATTTCCTACGATGCCCGCGCTGATAGCGTTCGTTTCACGGTCCTTGATACCTACCAGGATGGTCTTGCCTGTGCCCCCGGTCCCGGCCCGGAGCTTCCGGTTGGCGTGCTTGTTGCGCTCCCTGCCGCCGATGTAGGTTTCGTCGATTTCCACCGGCCCTGAGAATGGAGCGGTCTTGTCGGTCCAGTTCTCCCTGATTCGGTGGGCTAGGTGCCAGGCGCTCTTCTGCGTGATGTTGAGTGCCCGGTGGAGCTTCATGCTGGACACTCCCTTGATGTCGGTGGTGAGGATGTAGATGGCAAAGGCCCAGGTTTGGTAACCGAGGTTCGATCCCTGCATGAGTGAGCCGGACTTGATGGAGAAATCCTTCCGGCAGTCCCTACAACGGTAGGGCTGAGGCTTCCTGGTGGGCCGCTGCTGGACGTTCACCGAGCCACAGGCTATGCAGCATATCCCCCCAGGGAACAGGGTCGCTGTGAGCCATTTCTCGGCTGCGTCGTTGTCCGGGAAGAGTCGGGCCAGCTCGGTTAGCGAAATCCCCTTGCGGTAGTGCCTACCTGGAGCGCGATGGGCCATTGAGTAACCTTCCTTTATGGAAGGATTTTACCCAAGGGCGGGGCGGATGTCAAGGGGAATCTTATATCGGACTTCGGTGTGTGCCAGATCCGGAAGCCCGGGGTATGCCTCGGCAGTTAACCCCACGCAACATCTTGGGCCTTCGTTTCCACGAAAGGCACTAAAGTTCTGATTGGGGTGCGATTCCCCTAGGCTTTGTGGTCTTTTCGCTTGCATAATGCAATCCTCGGAGGAAATCCATGCCGATTTATGTTGTGATAGTAGCGGGAGACCATCTGTGCGAAGGCCGACTCACCAGACTTTTTGACGAAAGCCTTCGCCACGAAGTTGCCAATACATTAGGAGTTTGGTTTGTTCGCAGCAATCGGCAGACGCCTTCAGAGGTTGTTTCCGATCTGGGCATTAAAGTTGGAGAATGTAGCGGGGTGGTCATCGAAGCTTCACGCTACGACGGTGTTGCCGACAGGGCTTTGGTAGACAAACTTCAGGTTTGGGAGAATCCGGAATGACGGAAAGCAATCTTCGTCCATTCCCTCCCCGTTCGATGTCATCTAACGGAGGGAATGGGATTGAGAACCGGCTCGGCAAGATCGAGGGAGACATTCGGGAAATCAAGATCGAGATGAAGCATCTGGCAACACGAGAGTGGATTCTGTGGAAGGCGATCGTTCTCCTGTTTTCCGCAATCGGCTTGGCGGTAACCATAGCATCCGGCCTGACTTTTGTGTTGCTTCGCCAGTTCGGATCATAATCTTTTTAGTGCCTGCCCTAACTGCACAACTCCCGGCGCCGGCCCCCCCCCCTAGCATGGGTAAGACCGTATATAATTCCCCTCTTTAAGGGCTTGAACGTGTATAAATGTTCCCATGCCTGATCCAAACTTCCCATACAAGGCCGCGATCACCCGCCTGGACCCTTCCACTCGCGACGTGCGAGAAGGCCTAGCCCCTTATCGCCCCTCCCGCCTCTGGCGGGACGCGCCGGATCGGGGCGTTGAGTCGTTGCCTGTGAGCGCTGAGAAACTCGCGAAGTTCAATGGTCGCCCCCGCAGCCCGCGCCTGGCTCGCGTAGTGGAGGTGGAAATCTCGGCTATACAGATGCTGGTGAGGGATTTAAAACTCCGGGTGGCCGCCCTTGAGCAGCGCATGGCAGAAGTCGTTGAAATTCCCAGCCGGCTAGGAACGTCAGCGCCGACCGTAAAACTGATGGAAGAAGGCCGTGAACTCCAGGAGCCTGAACTGCAGGACGAGGAAGAGCTACCGGACGACTAGCGGTGTCGGTTCTCAACCTCGCGGCGACTGACCTTGCTCCTCATGCCACAAGCGCTGTAGAAGTGCGCTCACCCATTTCTCCCGGAGTTAGTTTTTTGGCCCTCCGGCACTCGTGAGTGTACACGCATTGGCCTCCAACTGAGCCCTTCCAGCACAGTTCTTCTCTCTGGGGGCTCCGAGCGATCCTCGCCGGGTCCTGAAAGCCCGTCGTCTCGGCCAGCACCCTCGTTGACAACCCAGCCGGGCACGACCTAGACTCTTCGCACCTCTACATTGCCCCTCGGGTTGCGCCTCCAAGTAGGCACTTGTCCGGATAGCCGACTATACGTCCAAGTGACCGCCGGCTGTCAGAGGAGGAGCGGCGACCATTCGGGAGTTGGCAGCCGGACCGGAACTGGGGGGTTAGGGGCAATCTATCGGGCATTGCTGGTGACAAGGCGGTATCTCGTGCCGCTTGGACTCCTCCAGTGCGGCAGCGACCACCGTCGCAACTGGCCGAGCCGCCGCGTTGACTTGGCTGAGGGCGGGGCGTAGCATGGCCCCTGAGAGGGGGGCTCCTTGCCATGATCGGCCAGACCTTGGGCCACTACCACATTCTGGAGAAGCTGGGTGGCGGCGGCATGGGTATCCTCTACAAAGCCGGGGATACCCGGCTAAACCGCGACAGTCGCGACAGAGTCGCTGATGTATGCTTTCGGCCCCTATGCGACCATTTATCGGCTTACTTGTACTGACCTTCCTGGCAGCCTGCCAGCCAGCCGTTGACCGGGAGGCTCCTGCCGACGCCAGGCACCTGGAAATTTACTTTGTGGACGTGGAAGGTGGAGCGGCCACGCTGATCGTCACGCCCGCCGGGGAATCGCTGCTGATGGATACCGGCAACCAACGGGAGGACGGCCGGGATGCTAAACGCATGTACCAGGCGGCGCAACAGGCGGGGCTGAAGAGAATCGACCACCTTCTGACCAGCCACTTCCACGGCGACCACTACGGAGGAGTGGCCGAGCTCAGCAAGCTGATCCCCATCGGCAAGTTCTACGACAATGGGCGGGCCGACGTTCCCGAAGACCCCGCAGACCCCAAGCTGTACGAAGCCTATCTGGAGGCGGCCAAGGGCCAGACGCAGGCGCTGCGGCCCGGCGACGAAATCCGGCTGAAGCAAGTTGCGGGTGCGGCACGCATCGGGCTGCTGGTGGTAACCTCAGGTGGCGAGGTGATCCAGCTCAAGACTGCTAAAGAAAACCCTGAGTGCAAACAGGCGAAGCCCAAGCCCACCGACACCAGCGAGAACGCGCAGAGCCTGGGCTTCGTGCTCACCTTAGGGAAATTCCGCTTTCTCGACCTGGGCGACTTGAACTGGAACGTCGAGCACAAGCTGGCCTGTCCGGTGAACGTGATTGGCCGGGTGGACCTCTACCAGGTGACGGCCCACGGCCTCGACGTCAGCAGCAACCCTGTGTTACTCCGCAGCGTGAAGCCGCAGGTGGCGGTGGCGAACAACGGGCCTCACAAAGGCATCTACCCCGAGGTGATGGAAACGCTGCGCTCGCTCCCCAGCCTGGAGGACATCCACCAGGGGCACCGGAACCTGGACTACGGCGACAAGGGGAACACGGCGCCGGAGCTGATCGCCAATTTGGGCACGGAAGAGGAGTGCCAGGGGCACCTGATCAAAGTCGCAGTGGCCCTCGACGGAACAAGCTATACCGTCACCAACGGCCGCACCGGGCAGTCCCGCCAGTACACAATCCGCGACTGAGCTGCCCCACCTTGGCCACGACCCTTCTGGCCTCGCGCCAACTCCCCGCTTAGTAGAGAACCCGGATGCTCAGTTTTGTGGAGTTTTGGTGGTTTCGGTCCGCCGATCCTTGAGTTTCGAGTCAATGGCAAGGGGATGAGCATGAGACTCACCTCTCAACTAGGGCCGACTGCGGCCTTCCCTCTTGTACTTTTCCAGCAAAGCTTCCAGTCTTGCCACAATATCCGGCCGTTGTTTATACAGGTTGTTGCTCTCCGTGGGGTCCTTTGCCATGTCATACAGTTGTCCGGGAGGCTCCCCTGATGCAGGCTTCAGATTCTGCCACCCGGCCCCGACGCCTTCGATCAGCTTCCAGTTCCCCTGCCGGATGGCGAACATGCCGTTTGCAGAGTGATGCACGAGGGCCTCACGAAGGGGTTTCGCTCGCTTCTGCCCGAGCAAGGCGGGGAGGATATTGATGCTGTCCTCGCCCGCGTCCTTCGGGAGGTCCCGCCCCACAATGCTGGCGGCTGAGGCCATCAGATCCGTGAGGCAAATCAGCTCATCCGAAGTTGTGCCCGCAGGGATCTTCCCGGGCCACCGCGCGACGAATGGCACTCGGTGCCCTGCTTCCCATATGTCGCCTTTCAGACCCCGCCAGGGCCCATTACACCTGTGACCGTTGTCGGTCTGGTCAATCTCCTCGCCCTTCGGCGTGGTATTGAAGGGGTGGCCTCCGTTATCGCTGGTGAACACGATAAAGGTCTTTTCCGTGAGGCCCAGCTCGTCTAGCGTCTTGAGAACCTCACCCACCGACCAGTCCAGCTCGTGGATGAAGTCGCCACGAATGCCGATCTCACTGCTTCCCTTGAATTTGCGGTTCGGCGTCAGTGGGATGTGGATGTTGGTGGTCGGAAAGTAGAGAAAAAATGGATGGCTCCGATTCTTCCGGATGAACTCGACGGCCTTGGCGGTCTGGACCAGGGCAACTTCCTCTTCATCGCGCGTGGCGGCGATCTCGCGCTCCTTCACCCATTTCTTGCGCTCCGCAAGGTGCTCTTCATCCATCAGCGCGCTGTTCATGAATATGACGGGCATTCCCGGGTTCGCGTGCGGGTCGTAGGTCTCAGATGTGCCGCCACCGAGCTTGATTACCTCATCAGCTTCCTTTCCGACAACCCGATGGTTCTCTATGAACACAAAAGGCGGCCAGTTATTCGTCGTCGGTACGCCGAAGAAGTAGTCGAAGCCGACCTCCAAGGGTCCTGGCTTCAGCTCCCCGTTCCAATCCGGACCCTTCTCGCCAAAGCCCAGGTGCCACTTCCCGACGCAGGCTGTCCTGTAACCGGCAGACTTCAGAAGCGACGCCACGGTCATTCGCCCTAGTTCGATCAGCAAGGGCTCGTTCACCTGGCACACGTGCTTCTTCAGGCGGGTCCGCCAGCAGAATCGTCCAGTAAGAATGCCGTATCGCGTGGCCGAGCACACAGAAGATGGTGTGTGTGCGTCGGTGAGGCGCATGCCTTCACGAGCGATCCGGTCGATGTTTGGGGTGCGGACCTTCGTCGCTCCGTAGCAGCCGACGTCCCCGTACCCAAGATCATCGGCCATGATGAAGATGATGTTCGGCGTCTCTGCCCTGGCGCGAGCGGCCGGGACTGGCTCCGAAAACCCACCCAACATTGCGCACAGCGCACACAGCGTAAGAATCGCTCCCAATGCTTTCCACACCGACTTTGCTGCCATTCTTCGCATTCCTTTCTCCCGGTGATTGTTACCCGGAATTTCGGACTTGAGCTTCCCCTTTGCTCAAAAGCATACGCCAGTTGCCCTCCGTGTCAATCGCAGATCCGCATGGTCAACACAGCTGCTTGCCTTACTTGAAAACACCGATAAGTGCCGGATCCTGCTGGTTCAGCCGGAAAAGAGGTTCATACTCAACTCACCTGCTACCTGGAATTAGTTTTGTGGCCCTTCGGAACTCGTGAGTATACACGCCTTGGCCTGGAACTGAGCTCCCGCACTTGCTGAACAGGGGGAGGGGTGATCCTCGGAGGGCCTCACCTCAGGGATTCCCGGTTCTCTCTCCCTTGCCTACAGGCCCGACCGTCAGTCCGAGATGCGAGCCAGGAGAGGCCTGGGGATTCGAGCTTGACGCGGCAGGACGCCTGAACATAGACTCCGGAGCCAAGGAAAGTTGAAATCGAAAATTCCCGTTACATGAATAGCAACAGGGGCAGGATCGAAAGGTTATCGTTCATGACTAGCGTACGGGCTCGTCGCACTTTCCTTCGGTATCTCGCTGCTAGTCCATTGTTCGCTTGCGGAGTATGGGCGCCTATGCGCGGCATTTTGGCAGCCGCCGATGAAGACTGTCGCGAAGCGTATGAGTTGGGTGAGATCATCTCTTCGGCTAACGAGGCAATCAACGTGTTCGATTTTCACGCTGTGGCGCGCGAAAAACTTCCGCCCGGCCACTACGGGTTTCTGGCGACGGGCACAGACGACGATGCCACGGTGCGTGCCAACCGCGAGGGCTTTAGGCAATTCCAGCTGCGCGTGCGTCGCCTGATCGATGTCCGCAAAATCGACACCTCAGTAGAGTTGTTCGGAACACGTTTTAATTCGCCGATTGGCCTGGCACCGACCGGCAGCGGCAAGTTATGTCACCCTGTGGGGGAAATCGCCACGGCGAGAGCGGCGAAAGAGACGTCGACCTTACAGATTCTGTCCACAACCTCAACCGCCTCAGTCGAGGACGTGAACCGCGAGCGAGGCGCACCTGTCTGGTTCCAGTTGTATCCCGGCGAGGACTGGAGCATTACCACGACCTTGCTAAAACGGGTGGAGCAGGCGGGTTGTCCAGTGATGGTACTGACCGTAGATGCGCAGGGCGGCAGCAATCGCGAGACGAGCAAGCGGCTTGCAAAAACGGACAATCGAGACTGCAGCGTATGTCACAACCGCAGCGACCCTCACCACGGATTACGGCGAAAACCCATGCTTCGCGGTCTTGATCTATCGCAGTTTGGGCGCCCAGCCGCTGCTGGTATCACCTGGGAGTTCGTTCGCCGTCTGAAAGATGCCACGAGCATGAAGCTGTTAGTGAAGGGAATCGTCACGTGGGAGGACGCAGAACTCTGTTTAGAGCATGGCGTGGACGGACTGATCGTGTCGAATCACGGGGGGCGAGCCGAAGCAAGCGGGCGCAGCACGATTGAATGTCTGCCGGAGATTGTTAAGGTGACGAACGGCCGAATTCCTGTGATGATTGACGGTGGCTTTCGTCGTGGCACTGATGTGTTCAAGGCCCTGGCACTTGGTGCCGATGCCGTCTGTATTGGTCGGCCCTACCTGTGGGGACTGGCGGCCTTTGGCCAGAAGGGCGTTCAAGCCGTCCTAGATCTACTGCATGCTGAGCTGATGATGGTGATGAGGCAAGCGGGCACGACGTCGATTGACAAGATTGCACGTAACCACATCCTCCACGTGGGCTAGGTCTAGCGGACTGCCAATTGCGAATTGCAGATTGTGGACTGCGGATTGCGGAGACATCCTCTGCGCTCTCTGCGCGCTTTGCGGTGAACTCAGGAACAACACGGCTTCGGTGGCGGTCAAAAACAGCGTGTAGCCATGCCGCCGCAGCTTGAGCCCGCCGTTGGGCGGCTAATGGTACGAAACGAAGTACGAACCACGGGGCCGCACTGTGGCTACCGGGATGGAAGAAGGGTTTCGATGCCTCGCAAACGGAACAGCGGTACGATCGCCCTTCTCGTCGCACTCGTCGGATTGTCGGGAGGCGTTCACGCGCAGGCTCCGCCCGCTGAACGCAGTCTGACCCTTCCCTCATGCGCCACGCTGAAGGTTGCCACCGACTGGACTGTGAACGAGTCGAAGGACGGTCTCACCCTTGAGGATCCCGAGAACGAACTGAAGATCGAACTAGTTGAGGTCGATGCCGGCGCCGGATTGAACGCCGCCATTTCTACGGCCTGGTCGCGCCGGCGACCGGGCTTCGACCGGGAGGAACTCGCGTCCTCCGACTCCCCGGGCCGCGAGGGCTGGGACCTGTTCCACTGGGCCGAGTACAAGACCTCCCCCGAAGAATCGCGTAGCGTATCGGCGTTTGCCGCCAGGAAGGGCTCGCAAGGGGTCGTTCTCTTGGTCGACGGTTCTCGCGCGGCCGAACAACGTCGAAGCTCGCAGATCGCGCTAGTGTTCAAGAGTTTGCGTCCTGCCGGTTACGTCCGCGAGACCTATGTCGGGCGAACGCCGCGGCCGTTGGACGCTGCGCGAGTCGAGTACCTGAAGAAGTTCATCGACCAGATGCGCGAAGCCGCAGCCGTTCCAGGCGTCTCCGTCGTGCTCTTCGACAAGAATGGAACAGTCATTGAAGACGGTTTCGGCGTTCGCAAGCGCGGCCGGCCCGAGCCGGTCACCGCCGACAGCTTGTACCTCATCGCCTCGAACACCAAGCCGCTCACTACACTCCTGCTTGCCAAACTCGTCGATGAGCGCCGCTTCGGCTGGGAAACACCGGTGACGCAGATCTACCCGCCCTTCAAGCTCGGCGACCCCGAAGTCACCAAGCGCGTCCTCGTGAAGCACCTGCTCTGCGCATGCACGGGCCTCCCGAGGCAGGACTTCGAGTGGCGCTTCACGTTCCACCGCTCGTCGCCACAACGACAGCTCGACGTGCTGGCAACCATGAAACCAACGACGGAGTTTGGCCAGCTCTTCCAGTACAGCAATCCGCTTGCCTCGGCCGCCGGATACATCGCTGCGCAGACGATCAAGCCGGGCGAAGACCTCGGGGAGGCCTACGACGAGGTTATGCGCGAGAAGGTCTTCCGTCCTCTGGGGATGAACCGAACTACCTTCTCCTTCGACGAGGCGCTGAGGGGTGACTATGCGTCACCCTACTCCTGGGACATGTCGCTGAAGAACGTGCCCATCGACATGGTGCTGAACCACTCTGTAATCCCTATTCGCCCTGCCGGCGGCGCATGGTCGAGCGCACGGGACTATGCTCGCTACGTTCGGCTAGAACTCGCGAACGGCCGGCTCCCCGACGGCTCGACGTTCGTAAGCGAAACGAACCTGCTTGCGCGTCGCACCCCCCAAGTGCGCGTAAGCGAGGAATCCTGGTACGGCATGGGCCTCTGGCTTGAGGACGTCAAAGGCATTCGCGTCATCAGCCATGGCGGCGCGCTGTTCGGGTACAAGAGCAACTTCTTCTTCGTTCCGGACCTGGGTCTCGGCGGTGTGATCCTCACCAACGCGGATTCCGGTCGGGGCGTCGCCAACGCCGTCATGCGTCGCACGCTGGAAGTGATCTACGACGGTAAGCCTGAAGCGGAGGAAGACCTCCTATCGGATGTGCGCGAGGTCAAGGCGTATCTGACGGGCCAGCAGAAGGATTGGAGAGTACCTCCGGATCCGGCTGAAGTTAAGCGGCTCGAGGGCTCGTATTGGAACGCGGCTCTCGGCGACTTGGTCGTTCACCCGGGCCAGGACGAGGTCGTGTTTCAGTTCGCCGGCTGGAAAAGCCACATGGCCAGCAAGGCGAATCCTGACGGCACAACCTCGTTTATCTCGATCGATCCAGGAGTTCGCGGCTTCGAGTTCAACGCGCCTGCAGCCAAGGCGACCTACACGCGGCTGACGCTCCGTGACCCGCAGCACACCTACGAATACGAGGCCGTGCCCCCCGCCGAGAGATGATTCATCAGGTTTCTCGTCTCAGGAAGGTCCTGCCTGAGGGACCAGCAAAGCCGCCCAACAAGCGCTTGAAGCTGATTCGCTCGCTGCGCTCGCTCACAGGTTAAGCGCGACGTTAGCCTCCGGTTTGGAGAATCAGTCCCGCCATGCCTCGAAGGGCATACCGGCCCGCATTGCCAGTTCCGATGAGTCCGGTCGTGTCACGGCGCACTCGGAAATGATCATATAGACGGAAATTCCGGCTCGAGGGAAGGAGAACACCATGAATTACCTTCACGTCGTCCTGATAACGATCGGACTCCTGTGGCTGAGTGCTTGCAGCGGCGGCCCCACGGCCCCGAGCCTCGAAGACTACTGCCCTATCGATTTGACTTACACCTTCGACGAGCAGACCGTCTATTGGCCCACCGGGAAACATTTCGAGCATGAACGGGTCTCCTGGGGACAGACCGAGGGCGGCTACTGGTACAGCTCTTACAACTTGGCGGGCAACGAGCACGGCGGCACGCATCTCGACGCACCGATTCATTTCGCCGAGGGCAAACAGAGTGTCTCCGAAATCCCACTTTCGCGGCTCATCGTGCCTGCCGTGGTCGTCGACATTTCCGCTCAATGCGAGTCCGATCCCGATTACTTACTCTCGGTGGACGACGTCAAAGCTCACGAACGCCAGCATGGAGCGATCCCGGAGGGGGCAGGGGTGCTAATTCGAACGGGCTGGGGCCGGTTTTGGCCCGAAGTCAAGTCGTATCTTGGGAGCGACGTCCCCGGCGATACCGAGTATCTCCATTTCCCCGGGGTTTCACCCGAAGCGGCCGGGGTCCTGGTCCAGCGGCGGATCGCCGTAGTCGGCATCGATACAGCCAGCATAGACCACGGCCCCTCGCGCGATTTCGAAGCTCATCAGATTTTTTCCGAGGCGCAGATTGGGTGCCTCGAAAACGTCGCCCACCTGGATCGGGTACCAGCGACTGGCTCTCTCCTCTTGGCCCTACCCATGAAGATTGGTGAGGGCTCGGGCGCGCCATGTCGCATTGTGGCGCTGGTGCGGCGGTAAGCGGCGGTCCGCAGGCTTCAGAATACTAGAATCCGCTCAAATAGCTGCTTTCCACCCGCTCAGCGGTGCGCCACTTGGATGTATAACGCGCCAACCGGACAAGTGCCCTCGTATCGCGCATTATCGCAGGACAAGGACGTCGCCCAAACGATACGCAAATGTGTTTACCGATTCTGCGCTCTGACCATTACTAAACAGTAGGCGACTTATGCGGACTAATCGGGGACTTGCCTCCTCGACCACACTCGGAGCCCGGCTACAGGCCCAGGAAACCCCGGCCAACAATTGCCTCTCTCTCCTCGTGTAATCCCTTCCCAGCAATTCCAATCAGGCGTGTGGCACTGGCATGGCTGATGCCCCAGGCAAGCACGCGGTCAGGTTGCCCTTCGGCATCCTCAGTTACCGAAGCGACAGGGGTAGATTTCCTGGGGTAAGCTCAGCCGCCTTCCGTGCACAGTTGCCGGATCTACGCTTTGCATCCTTGATGCTAGAATGTGGTCTGTGGTTCGATAACAACTGAAAGCATTTATTTTATGGAACTCAAAGGCGGGGACCAACAAGATTCCAGATCACGAATTCGACTCCAATTGAGTATGTCTATTCGACATCAACTGATGTTATCGGTCGTCTTCGCGCTCGCTATCGCGATCCAAACGGCTGCTGAGGACTGGCCGCAGTTCCTAGGCCCAGAGAGGAACGGCGTCTCACGGGGCCCGGCGCTCGCGGAGACCTGGGGTGCGAGCGGCCCGCGTGAGGTTTGGCGCAAGTCCATCGGCGCCGGGTTCAGCGGCCCGGTTGTCGTTCAAGGCCGACTGATCCTGTTTCATCGAGTGTCCGATAGCGAAGTGGTCGAGGCCCTCGACACGCGCACCGGGGCGAGCCAGTGGCGGTATTCTTATCCCACCTCGTATCGCGACGATTTCGGGTTCGACGAAGGGCCGCGGGCGGTGCCCGTCGTCGTGGATGACGTCATATACACGTTCGGAGCAGAGGGGCAACTGCACGCGATCGGCCTCGCGGACGGCAAGCGGATCTGGAGCGAAGACACCAGGGCGCGGTTTAGCGTGCCGAAAGGCTATTTCGGTGCTGCAACTTCGCCGCTCGTCGAAGATGGAAGGCTTCTGGCCAACATCGGCGGCCGAAGGGCCGGCATCGTCGCGTTCGACGCGAAAAGCGGCAAAGTGCTCTGGACGGCCACCGACGATGAGGCGAGCTATTCGTCGGCGACCGGCACGACGATTGTCGGCCGCCGATCTGCGATCTTCCTCACGCGCAACGGTCTCGTCGGCCTCGATCCGACGACAGGGACGTTGCAGTTTCGGCGGGCGTGGCGGGCGCGGCAGGCGTCGTCGGTCAACGTCGCGACGCCGCTGGTAATCGGGGACCTGATCTTCGTGTCGGCCGAGTACGGACCGGGCGCGGCGGTGCTGCGCGTGGACGGTTCGAAGCTCATCAACTTATGGGCATCCGACGAGGTGCTCTCGAATCACTACGCCACGAGTGTGCACCACCACGGACATTTGTACGGGTTTCACGGACGTCAGGAGTTCGGTCCGAGTTTCCGCGCGGTCGAGCTGGCGACGGGCAAGGTTCGCTGGAGTGAGGATCGGTTCCGTGCTGGCACAGTCACGCTCGTCGGCGATCGATTGCTAATCCTGCGCGAAAGCGGCGAGCTGGTGATGGCCGCAGCGTCGCCCGATGCCTTCCGGCCGCTGGTACGCGCCCAGATCCTCCCGCCGACCGTCCGGGCCTACCCGGCGATCGCCGACGGATTTCTGTATGTGCGAAACGAAAACACCCTCGTGTGTCTCGATCTCCGCCGCTGACGCGAAGGCCAAAATATCGGCCGTCATCCGGTCGTCGACCCCGGCCCGGATGCGCCAAATTCTCACCCTGTCGGCGATGTTCGCGTTCGCCGCCGCGGCCAACGCCCAGTCGGCGGCAGAACGTGCTCTCGATCGTGGCATTGCCCATTTCCAGGGCGGCCGCGTAGCGGAGTCGGTCGCCGAGTTCGACAATGTGGCCAAGCTTGTGCCTGATAAGGCGCCCTATCTCTGGCAGCGCGGCATCGCTTTGTACTACGCAGGTCGCTACCGTGACTGTCGCGAACAGTTTGAATCCCATCGCGCCGTGAACCCGAACGACGTGGAAAACGCGGCCTGGCACTTTCTCTGCGTGGCGCGTGCGGAGTCGGTCGAGAAGGCGAGGACGACCCTTCTGCCAGTGGGACCAGACGCGCGCGTTCCGATGCGCGAGGTCTACCAGATGTTCCAAGGCGCCCTCAGCCCCGGCAAGGTGCTGGCCATGGCCGGCGCCGACGTCCAATCGAAGTTCTACGCCCACCTGTACGTCGGTTTATATTTCGATGCGCTCGGGCGAAAAACCGACGCGCTCGCTCACATCAGGGCCGCTGCCGCAGATCGGTACGCGACGGCAGGGGGCTACATGCACATCGTCGCTCGCGTTCATTTGACGATCCTTCAGCGCGGGCACTCCCAGGCTGCTCTTCGAAGCAACCTTCCAAATGGCCACCTTGTCTCGTGCAAACTACGACGTCATATCCGGCGGCCAGCGGTACCTGATGGTCCAGCGAGGTGCACCGGATTCGGCACCCATGCAAATCAACGTCGTGCTCAACTGGGTTTGAAGAGCTGAAGTGCCTCGTCCCCACCGACCCAAACTGATCTCGCCTCCGGCACCCACCCGCCGCTTCCAGGACCTGCTGCGCCGCATGAACTTCTCGCCGTAAGGAGCGCGGGGCAGGCGGAATAAACTTCGCCGCGTTGACTTGGGCGGGGATGGGGCCTAAGATGGTTTCCCAGATTTCCTCTCCATCATTGGCAAGAAGATTTGGCAAGAGGAGCACGAACTATGTCACGCAAGCGAGCTGCCAACAGCGAATTTGAAACCCCGCCAAGAGAAGCGCTGTTTCAGATGAACAACGCTCAAATGATCTCACAGGCTCTGTATGTCGCGGCCAAGCTGGGTATCGCCGACATGCTCGAAGAAGGTCCAAAGAGTTGCGACGAGCTTGCGACTTCTTGCCAAGTCCACAGCCTCTCGCTCTATCGAATTTTGCGGACCCTAGCCAGTGTCAACGTCTTTTGCGAACTTGAGGACCGCCGCTTCAGGCTCACTCCCATGGCGGAACTGCTGCGAACCAACGCCCCTGATTCTTTGAGAGGGTGGACCATAATGCGCGGTGAGGACTTCTTGTGGAAACCGTGGGGAGAAATCCTCTACAGCGTGAAGACGGGCAAGCCCGCCTTTGATCACGTTTTTGGTATGCCCGTATTTCAGTATTTCGGAGACAACCCCGCAGCAGCCGCGCTCTTTGATGACAGCATGCGCTCGGTCTCAGCGCAGAAGTATCAGGCCGTTGTCGACGCTTGCGATTTCTCCCTTGTGAGTACGATTGTCGATGTGGGCGGGGGAAACGGAGGGCTGCTCACCGCAATCCTGAATGAGAATCCCAAGGTGAAAGGCGTCCTGTGTGACTTGCCCCACGTGATCAAGGGCGCGAGAAAGCACATAGAAGCCGCAAGACTGGCGGACCGCTGCGAGTCTGTCAGCATCGACATGTTTGAAAGCGTACCCGCGGGTGCCGATGCTTATATTATGGCCAACGTGATCCACGACTGGGATGACGACCGTTCCATTTTGATCCTGAAAAACTGTCGCCGAGCGATGCGCGATACTGGGAAGGTCCTGCTCGTCGAATTAGTACTCTCGCCACGGAATGAGTCTCATCTGAGCAAGCTTGTCGACCTCGAAATGCTGGTGATGACTGAGGGCGGCAAGGAACGCTCTGAGGCCGAGTATGGCAAGCTATTCAAGCCTGCCGGATTGCGGCTCAGCACGATCATTCCCACCGAATCGCCATGGAGTGTGATTGAGGCTGTAGCTGTCTGAGTCAGAGAATACCCCAATAGGAATTTCAAACGGACACTCCGACCCGTGCTTCCAAGACCTGCTGCGCCGCATGAATTTCCCGCCGTAAGCTTGAGACTTCCTCTGGCGCGGTAACCCTGGGTAAACCGCGCTCTTGGGAGACAGGACAGAAAGCAATCCTGACGCGGCATTAGCGTTCACCGATGCTGCCGCGCAGCCCAGCTGGATGCATAACGCGCTAACCGGACAAGTGCCCTTGTATCGCGCATCATCGCAGGACAAGGATGTCGCCCACACGATACGGAGATGTGTTTACCGATTCGGCGCCACTTGGCCGGAAGTCGGCATACCGGAAACGGATTCGGATGCGGCGAAAATGCTCCTGCCCATGCCGGTTTCAGGAGGAATTGCTGGCCTTGAACAAGAATCGGGGAAACAGGGAAACCCGGATTGGAAACCGGGAACTTTTAGGGGAGCTGAACCGTGACCGCAGCCTCCGCCTTCGCTGCTGTAAGATTGCCCCATGGAAAGTTTTCCGTCCCGCCGTGTCACTTGAACGGCGTGCGGTCTTAGCATGGTGATTTCGGGCGGAACCCTCGAAGGGCGTTGCTGGACCAAATATTCTGTCGGACGCGGAAGTTGCCTCCTTGCTGTCGTATGTTCGCAGGCGCTTCGGGGGACGAGGAAACCGATTACGTCAGCCGCGGTGAGCCAGATCCGCGCTGCGAGGCCAAACCGAACGGACTACTGGACAGTTGACGAGCTGCTTGAAGAGCTGTGAGGGGCGGGGAATTCTCGTAACATATGAGCAGCGTTACTTACGTCCCAGTCCAAACTCGTTGCCCATTTGCACAACTTTGCCGTCGCGGAAATGAACCTCGACAAGCTTTGAGCCGCTCACCGGTGTGCCGTTGTTATCCTTCAAGGTAGCGACAATTGTTTTTGTTTTCACGTCAAAGACGTCGGGCGTATGAGACCATGCGTACTGAGCGTCCAGGCTAAAGGCAACCCACCCATGGCCGCCTTGGGATAAATTGACGTGGCCCTTCGATTCTGGAGGCATTTTCGTGGCGTCGAAGATAAACAGCTTACGGCCCTTCTGATCGCTGATCCACAATTCTGTTTCATCGGGAGTGAGACCCGCTCCATGCGTCCGATTGGGAATCCGTTGATCCCCTGCGTAGACGCGGTGCAGAACTTTTCCCGTTTCAAGGTTGACAACATCAAAGCCAACGTGATTGCCGAGACACACGTATCCGATCCGGTTTTGGTTGTCCATGGTGTAGGGAAACACCCCGCGCTCGCCTACATCCTTGATCTGCCGGATCATGCGGTCTGTGCTCGTATCAAAGATCGTCAACGTCGTTCTCGTCCCGAGATACACGCGCCGCCCGTCAAGACTCATGATGCTGTTGTGGGCTTGAGGTCCTACGGGGATTCGTTTGATGAGCTCGCCGTTTTCTGCGTTGACGACTAGAAAGCCGCCATCTTCCCCAGAATACCACCATCCGGTAGGAACATAGATCTTCTTGCCATCCATCGTGATCGACGATCGATCACAACCCGCGGGATAAGTCTTTTCCCAGACGATCTTTTCCGTCTCTAGATCGAAGGCTCCCAATCGGCGATTGGTTGTGGAGTAATAGACATGATGTGTTTGGGCATTCCCAGTGAAACCCCGAAGCCCTTCCTTAAAGATTGGGATATCAATCCGCCGGACAAACTTATGTCCGTTATCGATGTCGAAAATCAGAATGCCGGGGGCCGAACGGCCCTCCTTCTGAGCTGCGTCGGGCGTGCTCAGGTAGAGATAACGTTTTATGTGAGACTCGCCAAAGGCGAGGTTCGCGATCGAAAGGAAAATCGCAAGGGACGAGATCAGCAAACGCATGGCGGAAGTTTATTGTCTGGGATCTCTAGGGTCAAGCGCCCCCTCTTGGGGGCCATCCTACGCCCCGCCCGCACGCAAGTCAACGGGGGGACTCGGCCAGGTGCGCCGGGGCTTCTACTTTTCCGACTCCTTTCCCGCCTCAGCAAGTTGAGGACAGCAAGCGGCTGGCTTGCGAAGTTTCAACGGAACGAACCGGGGGAAACACCATGAGCAAAATTAGCAGGGCGTGGTACATCGCGACCTGAAGCCGGGCATGGTAATCCCGGTAGAGCGCGCTCGGCCTTCGTGCTGGGTATCGCGGCTCTAATTTAGAGTCACCAGCCCGTCCAGTGTGCCTCTCGAAAGCGCCCAAGCCCAAAGTGCATCGTTTTCCCCCTCAATTCTGACTAGCCCGTTAGTAGCGACCTATCCGGTATTGCTGCTGACAAGGAGGTAGCTGAGCGCTTACTGGACGGCGATGGTGACCGTATTGGATGCGACGCCTCCGATGGTAAGTACTAAACGAACCGCATCGCCCGTGGGAACGTCTGGTACTTGTACGTTGACCTGGTAAAGTCCCACAAAAAAAGGCCCCAATCCTGAGAAGGTCACCGTTGCCGGAACTCCTCCGATGGTTACGCTGGGAGTCGTGGTGGTCTGGGACAGAGGGTCGGCCGAGGCAGGCGCTCCGCTGGCCGGTGGGTTGTTTACCGCTCCCAGCCCGGTGCAGAAGATCGATAAGAAATCCCCGGGGCTGGCGGGTCGCGAAGTCCGGCCGGGGACGCTCCCGGTCGGAGCTGCTAAATCCACAGTATTGGCAAAGAGAATCGCACCTTGGCCCGTGCCCGCTGAATTGATGGCGAAAATGCCCGGATTGAAAAGTGCCAATCTGATGGTCTGCGAGGCGCTCGTCACACCGTTCGATGTCACCGTAATAGAGACCTCTGTCTGGTCTAGCGATTCCCAAGGAAACTGGAAGTTGATCTGGCCGGCGGAAACAAAAAACAGCGGCGCAGCAATGCCGTTGGTTTGAACGCTGACGCCGCCGAGTGAGGTGGGCAGCGGCAGCGAGTCGGCAAGCAGCGTGGTAGAGGCAAGGTTCGTGCCGAAGATCGAGCCAATCGTGCCCGCTGTTGGTGGCTGAGTGCTGAAGCTGGCTCCATTTACCGTCCCGCCGACAGCCGGTCTAACGCCGACACCATAGATCACATTCACACGGCCGCGGGCAGAGTTTTCGCCCGGCACCCCGATCGCCAGGTCATCAAAGCCTTCGCTGCTAAAATCTCCTGCGGCCAAATCATTCCCAAAGACATCGCCCCCCTCGGCGTCATCAAGGATGCCGTCCGAGCCCTGTGTCCAGCGCTGGTTGCCGTTGCTGGTGAGGCCACCAAAGGCGCCGTAGATCACATTCACCCGGCCGCGGGCGGAGTTTTCGCCAGGCACCCCGATCGCCAGGTCAGCAAAGCCGTCGCCATTGAAATCTCCCGCAGCCAGGGCGGCTCCGAACCCATCGCCCCCCTCGGAGTCATCGAGGATGCCGTCCGAGCCCTGCGTCCAGCGCTGGTTGCCGCTGCTGGTGAGGCCACCAAAGGCGCCGTAGATCACATTCACACGGCCGCGGGCAGAGTTTTCGCCAGGCACCCCGATCGCCAGGTCAGCAAAGCCGTCGCCATTGAAATCTCCCGCAGCCAGGGCGGCTCCGAAAACATCGCCCCCCTCGGAGTCATCGAGGATGCCGTCCGAGCCCTGCGTCCAGCGCTGGTTGCCGCTGCTGGTGAGGCCACCAAAGGCGCCGTAGATCACATTCACCCGGCCGCGGGCGGAGTTTTCGCCAGGCACCCCGATCGCTAGGTCAGCAAAGCCGTCGCCATTGAAATCTCCCGCAACCAGGGCGGCTCCGAAAACATCGCCCCCCTCGGCGTCATCGAGGATGCCGTCCGAGCCCTGCGTCCAACGTTGGTTGCCCTCCGAGGCTAATTGGCCCAGCGCCGACGGAGCGACGAGTGTCACCGCCAGTAGCAACATCCAAAATTCTGTCACCGACGTTTGCCATCGTTTGTTCAGCATTGTCTTCCTAGATCGCCCCATTGGGTTTCACATCAGCGCGCCGCGGCAAGCCGCCTTCTTCAATCAGAATAAACGACAATCGACGCGGTCCGCTCCGATTGTCCCCGAATGGCAAGCCATTCTCCATCGCAATCCGAGTCCCCGAAAACAAAGTCGCGGGGGGCAGGCCTACGGAGCTCGGAAAACGTCCTATGATAGTTGCCCTAGCAAGATCCTCATGAGCTTTTTCCCATGCCGAAGCAAGCCGGCTCGGGCGCGGTAGGTCTGCTTTGGAAAGACCGCCAAATTCCGAATCATTTCAGTTCATGGCTTTTTGTCTGTTGGACGCAACCCTGCCGAGTTCGCATGCCCGTGCAGCGAGCGAGTCTTAAAGAATCGGGCGGCCCAAAGCCACTTGTCCATTCTCATGCCGGCCATGTCCCATTCTCGCATGACAGCGCACTCGGGAATGATCATACACCCACCCGTTCAGCAGAGCGCCATTTGGATGCATGACACCCATCCCGTCCTTTTGGCTTGTTACGGACAGAACTTCAGGTCACAAGGACGGTTTGCCGACTATACGTCCAAGTGGCCGCTGACGATAGACGAGGAGCGGGAAAGCGCTTCGATACTTTCTGACTTGGCGACTATTCGGGAGTTGGCAGCCGGACCGGAAAGAACTGGTGGGTGAGGGGCAATCAATCTGGCGTTGCCGAGGACAAGGCGGTATCTCGGCGACAGCCAAGGAGCCGCGAACGGCGCGGGCTCCCTTGACTCATGAAATGGGCAGGAGGATGATAAACGGTGCCCTGGCTAGTGTGCGAGCTGCTGAAGCACATGGATGTTGAGACCACGATGGTCTACGCACACGTATTGAACCGTGGCAGGCAGGGGGTGCACAGTCCCCTCGACCGGCTGCGAAAGGGGGTCTCGGTCGAGAGCCGGGGGATTATGCGGACCGAGGCGCCCGTATAACATTCCGGAAGCAAATTACCACATGCAGTGAAAGTCCTTACACAACAGTCGGTTACGGATGGAACGAGGCAATGCCGCTTTCACGTTAGGCCGACCGAGAGACGAAACCCTGCAGATCCGAGAGGCTCGCTTTCTATTTAAACTGACAGGACAAGGAGAAGGACATGAACTGGCAAGAAACCATGAGACGAGCCAGGCTTGGCTGCCTGGGTGTTCTCCTGATCGCGGTTGGCTGTCAGCTAGATGATACACAGAAGTGACCTGCCGGCTTTCTTCGGACCACCGATTACTGGAGAACAGCGCCAGTCGGCATGGTTAAGTCGCTCTCGTGTTCTTCTTGGTCAGCGTGAGCCGGCATCGCCGGCGAGCGCCCACCGTCATCCGAGCCAGCACGGAGCTGCGCTTTGAACTCGGCTGGCGTCAGATAGCCAAGGCTCGAGTGCGGTCGCACGTCGTTGTAGTGCCGTCGCCATTGCTCGATCCCCACCTTCGCGTCCACGCGGTTCCGAAACCACTGCAGGCTCAGATACTCGTCGCGGAACTTCCCGTTGAACGATTCGTCGGTCGCATTCTGCCACGGCTTCCCCGGCTCGATGAGCGCGGTTTCGATCTGCGCCTGGAGCAGCCACCGGAGAATCGCACCCGCGACAAACTCGGGGCCGTTGTCGGACCGGAGGTAACGTGGGGCTCCGTGGACGCTCACGATCTGCGTGAGCACCTCGATAACGCGCCCGGACCGAATGCCGCCGGCCACGTCGATCGCGAGTGACTCGCGGGTCCATTCGTCGACGACGGTGAGGCACTTGAGCGTCTGCCCATTCGCGCAGGTGTCGAACACGAAGTCGTACGCCCAGACGTGATTGACCGCAGTGGCGGGCACCGGGCGGGGCCGGTTCAGGGCGACCCGGCGCCGCGGCCGCCGCCGAGGCACCTGCAACCCCGCCTGGCGCCAGAGGCGATGGGTCCGGTCCGTGCTCATCGTGTGCCCTTCGCGTTTTAGGAAAATCCGAATCCGGCGATAGCCGTACCGCGGATACTGCGCCGCCAGACGACGCATCGCGGCCAGCGCCGGGGCATCCCGGTCGACCAGCCGCGACTGGTAGCCCAGCGTGGGCCGTGCGACGGAGAGCAAGGCGCACGCGCGGCGACCCGACAGACCGCGTGCACGTGCATACGCGACCTGCGGCCGGCGCACGCGTGCGCCTACCATTTTTTTCGGGTGATCTCCTTGAGCACGTCGATCTCCAGATCTCGATCGGCCACCATCTTTTTCAGCCGGCCGTTCTCCTGCTCGAGCTGCCGCAGCCGCTTCACATCGGCGGGCTCCAACGTGCCGAAGTGTTTCCGCCAGGCGTAGAGCGTCTGGGCGCTGACGCCGTTCTTTTTGGCCACCTCCGGAACGGGCCGCTGATCGGCCTCGCGGAGGATCGTCACCATCTGCTCTTCGGTAAACCGGGTCTTCCTCATGGCTCCCTCGTTTCTCCGAGGGCGCCATTCTCTCAGGCTTCAACTGGTCCGGAAATCGCCAGGCAGGTCAGAAGGACGGTCGAAAAACCATGAATAGTCGCAACCTTACTCTGGAGCAACAGGCGATGGTCGAGATATGGGAGCGGCACACGGCTGCCGAGTTCGAGGAGAAGAGTATCCATGCAACGATGGCGACAATGACGTCGGATCCCTTCGTCAACCATGTCCCTGTAATGACAGGTGGCGTCGGCCCTAGTGAGGTTCGCGACTTCTACAACACTTATTTCATCCCAGGTCATCCACCAGACACCGAAGTCGTACCAGTCGCTCGCACAGTTGGAGAGGACCGCATCGTGGACGAACTGATTCACAAGTTTACCCACACGATTGAGATGCCATGGATCCTCCCCGGCGTACCGCCCACGGGAAAGCGGGTCGAAGTCGCCGTCATCGTGGTTGTGCAGTTTGAAGGTGGAAAGATTGCCGGTGAGCGTATCTACTGGGACCAAGCCTCCGTGCTTGCGCAGGTAGGCTTGATCGATGTGGAGAAATTGCCCGCGACAGGGATCGAGGCCTCCCGCAAAGTCGTCGATCCCGCACAGGAACCATCCAACAAGTTAATCAAGCGAGTGAGCGAATAACAAGGTGGAGGCGATCTGAGTTGCTGAGGCTAACAAGGCGCTCCACCCGACAGCTATTCCGCTACGCTCCCTAGCGGCAGGTAAGCTTGGTCGTTAGTAGATCGGTCCTGCCTTGTCGACTACGGTTTATCGACGAATCCGCAGGTCAATCCGAAGTTCCGCCCGAGTGACGGCGCACTCGGAAATGATCATAGCCCCGCCCGCTCAGCGGTGCGCCACTTGGGTGTATAAGGCGCTAACCGGACAAGTGCCTTGGATTCCCTTCGGAGGAGCGAACAAGGCCGATAGTCCCCACTAACGGGCTAATGTTTACCTATGTTCCCGCCTGGATGGTGTGGGGTGTTCACCGGTGCTCTTCCGCCGGCTGTACCATGATTCCCACCTACGGGGGCGCGCCTTCTAGCCCAAAGGTACCAAGCAAAATGTAACTGTCGTTCTATTGGCCGAAGGGGCCGCCTGCGTTTAACTGAACCTCGTTATGAACGCTACAAGGACCCAGGCCATGGCCGCGTTGTTCTGCGCGCTGGTTGCTGCACGGAAGACCCGCAGACCCCTACGGGACTTTCTACGGATTCTCCCGATGAGGCGCGCGATCAAGTCCATGGCACTGAAGTCTGCGCCAATGAGGTTTACGCAATGAGCCAAACGAACCCAATGCCGAGTTTGAATCCCCCGCCGGCCTCCGAGGCCGGTCTAGCTATAGGAGCTGCCATGAACCTAAACACTTCTGATGTGATGACCCTGTCGAACCCTTACCCGGTCCCAGAGGAGGCTTTCGCCGAGTTTGAACCCCAGCCCATGGTGGCCGAAGACGGACTGTCGGAATCGGAGGAGCAATTGTCTGCTCAGGATGCCATTGGCAGCCTGTCGGCGATTCAGGACAGGTTGCAGCAACTGGAACGGAAAGATTGGCGGCTCTGGACAGCGGCCGTCGCGGTGCTGCTGTCAATGGGGATCGTGCTTGCTCTTCCCCTGGCGCCTCTCTGGACACAGCTTTCCATAGCGCTGCTGTTCAGCGCCTATGCTGTTGCCCAGCAGATGGTGACCAAACGAATCCGGGCTGAGCTGTCCCGCCAGATTGACTCCATGTTGCTGTCCCGCCAGGTTGACTCGGTCCTCAACCTGCGATTCCGCACGGAGGATTCCCATCAGCGGGCGATGCTGGACCCCGTCACCGGACTCTACAACCGCCGCTTCCTCGAGGAACACCTATCCAGCGAGCTGGCCCGTTCCAACGGGCACGACCGTTCACTCACCGTGGCGGCTCTCCATCTGAAAGACTTCAATCAGATGACCGGCTCCTACGGACGCGAGGCCGGCGATATGGTGCTCAAGTATTTTGGCGCGGAACTCAGGAAGGCGATCCGAAGCTCGGATATTGCCGCGCGCACAGGCCAGGACGAATTTATGGTGCTGTTTCCCGAGGGCAGACCCGAGCAGGTGCCGGCCAAGCTTCTCCGGCTGGCGGATCTGGAAGTGGAGTTTCGTGGGGAAAAGATTCCCGTCGGCTTTGCCGCAGGATTGACCGCTTATCAACCCGGCGACTCTCCTGCCCAGCTTTTGGATCGCGCCGAGCAGGCGGTTGTGGCAGACAAGCCAACCGGCCAGGCCGAACCGGAGATCCTCGAGGCCCCAAGCACAAGCGCTCCCGCTCGTGCGGATTCTGTAGCCGTTCGACCGGGTGAATTCGCTGCGCTGGCAGCTACTGGTTTTCAGCCGGAGCCAGCCGCTTAACCCCAAGGTCCTTAACCTGAACGGCCTGCTGACCAAATTAACGGTCATCCGCGCCCTTGCTGGTCCAAAAGTACCGGGCAGAATGTAACTACTAGCCTATTGGAGGCTTGGGGCGGCGGCGCTTAACTAGGTGTTGTATATGGAGAACAAGTTCCAAGAACGAGTTGGTGGAAGAGGCATCCTCCGCGCTATTGCCCTACTGGCTTGCTTACCGGCCATAGGCCTGTCAGCGGGCGGGCGCTATGCCCCAACAGCTATCCCCATGGAAAAGTTTGAGCGCGGCTTCGAGGCGGCCCGTGACTATCTCAAAGACGGAGGGAGCGCCCTAATCCGCGTTATGAACCAGCCATTACCAATCCGCGTGACTGGCACGGCGATTCAGAATCCGGAATCTAGTGAAATTCATCATGCGGCTGCGGAAACCGAACCCATATCCACAGGTAGCAAACAGCAGGACAAGCGCATCCGGCTGGCGCTTGCCGGGACTTTGATGCTGATCATCTTTATGATTGCGTGGAGGGGAAGCAGACCCCCAGCTTCTCCGCCCCCAAACCGCTACTACGTAAGAACTCCTCCGCCTATTCCCGCTGTACTACTTGGTGATAATCGTCCCCGTGTCGATGGCCGCTTGCATGTCACCGAATACAAGACTGCAAAAATTCTGCCGCCGAAGCCAATCGTGCTGGAGGACCGGGCAGAAGAAACAGCGGATTACAGAACCACAAAGATTCTGCCGGGGAAGCTGATCATGCTGAAGGACCAGAACGGCACAGAAGAAACAGAGGTGATCTACCTGACGGATGAATCCGGAATGGGCGAAGTCGAAATCGGACGGGAGAGCCCGGACGTCACTGGCGGAGTCCGGATCAAGGACAAGGCCAACACGCTCAGCCGGCGCCAGGCGCGCCTGGTCTACTCCGCGCAAACCGGGGAATTCCGGCTGGTGAACCTTGTCGGCAAAGATTCCAATCCCACCGTCATCAACGGGCGGCGGATGGCGAATCAAGAGACAGTTCCCCTGGGGAACGACGATATCCTCGAGATGGGCACCATCCGGCTCAAGTTCTGCCAATAGCAAAACCCATCACTCGTTTAACCGGTTGTCTCACTTTGGGGGACAAGTCCAAATCCACTCTCAGCTATTGAAGTGACGCTGCCTCAAGGTAGGCACTTGTCCGGTTTGCCGACTATACGGCCAAGTGACCGCCGACGTCAGACGAGGAGCGGCAAAGCACTGCGATAATTTCTGAGTTGGCCAACATTCGGGAGTTGGCAGCCGGACCGGAAAGAACGGGGAGTTAGGGGCAATCTATCCGCATTGTTGGTGACAAGGCGGTGTATTTCGTGCCGCCTGGACTCGTCCAGTACAGCAGCGGAAGACTACCGGCGCGACTGGCCGGGTCGCAGCGTTGACTCGCCTGCGGGCGGGGCGTAGCATGGATAGGCCATGGACACGACAACCAATGCTCCGCAGGGGGCTGGCGAGCGGTGGTTGCGCAACGCGGAGGATACGATGTGATCTTCGCTGTCGACGGGGACAAGCCATCTCGCTGGCCCAGTTGGAGTCTCCCGAGCCGATTTTGATGGACCTGAGTCTTCCGGAAATGGGTAGCTGGGAGGCGACCCGGATCCTAAAGGTGGATGTGGGCTGCCGACAAATCCCGATTATTGCGCTAACCGCTCACGAGATGCGGGAAGACTATGAGAAGGCGCGCCATTCCGGCTGTGGCGACTGCGACATCAAGCCGCTGGAGTTTCCGCGGCTGCTGAGCAAGATTCAATCGCTATTGCTGAAGCAGGCGACATCATGACCACTGCCCAAGGTTCCCTCCTTGTTGTGGATGACAACGAAATGAACCGGGAGATATTGAGACGTCGTCTCCAGCGGAGGGGTTATAGCGTGGCTGTTACGGAAGATGGGACCCAAGCACTTGAACGGATTGAAAAGAACAGTTTCGATCTGATTCTTCTCGATGTCCTGATGCCAGGGATGAGCGGGCTGGAAGTGTTGAGTGTCATCCGCCAGACCCATCCTGCCACAAGGCTGCCTGTCATTATGGCGACGGCCCAAAGCGAGACAGAGGACATCGTGAAAGCTCTAGAGCTGGGTGCGAATGACTACGTGACCAAACCTTTTGATTTTCCCGTCGTGGCGGCTCGAGTGGAGACCCATTTATCCTTGAAACGGGCGATGGATCAGATCATCAAACTCGAGCGAGAGCGCGACTACCTCCGCGCACGCGAGCTGGAGAATGCCAAGCAGGTTCAGAGCAAGCTCTTCCCCCAGAAGACACCGTCGCTGAAAACACTGGAGTACGCTGGCGACTGCATGCAGGCCAACTCGGTGGGGGGTGATTACTACGACTTGCTCGACATGGGCCCTGGCCGGCTCGGGCTGGTGCTGGCCGACGTCACAGGGAAAGGGATGTCTGCGGCACTGCTGATGGCCAACCTGCAGGCAAACGTACGCACCCAGTATCGACTGGCAGTGGAGGATTTGGCGCAGTTTCTCCGATTAGTCAACCTGTCGTTCTACGAGTCCAGCGGACCGCGCCACTTCGCCACCTTCTTCTTTGGGTATTACGAGGAAGCGCCGGACCGGATTCGCTACGCCAACTGCGGGCACAACGCGCCACTGCTGTTGCGTGTCGGCGGGGCCGTGGAACGGCTGCCGGCGACGACCGTGCCACTGGGAATATTTGAGGAATGGAGAGGCTCAATCCGGGAGGTTGCGCTCGCCCCCGGCGACACGCTGTTGATTTTCAGTGATGGGGTGACCGAGACCGTGAACAGCAAGGGATTGGAGTTTGGTGAAGAGCGCCTACTGGAAATCCTGAAGGCCAACCGCCACCTGCCCGTGTCCTCGTTGCTCACGGCCATCTCGACAGTTGTCAGGGAGTTTGGCGGATCTGAGCAGCGGGATGACCAGACGTTGTTGGTTGCCCGCGTCCGGTAATCCCCCTTCAGAACCTATCAAGCGGGATGAATAAACGGGGGAACGTGGGGCCCGACTTCTAAGCTATTGCTGCCGGGTTTGAACACTCTGAAGTCGAACAATTCAGGCCCTTTCTTATCCTGATTCCGGCATCGCAAATGCAATGAGCTCCTGGTGGAGACGTCTCATTTCATTTTCCAGTGTGGCGCAAGCTGCTTGCACATCTCTCAGGTTATTCTCTCGGCCCATCTTTTCTAGGCTCAGCGCCGCCTCGAAAGCACCCTTCGCCGCAAAGTAACTGACCGAACCCTTAAGGCTGTGCGCAGCTCTTTCAACGGCCTCGGGGTCAGCCCGGGCCACGGCCTCCCGCACTTCGGACAACGTGCGGGGGTAAGTATCCAGGAACAGTCTGACGAGCTCTGCCAGAGGTTCCATATCGCCACCTACACGCGCCAACAGAGCGGCCCAGTCTATCACTTCGCTGGCCGGTTCTTTCCCGCCCGCGTCCTCGCCAACTGCCGGTGGGTTTGCACGGTGGAGTTGCAATGCCTTGCGGAGTTCTTCCAGCTGGATCGGCTTGGCGATGTAGCTGTCCATGCCTGCTTCCAGGCAGCGTTCCCGATCGCCCTGCATGGCGTTGGCCGTGATCGCAATGATGGGAACGTGATGCCCAGAGAGCTTCTCCCGACGTCGAATCTCAGCTGTGGCCTCAAAGCCATCCATCTCGGGCATCTGACAGTCCATGAGAATCAGGTCGTAGGGGAGCGCCTTCAGCATCTCCAGCGCTTCCACGCCATTGGCGGCCACGTCCACCCGGCAACCTTGCTTCTCCAACATCCGCACCGCCACCCTCTGGTTCACCGCGTTGTCCTCCACCACCAGCACCCGGGTGCGGAAGAGTTCGGCCTTCGTGGCTGGTGCGGCCGGTTTTGCGCCGCGCGATTTGGCCTCGGCCAGGGTGTGACGGGTAACCAATACAGTTGGCCCCTCCTGTGTCCGAGCTCCCCAAACGCTGGCCAGTGCGTCCAGGAGTTGGGACTGACGCACGGGCTTGACCAGATAGCCCGCAAAGCCAGCTTCCAGGAACCGTTCAGCGTCACCCCGCTGCCCAAATGAGGTGAGCAATACCAACACTGTCTCCCGCAACACGGGATCGGCTTTGATGACCCTGGCAAGGGTTTCGCCGTCCATGCCGGGCATCTGGTAGTCGAGGAGCACGATATGATAGGGTTCGCCCGCGCCGTACTCTTGGCGCATTGCAGTCAGTGCCTCCTGACCTGACGCAAAGCCCTGGTTGCGCAGGTTCCAACTTTCAAGCTGCTCCTGCAATACGCGCCGGTTGACCTCATGGTCATCCACGATCAATACCCGAACACCCGCGAGATCGGCCGTGGGAAGCGAGCGCGGGGCGCTGGGCGCCTCAGGGTCCACAGGTAAGCACAGTGTGAACCAGAAGGTTGAGCCCTCTCCAGTGCGGCTCGTGGCCCCAACGGTGCCTTCCATCAGCTCCACCAGTTGTTTGGAAATCGCAAGCCCCAACCCGGTTCCGCCATATTGGCGAGTAGTGGAAGGGTCGGCCTGGGTGAACTTGTCAAAGATATGCTCAAGTTTATCTGGCGGGATGCCGATACCGGTGTCCCGGACCGAGAGCCGAACCTGGGCTTTGCCGTTGCTCTGCCCTTCCGACTCCACCTCGATGAGCACATAACCTCGCTCGGTGAACTTGATCGCATTGGACACCATGTTGGTGAGAACTTGGCGGATGCGCCCGGGATCGCCGATCAAGTACCGGGGAGCCTCAGGGGCATATCGCACGATGAAGTCCGGGCCTTTGTGTTCAGCTTGGACGGCCTGCAACGCTACCGCCTCTTCGACAGCCACCTGCAAGTCGAAGGAGATGGGTTCGAGAGTTAGCTTGCCCGCTTCGATTTTCGAGAAATCGAGGATGTCATTGATAATGGCCAAGAGATTCTCGCCAGACTTTTTCACAATCTCGGAATACTCACGCTGCTCGCCTGTTAGTTTGGTGTCGAGGAGAAGACCGGTCATGCCGATCACTGCGTTCATAGGTGTGCGGATTTCGTGACTCATGTTTGCCAGAAACACGCTCTTTGCTCGAGTGGCCGATTCGGCCTCTTCCTTTGCGCTCAACAGCTCTGCATCCCGGCGCTGAATTTCGGTTAACATCTCATTGAACGTGTCGATCGTTACGCCAATCTCATCTTCGCTGTGCTTTGTTGCTCTGGCAGAATAGTCTTTGTTTTCCGAAATCCTTTTCGCCGTCCGCCCTAGATGCAGAATCGGCTCAGTAATCACACGTTGGAGTTTTGACGATAGTACTAGGGCAAACAGGATGCACCCTAACATGACGATAGAGACGATGGCAGCAAAGTGCCTCAGACGAGAATAGATCTCTTGCATATTAGCCCGGAGATAAATTGTGCCAATCCTCTCCTCGTCGAGAAGGATTGCCTTGGAAAACTCGAGATGATCGTCTTCGAAGCGATGGCCGTCCTGAGGCCGGTCGGGGAGCGAGAAATTGTCATCCGTATCTCCCGGGGGATACTGTGCGAACAGCAGACTGACCAGACCGATTTTTTGTACCAACCGTAGCGAGAGTTTACATCGCAGCCTGGGGCTGTGAAACTGGTTTCAGTGGCAGGGGAGGGGGGCTATAGCCCCCGGCGCCGGGGGCCTATAGCCGAGCGCCGAGTGCGGCCGCACCGTGTTGTATTGCACCCTCCACTGTTCAATCACCACCTGTGCCTCCTTCAACGAGTAGAAGATCTCTCCATTCAGGCATTCGTCCCGCAGCTTCCCATTGAAACTCTCGCAGTACCCGTTCTCCCAGGGACTGCCCGGTTCGATGTACAGTGTCCCTGTCCCTAGATTTGCCAACCACTGGCGCAGTTCTTGGGCGATGAACTCGGGACCATTGTCGGATCGAATCTGTTCCGGTATCCCTCGCCACAACATCACGTCCGACAACGCCTCAATGATTTGTTGGCTGCCCATCCTCCGCTCCACCCGGATCGCCAGGCATTCCCGCGTGTACTCATCCAGCAAGGTCAGCAGCCGCAGCGTTCTCCCCTCGTGCGTTCTGGCACTCATGAAGTCGTAGCTCCAAACGTGGTTCGGTCGCTCCGGCCGTAGTCGCACACAGGAGCCGTCGTTCAACCACAACCGACCCCGGGGCTTCTGTTTTTGCGGCACTTTCAGCCCCTCGCGCCGCCAGATTTGCTGTACTCGATCCTTGCCCACTTCCCATCCCACGCCCCGCAGTAAAGCGGTGATCCGGCGGTACCCATACCGCCCATACTTCGTTGCCAGGGCAATGACAGCTCGCGTCAGCTTTTCTTCGTCCAGCCGAGGATTCGGTTCCTATCGTTGCGTCCCTCTCCATTGCCCCAGCAGCCGGCAGGCATACCGTTCCGACAACCCGTGTTGCTCCCGCGCATGCTCTACCGCACAACGCCGCCGCTCAGGGCTTAGAAGTTTCCCTGTGCCACATCCCGCAGCACCTGCTTCTCCAGCGACAGCTCCGCGACCAGTCGCTTCAGGCGAGTGTTCTCCTTCTCCAATTCCTTCAGCCGTTTCGCCTGATCCAGCTTCAGCCCCCCATATTCCTTCCGCCACCGGTAGTAGGTCTGGGTGTGGATTCCGGCTTCTTTGCAGGCTTGGGGCGCAGTCTTCCCGTTCGCCATCTGCACTTCTATCTGCCGTAGCACCGCTACAATCTGCTCCGGCTTGTAACTCCTTGTCGGCTTGACCTCACTTCCTCCTCAAGTGGATTCTCTCTCTTTCCACTTGGTACAAAAAGCGCCGGTCAGGTCAGTGACGAAGCTGATTGCGTATGCCAAGGAGACAAAGCGCAACCTTTGAGGCACCTTTTGTAGAAGTTCCCAAGGGAGGTAGGACTCCTTGTCCGCAGGACCCTCGTGCTCGGCCACGCCCTTGAAAATGAGAGAGTTTGGAGAAACGGTCTCGGCCTCCAGGTCTCGCGGTTTGGGGAACACACGATTCGCCTTGCTACCGACCCTACCGAACGGCGCCTGGATCGGCGGGTTTTCCATGAAACTTCCAGCCCGTTCATGTTCCCGGAGGAGGCGTTCGACCTCCTTTCGAAGACCCGAGTCGGTCCCGCAAGCATCGTTTAGGAAGGCAATGCGGTCTTGTCCGTGTAGCTCCAGAGCTGAGGCTGTTACCTCCGAGATCCGTTTCCATCGCTTGCGATTCATCAGGCGAACGCCTCGTCGATTTCACCTTTCAGCCAGGCGCGGGCCACGGCCCATTCTCTTTTCACTGTTCTTCCTGATATCCCGAGAACCTCAGCAGTGTCTTCTACCCTCAATCCGCCAAAGAACCGGAGTTCCACGATTCGGGCTTGCAGAGGGTCCAACTCTTTCAAACGCCTTAGGGCCACATCAACTTCAACCAGTTCTCTGGCCTGGGCTTCGGAGAACAACGTGTTTTCTTGGATCTCATTTCTGTTCCGCTTGCCGCCTCGCTTAGCTGTGTGGTGCTTGCGGGCGTGATCAATCAAGATCCGGCGCATAATCCCAGCGGCGACGGCCACGAAATGAGCACGATTCCGCCACTGTATTTTGTGCATGGCAGCCAGGCGCAGGTACGCCTCGTTGATCAGGGCTGTTGGCTGAAGGGTGTGGCCAATCCGCTCCTTCCGCATATAGTTTCTAGCTGCTCGCTGGAGTTCTCCATAGACCAACGGGATAACCTGCGCCAGCGCTTCCTTGTCGCCGCCGCCTACTTCCTGCAACAATTGGGTGATCTCTCCGCGACGTGGGTCCATAGGTCAGAACCGCTCTCTAAAGAGCGCTATTCCCGGCCGTTGCTATTCCGCTACACAAGTAAAGCATTATCATAAACATCCCTCTCATAAACACCCCAGATTCCTTCGCCCTTGGCCCCATTTCCCGAGAATTCACGCCTAATAGAGTGTGGAGCAACACTGCGGCTCGGAGCAGGCAGGACCCGCAAGTAGCGGAGGATAAGTAATGAAAACAATGAACCGAAACTGCGCGACCTATGTTGGGCCGACATCTGCTCAAATCCCATTGCCACGCTCTGGTTGGGGCCGCTCGAAGCAGGCCCTACGACTGGCCCTGCTGGGTGCCTTTCTCGTTGCTGTTGCTGAGATGGTTTTCATGGGAGGACCCTTTGCGGCTTACTTCTACGGCGTCTACTCGCCGTTGTTGATCTGGATACAAAGCAGCCCGGATCTAATTTGGCTCAGCGCCTTTTTCGTGCCGCATTTGTCTGGCACCGGCACGGACCTTTCCCGCTTGCCGTTCGCTGCTCCCCGCTACCTGCTGCACATTGGTCTGGCTTCGTTTGTCATACACGCTGTTTATCTCTACTGGGTCAAATTCGTGAGAAAGGGCGTTGCCACGGCGCTGTTGTATCGGCATATCCGGCACCCGCAGTATTTGAGCTTGGCAGTAGCAGGGTTGGGCCTTCTGTTCCATTGGCCCCGACTCATCAACGTAGTTCTGTTTCTCGTAATGTTGTTTGGATATTACACCCTGGCACGCAGCGAAGAGCTCCGAATGGAACGTCGCCACGCCGAAGCATATAAGGTGTACAGGCAAGCAACGGCGATGTTGTTTCCCGGGCCGGTTGAGAATCTTCTGGATCGAGCGTTTGGGTGGTTTCCGCTGCGCCGCTTGCGCGGCTACATCGTCCTAGTCCTTGTCCTGGGAATTGGCTTGGCGGCCAGCGTGGCCCTGCGCTCGGCAAGCGTTCGAAGACTGCACTATGAAGTCTTACCTGAATCACCTGGAACGTTGGTGCTTTTCCTGAAGCAGCCCCGGGCAGCAGCAAAGGAGAAGATTCGGAGAAAAGCCATCGAGCTTTCCAGCCGGCTCCCCAAAACGGCCGGCTCTGTTCCTGTATTCTACATTTTGTCGGACAAGGAGCACCTACACCACCTCTTAGTAGACTCTGGAATGAGGTACGAGGCCCTCAGCAGAATGGAACTTCCGGAAAGCTCTTGGTACTTGGTTCAGGCCGCGGCGTCCTACCCTTGTGCTCCAACCTGCCGGGTTATGCGGAAACCCACTGAGGCGCTTGGCATGACCGCCCTTCGTAGACTGGAACGCGTTTATTATGCTCCAGCAAACCAAGGGGGCGACCTGATGCCCCTGGAGTTGCCAAAGGACGCTTTTCATCGGCACGCCGGAATGCCGATTCTCTGAACCACGCGAACCACAGGGATCATCATGCCAGCTGACTACACCGCTAGTAGCGATCGCATAAAGCCAGGCCGGGTGCTGTCGAGTCGGACGGGTCCTCAGGGCGCCTGCACGGGGATGGTCACGGGCTGATCCGGGTTGGCGACGATCCCGTTCTGCGTGAGGACCAGCGGGACGGCATCACCCGGCGCAACGCTGGCGGGCACCCGAGCGTTCACCTGGTACAGACCCACAAAGCCGGGCGCCTGCCCTTGGTAGGCTATCGCGGCTTCCATCCCTCCGATGGTCACCGTCACCGGCAGCCCGACCGTGCTGAACGAGGGCGCGGGGGTTCCCGTTTCCACCTGCTCTTGCACCGCGCCCAGGCCGGTGCAGAAGATCTGCAGCGTGTCGCCGGGGCGCGCCGGGTTCTGCGCCGTCACCTGCTGGAACGAGACGTCCAGGATCGCGGCGTTCGCGCCGGCAATGAAAATGCCCGGCTGCGTGGGAGCAATCAAGTAGTTCTGCGGCGCGGTCAGCAGGCCACCCGCACTGACGGCGACCGGAACGCTATCGCCCGGGCTCACCTCGAATGGCACCTGCGCGTTGATCTGGTTAAAATCGGGAGTGGTGCCCACGAAATACAGCGGCGCATCCTGCCCGCCAATGCGCACGCTCACCCCACCCAGCTCCCGCTCCAGCGGGAGCTCGCTGGCGAAATGGTTCTCACCCGCGAAGCGCGCCCGAGCCCCCCGGCGGCGCGAGCGGCAGCCATGGATGGGCAACAATAATATGTCTCGGTGGGCCCGCGATAAAGTCAGGTTACCTTGTAGGCTGTTTCACAACTTGCGGTGGAGCGGTGGCTGGGAGACCAGGATTCGAACCTGGATAAACAGATCCAGAGTCTGCCGTGTTACCATTACACCATCTCCCAGTAAATAGGCTTCCAGTAACTAGCCTCCCAACAACTAACACTGCTATAGGAAACCCACTCTATTTTACTGGCGTGCCCGTCGGGTAGCAAGGCCCGGCAGTGCCCCACCGGCAGTGGCCAATAGACGCGCCGAAGGTTTGGCTCGCTCGTTCTTGCGGATCGGCTGCCCCCACCAACGGGCTCAGTTTAAGCTCGACGTCCGACCTGGGTGCCCTGCGGCTCTTCATCCTGCTCCATTTTCGGATGTCCCCCATCCAACGCAACCTTTTGCCAACCACTTGCATCCAAAGGACTGGACATGCAGACCACGGGAAGATTGAGGCAGAAACAATGTTCGGCGACGGCAGCAGCGATGGCGCTGATCATGTTGGCGCCCGTCTTCTACCTCGCCGCCCACACATGCCTGCACTCACAGAGCCTGTGGACGGCTTCACTGGACGGCAGCGGCCAGCAGCGCAACTTCTGTAGCAGCTGCGTCTTCGAGTGGTTGTCCCTGTTCACGCTATCGGCGCTGTCGGCCACGGGCTTGCTTGGCCGCGCCGGGTTTGTACCAGGACTGCGGCCCCAGGTGTTGTTTGCCCGTCCGGCAGTCTCTCCCACCAGCCGCGCTCCTCCCCGCCTGCCCTGAGACCTTTTGGCAATGGGCCCCGGGTAAAACCTAATTTCTTCATTAAGGAGGAGCAAAAATGCATCGCAAGAGCTACTCATACGGGATTCTGGCGCTTCTGCTGGTTGTAGGGCTGGCCAATGCGGCCTGGGCGGCTTCGCCCACCGATCGTGCCGTTCAGGTAGCACTACAGAAGCAGCTTTCAAACTCCAACAAGTTCGCTGATGTTCAGGTGAACGTGGAAGACCTCGTGGCGACCCTGACGGGCACCGTTGCGAGTTACCTGGACAAGAACAGCGCCACGAGGAAGGCGCGCAAGTATGGTGCGCTGACCAGGGTCACGAACCTCATCCAGGTGGCCGGGCCGACTGTGGCCGATGAGCAGTTGGCCGAGAAGTTAGCGCGTAAACTGTCCTACGACGGCACGTTTCAGGGCAACGTCTTTGACGTCTTCCGCCTGAGCGTGAAAAACGGCGTGGTGACGGTCTCCGGTTACGCGCACAACTATCGGGCCCGTAACTCCGCCCTGGCCCTCACGGCCGCGGCAAAAGGAGTAAAAGGTGTGGTGGACCAGATTGAGGTGCTGCCGCTCTCAAGGCACGACGACGGGATTCGCCTGGCCGCCGTGCGCAGCATCTACGGGAACCCTGCCCTGCGGAAGTATGGGGTCGATCCGGTTCATCCTATCCGCGTCATCGTGCGCAACGGGCACCTCACACTGGAAGGGGTTGTGGTGAACTCGGTGGACCGGAAGATCGCCAACTTGGCAGTTTCCACCATAGGGGGCGTGTTCTCGGTCACCAACAACCTGCGCGTCGAGAGCACGTAACGCAGCGCCACCCTTAGCCTTCCCTGAAAAGGGATGGCGAGTTAACGGGCGCTGTTCAATGGCACCCCATCTTCCTCCTGGCGCCGCAGAAACTGGGCTGCGCGCGCCAGGACTTTTTTTCTTGGCCCCCGCACGATCTCGCACCCCGGCAAGGCTTGCAAGAACTGCCCGCCGTAACGGCGCGTGAGGAGCCGCTTATCCAGACACAGGAAAATCCCGTAGTCGGTGCGGCGGCGGATCAGCCGTCCGAACGCCTGCTTAAAGGCGATCACAGCAGCCGGCAGCTCGTACTGCTGAAAGCTGCTCCCACCGTCTTGCTCGATGCGCTCCATGCGGGCTTCGGGCACCGGCTCGTCTGGCACCGGAAACGGCAGCCGGTGCAGGATCAGGTTGGAGAGCGCCTCGCCCGGCACGTCAATGCCCTCACGGTAGCTGGTAGTGGCTAGCAGCACCGAATTCAGGTCCCGGCGGAAGATTTCAATCAGCCGGTTCTTGGGAAGCTCTCCCTGGCAGAGTATTCGGAAGCCCAGTTTCTCCGCATGCGGAGCAATCAGCCGGTGGGTGGCGCGGAGGGTGAACCAGGCATGGAACAGCACCAGTGACCGGCCCCGCGACACCTTCAGGGCCCGCCAGATAAACCGGGCCGCTTCTTGCAGGAAGTCCTGCTCTCGATCGGTGGGCTCAGGCAGGTCGTCTGGGATTCCGGCCAGCACATTCCGCCGGTAGTCAAACGGCGAATCCAACAATTGTGTTTCGGTGCGGGGCGCCAGTTCCGTAGCCAGGCCGAGCCTCCCGCGTATGTAGTCGAACTGCCGGCCGGCAGCCAGAGTGGCGCTGGTCAGCAGGCAGGCATCGAGCTTCTTGAACAGGCGTTGTTCCAGGTGCGGCGCCACATCCAGCGGGGCCGAGGCCAGCTTGAGGCGAAAGCCGCCCTTCTTTGTCGTCTCCGGCTGGATCCACTTCACAACCTCGGCCACACCGCTGATGGGTTCGAAGAAGTCCTTGATGTCCAGGGCGCGCTCGCGGAGTGAGCGGCACGCCGAGCGCGCGGTGACAAAGTCGCGGCCGGTCAGCAGATCCTCGGCGGGTTCCGCTCGCCGCAGAAATTGCTGCGCCCGGTTCGCCACCAGCTCCAGTGTCGCCGCCATGTGGTGAACGGCTGCCTGCGCCTCGACCAGCGCGCTGTGCTCGTAAATCCTGGGCGTCAGCCGCAGCGGCTTCGAGATTTCTCGTGCATGCTCCGGGTTGCGCGCCAGCTCGTGGTAGGCGCGCTCGATCTCCCGGAAGGCGTTTTCCAGCGCCCCCTCGGCATTCGCCACCTCCGGGTAGACGCGTTGCTGAAGGAAGTCGCCGAGGGCGCGACGTTCACCCGCCGGTAAGCTTCGAAAGTCGGGCAGAGCCTGCTCGAGCCCGGACAACGAACCTCGCCCGCGCGGATCATACAGCCGGTGCAGCAGCATCTTCAGACCGCGCAGGCTGATCTCTAAGCCCAGGAAACGGGTGGCCGCGTCTTCGACGTTGTGGGCTTCGTCCAACACCAGAGCCGTGTAGTGCGGCAGTACGCGCCCGCCTTCCTCCTTCACCGCCAGGTCGGCGAACACCAAGCTGTGGTTGGCCACCAACAGGTGCGCTTGGGCGGCGCGCCGGCGAGCGTTGAAAAAGAAGCAGGAGTCGTAGAAGCGGCACTTGTCGCGGGTGCAGGTGTCGCGCTCGGCACGGACTTGCTCCCAAACCTCGGGCAGCACGGCAGGCGCTTCGCTCCGGGTGCCTTCACGAGACTGTTCGGCCCAGCGCTCCAGCTTCCCGACGGCGTCTGCGAAATCCAGGAACACGGAGGCCGGCGTCTCCGCCAGTGCCAGCCGACACAGATAGGCGCCCATGCCCTTGACTTCCGCGGCCCGGAACTCGATGCCATGTTCCTCCAGAACCTGCTGGACGAAGGGAATGTCCTTTTGGATAAGCTGATCCTGCAGGACGTGGGTGCTGGAACTGACCACGGCCGGTGTTCCGGTCCGGAGCGCATGCAGCACGAGGGCAAAAAGGTAGCCGAAACTTTTCCCCGTGCCGGTGCCGGCTTCGATGACCGCGAGTTTGTTTTCTCCGAGAGCGCGCTCCACCAGTTCGGCCATCTGCTGCTGTTCAAGACGGACCTCGTAGTGGGGCAGCAGGCGGGCTACGGAGCCTCCCGGCGCCAGCAGCTCGGCGGCCGATGCACGATCAGGCACTCGTCTAGTCTAATGCAAGCTCTGGTGTACAATTAGCCTGTGTTCCGGGCTGCCTTACTTTTGGCGCTCCTGCTGCTGGCCAGCAGCGCGTTTCCAGCCTCAGTAGACAGGACGACGGCCGAAAAAAGCAGGCCACAACCAGTGGACGTCAACAGTGCCTCGGCGGCCGAACTTCAGCAGTTGCCGGGTGTGGGGCCGGTCACTGCGGGCGCCATCATTCACCACCGCAGCCGCAGCGGCCCGTTCCGCCGTGTCGAGGAGCTGCTCATCATTCGAGGCATCAGCCGGGCCAAACTGCGCCGTTTGCGCCCGCACGTTCGCTTGAACTGACCCCGCCGTCCCCTGCATGCTTGACGGACCACCGATCGTCTGGTTAGATTTGGTTAGAGTGGTTTCAAAAGCGGCGGTATCGTCTAGGGGTTAGGACACCAGATTCTCAATCTGGGAACCCGGGTTCGATTCCCGGTACCGCTACCAACTCTTCTTCCGCTGTTACTACTTGTTACCTATGGTTGCCGAACCTGCCGCGACGGCAGTTTCTCCTCCAACCCGCCTGCTGGGTCCCCCCGTTTGCACCCTCTGCGGCTACTGTATGTGGCCGCTAAGCCGCCCTTCCAGTTCAGAAAGGCTGGCTTCCTCCGGGTAGGTAGTGACCGTGGGGGTGACCCCCGCTTCCGGGAACTGGCCGCGGACCTGATCGATGACATGCGTGACGAACATGTTCGCGTCGCTCAACGGCATGCCCGGTAGAACCAAGCCCAGCGTGTTGTCGGAAACCCGGAACAAGGTTTCGCCGCGGCGTAGCATGCAGCGGAGCAGGTTGGTGACGCAGCCCAGCTCTTCCCGGGAAGCGTCCCCGACGGCGAGCAGCACCACGGCCAAGTGCGCGCTGGAAATCGCGGCGCGCCGGTACTCCATGGCCATCGCATCCCGGAATTGGCCCATTCCGGGCAGCGCGAGAAACGCCTGGGTGGCAGCCTGGCGCTCGGTCTCCACCACCGCTGCCCGAGCCTCAAACAACTGGCGCTTCAAACGGCGCACGGTGGCTTGCCGCTGCAACATGTACACCAGCACTAAAGCGAGAAGCACGCAGAATCCGATGAACGCCCGCTGCGGGGCCTTCATCGTAAGCTGCTCCTGAAACCAGCATGCGCTCGGGAACATGAAACTCAGCAGGCTGACGCCCAACACAAACATCAGCAGGACGGCCAGGATCCAGAGGTGCCAGTCCTGGCGTTCCAGGGCATCCCAGGACGGTTTCTTTCCCGTCGTATCTTCCGCCGTCAGCCGCATCGCTGGTTCGCTCATTTCACTCCCCACTGTTGTTCTCCTCCATTCAGGCAGGCAGCAATTCTACGAGCCGCAGCTAGAGGCTCATTCCCGTGTTCCCCACCTACAGCACCTTGCGCACCAACCCGCCAGCCCTGCAACTTCCCTGACCCTCCCAGGTTCGCTTCTCTTCGCCAGGCACCACAATTCAACCACAAACATGCGGACAAGAAAAGACAACTGCCACTGCTCCGAGTGCTGCGTGCTGGTCACGAGTAGACGGTTGCGAGGAAGAAATCAGAACGCCCTTCTCACCTTCCAGTCGCTCTCGTTCCCGTCATGCACGCGCTTGACCTCCGGCCGGAAGGGACGGCCCACGAGAGCTATACTGGGTAAAACATCTGGACGACGAGGCCTTGGTCGAGCTGGAAAATGAGTTGAAGATCGATTCGCGTCATCCGAACGCTTCGTACGAAATCGCCGACATTTTCTATAGACGGGGCCAGTTGAATGACGCTGAGGAGTTTTATCTACGGAGTTTAAAGCCAATCCGGGGATAGTGGAGGCTTACCTCGGGGTGGAGCGAATTTACAGTGTCAGAAACGACCACAAGAAAGCACTGGAGTCCCTGCGGAAAGTAGTTGAGCTTGCCCCAGAAAACGCGACTCCACATTATCGCATGGCCACCATCTATCGAAAGCTGGGCGACGCCGCAAAAGCGCAAGAGGCAATGAGTACTTTTCAGAGACTCAAGCGCCAGCAGGGTGAACCCTGATCTTTGTTCATGGCCCTGGTTTCTTTGATCTTAGCCTCGTTGACGCCCGCCACCAGAGACTCAAACAGACCCGCCGCTCACCAACCAAAGGCATACCCGGTTTCGCCCCGCGGCGAAGCGGCAGCGCGAAGCGTCCCATTGCTATGATCCATTTCGACGGCCAGGACGCGACCGTTCTGCCAGTCCGAGCCGACAGTGACCTGATGCCCACGACGCCTCAACTCCTCGACGACCCCTGGACCGATTCGACCTTCCGCATCCATAACCCCCAAGCTTGCCTTGTGCCCAGACCAGGAGCTGTAGAAATGTGCGGTGGCAAAGCCGGCCGCATCGATCGCTTCCTGTAGATTCATGCCGAAGTGGACATAGTTGAGGAAGAACTGGAGTGTCCACTGGTCCTGGTTGTCGCCGCCCAGTGTTCCGAAGGCCAGTAGCGGCTTGCCGTCTTTCAGTACCAACGTGGGAGTAAGAGTGGTGCGGGGGCGCTTTCCCGGCTGCAGGCAGCCGGGGTGCTCCGGGTCGAGCCAGAACATTTGCCCTCGCACGCCCAGAGCGAAACCCAAGCCCGTGATGATGGGAGACAGATTGATCCACCCTCCACTCGGGGTGGCTGCCACCATGTTGCCTTCGCTGTCGATCGCGTCCAGGTGCGTGGTGTCGTCCGGAGCCGCAGGAAGGCCTTTTCTAATCTTAAAAATACTGTGCGCTCCGGGCCCTGGTCGAATCTCCATGGAGGCCCGCCTCGGATCAATCAGCTTGCGCCTCTGGGCGGCGTAAACTTCCGAAAGCAGCCGATCCAAAGGGACATCCACGAATCTTGGATCCCCGTAGTAAGCGTCCCGATCAGCGAAGGCGAGCTTGGCGCTTTCTACGACCGTGTGGATATAGTCGGCCGAATTGTGGCCCATTTTTCCCAGATCGTAACCCTCCAGGATTTTCAGGTGCTGCAAGAACACCGGACCCTGGGTCCAGGGGCCGCACTTGTAGACCTGATAGCCCCGGTAGGTGCTCGTGACCGGCTGCTCGATGAGGGTCGCGTAGGTGGCCAGATCTTCGTACTCCAACAGCGCATGGTGTTTCTGGCCGGTGGAGTCTTTCACGCGTGTGTTGCTGGCGAAGTCCACGATCTGGCGCGCGATATCCCCCTTGTAGAAGAGGTCATGCGCCGCCTGGATGCCACGCTCGCGCGATCCGTCCACCTCGGAAGCTCGGAGCAGCCGCTGAAAGGTATGGGCCCAGTCCGGCATCTGGACCAATTCGCCGATCTCAGCCAGGTGGTCACGGGGGCGAAAGGCCAGTCGCGTAGTGGGATAGGCTTCGAGCGCGCCTTGAATTGCTCCGATCGCTCCTGTATGTGCCGGGTAACCCTGTTCGGCCAGCTCGATGGCCGGGCTCAATACCTCCTTCAAGGGCAACCGTCCGAAGCGTTCCAACAGCGTTAGCCAGGCGGCGGTAGCCGCTGGCACGGTGGCGGGCAGAAAACCTACCCCGGGGATCGTGTCCACTTCGTGTTCACGAAACCAAGCTAGAGTGGCTTTCTTGGGAGCCGGCCCCTGGCCGCTGACGGACCAGACCTTTTTCTCTTTGGCCGAGTAAACCAGGATCGAGACTTCCCCGCCGATGCCGTAGTGCTGCGGCTCCAGCACAGCACAGGCAAATCCCATGGCCACGGCCGCGTCAAACGCATTTCCGCCTTTTTCCAGCATGCGAAAGCCGGCCGCAGTGGCCAGGTAATGTCCGGAGGTCACCACCCCTTTGCGCGCCAGGATGACCGGGCGAGTTGTAAACGGGGGCCACTGGCGATCGGGCCGGCTGAACTCCGAGCCGCCCTGCGCGGAGGCCGTTCCCGAACCGGCGCGGCCAACCGAGGAAAAGCCGGCGCCACCCAAAGCGAGTTCTCCAAGGAACATACGACGCGTGCTCATGGACTCATCCTATCACTCCCCTATCCAGCGCTCTTCCCGTGCGCAGCACTGGCCTCCCGCAAGAATTCGTGCAGCGTGCTGGCAAAGGCATCGTGCTGGTCGGTCATGGGGTAGTGCTGGCAGCCGGGAACGACAACCGTGCGGCAGCGCGGCATGGCTCGTCCATACCAGGCCGTAAGTTCATGGTACGGGGCATCGCGTTCCCCAACCACGGCCAGCGCCGGCACCGTGATCTCACCCAGGCGCGGCGTGAGCACCGGCATCGCCAAGATCGCGTCTACCGCCGCTGCGATCATCGGCGGGCGATTACGAGCCAAATACGCCTCGAACTGCTGAGCAAAGAGCGAATCCCGGAAGAGTGCCTGATCCGGGATCATTCCCCCAGCCTCAAAGGCCGCCCGGAAACCTGCAAGTCCATCCCTAAGGGCGGCGTCGCCAACACCGGCGAGCACCTCCCGGAAGGAGGATCGGGGCGCTTCGCTCTGGGCTCCCACAGGCACCACCGCCCAGATGCGATCAGGATGCTCCAGGGCAAACTGGAACAGCGTCCGGCCTCCCATGGAGTGCCCCACCAGGCAGGCCTGGGTCACTCCCAATGCGTTGAGTAGCAAAGCCAGGTCATCGGACAGGTTGCGGATCGTCCATGGGGGCGGCACGTCGGCGGACTCCCCATGACCGCGGTGGTCGTAGGCGATGGCCCGGAACCCGGCCTGGCGCAAGCCCGAAAGGGTGTCGGTCCAAAGTTCCTTGAAACCCGCAAGGCCGTGCAGGAATACAACTGCCGGCCCCTGGCCACCATCCTCAACCGAAAGCCACCGGGACGTGCCGATCTCAACCCTTGTTGTCATCATGTGCCTCGTCTCGCGGTCTCGACTCCGTAAGGGGCAGACTCTTCAATAGTAGTCATGGCGGCGGAGCGTGAGCGCGCCCAAGATATTATTCGGGAGGAAGTTCAAGGCTCGATTCTGCAGCGGCGGCGTGAATGTCGCGCCACGTCGGTTCTGGGATCGGAATTCCCTGCTCGCTGCGCTGCGTTTTCACGATGCGTTCAGGCTCACCTGGCAGCATCACTTTTTGAAAACCGGGCGCAGGGCGCGTCTGCCGGATCCGGTGCAGGGTTCTCTCCGCGGTGCCGGCATAGGAGTCAGCGGAGCGGAAGGCCCCCGCGTCGATGGCCAAAATCAGAGTTCCGCCGGGTCCAAGGCCGGAGCGGGTCACATCCTCCGGAGCGAGAAAATCCTCCGAGCCCACCAGCGCCCCACCTAGCAGGTTCACCGCCAGGGCCATAGCCGACCCTTTGTGACCGGCAAAGGGCAGCGCCACGCCTCCGTCGAAGAAATCCTTCGGGTCTTCGGAGGGCCGGCCATGCTTGTCCAGGATCGAACCCGGCGGCACCTTCGCTCCCTTGTCCCGAGCGACGACAATCTTGCCGATCGCGATGGCGGCTGTCGCTATGTCCACAATCACCGGCGCCGCCGCGCCTCCGGGAAAACCCAGGGCGATCGGATTCCCGCCGAACTGCCGCTCCATCCCCCCGTAAGGGGCCAGTACCCGGACGTCCGCACCAAAACCTCCGGTGACCAGAAGGGCGATCACGTTGGCCTCAGCGGCCATCTCGGCGAAGTGCCCCTCCCTGCCGGTGTGATGGTGGCGGACCACTCCGACCAGAGCCACTTTGCTGGCCTTCGCCTTCCTGATGGCCTGCCGGGTCGCAAAGTGGACGGCCACCTGTCCGAAGGTATGACAGCCATCCACCAAGATCAGCGCCCCGTCTTCTTTGACAACCCGCGGAACGGCGGCGGGCACCAACTCCCCCTTGCGGATGCTCCGCAGATAGAAAGGGATCATCTGCACGCCGTGGGAATCGTGGCCGATCAGGTTGGCCAGGACCAGGTGCTCAGCCAGGCATCGCGCATTGTCCGCACTTGCTCCGGCCCGGACAAACAACTCCTCACAGATGATCTGCAACCGTGCTGCTTTCAGAGTAGGCATTGCGAGAAAGGGCTTTCCCCAGAGCGCGAAGGCTGCTTTGAAGGAACCTGGCCGCCCGCTGCGGCTCATGCCTCACATTAAAGGCAGCTTCCCCGGGCAATGGGGAAGGCGGACTCGCCAGTCAACCTTATCGACTGGCACCGCCCCCCCCGTCACTCAATTTGCAGCTTCGGAGTCTACAGATTCCAAGGCGGGAGCCGAACGTGCAGTCATTCCGTTACCGCCGTGCCCTAAACACATCCAACATTGGCACCGGTCCCCCGCTGGTGACCACGCCGGGCATCACGCCATTCCATTTCTCCACAGCGGTTCTCTGAACCTCGATTTGCCGCAACTCCAGCAACTGCGCCGTTATCTGCTGTTTTTGGAGCCTCAGTCCCTCGGCTTCAGCCTTGGCCCTGGTGATCTCCTGTTGCGCTTCAAACTCCACCCGCTTCAGGGCGTTCTCCGCCTCGAGGGCTTGCTGGACCGCTCTTACCTTTGCCTCGATGGAATCCTGGAAGGCTGGCGAGAATTGAAAGTCAGTGATGGAGAGTTGCACAACGTCGATCCCAAGTGGCTTTAACCTTATTGCCATCAAGTCTTGAAGTTCATCTTTCACCTTCGGCCTCTGTGTGATCAACTCCTCGGCGTCGTAGTTGGCCGTGGTGGATTTGACCGCTTCCTGGATGTACGGCTGAATGATGCGGCCCTCATAATCCTGTCGCAGGTCGGTATAGATTTCCGTCACACTGCTAGCATTCAACTGGTAGTTTAAGGTGACTTCCGTACTGACCACTTGCAAGTCCTTGCTGGAAGAGGTGGCAGGAGCGGTGTATTTCTGAATCTGGGTTGACATCAGAACTACCTGCTCCACGAAAGGAATCTTGTAATAGAGACCTTCTTCTTTGATATCGCCGGTCGGGGCTTGAAAACGTAGTAAGACCCCTCGTTGTCCTGCGCCGACCGTCCCCAGGGCTCCCCCTAACACAAAGACAACGGCAATTACGACCACCGCAGCAGCTATCGCTTTCCGTGGCACCTGCGGAAGTCCAAGTTCGTCACCAATCGGCATCGCTACCTCCTTTGGTAGTTCAGTAGTTCAATGGCTACGTATCTGGAATTCCCGATTTCAACTTACCTTGGCACCAAACTGTACGCCAGTCAGCCTTCTCCGGTCAAGCTCATCTCGCCATAGTAGGCCTGTGGGGACCGCCATACCAGTGGCGAAACCGCGCTGGCAGGACGCCAAACGGTTCTAGGAAAGGTTTTGAGCACCGGCTTTTGAGCGGTGATGAGGGGCGCTTCGACTTCGTAGCGAAGTTGCGCCTATAATGGACGCTACGCAAGCGATGCGCAGCTTCTTCTCCTTACCACGACCGCTACTGGTGGGGCTGGCGACGCTCTTTGCTGCCGCCACGATCCTCTACAGCGCCATCTGGATGTACCACATTCGCCGGGAGCCCCTCCGCCTTGCAGAAGTGCAACTAGGCTTCAATTTTGAGAACCGGCCGTCCATACCTTCTCTTCTGATTACACGCGTTGATCCGGGCAGCGCTGCCGAGCAAGCGGGATTGCGGGCTGGCGATCAGATTTTGTCCGTCAACGGCCACCGGCTTGATACGCTCCTTCCGTTCTTCGCAGCAATGGTTCGGGGCCAGCCGGGCGATGTGGTGCAGTTGATCATCGAGCGTCCCGGGGCAGCCGCACCTCTATCCTTCGGGGTTGTTTTGCGCTCCCAGCCGGTACAAGGCCAGGATCGGCCGTTCGCACAGAAGCTGGCCATTGAGATTATTCTCTCCTTCCCCGTCCTGTTCCTGGTCGTCGGCTTGCCGGTGTTGTTCTGGCGGCTCGAGGACCGTCACGCGTGGTTGCTGGCGCTGGTCTTTGCCGGATTCATTGCCAGGGCACCGCTGCCGGCAATCCATCCCACTTTGCAGGGATTTGCGCTCGCTTATCGCGTCGCGTTCGCGGGATTGGGCTTGGCGTTCTTCTATTACTTCTTTGCCGTATTCCCTGTTTCGTCGCCGCTGGACCGACGTGTGCCGTGGTTAAAGTCGGTGTTGCTGGCACTAACCGCTGGTTTGGCTCTCCCGATGGCGTTGTGGGCACTTGTGGCAGGCAGTTCCGAACCCCTTTTTAGAGTCGCTAACGAAGTGGGAAAGATTTTCCCGCTGTCCGTAATGTTGGTAGCCACCCTGGGGATCTACGGGCTGGGCTTGGTGTCGCTGGTGTGGAACGCGCTCCAGCCGCCGACAGCCGATGCACGTTGCAAAACCCACGTGATTCTCTGGGGCACACTGGCCGGTTTGACACCGTACTTACTGTTGCTGGCGGCAGCATTTTTCCTCAGAAAGCCCCTCCATACCTTTGCCTTTTGGGTGTGGGCGCCCGCGGTGTTGGCCCTGTTGTTGTTCCCACTATCTTTTGGCTACGCGGTAGTGAAACACCGTGTTATGGAAATTCCCGTACTCCTGAAGAGAAGCGCCCGTTATCTGCTGGTGCAGCGCGGATTTGTGCTTCTGGAATTGCTACTGGGCGCGGGGGTGACGTTCACTTTTGTGATCTTGTTTTTCCGCTTTTTCCAGGCACAGACGGAAACGGCCATTTCCGTCGGGCTGCTGCTCGGCGTGGGGTTCGGCATTTTGTTGGTCTCGGTCCGCGGCGAGGTCGAACGACGCATCACCAAGCGTATTGACCGGGCCTTTTTCCGCAGCTCCTACGACACCAGCCGGATACTGGAGGACCTAGTCGTGAAAACGCGGGAGGCCAGCAGCCGACAAGAGCTGGCGGCACTGCTGGAACGCCAACTCAACCAGGCCCTTCATCCGACCTCTCTGGTTGTGTACATGCGGACCAGCGAAGGACAGCTGGGCGCTGCCTCTGGCACTGTCCCGGCGGAACTCCGCTCCATTTCGGCCACGTTGCCCCCTCTGCCCGATGTCGCCCGCCGCGGCCAGCCCTGGAACGTGCCTCCGCCGGAATCAGGGAAGAGTTCCGGCTTGGGAGCGCTAGCCTCACTTCAGCCCGACTGCCTGGTGCCCATGGTGGGACGCGATGGCCGGCTCCTGGGCCTCGTGATGCTGGGAAAGCGACTTTCCGGGGAACCCTACGCGGGGCAGGACAGGCGATTGTTGGCTTCGGCAGCCGGCCACGCTGGCTCCGCTCTGGAGAGTATCCTGCTCGCCGAGGAGATAGCTCAGCGAATGGAGGCCGAGCGGCGTAGGGGCTACGAGATGGAAATTGCCATTCGGGTCCAGGCCGGCCTGTTCCCACAGCACCTACCCACGCTGCAAACGCTGGAATATGCCGGGCGGTGCATTCAGGCGCGCGCGGTAGGTGGCGATTACTACGACTTTGTCGAGTTGGGCCCAGGCCGGGTGGGGCTGGTGCTGGCGGATATTGTCGGAAAGGGCATGGGCGCCGCCTTGCTGATGGCCAACTTGCAGGCCAACCTGCGCAACCAGTACCCGGTGGCGCTGGATGACCTGCCCCGGATGCTGCGATCAGTGAACCGGCTGTTTCACGCCTCGTCTCCGGAGAGCAGCTTCGCTACTTTGTTCTTCGGAATTTACGAAGATGCCACGCGCCGGTTGTGTTACGCCAACTGTGGTCACAACCCGCCGCTGCTGCTGCGTGCCGACGGCCGAGCGGAGTGGCTGGCGGCCACCAGCACTGTGTTGGGACTCTTCCTCAAGTGGGAGCCCACTACCATTGAAGTGGAATTGGCGCCGAACGACATTCTGGTGATTTTTTCCGACGGCCTGCCGGACGCCGAAACCGACGCCGGTGAGCCATTCGGGGATGCGCGCCTGCTGGAAATCGTGAAACGCCAGCGCCACCTGCCGTCTTCGGCGCTGCTGGAGAGCATCGCCACCACCGTCGAGCAGTTCACTGGCCGCGACCGCGAGGACGACCTGACGCTGCTGGTCGCCCGCGTCCGCTAAGAAGTAGGGCCTTCGGATTTCGCGCCCGTTCTCTTCTCAGCGGCGGTCGGGGTTGACCACGATCTGGCGCTCATAGCGCAAATCCACCGAGTGGATTCTGTTGAACTGCTGGCGCCACTGGCGGATGTGGGCCAGGTAGGTGCGGTAGCGGGCGAGGAAATTGCTGTTGCCCAGATGCAGCAAGACGGCGTTGGAGCCGGCGCGATCGGCCACGGTGACCCGCGCGTCCTCCGGATCGCTCAGATCCACTTCAGAGATGTCCAGGCTGTGGTGACCGCCATCGCGGTCCAGGTCCTCGATCAGGGCCAGATAGAGACCCACACGCTCGCGGCGTAGCTCCAGCGAGTCATGTTCGGAGAAACCGGTCAGGACCGGGAACGTATAGGTGGCCCGGTCCGGCCGCTCCAGGATGACCCCGGCAGCGTCCACCAGTACCAGCCCGCTTGCCATGCGCAGGAAGGCCACCGGGGTCCGCTCCCGTACCCTCACGCGGAGGTGGTTGGGCCAGTCGCGAGCTACCGCCACCGCTTCCACCCAGGAGATTTCCCCCAGCATGGTCCGCCGCCGGGCCAATGGCACCAGGAAGACACTCCGGCCCACGTCGCCGGCAAACTTTTCGGTCACCTGCTGGCGGGCAACGTGATTTACCCCTTTCACCTGCATCTGGCCTTCGGAAACTAGGAAGCGCGGGTCGTGTAGGCCGAAGGCCACTGTGTGATACGCCACGAAGCTAAGGGCAGCCAGCGCCGTTCCAACAAATACCAGCTTCTTCAGAACCGCGGCCGTGGGGCGGCTCAGCATAGCGCGTCGCACCTCAACACGCTTCTGCCGGCGCAGGTAAGGGGACTCTTCGAGGTCCAGCAGGCTGTTGTCTCGATCGTCAGTGACCATTTTGCGAGCAGTCCGAAGTTGAAAGTTAGAAGTCCAAGGTTCCAGCTCTTAGGGCCCTGGTCTCCGGCAAACGGCCCGAGCTTTCAAGTGTCCAAACGGGCCAACGGCGCGCCCAGTTTCCCCAGGATCGGCTCGGCCAACTGGTTCACGTTGCCGGCTCCCAGCAGAATCACTGCATCCCCCTCCGTGGCCACCTCCGCGATCTTCTCGACGGCGGTGTGGAGGTCCGAAACATATTCTACCTTGGGGTGCCCGGATTGCCGGACCTTCTCCACCAGTAACTCCGCTGTCACCCCCTCGAGTTCGCGCTCGCCGGCCGGATAGATGTCCAACACCCACAGCTGGTCGCTCTGGTAGAAGCAGTGGGCGAACTCATCCAACAGGAATTTGGTGCGGGTATAGCGGTGGGGCTGGAACAGCGCTAGGACGCGCCGGAAGCCGCAGTTATGGGCGGCGGCCAGCGTGGCGCGGATTTCGGTCGGGTGGTGCCCATAGTCGTCAATCACCGTCACGCCGTTGGCCTTCCCGCGCACCTGGAAGCGCCGATCGACGCCCGCAAATGCGGCCAGTCCTTCGCCAATCATCGGCGGAGCCACTCCCAGTTCCAGTCCGACCAGCACGGCCGCCATGGCGTTCGAAACGTTATGCAGGCCCGGAGTGTTCACAGTGAACCGGCCCAGATCGCTCCCGCGGAACCTCAGCCGGAACTGGCTGCGGAACGGGCCGCAGGAAATTTCCTTGGCTGCCAGATTGGCTTGCTGGGTGGTGCCGTAAGTGAGCAGGCGCCTGTTCAGGCGTGGCAGGACGGCCTGGATGTTGCGCTCGTCCAGGGCGAGCACGACCGCGCCATAGAAAGGCACACTCTGAGCAAACTGCACATAGGCGTCCTGGATGGCGGCCAGATCGGGGTAGTGATCCAGATGCTCGCGGTCAATGTTGGTGATCACCGCCAGGATGGGCGACAGGTGTAGAAACGAGCCGTCGCTTTCGTCCGACTCGACCACCATGAGGTCGCCCGAACCCAGCCGCGCATTGCTCCCGATGGCGTTGACCCGCCCGCCTGCCACCACGGTGGGGTCCAGACCAGCGTGCTGGAGTATGGCGGCAATCATCGAGGTGGTGGTGGTCTTGCCGTGCGAGCCGGCCACTGCCACCCCGTACTTCAGCCGCATCAGCTCCGCCAGCATCTCTCCGCGCGGGATCAGCGGGATTTGCAGACGACGTGCTTCCAGAACTTCCGCGTTGTTGGGGGCGACCGCCGAGCTGGTGACCACCAGGTCGGCGCCGTGCACCTGCTCGGCACGGTGCCCTTCCGACACCCGCGCGCCCAGTTGCTCCAGCCGGCCGGTCACCGGCGAGCGCCGTAGGTCGGAGCCGCTGATGCGGTAAGCACCCAGCGACAACAGGATTTCGGCAATGCCGCTCATGCCGATGCCACCGATGCCGATGAAGTGAATCTGTTGCGCCTTAAGAAACATACACGGCTACCCTTTCCAGCACGTCCACGGTTCTGGCGACAGCGTCCGGTTGGCCCCGTGCGCGCGAATTCTCTTCCATTTCACCGAGATGAGGCAACAGCTCACGCACCAGAGCAAATAGCCTGTGCCCATCGAGTTCGCTGTCCAGCAGGACGCGGGCCGCACCAGCCCGCTCTAGCGCCCGGGCATTCTGCAGTTGATGGTCGTCTGCCGCGAAGGGGAAAGGAACCAGGATGGCCGCTTTGCCCGCTGCGGTGATCTCGGCTACGGTGCTCGCGCCAGCGCGGCACACCAGCAGATCGGCGCGAGCAAGCGCAGCAGGCATGTCCTCAATGAACGGCAGAACCTCCGCCTGATCCGCCAGACCGTGCCGGGCGAACGACGCCTGGACGGCGTCGCAGTCGGTCTCGCCGGTCTGGTGGATGAAAAATAGTGGAGGCTCTTCGGGCGCCGCCGAAGCCGCTGCCGGCATTTGAGCGAACAGCGGCAGGCTGTCCAGCACAGCTTGGTTGATGCGATGCGCGCCCTGGCTGCCCCCGAAGATCAGGATGGTGAACGGCGGCCGGTGGGTTTTCGGCGGCACGGCGAAGAACTCGGGCCGCACCGGCACCCCCACGGTCTCCACACGAGCAACGGGGAAGAAGCGCTGGGTCTCGGCAAAGGTTACCAGGGCCCGCGAGACAAACGGGGCAATGGCCCGGTTGGCAAGGCCGGGCACAGCGTTGGGTTCGTGCACCACCACCGGAATGTTCTTCATTGCCGCCATCAGCAAGACCGGGCCGGAGGCGTAACCGCCAACACCATAGGCCACCTGGGGCTGAAAGGCATCCAGGACGCGTCCCGCCTGCCATAAGCTGTACGGCAGACCAAGCAGGGTAGCGCCGGCCTTCCAGACACCCACCCTGTTCAGAGCGCCCACCTCAATCGTTTCCAGCGGCAGGCCGTAGCGGGCAGCCAGGCGCGCTTCGAGCCCGCCTCGGGTGCCCACCAGCAGCGGGGCCTCGTGTCCGCGCCGCCGTAGCTCGCCCGCCACCGCCACAGCCGGGACTAAGTGACCACCGGTCCCACCTCCTGCGATGATCACCCGCATCTGAGTCCAGCCCCGTAGCGTCCGGCTTCTTCATCAATCCCACTCGGCATTCATTCGGTGTGCTGCGTTACGTTCAGCAGCAGGCCTATGGAAAGCAGGCTGAACAGCAGCGAGCTGCCTCCGTAGGAAATGAACGGCAGCGGGATGCCTTTGGTGGGCACCATGCCCAGCACCACACTGATGTTGACCAGCGCCTGGCCCACGATCATGATAGTGAGCCCGGCGGCTAGGTAGCGCCCGAACAAGTCCGGGGCGCGTAGCGAAGCCCGCAACCCTCGCCAGAGCACCACGCCAAAGCCGACAACCAAAGCCGCCGCCCCCAGCAGACCCAGTTCCTCAGCGGCGACGGCGAAGATAAAGTCGGTGTGGGGGGCGGGCAGGTAAAACAGCTTCTGGCGTCCTCCCATCAAGCCCAGTCCAGTTAGACCGCCAGTCCCGACTGCAATCAGCGACTGGATCACCTGAAAGCCCTTGCCCTGCGGGTCAGCGTAGGGGTCCAGGAAGGCCAGGATACGGTCCTGGCGGTAGGGCACGCGCCAGACTAGAAAATAGAAGGACGGGATAGCGGCCAGGGCCAGAGTAGCAAAGTAACGGAGGCGCAGGCCAGCCAGGAAAAACAGGCCGATGGCGGTGAGCAGGATGGCGATCGCAGTTCCCAGATCTGGTTCCTTCAGGATAAGCGCCACAGTTGCGCCCACCACCAGGCCGGCCGGCAGCACCGTATACAGCAGGTCGTTCACCGACGGACTGCGCCGCTCCAGCAGCCAGGCCAGAAACAGCACCAGGACGGGTTTGGCCAGCTCCGACGGCTGGAAGGAAAAGGCGCCCCAGCGGAACCACCGCTGCGTGCTCTGCGAGCTGTCAAACAGCAGCACGGCAACCAGTAGCGCCAGTGTCACGGAGAGGGAAAAGAAGATGAAGGCCGGGTGGCGGTAGCAGCGGTAGTCGACGCGCATCACCGCCAACATGGCCACCAAGCCAACCGCAGCCCAGGCCAGCTGCCGCACCAGAAACATGTAGGCGTTGCCGAACCGGTCATTGGAGAGCACGGCCGAGGCACTGAAAACCATCACCAGCCCGAACACGACCAGAGCCAGCGTGGTGACGAACAGAATGCGGTCGGACTGCAGGCGCTTCCCCATGTCTATCTGAGGCCCAGCTTCGCCATGAGGCTTTGTTTCGCCACGCTGGACAGGTCAACAGCTCTGCCGCCACCCGAGAATTGCCGAGTCATTTCAATGCCTCCGAGTCCCCTGGGCGTGATCTTCGGCTAAGTTCTTTACCAGCTCCTTGAACACCCGCCCGCGCTGCTCGTAGTTTTCAAATTGGTCGAAGCTGGCGCAGGCTGGCGCCAGCAACACCACGCCGTCCGGCTGGGCACGCCGTGCGGCTTCCGGCACCGCAAACTCCAAGGTGCCGGCGCGCACCACGGGAACAGCTTCCCCCAGCTGGGCAGCAATCTTGTCGGCCGCGGCACCGATCAGCAGCGCGCATCGCGCCTTCTGTGTCAACAGCGGCCGCAACGGCGTGTAGTCGCTCCCCTTGTCCTCGCCACCCAGGATCACCAACAAGTCTCCTGGGAACGCACCCAGGGCTTTGAGGGTGGCATCCACGTTCGTGGCTTTCGAATCGTTGTAGAACTCAACGCCGTCAATGGTGGCTACGTATTCCAGACGGTGTTCGACGGCGCAGAAGGAACGCACCCCGGCGCGAATCATCCGGGGATCGGCGCCCAGCACCGCCGCCGCACAGACCGCGGCCAGCACGTTTTCCACATTGTGGTCGCCTTTCAGGGGAATCTCCTCCACCCCGAACAGGGTGTAGGGCAGTGCGGGAATGCGATCCTTCCCTTCCGTTTCACTTTCGGAATGCGCTGACCTCCCCGGAGTGGAAACACCGCCTGCCCCATTGAACACGACGTCGCCATCCTCGACGAAAGCGCCCGCCTCCACCGTACGGCTGCGGCTGAACCAGTGCACCCGGGCGCGGGTCCGCGCTGCATAGCGCTGGCAGACGGCGTCGTCGGCGTTCAGCACCGCGAAATCCTGCTCGGTCTGGTTGAGGAAAATGCGCGCCTTGGCTTCGGCGTAACTCTCGAACGAGCGGTGACGGTCCAGGTGGTCCGGGGTCACGTTCAAGATCACAGCGAGCGCAGGGTGAAACTGGTCGATCGTCTCCAACTGGAAACTGGACACCTCGACCGCGTAGATGCTCTCCGGGCGAGAGGTTTCCACCAAGGAACTGAGCGGCCGGCCGATGTTGCCGCCCACCTGGACGGTGAAGCCGGCAGCCTGGAGGATGTTCCCCAGCAGTGCGGTGGTCGTGGTTTTCCCATTGGAGCCAGTGATGGCGACGATACGCCCCTGAAGAAAGCGGGAGGCCAGTTCCATTTCCCCAATCACGGCCACGCCGGCGGACCGCGCCGCCCCGAGCTCGGGTAGTTCGCTAGGGACCCCGGGGCTCACCACCACCAGATCTTGTTCCACGAACGTCCGCTTGTTGTGTCCGCCGGTCTCCAGGTTCACGCTAAGTTCGCGCGCCAACTGCTGCGCTTCAGCCAGCTCTTCTCCGGGCCGGCGGTCGGAGAGAGTGACATGGGCACCGCGAGCCAGCAAGAAGCGCGCGGCGGCAACTCCGCTAAGCGCTGCTCCAACCACCAACACCCGCCGACCTGCAATTTGCACGGCTACCTCAGCTTCAACGTGGTAAGGGCAAACAAGGCCAGCAACAGGCCTGTGATCCAGAAGCGAATGATGATCTTGGACTCCCTCCAGCCGGTCAACTCGAAGTGGTGATGCAACGGCGCCATTTTGAAAATTCGCTTGCCGCGCAACTTGTAGGAGCCGACCTGAAGGATCACCGAGAGCGCCTCGACCACAAACACGCCGCCAATCAGCGGCAACAAAAGTTCCTGCTTAATGATGACGGCGATGGTGCCGATGGCCCCGCCCAGCGCCAGCGAGCCTACGTCGCCCATGAAAATTTCAGCCGGATGGGCGTTGTACCAGAGAAAGCCCAGGCTGGCGCCGACCAGAGCCCCACAGAAGATGGTGATCTCGGCCACGCCCGGTAAAAACTGAATCTCCAAGTATTGCGCGAAGACCGCATGCCCGGTCAGATAGGTCAGCGCGGTGAGCGCCCCGGCGGCGATGACGGTCAGCCCCACCGCCAGGCCGTCCAGCCCGTCGGTGAGGTTCACGGCGTTGCTGGACCCCACAATGACCAGCACCACGAAGAGGAAGAAAAAGGAAAATGCCAACGGGTAGGTGTACTGATTGGCCAGGAAACTGTCAATCAACAGGTCCGGCCGAAGGTTCTTGAAAAACGGAACCATCAAGTGTGTTGAGTATTGTCCTTTGGCCGTCAGCACCAGCAAGAACACAGCCACCAGGAAGCTGGCCAGCACCTGGAGGGAGAACTTGGTCCGCGCTGTCAGACCCTTGTTCTGGCGCCTGCGGATCTTCAGGTAATCATCGACGAAACCGATCAGGCCGAAGCTCGTCACAGAGAAAATCACGATCCAGACGTAGACGTTACCGAGGTCGGACCAGAGCAGCGTAGGCACCAGACAGGAGATGAGAATGAGCACGCCGCCCATCGTGGGCGTGCCGGCCTTGAGCTGGTGTTGCGGGCCGTCTTCGCGGATGAACTGACCTATCTGGAACTCGCGAAGCCGGCGGATCAGCCACGGGCCCAGGATGACGCACAGCAGCAGGGCCGTCACGCTCGCGAAGGCGGTGCGGAACGTCAGGTAGCGGAAGACCCGGAAGGGCGAGAAGTGTTCGTACAGGACCTGATAAAGGAGCCAGTAAAGCATTCCCGCAGCTATCAGTGAAGGGTGAAGAGCCCGGGGCCGAGGGGTTTGAGGATGAATCGTCGGCCGGGCCGCTCATTCACCCATTCACTCGCACTCATTCACTCGTCATTCATCAGCTTGGACACCGCATCCTCCAGTTTGACCCCGCGGGAGCCTTTGAACAACACTAGATCGCCAGGCTGAACCAGAGAAGCCACGTAGTCGCCAGCCTCGGCAGCCGACTCGAAGAAGGCGCGGCGGCCGGCGTCCAGGCCGGCGGCGGCAGCGCCTTCGACAATGAAGCGTGCGTGGCCACCGACGCCGACGACGTAGTCGGCGGCGGCCGCGGCCTGCTGGCCGGCTCGCCGGTGCAGTTCGTTCGAGGTCGGACCCAGCTCCAGCATTTCTCCTAGAACCGCGATGCGCCGTCCGTGTGACGGCGCGCGCGCCAGCGTCTCGAGCATCAACTCCAGCGCCCGCGGGTTCGAGTTGTAGCAGTCGTTGAGGATGCTAACGCCGTTGAGGTCCAGCAACTCGCCGCGCATTTTCAGCGGTCGAAAGCCAGCGAGCGCCGAGGCGGCACGGGCGGGCGCGATGCCGAATCTGTGCGCGGTGGCGATGGCGGCCAGCGCATTTAACACCTGGTGACGCCCGAGCAGCGGCAGGGCTACTTCCAGCGGGTCACCGGCCCACTCCAGGCGGAAGCGCACGCCAGGCCGGTCGCCCTGGGTTGCGGTGGCGATGTCGCGGGCGCGAAAATCGGCTGGCTGCTCGATTCCGAACAAGACGCTTCGCCCGGCGAACTGCTGCCCAAAGCGGGAGACGAGCGGATCATCCGCGTTGAGCACCGCCGTCCCGCTGGGGGGGAGGGCGTGGATGAGTTCCTGTTTGGCCTGGGCGATCTCCTCAATGTCGGCGAAAAACTCCAGGTGCACAGGACTCACGCAGGTGACCACGCCGGTCTCCGGACGGGCAATCCGCGCCAGATGCGCAATTTCCCCGGCGCGCGACATGGCCAGCTCAAACACGCCCACCTGGTCGGTCTGTTGGAGGCGTAGCAGGGAGAGTGGCAAACCATATTGGTTGTTCAGGTTGCCCTCACTCTTGAGCACGCGGTAGCTGGTAGCCATCGTGGCCGCGATCATCTCCTTGGTGCTGGTCTTGCCAGCGCTGCCCGTGACGGCCACCACCGGCCGCCCCCAGCGCCGGCGAGCTTCCGCGGCCAGGGTCTCGAGCGCCCCGTGCGTGTTCGGTACATGCAGGATTCTGGCCGCATCCGCCGCTCCCTCCTGCGGGTCCCGTTCCACAATGGCAGCCGCGGCACCCGCCTCCAGAACCGCCGCGACAAAATCGTGGCCGTCGTAGCGGGGACCTGGAATAGCAAAAAAAAGCTCGCCGGCCTGGATGGTGCGCGAATCAATCGAATAGCCGGTTACTGTCGCCTCGGTCACCGGGCTAGAAACGGCCAGAATCTTTGCGATTTGTGCCAAAGTCAGGTTCATCGAGCTTTACCTAAATAAGGAAAGGAACCGCCAGAAGCCCCCTCTGAGAAGTTTACAAGAACAGGCTTCCAGACACCAACCAGCCCGGGGAAAGGGGTTGAGCCCGCAGTCTGCAGCAAGGGCTCTACGACCTCGACGAAGATAGTCAACCCGAGACAGGCCGCAGCCCCGGCGAATAGTACTGGTCAGTGCATCTGCTTCTCGTTCTCGAGGTGCGCAAGCCTTGGCGGCATATAGAGCGCCAGCAATTGAAGTGCCACTCCTAGCAGGTAATTGAGCCCCGCATGTAGCCAGAGCTAAGCCGCCGGGGAAGGCTGCGGGCCCTGCGATCAGTTCTATAATCTGTGATGCAGAAGATGGAAAACAAGGAGATCGCACAGCTACTTGCGGAAACCGCCGACCTGATGGAAGTCGCCGGCGAGGATAGCTTCCGCGTGCGCAGCTACCGCAACGCGGCGCAGGCGGTCCAGATCTGGCCGGAACGCATCGGTGAGATCGTCGGCCAGCCGGACATCAAAGCGGGGGATCGGCAGTTGCTGGCCATTCCGGGCATTGGCAAGGGCATGGTGGCGCACCTTCGGGAAATCTGTGCCACTGGCGATTTCACCAGCCGCCGGCTCCTGCTGGAGAAATTTCCGCCTGGTGTGCTGGAGATGCTGCGCATTCAGGGCCTGGGGCCGAAGAGCATCGCGCTGATTTGGAGCACCTACCGGGCCGCGACCCTGAACGAGGTGGAACAACTTTGCCGCAAAGGGAAAATCCGCGAGCTGCCGCGGATGGGCGAGAAACTGGAACGGAAAATCCTGAAGGCTATCGAGACCTACCGGCTCAGCGCTGGACGGTTCCTGATAAAGGTGGCCGAGCAGGCGGCTGAGGAACTTTGCACCTACCTGCGTCAGGGACCTGCAGCGCGACAGTTGCAGGTCACCCCGGCGGGCAGCCTGCGGCGGGGCAATGAGACCGTCGGAGATCTGGACGTGCTGGTCACCGGCGGGCGGCCTGAAGCGCAAATCAAATACCTGCTGAAGTATCCAAAGATCGTGGAAGTCGTAGCCAAGGGGGAAAACAAGGTCAGCGTGAAGCTGCCCCCGTCCATACAGGTGGACGTACGGTTCCTCGAACCCGCCAGCTACGGCGCGGCCATGCAGTATTTCACCGGCTCAAAAGAACATAACGTGGCTTTGCGCAACCGCGCCATCAGGCTGGGCTTTAAGCTAAGCGAGTACGGCCTGTTCCGGACCCGGGGCGAAAAGAAGGTGGCCGGCGCCGACGAGGAGGAAATCTACCGCCTCCTGGGCCTCGACTACATTCCGCCGGAGCTGCGCGAGAACTGGGGTGAGCTGGAGGCGGCGGCCGAGCGCCGTCTGCCTCGGCTGCTGGAACAGGCCGACATCCGGGGCGACCTGCATATGCACACGACCGCTACTGATGGCCGCGCTTCCATCCAAGAGATGGCCGAGGCGGCCCGCGATCACGGCTATGGCTACATCGCCATCACCGACCACTCAAAGGCGCTGGCGATGACAAATGGCCTGGACGAACAGCGTGCTCTGGCTCAGATCAAGGAAATTCGCAAGGCGGACCAGCAGACGGAAGGCATCCGCATCCTGGCCGGCATCGAGGTCGACATTCACCGCGACGGACGGCTAGACCTGGACGATGAGGTGCTGGCCCAACTCGACATCGTGGTGGCCAGCGTGCATTCCTACATGAACCTGGAGCGGGCGGAGATGACAGAGCGGCTGCTGCGGGCCTTCGAAAATCCCTACCTGAACGTGCTGGCCCATCCCACCGGACGGCAGTTGCTGCACCGAGAGCCGTTTGCGTTTGACCTGGAACGCGTGCTGGCCGAAGCTGCGCGCCGCAACATCCATCTGGAAATCAACTCCTCCCCTGAGCGGCTCGATCTGAACGAGCGCCATGCACGCCTGGCCAAGGAGTGTGGCGCCAAGATCCTGATTTCCACCGACGCCCATCACCCCACCCATTTGAGCAACATCAAGTACGGAGTCAAGGTGGCGCGGCGCGCCTGGCTGGAGCCCGCCGACGTACTCAACACCCTGGGTCCGGAGCAGTTCCTGCATGCCCTGCCCCGGAAATGATTTCCGATTGCTTCCTTCCGGATTCAGGCCGGCCGGATTCGGGCAGCCTTTCCTTGCAGGCCCAGCGGTGAAGCTACGGGACCTGGGTAGGGTACATTCCCGATTGAATTGGATGGGGATCTGAGCAGCCATTGCTGCCTGCCCAGAACCCAGGGCCAGACGGTCGGGCTTTCTCGCTGGCGTGTGTCTTAGCCGGCTAGCTGGCCGATCAGCTTGAACATAGGCATGTAGAGCGAGATCACCACGCCACCGACAACGCCGCCGAGGAAGGCAATGATGACCGGTTCCAGCAGGGTCAGCATGTCCTTGACGGCCGCGTCCACCTCGTCCTCGTAGAAGTCGGCAATCTTTTGCAGCATGGCGTCCATGGCGCCGGTTTGCTCACCGACGCCGATCATCTGCGTCACCATGTTGGGGAAGATCTCGCTTTCGCGGAGCGGGTCGGTAATGTTTCGTCCTTCTTCCACGGCCTTGCGCACCCCGAGGATGGCCTTCTCGATCACTGCATTCCCTGACGTGCGGGCGGTGATGGTCAATGACTCCAAAAGGGGAACGCCGCTGGTGATCAGGGTGCCCAGCGTGCGGGTAAAGCGAGCCACGGCGATCTTGCGGATCAGCATGCCGAAGATAGGCGCCTTCAAGATGGCACTGTCGATGAACATGCGGCCGCCGGGGGTCTTGTACACCTGCTTCATGGCAAAGAAGCCGGCCACACCCAGGATCACGAATATCCAGCCAAAAGTGGCGAGGAAGCCGCTGAGGCCTACAACGATGCGGGTCGGCAGCGGCAGCTCCACATTCATCGCGGCAAACATGTTGGCGAAAATGGGCACCACAAAGATCAGCAGCGCGCCCACGACGATGATGGCGACGCCGATGACGGCAACCGGGTAGATCAGGGCCGACTTGACGGCGGACTTCAGCTTGACCTCTTTCTCGACGTAACCGGCAAGCCGCTGCAAGATGGTGTCCAGGATACCGCCGGTTTCTCCGGCTTCGATCATATTGACGTGAAGGTCGGTAAAAATTTTCGGAAACTGGCGCATGGCGTTGGCCAGCGTTGAGCCTCCCTCCACAGTTGCGCGTATCTGCGTAAGTGCACTCTGGAAAGCCTTGTTCTCCTGGTTCGCGCCCAGAATCTCCAGGCACTGGACCAGAGGCAGGCCGGCATCAATCATCACCGAGAACTGACGGAAAAAGATGGCCAGCTCCTTGGCCGACACCCCGCCCTTGGCCACCTTGGGCACGGCAAATTCCTTGCCCTTTTCCTTGATGGTGGTCGTGGTGATCTGCTCCCTGCGGAGCAACGCTGCCAACTGGGTCTTGTTCGCCGCATTCCGCTCGCCAGTGACCGTGGACCCCGTACGCGACCTACCGGTGTATTGATAGACAGGCATCGTCAACCTCTCCCCGCCCGCCGCCCAGCTCCTTCTGCTCCCTCGCTTCGGGACCGGGCCTTAGCAGGCAGAATTTCCTCTATTAACCTCCCGAGCTCCCCTACTTCCTCAAGCCGGCCGCCGGGCTCCGCGCACCGGCTGCGCCAGGCGTACCAGATGCCGAACCGCGGTTGATCATTTCCTGCAATTCAGCCGCGTTGCTGGAGCTCGCCATCGCTTGGTCCAGCGCGATCGAGCGTTTGAAATAAAGACTGGCCAGGGACTGGTTGAAGGTCTGCATTCCGCTCTTCTCCTGACCAATCTGCATGGCGCCATATATCTGGTGAATCTTGTCCTCACGGATCAGGTTACGGATGGCGCTGTTGGGAACCATGATTTCCATGGCCATGGCGCGCCCCCCGCCGTCAGTTCGCGGCAGCAGCGTTTGGCAGAGAACGCCTTCCAGCACCAGGGAAAGCTGCGCCCGGATTTGCGGCTGCTGGTGCGCCGGGAAGACGTCAATGACGCGGTTGATCGTCGAGGACGCCGAGTTGGTATGAAGCGTCCCGAAGGTCAGGTGGCCGGTTTCGGCGATGCGCAGCGCCGCTTCCACGGTTTCCAGGTCGCGCATCTCGCCGATCAGCACCACGTCCGGGTCTTCGCGCAGCGCCGCCCGCAAGGCGTTGGTAAAACTTTGCGTGTCGCTGCCCACCTCGCGCTGGTTCACCAGGCAGCTCTTGTGCTGGTGCACGAACTCGATCGGGTCCTCGATGGTGATGATGTGGTCGTGCCGTTCGTTGTTGACCTTGTCCAGCATCGCGGCCAGCGTGGTGGACTTACCGCTCCCAGTCGGGCCGGTCACCAGGATCAGCCCGCGCGGTTTCTCGCAAAGCCTGGCCACGACCGGCGGCAATTGCAGTTTATCGAAGCCCAGGATCTCAAAAGGAATCACCCGGAAGACCGAGCCGACCGCGCCCCGCTGGTTAAACAGATTTCCCCGGAAACGGGCCAAGCCCTTGATGCCAAAGGAAAAGTCCAGCTCCATGTGCTCTTCAAAGCGGTGCTTCTGAGCGTCCGTTAAGACGCTATAGGCCAACTGCTTGGTTTCCGCCGGGGTCAAGGGCGGAAGGTCCAACGGGTGCAGGTGACCGTGCACACGCACCTGGGGCGGACTCTGCGTCGTGACATGCAGGTCGCTCCCCGACATCTCCAGCATTTTTTTCAAAAGGTCGCTCAGCGTCGCTGGCATTTCTCCCCCTTCCCTGCTTCGTTCCCATGAAACCCGTTCCTGCTCACAAAACCGTTTCCTTGACCACTTCCTCGATGGTCGTCACCCCGTCCATCACCTTCCGCAAGCCGCTGCGGCGCAGCGAAATCATACCTTGTTCCATCGCCTTCCGCTTGATTTCCAGAGCCGAAGCGCCCACCAGGACCAGCTCGCGGAGGTCGTCAGTGATCTCCAGTACTTCGTACAGCCCTACGCGTCCCTTCATGCCACGGCTGTTGCATTGATCGCAGCCGGGGCCCTTGTTATAAACCTTAACCGTCTTTGTCTCTTCCTGCGTAAACCCGAAATCCAGCATGGCCTGGGCGGGCAGCTCTTCCAGCACTTTGCAGCCGTTACAGAGACGGCGGATCAGGCGCTGCGCACAAATCAGGTGCACCGAGGTAGCCACCAGAAAGGGCTCGATGCCCATATTCATGAGGCGGCTGATGGTGGAGGGAGCGTCGTTGGTGTGCAGCGTGGAGAGGACCATGTGGCCGGTGAGAGCTGCCCTGGACTGGGTAATTTAGACACTGAGGTTGGGAATTAACTACCCTGGTGTCATATGAACAAAAAACATCATCGTATTGCAGCTGACGTAAAAGCCGATATCCTACGCCGCGTCAAGGAAGAAGACATCTCGGTGGCCCAGGCCGCCAAGGATCACGGTATTTCTGAAGGGAGCATCTATGGTTGGATGGTAAAAGGAGCAACCGGTGCCCCGTCCTGGGCGGAGTTCTCCCGACTTCAGAAGCAGAACAGAGAACTCCTGGAACTCGTGGGCGAGATCACGCTCAAGCTCTCCATGACTCAAAAAAACAATTGAGCGAAGGAAGAAACAAATCAGCGCTTGCCCGAGCCCTTGGCATATCCCGCGCGAGCCTGTATTACGTCCCAAGAATGAAGGAGAAGGACTGGCGCCTCAAGGTCCGCCTGGAAGAAGAGCTGCAGATCCATCCCTCCTACGGCTCCCGGCGAATTGCTACGGCACTGGGACTCTGCCGCCAGCGGGCGCAGAGGGTCATGCGTCTGTTTGGCATCAAGCCCTACCGCAGGAGAGGCAGAAAATGGAGAAAATCCAAGGTTTCCCGGACCTATCCCAACCTCCTGCTCGCGCTCATGCCCGCATATGCAAACCACATCTGGGCAACGGACTTCACCGAGTTCGTGCAGCACGGAAAGAAGGTCTATGTGGCGACCGTGATCGATCTCTACACCCGCCGGATCCTGGGAATCCAGGTTGCGGTGAGAAAGGGAGCCGCGCTCACCATTCAGGCGCTTTCCAACGCCCTGCTCCATCATCCGCGCCCGGATCTATTCCACTCCGACAACGGGAGGGAGTATGACGCGATGGCGTTCACTGAAATCCTTGATGGATGCGGCATCGTGATTTCACGGAACCGCCCGGGGTGCCCTTGGGAGAACGGATACCAGGAATCGTTCTACGACAAATTCAAGGTTGACCTGGGAGATCCGAACCGCTTCAAAACACTGGGGGAGCTAGTGGCGGAGATCTACCGCACCCTGTGGGACTACAACAACACGCGGATTCACTCCGCGCTCAACATGCCGCCTGTGGTATTCGCCAAACGGTATGCGTTAGTCGCGTAAAAAACTCTCAGAATCAGTGTCTAAAGAAATCAGTCCTTGACACAGAGCCTGGCTGGAAATGCTCCAGGTGCTGCTAGCCATCCCGTAAATCAGAACGATCAGCAGGCTGCTCCGGGGCGACACGACTTTCCCCAGAGCCAGGTAGAGCACCACTGCAGATAAGGCGGCAATCAGGCTGGCGCTGAGTTTCTCCATCGTGTCGGCGACCAGGGAGAGCGTGGAAGCCGACACAGCACCGGGCTGCTGGGAAAGCCACCAAACTGGGACGACGTAAAGGGGTGCAATGACTATCGGGGTCAGGATCGGGTAGCTCGACATCCAATGGCCGCGGGATTCGGTCACAAAATAAGGGCCGTGGAGGAGCCTCTGTTTCAGATAGGGCTCGACCCAATTATCCAAATATAAGGAGCCATCTACCAAAAGGCTGAAAGGGAGAAGGCGAGACGGAATGGTATCCCCCGTGGACAGCTTATGGAGGTTCGAGTTGTACAAGAAAAACAGGAACCCGCACAGCAACAGCATCCAGAGTCGTCGCGGCTTGATGTCCAAGGTTCTGCTGCCCATCTCACTGAGTATCGCGGAGCGGACGTTTTCCGGCATTGGCGAGAAATCCTAGCGGGAACTTCCTTCCCCTGCCTTAGCCGCCGCCTTCACCCGGATATTTTTCCGACTCGGTCGGCGCCAGGCAAACAATCCAATGGCCAATGCCGTCATCAATGTGACCGCGGCGCCCCACTGCAACGGCACCGACTGGTAGCGGAAGGTGACGCGATGCCTGCCGGGGGAAAGCGCCACAGCCCGGAACATCTGATTCGCGCGCAGCAGCGGTGCGGGTTTCCCATTGACCGTTACCTGCCAGTCAGGGTGGTGGCTATCGGTGAGCACCAGGTAGGCTGGGGCGTTGGTAGTGGCCGCAACTTCTACCCGCAGGGCATCGCGCCGCAACAGCTTGGCCTTTCCGGAAGGCTGTGGGTCGGCGCCGGCCACCCCGACCGGTTCCGCCACGCGGACGCGTTCCGCACCGGACGGCTCCAGCACAACCTGTCTCGTAGGATCAAATTCGGGCGAAAGCAGCCGGGCGATCGTCGGTTGCCCCAGCGCAAGAAAGATCGGCTCCCGAACTAGGTACACCCGGGGAAGCGCATCGCGAACCCGATAGATCCGGACGGGCAGCGTCGTCGCGTTCGGGGCCGAGGCAATCCACTCCAAACCCTCCGCTGCCGGGAGGCCCTTCAGCAACGCATAGTCCACGCTGCCGAGGCGCAGCAACCGCACGAGTGGCTCGCCGGATAGTCCTCGCCAGTACACCAGGTGGATAAGGGACTGTTGTGGCTTCGGCAAGATGCGCTCCGGGTCGTTCGTGAACGTGTTCTCCACACCCAGCAGGCCCGTGCTAGCTTGCAGGCTTAAGCGGGAGGTGTAGAGGCCTTGCGCTGCTGGGGGCAAGAAATCCACCTCCGCCAGGTCCGCCAGCATCTTGCCACGAGGTATATAGGGAGACTCTACAAGGATGCGCGGCGGGGCCTGAACTGCGGGCGCACTCGGCGACGGGTGGGTGGGTTCCAGGTAGCGCATGGCCGGCGGTATGTCCTCGAACAAGCGGCGGTCTGCAAGCGGGTTCAGCGTGTAGTGCGCCGACACAAGCTGAAGAATCCCGACGGTCGCTGCCGCTAGAACAAGCCGTCGGCGCAGGGACTCCCGAAGCCTCCCACTCAAGACGCAGCCCATCAGAAGGGCTGCCCCGAGCACGCCGGGAAGCCGGGCGGGAATGACTCGCGCCAACCAGTCGGTGCCGCGCGCCAGCAGTTCGGTCCGATCCATACCCAAGGTCTGGCGAATGTGTAGGGCGTGGCTGTGGTCAAACTCCAGCGCCGTCAGCCAGCCCGCCACCGCCCATGCCGGGCCCGGCCAGAAGACTGGGATGGCGGCCAGGACCAGCCAAATCAGCCCAACCGCCAGCAATCCAACGCTCAGACAACGCAGCCAGCGGTCATGAGCGCCCTCAGTTCGTCCGTTCAGCAGATACTGGACACCCAGCGCCGCAAGCTGTGTGGCCGCCAACGTGAACGGCACCAGGAACTTCACCGGAAAGCGAAAGATGCGGAACAGAGGGATCAGGTCGTAGAAAACTCGGCCAAAAGGTGTGAAGCGTCCCAGAGCTAGCACCAGCGACACCACGCCTACCACGAGCCAGAGACGCGTGGCCCTGGTGTCGTCAGTTGTGGCTTCGTCCCCTCTCGCTGTGCGGACCAGGACCGCCACCATCGCCAGAGCTAGTGGAACGACGCCGATGAACACCGAGGGGAATAGATACAGCTCGCGTCCCTCCAGATAGAGCCAGGGCAGTCCCGCATTGAAGAACGGGTCTCCCCAGAACTGAGCAGAGAGCATCTCGACAAATTTCAGTGGATGCAGCGACCAGAACAAACCATGCTCGTACGCGAAATGACCTGCCCGTTGGGTATGGCGCAGGTGCCACAGTGTCGGGACCAGCTGCACCGCCGCCAGCCCGCCCGCCAGCATCAGGCCCCAAAGAAAGCGGCCGAATAGCAGGTGGTTGGCCCCGGCCCAAAGGGGGGGAGAAAAGTCGCCGTAGAAAGCGACAGTCCAGCCGAGCACCAATGCAATGGTGAGCAGGCTGGTGAGCGGTGAGCCGGCAAACACCTGGAGAGCGAGGCAAGTCGCAACGAGTCCCGCGCCTCGCCAGCCGCCTCGACGCATCTGGTAGTCGGCGGCCAGGATCGCCAGCGGCATCCAGGCTGTGGCCGGCAGAAGGTTGTAGAAGTTTCCCAGCGACATGACCGGCCCGCTGAAAACAAACAGCGCCCCGGCCACATAGCAGGGAAATGGCTTGAGGCCGATCCGCCGCGCCAGCAGAAATGCACCGGCCGCCGCCAAGAAGAAATGCAACACGAAGTGCAGCTTGAAGCCGTAGGCCGCCGGCAGGACCCAAGTCAGCCAAGTGGTGGGATAAAACAGCAGGTAATTGGGGTTGACAATGACCGACTCGCCGAAGTGCTCGAACGGATTCCAGAGGGGCAGCACACCGGACCGCGCCAGCGCGCGCATCTCCACCACTCGAGGGAAGTGGGTGAAGGTAACGTCCCGGAAGAACAAGACGCCGGAAGTGAACAGATGGTGCCAGAAGACGGCAGCCACCGAGACCATCAAGGCGGCGAAAGCGAAACCATAGCCGCGAGTGACGTTCTGGTCGGCAGTCCGCAGGGGGCACTCGGCACTTAGCAAAGCATTACCTGAGGTTAGGTTGTCCTTCGGAGCGTTCGCTGACGCGGGTCTTCGAACGGCTTCTGTTGCCCATTCGGAGCGAACTCCGTCGACAGGCGGCAGTCCCGACGGCAGTTAAAGCTGCGACCCTGCATCTGTTCGGTCTCCTGCGCAGGGCGGGACTAGACTGGCATGAAAGGGAGCAAATCGCAACCAGCCAATCCCGACCAGATCGAGCTGCAAGACAGGCTGACGGACACGCCCTCAACGTCGGAGGAACGTCCTAGTTCGTGAAAGCTTCGCGGACCGCTGAACTCAGTGGGCCGAGGGCCGTGCGCGGGCTTCGCGTGGCGGCGGAGCAGGCAGGGTAAAGATGATTTCGCCCGGACGGGCCAGCTTCATCTCTTCCCGGGCGATGCGCTCAATCGCGGCCGGGTCGCTCCGCAACCGCTGGACGTGCTGCTCCAGGCGCTGGTTCTCTTCCTCCAGGTGGCTAACTTCCAGCTCCAGCTGTTGCACCTCCCCCTGTCGCTGGCGCATCTTTAGCTGCCCGTGCTCTCCCATAATCTGATGGACGCACAGCAACAGCAGCAACGGGCCGCAGACGCCGGCCAACCAGCGCCAGCGCTGCCCTGGGTGCGTGACTAGGCGAATACGAATTTCTTTCCCTCCTCGACCAGTGCGGGCAACTCGGCAGCCTGGCGGGCTTCCGCGTAGACGCGCACGACCGGCTCGGTGCCCGACACGCGAAACAAGACCCAAGAACCGTCTTCCAGCACCAGCTTCAAACCGTCCAGCCGTACGATCTGTTTTACCCGGCGGCCGGCAAAGCTGGATGGGTCCCGTTCCAGGCGCGTCACGAACCGCGCCTTGACCTCGTCGGGCAGCCGGAAGTTGACCCGCTGCGGGTAGAAGCCACCGACCTTGCGGAACAGCTCCTCCAGCTGCACGCGGAGCGGAACGCCGCGCCGCGCCACCATCTCCGCCGTCAACAGGCAGGCCAGAATGCCGTCCTTTTCCGGGACGTGGCGATAGATGGACAGCCCGGCGCTCTCCTCGCCGCCCAGCACGATCTTATCCGCTTTGATCAGCTCCCCGATGTACTTGAAGCCCACCGGGGTTTCATAGAGTGGCACCTGATGGTGCTCCGACAGCGCGTTCACCAGGTTGGTGGTGGCCACGCTTTTGGCCACACCCAGCTTCCAGCCGCGCGTCTCCACCATGTAGTCAAACAGGAGCCCGACAATGTAGTTGGGCGAGATGAAGTGTCCGCCGCCATCCAGGATGCCGAAGCGGTCGGCGTCGCCGTCGGTGGCCAGGCCTACTTGCGCCCCGGTTTCTTCCATCGCCTGCTTCAGCTCCCCCAGGTACTCGTCGGCTGGCTCGGGCGGGTTGCCGCCGAACAGCACATCCCGGGAGTCGTGGAGGATGGTCACCGCAATGCCGGCGTCCCGCAAGAGGCGGTCCGCATAGCCGCGTGCGGCGCCGTACATAAGATCAAAGACCAATTTCAAGCCGGACTTGCGGATCGCCTCCAGGTTCACTTTGTCGCGAAGGTCCTCTAGGTAGGCGCGGTCCAACTCCACCGGTTCGATAGCGCCGGGGCTGGTACCGGGCTGCGGCGCTGCGCCTTCTCGAATCAGGCGCTCCACCTCCCGGGTCACCTCGGGTAAGGCCGGCGCGCCGTCAGGTGTAGAAAACTTTACCCCGTTATATTCGGGCGGGTTGTGTGAGGCCGTAAAGTTAACGCCGCCATCGGCGCGCTGATTCCGAATTTCGAAAGAAATGGCGGGCGTCGGCGCAGGCTCCCGACCAACCAAGCAGCGGATGCCGTAGCTGGAAGCCACCCGAGCGGCCAGCTCCGCACAGGTTTCTCCCAGGAAGCGGGGATCGCGCCCGACAATGAGTACAGGGAGCGCCGGCGGTGTCTCCTGATGATGCTCGGCCACGTACCGGGCAATGCCCGCCACCGCCCGGCGCACGTTGGCAAAGGTGAACTCTTCGGCAATGATGGCCCGCCATCCGGAGGTCCCAAACTTGATTTCCGCGCTCATGGTAGTATGTCGGTGTGACCGACAAGGTGGTGATTTACGTAACCAGCGGCGACGCCGACGAAAGTCAGCAGATTGCCCGGACGTTGGTCGAGAAACGCCTGGCTGCCTGCGTGAATCTCATTCCGCAAGTCCGCTCCTTCTACCGCTGGGAAGGCAGAATCCAGGATGACTCCGAGGCGCTGCTGGTCATCAAAACCAGCCGCAGCCTGTTCGCCGCGGTCCGCGCCGAAGTCGAGCGCCTTCACAGCTACCACGTCCCCGAAGTGCTCTGCGTGCCGATCCTCGAGGGGTCGCCCAATTACATGACCTGGCTGGCGGAGTGCCTGCGCGAACCTGAGTAGGATGCAGGCGTGCGTGTCCTCACCCGAGCTTGCTCTGGCAAGTTTCAGGGCTCAGACTGTTTCCAGGGCATGCTCCAGGTCACCCAGAATATCCTCCACGTTCTCGATCCCGACCGACAGGCGAATCAACCCCTCGTGAATGCCCATCTGCATGCGCTCCTCCGGGCTCAAACCGGCGTGCGACATGCTGAACGGGTGGGAGATGAGGGTCTCGACGCCCCCCAGGCTCTCGCCCAAAGAACATAGGCGCAAGCCGGCCAGAAGGCGACGCGCTGCCTCCAACGAGCCAACGTCGAACGCCATCATACCTCCGAACCCGTCCATCTGCCGCCCGGCCAGCTCGTGTTGCGGGTGGTCAGACAAGCCGGGGTAATACACCCTGCGCACCTTCCGATGTCGGCTCAGCCAGGTGGCCATTGCCTGGCCGTTTTCATTGTGCTGCCGCATGCGCACGGCCAGCGTCTTGACCCCGCGCAGCACCAGCCAGCAGTCAAACGGGCCAAGAATGGCGCCGGCAGTGCTCTGGATGAGCCTGAGCTGGCTGGCGTGCTCTTGCTGGCCGGCGGGGAAGACGACGGCGCCACCCACACCGTCGCTGTGTCCGTTCAGGTACTTGGTGGTGGAATGCAAGACCACGTCAGCACCCAGAGCCAGCGGACGCTGGAAGTAGGGAGTCATGAAGGTGTTATCCACGGTCAGCAGCAGGCTGTGGGCATGGGCTAGCTTCGCGGCGGCCGCGATGTCGGTCAAGGTCATCAGCGGGTTGGCCGGCGTCTCCACATAGAGCAAGCGCGTGTTGGGGCGGATGGCGGTTTCCACCTCCTCCAGGCAGTCCGTGCTGACGTAGCTGAACTCCAGGCCGGAGCGGGCCAAAACAGCCTTGAACAGGCGGGGCACACCGCCATAGACCTGGCGCGAGCACAGGACGTGGTCACCCCTGCCAAACAGGCTCAGCAGCGCGTGGATGGCGGCCATGCCGGAGGCGAAGGCCAGCGCGACCGCTCCGCCCTCCAGTGCCGCCAGGTTCCGCTCCAGCGCGCGCCGCGTGGGGTTGCTGGCACGGGCGTACTGATACCCCTTGTGCTGTCCCAGAGCTTCCTGAACGAAGGTGGAGGTTTGGTAGATGGGAGCAACAATGGCGCCAGTGGTTGGGTCGGGCTCTTGCCCGCAGTGAATCGCATCGGTCGCAAAACCCATATCTGGAAAAGTATCACAACTCCAAGGCTCGCGGTCTCAACTGCGGCCTGTAAACCAGGAATCGTTCTACGACAAATTCAAGGTTGACCTGGGAGATCCGAACCGCTTCAAAACACTGGGGGAGCTAGTGGCGGAGATCTACCGCACCCTGTGGGACTACAACAACACGCGGATTCACTCCGCGCTCAACATGCCGCCTGTGGTATTCGCCAAACGGTATGCGTTAGTCGCGTAAAAAACTCTCAGAATCAGTGTCTAAAGAAATCAGTCCTTGACACCCATTACTTCCACGTTCGTTGACCAAGTAACGAATCTCGGTTTCCCCCCGATGTTCGGTACCCGCTCCATTACTGTCTCGGCTCAGATGGGGTTGTGCCTTCGATAATCGCGATCTCCTCTTCCGTGAGGCCGTACAAGTCATACACCAGCCGGTCAATCTCCGCGTCGGTTGAGTCAATCTGGCGCTGGAGAATGGCCTTCTGCGCCTCCGACTTCGCAACGGCAAGCCGCTTGTGTAAGGTCTGCATTGAGGCGACTAAAGAGACCAGTTGACGATGAACGGCCGTATCCTTTGCATTCTTGAAATCGATGACGCGGATTGGAAGCAGAGACAGGAATTGCCGGTTCGCCGACCGCCAACCGCCCCGGAACGGTGCGCTGACTTGCGGGAAGTACCATCGCATCATCCGACAATTTAACAGCGCCGAAAGATATTCAAGTCCTTGCTCGGCATACGCCCTCTTCAGGGTCACGCCACCAACATCCACGTTGTCCAGAAAATGGCTTCCCTCATGGTCAAAAGCGGCGTGAAGTTGCTTGACCAACCTTGGCACACAGAGCTTGATACGATTTTGTATGCCGAGATTCTGACTCCGACCGAATCGGTGCCATTCTGCATCCCGAAAAGCCCCTTTTTGCCGGCCCTCTAGTCGCCTTTTGTTTTCCAGAAAGTAGGCCACCGTTTTGGGGAAGTTCCGCTGAATTGTCTTGAAGTCAATCAGCATGGCCCGCCCGTCCTGGACGGTGTAGGGAAAAAGAATGTACTGGCGGTTGGGCAAGGGACTATACCGGTTGATGTCCGTTCCACTCACTACGGGGTAAAGCAGGTTCTTCTCGAAGGCCAATTCCTGGGCAAGCGCCTTAGATTTTAACCGGAATTTCCATTTTGAGCTTCCCCTTCACCCGAAAACCTATGCCTCGTACCCTGTCGTGTCAATCGCAAATCGCCCGGGCCTCTTTGAGGTGGTAGTGCGGCACATTTTGGCTGTTCTTCGGAGTCGCTGTGCGGGTTTCGCCTGCCCAGCCTGCCTCGCCGCTGACACTTGTCCGGCCCGACCACTTCTGAGCACCTAAAATTACCCTCTCTCCTGGGTCGCTAGCCGTCTGGCAGCGGCAGTGCCGAGATCGTTCGCAGCATGCTGCTGAACAGCCTCCGGCTCAAGTGCCCTTCGGCCAGCAAAAGCCAGTAATATCGTGCATGTTTCACCAGCCGTCCGCCCGTTTTCACCAGCCGCTGCTGCAAACTCGTCAGCGACCAGTTGTTGATCCTCTTCGGTAGCACCAGCCGCCGCCACAGGTTTCCCAAGTTGTAGGCGATCAGGCTCAGCCATAGGCGCACCTCGTTCGACCGAAACCGATGGCAACTCAGCCGGGTCATCTTTACCGCCTGCTTGCCTTCCTTGATCCATTGCTCTGCGGTGCCCCGCTTGTTGTAGAACCGGACCACCGCCCGGCTGTCGGTCTCCAGATTGGTGACGATGAACCCCACGCGAGGGAACAGTTCGCCAAAGTGGAACTCCACCTTCGCCACCACCCGCCGCGCCTTTTTCCAACTGGCTGCCTGGTAGAGAAAGCTCTTGTACCAGACCACCGGCTTGTGGCTCGGTCGCCCCACTGACCGCGTCAACAACTCCGCGATGTCCCTCTCCAGACTGTCGTTGGCCGGGATGCGAATCGCATACTTCACGTCCCGCTCCTCCAGTGCGTCGTAGATCTCCGGCTTGGCGAAGGCGGCGTCGGCGCGAAACACCACTTCCTTGCCCAGCTTCTGCTGCCGTTCGATCTCTGGCAGGAGAAGTTCTTCCCAATCCTCGGCGCTGTGCACGTTGCCGGGTCGCAGCTTGGCCGCCAGACAGTCACCCTCGCGACTGAACAGCAACAACGGGTGATAGCAACTCGACTCGAAATGCCCGTTGTAGGCGCTCTGTTCCTGCTCCCCGTAGACCGGGATCTCGGTGCTGTCCATGTCCAGCACCACCCGGCGCGGCGCATCCATAGCTTCCGCCCTGGCGATCAAATCCCGGTTGATCGCTGCCAAACCAGCAAGGTTCTCGTCTTGCGTCAGCAGTTCTGTCTCGAACGACTGTAACCGGGAAGTCAGGGCTGCGCCACGTTCCCAGATCTTCTCCGAACCGATCAGCCGGAACGTCGGATCTTGGGAAAGCCGCTCGGCGTCGTTGACGTCTTCGTATCCTGCCAAGCGGCTGTAGATGGACTGCCGCAGCAAGTCAGCGAGGGGCAACCGGGTGTTCTTCCCCCGAGAGTCGATCAAGTGCTGTTCGATAAGTTCGCCGAACCCCAAACGTTCGTCCAACTCGCGCACCAGAATCAGACCGCCGTCGGAAGTGATTCGCGATCCCTGAAATGTGACCCGCAGAAACCGGTTGAATGACAGTTGAAACGCCTGTTTTTGGCTCTCACCCATTCGGTGTACACCTCCGGAAGGCAATGTTGATGCTGGAACCCGCATCAATACTGACGTTGGAGTCATTCAGAAGGTTGCCGCCGATAGTTCATAAAGGAAATCCGGGGTAAAGTGCTACCGGAGCGAGGCTGTCTTGGAATAGAATAAAGAGACTATGAAGGTGAGAATGCTTGCCGTCGGGGTTTTCCTGTTGGCGCTTGTCCTGCCGAACCCGCTTGGGGCCGGAGGGAAGTACACCGTTTTAACCATCGCCGTGCGGAACGCCGCCAACGACAGGCCGGTTCACCAGGCTTCCGTCACAGTGAACTTTATGAACCCGCGAAGACTCCGCAGGGACCAGGCCCGCGAGTGGAACAGCAAGACCAACCGCCGGGGACTGGTGGAATTCCCGGAGATTCCGGCCGGCAAGGTGCGTGTCCAGGTGATTGCCCCCGCCTACCGAACCCACGGTGCAGTTTTCGAGATCAACGGGGGAGAAAAAACCGTCACGGTGAAGCTGGACCGCCCCAAGAAACGCCAGGTCTCTGCGCACGAACCGCCGGAGCCAGAAGCGAAGGGTACTAAGGAAAAGAACGACCGCAAGTAGCAGACGGCCCCGTCCTCTTCATAGATCCGCCAGCTGAGGGTAGAACTACACACTTGCAGCCGAGTGGGCGGTCCCCGTTAGGCAGCGCGGCGGGCAGGTTTACTTCTTCTCATTCTTTTTCGGGCTTTCTCTCGGGCTTAGCAGCCGTGGTTGCCGCCGGAGGTGCCTGGGCCGCCGGCTGGGCCGCTCCCGTGGTTCCTGGTCGGGCCGGTGCAACGCCGGTAATGACTGGCTGGGCGGATCCGCCGAGAACCGGTGCCTGCGCCGGGCCGAAGAACTTCTCGTTCAGCACCACCGGGAACTGCTGCTTCACCTGCTCCATGGCCTGAAGAAACTTCTCCTGCTGGAGGTTGCTACGAATCGACGCTGTCGCCTCATCCAGGGTGACCGCATGTATGTCCTGCGCCTGTAAAATGTAGTACCCTTGACCTTCCTTGACCGGCTCGCTAATCTGGTCTGGCTTCAGGCTGAAGACAACATCCGACAAACCTTCTGGCAGCTGGTTCCGGCGAACTGTGCCCAAGTCTCCCCCCTTTTTGGCGCTCTCTTCGTGATCGGAGTGGGCCTTAGCGAGAGCTGCAAAATCGCCTCCAGCCAGCAGCTGCTGGCGCAGCTCATCGGCGCGGGCACGGGCTTGCTGCTCGGTCCGCGTCTTGGGCGCCTCTTGCTCGGTCGTGGAAGCGCCGGTGGCAGGTTTGACCTTTGAATTGAAGGACACGAAGATGGCTTTCACTCGGGCCTGCTCAAACTCGGCCTGATGCGCGTCGTAGTAAGTCTTCAACTCCTCCTGGCTGATCTGCTGCGCCTTAGCCTGGAGCCGTTGGACAGACAGGCTCGCCAACAACTGGATACGCATAAACTGGAGCTGCCCTTTGAACTGGGCGGTCTGATCCAGCTTCTCGCCCTCGGCAATCATCGCCAAGCCGCGAAACGCCGCGTAGTTATTGGCAAATAACCTATCTCCCCACTTTTCCGCCAAACCCCCGTACTGCGCGGGCAGGCCTTGCTTGATCTGCTCGAAACTCGCCCGGGTGATTTCTTCCCGTCCGATGGTGAGCACAACTTCATCAGGACCGACCGTGTCCTCGCTGGAGGGTGTCTTGTTGGAGGGCGCCGCCGGCTCGGACTTGCCCGCCGGGACGGGCGCCTGGGCCAGTAATCTCACAGCGAACACTCCCGTCGCCACCCACGTTGCTGCTACGTACCTTCTGCTCAGATGCATGAAACTCCCTCACGATGGTTTTTCACACTCACTGCAAAAAGCCAGGCCGCCGGGTATCTTCTAGGCGGGACTCTATCGGGCGAAATGGTCTGCTCGAGAACCGGAACCGACCAACGAACCCGCACGCGCAATGCCTTATCATAGCATAGCCCGGAGCCACGCCTTATGCCTCGTCCGTATGGAGCCACGGTCACGGCCGCCGACACTGCGCTGACACCGAGCCAGCAGCAGAGGGAAAAGCGCCGGGTTGCGCTGCGTTCCATCCTGGCGGCCGCGGGCATCACTGTTCTGAAGGTGGTGGTGGGATTCCGCACCGGAAGCCTAGGTGTCTTGTCGGAAGCGGCCCATTCCGCACTCGACCTGATGGCGGCCGTCATCACCTTCGTTTCCGTGCGCGTTTCCGATAAGCCCGCCGATGCGGAACATCAATACGGCCACCAAAAAATCGAGAACTTTTCCGCCTTCCTGCAAACCGGGCTGTTGCTGCTGACCTGCGTCTGGATTGTGGTGGAGGCGGTTCGGCGACTGCTCCACCAGGAGGTGGAAATTGAGCCTTCCGCGTGGGCCTTCGGCGTGATGTTCCTTTCAGTAGCGGTGGACTACAACCGCTCGCGGGCGTTGCAGCGCACGGCCCGCAAGTACGGGAGCCATGCCCTGGAAGCTGACGCCCTGCATTTCTCCACCGATGTGTGGAGTTCCCTGGTGGTGATCTTCGGACTGACGCTGGTCTGGGCGGGGCGCCGCTACGGCGTGCCTGGACTGATGGTGGCCGACCCGCTGGCGGCTATCGGCGTCAGCGGCATCGTGGCCTATGTTGGCCTACAACTGGGTAACCGCACGATGGACGCCTTGCTGGACGCCGCTCCCCGAGGTGTGCGGGCGGAACTGGTGGCCCAGGTCCGCCAAGTGGAGGGGGTGCTGGCTTGCGAACGCCTCCGCGTTCGCGGCGCCGGCAACCGCTACTTTGTGGACACCATCATTGCCGTGGAACGCTCACTTCCGTTTGAGCAGGTCGAGGCCATCGCTAATGTCGTGGAAGAGCGAATCCAGAAAACGCTACCCCGTTCCGACGTTATGATCCACACCGAGCCGCGGCCTCCGCGCCACGGCAACCTGTTCGAGAAGGCGAAGGCGGTAGCTGCGCGGCACAACCTGTTCGTGCACGAGATGGCCGCACACGAAATCGCCGGCAACCGCCACCTGGAACTGCACCTGGAGGTGAGTGACCACCTCACTCTCCGCCAGGCCCACGATCTGGTGAGCCGCGTTGAGGGCGAGATTCTGCGCGAAGCCCCAGAGGTCACCGCCATTAACACCCACATCGAGAACGAGGGAGCGCAGGTGGAGTTCGGGCGACTGGTCGTGGGGGAGCACGGCAGCATCGAACAGCGGCTGCGCGAAATCGCCGCCCAGTTTCCGGAGATTCTGGACTGCCACGAAATTCTAGTCCGCTCGGTCCGCAGCCGCCTCTACGTTTCCTGCCATTGCACCATGAGCGGCAGCCTGCCCATTGCGCGGGTGCACGAACTCACCGCCGACCTGGAGGCGCAATTCAAGCGCGTCTTGCCCAGCGTGTTTCGACTCACCATCCATAGCGAACCAGACAGCGAATTGGGCCTGACGCCTTAACGAAAAATTCGGCACTCAATGAAGATGCTCAGCGCTGCGGTGCGACTTCTAATGGCTGCGGACCGGCCCGCCCTGCTGGCAGCTGCGGCGGTGGTGATTTACGCGGCAATGGCTGGCTTCCGCACCATCTCCAGCCACGACCTGTTCTGGCAGCTTCGCGACGCGTGGTATCTGGTGGAAACCGGCGACATTGCCCGCCGCGATGTCTTCTCCTACACCGCCACGGGACAGCCCTGGATGTACCCGCAGGGGGCGGGTTTGATTTTCTACGGCCTTTACTGGCTGGGCGGCTTTGTCGCGGTTTCGTTGGGTGGCCTGGTCACCTGCGCGGCTACGACCACGGTACTGCTGGCCCTTCGCCCCGGGGTGCTGGCGGCTGCGTTGGTGGGTCTCGCTGTTCCCCAGATTGCCATGCGCACGGTCGCTTGGCCGGAAATGTTCACCATTCTGTTTTTTGCCCTTTTCCTCGTCCTGTTGTTCCGTGGGGTGGCAGAGAAACACCTGTGGCTGTTGCCCCTGCTCATGGCGATCTGGGTCAATTTACACCCCGGCTTTCTCGCCGGCTTCGGATTAATAGCGTTGTTTCTGGTGGGGGCATGGTTGACTGGGGCCCGGGTGCGAAAGCTCGCATACATCGGCGTCCTGTGCCTTTTAGCCACTTTCCTGAACCCGTTTGGTCCCGGGATCTGGCAGATTCCTTGGCGACAGGCGCAGGGACATTGGCTGTATCAAAGGATGGTCATTCATTGGTGGCCTTCGTCCTGGAGCTGGTGGCGGCTTGAGGAGCTGTTGGAATGGCGTGACCCGAGTGGGGCCTACTGGGTGCTTCTCTTCGTAGGTTTGGTGGCTGCTTGCTTGGGGCTATGGAGAAAAAGGTGGGATTTGGTGGTCTTGCTTGCGGGAGTCGCCGCAACCTCTCTTTACTCACAGCGCTTTCAGGTGTTGCTGGCGATGACGGTGGCCGCTTGCGTGCCCGGACTGGCCGCCGGCGCCCAGGTTCGCCGCGGCTTGCGGTGGACTGCGGTCGCAGCGTTGGTCTTCCTTGTCACGGTACGCGTCTCCGACCTGGCCAGCAACCGCTATTACTTCAGCCGCGGAACCCAGGCCACCATGGACGCTGGGCTCTCCTACGTGTTTCCGGAGCAGGCAGCTGAGTTTGTACTGAGCGAGCGACTCCCGGGCCGCCTGCTGCACGATCTGCCTTCAGGAGATTACCTGAGTTGGAAGCTGGGCCGCGGCTACCCCATCTTCATTGACGGCCGTACCGTTCCTTTCGGCACCGAACTGGTGCTGGAACATTCAGCCGCCCTGCGGCTCCCGCCAGATTCGCCTGAATGGCAGGCGTTCGCCGATCGCTGGGGCATCCAGACGGTTTTCCTGGGCATAGGATGGCACCGTGAGCCGCTTCGCGGGCTCTGTGAAACTCCCAGCCTACATCTGGTTTATCTGGATGCGGTTTCGGCTGTCTTCTTACGCGACGGACCTGCCACTCGGTCCTGGACCGAAAGGCTAGGAAAGAGTTGCGACCAGGTGACCCTTCCAGCTCCACCCCCTGGCGAACCTGCATATGTTTTCCACCGGCAGGCGGCCAGGCTCTATTTCGAACTGGGTCGCTATTCAGAAGCCTGGGGGGCGGTCGAGCAGGCACGAAGAACCTTCGCGGGTGATCCCGAGCTATTCGTTCAGGCGGGAATGATTCTGGTGGGGTTAGGGAAACTAGACGATGCCCGGCGCGAGTTGCTGGCTGGCACCGCCTTGCCGGGAAGCAGCCGCGTCTGGTTTACGCTTGGGCGCCTCGAACGGGAAGCGGGGCGACACAAGGAAGCTATCCGGGCTCTGGAGCGGGCCACGCGGACGGCCGCTCTCCCCCACGAGGCTTATCGCTTGATCGCAGAAAGCCGACTGGCACTCGGACAACCGCAGCAGGCGCTCGTTTGGTTTGAGCGCGCTTTGGGGTCCCGTCACGCGGAGGCAGCCCGCTACATTCTCGGGGCCGATTTTGTAGCGGCGGTCCACGTGGGAGAGGCCCGGGCGAAATTTACGCTCGGCGACGCTGCCGGAACGGAGGGTTCGCTGCGGGCTGCCGTGGAGGCTTTCTCGAGCAATGCACAGTTGCACATGATGTTGGCGGAGTTTTATGCCGGGCGGGGACGAACCGCGGAGGCGCGGGCAGCGCTCGAGCAAGCGGAATCACTGGGCGCTTCCGGACCTGTATTAGAGGCCCTTCAGAATCGTTTGCGTGAGTGACGAGGCAGTTCTAGCAGTCCTGCCAGCAAGGGGACAGGCAGGGAAAGCTAGGCGTCAGGCAGCTTCCTTAAAACTGCACTCCTCGTTCGGGCAGACTTTCATCGTGCCCTGCGCTTTGGTGGTTTTTTCCAGCAGGTAGTTTGAACCGCACTGTGGGCAGCGCTCCGGCAGCGGACGGTTCCAGGTGACGAAGTCGCAATCGGGATAGCGGGAGCACCCGTAGAAGACCTTGCCGCGTTTGGAGCGCCGCTCGACGACGTCACCGCCGCAGCCGGTTTTCGGGCAAGCGACGCCTACCGTCTTTGGCTTGACGTATTTGCAGCTGGGATACTTGCTGCACGCCGTGAACTCGCCGTAGCGGCCGTGCCGCAGCACCATTTGTGAGCTGCAGCGCGGGCAATTCTCCTCCAGCGGTACGTCTGGTTTCTTCTCCGCCTGGCCCAGCTGGCGAGTGGTTTTGCACTCCGGGTAGCCGGTGCAAGCTAGGAACTGGCCAAAGCGCCCGCGTTTGAGAATCATGGGACGCCCGCAGTTGCCGCAGTAACCGTGCTGGTCGGTCCCGGCCTCGGAAACCTCGGCCGTCTCTGGGTCGGACAACTCCGGTGCCAGCTCGCGTGTCGAGGTGCACTCGGGATAGCCGGTGCAAGCAATGAAGCGACCATGCCGGCCCCATCGGATGATCATCGGCTTGCCGCACAGTTCACAGATCAGGTCTGTGGGCTGCTCCAGGCGCTTCAAGTCCTTCATGTCACGCTGGGCGCGCTCCAGATCCTTTTCGAACTTTTCGTAAAAGCCGCGCAGCGCCTCCTGCCAGGCCAGCTTGCCCTCCTCGATCTCGTCCAGCTCCTCTTCCATCCGCGCGGTATAGTGCAGATCAAAGATGTCGCCGAAGTGCTCCACCAGCAGGTCGCTCACCACCATGCCTACCTCGGTGGGAAAAAACTTGTTCTGCCGCTTCTCGACGTACTCCCGGTCCTGGATCGTGCTGAGGATAGCGGCATAGGTGGACGGCCGCCCGATGCCCTTCTCCTCCAGGTCCTTGACCAGGGTGGCTTCGTTGTAGCGCGGTGGCGGCTCGGTGAAGTGCTGCTCCGGGGTGATCTTCAGTGCCTTCAGCACCTCCCCTTGGCTGACCGGTGGCAGCTTGTGTCTCAGCTCCTCGTCTTCCTCGTCCTTGACGTCCTTGCCCTCCTGGTAAACCTTGAGGAAGCCGTCGAACTTGAGCACCGAGCCGGTGGCGCGCAGCAGGAAGTCGCCGGCGCGCACGTCAATCGCCGTATGGTCAAACAGCGCGGGGTTCATCTGCGAAGCAACGAAGCGCTGCCAGATCAGCCGGTAGAGCTTCAACTCGTCCTCACCCAGGTATTTGGCGACCGACTCGGGCGTGCGCAGCACCGAGGTGGGCCGGATGGCTTCGTGGGCATCCTGCGCCCCCTTCTTAGTCTTGTACACGATCGGCTCGGCTGGCAGGTAGGCAGCGCCGTAATCGGTTCGCACAAACTCACGCGCCTCGGCCAGCGCGTCGGCCGACACCCGGGTCGAGTCGGTCCGCATGTAGGTGATCAACCCGACGCTGCCCTCCGGACCCAGCTCCATGCCTTCGTAGAGGCGCTGGGCCAGCATCATGGCCCGCTTAGCGCTGAAGCGTAACTTGCGTGACGCCTCCTGCTGCAGCTTGGAGGTGATGAAGGGCGGGACTGGATTGCGGCGCTTCTCGCGCCGGTTGACGGAGTGGACCACGAACGGCTCGGCGCGCAGCGCCTCCTCCAGTGCCCGCGCCTGCTCCTCATTCGGGATTTCCACCTCGGCGAGCTGCAACCGGCCGTCTTCACCGACCCCGGTGATGCGCTTGACCAGCCGGGCATCGAACACCGGAGGATTCTTGGCTTCGAGGTGTGCGCCGATCGTCCAGTATTCCCTCTTCTGGAACGCGCGGATTTCCCGCTCGCGCTCCACGACCAGCCGCAAGGCCACCGACTGCACCCGCCCGGCTGAAAGGCCGCGACGCACCCTATCCCAAAGCAGGGGGCTGATCTGGTAGCCCACCAGGCGGTCCAGAATTCGGCGGGCCTGCTGCGCCGCCACCAAGTGCTGGTCAATCTGAGTGGGATTTCGGAAGGCCTGCTCGATGCCCTTTTTCGTAATCTCGTTGAACAGCACCCGGTAGACAGGCTTATTGTTGGCCAGCACCTCGGCCAGGTGTTCGCAGATCGCTTCCCCTTCGCGGTCCGGGTCGGCCGCCAGATAAATCGCTCCAGCCTGCCGCGCCGCCTGCTTCAATTCCTGGACCACCTTTTGCTTGCTCGGGATCACTTCATAGACCGGTTCGAAGTCCTTCTCCAGGTCGACGCCCAGAGTTTTCTTGGGCAAGTCCTTGACGTGGCCCAGCGAAGCCTTCACCAGGAAGTTGCGGCCCAGGTACTTGTTGATGGTCCGGGCCTTGGCGGGTGATTCGACCACCACCAACGCCTTCCCCGAGCCGCGAGCGGCGGCGGGCGCTCCTCTGGTTTTCCTCTGGCCCGTGGCCTTGGCCGCGCGCGTTTTCTGGGTCGTCTTTGTGCCCTTTGCTTTCGCCATTTGCTCCCTACAACAACTTAACAAAATTCTTTCCCGGCAACTGCCGAATCCGCCCTTTCAGTTCCAATTCCAGCAACGCCACCAAGATCTCCGAAGACGAGTGCCGAGGCAAAGCCTCCAGCAGAGCGTCAATTTGCGTTGCCCCGTCCACGCGCAGCAATTCGTAAAGCGCTCGTTCAATCTCCGACAGCGCCTCGCTGAATAAAGATGCTGCAGGGGCGTCGCTGGTTTCAGAAACGGGAGCGGCTAACAGAGTCTGACGAACCTTGGCCGGCAGCTCCTCGATAACCTCCTTCCAGTCCTGCACCAGCTTGGCGCCTTGCTTGATGAGGGTGTTGGGCCCCCAACTGTTCTTGTTGGTGATGTTGCCCGGCACGGCGAATACCTCGCGGTTCTGCTCCATGGCCAGCCGCGCCGTGATTAGAGAACCGCTGTACTGCGCCGCCTCTACCACCATCACTCTCAGCGAAAGGCCGCTGATGATGCGGTTGCGGATGGGAAAGTTCTGCGGCGCGGGAAAGGCTCCCAGGGGGAATTCACTGATCACCACTCCTTTTTGCTCGATTTCTGCCTTCAATTTCTTGTTCTCGCTGGGATAGCACAGGTCTATGCCGCACCCCAGCACCGCAATTGTTTTGCCGCCGGCCGACAGCGCGCCCCGGTGCGCCGCGCTGTCAATGCCGCGGGCCATTCCGCTGACGATCGTCAGGCCGCGCGTCGCCAGGTCGGCGGCCAGCCGCTCGGCCACGGCGGTGCCGTAAGGCGTCGGCTTGCGCGAACCCACAATGGCCAGGCACGCCTGGGACAGTAGCCCTACATCGCCCCGCACGTACAGAAGAATCGGCGGTTCAAAAATCTCCTTGAGCGGGTGTGGAAACCGCGGGCCCAAGAAGGTCACCAATTCGTAGCCCAGTTGCGCTACCCGCGCCGCTTCCTGCGCCGCCACTTCGAAGGCCGCACCGCTGCCCAGGTTCTGCGCCACTAGCGCCGGAATCCCCTTGGCCTTCAGTTCCGTGGGAGACGCCTGGAAGATTTCCCGTGGATGCCCGAACGTCTCCACCAGCCGGCCTGCCAAACGCGTGCCCAGGCCCGGAGCCAGCTTCAGCGCCAGCCAGTAGAGCGCTTCTTCATCGGGTTCGACGGGTGCTGCCAACTTTTCAGACACAGCACTTCCCCACCTGCGTGGTCACAAGCAGCGCTTCGCTCAGTTTCCTGTCTGCTGGAGTTGGAACTCTACAGTTCGTTCCGAGAATTTGTCAACTTCAGCTCTGTCGTACCCGTTGGCTCTTGGCAGCTTGTTCATCCATTTCTTTATCTGCCGCGCTCGATCACGGCGGCGAAGAAGCCGTCGAGGTTTTGGTCGGGGAAGGTTTCCAGATACTCGCCGCGGAGCAATTCTCGCCCGGCCTCGGTCAGGAACTCAGCGGGTCGCGCTGCCTGCTCGACCGGCACCAGAGCAAACCCGAAACGCTTCGCCAGCACCTTCTCCACGACAGCCTGGTTCTCCTCGGGCTCGAGCGAGCAGGTGGAGTAGACCAGGCGGCCGCACGGTGCCAGCCAGCCCAGTGCGTTGTCGAGCAGCTGGTGCTGCTTGGCGGCCAGCACCCGCAGATCGTTCTCCGTGAGGCGCCACTTGATCTCCGGATTGCGCCGGATGGTCCCGGTGCCCGAGCAAGGCACGTCCAGCAGGATTCTGTGGAAAGCCACGCCGAACGGCAACGGGCGCGTGGCATCCAGCGCCACACGCAGCAGCGCGTGGGTGCGGTGGGTGCGGCTGATGCCAGCCAGCTTTTCCACCAGGCGCAAGCGCGCCGGACGCAGGTCGCAAACGACCAGCTGTGTCCCCGGCGCCAGTTCCGCCAGCGTCCCCGTTTTCATACCCGGTGCGGCGCACAGATCCAGCACGCGCTCCCCGGCCTTCGGCGCCAGCAGGTGCGGAATGATTTGTGACGCTTCCTCCTGCACCGGAAAGCGACCTGCCAGCCGCAGGACGTCCCCCGTCACCTGCCGGCACTTCTGAACATAGCGGCACGGCTTCCCTTCCTTGACGTTCGCGCCGGCGGGAACGCGGATGAACACCGGTGGCGGGCGGTTATGGATGCGGGCGATGGCCCGCGCCCGTTCTGGCCCGTAACGGCGCGACCAGCGTTCCAGGAGCCAGCCGGGGTGGGAAAGCTCGATTCCCTGCTTTGCAGATTCCGCCATGTCGGCTGGAAGCAGCGATTCTAGCGGAGCGCGGGTAACCTTCCGCAGCACGGCATTCACCAGACCCGCGGCTGAGTCTTTGCGGGCGCGTTTCACCAGCGCGACGCTTTGGTCGACTGCAGCCGAAGCCGGCACCCGTTCAAGGAAGCGCAACTGGTAGATGCCAAGGCGCAACGCCACCCGCACCTCGGCGTCCCAAGACTCCGGCAGTTTACCGGAGAAGCGCGCCGCCAGCCAATCGAGCTGGCCCTGCCAACGCAAGCAACCCATCACGAGTTCCTGCGCCAGTGCCCGGTCGGTTTCCGACAGCTTTTCTGTTCGCCACGAGTTGAGAAGCTCGGCAGCGTAGCTCTGCTCGCGCTCGACACGAAGGAGAATCTGGAAGGCAACCAGCCGCGCTGGGGTCAGCATCAGATTGGCTCAATCATGCATGCCTCAGCCATGCGTGCCTCAGCCATGCGTGCCTCAGCCCAGGCCCTCGCCCGAGGCCACCCGCGCCCCGTTCAAGAATTCGGCGGCAGACAGACGCCGACGGCCCTCTCGCTGCACCTCTTCCAGCTCTAGCCAGCTCTGCTGGCCGCAGGCGGCCAGCAGGCGCCGGCCTTCTATCTGTATCGTGCCCGGCGCGAGCGAGGAATGCGATGCCGTTGTCAGTTCCGGGCGCGCTCGCCAGATGTGAAGCAAGCTACCGCGGAAGGCGGTGGAAGCGCCCGGCCAGGGCACTAGACCCCGCACGCGGTCGGCGATGTCGCGCGCCGGCAGGCTCCAATCAATCCGCCCATCTTCCTTCTTTAGGATGGGCGCCGTGGTGGCCAGTGCGTGGTTTTGGGGAAGCGGCGCGAGAGTGCCGCGCTCGAGGCCGTCCAGCGTCTCCAGCATCAACGACGCACCCATCTCGGCCAGGCGGTGCCCTAGAGAGATCGCGTCCTCCTCGGGTTCGATGGGGGTCTCGCTCGCCAGCAGGACGTCTCCGGTGTCCAATCCGGTATCCATGCGCATGGTGGTAACGCCGGTTACGGTCTCTCCGCGGATAATGGCCCACTGCACCGGGGCCGCTCCCCGATACTTCGGCAGCAGCGAGGCATGCAGATTGATGCAACCGCGGCGTGGCAAGTCCAGAACGTGCTGGGGAAGGATCTTTCCGTAGCCGACCACCATCACGGTTTCCGGCTCGAGTGATTTCAGCAGGTCGAAAACTTCCGGAGTCCGTATGCGGGCCGGTTGGTGCACCACCAACCCCTGAGCCAGCGCAGCCTGCTTCACCGGAGGCGCCGTCAGCCGGCCACCCCGCCCCGCAGGCTGGTCCGGCTGGGTGAAGACAGCGAGGACGCGGTGCCCAGCCCCCTGCAGCGCCTGCAAAGTGGGGAGGGCGAATTCCGGGGTGCCCATGAAGACCAAATTCATTGTCAGCTGCCAGCTGCCGGGTGTCAGTTACCAGGTGTCGGGGAAGCCCTGACTCCGCACATGAAATCTGACACCCGCCTTCCTACCATTCTCCGGCGCGCATCAATTTGCGCACCTTGCGTTTGATCAGATCGCGGCGGAGGGCACTAAGGTGGGAAATAAAGAGGCGGCCGTTCAGGTGATCGGTCTCGTGGCAAAAGGCGCGGGCCAGCAGGTCTTCTCCGGCCAGCTCGAACCATTCCCCTTTCAGATCTTGAGCTCTGACCAGGGCCTTCTTGGGACGGGTGACCGCAGCGCGAAAGGTGGGCAGGCTCAGGCATCCCTCTTCCCGGCTGAGTTTGCCCTCCGCGTGCAGGATCGTTGGGTTACATAGCACCAGTTTAGCCTGCGGGTCTTCGCCGGAGGTGATGTCCACCACGGCGAGGCGAAGCCCGATCCCGATCTGCGGCGCGGCCAGTCCCACACCCTGCGCCGCGTACATGGACTCAAACATGTCTTCGGTTAGCTTGGCCAGATCTGCGTTGAACTCGGAGACCGGGGTGGCAGCACGTTCCAGCACCGGATCACCGTATTTCACAACCTTGTAAATCAAACGTGCCTGCTCCGAACCGTGATTCAGAACTCCTTCAATTGCTCGAGGTAGCCCTGGTAGTTGCGCTCGATTTCCTGAAGCGAGTCGCCCCCGAACTTCTCCAGGAAGCAGCGGGCAAGCACCAACGCGGCCATGGTCTCGCCGCCGACGCCCGCAGCCGGCACTACGCAGACATCGGAGCGCTCGTAGGCCGCCTGTACCGATTTTTTGGTCACCAAGTCCACCGATTCCAGGGGACGGCGCAAGGTGGAAATGGGTTTCAAGTAGCCCCGCACGACGATCTCTTGGCCATTGCTGATGCCCCCTTCGATGCCGCCGGCCCGGTTGCTGCTGCGGGTGAATCCCGCCCGCCCCGCGTCGTAGCCGATGGGATCCTGAACGGTGGAACCGAACGACAGGGCGTTCTCGACGCCGCTGCCGATTCCCACCGCCTTAACGGCCTGCAGCGACATGAGCGCCTGCGCCAGCAGGCCGTCCAGCCGCTCGTCCCAGTTGGCGCAGGTCCCCAATCCTGGCGGAACACCGCAAGCCACGACCTCGAAGACACCGCCCACCGAATCGCCGGTGCGCAGGGCCTTGTCGACTTCCGCCTTCATGGCGGCTTCGGTCTCTGGATCCGCGCAGCGCAGCAATGGCTCCGGGCGAGTGGCCACCTGGCGAATCTGTTCGAACGTGACCGGCTTGCGCAACACCACACTACCCACGGCAATGACGTGGCTCCAGATCTCGATGTGGAAGCACCGAAGCAACAGCTTGGCCAGCGCGCCGGCGCCGACCCGAGCTGCGCTTTCCCGCGCGCTGGCTCGTTCCAGCACAAAGCGCGCGTCATGCAGGTTGTATTTCAGGCAGCCCGCCAGGTCGGCGTGCCCCGGCCGCGGCGCGGTCAGCTTCCGTTGCTGCGACTCAGGGATCTCGCGCTCCTCGACCGGCAGGCTCTGTTTCCAATTTTCCCAGTCGCGGTTCCGGATCAGCATGGCGACCGGGGCGCCGATGGTGTAGCCGCGGCGCACGCCAGACAGAATCTCCGCGCTATCGGTCTCGATCTTCATGCGCCCGCCCCGCCCGTAGCCGCCTTGCCGGCGGCGCAACTCGGTATTAATGAATTCCAGGTCCAGGGGGGATGCCGGCAGGAAGTCCCTGCACCAGGGCCATCAAGCTCTGCCCGTGCGACTCGCCCGCGGTAGAAAAGCGCAGCATAAAATTCAGGTGTCAGCTACAAGGTCCCAGGCGCTACTGTCCGAACCGCCCCAGCGGGTGGCTGGAACCCGCCCCTCTGGAACCTGAAACCTAGCACGTGCATTATACGTGTGTCAGTGTCGGTTTGCAGGTATGCTCCAGCGTAGGTTTCTAGGTATGCTATAGATACCTAATGCGACGGGCTCCGTTCCTTTGCCTAGTGGCCTGCGCTGCGGCAGCAATGCTGCCGCCGCGCGTCGCGGCGCGGGTGCTCACAGACCACATCGGCCGCCGGGTCGAGGTTCCCGACCAGCCACAGCGGATTGTGTCGCTGGCGCCAAGTCTCACCGAGACGTTGTTTGCGCTGGGGCTGGGCGACCGAGTCGTGGGCGTCACCGATTTCTGCGACTTCCCTCCCGAAGCCAGCTCCAAGCCCAAGGTGGGCGGGGTGATCAACCCTAGCGTAGAAGTGGTGGTCAGCCTGAAGCCGGACTTGGTGCTGATCTCCCGCGAAGGGAACCGCCGTGAAACGATGACGGCGCTGGAGCGGCTGAGAATCTCCGTGTTCGCCGTGAGCGCGGAGCGGCTGGGGGACATCTTCCGCCTGATTCGCGACGTGGCAGCCATTGCCGGGGTAGCTGCCCGCGGCGAAGCGTTGGCCAACCGCTTGGAGCAGCAGGCGGCCGAGATCGAAGCGGCCGTCCGGCCCCACCGGCCCCGGCGCGTGGTGCTGTTGGTTTGGCTGCACCCGATTGTCAGCGTGGGGCGCGGCAGTTTCCTGGACGACCTGCTGCGGCGCACCGGGGCGGTTTCGGTTTCAGCCGGCACTACCCGTCCCTGGCCACGCATTTCGGTGGAGGAGATTGTGCGCAGTAATCCCGAGTTTCTCCTGGTGCCGCGCTCGCCGGGCTTCGCCCCAACCCGCGAGCAGTTACTCCGCCTGCCCGGGTGGCGGGAGTTGCCGGCCGTGCAGCAAGGACGCATCATCTACCTACCCTGGGAGGTGGAGCGGCCCGGGCCGCGGCTGGTGGAGTTCCAGCGGATAATTGCTCGCGCCCTGCATCCGGAGGCGTTTGCGACGAAACCATGATTCTCACCCGCGGTCGCGTGGTCTGGACGTCGCTGGCCCTGCTGAGCATGGCCGTCGTGGTGACACTTGTGGCTCTGCTATTGGGCAGTGTGACGTTTACTCCTAGCGACGTGCTGGACGCGGTGCGCGATCGGAAGAGCACGCTGGGCGTGATCTTGTTTGACCTCCGGGTGCCGCGCGTGTTGCTGGCATTGATCGTGGGGGCAGCGTTGTCGATGGCCGGCGCCTGCTACCAGGCCTTGCTCCGTAACCCGTTGGCAGAGCCCTACGTCTTGGGAATCTCCAGCGGGGCAGCCCTGGGCGTGATTCTGTTCCTGGTCGTAGCACCCGCCTGGCAACGGGGAAAGCCGCTGGCCGGGTTGCTGGGAGCTCTGGTCACCACCGGCATCGTCTATCTGTTGGGCTTCCGACGCGGGCGCGCGAGCGGGCAGTCGTTGCTGTTGGCCGGCGTGATTGTCGCTTCGTTCCTCTCGGCGATGATTGTTTGCTTGATGACCGTGCTGCCCAGCCAAAACCTGCGCGGCACGGCGATCTGGCTGATGGGCGACCTCGGGTTGTTCAACGACGGCCTGATCGCTGTTCTAATCTGGGGCCTGGTGCCAGTGTTGGTCGCCGGCACGATCGCCTACTGGTTTGCTGCCGACCTGAACCTTCTCCTGGTGGGCGAAGAAGAAGCCGCCGCAATGGGAGTAGATGTCCCACGGGCCAAGCTGGCCGTCTTCGTGGCCGCCAGCGCCCTGACGGCGGTGGCCGTTGCTCACGCCGGCGCCATTGGCTTTCTGGGCCTTCTGGTACCGCACCTGGTGCGAATGCTGCTGGGCAATGACTACCGGCTGTTACTGCCGGTGGCGGCCCTGGCTGGCGCCGTCCTGCTGGTGGCAGCCGATACCGCCGCGCGTACTGTGGCCGCCCCCACCGAGTTGCCTGTTGGCGCCTTCACGGCGCTGGCGGGAGCGCCGTTGTTCATTTATTTGTTGCGCCGGAGGCTGGCCGAATGACGACGGTCCTGGACCGCCGCCTCTTGCTGGACATCAATTCGCTGGAGTTTGCCTATCGAGCGCCGCGCCGGCAGGGCGGGCTGGACGGCTCCCAGGACGGAAGGTTTCGTCTGGGACCGTTCAACTTCGACATCTACGCGGGGGATTTTCTAGCCATCATTGGACCCAACGGCAGCGGCAAAAGCACCCTGTTGCGCCTAATGGCCGGCCTGCTGCGGCCGACACGCGGCGACGTCAGCTTTGCCGGGAGTGACATTTCGCTGCTGACACCGCGCGAACGCGCCCGGCGGATTGCCGTCGTTCGCCAAGAGGCGTCTTTGGGTGTTCCCCAGCACCGTGGAGCAGTTCGTCCTGCTCGGCCGCTATCCTTACGCCGGCCGCTTTGGTTTCGAGCGCAAAGAAGATGCAGGCATGGCGCGCCTGGCCATGGAGGCCACGCACATCTGGTCGCTGGCGCACCGCCACATGGACGAGATTTCCGGCGGGGAGCGCCAGCGCGCGGTGCTGGCGCGTGCACTGGCCCAGGAGCCGGAACTGTTGCTGCTGGATGAGCCCACGGCCAACCTGGACCTCAGTTTCCAGGTGGAATTGCTGCGCTTGATCCGCCGCCAAGCCGACCGGTACGACTTCGGGGTGGTGGCGGTGATGCACGAAGTCAACCTGGCTTCTGAGTTCGCCGACTACATGATGTTGCTTCGCGCTGGCAGACTCTCATGCTCGGGGACGCCAGAGGAAGTCCTCACCCAGCGCACGTTGGAAGAAGTGTACGGTGTGCCGATGCGAATTGACCGCAACCCGTTCAGCGGACGCCCCCACGTAACCGTGATCGCCTCCGCCTCCCTCTAGCGGCAACGTATGGGCTGCGGACCGCCGAGACGGTAAACCTTATTTCCGTTTCTTGCGTCGAGCTGGCTTACCCGAACCCTCAAGTTGGGAGGCCAGCTTGCCCAATTCGCGCGAGGCGGACCGCATTAACCGTACGGACCGATCCCGCGCCTTGGCCTGCATTTCGATCCCTTTTCGCACTATGGTTCGCGCGTCTTTTTCAAGTCGCCCCAGCGCAGTACCCAGCTCTGTCCCGGTCGAAATTGCAACCCGTTCCACTCTCTTGGCTACGCTCTGTCTTTTCCTAGTTGCCATATATGCACTCCCTCCAACAGATTTGCACCCACCGGAGCCGGGCCCGGGCGGCGCCCCTGCTGCTCAGGGATTGCTCCCGGCAGCCTGCGGCGAGCTAATAGCTTTCTGGAGCACCTGGCGGGCGAACTGCAGGGCACGGCCGCGCAACAGATTGGCTTTTTCCAGCCGCGTAGGATCGGTTCGCAGAGCCGGCTGCGCGGCCAGCGCGCGTTGCATGGCGGTCAGCGCTTCCTGTTGGCGCCCAGTGGCCTCGAGCGCAGCGGCCAACACCACCTGGTAGGTCTCATGCCCTGGCGCCAGTTCGGCGCTGCGGTGGGCATAGGTGAGCGCCTCCAGGGCTTGATTCTTTTCCAGCAGCACCAGAGCGGTGCAGTTATGGTGGAACGGGTTCTTCGGCTGCTCACCGGCAGCGCGACCACCGTGGGCCAGAGCGCTGTTGTAGTCTCCGGTGGCGTAAAGAGCCAGGCAGAGCTGTCCGTGCGCCTCAGTAAACTCGGGCCGGAGTTCCAGGGCCTGCTCCAGTTCGGGAATCGCTTCGGCCGGGCGGCCAGTTAACGTCAGCACCATACCCAAATGGCTGTGGGGCTCAGCCCATTGCGGACGCTGCTGAGCGACCCGGCGAAAGATCTCAGCCGCCTCGGCAAGTTGGCCGTTGCCCAGCAGGTGGAGGCCAAGTTGGTAGTCGGCCTCGGAAAACTGCGGAACCAGCTTGACCGCTTCGCGCAGATCTCGGATGTGTTCAGCTTCGTCGGTGCCGATCAGTCCCAAGTAATAGAACAGCACGGCGCGCCTGTCGGGCTTCACGCGGTCGGCGATGCTCCGAAGCCGGTGCCGGCATTCCGTCAGCATCTGCTGCCAGGCGGCCACCGCCACTCCAGCCGGCGGCTTGCTCAAGAGGCTGGCTGTACGCTCACTGGACCGTGGCTCGGCGTTCATCGCGAAGGCGGCGCCCTCCAGGCATTGGGCGCGCTGGGCCTCCAGCGGGCTAGAAGATCTGCCGGCCGTAGAACGCAGCAGTCGCATGGCCCCCTGCGTGTCGCCCGCGGCCATGCGCTCCAGTGCAACCTGCCACACCGACGGCGCCACATTCCCCGTCGAGTGGGTGGAAGCTCCCGGGACAGGTTCCTGGGCACGCACTGGAATTGCGTAAGGCCCAAGGAGGAGTTGCTGGACAACCACTAGGGCCAGGAGTATTTTGAGGTACATTATCGTGATTGTATCCGGATGCGACGGGGGCCGCACGGGTTTTCTGGACGTCGGGTATGGACAAGAAAGGCAACCCTGCTGCACGAGACGAAGGGGCGCCGCAGATCACATTATTCGGCAAGCGAATGAAACTGAGGGGGCCGGAACCAGAACAACCGCCCCTTCCGGTTCGGCCCACCAAGGCGAAGCGCGGTGAGGTAGACGCCGAGGAACGCCGGGTGTTCTGGTTGGCCGTTGGGGTCTTTACCGCGGTCTTGCTGGCTGCTTTTCTGGGAAACCAGTTCTTCCGCCCGAAAGATACGGTTCCGGTGGACCCCCCGCTTGGCCCCCTAGCTGGCCCCCGAGTTAGCCCCCCAGTTGACCCAATGACACAGCCCCTGGCGGAAACCGTGGTGCCGGAACCTGAAGCCTCGGAGGGAGCCACCGAGGTCCCTCCGCAACCCACTGCAGCGACCACTGCAGCTGAAGATACGCCGGCCAAAGCCGGAGCTGCGGCGCCGCCGCCCCCAACCAAAGCGCGAGCGCGCCGTCGCCCCGAGCGCGACGACGCCTACCTCCGCCGCCTGCGCGATGAGATGCAGCAGTACGAGCGCGAGAACGTGCAGGGCAAGGACCAGGAGCCTCCACAATAGTGCTGCCCTTTACGCGGCGCATCCATACTGCCATCGACCTGGCCGCCGGCGCCCATCGTGACCAGGCCCGCAAGGACCGAGACCGTCGGGTCCCCTACGTGGCCCACGTCTTCGGCGTGGCCTGCTTGCTGGCGGAGTTCGGCTTCAATGAAGACGTCTTTGTGGCTGGGTTGCTGCACGACGTGCTGGAAGACCAGCCCGCCTACCGGCAGCAGGTGGAAGACTTCGGGGAGCGCGTGGCCGGTTTGGTGCGCGCTGTCACGGAGCGCAAACTGGACGCAGCCGGACAGGAACGGCCCTGGGCAGTGCGCAAGAGTGAGTACATCGAGCACTTGCGCTCCGCCCCGGCCGAGGCCAAGGCCATCTCCTGCGCCGACAAGATTCACAACATGCAGTCCATCCTGCTGGCGCTGGAGCGCGGCGGTCAGATTTGGGAAGCAATAAAGGCCTCGCCAGACCAGCAACTAGACAGCTTCCGCCGCCTGCGCGCCGCTCTGGCTGACGGCTGGCAGCACCCCATCCTTGCGCGCTTCGACGCGGTCCTCGCAGAACTAGAGCGCCGTGTCCAGCAAACCGCCTCCCCGCAAACCTGACAGCTTGCAGCCGAATTTCCGCCTATACTAAGGGATATGGCCCGGCGGCTGCCCCGCTTCGGACTTGTGCTGGTACTGGCCGTGAATGGCTGGGCCGCCACTCCGGAGAAAAAGGCACGCGTGAAACAGGCGCCTGCCGGAAAGGCATTAGAGAAATCCACGGCTGTCCTCACTGGACGGCTGGCCCACCAGGGGCGCACACCGGTACTGAAAGTGCCAGTCCGGAATGGGGAGTACAAGAGTTACCGGCTGCTTTCCTCTGACGAGCACGCCAGCGCGGTGTTGGGCGACAACCGCATCCTGGGTTGGAAACTACGCGTGGAAGGTCGCCCGAAGGGCACCGACACCTTCCAGGTGGAGCGGCTCTTCAGCGTGCGCGACGGGCGACTCCACAAGGTGACCTACTACTGCCACGTCTGTAACATCACCTCGTACGCGCCGGGACGCTGCGACTGCTGCCAGGAGCCTACCAAAGTCCGCGAGGTGCCCCGCGACGCCGAGGGCATCTACTGATTCACCTGGTAAATAAATTCACCCAGCCAGTGCAATCAACTCCATTAGCACTCTGGCGTCACGCGGCAGCCGGCTCACTTCGACCGTGGCCCGGGCCGGCGGGTCGCTAGGGAAGTACCTCCCGTAAACTTCATTCATGCTGGCGAAATCGTTGATGTCCCTCAGGTAGACGGTAGTCTTGACCACCCGCTCCAAACTGGAACCGGCCGCTTCCAGCACCACAACCAGGTTTTTCAGCACCTGCTCGGTCTGAGCAGCGATATTGCCTGGCAGCAGCTTGCCCGAAGCATCCAGAGGCAGCTGGCCACTGAGAAACAGGAAGCCACTGGCCTCCACGGCCTGGGAATAGGGACCCACAGCAGTGGGCGCATCTGCGGAAGATATGATTCGTTTCATGACGCTCCTCATTGGTTCAGTAACCACAGGGGTTCAGTGACCAGGGTTCAATGACCAGGGGCGTAACCAGCCCGTCACAGGTGTGGTTGCGAGGAATCTCTCCCTCATGGACGGAGGCTTTTCTGGTAAGTTGAAACGCCATGATCGTGTCTTGCGACTACATTAAAAGGAGGCCATGCTACACCGAGCTGCCAAATGCGTCAAACTTGCTGCGTCAAACCTGCTGCGTCAAACCGGCCGCGTCGAACCCCCTGACGGCAGCCTGAGACGGGGCATTCGGCCTTGTGCCGAAAGCCGGCGTGCAGGTACAATGGATGTGTTGGCGGTCAGCCCTGTTATCAGCCCTGTTACAGGCAGCGGGGCAAGTCTGGCGCTTCGAGGAGACTTCCGCATGCTCAAAGAAAAGCGGGTCGCGGCCATAGCGAGGTTGGCGAGTGGAATCCTTCTACTCACACTCGTGAGCACCCCAGCGCTGGGCCAGTTCCAGGTAGCAGACCCGAGGGCCCCCAAGAAACTAGCGCCCTACGTGCCTTCCCCAGAAACGGTAGTGGAGAGGATGCTGAAACTGGCCGAAGTAAAACCCGCTGATATTGTCTATGACCTGGGGTCCGGCGACGGGAGGGTCCTCATCATAGCCGCACAGAAATTCGGCGCGCAGGCAGTCGGCGTGGAGATGGACAAGAAACTCCACAAGGAAGCTCTAAAACGCATCAAGAAGTTAAAGCTGGAAGACAAGGTGAAGCTGATCCACGGCGATCTGATGAAGGCGGATGTGAGCCAGGCCACGGTGGTGACCCTGTACCTGTTGACCAGCACCAACGAGAAGCTGAAACCACGACTAGAGAAGCACCTGCAGAAGGGCGCGCGTGTCGTCTCGCACGATTTCGAAGTTCCCGGCTGGCGCGCCGAGAAGATCGAGAACATGGGCCTGGGCGAGCACCAATTCCACCAGCACATCCTCTACCTCTACCGCCGGTAACAGTTCAGGTAAGATAGCCGTCCGCTGGAGACCAAGCTGCTTTTGAAGCGTCAGCGGCTGATCCCCACAGACCGCTGCTGCAGGACAAACCCGGCGGTCTGAGACCCTGTGGCAAGCGCCCGGAGGATGAGGCCCGCGCCGCCGTCGAGCGAAAGTCCCCTTCTGCATACGGGTCTATAGGAATCCCCTCCGGAAAAAGGTTTTGGCAAGAGGCTATAATGGCCGAGCCGTACGCTGGGAGGAAGCAGTGAAACCACCAAAGATCTGCATTCTGGGGCCGGGCAACATGGGCCGCATCATCATACAGCGCCTGATCCAGGACCGATTCTGTGAGCCGCGCAACTTTTCGGTCAGCAAGACGCGCACTCCGGAACAGCTGGTGGAACGCTTTCCGGGGATCCGCATCTACCAGGAGAACGCGCGGGCGGTGCGGGGCGCCGACATCGTGCTGCTGGCCGTTAAGCCGCAGATGTTCGGCGAGGTTTCGCGGGAAATCCGAAAATCGCTGACCGCGCGCCAGCTGGTCATCTCCATCATGACCGGCATTGACTCGGCCACCATCTCGCGGCTGCTGAGGCACAAGAAGGTGGTGCGCTGCAGCACCAATATTGCCATCGAGGTGGGGAGGGCGGTCACCTTCTGGTCGGCGCAATCGTCGAGCGAGGCTGATCTCGAACTGGCGCGGCGCATCTTCTCCCACTGGGGGCGCGAAGTCTTCACCCAGCAGGAAAAGCACCTGGACATCACCATCGTAGGGGTGGGCAGCGCGCCGGCCTTTATGGCTTACATCCTCTGGGGTATGGTGCGTTCGCTGGTGCACCTGGGCCTGCCGGCCGACCTGGCCAAGGCGGCGACCTTCGGAGTCACTGAGGGCACCCTTGCGCTGTGCGAGCTGGAACCGGACCGGCACCTGGCCGACTTCATTGACGAAGTCACCACGCCCGGCGGCATTACCGCCCGCGGCCTGCACAAGTTCGATGCCGGCCTGTTCGCGATGTTGACGGAGGCGTATGAAGCAGCTTACCTGAAGGTCATGGAATTCAAACAGACCGCGGGCTGAGGCGCTCGGACACCTGTGTCTAAAGGGCAATCATGAAATCCGGTCTATCTGAGTTGAGCGTTCTTCGGCGGCGAAAAGCGGCATTGGTGCTGGCAGTTCTGATTGCCGCCGCCGGATACATCTGGCGTGTCCATGACAGCGTTACCCTGGCGCTTCTTGTGGGCGCTGCAGGTCTGATTTGGTCCACTCGCGGGTGGAAAGCCTGGCTACTGACGGGCGCAATGGTAGCCGCGGGTTTACTATGGTCCCGTATGGATGGGATTGGTTGCTCGGCGTGGTGGCGGGCCAGCGTTGTTTATGAAAAACGGCGCGGGCACCTTCCCTATGTCGAGTGGACCGATGTTCAGCGCAAGGCCCTTGGTCCCTGCTATGCGCTCCCCAAGCCTCATCCGGAAGTCGAGAAAAGTATCCATCAGGTCGAAGAGAAAGTTGTGGAGGGTCGTAAGTGGGAGCTTTACCAAACCGAACTCGGCAAGTTCTGGTTGACCGCTCCGGGGAAGGAGCTCCTCACGTGGCTGGTATGGGAGATGCGGGTCCAGAGGGTCTACGAGAGCAGAGAAGTGACCATCCGCCCCGGCGACACGGTGATTGACTGCGGGGCTCACGTGGGGGTGTTCTCCAGATACGCCCTGCGACGTGGGGCAGGTCGGGTCATCGCCATTGAGCCGGAGCCCGGGAACCTCGCCTGCCTGGAAACCAACTTGGCGGAAGAGATTTCACCAGGACGGGTGAGCGTGGTGAGGGCGGGAGTTTGGGATGAAAATACCCGCCTCACGTTCTTCCATTTCGATGAGAATCCGGCTCAAGACACCTTCTTAAGGAGACCACAGAAAGCCGCGGAACTCGAGGGGATGCAGGTGCTGCCCCTGGATGAGATCGTTGAACAGCTCGGACTGGAGCGAGTGGATTTTATCAAGATGGATATCGAAGGCTCGGAACGCAACGCGCTTCGAGGGGCCAGGAAGACAATTGCGCGATTCAAGCCGAGGATGGCAATCTGCACCTACCATGTCGATGATGACCCGGGGGTGATTCCGGCGATCGTCAAAGAGATCGAGTCGAGCTATCGCATTCATGCCAAGGATATCGAAGTGATAGAAGGAAAAGTGCGGACCAAAACCCTCTTCTTTGACTAGCCCATGTGAAACCGGCCTTCCAACACGCTTCTAGGATCGGCCTCAACACGGTCAGCCTCCAGAAAGTCGGTTAAGGCACCAGCAAGTGGCATAATCCGGGACATGAACATGGAAATCATTCATGCCGACGTGGAGCGCTATCTTTACAGCTTATTGCCGGCCCGGGACGTGGTCCTCGGTGAGATGGAAGCTTATGCCCGCGAGCATCGCATCCCCATCGTCGGCCCGGCTGTGGGACGGCTGCTTCACCTGCTGGTCAAGTTGGTGGGAGCGCGGCGTATCTTTGAAATGGGCTCGGCGATCGGCTATTCCACCATCTGGCTGGCCCGTGCGGCCGGTGAGGGCAGCGAGGTGTACTATACCGATGGCAGCCGGAGCAATGCCCGGCGCGCGCGCCAGTATCTGGACCGCGCCGGTGTCAGCCACATTGCGCGCATCGCCGTGGGGGATTCGCTGGAATTACTCCGCGCGACACCCGGAGAGTTTGATCTAATCTTCAACGATGTGGGCAAGCACCAGTACCCGGAAGTCTTCCCCCTGGCTTTGTCGCGCCTGCGACGCGGCGGCCTCCTGGTCGCGGACAATGCGCTCTGGTTCGGTCGCGTGGCGCGCCTCACGCACCCAGACGCCGACACTCGTGGCATTCAGGAATTTAACCGCCTGACCCACTCCCACCCGGAGCTGCACACCGTCATCGTCCCGTTGCGCGACGGCGTCTCCGTTTCGCTCAAGCTCTAGCCGTTCTCACGAATTCGCCGGACAAGCTTTGGGAAGGCAACGGAGTCGCCCTCAGCAGGAGACCTAGGACTGTGGAGGCGTCGGAGTGGCAGTATCGTAGTCTACTCCCCAAAACTCCGGCAGTTCGTCATCCAGCTCAATTCCCACCTTGTAGCTCCCGGGCCGGTCTTCGCCGCCAAGCCAAACTACCCGGCACTTGGCGCACTGGTCGGTGGCCAAGTTCTGGATCTCCAGCACGGTCTCGAGGGGATAGTTTTCGGGAGACAGAACCATGGCCCCCTGCCGGTTTACCACCGCAGTTTGGGCGTGGTACAGGGGTCCTGCCCCGCTGATCAGGATCGGAATCTGGGCGAGAACTCGCGGGCTTCTGCGCGTTTCAGCCAAAGCCAACTCTCACTGATGGTGGCCTGCTGCCTGATTCCACCGGCACGAGCGCGATTCTAGAAGCCTCCTGTAGCCCATGTCAAACCAGAAAGGCCTCCTCAGTAAAGTTGGCAAGTGAGATCAGAAAGGCAAAGAAACTGAAGCCCAAGACCGACGGGAAAGGCTGTCGCTTACCCGCAAGCCTTGGGCGATGAAGATGTCGTGGCCGAGAAGCGTTTCGCCGCGCTAAACGCTAAACGAGCTGCCGCAGCCGCACGTGCTTTTGACGTTCGGGTTGTTGAACTTGAACCCGGCGCCCTCAAAGCTTTCCGCGTAGTCGACCTCGGTTCCGTCTACGTAAAGCATGCTGGCCTGATCGATGAAGACCTTCAGCCCGTCATACTCCAGAACCTTGTCCGTCCCATTGGCCTGGTTGTCGAAGGCCATCTGGTAGGAGAACCCCGAGCAGCCACCGCCCACTACGGCAATGCGCAATCCCGCCGGACGGGGAGACTGCTGATCCAGGATTTCCTTTACTTTGGTGATCGCCAAATCGGTCAGTTGAATCATTGGCTCTTCCCCTTTCGTAACTGAACCAATTATAACACCAAACCTATAGCAGAATCCGGCTTCCTGGTCAACAGCCCTATGCCAAAGCGGCTCATAACCTTGGTGCATAGGGCTGGGCTGGTCCGGACGCACTAGTCCAATAGATTTGAGGTCCGGGGCGCCATCGGCCTTCGGGCTCCGTTTGACCCTCTGGCGTCGCTGGTTAGTTTGCCTCGCTAGGGCCGGGGGCATACAATAGGCCCATGGACATGGCACTAAAGATCGCCGACCGCCAGTTCCACTCGAGGCTCATCATCGGCTCGGGCAAGTACGCCAGCTTCCACCAGATGGCTCGCTGCCTGGAAGCCACCGGCGCCGAAATGGTCACCGTGGCCGTGCGGCGGGTGAATCTGACCGACCGCTCTCAGGAGTCCTTGCTGGACTACATTGATCCCAAGAAATACTTCATCTTGCCCAACACGGCTGGCTGCTACACCGCCGACGAGGCGATCCGGGCGGCCCGGCTGGCGCGGGAAGTGGGCCTTTCACACTGGATCAAGCTGGAAGTGATCGGTGATGAGAAGACGCTGTTCCCCGACAACTTGGGACTGCTGGAAGCCACCCGCGTGCTGGTGAAGGAAGGCTTCGTCGCGCTGCCCTACACCAACGACGACCTTGTGACAGCACGGCGCTTGGTTGACGCCGGGGCCTCGGCAGTGATGCCCTTGGGGGCGCCCATCGGCTCCGGCATGGGGATCCAGAACGTTTCCAACCTCCGTATTTTGCGAGAGATGATTACCGAAGTGCCGCTGATCGTGGACGCCGGCGTGGGCATAGCCTCTGACGCTGCCGTGGCCATGGAACTGGGAGCCGACGCTGTTCTGATGAACAGCGGTGTGGCCCAGGCCCAGGAGCCGGAAGTGATGGCCCGTGCAATGAGGCTGGCGGTCGAGGCGGGCCGGCTGGCTTACCTGGCAGGGCGCATGCCGCGGCGTCTCTATGCCTCAGCGAGCAGCCCTCTGGAGGGTGTTGTCCGGTAGGGTTGAGGACCGCCCTATCGCCGCTTGCTTATCTTCTGCTCGTTAGGCTCCCTGCTGCAAGGCTGCCTGTTCGTCGGGGAACTCAGGCCAGCGCTCGAAGATACGAACCCTCCGTAGCGCTTCCCCCGGTATTCCCGCTGGCATGATGAGCCGGAGCTCAATCTGCTGCTTGGAGCAACTGAGCATAAGGTTGACCAGAGAGGAGATGCCGAGGGTATCCAGGTGGTGCACACCGGTTAGGCTCAGCACGAATCGAGCGGGCCGGTCCTCCACAGCGGAGAGAAACGTTTTTATCATGTTCTCTCCCAGGTCAGGTTTACCCCACAGGCGCAAGTCGCCCTTCACTCGCATAAGCAGAGTCCCTGGGCGACGCTCCAGCTCCGTTTGCAACGGCTTACTCCTTTGGTGTTGCCCCTCCCGGGGGCAGCAAAATAACGTAGCAGCAAAATAACCCTGCCCCGCGCAAGAAGTCAAACTCCACGTCGGGTTTTGGACTAGCAGGCTGCTGAAAAACCGTTTTCAGGGACCCAAGAAGGCTTCCACAGGCTGAAGCCTGTGCCATTTTTCAGTAACTTGCGAGCTGGCGGTGGCACAGACTCCAGTCTGTGCAGGGGTTTTTCAGTACTCTGCTAGGCGGGGGAGATTTCCGTATAGCGTAATTCCAGCAACGCAGAGCAGGTCAGGCAGACGTAGCCGTCGCCCGCCTGGTAGACGGTGAGGCTGTGGCAACGGGCGCATTCAGTGGTGGGATCGCAAGCTTCCAGGGGGCGTTCCGGCGGCTCCACCCCGGCCAGCTTGCGCCCTGTGTCAGAGGTCTCCAGCTCGAAGCTCGTGTGGCAATCACTGCAAATGTGATTGAAGCAACACTTAGGCTCGCAGCTATAGATCACGGCCTGAGAACCACAGCTAGGACATCCCAGCACCGGAATGGCTGCCCGCATGGACCGAAAAATATCACAAAAGTTGGGCGGCCGGTCCCTTCCTGTGGCAAATTAGGCGGCGATGCCCGCTAGCCGTGTCCGCTATGTGGTGGTGGCCTTCGCCTTCGCGCTTTCGGTCATCACCTACATTGACCGGGTCTGCATTGCGGCGGCGGCGCCGACGATCGTTGCGGAACTGGGGCTGTCGCGCGTCGAGATGGGTGCGGTGTTCAGCGCCTTCACACTGGCTTATGCGCTGTTCGAGATCCCAGGCGGCTGGTGGGGGGACGTCCACGGGGCGCGACGGGTGCTGACCCGCATCGTGGTCTGGTGGTCGGCGTTTACCGCGTTGACCGGGGCGGCCTGGAACTTCCTGTCGCTGGTCGCCTGTCGTTTCTTGTTCGGCGCCGGCGAGGCAGGCGCCTTTCCCAACTGCACCCGGGTCTTCTCGCGCTGGATGCCGGCGACCGAGCGCGGCAGGGCTCACGGGCTGATCTTCACCGGCTCCCGACTGGGCGGCTCGCTCACCCCCTACACAGTCATAGCCCTGATGGCGGTGATTGGGTGGCGTTCCACCTTTGTCGCTTTCGGCGCGCTGGGTCTGTTCTGGGCCGCCGCTTTCTATTCCTGGTTCCGGGACGAGCCAGCGGAAAAAGCTTCGGTGAACCAAGCCGAGCTGGAACTGATTCGCGGACCGGATCCGGCGCCGCAGGGCCGCCCCCGTGTCCCCTGGCGGGCCCTTTTAAGCAGCTCCAACCTGTGGGCCATCTGCCTGATGTACGGCTTCATGTTCTACGGCTGGTATTTCTACATCACCTGGCTGCCCACCTACCTGCAGGAAGCGCGCGGCCTTTCGCCCGCCCAGAGCGGCTTGTACGCTGGCCTGCCGCTGCTGTTCGGCGCCTTCGGCTGTCTGCTGGGTGGGATGCTGACTGACGCGCTGGTCCGGCGACGCGGCTTGAAATTCGGCCGCCGGGCTGTGGGACTGCTGGGGCTTCTGGCGGCCGGCGCCTTCCTGCTCACCAGCGTGTTCCTGTCCCACCCCCTGCATGCCATTCTGGCTATTTCGCTTTCCGCCTTCTGTAACGACCTCGCCCTGAGCGCCTGTTGGGCGGTGTGCATAGACACCGGCAAGCACTATGCCGGCACCGTCTCGGGCGCCATGAACACCTTTGGCAATCTTGGCGGAACGTTGTCACCCTTCCTCGTGGGCATCTTCCTGGAACGCTTTGGCTCTTGGGAACTTCCCTTCTTTGTGGCCTCCGGGACGTATCTATTTGCCGCCCTGTTCTGGCTGCGGATTGATCCGACCGAACCGCTCGGTGAGCCAGTATGCTAGCTTAGGGGCGGGACTCTAGCCTGGTTAAAGGAGGGTAATGTTTGATGAGCTGGATGGTCTACGTCGCGGGGACTGTGCTTTGTTGGGGCCTCTATGGGCTGGTGCTGCATCGGGGGCAGGTGCAGCTTGGTAATCCGCTGCGCGCGCTGCTCTGCGTGGGGATGGCGTACTTCCTGATCGGCGTGCTGGTGCCGGCCACCACCTTGTGGCTTCAGGGAGGTTTGAAGGGCTTCAACCAGGCGGGGACCGCAGCGGCCACTCTGGCCGGTGCGCTGGGCGCCGCTGGCGCTATCGGCATCATCTGGGCTTTTCGAGCGGGGGGCACCCCAACTTACGTGATGCCCCTGGTCTTCGGCGGTGCCCCGTTGGTGAATGTGGCCTTCGCGCTCTTGCTCCATCCGCCGCGCAGTGCGCCCAGCCCCATGCTCTACGTCGGCTTCCTCCTGACTGCGCTCGGCGCAGGCCTGGTCCTCTATTACAAGCCGCCGTCCTGAGACACCAACAACTAAATCGAATCTGGGTAAACGGCTGGGGTGGCCGGCTCGTCTTAAGCTAACGACAGCGGGGGATCGGTCTGCCCGAGATTGCTTGAGGTAAATGGCAGAATTCATTACCAGATACGCGAACGAGCGGGGCAAGGTGCTGGAGCAGATGGAGCGCGCCGACTCCGAGGAAGAGGTGCGCTCTCGCTACACGCAGCAGGGATTTTACGTCTTCTCGGTCCGGCCGCGAGGAGCCTTCCTGCTAAGGAAGGCGAAGCGGGCTCCGGCACAGCGGGCCATCGCCAAGCTGGAGCCGTTCCTGATCTTCAACCAGCAGTTTGTCACGCTGATCCGAGCCGGCCTGCCTATGCTGAAGGCGCTGGACTTGCTGTCGGGCCGCATCGGCTACGCTCCCCTGCGCGAGCGGATCCAGGACGTGCGGGAGCGCGTCCGGGGCGGCGCTCTGCTCTCGCAGGCGTTCGAGGCCCAGGGGGCGTTCCCCAAGATTTACATCACCTCGTTGTTGGCTGGAGAGAAAGCGGGCAACCTGGAGGAGGTGCTGGACCGCTACATTGCCTACACGCGCCTGGCCGTGACGGTGCGAAAGAAGGTTCTGGTTTCGCTGATTTACCCGGCGCTGCTGCTGTTCATGGTGACCGCGCTCGTGACCCTTCTGACCACCTACGTGGTCCCCAACTTCGCCGAACTGTACAAAGGCATGGAAGCCACGCTGCCGCCCATGACCCAGGCGCTGATCGTGGTGGGGCTGGCTATCAAGAACTACCTGGTGGTGCTGATTCTGGGAATCCCGCTGCTGGCGGTGGCCATCTATTCCTGGGCCCGCTCGGCCAGCGGCGCAGCCCGGTTGGACAGGCTGAAGCTGAAGCTGCCAGTGGTCGGAGAGATCTGGCTAAAGTACCAGGTGGCGCAGTTCTGCCGGATTCTGGCCACGATGCTGAGCGGTGGCATTCCGCTGGTTTCGGCTCTGGAGACGGCGGCCGATTCGTTCGGGTCGGCGCTGGTGCGCCGGGCACTGGAATCCGCCAGCCGGGCGGTGCGGGAGGGGCGCACTCTGTCGGCCGGCCTGCGCGAGTCGGGTTTTGTCCCCGATCTGGCCGTGGAAATGATCGAGGTGGGTGAATCCACCGGCTCGCTGCCCCAGATGCTGTCCAGTACCGCCGAATTTTACGAAGAGGATGTGCAGACCCGCCTGCAGGCCGCCCTTACGCTGATCGAGCCGGCCATCCTCATCTTCATGGGAGTGCTGGTGGCGTTTGTGTTGATCTCCCTCTATCTGCCCATCTTCTCGCTGGCGGAAAGGATTCAAACATGACCGAACCGAAATTGGGAAATGGGAACGGAGCCGGCGTTGCCAACGACGCAGCGGGCGAGGAAGCCCGCGCGCGCGGCCTGGCCGCACGCTACCGCTGCCCCTTTATTGATCTGAAGGAGCAGCCGATTGACCACGAGTTGCTGCGCAGCATCCCGGTGGACCTGATGTTTCGCTACCACTTCGTGCCGCTCGGCAGCCACAACCAGACGCTGGAAATCGCCATCGCTGACCCCAGCCAGCTGTTGCTGATCGACGAGGTCTCGCTGCTGCTCAGCAAGAAACTGAAGCTGCGGGTGGCGACGCTCAGCCAGATCAACGAGCTGCTGAAGAAGACCGAGCAGTCGCAGCGCGTGCTGGAGGAAGCCACCGAGGCCTTCACCCTGATCCACGAGGACGAGGGCCAGGATGAAGCCCTCTCGATCGAGAAGCTGACGCGCGACAGCGACATCAGCCCGGTCATCCGGTTGGTGGACACGACCATCTTCACCGCGCTCGAACGGCGGGCCAGCGACATCCACATCGAGACCCGCGACACCGAGGTGGGCATCAAGTACCGCATTGACGGCGTGCTGCACTACGCCATGCCACCGATCGCCAAGGATTGGGCGGCGACCATCATCTCCCGCATCAAGGTGATGTCGGAACTGGACATCGCCGAGCGGCGCGTGCCCCAGGATGGGCGCTTTCGGGTGCGCTACAAGACCCGTTCCATCGACTTCCGCGTCTCCGTCATGCCCTCCATCCACGGCGAGGACGCCGTGCTGCGGGTGCTGGACAAGGAGTCCATGAGCGAGAAGTTCGGCCAGCTCACTCTGGAGGCGGTGGGATTCCCCGAGCACGACAAGAAGAAGCTCCGGCGCTACATCCAGGAGCCGTACGGAATGGTGCTGGTGACGGGGCCAACCGGCAGCGGCAAGACCACCACCCTGTACGCGGCGCTGATGGAAATTAAGAACGACGAGGACAAGATCATCACCATCGAAGACCCGGTCGAATACCAGATCCGGGGCATCACCCAGATCCCGGTGAATGAAAAGAAGGGACTCACCTTCGCCCGCGGCTTGCGCTCCATTCTGCGTCATGACCCGGACAAGATCATGGTGGGAGAAATTCGCGACAACGAGACGGCCCAGATCGCCATTCAGTCCGCTTTGACCGGGCACCTAGTGTTTACCACCGTGCACGCCAACAATGTGGTGGATGTGTTAAGCCGCTTTCTGAACATGGGAGTGGACCCCTACAACTTCGTCTCGGCGCTGAACTGCATCCTGGCCCAGCGACTGGTGCGCCTCATCTGCGAGCACTGCAAGCGCCCCGTCCAGTATCCCGACTCCTACCTGGAGGAGTCAGGGCTGGACCCGAACCTCTGGCGCGACCGGACCTTCTGCGAAGGCGCCGGCTGCCTGGAATGTTCCGGGACTGGCTTCCGCGGGCGCACCGCCATCGCAGAGCTGCTGGACCTGTCGGACCGCATTCGCGAGATGATCCTGAGCAAGCGCCCCGTCTCGGAGATCAAGCGAGCGGCCCACGAGGAGGGCATGATATTCCTGCGCGAGGCAGCCCTGGACAAGGTTCTGGAGGGATTGACGACGCTGCGCGAAATCAACAAGGTGACGTTCATTGAGGGATAGTTTGATTGCGGATTTCCGATTGTGGTATTGGCCACAGCGGCACGGAGCGCGCAGAGCCGGAAAAGTTTTTTCTCTGCGTTCTCTGTGGCTCTGTGGTTCGTTGGCTGAATCCGAAATCCGCGATCCGGAATCGTAATGGCCAGCGCATTCTCGGTCGCCAAAAACTTGTTCTACCGCCTCTGGGATGAACCGCCGCCCTCCCTGGCCGTGGAGTTTTCCTCGGGCGGGGTGGCGGCGGCATGCTGGACGCCCGGAGCAGGCACAGCAGATCGCTTCACGAGTGAGCCGCTACCGGAAGAGGCGCTGCGGCCCTCGCTGGTGCGCGACAATGTGCTGCGTCCGGACGAGGTGCGTTCGGTGCTGGCCGAGGTGCTGGGGCGCGTGAGCCGGCGCAACGGCGGCAATCTGGCTGTGCTGCTGCCTGACGTCGCGGCGCGCGTTTCTCCGCTGGTGCTGGAGCAGCTTCCAGCCCGGCGGGAAGAGGCGCAGGCGCTGCTTCGCTGGCGCCTGAAGAAGACGGTGCCGTTCGAGGTGGAGCAGGCTTCGCTCGCCTACCAGCCGCTGGGTGATTCCCCGGAGGGGCGCGAGGTACTGGTGGCGGTGGCCCCGAGCGGTGTGGTGCGGCAGTACGAGGCGGCGTTGGAATCCCTGGGCTATCAACCCGGCTTTGTCACCCTCTCTTCGCTGGCCGCGATCGGGCTTCTGCCGAGCGCCGCGCCGGGAGCCGGCAGCGGCGTCATGCTGCTTCGCGGCGCGGGACGCCTGTCGACCATCCTGGCCACCGGCTCCGGCAAGCTGCGCATGTTCCGCTCCTCTGACCTGCCGGCCGAGGAGCAGCCCCGCTCGCTGGAAGAGATTCTTGCTGACGCGTATAGCTCTGCCGTGTACTTTCAGGATAATTTCGGCGAAACGCTGGAGCGAATCTACCTGGCCGGATTTGGCGAGCAAACGCCGCAGTTGCAGGCATTGATCCAGCAGGAACTCGGCGTTCGAACTCAGCCCCTGCTGGTGCCGGGAGCGCGCAGCGAGGACAACGACTTCCTTGGTCTCCACGGAATGATCGCCGGGCAGGCCAAACAATGATTGCGGATTGCAGACCCCGGATGGTGGTATCAGCCACAGAGGCACAGAGCGCACAGAGCCGGAAAAGCTTTTCCTCTGTGTGCTCTGCGTCTCTGTGGCCAGACTTCAGATCCGGAACCCGAAACAGGCATGCGCATTGAACTGAACCTGGCGAGCCGGCCCGTTGGGAACCTGCGGCGGTATTACGTACTGGCGGGGACTGGCGCGGTGCTTTTAACCCTGCTGGCCGCCGCCCAGGCGACCATTTTCTTCCGCGGCTGGTGGGGCGGGCGCGAGGACCGCCAAGAAACCGAGCACCGGCGTTCCGAGGTGCCTCGCCTGGAGGCCGAAGAGAAGAAGCTCAAGCAGCAGATCGAGCAACCGCAAGCTCAGGATGTAATGGACCGCTCTTATTTCCTGAATGCGTTGATCTTCCAGAAGAGTGTCTCCTGGACGCAGATCCTCATGGATTTGGAGGAGATGGTCCCGGACCGCGTCATGGTGGTCTCCATCCGGCCGGAGATCGTGGAGCGCAGTCGGGTTCGCCTGGAGATGCTGGTCGTTGGCGAGTCCATCGGCCAGTTGCTGGAGTTTTTGCGGCGCATTGAAAGCTCCGCCAAGTTTGGCACGCCGGTCCTCAGCCAGGAAGTGCCCGCGCAGGATGCCGACAAGGACCCCAGCGTCAAGCTGGAATTAAGCGTGTTCTATGGCCAAAAATAGTCTTTCCACCCGAGTTGTGGAACGGCTGGTTTCCCGGCGCCCACTCCGGTGGCGCCTCCTGCAGGGACTACTGGCTGGGCTGCTGGCGGTGAATATCCTGTTCTTCTATCTTGCCCCAAAGCCGGCCGGGGAGCGTGCCCGCGAACAGGCCGAAGTGGAGCGCCAACTCGACCAGGACTTGGGGTCCCGCCAGGAAACGGTAGAACGGTTGCGCAACATCACTGAGAACCTGGACCAAGCTTGCCAGCAGGGTCTCCAGTTCCACAAGGATAAGTTCCTGCCCAAGCTCGAGGGCTTCCGCATTCTCATGGAGGAACTGGACAAGCTGGCGCGAGCGAACCGGGTGAGCAAGGGCAACGTCAGCTATTCGCTGAGCGAAGTGAAGGGGCGGCCTGAACTGAACGAAGTGCGCGTGACGACCGTGTTGGAGGGTGACTACGCCAAGATCGTGGAGTTTGTGAATCAAGTGGAGCGCTCGTCCGTGTTCATGATCATTGACAAGATCGCCCTGGCCGGACGCGGCGGAACCGTGAAGACGGGCGCCGGCAAGACAGGCCCGGTGACGCTTTCGTTGGGTCTGGTGACGTTCTTCCGCGTGTCGCGGACGCCAGACGAGGCCAAACTCTAAGGCCAGACTAAGGCCAAGCTAGGGCCAACCTAAGGCCGAGGTAGGAAAAGCAATGGCTCTGTCGTTTCGCTCCGAAGACGGAAAGCGCTGGATCGCGCCAGCGCTGCTGTTGGGTCTTGCGGCTTTGCTGCTGTATCGCGCCTTTCCTACCCCAGCCGTACAGACTACCGGCTCCGCCGGGGACGTCCGGCCGGCACGAGAGAGCCGCTCGCAAGCCCGGGCACGGGCTTCCACCTCCTCCCGGGGCCGGTGGACCGCGCAGGCGCCACCGCCAGGAGAGTACGACCCTGCGCTGAAACTCGACCTGTTTGCCAAAGTGCAGGGCATCACCTACCAGGGGAGCGGGCGCAACATCTTCCAGTACCATACGCCTGCGGCTCCGATACCAGAGCCGGCGGCCAAAGCTGTCACCACCTCGGCTGCCAAGCGATCTGGTCCGGCACCCCCTCCGCCTATCCCTCTGAAGTATTACGGGTATGCCCACAAGTCCAACGAAACCGCCAAGAAGGCGTTCTTCGTGGACGGAGAGGAAATTTTCATTGCCACCGAGGGGGAGACTGTCAACAAACGGTATAAGATAATAAAGATTGGGGTGAACACGGTTGAGGTGGAAGACCTGGTGAACAACAACAAGCAGACTCTTCCCTTGCAGGAGACCTGATGAGCCGGTCGAAGGTCCGCGGTCCAAAGTCCGAGATCGAAGAGCTCCCCCTCCTGCCGCGAACCCCGGCTTCCACGGCGGGCAATCAGGAAGGCTGGGCGTTGCTCACCATAATCTTTTTCTCTGCGCTGCTGGCGATCTCGCTGGCCTCTGTACTGCCGCGGGCGGCCATGGAAGCGCGCCGGGAAAAAGAAGCGGACTTGATCCACCGGGGCCGCCAATATCAGCGAGCCATCCAGCTCTATTTCCGAAAGTTCCGCCGGTATCCCGCCAAGCTCGAGGAGCTCGAAGACACGAACGGCATTCGTTTCCTGCGGCGGCGTTTCGCCGATCCAATTACGGGAAGCGAGGAGTGGCGCCTGATCCATATCAACCCTCAGGGCGTCTTGACTGATTCGGTGATCCAGCCGCTCGCAAGCGCCGCAGTTCCGGGTGTGACTCCGGGCGTATCCGGTGCCTTGCCGGGCACGCAGAGCACGCCAAAACAGCCGGGCGTTTCCCAGCCAGCGTCCGCCTTTGGCCAGTCCTCAGGGTTCGGTCAACAGCCGAGGCGCAGTCCTCAGCCCACTTCTGGCTTCGGGCAGACCTCCGGTTTTGGACAGTCTTCGATTTTCGGTGCCCGGCCGGGACAGGCGCCGCAACAAAGCGGTTTCGGCCAGCCGACCGGTCCTGGGCAGCGGTCGGCACGGGCAGGCCCCCAACCAGCAGGCTTCCGGCTGCCTGGACAAGTTGGACAGTCCAGGCCCAGCCCGCAGCCCGGCTTCGGCCAGCCGGCTCAGACGACTCCGCCGGGTCAGGGACCCGGCAGGGTTGTGATTCCTGGGCTGCCAGCCGGAGTGCAGATCGGCGCGCCCGGGTCGCAGTCCGGTGCGCCCGTTGGAATTTCGGCCGGAACAGGCTTAGGTGCTAGCGTCGGGACGACCACCACAGGCTTCGCCGCCGTTGCTGTGAATCCCACCGGCTCCGCCACGGGCCCCGGCCAGCCTGCCGGTTTAGGTGGTAAGCAGTTTGGGGGCGGCATCGCCGGCGTGGCCAGCACCAGGGAAGCGCCTTCGATGAAGATCTACAACGGCCGCAAAAAATACAACGAATGGGAATTCGTCTACGATTTTCGCCGCGACCCGACGATGATAGGCCGCCAGGTCCAGGGCGCATCTGCCCAGCCAGGCGCCCGCGTGGGCCAACCCCAGCAGCCCGGCCGTCCTGGCCAGCCGCAACGCACCGGGTTCGGCCAGCCGCAACCTAGTGGTTTCGGCGGGCCCCAACCTGGCGCGTTCGGCCAGCCTCGCGGGTTTGGGCAGCCGCAGCCAAGCCCGTCGGGTAGGCCACAACCCGGCCGGTCCGGTCAACCGCAGCCAAGAAGGCCCGGCCAGCCACAGCCCGGAGGCATTGGGGCACGGCCGCCCACTCCATTTCCACGCCGCTGAGACAGAGCGTCTGCCTCTATTACGTCCTTCAGGCCCCGTACCTCAGCATCAATCCCGTCGTCCTGTTAGGAAAAAGTTAGGCCCACGGAGATAAAGCCAGGGGAATTCCCGCCGAGCTGGAAATTGCAAAAATCGGTCCCGCGAATTTGCCAGAAAATTCTACTCGACGATTGCGCTTGACAGAGGCAAGAATATATGACTTATAGTCATATATGTCCCTTGGTCATATTTTACCCACGGGGATGCAGGCGCGCTCCCAGCTCACCCCATCAGCCCCACCCGGCCGCCGCGAACGGCGCCGGGCGGCCACCCGGGAACGAATCTTCCGGGCCGCCTTGCGCCTCTTTGCGGAGCGGGGTTTATTGCCGCTACCGTTCAGGACATCACCGAGGCGGCCGACGTCGGCAAGGGCACCTTCTTCAACTACTTCCCTACCAAGGAACACTTGCTGGCGGCCTTCGGCGAGATGCAGGTGGCCAAGGTCCACGCTGCGGCGGCCGAGGCCCGCCGCGGAGATCAACATTCCCGCCAACTGCTAAGCCGTTTGATCCACAACCTGGCGGAGGAGCCTGGCCGCAGCCAGGCTCTGGTGCGCAGCCTGCTGGCGGCCAACATGGCCAGCGAGCCGGTTCGCCACCTCATGCGCCGCAACCTGGGGCGCGGCCAGCGATTACTGGGGCAGTTGATTGCCCGGGGACAGCTGCGGGGCGAGGTACGGCGCGACCGTAAGGCAATCGAACTGGCACGCTACTTCCAGCAGAGCTTCTTTGGCGCGCTGTTGCTGTGGACGTTTCATCCTCCCTCGCCTCTGGAGACCTGGTTGAACATGACCTTTGACCTGCTTTGGGCCGGGATGGATGCCGGGCGGAACAGAGCAGGCACGAGGGCAGGCAAGGAGGGACTCGCGTGAAGAATCATCTTCGCCCGCATTGGAATTGGCGCTGGAATTGGGTTGCCCTCTTCCTTTCCCTGACCGTTGTCCCCGTGGTTGCTTGCGGGCAAAGCCACCCGGCGGAGCCTCGATCGCGGCCAGCCAGCCCAGGCGGGCGCGGCCTGCGCCTCAGTTTGGGGCAGGCGCTCGAGATCGCGCTCCAGCCGGAAGGCAATGCGCGCATCCAAATTGCCGAGCAGCTGATTCGGCAGGCGCAGGCCCGCTCGGCCCAAACGCGGGCCGCGCTGCTGCCCGATTTGTCGGGATCGGTCGCCAGGCAGAGCCAGACGCGCAATCTGGACGCCCTGGGCCTTCAGGTGCAGACGCCGATTCCCGGAGTTGTCATTCCAAGGTTTGTGGGACCCTTCAGCACGTTTGACGCACGCGCCTTCGTGAGCCAAAAGATTTTCGATCTGGCGGCCATTCGGCGATTTCAGGCCTCGCGGGCTGGAGTCCGCCTATCGCGTGCTGAGGATGAATCGACCCGCGACCTGGTGAGCCAACAGGTGGGGCACGGCTACCTGGGCGCCATGCGGGCGGAAGCTTCGCTGGAAACGGCACAGGCCAATCTGGAGCTGGCCCGGGCGCTGCTCCGGCTGGCAACGAATCAGAAGGCTGCGGGCACCGGCACTGGAATTGAGGTGACGCGCGCCCGCGTACAATTGGCGCATGAACGCCAGCGGGTGCTGGCGGTAGGCAACGAACGGCAGCGGACGCACCTGGAGCTCTTGAAGCTGCTGGGATTGAGGTTGGACACGGAGCTGGAGCTGACCGACGCGCTGGCCTATCTTCCGGCCCCGACGACCGACGTCGAGGAAGCGCTCAAGACGGCGCTCGAGTCGCGCGCCGAGTGGAAGGCGCAGCAGAAGCGCGAACACCAGGCGCGACTGAACCACAGCGCTACGAAGCTGGAGCGGCTTCCTTCACTGGTGGGGTTCCTGGATTACGGCTCGATCGGCTTGAGCCTTGACGAGGCGCTTCCCACTCGCGCCTTCGGCGTGGCGCTCCAGGTTCCCGTTTTCGACGGGGGCCGCCGAGATGCGCGCCGCGCCGAAAGCTTGTCCCAGCTACGTCAGGAGCGCATCCGCACCCGCGATCTGCGGGAGCAGATCGAACTGGAGATTCGCGTGGCCCTGGACAGCTTGCACTCGGCCGAGCAGCAGGTGCAAGCGGCGCAAGAGGGACTGGAGCTGGCCGGGAACGAGCTGGCACAGGCGCGCCGTCGCTACCAGGCGGGCGTGACCAACAGCCTGGAGGTGACCGATGCTCAGACGCGTCTGGTTCGGGCACGCGAGGATCACATCAACGCGCTGTTCAGCTACAACCTGGCCCGCATTGACCTGGGCGCCGCGATGGGCACCGTGCGTGAGGTGCTTCAACAAAACAGCTCCAGGACAAATCCTGCTGCGGCGCCGCCAGAAAGCCAAGCAGAGGAGAGCCAAGGAGAGTCTCAGCCGTGAAAGCGAATAAGAAATTGCTTCTCGTCGGCGGTGTCCTGCTACTCGTTGCCCTCGTGGGCCTGCTGGGGTTCCGCCGCTGGATCGGCGGCCGCCCTGAGACGATTGCCCTTTCGGGCAACATCGAGCTGACACAGGTGGATGTCGCCTTCAAGATTCCCGGCAAGCTGATCGAGCGCGCCGTGGATGAAGGGGAGCCGGTCAAGAAAGGCATGGTGCTGGCTCGGCTCGACGCCGAGCAGACCAAGCGCCAGCGGGAGCGCGAGCAGGCCGGGCGGGCGGCGGCCGAGTCTCAGCTGCGGCAGACCGTGACCGCAGTCCAGTATCAGAAGGAAACTGTGGAAGCCGAGATCGAACTCCGCCAGGCCGAACTCCGCCAGGCCGAGGCGCGCCTGAGCGAACTGCTGGCTGGCTTTCGGAAACAGGAAATCGAGCAAGCGCGCGCGGCAGTCGAAGAAGCAGCCAGTGGGGAGCAGCGCGCTACCCAAGATTGGGAGCGCGCCCAGGTTCTCCACAAAAACGACGACATCTCCAGGTCCCAGTACGACCAGTTCCGGGCCCGCTACCAAGCCGCCAAAGCCGCCGCCCGGCAGGCCCGGGAAAGGTTGGCCCTGGTGGAGGAAGGTCCAAGGAAGGAAGAGATCGAATCCGCCCGCGCACAGGTGGCCCGTGCCCGAGCGGCATTACGGCTGAGTGAGGCGGCACGGCTGGAGCTGAAGCGGAAGCGACAGGAGATCGAAACCCGTCGCGCTGAGACCGCGCAGGCGCAGGCGCAGGTCGGCGTGCTGGACGCTCAGCTCGACGACGCGGTCGCCGTCTCACCCATTGACGGCGTGGTGTTGACGAAAGCGGCCGAAGTGGGCCAGGTGGTCGCCGCAGGCACCCCCGTCCTCACCGTCGGTGATTTGGCCCACCCGTGGCTCCGCGGCTACATCAACGAAACGGACCTGGGACGGGTGAAGTTGGGGGCGCGGGTGCGCGTCACCACCGATTCCTACCCGGACAAAGTGTACTGGGGCCGTCTCTCCTTCATCGCTTCCGATGCGGAATTCACCCCCAAGCAGATTCAGACCCCCGAGGAGCGGGTCAAGCTCGTCTACCGGGTAAAGATAGACATCCCCAACCCCCAACAGGAGCTGAAATTGAACATGCCCGTGGAAGCCGAGATCCTGCTGCAAGATCCCGGTGAATGAAGAGTGAGGCAAGACGGGGGAGCTCCGCCGGGAGTGACTGCATATGTCGGCACCAAATTCCAATGCAGCCGCAGTGATCCGAACCGCGAATTTGACTCGCTGCTTCGGCGCCCTGACGGCAGTGGACCGTCTCACACTGGAAGTATCGCCCGGGGAAATTTTCGGCCTGGTGGGTCCCGACGGGGCCGGCAAGACCACCACCTTGCGCCTGCTCTGTGGCCTGCTGGACCCGACCGAAGGACAGGCCTGGGTTGCGGGCCACGACGTGGCCCGCAACCCGGAGGCGGTGAGGGATCGCATCGGGTACATGGCGCAGCGCTTTGGCCTGTATCCGGACCTGACCGTGCGGGAAAACATGCTGTTTTACGCTGACCTGTTTGGGCTCCCCCCAGCCGAAGGCGAGCCGCTCATGCAGCGCCTGCTAAGCGTCACCCGCATGCAGCCTTTCCAGCATCGGGCGGCCGGCCGCCTTTCGGGCGGCATGAAGCAAAAACTGGCGCTCATGTGCACCCTGCTTCACCACCCCCAGATTCTTTTTCTCGACGAGCCCACTAACGGTGTGGACCCGGTGTCCCGCCGCGATTTTTGGGCCATCCTCTATCAACTGGTGAAGGAGGGAATGACAGTCCTGCTCACCACGGCCTATCTGGATGAAGCCGAGCGCTGCAACCGGGTGGGCCTGCTCAATCGCGGGCGCCTAATCCGTTGCGACTCCCCGCAGGGACTGAATAAGCTGGTGGCGGAGTCCTGCTACCAGGTCGCCTGCCCGAATCCGAGGGCAGCACGGGCGTTCCTGCAGAGGGTCGCAGGCGTGCGGAGCGTGGAGCCGTCCGGCGCCACCCTGCACGTCTTCCTCGCTGCTCCGGAAACTCCTGCCGTGGCGCTCGAACAGGCTTTGGAGCAAAACGGCCTGGGCCCGGCCAGCTTCCGCCCGATCACCCCCTCGCTGGAGGACGTATTCATCGCGGAGATCCGCAAGGCTTCAGCGGAGAACTATGCTTGAAGGAAACCATGCCTGAGGGGCCTGCGGGAAATGTCCATCGGTGGGCCGTCGAGGTGGATGGCCTCGTGAAGCAATTCGGCGCCTTTGTCGCCGTAGACCGCGTTTCCTTCGCCGTCCACCGGGGCGAGATTTTCGGTTTCCTGGGGCCCAACGGCGCCGGCAAGTCCACCACCATCCGCATCCTGTGCGGCCTGCTGGCCCCGAGCGAGGGTCGGGCCCGGGTAGGCGGGTTCGATGTGGCTGCTGAACCCGAGAACGTCCGCAGGCACATCGGCTATATGTCCCAAAAGTTCTCGCTCTATGACGATTTGACGGTGGAGGAGAATATCGATTTCTTCAGCGGGGTCTACGGAGTTGCCGAGGAGCGGCGTGGGGAGCGCAAGCAGTACGTGCTGGCCATGGCTGGCCTGACGGAGCGCCGGACGACCATGACGCGCCTGCTGGCCGGCGGGTGGAAGCAACGGCTGGCCCTGGGATGCGCCATCCTGCACGAGCCCCCTATCATATTTCTCGACGAGCCGACCTCTGGTGTCGATCCGATTGCCCGCCGCGACTTCTGGGATCTGATCTATGAGCTTTCGGCAGCCGGGCAAACCATTTTTGTCACCACCCATTACATGGATGAAGCCGAGCATTGCCACCGGCTGGCGCTGATGTACCAGGGAAGAATCATTGCCCTGGGCGCGCCCGCCTCCTTGAAACAGGCATTGGCACCCCACACTCTGCTGGAGCTGGATAGCTCGGACCCGCTGGAGAGTCTGAAAGCGCTGGAGGGAGCCGAAGGCATCGCGGATGTGGCGGTATTCGGCGCAGGACTGCACATCACCCTTGCTCATGCAGGCGCTGACCCAGGCACAGCCGTGGGTCGGATTCGAAGCCTGCTGGAGCAGCAGGGGATTCGCGTCCAGCGCCTGGAACCGATTCAACCGTCCATCGAGGATGTGTTCGTCGGCATGATCACCGAGGAGGAACGCAAGTCGGCATGAATCTGCGACGCACACGGGCGGTGGCAAAAAAGGAGTTCCTGCACATCCTGCGCGACCGCAACAGCCTGATCATGGCGCTGGCGTTGCCGCTGGTTCTGTTGCTGCTGTTCGGCTATGCGCTGTCGCTGGACGTGGACCGCGTGCCGACCTGGATCCACGACGCCGACCGGAGCCCCCAGAGCCGGGAACTGATCTCGCGATTTCACGCCTCACGCTACTTTCAGGTTCTGGGCACAGCCGACCGGCTGAAAACCGTCGAGCAGAAAATTGACCGCGACCAGTGCCTGCTCGGCGTCTCCATCCCCAGGGGGTTTGCCCGGGACCTCGTGGCCGGCCGCCAGGTGGAAGTGCAACTGCTGCTCGACGGCAGCGATTCCAACACCGCTTCCATCGCCCGCAGCTACGCCGAGGCACTGGTGGGCCTGCACGCGGTGGAGATGCAGGAGCAGGCCCAGGTCCGCAGAATGGGCTTCCGGCCGCTTCCTCCAGTGGAGGCCCGTTCGCGCGTCTGGTACAACAGCGACCTGGAGTCGAAGAACTACATCGTGCCGGGCCTGATGGCGGTGATCCTGATGATCATCGGCGCGCTGCTCACCTCGTTGACCATCGCTCGCGAGTGGGAATCGGGCACCATGGAGTCGTTGCTGGCCACGCCGCTGCGGCCGGCGGAACTGGTGCTGGGCAAGCTGGTTGCTTTCTTTGGCGTGGGCCTGGTGGACATGGTGGTGGCGGTAGGGGTCGGCGTCCTGGTCTTTCGTGTGCCGCTCCGCGGAAATGCGCTGCTGCTGTTTTTCACCGGCTGCATTTTCCTGTTCGGCGCGCTTTCCTGGGGCATTCTGCTTTCCGCTACGGCGCGCTCGCAACTGCTGGCCTTCCAGCTGGGCATGATGACCTCCTTCCTGCCCGCCTTCCTGTTGTCCGGCTTTGTATACGCCATCGAGAACATGCCGGCGGTGATTCAGGTAGCAACGTACGTCTTCCCGGCCAGGTACTTCGTCACCATCCTGAAGGGGATTTATCTGAAGGGTGTCGGGCTGGAGGTCCTGTTGCTGGAAGTGGGACTGCTGATCGTGTACGCGGCGATCGTCTTCGCTGTTGCAACCAGGAAGGTGAAGCAGAAGCTGGCCTGACGGCGATGTGGAAGCGAATCCGGGAAATCGTCCGCAAGGAGCTGCGCCAGACGCTGCGGGAGCCGCGCATGCGGGTCGTGTTGTTCATCCCGCCCCTGATCCAACTGCTCATCTTTGGCTACGCGGTCAACCTGGACGTGGAGACCAGCCGCATCGCCTGGATGGACCAGGATCGGACGCCGGCCAGCCGGGAGTTGTTCGAGGCCTTTGCCGGCTCGGGGCGGTTTCAGGTGCTCGCCGCGCCATCCCGGGAGAGCGAGGTCGAGGAGTTGCTGGACCACGGCCGCGTCCATGCGGTGGTGCGCCTGCTGCCCGGCTTTGGCCGCGACATCGCCCGCGGCAAGACCACTAGGGTGCAGGTCTTGCTGGACGGCAGCAATTCCAACACTGCCTCGATCGTTTCCGCCTATGCCTCGGGCGTGATCGCCGCCTACGGCAACCGAGTCCGGGCCCGGCAACAGAGAGCGCGGCTGGTGGCCTTCACGGCGCGCACCGGCGAACCGGTTGCCGCCGCCCCGCCGCCGCTCGAGATCCGCAGCCGCGTCTGGTTCAACCCGGACCTTCGGAGCCGAAACTACTACGTTCCGGGGGTGGTGATCAACATCATTACGCTGGTGACGATCATGCTGACGGCCATGGCCATCGTTCGCGAGAAAGAGATCGGCACCATGGAGCAGTTGCTGGTGACGCCGATCCGCCCCGTGGAGCTGATGATCGGCAAAACGTTGCCGTTTGCCTTGGTGGGCCTGCTCGATCTTGTCCTGGTCACGGTGGTTGCCCTGGTCGTGTTTCGCATCCCATTCCAGGGCAGCCTACTGCTGCTGCTGGCGAGTGCTATGCTGTTCCTGCTGACCACGCTGGGTATTGGACTGTTCCTCTCCACCATCTCCCAAACGCAACAGCAAGCGATGATGGCCTCGTTCTTCTTTTTCATGCCCGCCTTTATGCTCAGCGGCTTCGCCTTCCCCATCCGAAACATGCCCGTGCCGGTGCAGATGCTCAGTTATCTGGACCCGCTGCGGTATTTCATGGAAATTTCCCGCAACATTTTTCTGAAAGGAACCGGGATTGCTGTGCTGTGGCCGCAGATGCTGGCGCTGTTGGTCTTCGGGGTCACCATACTCGGCCTGAGTTCTCTCCGCTTCCGAAAGCGCCTGGATTGAAACGCGCTCTCATCTTTGCCGAGAGCGGCTATCAGTAAATATTGCTTTCGCGTTTGCGGCCCGTGTAGTCGACGTAGACCGTCTTCAGCTCAGTGAAGAAGTCTATGGCCACGCGGCCCTGCTCGCGCAGGCCGATTCCGGTGCCTTTTATGCCGCCGAAAGGAAGGTGGGCCTCACCGCCGGTGGTCGGGGAATTGATATGGATGATTCCGGCTTCGACGTGGTCCACGAAATCGAAGACGCGGGTGACGTCCTGCGTGTAGATGGAAGAGGAGAGGCCAAAAACGACACCGTTGGCCACTTCCAGCGCTTCGCGGTAATCCTTCACGCGAATCACCGAGAGCACCGGGCCAAAGATCTCTTCCTGGGCGATGCGCATCTGCGGCTGGACGTGATCGAACACGGTCGGGGCAAGAAACCAGCCGCGGTCGTAGGCCCCGCCGCTCAACCGCTCGCCGCCGCACAATAGTTTGGCTCCTTCCTTGCTCCCGATTTCGAAGTAGCTCAACACGGTCTGGAATTGGCTCTCATCCACCGCCGGGCCGACGTCGATGTCCGGCTCAGCGCCGTTGCCAACGCGCAACTGTCGGGCGCGTTCCACGACACGGCCGACGAATTCATTGGCAACCTCCTCGACCACAACCGCCCGAGCGGTGGCCGTGCAGCGCTGGCCGGTCGAGCCGAAGGCGCCCTGGACAGTGCTCTCCACCGCCAGTTCCATGTCGGCATCCTCCAGCACCACCACCGGGTTCTTTCCGCCCATCTCGCATTGGCAGGGGAGCTGGCGCCGAGCGCCCAGGGCGTAGAGCCGGGTGCCGATTTCGTTCGAGCCGGTAAAGCTGACCGCTTTCACCGCCGGGTTCTCGACCAGCTCGTCGCCCACTTGGCTGCCCGAGCCCACCACCATGTTCAGCACCCCCGCGGGCAGGCCCGCCTCGACAAAGCAATTCACCACCTCCATGCCCAGGAACGGGGTCAGGCTGGCGGGCTTGAAGACCACGGTGTTGCCCGCCACCAAAGCCGGGGCAATCTTCCACACCGGGATAGCCGCCGGAAAATTCCAGGGGGTGATGCAGGCCACTACCCCCAGCGGGTGCTTCAGCGTGTAGCAGAAGTTCCGCGGCAACTCCGACGGTAAGGTGTCGCCGCCGATGCGGCGCGCCTCGCCGGCCATGAATTCGATCACGTTGATGGCCCGCAGCAACTCCCCGAGCGACTCTTTCACCGTCTTGCCTTCTTCCCGGTTGAGCGCGCGCGCCAGCCTGTCCTTCCGCTCGGTCATGATCTGGGCCGCACGGGCAAGGACCTTCCCGCGCACTGGGGCAGGCGTCTCCCGCCAGGCGGGAAATGCCTCGGCCGCGGCGCGGATGGCCGCCTGGGCCTCCTCGCGCGTGGCTAGCGGGATGACGCCTACGAGGTCATCGAAATCGGCCGGGTTGCGGCGCTCCAGGCTCTTGCCGGACGAGGATTCTTCCCACCGCCCGCCGATGAAATTCTTGGCCCGGGCGACCTGTTGCTCTTGTTTGGTTACGGTGCTCATCGCTATCTCCTATCCAAAGCGGAGGAAAGGCAGGGAGGCCTGGCTCTACCGCTGACGCTCACCTAAGGTTTCTTCGTCGCGACGCTAGGCTGGACTGCGGCAAAGGCCTGGTCCAGGATGCTCACGGCTTCGTCCACATCGGTCTTCGAAATGTTCAGCGGCGGCGAAAAGCGCAGGACGTTGTTGTAGAGCCCGCCCCTGCCCACGATCAGGCCGCGCCGCCGCGCCTCTTCCATGAACTGGGCTACCTCTGCCGTCGCCGGCTCCTTCGTCTGGCGATCTTTCACCAACTCCAGGCCCAGCAGCAGGCCCATGCCGCGAACGTCGCCGATCAACGGGTACTTGTCCTGCAATTCCCGCAGGTGCTGGCGGAAGTAGTCGCCGACCCGGTGCGCGTTCTCCATCAGCCGATCCTCTTCAATTACCTCAATGGTAGCGCGTGCCGCCACACAGGAGACCGGGTTGCCGCCAAAGGTGGATATCTGCAAGCCCTGGAAGCTGCCAGCAATTTCGCGAGTCGTGATGGTGACACCCAGCGGCGCCCCGTTGGCAACGCCCTTGGCCGAGGTGAGGATGTCGGGCGTCACTTCCCAATGCTCGATGCCGAACCACTTCTTGCCGGTGCGTCCCCAGCCGGTCTGGACCTCGTCAGCGATAAACAGCCCGCCGTGCTGTTTCACGATATTGAAGACGATCTTGAAATACTCCGGCGGGGGCGTGATGACCCCACCCAGGCCCTGGATGGGCTCGGCCAGAAAGGCCGCGATGCGCCCGGAGGTGGACGTCTGAATGACGGTCTCGATCTCGGTGGCGCAGGCCACGTCGCACTCCGGGTAAGTGCGGCCCAGCGGGCAGCGGTAGCAATACGGGTTCGGAGCGTGAACGACCCCCAAGCCGCCCGGGAGCGAGCCGCGCCAGGTGTGCAGACCGGTCAACGACTGTGCCAGGGCCGAGCGCCCGCTGTAGCCGTGCTGCAGCGCCACCACCTCGTAAGCGCCTGTATACACACGCGCCAGCTGCACCGCGGTCTCATTGGCCTCGGTGCCGCTATTGGTAAAGAAATTGCAGGTCAACTCGCCGGGGGTAATGTGAGCCAGCTTCTCAGCCAGGGCAACGATGGCTTCGCTGGGCAGCAGCGTGGAGGCGTGCTGCAGCCGCTCGTTCTGCGCGTTCACACGCTCGGTGACGCGCGGGTTGCAGTGGCCCACGCTGATGGTGACGATACCTCCGAAAAAGTCCAGGTAGCGGTTCCCTTCGTTGTCCCACAGGTATTGCATGCTGCCGCGCTCGGCCCACAGCGGCTCGCGGTAATAATGCGCCAGAGAGGGGAACAGATGCGCTTGATGCTTGCGGTACAGTTCTTCCCGGTTCATCGAAAACCTGGCCCCAAAATATACCACAGCGGGAACAGGCGGCCACGCCGCCCGACAGCGCTCCCCAAGGAGGTGAAAAAGCGGGCATGCTAGTATAAGAGGCTTATACGGACTCTGGAAGGGAGACTCCATGCGCTGGAGCCAGCTTTTCATCCCCACGCTCCGGGAAACTCCTGCAGACGCAGAGATTGCCAGCCACCGGTTGCTGCTGCGCGCCGGCTACATCCGGCAACTGGGGGCTGGCATTTACAGTTATCTCTACCTGGCGCAGCGCTCCCTAGCCAAGATCGCCCAGATCGTGAGAGAGGAGATGAACCGCATCGGCGCGCAAGAGTTCTACCTGCCGGCATTGCACCCGGCCGACATCTGGCAGCAAACCGGGCGATGGGAAGAGATGGGCCCAACTATGTTCCGGCTGAAGGACCGCGGTGACCGCGACCTGTGCCTGGGGATGACCGAGGAAGAGGTGATGACCGACATCGCCCGAAGTGAGCTTCGCAGTTACAAGCAGTTGCCGCAAATCTGGTACCAGATCCAGGCGAAGTTCCGCGACGAGCCGCGGCCGCGCTCCGGCCTTCTGCGCACTCGCCAGTTCACGATGAAAGACTCCTACTCGTTTGATCTCGACGAGGCCGGGCTGGGGTTCAGCTACCAGAAGCACCACGACGCTTACCGTCGCGCCTTCGATCGCTGTGGACTCAAGTACAAGGTGGTGGAAGCGCACTCGGGACCGATGGGCGGCAGCCAGTCGCACGAGTTCATGTTGCTGTCCGATGCTGGGGAGGACCAGCTGGCCGAATGCGGCAGCTGTGGCTACGCGGCCAACCTGGAGAAGGCGGTGTCGCGTCTGCCTGCCATCTCGGACGCCGAGGGCCCGGCGGCCCCGGAACCGTTTGCTACGCCCGAGCAGAAGACCATCGCTGCGGTTAGCGCCTTTGATGGGAGGCCGGAAGCCGAGCACATCAAGTCGCTCGTCTTCATCAGCCGCGACGCCCCGGTGCTTGCCTTGCTGCGGGGCGACCACGAACTGAGCGAAACCAAGCTGGTCGGCGTGCTGGAGGATCCGCGCGTGCGTCCTGCGCATCCCGAGGAGGTGCACCATCACACTGGCGCCGGACCCGGATCGATTGGCCCGGTCGGCCTGACGGGGCTGCGCATTCTGGCCGATGCGGCGCTTGAGGGACGGCGCAACCTAGTGGCTGGCGCCAATCGCGACGGCTACCACCTACGTGGAGTCACCCCGGGTCGGGATTTTCGCGCGGAATTCCACGACCTGCGGGCGGTCCACTCGGGCGAGATGTGTGCCTCCTGCGGCGAGCCCCTCCGGGTCTCGCGCGCCATCGAGCTCGGGCACATCTTCAAGCTCGGCCGCAGGTATTCGGAAAGCATGGGGGCACGAGTGCTGGACGTTTCCGGGAGCGAGGTGGCGCTGGTCATGGGTTCTTACGGCATCGGCATCGAGCGCATTCTGGCGGCGGCCATCGAGCAGAATCACGATGCCGACGGTATGGCCCTGCCCGTCTCCATTGCTCCGTTTCATGTTGTAATCACGCCGGTCAACGCTTCCGACCCGGCCCTGATGCGTATCGCAGAACAACTCTACAGGCAGTGCCTGGAAGAGAAGCTGGAGGCGGTGCTCGACGACCGTGATGAGCGCCCCGGCGTCAAGTTCAAGGACGCTGACCTGATCGGGGTCCCGTTCCGGGTCACGGTGGGAAGAAAGGCACCTGGGGGTCTGGTCGAGGTGCTGCCGCGCTCGACACGCATTAGTACCGATGTTAAAATCACCCAAGCGGCGGCATTCCTAAGCGACGCCTGCAGGAAACAGTGCCTAAGTTCTGAGGCTTGCTAGGAAGCCGTCCAAAGCAAACGCGGGGTTAACTTATGAGCAAGCAATCTGGAATGGCCAGCTTCAAGGCCGTGGTCGCGGTAGGGCTGTTTGTGGTCCTCGTCTACTTGGGAATCAAGCTGGTTCCTCCCTGGGTGAACAATTACCAGCTCCAGGACTACCTCACCACGCTAGTCCGCAAGGCCACCTACGCTCAGGGTATAACTGAAGAAGGTATTCGCAGAGATGTCCTCACCAAGACTAAGGAGCTTCGCATGCCGGTGAAGGGCCAGCAGATTAAGGTGGTCAAGAGCACCTATGGGGTGAACATTGACGTGAAGTACAACGTGGTGGTGAAGACGCCTGCCTACACCTTCAACCTCAAGTTCAACCCGACGGCCGGGAACAAGATGATCGCCGCAAGATGACGACCGAGCGCCCGGTTCGGCTAAAATAGAAAGAGAGCCGGCGAGGGCGCCCCAACCGGATCCGGCGCCTCGGTTGCTGGCCGGGAGTGCGTTTGCGAGTCCACTTTAAGAAAACCCGCCTGGCCCGGATCCTGCTGCACCCGTTCACCAAGGTATTGCTGGCGCTCGCCGTGCTGTTGGCCGTGAGCGGGGCCTCCGTTTTCGGCTACTACTATGTGCGGTTTGCCAAGCTGATTGACCGGCGGCTGAGCGGCGACGTGTTTGCCCGCACCTCGAAGCTCTATGCCGCCCCCGAGCAGCTCTTTGTGGGACAGGAAGTCCAGCTCCCCGAGCTGATCGACAAGCTACGCCGCGCCGGTTACTCCGAGGATGAAGCCAACCCTTTGGGCTGGTACCGGCAGGTGCCGGGCGGCGTGGAGATCTATCCCAGCGCGAACTCCTACTTCCGCGACGAGCCGGCCCGGATCCGCGTGGCCGGCGACAAGCTCGAGGCGGTCCTCTACCTGAAGGGAAACATTGACCAGCAATTCTACGAACTGGAGCCCGAACTCATCACCAACCTGTTCGACCGCTCCCGGTCAAAGCGCCGGCTGGTACGGTTTGACGATTTGCCACCCCACCTGGTGAACGCGATCCTGGCCGCCGAAGATAAAAGTTTCTTCCAGCACCCGGGGATTGATTTTCTGCGCGTCCTGAAGGTCGCCTACGAAGACATCCGTACCCGGACGCTGGCGCAAGGCGCCAGCACGCTGACCATGCAACTGGCCCGCAGCTTCTTCCTGACGCCTGCCCGCACCTTCAAGCGGAAGCTGGCGGAGGTCATGATCGCGCTGCAGCTCGAACGGCGGCTCACCAAGCAGCAGATCTTCGAGTTCTACTGCAACCAGATCTACCTGGGCCAGCGAGGCAGCTTCAGCCTGAACGGGGTGGGGGAAGCTACCCTGGCTTACTTCGGCAAAGACGTGCGCCAGCTCACTTTGCCCGAAGCGGCCTTCCTGGCGGGCATTGTTCGTGGGCCCAACCTGTATTCTCCCTATCGCTACGCGGAGCGGGCCACAGAACGGAGGAACCGCGTCCTGGACGCCATGGTGCGCACCGGCGCCATCAGCCCCGAGCAGCGCGACGCGGCAGTGCAAGCGCCGCTAGGAGTCCTGCCCCCTTACGTGGAAACCGGCAACGCGCCCTATTTTGTGGACCTGGTGCGCGAACAGTTGCTGGCCCGCTACCCCGAAAAAGAGCTGGTCACCCGCGGCTACCGCGTCTACACCACGCTGGACATGAATCTGCAGCGCGCCGCCGGCGAGGCGGTCCGCAAGGGCATGCAACTGGTGGACGAGCAACTCGCCAAACGGAAAAGGAAGCAGCCCTGGCCGCGGGCCCAGGCGGCCCTGGTGGCCATAGACCCGCACACTGGCGACGTCAAGGCGCTGGTGGGCGGGCGCTTCTACGGGACCAGCCAGCTCAACCGGGCGGTGGCGCAAAGGCAGCCCGGCTCGGTTTTCAAACCATTCGTGTACGCTAGCGCCTTCAGCTCCGCCCTGGACGGCTTCGAGCCGGCCATCACGCCGGCCACGGTGGTCGACGACACTCCGACGACCTTTCTCTACGAGGGTGGCGTCTATGAACCGAGCAATTATCAGCAGAAATTCCACGGCGAGGTCACAGCCCGCAAGGCGCTGGCGCTGTCGCTCAATGTGTCCACGGTGAAGATTGGAGAAATGGTCGGGTTCGACCGGGTCGCCCAACTCGCGCGCCAGGCTGGCCTGAAGACTCCTCGGGGCACACCCTCGGTAGCGCTGGGATCCTATGAGGTGTCCCCCCTGGATATAGCTCAGGCCTACACCATCTTCGCCAACCGGGGCGTGCGCGTGAATCCGATGCTGGTGCGGCTGGTCAAAAGCGGCAACGGCGAAGTCATTGAACGGCGGCAGACTTCCCAGCAAAAGGTGCTGGATCCGCGGATCGCCTACCTGATGACCCAACTGCTGCAGGGCGTCATCCAATCAGGAACCGGGGCCGGGGTAAGGTCCCGAGGGTTCCGGGCTCCGGCTGCCGGCAAAACCGGCACCTCCCACGACGGATGGTTCGCCGGCTACACCTCCAACCTGCTGTGCATTGTCTGGGTCGGTTTTGACAACAATCAGGAACTGCCGCTGAGCGGCGCGCGGTCGGCCCTGCCCATCTGGACCGCATTCATGAAAGGCGCCGCTTCCCTGCCCCAGTACCAGGAGATGACACCCTTCCGCGAGCCGCCGGGCTTGACCTGGCGCGAAGTGGATCCTCTCTCCGGTGAGCTGGCCACGGCCTACTGCCCCCAGAGCCGTCCAGAGGTTTTCCTGGAAAATACTGAACCTACCGAAGTTTGCTCGCTACACACGCTCCAGCGGGTGTCGCGTCCCGGCTTCCTATCCAACCCCTTCGGGATCGGCGCACGTCCCCTCGGTCGCCCGCCAGCCGTTGCCCCTCCTGCGGGGGATGCCCCCCCAGCTGCCTCCGACTCTCCGGACAACGGCGCTCCCGCCGATCAGACCTCCCCGGCAGCGCATGCGGCCGACCCTAAGGAGAAGAAACGCGGTTTCTTCGGCACGGTTTTCGGGGTTTTTAAAGGCAGCGACAAGGATAGTCCGGAGAAAAAACAGGCCAGCCCTCAAGGCCAATAGAAGAGTTGGCGCTTCTGCGGAGTTGATGGCCAACCCGCCCGCTGCCTTGCCCCACTCGAAACCCCAATAGGAACCACCGGTCGGTAGTGGGTCAGTTTCCGATAAGGGCGTTACATATCCAGTGGGCGGCGTGGCAGCATAGGTAAACACTAACCGACTAGTGGGGACCTATCTGCCGAATCCGAGCCAAATTCTTCCGTTTTAGAAACTTGCACTGCCAGTGAGCCCCCGACTAGCTTCTTCTCAGGCATTCTCAACAGACCCGCCTCGCGTTGACTTGCCTGCGGGTGGGGCGTAGGATGGGTGGCAAGAGGGAGCCTTATGCGACTCACGCGCGAAGCAATCCTGATAATCCTTTTGTTAACCCCGGTTGTAGTCAGGGCTGGGGACATCAACAAAGACCTGTTTGAAGCGGCAAGGAAAGGGAACACCGACACCGTGCAGGCGTTGCTCGCCGGAGGAGCGGACGTCAATGCCAAAAGCAACTCCAGAGGCGCGGGGAGCCGGGCCTTGAGGTACGCGGCAAGCGGAGGCCACGCCGACGCCGTGAAGGCCTTGCTCGATGCGGGCGCAGACGTCAATGTCAAAAGCAGGGGCGGATGGACGGCCTTGATGCGCGCGGCAGACAAAGGCCACGCCGACGCCGTGCAAGCCTTGCTCGACGGCGGCGCAGACGTCAATGCCAAAAACGAGTCTTTAGAGACGGCCTTGATGCGCGCGGCAGGCGGAGGCGTCACGATGCGCCTGCGCCCGTTCACCGCAGGCCACACCCACGTCGTGCAGGCCTTGCTCGACGCGGGCGCCGGCGTGAATGCCATAAGCAGGGGCAAAGTGACGGCCTTAAGCTACGCGGCAGGCATAGGCCACACCGACGCCGTGAAGGCCTTGCTCGACGCGGGCGCAGACGTCAATGCCGGGCACTCTACTGGGACGACGGCCTTGATGGACGCGGCACACGAAGGCCGCACCGACGCCGTGCAGGCCTTGCTCGACGGCGGCGCAGACGTCAACGCCGGGCCATTTACGGCCTTGATGCGCGCGGCAGCCATAGGCCACGCCCCCACCGTGCAGGCCTTGCTCGACGCGGGCGCAGACGTCAATGCCAAAGGCAAGTTGGGGACGGCCTTGCGGGTGGCGCAGAAGTATGGGCGAACCGAAGTGGTTGAAATCCTCAGGAAGGCCGGAGCTAGGAAATAGGAAGGGATTTCTTAGTATCCGTTTCTTATTCTGCCAAACCTAACCTAGCTATAATTCCCACCCCTCCAATGCTTCGGGCGCATGGCACCTTCTGCCGGGAGCTACAGGTGCGGAGCAAGACCGAGCCGCTCTTGACGGCTCCTACACTCCAGTGGCTTTGCTTGGCTCGCGTTTGGCAAACATCGTACCAAGGAAGGCTCCTGTGAGGATAAGCGCAAAGGATCAGCGGCGATGATCTGCGGCAGGCTTCAGTGAGAGAACACGGACAAAACACGAACGCAGACACTCAACGCCCCCGAGTTTTCGCTTCACACAGGAAAGACTCAAGCCAAGCAGAATAGCCATCAAACAGAACAGCACAGCGTGCACAATGAGGCTCTTGGTCATGACTTAGACTCGGGCTGATTTGGCAAGATTATCTGCCTGCCAAGAAAACCAGGTCTCCGCGAGAGTGGCAGCCTGCATAGGATCAGGGAATGACCACGTGCGCGGTAGCACTCGTGCTTGTAGCACGCCCGCTGATGATCTGGCTGGTCACGCTTCGGCTGGGACTGCATCAAGCCTTCAGTACCACCAAGTAGTAGGCGGCAGCGGCCAGCATTGCGGCAACGAGAGGCGCGAGAAGCATGTACCCCCCAATCTTCCATAATATGGGAAAAAGAATCACGCCAGCTAGGAGAACAAGGACAGGGATTACCGCCTTAGAGAAATTCACGCGCAAAGGTGGCCTCGAGGCAGATGGAACAGCCGTTCGTCTTGAGTCTGGGTCCAGCTTCAGACCAATGAGGTACCTGCACAAGGCGTCCGCATTCGGGTAGCGGAGTTTGCTGTCCTTCTGCAGCGCCTTGGAGATTATGCGTTCGATGCCGGGGGGCAAATCAGGATCTACCTTGGCATGCGGTGTCGGGTCACGATGAAGGATGGCATCGGCGACTTCCGCCCTTGAATTACCGCTGAACGCCTGGCAGCCTGTGGCCATCTCGTAAAGGATGGCGCCGAGAGAGAAAATGTCACTATGGGCACCGACTTTTTCGCCCCGCACCTGCTCAGGGGCCTGATAGGCCACGGACCCCGGTGCTGCAGCGGAACTGAGTTTCTGAGCTTTTGCCAGATTCGCCAGTCCGAAGTCAAAAATCTTAGCTTGCCCGTGCTTGGTAACAAAGATGTTGGCTGGCTTGAGGTCTCCGTGAACGATCTCTTCCAAGTGCGCTAGGTTAAGCGCGTCGGCAATCTGATTCGCTAGCTTCAGGAAGGTATCAGAGGGCAGGGGCCGACCGCCAATATGCTGTTTGAGCGTCTGGCCCTCCAGCAGCTCCATGGCAATGAAGTGCTGGCCTTCGTACTCCCCGATTTCGTAGATGGTGCAGATGTTGGGGTGATTCAGGATTGAAGCGGCGCGGGCCTCGCGCCGGAAGCGCTCGACAGCTTGCCGGTCGCGGGAGAGTTCTTCGGAAAGCAACTTGAGGGCGACGAAGCGGCCCAGGTGGGTGTCTTCGGACTTGTAAACGACGCCCATGTCGCCTGCTCCGAGCTTCTCGACGATACGGTAGTGTCCGAGCGTCTGGCCAATCATGGGAAGTGGACTCTCTGTGCGGCCATGCTACGTCCTGCCTACGGGCAAGTCAACATGGTGACCTCGTCACTGCCGGCTGGCGCGCGGCCGGCACACCCAGATTCGGGTGACATACGCGAGCTTGGCGATCCGTGCCTGACTGCGCCCGACTGCGAACGTCTCTGGGGAGAAGGCAACGGGCGGAGGGAACCCTTCTCGTGGTGCTACATTTGTGCTATATAATGTTCTAAAGCAGGAAGTGTGCTGCGTGTCGCATTGGGTTGTGCCCATGGCCACAAAGTGCCGGAGTTGCGCTGGATTGGCGGTTCAAACATTTCTCACCCAGTTGTCATGGGCCGAAGACCGCATGGGAGTAAGGCGGCGGGCCGGTAGTCGCCAGGTCGTTGGCCCAATCCCGCCGGTGTTGGGACATTGCGGCGGGCTGTGGGAAACCTGTGCAAAGAATTGGTGGATTCCTTATAACCATATGTTTATAAACACGTTACGTGGCTGGCCGTGCAGTGAAAAACTAGCGCCTGCTGCAGCACGGAGAGGCAAATTGGATCGTATTGTAGCGCAAGCGCTAACTTGCACCACCTTGCAGCAGCCGGAAAAACTTGCGGGCGACTGGAACCGCACTGTAACAATCGCTGCCTCCGCTTCCCGTTAAGCTCACGATGGCTACTAGCGACCCGGTCTTGGAAAAAGGATTACCGAGCAACCTGGATGCCGAACGATCGGTTCTCGGCGCCATCCTGCTGGACAACTCCGCTTACAACTACGCCGCTGAACTGCTGATCGCCGACGATTTCTCGAGCGGTGGCCACCGGCGGATCTTTGCGCGGATGGTGGCTCTGGGGGAAAGCGGGCGGCCCATCGACCCGGTCACGCTGACCGAGGAACTGCTGCGCACCAACGAACTGGAGGCGGCGGGAGGGGTAGCCTCCCTGTCGGCACTCACCGAGGGACTTCCGCGGGCGACCAACGTGGCGCACTACGCCCGCATCGTCAAAGACAAGGCGGTCCTGCGCCGCTTGGTTCACACCTCCAACAGTATTCTTCACGAAGCACTGGAAGCCTCCGAGGATCCCGCCGACATCCTGGGGCGCGCCGAAAGCGCCATGCTGGCGGTCGGCGAAGACCGCGACCGCGAGGGGCTGACGACCCTAGGCGAGGTCTTCAAGAAGACCTACCGCTCGCTGGACGATCTGCTGGACCGCGGTAGCCGTATCACCGGCCTGACCACCGGATTCCGCCGGTTCGACGACCTGACCTGCGGGCTGCAGTCGAACGACCTGATCCTGGTGGCGGCGCGTCCGAGCATGGGCAAGACCGCCTGGGCGCTGTCGGTGACCCTGCACGTCGCAGCCAAACTTTTCCCTCCCCGCACCGTCGGCATCTTCAGCCTGGAGATGAGCAAGGAGGCGCTGTTGATTCGCCTGCTGTGCGCGGAGGCCAAGGTGGACTCGCACAAGTTCCGCTCTGGCTTCCTCAACAAGGAGGAGATGCAACGGCTGGCTCAGGCTATGGGCCGGTTGGCCCAGGCACCCATCTACATTGACGACACCCCCGGCCTCCGCCTCCAGGAGATGCACGCCAAAGCGCGGCGGCTGAAGAAGGAGCACGGTTTGGCCCTCGTCGTGCTCGATTACATCCAGCTGATGAACGCACCGAGGGCGGAAAACCGTAACCAGGAGATTTCGGCGCTGTCGCGGGGGCTGAAAGCGCTGGCGAAGGACCTGGAGGTGCCGCTGCTGGCGCTCTCGCAGCTTTCCCGCGCTCCCGAACATCGCGGGCAGGAGCACCACCCGCAGCTGGCCGATCTGCGCGATAGTGGCTCGCTCGAGCAGGACGCCGACCTGGTGGCCTTCCTCTATCGCAAAGACTACTACCTGAGGATGGCCGGCCAGGAGGTGCCCGACGACGTCGCGGGGCGGGCGGAACTGATCATCGCCAAGCAACGCAATGGCCCCACCGATAGGGTGCCCCTTGCCTTCCTGGATCGCTTCGCGCGGTTTGACAACATCGCCGAGGGCTTTTAAGCCGGCGTGGTAGGATCGCCACATGTTGGGCCGTCGCAGCTGGGCTGAGGTTTCGCTCGCCCGCCTGCGCTCCAATTTCCAGGCGCTCCGCGCTCTGGTGGGACCCAAGATCCAGATCCTGGCGGTGCTGAAGGCAGACGCCTACGGCCACGGCTCGGTCGAGGTGGCGGGGGCGCTTGCCGAGGAGGGAGCCGACTGGTTCGGCGTCACCTGCGCTGCCGAGGCGCTGCCGTTGCGGCAGGCCGGACTCACCCAGCCGATCCTACTGTTCAGCGGCTTCTGGCCGGGCGAGGAAGAGCTTCTGCTCGACCAACGCCTAACCCCCACAGTGTTTGCCGAGCAACATCTGCGGATGCTCGACGCCTGCGCTCGAAAGCGCGGCGTCCGCCTGCCTGTTCATCTCAAAGTGGATACCGGAATGGCGCGCTTGGGCATCGCCGCCGCTGAGCTGGCCCCGTTTCTGGCGCTTCTGCGCACCTGCACGCATCTCCAGCTTGAAGGCCTCTATACCCACATGGCCTCGGCCGAGGAGCCGTCGCTCGAGCAGACCCGCCAGCAACTAGAGTTGTTCGGTAGCATCCAACGGCAGGTGAAAGAGGTAGGCTTCCACCCGCCCCACATCCATCTAGCCAACAGCACGGCACTGGCCCGCTGCCCCGAATCCTGGGGGACCATGGTGCGGCCGGGGTTGGCCCTCTACGGCTATCAGCTCTGTGAATCGACGCTGCAGCTGGCGCCGGTGCTGAGCCTGAAGTCGCGCGTGCTAGCCCTGCGATGGGTGCCAAAGGGGACGGCCGTGGGCTACGGCGCCAGCTACGTGGCGCCGGCCCGGGCGCGGATTGCCACCGTGGGCGCCGGTTATGCCGAGGGTGTCAACCGCGCCCTGTCTAGCCGCGGCCGCGCTCTGGTGCGCGGCTGCTTCGCCCCGCTGGTGGGCCGCGTCACCATGGACTACACGCTGCTGGATGTGACCGCCATCCCCAACGTCGAGGTAGGGGATGAGGTGGTGTTCATCGGCTGCCAGGGTGCGGCGGAGATCACCGCTGCCGAAATTGCCGAGTGCGCCGGGACAATCCCTTACGAGATCCTCTGCAACATCGGCCCCCGCGTCCCCCACCTCTACCTTCCCTCTTGACTGGCTGCCAGACCGCGTTCGTCGTAATCTCGGAAACTCTAACCAACCACTTACATTTGATCGTCCGCGTCCGGATGCTCCCCGAAGCCTGGATTAGTCGTGTGACAACGACTTGTTACGTCCCGACGGGAGTCGCCGCTGGCGCCGCCTCGCCCCTAGAATCAGGCCCTTAGAATGAGGTTGGTGCGGTGTTATACTGAAGCTTAGAACTGCAAGCCATTTCATAACGAAAGTTTCGGCCTGCGTTTCAGCGCCGGAACGGAAAGGACTTATTGTGCTTGATCTGGCGATTGGAAGGGCAGTGTTCACCGCTGTCCTGACCGCCGCTTCCTACTATTTCCGTCCTTTTGGGCTCGGCGCGGAGTCTGCTTTACTTGTGGGGCTGGCGCTTTCGGCGGCTATCATCAGTGTTGAAATTCGATTGAGGCGCGCCACCCTGACCCGGCTGATCGGTGCGTCGGTGGGTTCTACGTTGGGAATCCTTGGTGCTTTCCTAATCAGCCTGGTGATCGGCCACAGCGTGAACGAGCCCACCACGAGGTCCTTCCTGCAGGTGATGACGCTCCTGCTGATGGGCTACGTGGGACTGGTCGTGGGAGCGAGTAAAGGCGATTTGCTGAACCTAGCCGCCTTGGGAGATCTGTTTCGTGGCGAGAAACCGGCCAAGAAATCTCTTAAGGTGCTGGACACCAGCGTGATCATTGACGGCCGCATCGCCGACATCTGCGAGACCGGTTTCGTGGACGGCGTCCTGGTGATCCCGCAGTTTGTGCTGCGCGAGCTGCAACTGGTAGCCGACTCGGCCGACTCCCTGAAGCGCAACCGTGGCCGGCGGGGTCTAGATGTGCTGCAACACATCCAGAAGATGGCCCAGCTCGAGGTGCAGATCGTCGAGGACGACTTCCCGAGCATCCGCGATGTGGACATGAAGCTGATCGAACTGGCCAAGAGGTACGAGGCCAAAATTGTCACCAACGACTTCAACCTGAACAAGGTGGCCCATCTGCAGGGCGTCCCGGTGTTGAACATCAACGAGCTGGCAAATTCCCTGAAGCCGATTGTTTTGCCAGGGGAGGCCATGCGGCTGTTCATCCTGAAAGAAGGCAAGGAGTACAACCAGGGAGTGGCTTATCTGGACGACGGGACGATGGTCGTGGTGGACAATGCCAGGAAGATGATCAGCAAGACCATCGACATCACCGTCACCTCCGTGCTGCAAACTACGGCTGGCAAGATGATCTTTGGCAAGTACGACGAGCGGGCGCAGCACCGCCAAGCGCCCGCAGCCGGCCCGGAAAGCTCCGGAGCGGCCTACCCGTCCGGATCCGGGGGCCGTCCTCATCAACGCGAGCGTCGCGAAGCTACAGGTCTGTCGGAACGACTGTGATAGCCGCTGCGATCATTCCAGCAGCGGGAATCGGGACGCGGATGGCGTTGATGGCTGGGGCCGCAGCTCGCGCTGGACTGCCGCGTGCGGGCGTGGAGGTGGCCGCCGGTTCCCCCCGCAAACAATTCCTGCTGCTGGACGGCGTCCCGATCCTGATCTATACCCTGCGGAAGTTCGCAGCCTGCCGGCTGGTCGGGCGGATCTACGTGGCGGTCCGATCTGAAGACCAGGGCGTCTTTGTGCCCGCCCTGGAGCGTGAGCCCTTCGCCGGGCAGGTGGAAGTGGTTCCTGGCGGCGACTACCGGCAGGAATCGGTGGAAAACTGCTTGCTGTGTCTCCCGCCAGATACCGGCTTGGTAGCGGTGCACGACGCCGTGCGCCCTTTCGTTGAAGTCAGCGCCATCGAGCGCGTGATCCAGGAGGGGGAAAAGACCGGGGCCGCCATCCTCGGTATCCCCAGCGTGGATACGGTGAAGCAGATCGAGCGAACCCGGGTGATGGGAACGATCCCTCGCGAGCGGATCGTTCTGGCCCAGACGCCGCAGGTGTTCCGCTACGCGCTGTTGAAGCAGGCTTTCGAGCGGGCAGCGGAGGATGGCTTCCAGGCCACCGATGAGGCCAGTCTGGTGGAGCACCTGGGCGCTGAAGTGAGCGTGGTCATGGGATCGGACCGCAACATCAAGATCACCAAGCCCGGCGACCTGGAACTGGCCCGCCTGTTCCTGGCCGAGGAGCGCGCTCGCGCCAGTCTGGCCTGAAGTTGGCTCCCGCCATGATTCGCGTGGGAATCGGCTACGACTCGCACCGGTTGGTGGAAGGGCGCAAGCTCATCCTGGGCCTGGTGGAAATTCCCTTTGAGCGCGGCCTGGCAGGGCACAGCGACGGCGATGTGCTTTCCCATGCCATTGCCGACGCGCTGCTGGGCGCCGCCGGGTTGGGCGACATGGGCCGCCATTTTCCCGACACCGACCCCGCTTTCCGCGGAGCCTCCAGCACCCTGTTCCTCTCCAAGGTCCTTGACCTGCTGGCTGGGAAGGGCTACCGCCCGGCGGCGGTGGACACGGTGGTGATCTTGGAGCGTCCCCGGCTGGCCCCGCACCAACAGGCCATTCGTTCTGCGCTGGCCGCCGCTCTGCGTCTGGCTCCGGAGAACGTCAACATCAAGGCCAAAACGGCGGAGGGCCTGGGCGAAATTGGGCGGGGAGAAGCAGCCGCAGCGCAGGCTGTGGCCGTGATTGAACTACTTCCCTAAGCGCAGCGCTCGGGGCGACTTCCGTGCGCTTTGGGCGCACCTCCCACGCCCCCGCCGGGACTACGGATGCTCAGGTGGCCACGCCCGTCCCTCACGGCGGGATATCGCCGAAATCGATCTTGGTGTCGGCGGTGTAGCGCCTGTATTGGCGGAACTGAATCTCGTTGCGGGTGGTGACCCGTCCGTCGTCCATCTCCATCACGGCGCGCACCGGAAGCAGGAAGGAACGCCCGGAAATGGTGGCGTAGTCGTAGTCCAGAGTGGAGGAGGCGGCGCGGATGGGAAAGCCAGCGGGCATTCCCTCAGCTTCGATGGAGAGACGCAGTACCTGGTGTTTTTCCGCATCCACCACGACTCGGCCCCGGTAGGGGGGGATAATGGTTTCCTCCTTGTTCCAGGTGATACGCCAGCTGGAGCGGTCCTTGGCCACGCGGTAGTCGTAGGTGTAGACCGGACGTCCGCGGAGAGAAGCTGGCCCTACATAGGCGAAGCGCGTCTGGGTCTCCGGCAGGAACAGGTTGTGGAGCAGGCTGCCAAACTCGCCGGTGGAGATGGCGCCGCCCAGAGACTCATAGCTGCGGTTGGTGAGCTGGTCATTGATGGTCACCAACTGGTAGCTTTCCTGGCGCTCATAATAGGCCAGCCGCGCTTGAACGACGTCCTGGGTCCTCCAATAGCCCCTGCCGTTCAGGTCCACCAGGCGCTTGGTGACCTGCACACAGATGAAGTTGGGCAGCTTGTCAGTGTATTGGAGGGCATTTTGACGCACGGACTCCAGCAGGCGGGTCTGCTCCGGGAGATCAAGAGGTGGAGGCTTGGGGCCCACGATGGGGGCCGGCGCCGGGCGGGCGCCACCGCCGCGATGCTTTAATTCCTCGGCGGCCTTATCCAGGGCCTCCAGCAACGGTGCGCCGGCTCCCTCTTTTTTCAGTTTCTTGCGGATGGACTTGGTGAGCAAGAATCCGATCCCGCGCCTCTGGACCATTTCCAGCACCTGCTGAGCGCTGAACAGACCCTTGGATCGAACCATGCGGAACAGTTCGTCCCGGCCGATCGGTGGGCCTGGGCTTTCCTGCTCCGCAGGCACGGCCTGGGGCGCTAGAAGCAGGAGGGTCAACAACAGAGGAACCACAGCATCTCTAGGATACCACCGTTTGTGGGCAGGCATAGGCGCGCCTCGGACCTTGGAGCCGTTGACGCCCTGTGCCCGCAATCATAAGATTCCTTCGTTGGGCAAGGATACGAATGCCCCCATGGATTCGTGAACCAATGATCCGAGTTTCTACCATCAGGTATCTGAACACGGTGCCACTCATCTGGAGCCTGCAGCGGCAGCGTTCTGACAAGCTGGAACTCAACTTCACTGTGCCCTCGCAATGTGCTGAGCAGGTCGCCTGCGGGCGGGCCGACGTGGGTCTGATTCCCTCCATCGAGTACGCGCGAATTCCCGGGCTGGCGGTGCTGGCAGGTCCGGCGATCGCCAGCCGCACGCAGGTGCGCAGCATCCTGCTCCTGTCGGCCGGCTCGCTGGAGAAGATTCAGAGCGTGGCCGCCGACACCTCCTCGCGGACCACGGTGGCTCTGGCCGATCTGTTGTTGCGCTGCCGCTACGGCACCCGCGTCGAGATGGTGCCCTGCGCTCCCAGGCCAGCCAGCATGTTGAAGCGATGCGATGCCGCGGTCCTGATCGGCGACCGTGCGCTACGCTACGGGCTGCGGCCCCTGCCCGGCATCCACGCGGTGGACCTGGTGGCCGAATGGCGGGCCTGGACTGGCCTGCCGTTTGTGTTCGCCTTCTGGGCGGCCCGGCAGGAGGTCGCCGGCCCGGAACTGGCCCAGCTATTCCTGGAGGCCCGCCAGCAGGGCTTGGCCGCGATCCCGCAGATTGTTCGTGAGGAGGCACGCCGCCGCGGCCTGCCGAAATCTCTGGTATCGGAATACCTCTGTCGCAATCTCTGCTACGATATGGACGCGGAGTGCAGGGCGGGCTTGGATCGCTTTTACCACCTGGCGGCCGAGCACGGCCTCATTCCGAGCGCGCCCCGCCTGCACCTAATGCCGCCGGAGAGCGGGTCGCGCGAGGCGGCGTACTCGGCCCTCTCGGAGAAGACCCCATGACGGAAGCCGAAGCCCTGGATCTGTTTCATAGCGATGACCTGATCGGGCTCGGCCTGGCGGCCGACGCCGTGCGTCGCCGCTTGCACCCGGACGGCGTCGTCACCTATCTGATTGACCGCAACATCAACTACACCAACCTTTGCACCGAATACTGTTCCTTCTGCGCCTTTTACCGCCCGATGGACTCCAGCGAAGGCTACCTGCTGTCCGAGGAGACGATGTTTCAGAAGATCCAGGAAACGCTGGCTCTGGGCGGGACCGGCATCCTGATGCAGGGGGGTCTGCACCGCGACCTGAAAATCGAGTGGTACCAGGAGTTGTTGTCGGCTATCCGGCGGCGTTTCCCGAGCGTGCACCTGCACTGCTTCTCAGCCCCGGAAATCTTGAACATTGCCGAGATCAGCGGGCTGACGATCGGCGACACGATCGCCCGGCTTCGAGACTCGGGGCTGGATTCCATCCCGGGCGGCGGAGCCGAAATCCTGGACGCCGAGGTGCGGCGGCGCATCAGCCGGCTGAAGTGCACCACCGAGGAGTGGCTCGAAGTGCACCGCACTGCGCACGCGCTCGGCTTGCGCACTACGGCCACCATGATGTTCGGCTGCGGCGAAACCTACGCGCACCGCGTCCGCCACTTTCTGCGCATCCGGCAGTTGCAGCAGGACACCGGCGGGTTCACGGCCTTCATCCCCTGGATGTTCCAGCGCACCAACACCTCGCTGGGCCGCTTCATCAAAGAAGAAGCCACCGCAGTCGAGTATCTGAAAACGCTGGCCATCGCCCGCCTGTTCCTGGACAACATCGACAACGTGCAGGCTTCGTGGCTGACACCCGGCCTGAAGCTGGGACAGATTGCCCTGCGCTTTGGCGGCAATGATCTGGGCAGCATCCTGATCGAGGAAAATGTTGTTTCCGCTGCCGGCTGCGTGAACCGCACCAATGAAGAAGAGCTGCGCCGCGTCGTCCGCGATGCTGGTTTTCGGCCGGTGCAGCGCGACACGCTCTACCGCGTCTATTTCCTGAAATGAACAGGAGACAGGTCCGTTTCCAGTCCCTCAGTCTTCCATCGGGGTTGGCCTCGGCGCTGGCCCTGAGTTTCCTGCTGCTGTCTCCGCTAGTGCCACCCGAACTCCGGGGCCAGAAACCGGGTACCGGCAAAGAAGTCACGGCGTGGAAATACAAGCACCTGGTCGTGGTAGTCCACAATTCCGGCGCCCACCGGCGCGCGGCGCTCTACTGCGTTGATATCCTGAACCAGCTGGCGAGGGTCAAACCGCCTCTAGTGCCGGTCAGCATGTTTGGGTTTGAGGAAGAGTTCCAGCAACTGGAAGGGGGACGCTTTGCCCGCAAAGTCCGTCTGCTCCTGCCCGATACGACCAGCGCCGACGCCGTCCGCGAGGCGGCCGATGATCTGGTGTTCCATGGTCCCTCTCCGGTGTATGACGCCGTGGACACCGCTTTGAATGCTGCAAGTGAGCACCCTGAGGCCGCCGTGCTGCTGCTGTCGAACGGGATTGACAATGCCAGCGACGCTTCGTTTAAGGATCTGGCTCGGCGCGCGAAGAAGACTGGCGTGCCCATCCTCGCAATTTACCTTTCCACCAACCCGCCGCAAAAAGGTCCCTCCCGCATGCGCCGTCTGGCCAAGGTGTCCGGCGGCCGCTTCATTGACGCGACCGCCCAAGATAACTGGCAGCAACTGCTGGCCGCGTTGCGCTGACCAATTCTGTAGATTAGTCGGGAAGATAACTGCTACGGCTGGCCGCCGGTGGAGCCATCGCGGAGCTGGACAATGCGCCGGCGGAATTGTTCGGCGTCGACGGCGTCCGGATTCCCCCGCAGGTACCACTCCAGCACCTGCGCTTCCTGAAGCGGCCGATTCCAACTTCTGTAGAGTCTGGCGAGGTGGAGGTGGACGGCCGTCAGCGTCCCTGCCTTCCGGTAGGCCATTGCGCGGTTGAAGGCAACTTCGGCCCGCTTCAGCTTGTTTTGCCGGAATAGCGCCCGACCCAGGTGAAAGTGGGCCCGAGGGTCTGCGTTATTGACCCCAACCGCTTTCCGCAGTACGGTGACCGCACGCTTCTCATGGCCCTGCGCCAGAAGCATGCGGCCCTGCATCGTGAGACAGCGCCAGGATCTGGAATGCTTCTTGAGACACCGCGCCAGCAGTTCGGTCGCTTCCTCGGTCCGCTGGTTCTGAAAATACGCCTCACTCAGCGCCTCCAGCGCCTGGCGATGCGTAGGATGACGCTTCAGGATACCCTCCAATGCTCGAATCCCGGCCTCCCGCTGGCCCCGGTTGATCAGGTCGGCCGCAGCTTTCACTTCGGGCAGCGGCGGACCGGGAGGCGGCCGATAAGTCCGCAAGCGTTCCTTCCCCAGCCGATTCGCAATTCCACCCACTTGCGCAATCAGCCCAGGCGCCACCCACCCCAGGCACACCAACAATCCGCATGCTAGACAGAACCGAAACGCCCGCCCGTTAACCATGGCTCGGTTCCGGCGCCGCAGCCGAAGCTGGTTGCGGTCCTGTGGACACCTGCGACTCCTGCGGCGCAACGTAGTAAAGGATCCGGCCGCAGTTCTCGCAGCGCTGGATCTGGTCGCTGGTTCTTACCTCCTGGTAGGCCTGAGGGCGCAGCCTCACGTTGCACTCGCCGCAGGTGCCGTCACGTACCTCTGCCACCGCCACCCCTTTGCGGTGACGCAACAGAGTATCGTAAAAACCCAACACGTCAGGCGAGATTTGCTGACAGTACCCTTCCCGCCGTCGTCGCAGTTCGGTCAGCGCTTCCTCATTGGCCTGGGTCCGGGCAGTGGCTTCCGTCTTCTCTTTCTCCACCGCCGCGCGCTCACGCGCCAGCTGCCCCTCCGCCTTCCGAACCCGCGCTTCCAGTTCCTCGGCGGCAATCATCCGCTCCAGGATGGCATCCTCGATCTTGCGAATTTCCCCCTCGGCAAACTCGATCTCGTGCTGGAGCGCTTTATACTGGTCGTTGGTCTTGACTTCATAAATCTGGTCCTTGTACTTAGAGATTTTCAGCTGGAGCGGCGGGATCTCGCCTTCCAATTTTCGCCGGTCCCGTTGACTGTCGGCCAGGGTCTGCCGGTCGCTGTCTAGCTGGTGCTGGGCGCCGGCCAGCTTATTTTCAATCTGCTGAATATGCCGGGGCAGATAGGCGATTTCTGCAGAGAGTTGCGCAATCTGCCTGTCCACAGCCTGCAACTCGATGGCACGCTTCAGGTCCGGATGCATGAAATTCCTGTTCGCATACCAAGCTTCCCATATTCTAGCACGTGCCTGGGCAGACGCAGCCGTCTGTGACAGCTTCTCAACTGTTGCGGAACGGCGCCAGCCAACGAAACGACGCAATGCCCCTAGCCCGAACAGGACGACGGCTGGTATCGTAGGTGCGTGCATCTGGCGGAGCTGACGCGCAAGTTGGTGGATATCGAGTCCACCACGGGACGGGAGCGGGAGGTCGCGCTGTTTTTAGCCGACTACCTGCGCGGCCTGGGCGCCCGGGTGGAATTCGAGGAAGCTGCCCCCGGACGCCCGAACGTCTTCGCCTGCTGGGGACAACCGCTGGTGACTCTCTCGACGCACAGCGACACGGTCCCTCCCTACAGCCCCTCCCGGGAAGACGCCGATTACATCTACGGCCGCGGTTCCTGCGACGCCAAGGGCATCATGGCCGCCCAGATCAAAGCCGCCGAGCGCCTGCGGGAACAGGCCATCGAGAATTTCGGACTCCTGTTTGTGGTGGGCGAGGAGCGGGACTCGGTGGGAGCTGCCTTCGCCAATGACCATCCGCGCGGTTCGCGCTTCCTGATCAACGGCGAGCCCACCGACAACCGGCTGGCCCTGGGTTGCAAGGGCGTACTGCGGCCGGTATTGGAAGCACGCGGGCGGGCGGCCCACTCGGCGTATCCCGAGCTGGGGGAATCGGCCATTGAAAAGCTGCTGACTGCGCTGGTCAACCTGCGTTCCATCCCGCTGCCGTCGGACGACGTGCTGGGCGCCTCCACCTATAACATTGGCCTCATCGAGGGCGGCTGGGCTCCCAACGTGATCCCCGACCGGGCCCAGGCGGAGGTGGTGTTCCGGCTGGTGGGGTCCTCCGAGCCAGTGAAGCAAGCCATTGCCCGTGCCGTCGCCGGATTGGCCGAAGTCCGCTACGCACCGGAGATCCCTGCCATCCGCCTCGAAGCCATGGAAGGCTTCCCGACGACGGTGGTATCCTTCACTACGGATATTCCCAGGCTGAGCAACTGGGGACGCCCGTACTTGGTCGGACCTGGCTCCATCCAGATGGCTCATACAGATCATGAACGCGTAGCCAAACAGGAGTTGGAACAAGCCGTGGGAATTTATTCAGAAATGACAAGGGGACTATTGGCCGAGTCTATGTAGCACCGCTCCTGAGCGTTGCCAGCAGGTAGGCGGCAGGCCGAGGTTTGTCGCGATGTAGTGCCGCCCTTCAGGGCGGCAAGGATCGAGCGGCGGACGCCGGCACTCGGGGGCTTGGAAGTTACTATGAAAGTGGAAGCAGGAATTTTGGGCGCCACCGGCATTGTGGGGCAACAACTGGTCCGCCTGCTGGAGAATCATCCCTGGTTTGAGTTGAAGTGGGTGGCAGCTTCGGGCCGCTCCGCGGGCCGCAGCTACGCCGAAGCCGCCTCCTGGCGCCTGTCGTCGCCCATGCCCTCGGCGGTCCGCAACTTGCGGGTGGAGGAGTGCCGCCCCGGCCGGGGGCCGCGCCTGGTCTTCTCGGGGTTGGACACCTCGGCGGCGCGCGAAATCGAGCCAGAATTTGCCCGCTGCGGTCATGTCGTCGTCAGCAACGCCAGCAGTTTCCGCATGGAACAGGATGTGCCCCTGCTGGTGCCGGAGATCAACGCCGACCATCTCGGGCTGCTTGCCGCCCAAGAGCCGCGCGGCTGGAAAGGAAAGCTAGTCACCAACCCCAATTGCTCGGCCATCACCCTAACGATGGCGCTGGCGCCGCTGGAGCGGGCTTTTGGTTTGAAGCGCGTGCTGGTGACGACCTTGCAGGCCGTTTCCGGCGCCGGCTACCCTGGCGTGGCGTCGCTCGACATCCTGGGGAACGTGATCCCTTTCATTCGCAACGAGGAAGAAAAGATCGAGGAGGAAACGCGTAAGATTCTCGGCCAGTTGCGCAACGGCAAGGTGGAAGAGGCGGCAATCACTTTGAGCGTGCAGACCAACCGTGTGGCGGTGCTCGATGGCCACACCGAAAGCGTCTCGGTGGAACTGCGACAGGCCGCCGCCCTGGAGGATCTGAAGCAAGCCTGGCGCCAGTTCCGGGGCGTGCCTCAGGACCGCCTCTTACCGAGCGCGCCGGTACATCCGGTGGTGGTGATGGAGGAGCCCGACCGGCCGCAGCCGCGCCTGGACGCCGAACGCGAGGCCGGGATGGCTACCTTCGTCGGACGCGCCCGTCCCTGTCCGGTGCTCGACTACAAGTTCATCGCGCTAGGGCACAACACCGTGCGTGGCGCTGCCGGCGCAGCCGTGTTGAATGCCGAGCTGATGAACTCCGAAGGACTTTTCTAATTGGCGATCGGGTCATTGACCCATTGACGACCCATTGACGGCCCATTGACGATTGTTCTATTTTTCCTCTTCAATCCTCAATGATTCAATCGTCAATGAACAAATACTCTCCATGATTGTCCTGAAATTCGGTGGAACCTCGGTAGCGAACGCCGAGGCCATCGCGCGCGTGGCCGACATTGTGGCGGGGCGCATGGCGGAGCGTCCGGTGGTGGTGGTCTCGGCCATGGGGAAGACCACTGACCGGCTGCTGGAGCTGGCCACCACCGCAGTCGAGGGGAACCGCAAGCGGGTCGTGGGGCTGCTCGGCGACCTCCGGGATTTCCACGGCGGCGAGGCACGCAAGCTGGTTCCGCCCGCACGCCGCGTGGCGCTGGAAACCTGCCTGGAAGAGCACTTCCAGGAACTCTCCGAGCTGGCCAAGGGACTCTCGGTGCTGGGAGAATTGACCCCGCGCGCCACCGATGCCATTTCGAGCTACGGCGAGCGGCTGTCTTCGTTGATCGTTAGCCAGGCCTTCGAGCACCGCGGTCTGCCGGCCGCGCTGCTCGATTCTCGCCGCTACATCGTCACCAACCAGCACCACGCGCAGGCAGCGCCGCTCTACGACCGAACCGAACAGCGGCTGCGCCAGGCGGTGCCGGCCCTGCTGGCCGAAGGCTCGATCCCGGTCATGGGCGGCTTCATTGCCGCCACCGCTCAGGGCGTCACCACGACTTTGGGCCGAGGCGGTTCCGATTTTACGGCCTCGATCGTTGGGGCAGCGCTCGAGGCCAAGCGCATCGAGATCTGGACCGACGTGGACGGCATGCTCACTGCCGATCCGACACTGTACCGCGGGGCCCGCCGGGTGAAGATGATTTCCTTCGAGGAGGCCAGCGAGCTGGCTTACTTCGGCGCCAAGGTGCTCCACCCCAGTACCCTTCTTCCCGCCGTCGAGAAACGGATCTCGGTCTCGATCCTGAACTCGCGCAGACCGCAGGCGCCGGGCACCGTGATCACCGGGCAGGCACCCAGGACGGAAAACATTTTCAAGTCCATCGCCTGCAAGAAAAACATCACCATCGTGGACATCGGCTCGGCGCGAATGCTGATGGCCTACGGATTCCTGCGGGCCATCTTCGAGGTCTTCGAGCGCTACCAGACGCCGGTGGACATGGTGTCCACCAGCGAAGTCAGCGTGTCGCTGACGGTGGACAACCCGAGTCGCCTGCCGGAGATTGTTGCCGATCTCGGCCGCGTTGCCCACGTTTCTTACGAGGGAGGCAAAGCCATCGTCTGCCTGGTGGGCGACAACATCAAGTTCACCCCGGGCGTCGCCGGGAAAGTCTTCAAGGCGATCGAGAAGGTCAACGTATGCATGATCTCGCAGGGTGCCTCGGTACTGAACATCAGCTTTGTGGTGGACGAGGACCGGCTGAAGGAGGTAGTCTCCCGCCTGCACCGGACCTTCTTCCGCAAAGTGGACCCCAGAGTTTTTGAATAATGCCTTCTACTGAAGGGTCGCCAATGAAGATCGTGCTTCTCGGCTACGGCAAGATGGGCAAGCTGCTAGATGAGCTGGCCCCCTCCCTCGGCATGGAAGTCGTCGAGCGCCTGGACATCTGGAACAACCAGGGCGGTTCGGGCATCACCAAGGAAAATTTCCGGGGAGTCGAGGTGGCGCTGGACTTTTCGATGCCTGAGGCGGCGCTGGAGAACATTCCCCGGGTGGCCGGGCTGGGCGTCAACCTGGTGGTGGGCACGACCGGCTGGCACGACAAGCTAGACCAGATGCGGGCCACGGTAGAGGAGCACGGCATTGGGATGGTCTACGGCTCCAATTTCTCCATCGGCGTGAATACCTTCTACCGAGTGGTGGAAAATGCTGCCCGGTGGCTGAAGCAGCGTCCCGAGTATGACCCCTGGATCCACGAGATCCACCACCAGGCGAAGTTGGACGCGCCCTCAGGCACGGCGCTGAAGTTGCGCGACCTGCTGCTGGCTGAATATGGGACGCGCTCCATCTGCGTTTCCAGCGCCCGTGCGGGCACCATCCCGGGCGAGCACACGGTGGGCTTCGATTCCGAGGCCGACACCATCACCTTGACGCACACCGCCCGCAGCCGGAAGGGCTTTGCCCTGGGAGCGCTCCGCGCTGCTGAGTGGGTTCGCGGCAAGCGCGGCCTCTACGAGTTTTCGGAAGTCCTGTTCGGGAACGCCGGATAATGGTTGCGGACCGTGGACCGGCGGAGGGCAAGATCATATCCCGGATCCGAAATTGGCAATCAGGAGGGCTCGAATGGGCACCACAACACTAAAGGGCTGCGGCACTGCGCTGGTCACTCCGTTCCGGAGCGACGGCGCGCTGGACGAAGACGCGCTGCGGCGTCTGGTCCGTTTCCAGGTGCAGGAGGGAATTGATTTCCTGGTGCCCTGCGGGACCACCGGGGAAAGCCCTACCCTGACGCACGAGGAGCACCTGCGCGTGGTGGAAATCACGCTGAAGGAGTCGCGGGCAGGTGGCCGGCGCGTACCGGTGTTTCCCGGAGCCGGCGGCAACAATACCGCCAAGATTGCTTCGCTGATCCGCGAGCTGGAAGCGATGGGGGTGGACGGCATCGTCTCGGTCTCACCGTATTACAACAAGCCCACCCAGGAGGGCCTCTTTCAGCACTACCGCGCGCTCAACGATGCCACGCGTCTGCCTATCATCGTCTACAACGTGCCCGGGCGCACCGGCTCCAACATCGAGCCGGCGACCCAGGCGCGGCTGGCAGCGCTGCCCAACATCGGCGGCGTGAAGGAAGCCTCAGGAAACATCACCCAGATGGCCGAAGTCCTCCAGGCTGTGCCGGAGGGGTTTGCGGTACTGTCGGGCGACGACGCCATCACGCTGCCGCTGATGGCCCTGGGAGGCGTCGGGGTCATTTCGGTAGCCTCGAATGAAGTGCCCGGCGAAATGACGCGGCTGACATCGCTGTGCTTGGCCGGCGATTTCTCCGCCGCCCGGCAACTGAACCGGCGCCTGTTGCCGCTGATGCAGGCTAATTTCATTGAATCGAATCCCATCCCGGTGAAGGCGGCACTGGCTATGATGGGCTTGCTCGAAGAGCGCTACCGTCTGCCGCTGGTGCCCATGAAGCCGGAGAACCGCGCCCGGTTGGAAAAGGTACTGCACGCGCTGGACCTGCCCGTTCAAAGTCCCAGCTCCAGCGTCCAAAGTCGGTAGCCCGGCCTTGGCTGACTTTGAATCTTGCACTCTTGACTCATGACCCTACAGGATCGCATTGAGCAGCTTTACGAAGCCTCGCCGGTCGGCGACGAGCACCTGGCCGCGTTTGAAGAACTGAAGGCCGAGCTGAATACAGGCTCTGTGCGCGCTGCCGAGCCTGATCCGGCGGCCGAACCCACTGGCTGGCGGGTCAATGCCTGGGTCAAGAAGGGCATCCTGATCGGCTTTCGGGCCGGAGCGCTCCAGAAGATGTCGGTGGACCGCTGGCCGTTCTTTGACAAGCACACCTTCCCGCTGAAGCGGCTCGAGGTGGCCAGCGGGGTGCGGATTGTTCCCGGAGGCTCTTCGATCCGCGACGGCTGCTTCGTCGCTCCCGGCGTCACTTGCATGCCCCCGATGTACATCAACGCGGGCGCCTATGTGGACGAGGGCACGATGGTGGACTCGCACGCGCTGGTCGGCTCCTGCGCCCAGGTGGGCAAGCGGGTGCACCTGAGCGCTGGGGCACAGGCCGGCGGCGTGCTGGAGCCGGTGGGCGCCCTGCCGGTGATCATCGAGGACGAGGTGCTGGTGGGCGGCAACTGCGGCATCTACGAAGGCACGGTTGTCAAGCGCCGCGCGGTACTGGGCGCCGGCACCATTCTCACCGGTGCAACGCCGGTCTATGACCTGGTGCGCAGCCAGGTCTATCGCCGCGAGGGCGACCGCCCATTGGTGATTCCCGAGCAGGCCGTCGTGGTTCCCGGCTCCCGCGCCGTCTCTTCCGGGGCAGGCCGCGAGTGGCAGCTTTCGCTCTACACTCCGGTCATCGTAAAATACCGTGACCCCAAGACCGAGCGCAGCATACAGCTCGAAGACTTGCTCCGGTAAGAAGCTGGAAAGACAACACAAAGACACTAAGACCCAAAGTTCACGAGGGAAGCGGCATCCCTTTCGACCGCGCGGACTCCTTGGAGCCATCACCAGATTGGTGTAGCCTTGCGCTCATGAAAGCCCCGCGAAGGTTTACCGTGGCGCTGGTCCAGATGACCCTGACGCCAGACTCCGAGGAAAACCTGGCGCGGGCAATCGCGCGGGTCGAGCAAGCAGCCAATGCTGGCGCCGAGGTGATCTGCCTGCCGGAGTTGTTCCGGACACAGTACATCTGCCAGCGAGAAGACACCGCCTGCTTCGACCTGGCCGAGCCGGTGCCCGGCCCCACCACCGAGGCCCTGGGGAGGACCGCGCGGAAGGCCCGTGCCGTGGTGATTGCGCCGGTCTTCGAACGCCGGGCCGCAGGCATCTATCACAACAGCGCCGCGGTCATTGACGAGCGCGGCGAGCTTGCCGGGCTTTACCGCAAGATGCACATCCCGGACGACCCTGCCTACTACGAGAAGTTCTACTTCACCCCCGGCGACCTGGGCTTTCCGGTCTTCCAGACGCGCGTGGGACGAATCGGGGTACTCATCTGCTGGGATCAGTGGTACCCGGAGGCGGCACGCCTGGCAGCGCTTCAGGGAGCCGACGTGCTTTTCTACCCCAGCGCGATTGGCTGGCATCCTTCCGAGAAGGAAAGCTGCGGCGAAGCACAACGGGACGCCTGGCGCACCGTCCACCGCAGCCATGCGGTTGCCAATGGCCTGTATGTCGCGGCGGTCAACCGCGTCGGCCATGAGGTTCCCGCCACGGGCGGGCCGGGAATCGAGTTTTGGGGCTCGTCCTTGTTCGCGGACCCCCAGGGAATTGTGGTGGCCGAGGCGCCAGACGATCAGGAGGCCACCCTCCTTGGCCAAGTGGATCTGGAGCGCCTGGAGGAAGTGCGGCGCGACTGGCCCTTTCTGCGCGACCGTCGGATTGAAGCCTACGCCGGACTAACCAGCCGCTATCTGGACAAGGCGCCGTGAGGCCAAGACCCGCAGGGGAGCGTGGCAGAGGGGCCCAAAGTCAGGGCCAAAGTCAGGCAAAGACACCGGCGGCGCTGGGCTTCCGCCTGCCCGCCGAGTGGGAGGCGCACGAGGCCACCTGGATCGGCTGGCCGCACAACCGAAGCGATTGGCCGGGAAAGCTCGCCCCGATCCACTGGGTCTACGGCGAGATTGCGCGGAAACTCGCGCCCGGGGAACTTCTCCGAATTCTGGTGAACTCCAGGGCCCAGGAGGCGGGGCCACGCCGGCTTCTCACCCGCGTCGGCGTGGATCTCTCCCGCGTCGAGTTCCATCGCTTTCCCACAAACCGGAGCTGGACGCGCGACTTCGGCCCGCTGTTTGTTCGCCGCGCCGACCGCGGCGCTGCCCCACACGCAAGCCGCTCGGAAACCGGTGAGGTTGCCATCGTGCGCTTCCGGTTTAACGGCTGGGCGCGCTATCGGGATTGGCAGAAGGACGACGCAGTGGCCGAGCGCGCGGCCTGCGCGCTCGGCCTTCGTCTGTTTCACGTCACCAGCGACGGCAACTCGCCGCGCCGGTTCGTGCTGGAAGGCGGCAGCATTGATGGGAACGGCCGCGGCACGCTGCTGACCACCGAGGAGTGCCTGCTGGATCCGGCCATCCAAGTGCGCAACCCGGGCTTGAGCCGGGAGCAGATGGAGGCGACCCTTCGCGCCTATCTCGGCGTCAGCAACGTGCTCTGGCTCGGCCGCGGAATTGCGGGCGATGATACGCACGGGCACGTGGACGACCTGTGCCGCTTTGTCGGGCCCCGCACGGTCGTGCTTTGCCGGGAAGACAACTCGGGCGACATCAACCACCGGCCGCTGGAGGAAAACCGGGAACGGCTGGAGGCCATGCGGCTGGAGGAGGGGTCTCGGATCGAGGTGGTGCGGTTGCCCATGCCCGCGCCGCTTTATCTGGACGGCCAGCGCCTCCCGGCCAGCTACGCGAACTTCTACATTGCAAATGCGGCCGTGCTGGTCCCGACCTTTAACGATCCTAACGACCGCGTGGCCCTTGGTATCATGGTTGAGCTTTTCCCCGACCGGCCAGTGGTCGGCATCCATGCAGTGGACTTAGTCTGGGGTCTCGGGACACTGCACTGCTTGACACGCGAGCAACCGGCCAGGTAAGGGCCGCAGACATCCCAGCGGCTGGCTTTTACAGGCTCTCCGCAGTAAGCTCACGGGCGCCGACTGGGCGTAGGAGGAGAAGCAATGAAAGTCGGAGCGCGCAACCGCATCGTGGGGACCGTGACCAGCATCACGAAGGGTAAGCTGATGTGCCTGGTGAAGGTGGAAGTTCCGGCGCGGTCCCGCATGGCCTCGGTAATGACCATTGAATCGCTGAAGGGCCTGGGCATCCGCAAAGGAGCCCGGGTCGAGGTAGTTGTCAAAGCAGTGAATGTCTTGTTGCTCAGACGCTAGTCTGTTGATCAGGCTCTCGCGGAATGGGATGGACTAGGGTCTGATCGCAGCAGAGTTGGAGTCGGCGACTCCGTTTTACTTTTCGCTGACTGTAACGGGAGTCCGAAGTCGAAAAGTGAGCACCGTCTCGCTCGGGAAAACCGCCGGGTCGCCCCGGGTGGCGAGCACAACACCTGTCCCGACTCCGGCTCCGGTGGCGGCTCCAATCCCGGCTCCCTTTTTCCCCCAAACGATGGCGCCAATGCCAGCGCCAATGCCGGTCGCGATGCCGACTTTCGTGGCGTCCTTTTTCTTCGTGGTCTTCGCCTCTCGAGCGCGGGCGTTGGTACTGATCGCAATAGTTTGCCCATCGGCCGTCTCAAATTCCGTCAGTTGAATTGCCAGACGAGCCACACCCTTCACGCGCCCGCCCTCATCGGCCTCAGCAATGCGGCCATTCACTGTGGAGCCCTTGAGAGCGATCACCCAGTCGCCTTCCACCAGGGGGTCTACCAGGCTCGCCGTGAAGGTATCTCCTGCCTTGTGCGTCTTCGTGGAAAGAGCAGTCGTGGTGCGCACCTTCAGCGCAGTCCCATCAGCTAGGGTGGCGGTCCGGGGTTGAGGTTCGGCAGCTTCTTCTGTCGCGGTGGCCCCCTCGGTGGAGGCGCCAGCAGAGGGAGCGGGATGTGTGCTTCTCCTGGGCGTGGTGGCAGTCTCGGCGTTTGCCGCATCCTCAGAAGACTCAAGGGCGGGCTCGCTAGCCTTCGTGCACCCCGCCTGCAAAACCAACATTGCAGCCAGCGCACAAACTAGCAACACACCATACACCTGACTTTTCCCGAACATAGAGAGCACCTCCCCAGTAGCATTAGTAGCATTCCTGACAGCATAGCCATCCTCTTCGTCTCTTGTTCCAGGTGTCAAGGTCAGGAAGAGCGGCAGGCCCCGAAGTTGGCCTCAAACGAACATCGGACTGCTTTGCGGGCGACGCCTGCACCCGCGGCGGTACCCGCCGAGGGTTGCCCTCAATCATTCGTTTACGAATCTTACTTGTGCTTGCCTTTGGCTTTACCCTGGCCTTTGCCCGCGCTCTTGGCTTTAGCCTTACCCTTAGCCTTGCCCTTAGCTCCGGTCTCCGCCTCACCGCTGGCAGGGGTGCTCTTTTTCCCCAGGCCAGCAGGCTCCTCGAAGCCACGGTGCTCCTTGCCCTGGCCCAGTTCCTGGGCTTCGACTGCCCGGTCCGTGCCGCGGCTACCAGTGGCGCGCGCCGAGGCGCCCGAAGCTCCGCGCTCCGTGTGGGCAGCAGCAGGCTTCGGCTTGTCTTTTCCTTTGGCTGCCCCTTTGCCTTTCCCTGTCAAAGCCGGTGCGGCAACAACCAGCGCAACCAGAACTCCGAGGGAAAAATAGAATAGTCCTCGCAAGTGAACCTCCTCGTACTACGCGTCCTGGGGGTAGGAGAATTATACCCAAAGAGAGCGCCACCCCGCTAAGCGATGATTCGTGTCTTCTGGGGGTGGGCGGCAGGCATCTTACGCCCCCGTCTGGCGCTTGCGGTCGAGCAGCGTCGCAGCCGCCTCGGCCGCTTCCTTTACCAGGTAACCCATGCGCGAGTGCTGCGCTTCCAGGTCCACCTCCAGCCCGTATTCCCGCAAGCCAGTGCTGGCAGTGGGGCCAATGGAAGCAATCACCACACGGCGGAACGCCTGCCGAAGCCCATCCGCCAGGCTCTCCCGTTCGGCAACTTGAAACAGATGAACCACCTGGACCACGTTGGTGAACAGCGCCAGGTCCACCTCACCAGCGATGATAGAGCTGATGGCAGAGCGCAGCGGCCCCAAGTCCTCGGGCAAGGTCCAGCGGTAGACCGGGACACGGGTGACCGCAGCGCCTCGGGCTTCCAGTTCGCGCACTAGTTCCGCGTTAGGGACGCCGTATTCCTGTACGGCCACGTGGCGTCCTTCCAAGGGCAGTTCCGTCCGGCGCGCCTGCAGTGCGGTAACTATTTCGCGCCAGGTGTTGGGCTCGGGAGCGGCGACGGTAATCGGAACACCCATCTCTCGCAACACAGCAGTTGGTTTCGGCCCGCGCACGACCACCGTCACGCGCTTCAGGGCAGCCACCAGCTCCTCTCGCGAATGGCGTCTCTCCAGCAACTCGAAGAGCGAGCGAGTTCCTACCCCCGTGAGGAAAATGATCACTTGGTAGCGGCCAGCCAGCAGCTCCTCCCCGAAGGCCAGCGCTACAGGGTTTTCCCCAAGGGGAACTTCGCGCAGGGTCGGGGCAGAGATCGGGCGACCCCCTTTGGCGGCGATGAGCCGTGCGATCTCCTGCGCCCGGCGGCTCTCAAAGGAAACCACTCGCAGTCCGTTCATCGGCTACCTTCCCTGCCCTGCCTCATACTCTAATGTAGCGCAAACAGTCGGCGGCCGCCGCCCGCCCGCTGCGAACGCAGTCGGAAATGCCCACACCCGATTCCCAGTTCCCGGCCAGAAACAGCCCCGGATGGCGCCGCAAGCGCTGCTTGACTGCAGCCACCCGCTGCTGGTGTCCGAGGGTATATTGAGGCATGGAGCGAGGCCAGCGGTAGATGCGCACAAACAGCGGCGCTTCGGCCAGCTCCAGAATGCTGTTCAGTTCTTCCCGCACCAACGCCACAACCTGGTCATCGTCCAGTTTCAGGACAGCCTCATCACGGCTGCCGCCCAGGAAACAACGCAGCAGCGCGCGGTCCGGGGGAACCCGCGCGGGGAACTTAGTGTGGACAAATGTGCAAGCCAGCAGCCGTCGCCCCTCCTCGCGGGGCGCCAGGAAACCGAACCCCGGCGGAAGTTGCGCGCGGACGCGCGCCGGGTAGCCCAAGGCCACCGTCAGGGAGGAGGAGTACGGCGTGGCGGCCAATGGGGTGGCCAGTTCCCGGTCCAGCCCACGAATCAGCCGTGCCGATTCATGGCCCGGCACCGCCAGGACCAGCGCCTCGAAACCGGGGAAGATTCGCCCCTGTGCCACCAAGTCGTAGCTGCGCCGACCAGCCTGCTCGGTGACCTGAATTGCCGCCACCGGTGTCCGCAACTGCATTCTGGACCCGTGCTCCGCGTCTTCGAGGTGCGGCCGGATGGCCTCGACGAACTGCACCAGGCCGCCCCGCAGGGTCGAAAACAGCGGGCGCGGCGCCGGAGTTGGGACCGGGGGGCGCGCGTTCCTGCGCGCGCGCAGCACGGCGCGAATCAAGCTGCCATCCTGTAGCTCCATTTCGGCAAAACGGGGCAAGGTGGCCTGCACGCTCAGCTGTGCCGCGTCGCCACCGTAGACGCCCGCCAGTAGCGGGTCAGCGATGCGCTCCACCATGGCGCTGCCGAAGTGCCTACCGACGAAGCTGGCCACTGTCTCCTCGTGAGCGCGACGGCGCCCATGGAACAGCTCGCCCAGCATCCTAAGCTTTTGGCTCCACGGGATCAGGGGCGTAGTCACCATGGGCAGCAACTGCGTCGGAACCAGAAACTGCAACCCATCGGGCAGCGGGACCAGCTTCTGCCGGTGCAGGATATAGGTGCGGCGCGCGGAGTCATTTGAGCCCATGATGTCAGCGGCAATCCCCAGTTCCGTTGCCAGCTCAAAAGCCTGCGGTTTCTCGGTGAGAAACGAATCAGGACCGGCTTCGACGAGGCAGCCTTCCGCACGCTCGGTGCAGATGACCCCGCCCAGCCGCGCGCTGCTCTCGAACAGGTGCTCTTCGACCGGCTGCCCCGCGGCACGGGCCACCGCCAGATCAAAGGCCGCGGCCAGTCCGGAAATGCCGCCGCCCACTACGGCCACCCGGTACCGCACGGTCTGTTCATTCTTCCGGATCGCGTCCATGTTCGTAAGGGGCTTCGGAAGGCCCTTCATACAACGAAACGGGCAACGAAACGGGGAAGCCGGCTCGAACGCTCCATGTGTAACGCCTCCCGCTGCAACTTGGAACTACTCTGGCAGAATTTCAGCGTCCAGGACCCGAGGCTGGTCGAGATAATGAGGCAGGGCAAATTCGGCCAGGAAACGCTCCACCTTGATAAACGCCCCGCGCCACTCGCCGGGCTGGTGCGGCTGATCGGCCGGGTGGCGGCACGGACCGCTGCTGCCGTACTGGTGACCAAAATCACTGCCGACAATCTCGTCGAACTGTTTCAGGCTCTCCCAGGCTTCATCGTCCACAGTACCACCGAGATCAATTTTTATGCTGATGGTCTGCAACTGCAGTGAACCCTTCACAGCTTCACTTTGCAAGGTACGAACCGGTTAGGGCTGGCAGGGTTCGACGTCGGTGTTGACTGCCAGGGTGGTGAAGGGAGGGCTGCTCACTCCTCCGATGGTGACAATGATGGGCACCGCCGGCCCTGAGGGGGGATTCTCATTCTCCTCGGGGATGCGGATGTTGATCTGCCACAGCCCAACGAAGCCGGGCGCAGCCCCGCTGAATTCCACAGTGACCGGAACGCCGCCCAGGGTGACCTGAGGCAACGTGGGGGTCTCCGACAGTGGGCTGGGGGGAGCGGGCTCGCCGGGAGGCAGCTCCGGCGTCAAAACTCCCTGGCCGGAGCCAAACAACTGCACCACCGAGCCCGGTTCCGCCGGCTTGACGCCCGTTAGGCAGCCATCCACCGAGACCAGCGAACCATCTTCGTTGAGCGCCGCCACAGGCCCGAACCCGGTCTGGGCTCCAACGACCGCATCGTCTACCCCGTGGCTATTTGCGAAAAACGCAGTGAAGGTAGTCTCCGTGACCGATATGACTTTGACGACCTCGGCGTTCGTCCCTGAGCCAACCAAAAGGTATATGCCGGGGTAAATCCCGGCCATGCTAGCTGGCGCTATCGTGGCCAATCCCGAAGAAGCCACCGGCGTATTCAGGGTAGTGCTTACCACCGGCGATTGCGAAAAAAGGGCAGGACTGGCCACGCCCAGAATGAGCTCCCCTCGCAGCTGACTGCCGCCTGATGTGAAGACAACAAAGGAAATAGTCCGCACTTCGCCCACCTGAAGGTCTTGCGCCAGTTCGGCGGGAATTTGGAAATTGATCTGGGTAGGCGAAACGAAAAACAGCGGCGCATTCAGCTCCGCGCCTCCGATCCCCTTCCCATCCCCACCCATTTCCAGGCGGACCCTGACACCCGCCAGCGTGTCGAGCAGGGGAAAGCCGGTGGCGACCTCGGTTTGGCTGGCCAAGTCAGTCCCAAAGCCGGAAACGATCATGCCGGGCGCAATGGAGCCGCCATGGAAGGCGGCCGCGTTGACTACCGTAAAGCTGCTGACCACGGGAATGTCTATGAGGGCGACGCTGTTGTTGGAGGGTAAAACCACTGCCGTCTGGCGCCCCCCCTGGTTGGTCGCCGCCGCGGTCGGCGCCGTTAGGCTGGCAACCTGCCCGATTATCTGGCTGGTGTTTAAATCCAGAAGTACCGCCTGATTGGTGGTGTTACTAGAGATGACAGCCGTATTGGTACGGATGTGGATAGCGACCCCCTGCGGAGACCCAATGGGGACTTCTTCGATCTGCCCGGTACCCAACTTCACGATGGAAATGCTGTTCCCATTGGCATTGCACACCACGGCCACGTTGGTGACGGGATTGACGGCCACGGCCACCGGGGACGCTCCGACCGTCAGAGTACCGACGACGCGCGCCTCCGCCAGATCCACCAGAATAATGCTGTTCTGCGCCGGGCTGGCCACCACCGCCACGTTGGTGGCGCTGTTGACCGCCACCGCCTGTACGGCGCCCGACAGCACAGCGCCCGGCAGCACCGGTACGTCGGGAATGGTGCCCACCACGGCTATGGGAGTGTTCAAGTCAATCAGGGACAGGGAGTCGCTACCGGAATTGGAGACTACCGCGATATGGGTGCTGCTGTTGATGTCCACGCTCAGGGGCCTGCTTTCGACCGGAACGCGGGTGACAACCTGTAGGGTGGCCAAGTCAATCACCGTGACCTCGTTGCTTTCCGAACTAGCCACCACGGCCAGGCCCAACTGGTCGTCCACGGCCACCCCACCCGCCGTAGACACCGATTCTCCCAGCGTGCGCAACTCGAGACTAGCCAGGTCGAGCACGCTCACCGAGTTGTCGGCGAAACTACCCACAATGAGCTGATTCCCCGACGGGTAAAAAGCCACACCGCGGGGTACCGCACCAACGGGAATCTGCTGCGCTTCTTGCGCAAGAGCCGACACACTCGCCAGCGCCAGAAAGCAGCAAGCCAGGATCCTCATAGCAGCTATTTTGACCTGCCCAACCAGCGCGGACAAGGACGAAAACGGGCGGCAGGTGAATTACTTTGGCACACTGGCGCCGAACGCCCGGCACTAGGTGGACGGGGCGGCCTCCTCGATTCCATGAGCCGGCAGCAGAGTGATTCGATAACGGGCGCGACCGGCGCCCCATCCCGCCTCGTGGAGCAAGCCAGGCAGCGAACCCGCTCGGGAGCCCTAAAATCTCACTCAAATCTTTACGAATAAAAATTTTCGATGGGGGTCATCGGAACGTTCGATTGGCCAGGACACCCCGCCTGTGGTCAACTGTGTAGCCTGAGCGCGAGCGCGTTTGCGGCGCTGGATCATAGCTGGGGGAGCGAATGAAGAAACTTGAGGCCATTATCCAGCCCTTCCGGCTGGAGGAAGTGAAAGAGGCGCTGAGGGCCGTCGGAATTAGCGGGATGACCGTCAGCGAGGTGCGCGGGCACGGCCGCCAGAAAGGCCACACGGAGGTGTACCGCGGCCACGAGTACACCGTGGATCTGCTACCCAAGGTGAAGATCGAGATGGTGCTCGCCGACGCGATGGTGGAAGCAGCCGTCCAGGCCCTGCTCGGTTCGGCTCGCACCGGGAAGATCGGCGACGGGAAAATCTTCCTGTACTCGGTGGAGGAAGCCATCCGCATCCGCAACGAAGACCGCGGCGACCAGGCAGTGTAGCGCTTTTTAACTGTTCTGCGGACAGCCTCAAATCGGCAGCGCTGCTTTTTGACCGCTGCGCTGGGGCGGCCCTGTGCCCGATGCCCGTGTTTTGTTTCTAGCTCTACTTTCCACACTGGCATAATTGCATAATTATTCCTCATAATAGGAAAACCTAATCACGCCGATTCAAAAAACCGTCTTGCTTCGCGCTCCAATTATTCCGTAACGTTAGAGATGACAAACACAAGAGTCGTCACATGAACATTAAGGAGACTGACAATGGCAAAACTTTTGGTCCTGGTTTTGGTGGTGCTGGGGACGGTCCCCGCTGCCTGGGCTGGCGAACCAGCTGAGGCTGTGAGCGAAGCGCCAGCAGAGGACGAAAAGCCTTGGAGTCTGTCTTTCGACAGCACGTTCGTAAACAAGTATATCTGGCGCGGCCAAAACCTGAACAACAACGCGTCGTTCCAACCCGGAATGTCGTTCAGTTACAAGAACCTCACGATATCTTCGTGGAGTCAATTCTCGCACACGAGCTTTGGCGATAGCGGTGTGGCCGGTAACCACTGGACCGAGCATGACCTCACTGTTGACTACGGCTTTGCGCTCAGCGAAAAGTTGTCTTTGAACGTGGGCTGGATTAATTATGCGTTTCCGAACCTGGGAGAGGACCGCTACACGAACGAGTTCTACGCCGGCATCAGCGCCGACACGATTCTCCAGCCGAGCTTCAGCATCTACGGTGACCCGCATCAGGGCGAAGGCCTCTACTACAACCTCGGCATCGGTCATGGCCTGGACCTGGGCAACGGCTTCGGTCTCAGCTTGTCAGCTGCGGCCGGTCTGAACCAGGGCCAGTGGATCGACATCACGACGGTTTCCGATGTTGTGCTCGGGGTCGGCCTAGACATTCCGGTCAGCGATAACGTCACATTGTCCCCGTTCTGGAACTACATCACGGGCAATGACAGCCTGAGAAGGGGGCCGGACGGGTTCTTCTTCAGCGGTCACCTTGCAGGGGCGAATCTGAACATCAGTTACTAATCCCCATTCGCGGATAAGAATCTCTGATGGCTGTCATCCGAAGGTTCGATTTGCCAGGACACCCCGCCCGTGGTTAACTGCGTTGCCTAACAATTTGCAGGGGGGAGAACGATGAAGAAACGAATTGCAACTCTTCCGCTTTGGGTGGCCGTCGCTGCTCCGGCGCTGCTGGGACAGGAGGCGCCCGATATGGCCCAGCTCCAGGCAGAGATAGCCGCTGCTCAGTCGGCCGGCGACAACGCCTGGATGTTGGTGTGTTGCGCCCTGGTGCTGATGATGACCGGGCCTGGCCTGCTGTTGTTCTACGGCGGCCTAGTGCGCAGGAAGAACGTGCTGGGCACCATGATGCAGTGCTTCATTCTCATGGCGGTGATCAGCGTGCTCTGGGCCGTGGTCGGCTACAGTCTTGCCTTCGCGGAAGGAAACGTGTTTGTGGGCGGCTTGGATCATGTGTTTCTCCGTGGCGTGGGCATGGAACCCAGCGGCTACGCCGGCACCATTCCTCATTACACCTTCATGTTGTTTCAGCTCATGTTTGCGATCATCACTCCGGCGCTGATCACCGGGGCCTTCGCCGAGCGCATGAAGTTCAGCGCCATGCTGCTGTTCATGGTGCTCTGGTCGCTGGTTGTCTACGCCCCGCTGGCTCACATGGTGTGGGGCAGTGGCGGGCTGCTGGGCTGGGGAGGGACGATCCCGGCGTTCGACTTTGCCGGCGGGACGGTGGTCCACATCTCTTCCGGCGTTTCGGCGCTGGTCTGCGCGCTGTACCTGAAGGGCCGGCTGGGCTACGGGAAGGTGCCGATGCCGCCGCACAGCGTGGTGTTGAGTATCATCGGCGCTTGCCTGCTGTGGGTGGGCTGGTTCGGATTCAACGCGGGCAGCGCGCTGAACGCCGGAGGCTTGAGTGCGAGCGCCTTTGCCGCAACGCACTTCGCCACCGCCGCCGCCGTCCTGGGCTGGGTGCTTGCCGAATGGTTGCGCAACGGCAAGCCCGGCGTGTTGGGCGCCATTACCGGGGCCGTAGCCGGCCTGGTGGCGATCACCCCGGCCGCCGGCTTCGTGACCCCCATGGCAGCCATCTTTATTGGCTTCAGCGCCGGGGTGATCTGCTACCTGTTTGTCGGAATTCTCAAGCACCGCCTGGGCTACGATGACTCGCTGGACGCCTTCGGCGTGCACGGCGTTGGCGGCACGCTCGGCGCCCTGCTCACCGGGGTGTTCGCCACCACGGCTGTCAATGCCGACCTGCCACATGGCGGCCTGGTGGACGGCAACCCCGCCCAGATTCTCAACCAGGCCGGCGCCGTGCTGATCACCTGGGCGTTGGCAGCCGTCGGAACCTTGATTCTGCTCAAGGTGGTGGACCTGCTGATAGGAGTCCGTGTCTCGGAAGCGGATGAAGTGCAGGGTTTGGATATTACCCAGCACGGCGAGCAGGGCTACGTCATGGAATAAACCTATGCGCCGGCCGGCACTCAAGGGGGCTAAGCCGGCGCTGCATCGTAGTTGGGGGAGCGAATGAAGAAACTTGAGGCCATTATCCAGCCCTTCCGGCTGGAGGAAGTGAAAGAGGCGCTGAGGGCCGTCGGAATTAGCGGGATGACCGTCAGCGAGGTGCGCGGGCATGGCCGCCAGAAAGGCCACACGGAGGTGTACCGCGGCCACGAGTACACCGTGGATCTGCTACCCAAGGTGAAGCTCGAAATGGTGCTCGCCGACTCGATGGTGGAAGCAGCCGTCCAGGCTCTGCTGAGTTCGGCTCGCACCGGAAAGATCGGCGATGGGAAAATCTTCCTGTACCCGGTGGAAGAAGCCATCCGCATCCGCAATGAAGACCGCGGCGACCAGGCAGTCTAGCGCTTTTTAACTGTCCTGCCGCCAAACGTTAGGGTAACGCTCTGAATAGACTTCGTTCCGCGCCCGAAGCCCGTGTTTTCTATTTAGCTACCTCCAAAAACGCAGGTAATATGGTATTTTCTGGTCATAATAGCAACGCCTGGTCCCATAATTAACAGGACACTATTACTTTTACACCACTTTTTACTTAATATTGGAGATTTCGCACAAAGGCTCTATCTAATGAGGTTGGAGGAGAAGAGTTATGAAGCTGATCCCTTGGGTCATGGCATTGGTGGCCATTACAGTCACTGTGAGCGCCGCAGATTTGCTGGGGCAAGACGCCACACCGGCGCAGGCCGACAAACCCTGGAGCCTGTCCTTCGACGCCACGTTCGTAAATAAGTATATCTGGCGCGGCCAAAACCTGAACAACAACGCATCCCTCCAGCCCGGACTGGCTTTCACTTACAAGAACCTCACGGTTTCTTCGTGGAGTCAATTCTCGCATACAGGCTTCGGCGATAGCGGCGTGGCCGGCAACCACTGGACCGAGCATGACTTCACTGTTGACTACGGCTTTGCGCTCAGCGAGAAGATCTCTGTGAACGTAGGCTGGATTAATTACGCGTTTCCGAATTTGCAGGATGGCCGCTACACCAACGAGTTCTACGGGGGCATCAGCGCCGACACGATTCTCCAGCCGAGCTTCAGCATCTACGTTGACCCGCATCAGGGAGACGGCGTCTACTACAACCTCGGCATCGGTCATGGTCTGGACCTGGGCAAAGGCTTTGGTCTCGGTTTGTCAGCTTCGGCTGGCCTGAACCAGGGCCAGTGGATCGACATCACGACGGTTTCCGATGTGGTGCTCGGGGTCAGCCTAGACGTTCCGGTCAGCGACAACGTCACGTTGTCCCCGTTCTGGAACTACATTACGGGCAATGATAGCCTGAGGACGGGACCGGACGCGTTCTACTTCAGCGGCCACATCGCGGGGGTGAATCTGAACATCAGCCACTAATCTCCTCCACTGTATTTCTCCTCCACCGCATAGATCAACATGATCCTGGCCGGCCTGATCTTAACCTTCTCTTCGCCCCGTTAGGCGGCCGCACAGTGGCCGACTGTGGCGGTGACATCCTCAGGTTGGTGCTGGCCGCTGAGCTGAAAGCAGCCCACACGAACGGGGTTGCCTGCCGACCCAGAGACGGCTGGACGCGCGTTTGCAGACCTGTATCCCACCATTGCCTCCCCGCTTGATTCCTGCAAAGCGTGGGATAGTGTAAGATAAGATTGGCTTTTTGTGAGCCAACTCCAGCTGGTGCAGGTCTGCCAGCAGCGCGGACGCAGTGCGAATTATGCCTTCGCTTGCTTTGCGGCCATGGAAGGACAGGTAGTCGAACTCTAGGGAAACACCGTCTCATGTCCACAGAACTAACCCGACCGCAAAGAGCCACGGAACTGGGCCGACCGCTAGGAGAGGAGGAGCTTGCCGACGAAGCACTCACCCAGGCACTGTCTCATGCACACGCCCAGAAGACCGATGTGCTGGACCTTCTGGTGGTGGAAAAGAAGTTCAGCGAGGAGGCGGTGGCCGAAGTCCTTTGCCCGGCGGATGCGGCTGCCCCGGGTCAATCTGGCAGCCACCGTTCCGGAACCGGATGCCATCAAGCTGGTGCCGGAAGGGATGGCCCGCAGGCACCAAGTCGTGCCCCTGAAACTGGAAAACCGCTCCCTGGTGGTGGCTATGGCCAACCCCGCCAACATGGACGCCCAGCGTGACATCGAGTTCTCCACCGGAAAGACCCTGAAGATCCTGGTGGCGACCCGCACGGAAATCGTGGACGCGCTGGAGAAGACCTTCGCGACGGGCGAAATGCTCAAGGACTTCCTGGAAAATATCAGCGACGTCCACAATTTCGAGCTGGTGGAAGAAAGCAAGGCCGAGGAGGTCGATCTGAAGGATTCTTTGGGCGGAGCGGAGTTGCCACCGGTGGTGAAGATGGTGAACCTGGTGGTGTACGACGCCATCCGCAATCGGGGCAGCGATATCCACCTTGAGCCGACGGTCAATGATCTGAAGGTCCGGGTGCGGATCGACGGCGTGATGCGCGAGTTTATGCAGCTTCCCAAGTGGGTGTGCCAGCCTGTGGTCTCGCGCATCAAGATACTGGCAAAACTGGACATCGCCGAACGGCGCGTGCCCCAGGACGGCCGCCTGAAGGTGGCCATCGAGGGGCGGAACGTGGACATGCGCGTCTCCACCTTGCCCACCCACCTGGGAGAGAAAGTGGTGATGCGCATCCTGGGTTCGGGGCAGGTCCCCAAGATGACTGAGCTAGGCTTTGAATCCGAGGATTTGGAAGCAATCCTGGGAGCGACGCAGAATCCCCAGGGTATGCTGCTGGTGACCGGCCCCACCGGCAGCGGCAAGACAACCAGCCTCTACTCGTTGTTGAATCATCGCAAGAGCCCGGAAGTAAACATCATCACTGTAGAAGATCCGGTGGAGTACCAGTTACCGGGGATCAACCAAGTTCAGATCAATCCCAAGGCCGGGTTGACCTTCCCTGCCTGCCTGCGCTCTAGCCTGCGCCAAGACCCGGACATCATTTTGGTGGGGGAAATCCGAGACCAGGAAACGGCCGAAGTGGCCTTCCACGCCTCAATGACCGGCCACCTGGTGCTCTCCACCCTGCACACCAACAGCGCGCCGGCCACCCTCAGCCGCCTGCTGGACCTGGGTGTGGACCCGTTTGTAGTGGGTTCCACGGTGATCCTGGTGATGGCCCAGCGACTGGCGCGGGAGGTGTGCCCACACTGCAAAGTAAATTACTCTCCGCCCGAGATGGTGCTGAAGCGTCTGAACCTGCCTGCCGACGAGGTGTACTTTCGCGGCGCCGGGTGTCCTCAGTGTAGTTTTTCCGGTTTCTCCGGCCGAACTGGCATCTACGAGGTGCTACAGGTGAACCCGGCCGTGCGCGAGCTATTAACCGAAAAGCGCCGGAAGCGGAAATCCGCAAGGTGGCCGTTCGTAGCGGAGGATTTTCCAGCCTGCTCCAGAAAGGGCTGGCCAAGGTGAGAGCAGGTTTGACCACGCCGGACGAACTGCTGCGGATCCTTCAGGTCGAAGAAGAGGAGGTAGCCGCCTGTCCAAATTGCCGTGCCCAAATCGACCCGGATTTCACCGTCTGCCCTTATTGCAGCCGGTCTCTAAAGTCCGTCTGCCGCGAGTGCCGGCAGCAGCTCCGTCCTAAGTGGACAATCTGTCCATATTGCGGCACTCCCGCTGAGGAGTCAGAAGCGGCGGCCGGGGGGCGGATGCCTTCCTTGGCGGACACAACGGGCTCGGCCATGCCGACTCGTCAGAATCACCCTCCGACCGCACCGGCCCCCGCCTCGTCCGAGGTCACAGCGGACCGGGCTCAGGCACCTGCTGGCTCCCCTGAGACAACCGCTTCTCCGGGGAAGACACCGGAAGCCGCTTTCGTTCCGCCCCGTTCCACCAAGCCCCCCAAGCAGGTGAAGATCCTGGTAGTGGACGACGATCCCTCCATCTAGATTGTCCTGCGCAAGAGCTTGGAGCAACTGCCGTTGCCCTCTGAGATCTTCACTGCCTCCAGTGGAGGAAGTACAGCCGGACCTGATTCTGTTGGACGTGATGATGCCTGAGGTCGACGGCTTTACCGTGTGCCAAAAGCTGCGGGAAAACGTGCGCACCACCTTTATCCCCATCATCATGCTCACCGCGAATCCGGATGAAGAAAATCGCACTAAGGGCTTTCTCGTGGGCACAGACGACTACATGAATAAGCCGTTCCCAGTTTGTCCGGCGGGATACCCGGCCCGTAGTTGCGGACGGAGAAACGCACCCGGCGATCGATCTCACAGACTGCGGCTTCCACCGCCGTACCAGCCGGCGCATATTTGATGGCGTTGGAAAGTAGGTTCGTCAGGACTTGTTCCATCCGGTCGCGGTCCGCCATAACGGGCGACACCGCGCCGGACGGCAAAACCACCAGGTGGATAGAGACCCCCTCTGCATAGGTCCGCAGGCCGTTCATGGCGCGGCGGAGCAGTTCGAGGGGCTCCAGCAGTTCCAGGTTCAGCTCGGTCTTGCCGGCTTCGATCTTGGAAATATCCAGGATGTCGTTGATCAGCCGGTCCACTGCCGACTGCCCGATCTCCAGCAACTCTCGCACCGAATCGGTAATTGGTCCAGCGTAGCACCCAGCAACAGATCCAGCGACCCCTTGATCGAGGTCATTGGGGTCCGCAGCTCATGGGAAGCCACCGAGATGAACTCGTTCTTCATCTCGTCGACTTCCTTAGCCTGAGTGACATCGTTCAACGAGCAGACGTAACCGATCAGGCCGCCCTCAGGATTGTAGATCGACGCGGTGGTCTGCTCAATGTAGCGGAAATCCGGGCGATGCCACTCATAGACCATCTTGCTGGCAGTTTCCGGGTTGCAGGCGAGCCGCACTAGTTGTTGTCGCATTCGATCTTCTGGCTCAACCAAGTTCTCCAGCAGGCTGGGAGGAAGGCAGATATGCCTGCCGAGCACAGCGGCCGGGGAAAGACCGGTCATCTCGCCGATCTTGCGGTTGATCCACACCATCCGCCACTGCGCGTCGCACACGACGACCCCGCTGGGAAGGTTTTCTAGGGCCGTAAATAGGTTTCCGGTGATAGTTTTCTGTCGGGATCACCTGTTATTTCTCTCTGCCCGCGTCTTTCAGAATCTGCCGAATTTGGGCGGTCAGTTGGATGGGGTCAAACGGTTTGACCAGATAGCCGACCGCGCCGAGCGCCAGCCCTTTCCGAATCTCGGTTTCCTGTGCTTTGGCCGTGAGAAAGATGACAGGGATGTGGCGGGTGGCCGGATCGGCCTTGAGGCGACGGCAGGTTTCGTAGCCATCCATACGCGGCATCATGGCGTCCAACAAAATCACGTCGGGCCGTTCAGTGCTCACTTTCTTCAGACACTCCTGGCCGTTGCTGGCCACCACTACTTCCCAATGGCCCTGGAACTGGAAGGCTCATGCGCGCAACTTTCTGAATATCCTCCTCATCTTCCGCGAGCAACACCTTGTGAATTTCCATAGGTCGTGTCAAGACCCTTCGGTCTCGGGCTGGCGACCGAGGATCGACCGCGCTATCTCCACCAGGGCACGCGCATCAATGGGCTTGCTGACGAATTTCTCCGCGCCCATGGCCATAGCCTGGCCCGGGTCCTCCACGACCGACATGCGAATCACCGGAATGCTCCGGGTGCGATCGTTTTGTTTGAGCAGGTGGAGCAATTCAAAGCCACTCATGTCGGGCATGAGTAAATCCAGAGCAATGAGGGCAGGCTGATGGCATTCTGCTATTTTCCACCGCTTCCTCGCCTCGGTCGACGGCCCAGGCCCGGTAGCTGTTTGCTATTGAAAATGCCGCACATTGCCCGGGCCACGTCCTGGTTGTCGGTTCACCACCAGGACGAGGGGAAGAGGCTGCTGCTCGGGGTGCGCCGGGGGCTGTCGCCCCAAGCGTGGCCGCCAACTCTGGCTCAGTGCAGGCCGGGGAGTGTAAAGAAAAACGTGGAACCCTGCCCGACTCTCGTGTCGAACCAAGATGCGGTCGCCGTGCCGTTCGATAATCGCCCGGGCAATCGCCAACCCCAGGCCCGAACCCTGGTGCTCCCGGGTCAAAGTATCCTCTGCCTGGGAAAATTTGCTGAAAATTCGCTTTTGAGCCTGCCGAGGAATACCTTTACCCTGGTCGCGCACCGACACCTCCACAAACGGGGCGCCATTCTGCATCACGCGGCGAGCTGCAACGGAGACGGTGGCCCCGCGAGGAGAATACTTGATGGCATTGGAAAACAATGAGCTGAGAGCTTGTTCCAGGCGCTCCCGATCAGCGTTGGCTGGAGGCAGGTCGGGCTCAATTGGGGCTTCTAGCGCCACATTTTTCTTCTCCGCACTCGCCGAATGGCTGTTGAGCTCGTGCTGGATACTCTCCGCCACGGAAATGGGCTCCACGCACAAGGGTAGGCGGCGGGTTTCCAGCTTGAACATGTCCAGAATGCTGTTAGTTAGCGAGACGAGCCGGTCCGTATTCTTTCCCGCCAGTTCCAGTAGTTCTCGCAATTCGGGAGCCAGCGAACCCGCCGCCCCACCCAGCGCAAGTCCCAGCCGAACCTTTGATGGCCGTCAGCGGTGTCCGCACGGCACGCTTGGTCGGCTTCCAGCTCGGGGGGACTTTGGACCTGGACCACAGGCATCAAATAAACGCGCAAGCTTCCCAGTGCACCGGCCAGCGGGAAAACCAATTCCGCCGTCAACGGGAGTCGTTTGCCGTATAGCAGCCAATTGTTTTTGAAACGCCTCTGAATCGTGGACGTAGTTTTTGAAAAGGCCAGCAATCTGAGGAAGTTCCAGCTGTTTTAGTTCCTCCGGGTCCAGCTGCGCCAGGTTGGCAGCCCGCTCGTTCGCCATAGCCTCCATTCTGGACTGCGTCATCTTCATGGATGCCAGAGGCCGGGTGGTGATAGGGACTTATGGTGCTGAGCTTCCTGGCCTTCGGGGGGGTTCTGGCCTTGTGGATTCACCTCATTCATGGGAACCCGCCATTTGTTCTCAAAAAGACCAGCCCCGGCCGAAGCCAGCCCCGGAGTTGCAAACCGTTGCTGATCATACGCAGTGTTCATCGGGAAACAAATTACTGGTGCCGGTTGCGCAGGCACGGCAGCGAGCACCTCGGGCACCCCAACACTGTAGCGGTCTGTTCTGCATGGCAGGGTTTGCCTCTGGAGCACCGGCATTCCACCAACGCCGCGCTGCTTTAGAGCGATGCCCGGGGCGCGACGGCCCGTCCTCGGCTATTCATCTTGTCCAGGAGCGGACGACGCGCGCAAGCAGCAGTGCACCAAAGGCAAGTGCGGCCAGTAGGGCGGGCGAGACGGCCGCCAGCACCAGCAGGTCGCGATCCAGGATCAGCCGATGAGAAACGTGCAGCGAGCTGGCAATCAACAGGACACCCATGGCGAAATAGAGTGAGCGTAACACCTAGGTTGCCATTTTTCCGCCTGAGCCCATAAGTGGTCAACCAACGCCGAACTTACTGGACGGCCATTTTCGCGGGATTGCTCGCTTGGCCGTCGGTTTGGATCACGACGCCGAGATCGCCCGAGGGTGCATCAAGCGGCACCACAAGGTTCACCTGGTAGAGCCCCACAAATCCGGGGGCCAAGCCGGAGAAGAGCACTTCGGCAACGATACCGCCCACCGTCACCACCGGCGGAATCGAGGTGAGAGAGAGCGGAGAAGCCGAGGCGGGCGCTCCCGTGAGCGGGGCGGGAGCGACCGGTCCCAGGCCCGTGGCGTAAACAACCACCGGCTCACCCGGCGACGCCGGATTTTCGGGCGTGACAAGCTGGAAGGTCTCATTATGCAGAATGGCGCCTGCCGTGCCGTCGAGGGTAAGAATTCCCGGCTGGGCGAGCGAAATGTTGACCTCGACCGGATCGCTTAACACGCCGTTGTTGTTAACCACTACGGTCACAGTCGCCTGCCCGGTCAGCTCGTAGGGAACCTGCAGGTTGATCTGCTCCTGGCCATCCACGGTGGCGACGGTAAACAGCGGCACGGCAATGCCACTCAGCGTCACTGAAGTTCCCTGCAACTCGGTGGGCAGCGGAAGCTGCTCGGCCAGCACGACGCCGCTCACGTCTGTGGTAATCCCCGTCCCGAAGATGGTGACGATGGCCCCCGGCGTCACACCAGGCACAAAGCTTGCACCGTTCGCATCAGAAAACGCCGCCTCCTGCACGCTGTGGCAGTGAGAGGACATGGGGAACGCCTCGGTCACCGACACCGCGAAGGGTACATGTGGTTTCCGGGTGACTCGTGGTGGGTCGAAGAACCAAAACCCGCCGTGCTCTGGCGGGTGAACGGAAGGACCACCGGGACTGCCCATGTCAGTCCCAATCTGATGCCGATCTACCGCAAGCCGGATGCTGAGCACCTGGACCTGGTGCACCTCCGGGCCGGTGTAGACTCTCAAAGCAGCTTGGGCCGATCTCTCGACCTACGTTCAGCCTCACTAGCCGCTTGCCGATTGGATGATCCAAAAGAAAAGGGGAGCCCGATTCGGATCGGACTCCCCTTTCGGTTTCTAGTCTCGTGCGTAAGGCTCTTTCCTCACAAGAGGAGCCGCTGCACGATGGCCCTTCTTAACTTACTCCGTCCGCACCGCGAGATAGCCCTGCGCCAGGGTGTTGTCTCCGTCAGTGATGAAGGCAAAGCCGTGCGCATTCCGAAATTCACAGGTTGCAGTGATATAGCCCTGGAATTCGGCGGCAATATTTGACAGAAGATCGACCCACTGTGCCCCACCCGCGACAGGCTCGGGCGTCATCAAATCATCAGGAGCATCGGGACCGCTGTACTCGATGGTGCAGGAGCCAGATCCCTCCGAGGCATTCGTGATGACCAGTCCGGTATTGAAGCCGAGCTGGTTGGTCACGAACGGGAACAGCAGCGTCGTGGTGCAATCGTTGATCTCGATCACATCGTTGGTGGGGCCGCTGGCATAACGCGGGCTCTTTGCAGCGTCATCGGTCACGGGATGATAGCTGACGGTCACGGAACCGGTATTAAGCGTCGGCTCTCCCGCCTCCCACGTGAACGTTATCGTCAACTCATTCCATTCCATTGCTTTCTCGGCGTCCGTCCCCTCGCGCACGTCGTCAGTAGTATCGAGCTCATCGTCGAAGTTGTATACGATCTGACCCGCACGTGCTACTGACAGAGCGACGTTTCCGTCCTCATCAAGGCCGCTCATCTCCCCCTCGGTCATCAACGTGAGTGGGGCTAAATCGCCCGATATAACTTGTGGGGAAGCGGTGAGATCTGTCATCTCGAGTGCCATTCTCGTTCCCATCATGCTCGGCGTCACGGTCACACCCTCAGGAATGTCGCGGAAAGCCACCACGAGCTGATTTTCATCGTTGAGCGCGCTCGCAAAACCTTCCACGAACTTGATGGTGGCTACGTTCATGTTGTCCGATGGGGCCTCACACTGCAGACCCGTAGCCGAGGTTACCGTAATGTCGAGTCCGGCTGTCACGTCGGCGAGTTTAATCGGACTGTGTTTAATCATCACACCGTTGACACGAACTTCCGCGGTGACATCATTACCATCTCCCACCATGGAGGCGTTGGCCATGATCCCGCCGATAGTTACCGTGCTACCCGTCGCAGTGTTAGGGAAATTTATACCAGTGTTGTCGGTGGCGATAGTCCAAAACGCTTCGCCAGATCGTTTGTAACTAGCTAATACCAATAGATGTACTGTTAATCAACGCCCATCAATCCCCTTATTGAATCCCTCTTTGTAAACGGGAACCCATTGGCCCATTCTGGACTTTTGTAGACCGGTTTGCGAGCAATCCACCCTGAGTCCGGGAATCCGAGGCGGTTGAGTAGGGTGGCAATCTGCGTGTGCTGCGAATCGGAGATTCGCTGGCTGTGCCGCTGTGCTTCAGCGGCCCGATAGTCGGCCGCGTGCGAACCATCACGACGAGCCTTCACGACCTGTGTGGAATGGGTGCTCGCGGACCGCAGTGTTTTCAGCTCTTTTGTCATCGCGTGACCCCGCAAGTCTAGCTAGATGGAAGTGGCTGCCTATCATATCAAGCCAAAGTTGCACATTCAAAGCTATTCAGCCGAATCGCAGCGGCTTGGACAGGCTACTGCGGTCATTGCAAGTCGCCCTCGGCACCCTGCGGGTGTGCCTCATCGAGTTCCGGATCGCCCTCACCTCTGCGGACCGAGCGCTCGACGAGATCGACCCGCCGCCTCAGATCGGCCAGCCCGGCGGTTCGGGCGGCGCCGCCTACCCTTAGCGTACAAGCCTACCAGACTGTACGCTCTACAAGACAGGCAGGAAAAATGAGCACAGGCTTACCAGCCTATGCTCTCCAGGGGGCAGGCAGGAATGCCTACCCTACCTTTTGAAAAGGAAAAAAAGGGAGCCTCATCTGGATGAGGCTCCCCTGTAGTTTCCGGCTTGGCGTTCAGGCGCACACACGCCGTCAGGCAGGAAGCGAGTACAGGCCTTGCGGCCTGTACTCTACGCCTAAGCGCAATCGAAGGAGATGGAAACTGAGCACAGGCCTTAGCGGCCTGTGCTCTCTACAACCCAGGCAGGAATGCCTGCCGCTATGCTTAGTCCTCCAAGTCGATGGCCAGGTAGCCCTGCGCCGCCGTGGGGCCGCTCATCGTACCGAAGCCGTTGGAGATGAAGGCGAAGCCGTGGCCGTTTTCAAAGTCACAGTCCACGTCGAGAAAACCCTGGAAGCCCATAGCGATCCCCGACAACACGTAAGTCTCGCTGCCCCAGGACGGGACCTCCTTCGTCTCCATATCGGCGGGATTGGCCTCCGCACCATAGAACTTGATCGTGCAAGTTCCGCCATAGTTGGAAGCGTTCGTGAAGGCGATCCCGGTGTCAAAGCCTCCCGCGTTGGTCACGAACGGAAAGCGCATGCTCGTCTCACAGGGATCGAATCCGATGACCCGCACGGCAGCGGCATCAGCGAACTGCGGATTACCCTCGCTAGCACTGACGAAGCCCACGCTCACCATGCCGTCGGCGATCACGGTGTCTTCCTCCCACGTGAAGCTCACCATCAACGTATTGCTCTGCGTCATATCTCCGGCGTCAGAGACATTGTAAGTGACCGAGCCGTCGCCGTCGTCGTCCAGGGTAACTGGAATCATACCATTGGCCGCTGTCGCGGTTGATGTAGTGGTCAGCGTGACTTTCATGGGATCGGTAGTGCTATCGGTAACCGACACATCGTTGTTGGCTATGTTTGTGATCATCACGGTCACGCCGTCCGGGATGCCGGCGAATTTCACCCTTACTACGCCATAGTCAGCACTGTCAGATTGGTCGGTGAGCGCCGTAGCAAAGCCTTCCGTGATCGTTATGGTAGCCATTCCCATTTCCATGGTTTCGCACTGCAGGACGTTGGCATCGTCCACCTTGACGGCCAGTCCGGTTTTGACCTTCGAGACATCGAACGCCCCCGGCGACACGGACTGCGTGTTCACAGTGAGTTGGGCGGATATCTCTCCGTCGTCTCCCACCATGTAGGCGTTGGCTCGGATGCCGGCGATGATCACATTGAAACCGTTGTCGCCAACTCCCAAGCCGAGACTTGCGCCGCTGAGTTTCTCCCACACGACCGTGTTCGGGTCCTCATCGGCATCAATCATCGGACCTGCATCACCGGCGGCAGGGTCAAACACGGTTTCGCTTATAGCAGTGCCGCCCGTAGTCCCATCACTGTTCAACTCAGCAGCGTCATAGCTCAGGTCAGCCAGGCTGGTGATTGGAGTGTTCAGCGTAATGCTTAATGTGAAATCGGTTATTGCAAACAGCGAGCCGGTGTCCTCTGAAGGCACGCACCGCAACTCGATGCCGCCGATCTGTTCGGTCATGCCCTCGGCCCGCACCGTGGCCACTGCATCGTCGCCCGTAGCAGCCCGCGCCTCGCACCGTTGCGCCTGGGCCACGCTGCTGCTCAGCACGATGGCCGCCAGCAGGGACAGCATGACGATGCTGTTTCTCAAGATCGCCTTTTGAACCCTCTTCATCGTTCTTCCTTTTTCCATCTCGCCTCTTCTCCTTCTTGATTTCAGAGTCAGAATTTTTGATTCCTGGATGACGTTATACCTCAACATGCTCCCCCGTCACGAGAGCTACTGAACAACACGCTCACCACAACTTCGCCGCTCCGGGCGGCAAGCTCTGGCAAACCGTACACTCTCGCCGGAGATTGAAAGCCTCACACAGTTCACCTTGGACCCACCCGGGGTGATGACGCATTTTTTGTATCAACTCCAGCTGTGCCGCGTCAACTGTTTTTTTACTTTCCTGTTTACTACCCCAAACGGCCAGAGGCGGGATGGCGCGCTCTCGCCCCGATCATCACTGCCAGTCCAAGCCGGTCCAAACGTTCCCTGCCGCCTTACATACAAAGCGGCCATCGTGAAATTAACAACTGGCAGGGGGTATGTCAAGATTTTTTTTCGAAATGTGCCAGGAAAAAACAGGCCACTAGGGGGGGCAAGGGGGCGGTAGGCAGTAGGCGGCTATCCGGGGAGAAATTTTTGCGGATCGGCCATCATACGACCCAACATTCTGCCTAACTGTTCATACCCGGTGACGATGCGCCTATGCAGATCCTGCGATAAGTAGCCGCAATCACGGGCGAAGTCGAGCCACACTTGCGTTTCGGTTGCCTCCGCGTCGGCGTCAGCAAGCTTACTCACAAACATACTCGGATATTGCCGCTTTCTGAAGCCTTCGGCGAGGTTCGCGGCAACGCTGCGTGAGGAGCGGCGTATTTGATCGGTCAAGGAGAAACGCTCATCCCTGGGGAATACCTTAGCCGGAATTTCCATTTTGAGCTTCCCCTTCACCCGAAAACCTATGCCTCGTACCCTGTCGTGTCAATCGCAAATCGCCCGGGCCTCTTTGAGGTGGTAGTGCGGCACATTTTGGCTGTTCTTCGGAGTCGCTGTGCGGGTTTCGCCTGCCCAGCCTGCCTCGCCGCTGACACTTGTCCGGCCCGACCACTTCTGAGCACCTAAAATTACCCTCTCTCCTGGGTCGCTAGCCGTCTGGCAGCGGCAGTGCCGAGATCGTTCGCAGCATGCTGCTGAACAGCCTCCGGCTCAAGTGCCCTTCGGCCAGCAAAAGCCAGTAATATCGTGCATGTTTCACCAGCCGTCCGCCCGTTTTCACCAGCCGCTGCTGCAAACTCGTCAGCGACCAGTTGTTGATCCTCTTCGGTAGCACCAGCCGCCGCCACAGGTTTCCCAAGTTGTAGGCGATCAGGCTCAGCCATAGGCGCACCTCGTTCGACCGAAACCGATGGCAACTCAGCCGGGTCATCTTTACCGCCTGCTTGCCTTCCTTGATCCATTGCTCTGCGGTGCCCCGCTTGTTGTAGAACCGGACCACCGCCCGGCTGTCGGTCTCCAGATTGGTGACGATGAACCCCACGCGAGGGAACAGTTCGCCAAAGTGGAACTCCACCTTCGCCACCACCCGCCGCGCCTTTTTCCAACTGGCTGCCTGGTAGAGAAAGCTCTTGTACCAGACCACCGGCTTGTGGCTCGGTCGCCCCACTGACCGCGTCAACAACTCCGCGATGTCCCTCTCCAGACTGTCGTTGGCCGGGATGCGAATCGCATACTTCACGTCCCGCTCCTCCAGTGCGTCGTAGATCTCCGGCTTGGCGAAGGCGGCGTCGGCGCGAAACACCGCTTCCTTGCCCAGCTTCTGCTGCCGTTCGATCTCTGGCAGGAGAAGTTCTTCCCAATCCTCGGCGCTGTGCACGTTGCCGGGTCGCAGCTTGGCCGCCAGACAGTCACCCTCGCGACTGAACAGCAACAACGGGTGATAGCAACTCGACTCGAAATGCCCGTTGTAGGCGCTCTGTTCCTGCTCCCCGTAGACCGGGATCTCGGTGCTGTCCATGTCCAGCACCACCCGGCGCGGCGCATCCATAGCTTCCGCCCTGGCGATCAAATCCCGGTTGATCGCTGCCAAACCAGCAAGGTTCTCGTCTTGCGTCAGCAGTTCTGTCTCGAACGACTGTAACCGGGAAGTCAGGGCTGCGCCACGTTCCCAGATCTTCTCCGAACCGATCAGCCGGAACGTCGGATCTTGGGAAAGCCGCTCGGCGTCGTTGACGTCTTCGTATCCTGCCAAGCGGCTGTAGATGGACTGCCGCAGCAAGTCAGCGAGGGGCAACCGGGTGTTCTTCCCCCGAGAGTCGATCAAGTGCTGTTCGATAAGTTCGCCGAACCCCAAACGTTCGTCCAACTCGCGCACCAGAATCAGACCGCCGTCGGAAGTGATTCGCGATCCCTGAAATGTGACCCGCAGAAACCGGTTGAATGACAGTTGAAACGCCTGTTTTTGGCTCTCACCCATTCGGTGTACACCTCCGGAAGGCAATGTTGATGCTGGAACCCGCATCAATACTGACGTTGGAGTCATTCAGAAGGTTGCCGCCGATAGTTCATAAAGGAAATCCGGGCTTAGAATGCTGGAAGACCTCCATCGCTAGCTTGTACGCCAGTTGATAAGCTTTCAGATCCCGATGTCCCTGTAGCAATTGAACCTTCCGTCCACCGCCCGCTTTCCGCCTTCTGCTTTCTGCCTACTGGCCTTACTCGCTCTCCTGCCTGAGCGCCTTGCGCAATTCCTTCAATTTGTCGTGGAACTCCTTGGTGGCCATCTTGGCCTCGCCCATGTCCTTGATCACCCTGGGCGTGAGCAGGATGATCAGCTCGTTGCGGCTGGTGGAATCGCGGGTGGTGCCGAACAATAGCCCCAAGCCGGGAATGCGCCCTAACAGCGGCACTCGATTGGTGGAGACGATCCGGGTTTCCGAGATGATGCCGCCCAGGGCAATGGTCTCCCCGTCCTGCACCGTCACCTGAGTGGACACGGAACGCTTCTGGATCGAAGTCAGAGTGCCGCTGCTGGTCGGCAAGCTGACTTCCTGGTCGATACGCAACGTCACCAGCCCGCTGGGATTGATGCGCGGTGTCACCGACAGGATCACGCCGGTATCCCGCCGCTGGTAGGAACTGACAGGTGAGATGGTCCCGAAGGCTACACCCTGCTGAGTCTGGATGGGAATCTCCTGTCCTACCTGGATGCGCGCCTCGGTGTTATTGCTGGCCAAAAGCGTGGGCGCGGAAAGCACCCGTGTGCGTCCCCGGTTCTCCTGGGCATTCAGGAACAGGAACAACTCGCGGCTGCGGCCTATCAAGGTGCCCACCGAAGCGCTCAGGCCGGCGTTAGGAAACGTCTCCGTCCCGAAAGCGCTGAATTGCCCAACGGGATTCCGGGAGGCGCTGCTGCGCCGCTGGAGGAACGCTTCGACCCCGAAGGACAGCGCCCCCGATAAGGTGACCTCGTACACCTTGGCTTCAATGAGCACCTGCCGGGGCGCCACGTCCAGCTCCTTCAGGGTCTCAAGGATGACTTCGTAGTCCTGCGGGGTAGCCTGGACGACCAGGGTATTGTTGATGGGGTCCGGAACAATGCGCGCCGGACTCTGCAACATTCCACCCGGCACAGCAGCTATGAAGATTTGCCTGGAACCCCGGTACATAGAACCCCGCGATGTTTGGCCCACCCCGCCGACAGGAAACGACACACCTCCGGGCGTCATTCCTCCACCAGCCGATCCCATCCCGCCGGGCGGTATCATCCCCGGCGCCGCCATCCCTGGCGCTGTCATCCCGGGCGCCGACGCTCCTGTTGCCTCCGCACCCATCATCGGCCGAGCTGCTCCGTAAAGGCCCGCCAATACGAAAGCCAACTCCCCCGCCGCCCTGTTTTCCACCTTGTAGGCAAAGTTCTGCAGTCCCCCACGGCGCACGGGCTTGTCCAGCTTCTCAATCCACTGCTGCACTTCCGAGTACACCTCGGAATTCGGAGTCGCCACCAGGATGGAGTTGATTCGCTCCAGTGCAATAAACCGCACCGCCGAGCCTTCCTTCGAGAGGGCATACGCCTTGAAGATTTCCTCCAGGTCCTTGACCAGGCTGCTGGCCTGGCTGTTCTCGATGGCAAACAACCGGACCCGCTGCTGCTCCAGCGCCGAGGTGTCAAACAGGTTCACCATCTCCATTAGCCGCTTCAGGCTGCGGCTGGTGTCGGTGATGAGCAGGATGTTGCCCGGCTCGTGGGTCACGATGTGGCCCGCTTCCGACAGGTAGCTGCTCAGGATTTTCGACATATCCGCGGCGGTGACGAAGCTGAGGGCGACCACGTTCATCACCATGCGGTCATCAGGCGGCAGGCTGGCTCCAGTGGGATCCTGGGTGAGCGGTAGCGGAACACGCGGCGCTCCCTTCAGGGGCACGATCCGCCAGAAGCTGCCGCTCTGGACGGCCGAGGCCCCGTTGGCCCGCAGGATGGCCTGCAGCAGGGGCAGCAGGTCCTCATGACTCAGGTTGCCCAGGGTGTTGATGTTCACCACACCCTTCACCCCAGGGTCCACGACATAGTTCATCTTGAGTTCGGCGGCAATGATCCCAATCACCTGAAGCAGGTTGGCATTCTCCAGGTGGAGGCTGATGCGCGCCCCAGCTCGCGTCTTCTCCGTTGCCGGTGCCGCTTCCGCCTCCTGCGCGGGAGGCTCTGCCGATGGCTGGTCTTGAGGCTGGGCAGTCGGTTGTTGCGGTTCCTGAGCCTGAGGCTCTGTCGGTTCCCCCTGCGCTGGCGGCTGGACCGATTGCTCGGTTTGAGACTGCGCAGGTGGTTGCGCGGGTTCCTGGACCGGCGCGGCCTTCCTCGGAGTGCTGCCTGCGGCGACCGTCGACATCAGCCCCCAAGCTGCTAAAACTAGGACGGCGCTACCCAGTTGGCCTCTCAGTACACCGGATGTGAAATTCTGCATCCTCTTCATGGTTCGTTTTATTCGGCTCATCTCAGATTCTGCCTCATTGGGTTTTCTGCGCCGCCGGGAGATCCTCATACCAGGTCTGTACGCCAAATGGCGTTACCCGGTCGTATCTCTTCCGGTTACCTTCGACGGTGACGGTTAAATAGCGATCCCCGGTGGGGGAGCCGGTCGCTGGGGCGACAGCGGGAGCGGTGGCGGCTCCTGGGGTGGGTGTAGACGCCGGCCCTGCAGAAGAAGCTGAAGGGGCAGCCGGAACAGCGGTCAACACCTGGTCGGCCGCGGTGCCGGCCGGGCGGGCGGGCCGGACTGCGGCCCGCCCGGCGGCCTGGCGCACGTTTTCGGCTGATTCGTAGACATCAATGGTGGTCTTCTGGCCCTCGAATTCGATAATCACCTGGTGCTCGGCGATTTCCGCCACGCGATAGCCACCGATTTCATCGCCCACCTTGAGCCGGCGGAATGTGGCCTGCCTGGCCTGTTGCGGCTCGGCCATCAGGGCCACCGGACCGCTGCCGAGGTTCACGGTTCCAATCACCAAGGGGACCGGCGGCCGGACCTTGGATACGCTTGCCAACGCCTGGTCGTTGTTGCGGTCGGGGCTGAACAGGTTGCGGGTAAGCAGCACGGAGTGGCTGTCCGGGACAGCCGCCAGTCCAGCTTCAGGCATGCCTGCTTTGGACACACCTGCCCAGGGGGTGGCTGCTGAGGTCACAAACTGCTTGTAGCGGGCATGATTGCTCTGCCAGGTATCGTGGATGGCGGCAGCAACCCACACCGCCAGCGTCAAGAGGGCCAGGTTAAGATAGGTTATCGGTTTGCGCATGCTTTCTCTCACGATTTGGGAGTTGGCGCGGGCTCGGCGAACATCAGCCCACGAATCACCATTCGCACCGTCACCATCTTTTGTGGCTTTTGTGGTTTTTGTGTCCGACCGGGACGCGAGGGCAACGCCCTAATGGAGAGCTGATCCAGCGCCAGTACCTTGCGACTGGCGTGGGCAGCCAGCAGAAAACTCGTGAGCTGGTCCAGCCTGCATTGGAACGACAACGACAAGGGCACGACGTTATAGCTCGCCCCGGCGACCTTGAGAACCCGCACCGGCCGGAAGGCGGCGTTGCGCATTTCCATGCCCTGCTTCGCCATCAGTTGCTTGATCACTTCCTGCAACTCGGCCGCAGCCAGGGCCGACGTGCTGCTGCTCAGCAGGCCTTTCTCGGCTTCAGCCAGACGAGCCTGCATTTCCTGAAACTCCTTTTTCTGATCTGCGGCCAGGGCTACAAGTCGCCGGTATTTGCGCAGGGTCTTCTCCTTCAGTGGCAGCGAGGCACGGAGCTTCTCGGCGGGGTCCATGACGGGCAAGACAAGCAAATCCAGCAGCAGGAACAGAGCAGTGGCAGCTGCCAGCAAGAGCAGAGCCCGCTGGTCTCGAGCGCTCAAAGAACGCAAGAAAGACGCAGCTGTCGCTGGCTCCCTCTTCCTGCCTCCGTTAGTCATGACTGGCCACCTCCTCCGCTCGTGCCTGCGTCTCCCGCAACCGCATCCGGATCTGGAAGGCCTCCCGCCCTTGTTTGTTCTTGGTGATCGCGGTGATGAATTCCGGCTGTTGGAAATGCGGCGACTGATTGATGGCCTGTAGAATGCCGGAAGCGGATTGGGCTTGCCCGGAGGCCGTCACCTGGTTATCCTTAAAATGGAGTGTTTGCAACCAGGCCGTATCGGGAACCAGGCGAGTTAGTTCCTTCCACGCCTCGAGCCTGAGCGCGATATCCTGCCGCTGGCCCTGTAGCAGATCCCATTTCAACAACAGCGCCTGGTGGCGGGAATTCAGCTGTTCCACATGCTCCACATGGGGCTGCAACTTGCTGATCTCCGAGTTCAACCAGGAGGAATAGAAGCGGTCCTGCACCCATGTGGTTGCGAGCCAGGCAGCGCCGAGCAACAGCACAAGTACCACCAACGCATAGGCCGACGCATGTGCCCAATGGGAGCGCCAGTGAGATCGCCAGTGAGAGCGGTAGCGCTTCTCCGCCGGCAGCAGATTCCAGCGCAGGCCGGGGGGGGAGGCCAACCCCGGCAGGCGGAGTTCGAGCTCTGGCAGGGCCGCCGCGTAGGCCACAAGATGCTTTCGGAGGTGGAACTCCGCTGGCCCCGCCTCGGGAATGACCACCGGAATATCCTCTGCCGAGGACCGGTTCGCTGGTGCAGAGTCTTCTGCTGCCGGTTGTTCTCTGACTTCCGATTTTTGCGCGATGACTTCGCCAGTTTCTAGCAGCGGCGGACTATCCTGGGGATCGAGTCGCAACTCGGCCACGCAAAACTCCACTTCGCGCTCGAACGAGGTCGTAGCCGCAACTTCTTTAGAGTAGAACGAGCCATCGGGTGCGACTCCCAGCAGTTCCAGAACTTGCCCGCAGTGATCCATCAACAACAGCGGGCGAGGCAGTCCTGGCTTGTTCCGGCCCCGATGGAAGGAAGCCCCGCGCAGCGCCTGGTACAGCACGGCTGTAGAAAGGGTGAAGCCGGCCACGTCCACGCCCGCCTGGCAGAACCACTGGTAGAGCTGATCGAGCGCACTCTTCTCCACAAGCGCTACAGCCACCCGCAGCCGCCTTCCGAGGCCCTCCTCCGAGGCGCCGGTCCCATTGCCCGCGCCGCGCGCAGGCGATTCGGGCAGCAGCGCGTAGTCGAAATAGACGCTGCCTTCCTCGAAGGGGTGGAGCTGATCTACCTGGTAGGCCACCGTCTGCCTCAGTTCTCGCCCAACTTCGGGGGGCAATTCCAGCGTTCGCACCAGGCCGGCTCCGCGCGGGAGCGCCACCAGCGCGCTGGTCGTCAACGCATGATTCTCTTCGCGGAAGCGCCGGTACTGCTGGGCCACCTCGGCCACCGGCCGGGTGCGGAAATCCTCAATCCGGAGGAATCCGCTGACCCGCAGGCGACGCCCGCGGCCGCGCAGGGAGACGGCTTCCAGGTGACTCCCCCGAATTGCAATGCCGATGCTGGTCCCCAGGTGGACGGTCATTTCCGATACGCTCGCTTCTTCAAGTCCTCGTTCATAGCCCAGTTCACAAAATGACCCGCTGCTCTTCTACTGCCTGTTCATCCCAGGCCACTAGCTCGGTCCGGCCGCTGGCTTCCCGGCGGAAGATGGCGCGCACCGACGCTCGCGTGGCTGAGCCGCGGAGCCGGCCCGTGGCAGTCAGGGTGAACAGGTCCGAGATTCGATAGATTCCAAGGTGGGGCAAAGCCTCTGCGGGAATCGAAATTGGCAACTCGGTCAGGCTTTGGTAGAGCTTTTCCCGGCGTCCGGCGACGACTGCACGTACCCGCTCCTGGTCCATGCCCGGCACGCTCAGCAACGCCTCGTAGGGAGCGTAGTTCACATCCAGCCTTGTGAAGTTCCCATACACCGTCAGCAGGCGGTTGAACCCGCCCCGCCGAACCAGACGGTCATCCGCGTCGCGCTCCATCCAGCCGTAGAACAACTCTGGCGTGACCCCCTTGACCAACAGCAGTTCTTCGACCCGCTGGAAGGGCTGGTGCGCTGCCTGGTAGGGCTGCGCCAGACCGGCGTAAAACTGGTCAAAGACGCTCCCGGCGCTCGAGGTGGCCGGCGCACGCCAATCGGCAATGGCCCGAGTGATCTCCCGGACGTCCATGTTCCCCACCCCGGCGGCTTGAAACAGCGTTTGCAGCCGCTCCACCGGGGCGGTGTTGACGTTTAGCTTGCCCGCTTCGGAGGCCACCCGGACACGCGCCGTCCCGGTAGCGTAGGAAAACTCCAGATAGGGCCGGCTTGGTTCGTAAAGCAATTTCTGTTCCGCGTCCCGCAAGCCGGGGGTTTGTACCAAGTAGAGCGCCTGTTCCAGAGCCCCGCGCGCCAGGAAGCGGCCTTGCTCAGCTTCCAGGCGGTAGCGGGTGGCGGCCAGCTCGGTGCGCACCGAAAGAGCCAGCGCCAGTGCTACCAAAGACAGCGCAGCCGTCAGCCACATGACGAGCAACAAGACGGCGCCTCTGTGGGAATTCGAACTGGTCTGGGAATTCGAGCCCCCATGGGAATTCGAGATGGTCGGGGAATTCGAGCTCGGACTCCGGCCCACCGACTTTGGCATTTTCACCGGCTCGCTCCGGCGATGCTCAAGCGCGCGTAGAGAGGCACCGGCTCCAGGCCCCTCCACGTGGCTTCTTCCGCGCCCACCTGTAGGGCGACTGCCGCGGGCATCTCCCTGCGCTCCAATAACGACCAGGAAGATACCCACCGTGCCAGATCGGGCCGTTCGTGCCGGTACTGGAACCGGCACTCGCGGAGTCCTTCCCACAGCAGCAGGGCCCGCTCTGTGTCAAAGGGACGCAGCTGCGGTTGGTCCCCTTCCGGAGTGCGCAGCAGGTCCACCACCACGCCAGCCAGCTGCTCGCTGTCGAGCGCCTGCCGCTCTTCGAGCCACAGCTTCCAGGTCCGGTCACGTTGCCGCTGGGCGAAGTAGTCGGCCACCACGATGCCTCCCCGTCCGCGCTCCAGCGCCGAATACGAGGTCAGAAAGACCAGGCGGCGCTCCTCGGCAAAGAAGAACGGCATCTGCTGGCGCCGGTTGGGTGACTCCACCACGATGTTCCGCAGCAGGTGGTTGGAAAGCTGGAAATGCAGGATGTCCTCCACCTGGGTCACCCGGCGCAACTGCAGAACCGCCTGCTGCCCCTTCTCCCAGGCCCGCAGGCCTATCCGCAGCGAGGTGAGAGCCGCGACAGCTACCAGGCCGGCGATGGTGGTGGCGGCCATCAACTCCAGCAGCGTCAGTCCCGCGCTGCGTTGCTTACTGCGCTGGCAGTAGTGGTTCATATTTACAGGTCTCGAACGTGGCGCGTTGCTCTCCGCTGGCGCCTTTCCAGAACACCGTCAGGGTCACCAGCACCAGGGGCGTCAGCGCCGCTTGTCGTTCGCCGGCGGCTGCACCGGCAGGATTCCAGCGCCGAATTTCCGCCTCCCAGCGAAACGTTTCATCCCACCGGCCAGCAACCCGGCCGGGCACTAGCGTCTGCTCTATGAGCAAACGGTTCAATTGCGAGCGACCCACCAGTGTCGCTTTCTCGTAAGTTTCCGTGCGCGCCAGGTTGCGCAGCGAGCCGGAAAGCCCGCTCATCAACGCAGCCACAGCAATGCCCAACAGCGCCATGGCCACCAACACTTCCAGCAGCGTGAACCCATGGGTTGCAGGTTGCCGGAGTTGGAAGGAGGCTCTTCCCCCGCCGCTGCTTCCAACATCCCGAATCGCAAGTCCAACACCCATCAGCGCTCCCACTCCACGCGGGGCAGCGCCGTCAGCACATCGAACTTCACCGTGACGGCACGGCCGCGGGCATTGATCAGCCGCAGTCCCACTCGGGGCATCCCCCCGTTTGGCGGGAAGATAAAGGTGCGCATACGGCTTGGCTCGACCACGATTTCTGGAGGCAACTGCCAGCTCCGACGGTAGGACGGCTCCCCGCTGGCTGTGGCCCCTTCCAGGTCCTCCAGCTCGACCCGGCGCCGTTCCGAATCCACCGTCACCTGGCAGACGGTCTGCTGACGCAAGGCCCGCACGCGGGCGTAGCGGAAGGTGTTCGCCAGCCGGTCGGCGGCCGACTTCAGCCGCAACGTATCCAGACCGGCGGTCATGCTCGGGAACACGATGGCTCCCAGCACGCCGACGATCGTCAGCACGACCACCATCTCCAGCAGCGTGATGCCGCGACAGCGCCCCCGGCGAAACTGTTGACCGCTGCTCACAATCGTCAATGATTCAATCCTCAATTCCCCACTCCTAGTGTTTCCAGCTCGCCACATCGCTGTCTTCGCCCTCTCCGCCTTCTCTCCCGTCAGCACCGTGGGAAAGGATGTCGGGTTCTTCGCCGTGCTCGCCCGGGTACCGGTAGACATAGGGCTGCCCCCAGGGATCGTCCGGGATATCCTGGGGCAGGTAAGGACCGTCCCAGCGCTCCACTTCCGCGGGTTTGACCCGGAGAGCTTCGAGTCCCTGCTCGGTGGTGGGAAACCTCCCAGTGTCCAGCTTGTAAATGCCCAGGGCGGTCATGAAGCCGTTCATTTGTTCCCGAGTTGCGGTCTGCTTGGCAGCGCTGACTTTCTTCCACATGCGCGGCAGCACCAGCGCGCTGAACAGGGCGATGATGGTCACCACCACCAGCAGTTCAATCAGCGTGACGCCGCGCTCACCGGCCTGGCCGCCGAGGCGCGGAGGCACCTTGGAAAGGTTTCTTGCCGGTACGGTCGCGACTTCACCCTCAGATTGGTTTTTCTTCATGCAATTGCTCCTCTGCGCCTCTGTGTGTCTAGTGTCCCTGTGGCTCTCTTACAGCGGGACATCATTGATGCTGACGATGCCCAACAACATGGACAGCACCATCCCACCGACCAGCAGCCCCATGACCAGGATCACCAGCGGCTCAAATAGAGCCGTGGCGCGCTTGATCGCAGCCCGGGTGTCTTTGTCGTAGATATCAGCCATGCGCTGGAACATGGCATCCAGCCTGCCCGTCTCTTCACCGACGGTGAGCAGGTGTCCCGCCAGGGGTGGAAAGGCGCCGGTCTTCCGCAGCGGCCCGGCTAGACCCTCGCCGCGCTGCACGCCCTTGGCGACCGCCGTCAGCGACTCTTCCATCACAACGTTGCCCAGCAGCCCCTTCACGATTTTCAAAGACTGCAGCAGCGGCACGCCGTTGGCCAGCAGCGTGGCCATGGTGCGGGCGAACCGCGCCGTCTCCACTTTGCGGAACACGTCGCCGGCCAGCGGCAGCTTCAGATTCCACGCGTGCCAGCGCTGCCGGCCGGCGGGAGTACGCACGTAGTAACGGGCGCCAACAATCAGGGCCGCGAGGGCCAGCGCTGCCATCCAGCCGTAACGGTGGAGCAGGTCGCTGGCCACCAGCAGCAGGTAGGTGGGCGTGGGCACGGGGACGCCCGATTCGGAAAAGACCTGCGCAAATCTGGGAATCACGAAGTGCATCATCACAAAGATCGAGCCCACCCCGACCAGCGCCAGCAGCAGCGGGTAGATCATCGCCGAGATCAGGTAGCCGCGCAGCTCGTCGGAGGAGCTCTCCAACTCCGCCAGCCGCTCCAGCGACACACCGAGAGCCCCAGACGCCTCACCGGCACGGATCATGTTCCGGTACAGATCGGAAAACACCTGCGGGTGCGCCTCCAGGCTGTCGCCCAGCGACTTGCCCCCCTTCAGCTCCTGCAGGACGTCGGTAATGACGCTGCGGAATGTTTTCCGTTCCGTCAGCTCTGCGCAAATGGATAGCGCGCGGTCCAGCGGCAGCCCGGAATTGACCAGCGTGGAAAGCTCCTGGGTGAAGAAGAGCCGGTCACGCGAGCGCACGCGCCCCCGGGCGAGCCAGGGCAGCGGCACCCCCGCCGCGGCGGGCTGCCTGCGGCTGCCGATGTAGACCGGCACCAGCCCCCGCCGTTGCAACTCGCGGGCGATGACCTTCTCAGTCGCTCCGAAAAGAGCGCCCTCAGCGGGTTTGCCCGCCATCGTCACCGCGCGATAGAAATACTCAGGCATCTTTTACACTCGCGCCCGCATCCTGCCGGCAAGCGTCCACCGACATGGCGGCGCTACACATCCTGGGTCACCCGAACCACTTCCTCCACTGTGGTCACGCCCCGATAGACCTTGTCCCAGCCGTCCTCCTTCAAGGTGCGCATCCCATTGGTTCGGGCAGCGGTGGTCAGCACCTTGGCGTCGGCGTTCTCGACCACCAGGCGGCGAATCTCGTCATTCACATCCATCAGCTCCAGGATGCCCTGGCGCCCGCGGTAGCCGATGTGGGAACAGCGCTCGCACCCGGCGCCGCGATACACCGGTTGGTCGAGCGCCGCCTGGCGCTCATCTACCACCCGGCAGTGCGGGCAGATCACGCGCACCAGTCGCTGGGCCAGCACCGCCAGCAGCGAGGAGGCGATCAGGTAGTTCTCCACGCCCATGTCGGTTAGCCGGGTAACGGCGCTGGGCGCGTCATTGGTGTGCAGGGTGGAGAAGACCAGGTGGCCGGTCAGGGCGGCGCGGATGGCAATCTCGGCCGTTTCCAGGTCCCGGATCTCCCCGACCATGATCACGTCAGGGTCCTGGCGCACGATGTGGCGCAGGCCGGCGGCAAACGTCAGCCCGATCTGCGGATTGACGTGGATCTGGTTGATGCCGTCCATCTGGTATTCCACCGGGTCCTCGATGGTGATGATCTTCTTGTCGGGCAGATTGATGTGCTTCAGGACCGAGTACAGAGTGGTGGACTTGCCGCTGCCAGTCGGTCCGGTCACCAAGAAAATTCCGTGCGGCTGCGAGGTGTAGTGCTCCACGCGCGCCATCATCATTTCGGGAAAACCCAGGCTGGGGAGTTCATAGAAGTCGCCGGCAGAGCGGTCCAGCAGGCGCATCACGACGCTTTCACCGTGGAGGGTAGGCAGGGTGGAGACGCGCAGGTCAAGCTCCTTGCCCAGCGTCCGCAGCTGGATGCGGCCGTCCTGGGGCAGGCGGCGCTCGGCGATGTTGAGCCGCGCCATCAGTTTCAGGCGCGAGATCACCGCAGCGCGCAACTCGCGCGGCGGCGCGTCCACGTTGTACAGCACGCCGTCAATGCGGTAGCGCACGCGGAACTCCTTCTCGAAGGGTTCCAGGTGGATGTCGGAAGCGCGCTGCTCGACGGCCCGCGCGATCAGGTTGTTCACCAGCCGGATCACCGGAGCTTCGCTGGCCATGTCGCGCAACTGCTCGACATCCTCGGTCTCGACGCTGACGGCGACCGCTCCGCTCTCGGAGCCAGACGTCTCCTGCTCGTCCGGGAAGTATTTCTCCAGAGCCGCAAGAATCTCGGTTTCCGGCGCCAGCAGCGCGCGCACGTTCAGCTTCGTGTAGAGTCGCACCGCGGAGATGGTTTCAAAGTCGAGCGGATCGGCCATGGCCAGCGTCACGGTGGAATCCTCCACCACCAGTGGCAGAAAACGGAACTGGCGCATGAAGCGGGCCGAAAGGCCCTCGATGGCAGGCGATACGGCTGGAAACTCCGCAGCCGGAACGATGGGGATTTCCAGTTGTTCGGAAAGCGCAGCCAGCACGTCGCGCGCGGCCACGTAGCCCAGGTCCGAGAGTATCTTGCCCAGCTTGTCGCGCCGCATCGACTGCACGGCCAGGGCTTTGTCGAGTTCCTCGGCCTCCAGCTGCCCTCGCTCCACCAGGATTTCGCCCAGCCGCCGCATCAGAATTGCCGTAAGCTGATCACCCTGGCCAGCCCTGCCGACCCGGGCTTGCGCTCCTCATCTTGCAGCTCCAGCAGGGCCTGGCGTTGCGCCTGCAGGACCAGCTGGCCGGGAATTTCCGGGTAGGGCCGGGGATTGAAGAAGTGAATCACCACGGCCAGATTCTCCTCTGCGCCCAGTTGCGTCAGCTCGGCGCTCTCGGTCAGAAGCAGCTCTCGGAGCCTGGATTGCAACTGTTGCAGCCGCTTGCGCTTCTGCTCGCGTTCGGTCTTCAGCTCCTTCTCCGAGAAGGCACTCCGCGCAAAGGGGGAAACAAAGCGCATCGGGTAGAGGTTCACTTCCGCATGAACCATGACTCCGAATCCGGCGAGATAGACGCTCTTCGGTTCCTGAAGAACGGCAAACGGCCGGTTCTCGAACATCTGCTGTAGGGAAGTGTTCACGGCGCGCTCCAACTGCTGCATCTGCCGCTTCAGCTCCACTTGTTTCTTGCCGGCTGCAGCGGCCCGTGACTGCGGCGCGGCAAGCCACAGCAGAAATCCCAGGGCTAGAAGAATCGCCAGACAGCTCCGATACCGGAAAGTGAAAACCATAGACCGTTTCATGGCCGTTCGCCTTTCTCCGCCGGCAGACGGCTGGCTACCATTTCCAGCGCCAGACGGTTCCGGTCGGCATCCTTGTAGAGAATGGTTTGGGTCCGCTCAAAGTACCGCATCTGTCCGGCCAGCGAAGCGAACGCTGTCCGCTGGCGTCGTTCCAGTTGCGCGACCGCGGTCCCGATGAGCGTCTCGGCTTCGGTCTGCTGCCGCGCTTCGCTCTGGCGAACAGCAGCGTCCACCAGCCCTGCCACTTGCTCGCGGGTCAAGCCCGCCGACACCGGGCCGGCGCCGGCGGAGCCAGATGCGGAGCCAGGCGCCGGCGGCGCCAGGCCGGCGGATGGGGAGCCAGTCGTCTGGGTCGCGGCCTGATGGGAGGCGCCGAAGGCAATCTCCCAGCGTTCCTGTTCCAGCACGACCCGCACTCGGGCCAGCGCCAGCGCCCCCACGAGCAGGGCGACAGCCGCGGCCACTCCCACCGGCACGGCAAAGGCGCGCCGCCACAGCCCGCTGCGCCCAAACAGGCCCGCCCCCTCGTTAGCGGCCACGAACGCGATGCGCCGTGGCACTTCCTCTTGCGGCAGGCCCTCGAGCAGAAGCTTCCGCGTCAGGTCCAGATCAGCCAGCCGGCCCCGGCAGGCTTCGCACTCCTGCACGTGATCCTGTACCCACTTCCGTTCGGCGGGCCCGGCCTCAGCCAGCGCCAGGTCTATTAGCATTTGTTTTACTTGCTCACACGTCATGACTCACCTCTCGCCCGCCGCAACAGCAGGCAGTGCAGCCTCCCCGGCTGGACAGCCAACAACACCTGTCCAGGCCGTGGCTACTGGTTGTGGAATGCAGCCCTAGTGGCCACATCCTCACCGAGTGCGCGCTTCAGTTGCGCGAACCCGGCGTAGACTCGGGATTTCACTGTGCTGAGGGGACAGGAAAGGATTTCGGCAATCTCGGCAAACTTAAAGCCGTGAATCACCTTGAGCAGCAGGGCCTGACGTTGCTCGAAGGGAAGCTCCTCCAGGGCGCGCGCGACAATCAACTCCACCTCCAGCGGATACAGTCGCGAGCCAGGCCCCAACACCGCTTGGACCTCGCCCTGCGGTGCGCTTTCCCCTTCGCTCTGCTCCGACCAGCTCTCCGACTCAGCCTCCGGGCGGCGTCCGTCGGTACGGAACTTCGAGCAGGCCAGGTTGTGCGCGATCCGGAAGAGCCACTGGGGGAACTTCTCGGCGTCGCCGAGCCTGACCAAGCCGCGGTAAGCCTTCAGGAAGGCTTCTTGCGCCAGGTCCTGGGCATCTTCCCGGTTGCCGGTGGTGCGCAGCAGGTAGTTGTACAGCTTCTTTTCCCACCGGGACACCAGGACGTTGTAGGCGTCCACCTCCCCGTGGGCCGCGCGGTCCACCAGCTCGCTATCCTTTGCCGTCCGAAACAGCAAATGGGCTCCTATCTGGAAAGACGCCACTGGGGCCGAAAAAGTCTGAGCCGCCAGCCGAAAAGTTGCCTGCAGTATACCACGCGCCTGCACAAGGCGCCGGATGCGCCGCCGAATACGACGGTGGGATAGGTCCACGAGGCGCTCGGATGGTCAGCCATCCTGTGGAATCCCCGAACATCGTCGCGGAGCCTATCTCTAGCTACCAGTTGGCTTTCCATTGTGACCCCCGGGGAGTTACAGTTTTTGATACAGTGGCAGAGTGAGCCCCAGGGACCGGTAGCACTACAGCGCGCGTGGTTTCTGCTGGCGCTGCCGGAGAACGGGCCCCCAAGCACCAGAGAGATGGCACCCGAGTGCCATCCGGCGTGAGCAGCCACACAACTCCGTTGCCGCTTGCCGAACTCAGGACAGCGGGAGGAGGAGAGCCGCGTGTTGGTGGGGAACTTTTGCTTGCCGGGAAAGCGCCGGGGAAGCGATAGTGGCGCTTGTGCCCTTCCTGCCTGCTGTGACCGACGTCTTCATGTTCATGGAGATGGTGGCGGTAGCCGCCGTGGTGGCCATCACCCTGGCCATTCCGCCGGGCCGCTGGCCCCGCTTTCGCGCCCTGGAGCGTGAACTGGCTCGCCTAGCCCGCCGCCCCTACTTCTCGATCCTGCTGGTAGCGCTGCTGGCGCTGGCCGCCCGCGTCGCCCTGCTGCCCCTTCTCGGCATTCCCGTGCCCGGCGTTCACGACGAGTTCAGCCACCTGATGGCGGCCGACACCTTCGCCTCCGGCCGGCTGACCAACCCGTCTCACCCGATGTGGGAGCACTTTGAGAGCCCAAACGTCATCCAGCAGCCCACCTATATGTCCGTGTACCCGGTGGCCCAGGGGCTGGTGCTCGCAACCGGCCAGTTGCTGGGCGGGCATCCCTGGGTGGGGGTTTGGCTGAGTGCCGCTGCCATGTGCGCCGCCATCTGCTGGATGCTGCAGGGGTGGCTGCCGGCCGGCTGGGCGCTGCTGGGCGGGGTGCTGGTCGTGATCCGCCTGGGCCTGTTCAGCTACTGGATGAATAGCTACTGGGGCGGGGCGGTGGCGGCCTTCGGCGGGGCGCTGGTTCTGGGAGCCCTGCCGCGCCTGATGCGCCACCCGCGCCTGCGCTACGCCCTGCTGCTGGGCTTGGGCCTGGCCATCCTGGCCAACAGCCGCCCCTACGAGGGCTTCATCCTGAGCCTGCCGGTCGCCGGCGCCCTGCTGGCCTGGGTGCTGGGAAAGAAGCGCCCGCCGCTGAGAGTCCTGGTTCCCCGCGTTTTCCTGCCGTTGTTGGTCCTGCTGGCGCTGACCGCCGCCGCCATGGGCTACTACTTTTACCGCGTCACCGGTAACCCGTTCCGCATGCCCTACCAGGTGCACCTGGATACGTATGGCATGGCGCCGATTTTTGTGTGGCAATCACTCAAACCCGAGCCGGAATATCGCCACGTTGCAATGCGAGATTACTATCGAAGCTGGAAAGGTGAGCACTATCTGCCGACCCGCTCGCTCACCGGCTTCCTCAGCACCTCCCTGCAAACAATCGGCACCCAGTGGCGGTTCTTTCTAGGGCCCGTGCTAACTCTGCCGCTGTTGATGCTCCCCTGGGTACTGGGGGACCGCCGCGTGCGCTTCCTGCTGCTCGCTGGCGGCGTGATGATTTTGGGGCTGGCGCTGCAGTCCTGGACCTTCCCACACTATGCGGCTCCGGCGACGGCCTTGCTGTACGCGCTGCTGCTGCAGGCGATGCGGCACCTGCGCGTTTGGCGTTGGCGCCGCCGGCCCGTGGGGTTCTCCCTGGTGCGCGCGCTCCCGCTGATCTGCGCGGCGATGCTCGTAGTCCGCATCAGCACGCCGCCCATCTACGCTTTGCTGGTGCCCTGGTGGCCGCCCTCCTGGTGCTGCACCGCCCCCGGCAACGTTCATCGGGCTCGCATGCTGGAGCGCCTGACTCGCGCCGAAGGACGCCATTTGGCGATTGTCCGCTATGGTTCTAGCCACAACCCGCATCACGAGTGGGTCTACAACGAAGCCGACATTGATCGGGCAAAGGTAGTCTGGGCGCGGGATATGGATCCCACCAGCAATGAGGCCCTAGTCCGCTACTTCCGGGGCCGCCGAGTGTGGCTGCTGGAAGTCCCGTAGACCTCTGGGCCCGGTCTCGGCTCCCGGGCTAGACAGAAGCGTAGTTGGCCTTCCATTGTGCACCCCGCGGGGTTACAGTTGTTGATACAGTGTCACGGCGGGCCGCCGCGCTGCCAGCGCTCTGGCCTCGGCTGGAGGGTGGGTACCGGCAACCCCGAGGCTATGGCCGAGATGGCCCGCCAGTTGGGGGAGCACCAGTCGGGGAAGCAAATGAAACGTTTGCCTCGCCTGGCGCATCCCTATAGATAGTAGGAAGCAGGGAAAGATCATGACCAGTCACCATCGGATCCGGAAGTGGGGTTTCGCTTTGATCCTGGCCGCTTCCCCGGCGCTGGCAGCAGCAGCCGGCCAGCAGGCAGAAACTCAGCAGACAGGGACGCAGGTTAGTAAAGCCAGCCCCGAGGCGCCGTCGGTGCCCATCGAGGAAATCATCCGTCGCTTCGCCGCCCGGGAGAAGGAATTCCAGATCGCCCGCGGCAATTACACCTACCGACAGACCGTCAAGGTGCAGGAACTGGACAATGACTCGCGCATGCGCGGCCAGTTTGAAATGGTTAGCGACATCATCTTCACCCCGAAGGGGAAGCGCATTGAGAGGGTAGTGTTTGCGCCACTGAGCACCCTGCGCCGTATTTCCATTTCGCCTGAAGATGAGCGTGACCTGCGTGAGATCCAGCCCTTCGTGCTCACCAGCGATGACATCCACAAGTACAACGTCCGTTACCTGGGGCGGCAGCGCGTGGACGAGATTGACACCTACGTCTTCTTCGTCAGGCCCAAGAAAATCAAGAAGGGCCAGCGCTACTTTGAAGGCCAGATCTGGGTGGATGACCGGGATCTACAGATCGTGAAGAGCTACGGCAAAGCCGTTCCTGATATTCGGGGGAAAAAGGGGCAGGAGAACCTGTTCCCGCGCTTTGAAACCTACCGCGAGCAAATTGACGGCAAGTACTGGTTCCCCACTTACACCCGAGCTGACGACACGCTACATTTCCAGACAGGCGCGCAGCGCATCCGCATGATTGTTCGCTACCAGGACTACAAGCAGTTCCGCAGCCAGATCAAGGTAACCTTTGAGGGGGTCGACGAGCCGGCGCCCCAGCCAGAGGAAGCCCCGACCTCCAAACCCAACCCATAGCGCTGTGCCCACTTGACCAGCGTCGCGTGTGGTTGAAACACGTCCTTAATGTGGCTGCTTGCCTGAGGTCACGGGGTGGAGGAGTTGCTCTACCTCGCGAGCCGTGCACGGGCACTTGGCAGGAGCCACAGTCATCGGCGATACTAGGCTGGAACGGAACTCGAGGAAGTAGCTCGCCAGAGTAAAAAAGAGTAAGAGTGGTGAGGGCGCAAGCGGCGGCTCATACTCCCGCCGGAGACTCGTTCCGCGCGTGCCGGGGACCGGATTCCAAATGCTCTCCAAGATTTTTCGCGGGATCGGCAGCTTCATCTTCTGGACGTATGAGCGCGCCAGCTGGCAGTACGATCTGAAGTCTGCCCTGATCCTGGCGTTCATCTTTTTGACCCCGCGCCAGTTTTTTCACGACCGCCCCAGCCCTACCGAACCGCGCCAGGTTATGGAACTGCCGGCCGCTCAGGGGTCCGGCTACCGCGTCGCCGCCAGCTTGCTGGCAGACGACCCCCGCGGCCTGGAAGTGAATGCCGAGCACGTCTTGGAGCAGGTGCGAGGTCGGCCAGTGGAGGTAGTCCGCATGCAACCAGTTTTGGACTCCAAAGGTCGCGTGCAGGCCTACACGGTTTGGATCCAGGAAAAGAAATGAACTTGCCAACCCTCCTCCTGTTGGTGCTCGCCTGGCTGAGTGCGCCGGCGATGGTTGCCGCGGAACGTCCCCACCGGGCCGTTGCCGGGGCGAGAACGGCCGTGCCTGCGCCGGGACTCACGCTGGAACAGGTGCTGGAGAAAATGGATGCGGCCGCCGTCACCTTTCGGAGCGTGGTTGCCGGGATCACCCACACTAAAGTGACGCTGGTGGTGGACGACAAGTCCACCGAGAAGGGTACGGTGCACTTCAAGCGTCGCGGGCGCAAGCCCGATTACAAGGTGCTGATTCACTTCCGCGAGCCGGCGGAAAAGATTGTGTTGTTCCGCGACGGTAAAGCCTGGATCTACCGGCCGGCGATTGCCCAGGTGGAAGAATACGACGTCTCTCGCAACCAGGAGGCTCTGGAGCAGTTCCTGTTACTGGGCTTCGGTACCCCTGGCCGACAGCTGCAGAAGGCCTATAAGGTTGCGCTGGCCAGCCCCGGCAACAGCCCGGCGGAGGATGAGAACACCTTGAAGCTGGAACTGGTTCCCAGGTCACCCGCTACCAGCCGCCACATCCGGAAAGTGGGACTCTGGCTGTCCCGGGATACTTGGCAGCCCGTCCGGCAGCAGTTCATCGAGCCCAGCGGCGACTACATTATCGTCGAATTCACCGACGTCAGACTCAACACCGCCATCCCCAACTCTCGGTTCAAACTGAGGTTCCGGGGCAAAGTAAAAAAGATCCGGCCTCAGTCCTTGGAAGGCTAGTCTACATAGCGCGAGCCCATGTAAAGCCGGTCTGCCTACGGATAGCGCTCGCCCTTCCATCTGTATTCAAGGCCAGCGAGCAGTTATCCCGAGTTAACAGCGCTCGGCCTGGCCCAAGCGAGCAGCGCTCGGCTCGGGTGGTCTCAGCGCCAGGTGATCAGGCTGGTGCTCATGGAGTTCAAGGTATCGGGGTGGGCCGGCACAGCGCGCGCCGTGTAGCCGTGCAGGCCGCTGTGCTCACAGGGAATCACACCTGTGTAGTAGTGGATCCCGTCCTGCGAGCTCTGCCACTTCATGGGCACGGCACTGGGATTGGTGATGTGCCGCTCGGCATTGAGCGGGCCATAGTAGAGCTCGACGCTGACCTCGTTCGGGTTGATCGCCCCCAGCCGCACCCCGGCTCGCACTTCCAGCCCCCCGCCCACGCTGGGCCTGCCATCGTCCTGGGCCGCCAGGTTCTCGAAGCGGACCTGGGACCAGTTCTGTTGCATGTTGCTTTTCCAATGGGCCAGTTGCCGGGCGCGCTCCAGCTTGTTGGCCGTCATGCGAGCGCCGAAGCGGGCTGCCGGCAGGTAGAAGCGCTCGGTGTACTCGTGCAGCATGCGGTTACAACTGAACTGCGGGCAGAGCAAGCGCATGGAGCTTTTCATCTTGGTGAGCCAGCCGCGCGGCAGCCTGTCTTCGTCACGCCGGTAAAACAGCGGCACCACCTCACTCTCCAGCATGGTGTAGAGGTCGTTGGACTCCACGTAGTCCTGGTGGGCGTGGTCGTCGTATTCCTCACCGCCGCCAATGGCCCAGCCGGCTTCTCCCCGGTACCCTTCGTCCCACCAGCCATCCAGGATGCTCAGGTTCAGGCCACCGTTGCCCAACACCTTCATGCCACTGGTGCCGCTGGCTTCGAGCGGGCGCCGCGGGTTGTTCAACCAGATGTCCACCCCATGCACCAGGTAGCGCGCCAGCTGGATGTCGTAGTCCTCCAGAAACACCATGTGGCGGTGCAGTTCCTCCTGCTGGCAGGCGGCCACCAACTCTTTGATGAACTCCTTGCCTTCGTTGTCGCGGGGGTGCGCCTTACCGGCAAAGACAAACTGCACCGGCATGGAGGGGTTCAGCAGGATCTTCTTCAGCCGTTCCGGGTCGTGCAGCAGCAGCGTGGCGCGCTTGTAGGTAGCGAAGCGGCGGGCGAAGCCAATGGTCAGCGCGTTGGTGTCGAGCACGCCACGCGCCTTGCGAAGCTCGGCGGGCGGCGCCCCGCGCCGCTGCAACTGCGCGTGGAGCCGCCGCCGGATAATGGCAATCATCCGCTGGCGGCGCCGCTCGTGGGTGGCCCACAGCTCCTCGTCGGGAATGTCATTCACCCGGTCCCAAATCCAGGTCTCCGCCGGCCGGCTCCACCACTCCGGGCCCAAATAGCGGTCGTACAGGGTGGCTATCTCGTCGGAAATCCAGGAGCGCAGGTGGACGCCGTTCGTGATGCTGGCGATGGGCACTTCGGCTTCCGGCACTTGGGGGTAGTACCTCTGGAACAGGCCGCGCGACACCTCCCCGTGCAGCTTGCTGACACCGTTGGCGTGGGCGCTGGTGCGCAGCGCCAGCACAGCCATGTTAAAGGCTTCCTTCGAATCAAGAGCGCTGGCGCGGCCCAGGGCCAGCAACTCGTCGTGCGAAATTCCGACTTCCTTCAGGTAGTCGCCGAAGTACTTGTTCATCAGCTCCGGAGAGAACAGGTCAAAGCCGGCGGGCACCGGGGTATGGGTGGTGAAGACAGTGCCGGCCCGGACCCCCTCCAGCGCTTCTCGGAAGCTCACCTTCGCCTCTTGCATGCAGGCGCGAATGCGCTCCAGGGCCAGGAAGGCTGAGTGCCCTTCGTTCATGTGGTAAACCACGGGCCGGATGTCCATGGCGAACAGGGCGCGCACCCCGCCTATGCCCAGCACGATCTCCTGGCGGATTCGGGTCTCCCGGTCTCCGCCATAGAGCTGGTCGGTAATGTTTTGCAACTCGCGCGGATTCTCGGCGATGTTGGTGTCGAGCAGGAAGAGCGGCACGCGACCCACTTGCACCTTCCACACCTTTATCTTCAAGCGCGCCCCGGCCAGCCGCAGTTCCACGTAGAGGGGCTGGCCGTCTGCAGTCAGCACCGGTTCGAGCGGCAGGTTGTAGAAGTCATTGGCGGGATAGCGCTCCTGCTGCCAGCCGTCGGGGGTCAGATACTGCCGGAAATAGCCCTGCTGGTACAGCAGCCCCACGCCCACCAGCGGGATGCCCAGGTCGCTGGCAGTCTTCAAGTGGTCGCCGGCCAGCACCCCCAAACCTCCCGAGTAAATGGGCAGGCTTTCGGCCAGACCGTATTCGGCCGAGAAATACGCAATGGAGGGGCGCTCCTCGCCGTGCCTCTTGTCCCACCAGGTGGCCTCTTTCATGTAGTTGGTGAATTTCTCGTAGGCCCGCGAATAAAAGGCCATGTAACTATCGTCGCGAGCCGCTGCATGCAGGCGTTCCTGGGCGATGCTGCCCAGCAACAACACCGGGTTGTGGTAGGTCCCGTCCCACAAGTCGCGATCCAGCCGGCGAAAGACTTCGCGCACTGGCTCGTACCATTGCCAAACCAGGTTGTAGGCCATTTCCCGGAGTCCCTTTAGTGTTTCGGGAAGAGCCGGCTGGACCTGGAAGGTATCAAGTTGCAGGTTCATTTTGGCGGCGCCGTTTGGCATTGAAGGCCTCCTGCGGAACAACCCGCGGATCGGAGAACACGCCGGGGCATCTTACCTCAAAACCAAATTGCATACACCGGCGCTGAACCTCGAACAACTACGCCCTGTGCCGTTTTGGGACGGAGGCTTCCGACTGGCTTGGCGCTGTCTGTAAGATTTCCTATTGAAAGTTCCAGCCATTGACAGTCTTGGCGAATCCCCCGTAGAATTTCTGTTTGGCCTAATGTCGGTCCGTCAAGCGCCCTGCGAGAAGGCCGCATGGATAAGAAGAAAATCGAGCAATACAAGCGGCGCCTCGTTTCCAAACGGGAAGAACTGGAGCGGATTGTGTCGCGGGTCGAACTCGATGGCCGCTCAGCTGACGAAGAGGTCCCGCAAGATCTGGCCGACAAGGCAGCCAATTCTTATACCAAGGAATTCCTGTTTAGCCAGAGCAACCACGATCGCGATGTGCTCCACCTAGTGCTCGAAGCGTTGGAGCGAATCGAGGAGAAGCACTACGGCGAGTGTGTCCACTGCGGCGGCGAGATGCAGGTCAAGCGCCTGGAAGCGGTGCCCTGGGCGCGCCATTGTATTCCCTGCCAGGAAAAGCAGGAGCAGGGGCTGCTGTAAGCCCTCCCAGATTTCTCTGTTTCCCCACCGTGTCGAATCCGGCTGAATCGGCCCGACTGGCTTCCGCGGCGACGGGTCAGTTGTTTCACTCCCTGTTTGCTGTTCTGTTCCCCGACCAGTGCCGCCTATGTGCCGAGCCTCTTGAGGAACTAACGCGCGTTCCCATCTGCCGGCGCTGCCTTGAGGACCTGCGCCCGCTTCGGGCAGGCGCCGGCCTCTGCCACTGCTGCGGGATTCCCCGCGAAGTGGCAACGGGGCCGCTGTGCGCCCGTTGCGTGGCCGGCGAATTCGATTTCCAGCAGGCCCGCAGCTTCGGTGCCTACGAGGGCGCCCTGCGCGAGGTCGTGCACCTGTTCAAGTACCAGGGGATGCGACCGCTGGCCGCGCCGCTGGCCACGCGCCTGGCTGCTGTCTTCCACCAGCAGCAGTGGGACGGCGCTGAGTTCGCCGGGTTGGTGGCCGTGCTGCTGGCGCGAGAATTCGGGCGGCAGTTGGGGCTGCCAGTTCTGGGCGACACCTGCCGGCGCGTCCGCGCCACCGCACTCCAGACCGGACTGACCCGCGCCCAGCGCCTGGAAAACGTGCGCGGCTCCTTCGCTCCAGGTCCGCGCGCCCACTTGTTGGCCGTCCACGACATCCTACTGATTGACGACGTGCTGACCACCGGGGCCACGCTCAGCGCTTGCGCCCGCACCCTCCGCCAGGCGGGGGCGCGCCAGATCTGCGCGCTCACCGTCGCCCGTACTGTGGAATCTTGAGTGCCACCCTCGTGGTTTTGTTGTACATTGGCGGCATGAAACGAGCAGCTTTTCTTTGCCTTCTGTGTGCAGGGGCGTTGTTTGCGCAGCAGCGTCCAGTGGAAATCATCTCCAGCCCGCAAGGCGACATCCGCATCACGCCGATCCGTCACGCCAGCTTGATGCTCCAGTTTCGCGGCAAGATCATCCACGTGGACCCGTGGAGCCAGGGCAACTACAGCGGTCTGCCGCAGGCCGACCTGATCCTGATCACCGACATCCACGGCGACCACATGGACCCCGAGGCCATCGCCCAACTGAAAAAGGAGGGCACCAAGATCGTGGCGCCGGCCGCCGCGCAAAAGACCGTGACCGAGGCTGAAGTGATCCACAACGGGGAGACCAAGACGGTCCTGGGCATCCAGATCGAAGCCGTCCCGATGTACAACCTGAAGCGCGGACCCAAACCGGGAACCCTGTACCACGACAAGGGCCGGGGCAACGGCTACGTGCTCACGCTGGGCGGCAGGCACCTGTATTTTTCCGGCGATACCGAATGCGTCCCAGAGATCAAAGCTTTGAAGAACATTGACGTCGCCTTCCTCACCATGAACCTGCCTTACACCATGCCACCGAAAGAGGCCGCCGCCTGCGTCAAGGCGTTCCGGCCCAAGATCGTCTACCCGTACCACTACCGCGGCTCGGACCTGAAGGTGTTCAAAAGGGCCTTGCGGAGGTACGAGGAGATCGTGGTGGTACGCATCCGCGACTGGTACTACTGATGAATGAAGGGTGAGCGACGATTGCTCACCCTTCACTCCTCACTCTTAAAATTCGGAATCAACGTTGGGGTTTCTCTCTGCTCCCCCATGCGCAACAGGAGCGGAACTGAACCCAATCACTAGGGAGCCTGTGGACAGTCGGGGATGTCAGTCCCGGATTTTGTTTCGCAGCTGTTGCCGATCCATTTGTTGGGCGAGCTGGACACGTCATGGAACAGATCGGTTCCGTTGTCAAACGTAATGTTCGATAGTATTCGGTTGTCTTTAGATTCTCGGTTGAGCCGTATCCCGAAAATCGTGTTGTCGTGTACCAGATTGCCAGAAACCGTCGAGTTGAGGACGGGCCCCAACAATTCAAATACCTTGCTCACTATTGTGGATGTGATTATTCTCGGTAGTTATGTCGCTCACACCCACACCCTCCGCACCAAAGCAAAATTCCAGTGATCCGCAGATAACGATGCCGGTACAAGTACGAGTGGGATGATCGATGCACCCACTCACATGGTTTCCCGAGATTTTCAGGGCGTTGGTGTTGGCGACGAACACAGCGACCACGTTGTCAGCGAAAGTGCTGTTCGTAAGTTTGCTATTGGGGGTCGGGTTGGCGACAAAATTTACAGCCTGTTGGTAGCCGTGGACATCTACGTTTTGCACAAGGACATTGTCACCGCCTCTAACGAGAATAGCTAATGGGCTATTGCTGAGCGTGGCGTCGCTACTGTTAAAGAAAGCCGAGTCTTCAATCACAACCCCCCTACTGAAGAAGCTCTGCGCGTGGAACGCGGAGTCGGGGGTCTGGCCCGTGAAAAAGAGATGCGCCAGCTTGGTGTCGTGAACTTGGACAACATTTACCCCACGAGAGAAGCCCTTGATGGTGCCGTTCTTGATCGTCACGTTTCTGACTGGAGGACCACCAGACGGTACGACAAGCACCCCAGTCCCTGTAGAAGGATCGCCCGAGATGGTAAAACCACCCAGGTCAAGAGTGACGTTACTGGCCGAAATAGTAAGGCCATTACCAGCACACGTTAGATCGCCATCCAGCGTGGTGTCCTGCGTTATGGTTTGGCCACAGAACGCGTTGGTTGCCGGTCCTGCCTGTGCCACCTTTGGAGTGCCCGCGATGACCAGGGCCATCGCAACAACTGCCATTAGCGTAGTGAGTTTCTTCATGATTAATCTCCTCCCTTGGCGAGTCGCCTGCCAGGTGCTGCTGGGTTCCCCGCTTCCGGTCCATACAGCCATTGCGCACTTCGTCTGTTGAGCTTTAGCGGATAGGGGGTGTCCGCTTTCTGAGGGTTAGCATGCAACGTGACAAACCCGCTGTCAAGTGCACAAAAGTCCTATTAGTACTATAGGGGCCGCTTCTCGGTGGCATCGCGGACTGACAGTCGGGCTTGTAGGGTAGAGCCTAATCTTCCGCTCTTCGCGAGCCAACCGCCGAGCAGCACCGCGTAAAACGGCACGTACACCAGCAGGCGGATCACTGGATTGTCTTCCCAGACCCCCAGCGTTGCGTAGCCGATGAGGACTTCATAGAAGAGGAAGGCCAGCACCGTAAACAACAACCAGGCCGGGTTAGGAAAAATGGCCAGCAGCGGCAGAATCCAGGTCAAGTACCAGGGAAAGACGTTGGCCGAGCAGACCAGCGTAACGCCCAGGATGAGAAAGGCCGCCCGCAGGAGGGCAACTCGACGACCGGCCAGAAACCCGGCCATCCCGGCTGCGACCCCGACAAAGGCGGCGCTGGCGGCACCGTGCGATCCGGTTACCGCGTGGAACAGGGCAAAAAGGCTGTCGTTGTTGCGCCACTTCTCCGCAAACACACTCAACCCGGGCACAACCTGAAACAGGCCCTCGCGAAAGGACCAGTAGCCCACCACACCGCACAGCACCGGCAGCAGCAGCTCCCGCCAACGGCCGCGTTCCATCCAGCGCCCCACCACCACCGGCCACAGGAAGGCGGTGAAAAATTTGCTTAGCGTGGAGAGCCCCAGGGCCACCAGGGACCAAGCCTTCTCGCCAGCGACCAGCCCCAGCAGCGCCAGCACAAGGAAAAAGACGGCCACCGAATCGTTGTGGCCGCTGGCGGCAAACTCGACCACCGTCAGCGGCGACCACCAGTAAACCAGCACCCGTTGCTTCGGCAATTTGAGCTGCCCCAGCAACCGCACCAGCAGGAGCGCTGTGCCAAAGTCGAAGGCCAGCATCGGCACCTTCATCAGCAAGACAGCGAGGTAAACGCTGCCCGCTATCATGGCAACCGGGTACCAGAAGCGAAAAAGCAACTCCGTGAAGGGGCCGTAAATGGCCACATGCTGCTTGCCGACCACGCCCCGGTAGGTTTCGTCCCGCAGGTGCTCGAGCTGCGGGTCGGCCGGCGGGAGGAGGTAGGGGTTGTACCCGGCCACCTGCATCTTGCCGTCCCAGCGGTAGCGGAACAGGTCGTCGGAAAGCGAGGGATAAAGGGGAAACAGCGTTGCGCGAAACACCAGGCCCGCGACAAAGATGAACCGCAGTGTCCACCGGCCGGCCGCAGGCAAAGGGCGAAAAACCAGCCAGACCGAAATCAGGTATAATAGGCCGGCCGCCAGGGCGAGCGGGATGAACCGCACCACCTGCTCCTTGAGGTTACCGAGGAGCAGGATGAGGACGTAGGCAGCCTCCAGCGCTCCGGCCAGCAGCCAAAGGGTCATGAGGGGATTTCTGCTACCCGTTCTTCAGCGGGTCGCTCGTTTGAGCAAAGTATCATAGCGGATGAGCACCCTTCTTTTATATCTGCAGTTTCCCGCCGGGCAACCTTCTTTCTGGAAGCAGGTCAAGGTGTTTCTCTTCGACCGCACCTTCGAAAATGTCTACGAGCCCAACGCCTTCGACGTGGCGATTCTGACGCCCTACTTCCTGGTGCTGGCGGTGCTTTCGGCCTACGGGCTGCACCGCTACTGGCTGGTTTACAGCTACCACCGGTATCGTCGCCGGCGCGCGGTGCCGCCGCCGGCCCGTTGGGAGCGGCTGCCGCGCGTCACGATCCAGCTACCGGTATACAACGAGCGGTTCGTCGTGGAGCGCTTGATCGACAGCGTCTGCCAGATTCAGTACCCGCGGGAGCTGCTGGAAATCCAGGTGCTGGACGACTCGACCGACGAGACGGTAGGGGAAGCCCGGGCCGCCGTGGAGCGTTACGCCGCGTTGGGATACCCGATCCGCCACAATCATCGCACCCACCGCCGGGGTTTCAAGGCCGGCGCGCTGGCCGCCGGGCTGGAGAAAGCCACCGGCGAGTTCATCTGCATCTTCGATGCCGACTTCCTGCCGCCCTCCGACTTCTTGCAGCGCACCATCCACCACTTCACCGATCCTGGTGTGGGAATGGTACAGACGCGCTGGACGTTTCTGAACCGCGACTACTCGCTGCTGACCCGGGTGCAGGCTATCCTGCTGGACGGGCACTTCGTGCTGGAGCACGGCGCGCGCTTTGGCTCCGGCTGCTTCTTCAACTTCAACGGCACTGCGGGTATCTGGCGGCGCGGAGCCATTGAGCAGGCGGGCGGCTGGCAACACGACACCCTAACCGAGGACACCGACCTCAGCTACCGCGCACAGTTGTGTGGCTGGAGGTTCCTCTACCTGCCGGACGTCGAGTGCCCCTCGGAGCTGCCGGTGGAGATGACGGCGTTCAAGGCGCAGCAGGCTCGCTGGGCTAAGGGCCTGATCCAGACCGCGCGGAAGTTGATGCGGCGTATCTGGGCCGCCCCGATCCCCCTGCGCCAAAAGGTAGAGGCCTGGTTCCACCTCACCGCCAACATCAGCTACCCTCTGATGGTCGTGCTGGCGGTGTTGCTGCTGCCGGCCATGATTGTGCGCTTCTACCAGGGCTGGTTCCAGATGCTCTATATTGACCTGCCCTTGTTTGTGGCGGCCACCTTCTCCATTTCCTCCTTTTACCTGACCAGCCAGCGCGAGCTGTTCCCGCGGCAGTGGACGCACGCCTTCCGCTACATGCCCTTGCTGATGGGCGTGGGCATCGGGCTCACCATCACCAATACGCGCGCCGTCCTGGAGGCGCTGTGCGGGGTGGCCTCGCCTTTCCAGCGCACTCCGAAGTACCGCATCGAATCCTGCGCTCAACGGGCACGCCTGCGGCAATACCGCAGCCGCGCGGGTTGGGTCCCGGCCATCGAACTGGGGGTCGGCACCTACTTCCTGGCCACGGTGTTCTACGCGGTAGACTGCCGCAACTTTGCTTCGGTCCCCTTTCTGCTGCTGTTCGTGCTGGGCTACTATTACACCGGCTTGATTTCCCTGATGCAGGGACGGCGGGAGGTGCTGGCGCGGCCCTTGCAGGCCCTCCGCCTGCGCTGGAACAGGGTCCAGGTTTCAGGCGTTAGGTATTAGTCAACATGAAAACCAGGGCGCGTCGCCCGCGTGCTCGACCCGTCCCGCGAGCTGGTGTGCGGTTCTCGCCGCAGCTTACAGAAAGGAGCAGGAGCTACTCAAGATTTGTTCGCAGCGCAGGCAATCGCCGGCGGTTCTTATGTCTGGCTCGGGTTTACCGTGTGTCTCTTCTGCAGCCGTTGCCTTCGCTTCTGCATACTATTCGCTTGGGTTGGTGCCGATATGGGGACTAGGCTGTTAGTAACGGCTCTCCTCCCGCCTCTCATCCTACTGGCCGCGCCACCGCTGCACGCAGCGACAGCAGTCATCACCGATGCGGGAACCGAACAGCACCGAGCGACGGTCAGATGCGGTGGGGAAGATATTGTCATCAAAATCAGCACCGGCGTCTGGGGAGAACAGCACTTGCAGGACTTCTGGGGCGAAATCGTGTTTCTCAACTTAGGGCGGCCAGGGCTGGTTTTGTCCAGGTCGGCCAAACATAAGTTAGACGGCACGAGTTAACATTCGATCATGAGAGTGACGACCGCAGTCTTGATCGCTTGGGCACTTTTGTCAGGTGCGTCCGCTCTAGCGGACAGTGATGGGTACTTCTGTGCTGGCAACGGCTACCTTGCCTATGAGACGCGGTGGGTCGGCAAGTCTGGGAGCCATATACTCCAAATTGTCCGCTTCGGCGAAGAAGTCGGAATCGAAAAAGTGGAACCGGTCGAACTAGAGGATTTTCAGGCTCACCGTATGACGTGTGGAGCCGGTTTTATTGGCATCAGCGGCGGCTCGGGTTCCCACTATGTCGACATCTCTGACATCGGCCATCCAACGATCGCAACCGGCCACAAGCCCTACAAGGTCACCTCCGTAGGCCATCACGGCAATCTTGGTCACTGGTCGAAGGAATCCGTCCTAAACCTACGCGCTGGTGACACCCGGGGTCGTTTCCAACTGGTCATCCTTAAAGCCCATCACCCTGCAAAAGGCGGAATCGAGCACCATACAATCGCCGAATTGATTGAACGTGACTCTCAGCAAAGGATTTTGCGCAGTCTGCGGCTCTTCGCCGGCATATTTCACGAGACGGTACATTGATCTTGGCGTTTGAAACCGGTTTTGGTAGGAGAAAAGGGCTATAGCCATTAGGTGTCTATCCACCCGGTTGCGGGCCCCGCCCTTGTGCTCCCCGGCACCTGAAACCTGACACTCGTTTATGTTACGACTCTACTTTCTGATCCTCTGCCTGCTGGCGACGCAGCTCGCGGTCGCTCGAGAGAAAGAGCCGCTGGAAAGTTACCAGCGCCGCCGGGCGGCCCTCACCTCGAAACTCAATGATGGCATCACCGTCGTCTCCGCTTACGAAGAGCCGGAAGGCCCGGCGGCCACTCTTGGCTTCCGGCAGAATGAAGACTTTTACTATTTAACGGGCGTCGACGAGCCTGGCGGCATCCTGGTGCTGGTGCCGCGGCTGACGGACCGCTCCTCGTCCCACTTTGCCCGGGCGGAGAAGTTCCCACGCGAAATCCTGTTCCTGCCGCCCCGGGACCCAAAACAGGAGCGCTGGACCGGTCCCAAGCTCAGCCCGCGGGATCCAGAGCTGCGCCAGCGCACCGGGTTTCAGACCGTGCTCAGCCACAAGGTCTTCGAGCGGGAGCTGCGCCGCCTGCTGCCCGCCTACGGCGTCCTGTACACGGTTCTCCCCTCAGGCCATAACAGGGCGAATGACAGCTTCGAGCGCGACCGCTCGAATCGCCTCAAGAAGCTGGCAGCGTCGGCCAAGATCCGCGACGCCACGGTGGAGATTGCGCGGCTGCGCCAGGTGAAATCCGAAAGCGAGCTCGCGCTGCTCGAGAAGGCCATCGGCGCTTCGATCGAGGCGCACCGGGAAGCGATCAAGGCCGTGCGCCCGGGTGTTTTCGAGTACGAGATCGCGGCCCTGATGAAGTACGTCTTTGAGCGGCTGGGCTGCGAGCGGCCTGCCTTTGCCCCCATCGTCGGGTCCGGGTTCAACTCCACCGTGCTGCACTACAACACGAACTCGCGGCGCATGCAGGCCGGCGATCTTGTGGTGCTGGATGTGGGCGGCGAGTATGGCGGCTACGCCGCCGACATCACTCGCACGCTGCCGGTTTCGGGCAAATTCACCCCCCGCCAGCGCGAGATCTACCAGATTGTGCTCGGCGCGCAGCGAGCAGCCATCGCTGCCGTCAAGCCCGGGGTGACCATCGGCCGCAAGACGCGGAACAGCATCTACAAGGTCGCCTACGACTACCTGAACAGCCACGGCAAGGACCGGAAGGGACGGCGGCTGGGCAAATACTTCATCCACGGCGTCGGCCACCATCTGGGACTGAACGTGCACGATCCCGGCAATGTGGGCCGCCCGCTGGAGCCGGGCATGGTCATCACCGTCGAGCCCGGTCTCTACATCCCGGAGGAGAAACTGGGTGTGCGCATCGAGGACGTGGTGTTGGTCACCAAAGACGGCGCTCGCGTCCTGACGGAGGCGCTACCGCGCGAACCCGATGCCATCGAGCACGCCATGGCTAAACAATAAGGGCAGGCCCACCGGGAGCAGCCCGGCGGCTGGGGTAGCTGCCACGTGAGGATTTGCCCCGGATTAACTCAGAGGGATATAACGGATATAGAGGACGTACAAAAAATTCGGCCCCGGGACGATAGTCTCCGGGGCCGCATCTTTTGCAACTTCCCCTCCCACCGAGAGGAAAAGCCTTCTTTCTCACTCAAGCCGACCCACTGAAGCCGACTCCACCTCGCGGGGGCCACCAAGCAGGGGACAAGCCAATCTCGCCCGTCATTTAATCTAGGCTTGAGCAATCGGGCTGCCAGCCTGGAATGCCTATAACTACTTTAAAATAAATGGCAAAGTAGAATCTTCTGTCTGGCAAGAATACAAGAATTCGTAGAAGCCTGCCGAGCCCTCCAAATTCCCGTATTAACTTGTGTGACAGCGCTCGAGGTCTGAGACCCCCCCCCCAGAGGGGGGTCGCCCTGCGGCGCGGCAGGCGGCACAGAATTGAGCTGGCGCTGGCGACTTCTCAGGATCTGGTCAGGATCTGGGACGCGGCAGTTCGATGCGCAGTTTGTTGACCACGCCTTTCACCCCACGGACCTTCTTGGTGAGCTTCTCCGCTCTGCTCTTGGCCCTCTCGGTTTCTACCGTCCCCGAGAGCGTCACCACTCCGTCGTTGGTTTCCACCTTCACCGTGTAACCCTTGACGTCGGGATCAGAAACCAGCCGGCGACGAACCTGGTCGGTGATGATGCCATCTTCGGTCTCCTTGTCGCCGGCAACACCGGGAATGGCACACGCGAGGAGGACCAGCAAGGATACAGCCAGGCGCAGCATCTTCAGACGGTCAACGGCCCTTCGTCGAAATCACTTTCCTGTTCGCCCACCATACTACGCCAGTCGGTGGCCCGCAAGAACAGCGGGCTCTCGCGCCACCTCGGACGCACCTTCACAAACAGCTCCAGGTGGACCCTCAGGCCGAACAGCTTCTCCAGCTCCTTGCGAGCCCAGGTCCCGATCTTCTTCAGCTTGTCGCCGCGGGCCCCGATCATGATCCCCTTCTGGCCCTCGCGTTCGACGTACACGGTGGCGTAAATGCGCAGCAGGGCGGGTTTCTCCTCGAAGCGCTCCACCAACACCATCGCCGCGTAGGGCAACTCCTCGCGAGTCAGCTGGATGACCTTTTCCCGGACGATCTCGCCAGCCAGGAAGCGAGCAGGCTGGTCGGTGAGGTGGTCCGGGGGAAAGTACTGGGGGCCCTCAGGCAACGCGGCGATGAGCCGTTCGACCAGCTCCCCCACCCCGTCGCCAGTCAGCGCGGAGATGGGAAGCACCTCAGCGAAATTGCGCCGCTGGCGATACTGTTCGATCAGCGGAAGCAGCTGTCGCTTGTCGGGGACAAGATCAATCTTGTTCACCAGCAGGAAGCTGGGCCGGCCGGCCTTCCTGGCCAGTTCCAGGGCGTATTGATCGCCAGGGCCGAAGGGGCGGCTGGCGTCCACCAGCAGCAGCAGTAAGTCACACCCGCGGAGCGCCTCGCGGACTTCGGCCATCATCTTCCGGTTGATCCTGCTGTCGGGTTTGTGGACCCCTGGAGTGTCCAGGAAGATGACCTGGGCATGGGGTCGGTTCACGACGCCCTGAATGCGGTTGCGCGTGGTCTGGGGCTTGTCGGTGACGATGGCGATCTTGGAACCGACCAGAGTGTTTAGCAGGGTTGACTTGCCAGCGTTGGGACGGCCGAGGATCGAAACAAACCCGGAAGCAAAACGGCCCTGAGACACCACCTTCATCCTGGCTTCATCCTGGCTTCATCCGGGGGGCGACGACGCTTCCTCGGTCCAAGCCTGACGCGCGGAAATGCGCAGGCGGTCGACCTTAAGGCCATTGGCGGCCAGGACCTCAAAGCGCAGCCCGTTGTGATCGAACACCTCGCCGGGCTGCGGCACATGGCCGGCCAGCGCATTGACCAGGCCGGCCACCGTGGCCACCTCAGCCGGCGTTTCGGGTCGCACGCCAAACAATTCTTCCAGCCGGTCGATATCCGCATGGCCAGCCACGAGGTAACAATTATCTCCGTCAGCCACCACCTCGCCGGGCGTTTCGGTCTCGTCGTGAATTTCGCCCACGATCTCCTCGACCAGATCCTCCATCGTAGCCACGCCGGCCACCGAGCCATATTCGTCAATGACCACGGCCATGTGAATGTTCTGCTGCTGCATTTCACGGAACAGCTCGGCTACCGGCTTGGTCTCCGGCGCGAACAGGACGGGACGGAGCCGCTCGCCGGCCCGAATGCGCTGCAATTCCCGGTCCTCCAGCTGGATGATCTCCCGGGTGTAGACGAAGCCTTCGACGTTGTCCAGACTGCCGGAGTACACCGGAACGCGGGAGTAGTGCTTGGCTTCGATCGTCCGCAGCAAGTCCTCCAGGGTGTCGTTCTTCTCCACGGCAACAATGTTCGGACGCGCGGTCATAGCCTCGCGCACGGTCTTGTCGCCGAACTCCACCACCGATTGGATCAGCCGCCGGTCTCCCTCCTCGATCAGCCCCGTTTCCTCGCCGCGCTCGATCAGCGCTTCGATGTTTTTCTCGCTGCTCTTGGAATTCTCCTGCTCGGCCCCCGGCTCGCCCAGCGCGGCCATCGAGAAAGAAAAGGAAAGGACGGCCACCGCCGGAGTGGCCAGGAGAGCCGAGAGACGCAGCAGGCGGCTGAAGCGCACCAACCACTCGCCATTGGTGCGGGTGATCAGCACGTACGGGACCAGATGAGCGAACACCACCACTGTCGCTACCAGAAGGATGACCGTCTGCAGAACCGCTCCCCAGCTGAGGGTATCTCCGGCGAAGGCTAGATAGCCACCCAGCACAGCCAGCGCCAAGATCATCATTTGCGTCAGGACAGCGAAGGTCAGGCTGGCGCGGGCGCGGTCCAGCTTCAATGACGGCTCGACCTTGCGCTCAAACATCTCAAGGTTGTCTTCCACCCCGACCAGAAAGAACTTGCCCATCTCCGTGTAGAGGCGGTCCACGTGGGCGAATAGCGTGAGCAGCGCGATGCTCAGCACAATCAGGATGGCGGTCAGCAGAATCATTGGTGGGCCCGCTCAATCAAACCCTGAGGGAGGGCGAACCGCCTGCGCCAGCGCCGCTCGGCGCGCGCCATCCGGGCGGCATCCCGAGGCCCCTTGTGGTCAAGACCCCGCAGATGCAGCAGGCCATGCAGGAGCAGGATTTGGATTTCGGTCTCCACAGAATGCCCCAGACGGCGGGCCTGGCGCCGGGCTGTTTCGGCCGAAACCAGCAAGTCGCCGGCCCGCCCGGCGGCTCCGTCGGGAAACGCCAGCACGTCGGTCGGCTGGTTCACACCCCGGAAGCGCTTCTGGTACCGCTGCATGACCGCATCCGAAACCAGACATACGCTGAAGGGATTCCCGCCGGCGACCTCCCGCTCGAGACGCTGCAGGAAGGCTTGCAGCGTAGGAATGGAAAGCTTCACGCGGCGTTGCCGGTTCAGCAGCGTGGGCCCGCTGTCACTGTCGGAGGGAGTTTCTGGGGCTGGGGTTGTCATGCTGTTGGCAGGGACTGATGGCTACTCTGGAGTGGCTCCGTCGGACCCGCCCCCCGGCGGCCGATCTCCGTTCGGCCCCTCCACCGATGTCCCATCCCGACTCATGCCGGCGCCATTGACAACCGCGGTGGTTTGCACCGCGTAGTTCTCGTAGGCCTTGATGATCTGCTGCACCAGCGTGTGGCGTACGACGTCCCTTTCGTTGAAGTGGACGAAGGCGATCCCTTTGATTCCCGAAACCACGTCAATCGCTTCCAGCAGGCCGCTCCGCTTGCTGGCCGGAAGGTCAATTTGCGTGATATCGCCTGTGATCACCGCCTTGGAATCAAACCCGAGGCGGGTGAGGAACATCTTCATCTGCTCGCTGGTGGTATTCTGCGCCTCGTCCAGGATGACAAAACTGTGGTTCAGCGTCCGCCCGCGCATGAAGGCCAGCGGGGCAATCTCGATCGTGCTCCGGTCCAGGTAGCGGTCCACCTTTTCGGTGTCCATCATGTCATAGAGGGCGTCATAGAGGGGGCGGAGGTAGGGATCCACTTTCTCCTGCACGGTGCCGGGCAGAAAACCCAGCCGCTCGCCCGCCTCGACCGCCGGGCGGGCCAGGATGATGCGGTTCACTTTCTTGCTCATGAGCGCGCTGATGGCCATGGCCACTGCCAGATAGGTCTTGCCCGTGCCCCCGGGCCCGATGCCGAAGACCATGTCATTGTCCTCGATGGCCTCCATGTAGCGCTGCTGGTTCAGGCTCTTGGGTTGAATCGGTTTTTTACCAAAGTGCCGCTGCCGCCCGCTGTGCACCAAGCCGAGCAGCGTACTGGAGGGGTCTTCCACCAGCACCCGCAGGTAGTCATACAGGGCCCCGTTGTTGAACAGGTGCCCTTCCCGCAACAATCGGTTGTAATCTTGCACAATTTGGGTGGCGCGCTCCACGTTGGCCGCTTCGCCTTCGATTTCCAGGCAGTCTTCTCGGAGGGTGGTACTGACTCGTAACGCGGTTTCCAACAGGCGGATGTTCTCGTCGCGGGTACCGAACAGCCATTCAATTCCGCGACCGATCTTGACGCTGTCCTTCATCTACTTCGGCTTAGGTTACCTCCACAACAAAAAAAGGCCCTCTCCGGGGGCCATCCTAGAATCAGTTTTACCGAACCTCCATAAAGTCCAACCTCAGCATAGCAAAGCGTGGCGAGCCCGTCAATCAACTCTAACCCCTTGTGGTTCTGTTGGTTAGAACTGCTCGCCAGCCTCGCTATGGCCGCAACCGCATCCTTCGCAACTCTTAGACAGCAACTTCGACCGGGGGTGGCGATGCCCTCTTATCCGCCGAATCGAGCCCTTATGGATTCGACGGGGAGGGACAAAGAAGCATGGCGAGCTTCAACACAGCTTTTGACACCGGCCCGGGATGCGAATAGAATAGAGAATTGTGAATCAGTGGCGCTCTGAATCGCTGGCGCGCTGCTTCACTTGCAGCGGAGAGGAACCTGATGGCGAATCATTTTTCGGCGCTGAAAAGAATGCGCCAGAACCGGAAGCGAGCAGAAGCCAACAAGGCCCGTCGTAGCCGCCTTCGTCATGAGCTGCGGGAACTGCGCCGCGCGATCCTCGCCGGCAACGCTCAAAGGGCCCAAACTCTGTTAGGTCCTGCCGTTTCCGTCATCGACAAGTCCCTCAAGAAAGGGATCATTAAGGAAAGGACGGCCAGCCGCTCTAAATCACGGCTGATGAGGCGCTTGGCCGCTCTGGAGAAGGGCGCCCCAGCCGCTTAAAGCCCCGCATTTGCAGGCGGACCCGCATTTTGCAAGCGGATAGGATGCGCTGGGGTGCTGTTGCCCCGGCAGCCTTCGGAGGACTCTCCGCTGCGACATCCGGGAACCTACCTCTTTTGGGCCAGATCCATAACCAGGCGTTCCAGAACGACGCGCTCCTCGGGCGGCGAGGAGCGCAGCGCCACGTCGGCTTCAAACAGCTTTTCCAGCGCCCCGGTCAATTCCGTGACTGTAAACTTGCGTGCCTGCTCGCGTACTTTGGGGTGGACCCACTCCCGGGCCCCCTCCTTGCACTTTAGCAACTTCCGGACGTGCCCGGCGATTAAGGCAGCTACAAGCAGTGGCGAGGTGTTGCGGCGCAGCATCACCTGCACCAAGCGCAGTGCGCCGGCAACATCGCGTTCCCCGATGGCGCCGGAAATTTCCCACAGGGTAAAACTGCTTTCGGCCGGCACCACTGCCTGCACTTGAGCGGAAGAAATCCGGCCGCTGCCAGCAGCGTACAGCATGAGCTTTTCTAGCTCCAGAATCGCCCGGGCCAGGTCCCGCGTGCAGGCTTCGGCCAATTCTCGGGCCGGATCCTGCTCTAGGACAAAGCCGTTGCGCCGAGCTTCTTCGATCAAGTAGCGGGCGGCTTGCCCAGTGGGAGGCCTCTCCAGGCGCAATGATGGAACCGGGAGGAGCTTCTCCAGCCGCTCGGCCTTGCGCGCGGCGTCCCGGTCGCCCAAATCTAACGACGTCGCCTCGAACACCACCACGCTGGCCTCGAGGGGGCGCGCGAAGTAGTCCGCAATTGTAGCGACAGAATGCCGGGCTGCCGTCGCGGGCTCATCGGAGCTTTCCTCCTCACCCTCCTCGGACAGGCCGGCAGCAGGCGCCTCCGCGCGCAGCGGCCTCTGGTACTGCTTCCGCCTGGCGAGCAGGGCTTCTGCATTGCGCAGCCACAACAGACGCCGGCTGGCAAACAGGCCCAGCGAGGCGGCATCATCCAGAGCCGCGCGCACCGGCACCTGGGCCAGATCGTGTTCTACTAACTCCCCACCTGGCTCCCCGTCCGGGTCCTCGAGAAAAAACTTCCGCAGGGCCTCGCGAACCCGGTCGCGAAACAGCAGCTCGTTGCCGACCAACAGGTAGCCGGGAGAAAACTTGCCTCCGGCGGCTCCCTTTAGAAACTCGGCCAGGGGCAGCCTCATCAGAATGCCTCAAGAAGGGAAGACACCAAGCTGGCGGCGAAAGAGCGGCCGAGCCGTTCCGCGGCCGGGCCGCTTTCTTCAAAGTAGGTGGCCGCGTCGCCGCTGATCTCGTAGATCTCTGAGAACTGGTAGTCGGGATTCTCGAACAGCAGCTTGCCGGTGCGGTGATCGGTTAGCTTCACTCGCATGCGCACGGCCATGCTCACCGAGGTGGTGCGCCCTCCGGAGGACTCGACCAGTACGGGAGTGGTCCAGAACTGGATCACGGTGCCCGTCAGAACCGCATCGCTGCCGTTCGGTTCGGGCTGGACGCGAAATCGTGTACGAGCTAGCAATTCGCGCACCACCGCTTGGGTGAGCGCTTGCTCAATCTTGTAGCGCGAGGTCTCGTTGCGGAAGGCGGGGACGGCGATGGTCTTCACATCGGCCGGGATTTGCGTGCCCTTGCCGCCCACGCGGTAACCGCAACCGTTGCCCGCAAGGCCCAACATCAGGGCCACCGTGACCAGGGTTGTGTTGCTTGTCCTACTCAATCCCGCACCCGGTAGTCCCCGCTTCACTGGATTTGCACCCTGCCCAGCTCTTCGGCAATGCGGACCGCGTTCAGCGCCGACAGGCGCAGATTGTCGGCGGCGGCCCACAGCCAGTAGCCGCACGAGCCAGCGCGATCCCTGCGGATATCGCCGACGAGGATGTCGTCGGAGCCGGCAGCACCCACCGCCGACGGCGCCTCTTCGCTGCTCCGCCGCAGGTCGAACCCGTCGGCCAACAGGGCCTCTTCGAGTTCTGCCGGGTCGTGCGGGCGTTCCAGCTCCACGTAAAAGGAGAACGTGTGGGCGTGAAAGATAGGCGATTGCACCACTCGCACCGAAGGCCGCAGCGTGCGGCCGCCGAGCAAGCGGTCGATGTGACGCCCAACCTGCTGTTCCACCTCGGCCAGAGAGGGCCGCCTGTCCTCCCCGCAGGCGGTCAGCAAGTTAAACGCCAGCTGGCTCCCAAACACCTGCTGTGGCATTTTTTGGAAACGGAGCAAGCTCACGGTCTGCTGATGAAGTTCCTCCACTCCTGCTTTGCCCTGCTCGCTGGCCGGCTCGAAGACGTTCACCACGGCACGGGTTATCGGAAAGCTGGCGGACAACCGTCGCAGGATGGAGCTGATGGTCAGGGCCGCCGGGTGCGCCGCCGCGAACATCTTCCCTTCCCCCGGCGGAAGCTGCCCCGTGGCTAGCGGGCCGGCCACTGCCACCTCCTGCGCCTCCTCTTCCAGCGCCCCGGTCAGGTCAATCATTCGGCAGCCTTTGCTCTCGGCCAATTTCCAGCAGTGCCGCAGAAAAAGAGCCGAGCCCGTGAAAAAGGCAAAATCCACCCCCTCAAAGCTCCCCCCATCCACGGGTCGAATAAAGGTCGGCTCGCCCTGAAACTCGGCCAGCTGTCCTTGCCGTTCCTGTTCATCGAGCAAGCTCAGGCGGCGGATGGGAAAGGAGCGCTTCTCCAGAACCTCTTTGACTTCCTTGCCCTTGAGCGAGGACGCTCCCACCAGGGCGATATGGAAGCCGGCGTGATCCATGCAACCTCAAGCACCGGCGGTAAGATCGCCCGGAGGCGGCACTGGGCGGAGGAAGCGGCGGCGAAAGATGCCGCCGACGCGGGTCATGACGCCAGAGCCGGCATAGGCCAAGGCTATCGCCAGAAGGACCGGCTCGGAATAAAACCAGATAGCAGCCACCAGCGCGCCGATCCCAATCACGGTGACAAAGGGGTGACGCCGCCGCAGGTCCACGTCCTTGAAGCTGGCATAGCGCCAGCGGCTCACCATCAGTAGCGACGTGGCCAGCAACACCGTCAGCCACAGCAGCGACCAGGGCCACCAAACCAGCGGCCTGCCATTCACGACGTGCACGACGGCGGCCACCAACCCGGCCGCCGCAGGGATGGGTAGGCCCGCAAAATATTTACGTCCCGGACGTCCCGGATTGGCTAGCACCGGATCGGACTGGATGTTGAATCGCGCCAGCCGCGACGCCCCACAAAGCACGAAAAGAAAGCCCAAAACCCATCCGCCGCGATGGACGTGTTCGATCAACGCGGCACTGCTTGCCGGATCAATCCAGAGGATACCCCAGGTGTAGGCCAGCAACGCCGTCGCAACCCCGAAGCTGATGACGTCGGCCAGCGAGTCAAACTCCCGACCGAACGCGCTGGCAGTGCTGGTCATTCGCGCCAGGCGGCCGTCCAGAAGGTCGAACAGCACGGCGAACCCGATGGCCTTAGCGGCGGCATCCAAATGGTGCGCGGCCACTTCCGGCGCGAGCACCGCCTTGAGGATCTGCATCAGCGCAAAGTAGCCGCAAAATAGATTGGCCACGGTAAACAGGCTGGGCAGCAGGTAGGCGCCGCGGCGAAGAGGCCGCAACCGGGCGGTCCTGGCCGTCTCAGTTTCTCCGCGCCTGTCCATGTTAGTTTCTCCGCGCCAAGATCGTCGAGCCCGCGCGGACCCGCTTCCCCCGCGGGACCAGAACTTCCCAGCTCTCATCCAGGAACAGATCCACCCGGGACCCGAGCTTGATCAGGCCGACTCGCTCCCCGCGGGCTACGTGATCCCCTTGCTTCTTCCAGAAGACGATGCGGCGGGCCACCAGGCCAGCGATTTGTTTGAACGCAATCACGCCTTCTGGCCCCTCCACCGTCACCAAGTTGCTCTCGTTTTCAATCGAGGCCTCGGGCCGTGCAGCCATCCGAAACCGCCCCGGGCTGTATTGGACATCGCGAATGAAGCCGGCAATCGGTGCCCGGTTCACGTGGACGTCGAAGGGCGAAAGAAAGATGCTAATGCGACGAACGGGTCGCCCCTGGTGCTCGAGCGTCCGGATCTCCACCACTCGGCCATCGGCTGGGGAAACCGCCACCGGGCCCGGGTCGCCCGACACCGACCGCTCAGGATCGCGGAAGAAGTAAAGAAGGAACAGGGCGGCGGCCAGCGGCGGCAGAGCAAACCACACCCCGGCCAGCCAGCCCATGAGTGCCGCAGCCAGGCCCAGTGCTGCACCATAGCGAATTCCGTCGGAGATCACAGCCACGCCCCTATTTTACCAGAGCCGCAAAGCCAAAAAGGGGGCGGTGAGCCTATGTGGCCCATCGCCCCGCTGCGCTTCCCGTCCAGCCGTCAACCGGCCACAAGCCGTCAGGCCGGCGTCGGATGTTCCTTTTTATGCTGCTGAATCATCCGCTGCATTTCGTCTTTCAGGCGGAGTTTCAGCTTCTTCAGCCTCACCTCTTCCAGCTGCTCCTCGTCATTGAGGTAGACCTTGCTGGAGAGCTGCTGCAGTTGTTCGTCGTAATTATGGTGTTGATCCACCAGCTTCCGAAATTGCTCATTGGTTGCCACCAGGTACCCTTTGAGATCCTGAGGGCGATCCATCATAGGCCATGCCTCCGGGGAAGAAGTCTGGCTTCAAACTAGCACGGCGTGGAACCCGGTTCAAGGAACAAATAGCGCTGGCCTGCCCGATGGGCGACACGACCGGACTAGCACCGAATGGGCAGCTGATTGGCAGCTGATTAAAACGAGCGCCAGAGCGGGCAATCAGCTCCCGGCAGCCCTCTTGGCTGCCACTTTGGCAGCGAACCTGGCCCGGTCGACAATGGCGCGCCCGACGGTGCCGCGGCCGATGAGTTCGCGCTCGTCGCGCGCTTCCACGCGGAATTCCAGGAAGCGGCCTTGCACCGCAATCAGTTCCGCGCGCACCGTCACCTGCATCCCTTCCGGAGTGGCCGCCAGGTGCTCGACGTGGATCGCGGTGCCCACGGTGAGGGCCCCTGGCGGCAGCGCCGGGGCCACCGCTCTAGCCGCGGCCCGTTCCATTGCCAGTACCATCGCCGGGGTTGCGTAGACTGCCGGCATCGCCGGGTTGAGCGACTGCACGGTGAGCGAATGTTCCACTCGTTCGCTCAATTCGTAGGAGAGGCCCGGTCGCAGCTCGGGAGTCTCGGAAGGTCCGCCAGCTGCGCCACCAGGTATCCGCTCGGTGCTCATTGGGCTTTGACCCGGCGTTGCCCGGCTACGGCCTCCAGGGCCCTGGCCGCGGCGCCGACAGTAATTTCGATATCCGCCTCGCTATGCGCAGCGGAGAGAAACGCCGCCTCAAATTGCGAGGGCGGCAGGTATATGCCCTCTTCTAGCATGGTGCGGAAGAAAGCGGCAAAGGCTCCAGTATCGCTCCTCCGGGCTGAGGCATAGTCTTTCACCGGCCCGCCGCAGGTGAAGAAAAAAGTGAACATGGAGCCGCGGCGGTTGATGGTGAGCGGGACCTCGGCCGCCGCCGCAGCTTTCGCTACGCCGCCAGTCAGCCGCTCGGCCAGTTGGTCGAGCCGGGCGTAGAGATCGGGGTCGCGGCGCAACAAGCGCAACGTCGCAAGGCCGGCAGCCACCGCCAGCGGGTTGCCCGAAAGCGTACCGGCCTGATAGACGGGTCCCTCCGGCGCCACCTGGGCCATGATGTCGGCTCGCCCGCCATAGGCCCCCACCGGCAGGCCACCTCCGATGATCTTGCCCAGGACGGTCAGGTCAGCAACGATGCCGGTCAGTTGTTGCACGCCGCCCAAAGCCAGCCGGAAGCCGGTCATCACCTCGTCGAAAATCAACAGCGCTCCGGCCTGCTCGCTCCGCCGGCGCAGCAGTTCCAGGTAACTGGGTTCCGGGGGCACGCAGCCCATGTTGCCGACGACCGGCTCGACGATGACGCAGGCAATTTCGCCGCCCAAGCGGTCGAAGGCGGCGTCCAGCGCTGCAGAGTCGTTGAAGGGCAGGGCCAGGGTCTGACGGGCCACCTCCGGTGGCACCCCGGCTGTCTCCGGCAAGCCGAATGTGGCCACACCCGAGCCCGCCTTCACCAATAGGGCATCGACGTGCCCGTGGTAGCAGCCTTCGAACTTCACCACCAGCGGCCGGCCGGTGAAGGCCCTCGCCACGCGGATAGCGCTCATCGCTGCCTCGGTGCCCGAGTTCACCAGGCGCACCTTCTCTACGGAAGGGAAGGCTTCGCAGATGAGCGAGGCCAGTTCCAACTCACCCTTGGTGGCAGCGCCGAAACTGGTGCCCCGCCCCAGGGCCTCGCGCAGCGCGTCAACCACCTCCGGATGGCAGTGCCCCAGAATGAGCGGTCCCCAGGAGCCGACATAATCCAGGTACTCATTGCCATCCACGTCCCAGACGCGGGCGCCGGCGCCGTACTCGAGCACAATCGGATCCGCGCCCACGGCGCGGAACGCGCGCACCGGCGAATTCACCCCCCCGGGAATCAATTGCCGGGCGCGGCGGAAAATTTCTTCCGACTGTTTATGCGGCTTCAGGTCGGCCTCCTTGCTGCTGTCGGCCCAGCAGGCGCCAGGCGGTCGTCGAGATCGCTTCCGCACGAAGGTGTCCAACTCGCAGTGGGAATAAATCAGCGCTGTGGTATCGATCAAACATCGGCTATCGCTGCGGCCGGCCGCCGCCAGCTCGCGGCGGCGCGGAGGTGATTCCCCTCGTTTTGTCGGGCTCCACCACCCAGGTCCGGCTTCCGGTGCGCTTCAGCACGTACCGCAGGGCGACACTGGACTGCACCTCTTCCCTGCCGTGAAACAGCACCGTCGCCTCCGCCTGGTCACCCTGAAAGCTGACCTGCTCGACTTCCATGGACATGGCACTGGGCGACAAGATCGGCCGGGAGTTCACGTAGTCCTGAATGGCCTTCTCGACGTCGGCCCTATCGTTGACTGGCGCCGGTCGAGAGCAGCCAGTGACGACTGTCAGCAGCAAGCAGAGCGCCAGCAGCGCGCGCATCAGCCCAGAGGCTAGCGCAGAAGCTCCGACGCTGACAAGCAGCATTCCGCCAAGCAGCACCCTGGTAGTTCCTGGTGCGGTCTGCCTTCTGTCTTCAAACCGGCGGCAGCGGTCGTGCTACAGTGGTGGCAATGCTGGAGTTGAGTTTTGTGCGGGACAATCTGGAACTGGTGACCCGCAAGCTGGCCGAGCGGGGTGGCGCCGGCGGCGCGGGACTGGAACGCTTCCGGGATCTGGACACCGAGCGACGCCAGAGCCTGGTGGAAGTGGAAGCGCTGAAACACCGGCGCAACCGGGCCGGCGAGGAGATCGCTCGCCTGAAGCGGAAGCCCGACGATGCTGCGGCGCAGAAGAAGGCCACGGAACTGATTGCCGAGATGAAGGTGCTCTCCGATCAGATCAAGGAGATGGACGAGCGATCCGGGAAGCTGGACGCCGAACTGCACGAGCTACTTGCGGGCTTGCCGAATGTGCCGCACGAAACCGTACCCGCCGGCCGCACCCCCGAGGACAACGTGGAGCTGCGCCGCTGGGGCGTGCCGCCCGAGTTTTCCTTTCCTCCGCGGCCCCACTGGGAGCTGGGGGAAGCGCTGGGTGTGCTGGACCTGGAACGAGCGGCCAAGATTACCGGGGCGCGCTTCGCCGTCTACTGGGATCTGGGCGCAAAGTTGGAGCGCGCCCTGCAGAACTTCATGCTCGACGTGCATACGCGCGAACACGGCTACCTCGAAGTGCTGCCGCCCGCAATGGTGAATTCCGCCAGCCTGTTCGGAACCGGGCAATTGCCAAAGTTTGCCGACGACCTGTTCAAACTGGAAGGGCGCGATCTCTGGCTAACTCCTACGGCCGAGGTGCAGTTGACGAATTTATTCCGCGACGAGATGCTGGAGGCTGAGCAGCTTCCGATCAAGCTGTGCGCTTGCACTCCGTGCTTTCGCAGCGAGGCGGGCAGTTACGGAAAAGACGTCCGCGGCATTATCCGCCAGCACCAGTTCCAGAAGGTGGAACTGGTGAAGTTTGCGCATCCGGAGCGCTCCTACCAGGAGCTGGAAGGGCTGACCTGCAACGCCGAAACCATCCTGCAAAAACTCGAGTTGCACTATCGCGTGATCACGCTATGCACCGGTGACCTAGGTTTTGCCGCTGCCAAGACTTACGACATCGAAGTCTGGACCCCGGGCCAGCGTGCTTACCGCGAAATTTCTTCCTGCAGCAATTTTGAAGCGTTCCAGGCTCGACGCGCGAACCTGCGCTTTCGGCCCCGGCCGCGGGGCAAGACCGAATTCCTGCACACCCTGAACGGCAGCGGCCTGGCCATCGGGCGAACCTGGCTAGCAATCGTGGAAAACTACCAGCAGGAAGATGGCTCGGTGCTGATTCCCGAGGCGCTACGCGCCTACCTGCACGGCGCCGAGCGCATCACAGCCATGGGCAAGCTGGAGGGCGCGCGCGCTTCCTGAAACCGGTGATGGCTGAGCCGACCTCGTTCCGCCTGGTTGCCCCCGCCACGCTGTCAATGCGGGCGCGCTTTTGATATAGTGACGTGGTTGCTGTTGCGCCTGCCGCATTCCTCAGTAGCTCAATGGTAGAGCACCCGGCTGTTAACCGGAGGGTTGTAGGTTCGAGTCCTACCTGAGGAGCCATTCTCTTCTGACCAGACCGATTTTTTGTACCAACAGTAGTGAGAGTCTACATCATAGCCTGGGGCCGTGAAACCGGTTTTGGTAGTAGGAAAGCCGCTTTGCGTCACAATCCAGTGGTCCGGGATCTAACGCGTCGGCTGGCCGCTGCGGGCAAGCACCACTGGTCATCGTCTGTGCCGCCATGAGCAAGCTCCTCCATCTGGCCTACGGCGTGCTTAAGTCCGGCCGACCCTTGACAACCAAAACGGTAGCTAGCCTCCGACTGGCAGACGCCAGACAGGACCACGCAATTGAGCCTACAGGTCGAACAAAGCGAACCTCGTCATTTGAAGATAGCGGCGGGCAGGGATTCACTTTCGCGGGCCTTTCTTCTACGTTGACGGATTCCACCGGGCAGGCAGAACTGAGAGCGCGGACCGAATCAGGCGGTCAGGAATTTAATGCCGTAGGAAAATGCCTCCCACCTCGGCAGCGGAACGGCACGAACGATCATGGAGCGTGTTTCGGTCCCGCCGCCATCGGGAAGGTTCGGAGCGTAGTGCATCTTCACCCAGACGATTTCGTGGAGGTCGTATTGCCGAGTGCTTTCAAAGCTGATACCGCCCCGCGAGACATTCACCGGCTCCAGCACTTCTGGCTCTGGACCGGACTCGCGGCGAATGCGAACCCGCGTTGCCATGCCAACCCGGCGAGACCTGCGATGCTCTTTTCGGCCTCCTAGCTTGGCGTCCACCCGCTCCTCTGCCGTGAGCACAGGGGCAAAAGGCACCGGCACGGGTGCAGCGATCCGAGCAGGCTGCGACGCGATGTCCGTCAGCAGCCTGTAGGCGCGAGCCTCCGACGGCGTTAACTCCCTCGCCACATCCTTCCCCGTCAGGAACCGTGACAGGCGCTTCAGGTGCTGGAGGTAAAGCTGCTGCCGGAATATTCGGCTCGGTTCCCGCACCACCAATTTGCTGACTCGCTTCACCTCCTCTTGCACCCGGTCTTGCTGATCCTCTTGAGATAAACCTCTGAGGTTGGGCGCAAACGTGGACAAATCGAACTTTTCCTGCCCGTCCATACTGGCCCCCTTGAAAAAGACGCGTGCGGCAACATTCTACAACGATTTCAGCAACAAGAACCGAATGCCTGTGTTCGGAGAAGGCCAGTTTTGAAAGCCACTCGGGGATGAATAATCGCAAGAAAAAGCTCTTCTGGATTTACGGCTCCGATGTATGATTGAACGCACCGCGGCCGTGTGCTAAGGGTGTGTGCTGAATGATCGGGGAGACCCTTTCGCATTTCAAAATTGTAGACAAACTAGGGGAAGGCGGCATGGGTGTCGTCTACCGGGCCGATGACATGAACCTGGACCGCCCGGTGGCCATCAAGGTCCTGCCGCCCGAGGCCCAGCGCGATGAGGAGTCCTTAGGCCGCTTCCTGCGCGAGGCCAAGACAGCCTCCAAGCTGCAGCACCCGAATATCACCACCATCTACGAGTTCGGAGTCAAGGAAGACCTGCGTTATCTGGTGATGGAGTTCGTCGAGGGTAAGACCCTGAAGGAAATGCTTAAACAAGGGCCCCTGCCCACCCGCCAGCTGCTGGAAATTACCATCCAGCTCGTCGACGCGCTGAGCCTGGCCGACGAAAAGGCCATAATTCACCGAGACATCAAGTCGGAGAACATCATGGTGACGGGGCGGGGCCAGGTGAAGATCCTGGACTTCGGCCTGGCCAAGATGGTCGAGAAGGCGGGCGCGCAGGCCCATGACGCCTTCCACACCAGCGCCGGCATGGTGATGGGCACCATCAGCCACATGTCACCAGAACAGGCGCTGGGAGCCGAACTGGACGCCCGCACCGATATCTACTCGAGCGGAGTGGTGCTGTTTGAGATGGCCACCGGTAAGCTGCCCTTCAGCGGCGGTTCCCCCAACGTCGTGCTGGCCAAGATTTTGAACCAGCCTGCTCCTTCAGCGTCGGACATCAACGCGGAAGTGCCGCCAGCGCTGGAACAGATGATCGCCAAGTGCCTGGAGAAGAACCGGGAGCAACGCTACCAGAATGCGCTGCGCCTGTTGGTCGACTTGCGGGCCATGAAGCAGCAAATTGAAAGCGGCCGGGATTGGAGCGGCACGGTGGTGATGCAGCCGGGCCGGGATCTCCAGGTGACAGCGCCGCCCGCGGAGAAATTGAGCGAACTGGTGCCGCCGACTCTCCAAGCGGCGACACCGGCCGTGACCCCGCCGGGCGGGGTCGCCACGGTAGCCGTGCCCGCTCGTGCGGTGGCTCCCCCACCGGCGGCGCCTGCGCCCGATTCGGGCGCGCGGACGCCGTCTGTTCCTAGGGTTGCCGCAATCTCCCCCTCGTCCCGTGCCTGGCGCCTGGGGACCTGCACCGGGCTAGCCGCACTTCGCAAAGGCCTGGGCCTCACCGCCATCGTCTACGCCATGGGCTGCGTGGCCTTGTTCGCGCTGCCTCTGTTTCGCCCCGAACGGGTCCGCGGTCTGACTGTGGTTCGATGGTTGCACGAGGCCATTGACCCGCTGTTGGGGTTCGCCTACGGCGTGATCAATGTGGACCTGACCTACCAGAACTTCAACTTCCTGCTGGTCGGGCTGGCCCTGCTGACCTACATTGTGGCGCAGGTGGTGATTGGGCGCCTGGAAGAGCTCGAGTCCTGGCTCCGCAAGCCGTTGCTGACCCGCGCGGCCGTTGGTGGCGGCCACATCAGTGGCGGCCGGCCAGTCTACGGCGGCGGGGTGGGCCACGCCGGCGGTGGGGTGGGAGGCCGCGATGCCTCCCGGATGTCGTTGCTGCGCGACTACGCCGCGGCCAAGCGTATCCTGGGCGAGGTGAAAAAGGAGCTGGCCTTCCTTTCGGTTGACGTTGTCGGCTCCACCAAGATGAAGGTGGGCGAAGACAAGATTGTGGTGGAACACGCTTTCACCGAGTACAAGAAATTCCTGGAGCACCTGTTCCGCGAATACCGCGCCTACAAGGTGGCCTGGACGCCCGACGGGGCGATGAGCTGCTTTCCGTCGGTCGAGGATGCCTCGACGATGGGCCGTAAGCTGCTGGTGGAACTGGACTGGTTCAACCGCGACGTCCACCAGCTCCGGACCGAGTTCCACGTCCGCTGCGGCCTGAACGCGGGTGAGGTGATGGTGCCCGATGACAAACCCCTGGAAGAAATCAGCGACGAGACCATTGACGTGGCGGGGCACCTGCAAAAGTACGCGGAATTGGATAGCCTATGGGTGTCCGGAGATGTCTACCGAGGCCTGGCGAACCGGGAAGGTTTCGTGCAGGTGACCAGGCGGGTGGACAACCGCGACGTCTATGCCTGGCGCAAACCATCCTGACCTCCGGGGTCCACGAGGGTTCTCCTGCCATGCCGGCCTGTATTCTGTTCTGTGAACAGTGCGCAACCGACCAAGTCCACCCCCCTGGTCAATGGCAATCAGCATGCACCCGATCGGGCGCCGGTAGCGCTTGGTTCGCAGGAACTCCTGCGACAGCCAGTCGAAGAAGTGGCGCCGATTGCTCAACCCGGTCAGGGTGTCGGTATTGCTCATCTGCTCCAGGCTGTGGGCCAGTTGCTTGAGGTTGTAAGCCAGCCGCCGCTTTTCCACCGCTCGATCCACCAAAGCTAACAAGTCCTGGATATTGCGTATGGGTTTCATCAGGAAATCATGGGCACCCATGCGTAGCGCCGCCAGTGCCGTTTCAAAGCGTTCCTTCTCGGCCCCTGCTAGGATGAGCACCTGGATGGTTTCATCATGGACCTTAATGCGCTCCAGCACCTTCGGCCCGCTGATGCGCTCCAGCTTGACGTCCAAAATGGCGGCATCAAAGCTCCGCCATCGAGTCTGCCCCCGGGGTTCAACCCGAATGGCAAGGACTCCGCCCACCCCTTTGCAGTAATCACCGCCATCGTTCGTGAAAGCCAAAGACGACGGAAGATCGCCAATAGCATCTTTCCTGCGAGCCGGTAGGCCTGTAGTACTTGAGTACTAACGCAAAATGAGTCCAGCGGTCTATTGCCGGCTTAATGGCCCGCTTGTACTTTTGACAAGGTCCTGAATCTAGGGTCCGGAACGAGCAACATCATCACGGCCATCATGTCAAATCTAAATTAGCGAGGGGAGATAAAACATGCCAGCAAGTCAATGCGGACGGAGTGGATGCGGCGCCCAGCGCGGGTCTGTTTTGGTGATGGTGTCGGCCGGGATGGTCATGCTGCTGGGCGTGGCGGGGCTGGCAATTGACCTGGCGGGGCTGTATGTAGCTCGCAACGAGGCGCAACGCTCGGCCGACGCCGCCGCGCTGTCGGGCGCCCAGGAGTTCGTGAATTCCGGGTTCACTTCCGGCCTGGTGACGGAGGCGCAGGTGCGGACTCTAGCCACACAAAAGGCCATCGACTCCGGTTCGCAGAACTACGTGGGTATCCAGGCAGCCAGCATTCTGCCCAGCGATGTGACGTTCGACTTCTCGAATCCGGCGAATCCGCTCATTTCGGTGGTTGTGCAGAGGACGGCGGCCCGCAGCAATCCCATGCCCACTTTCTTCGTCAAGATCTTCGGCATCCAGTCCGCCGATGTCGGGGCCTCGGCAACGGCGGAGGCTTTCAACCCGTCCGGGTCCGGATCGACTATTTCCCTGGGAGCGAAATGCTTGAAGCCTTTTCTTCTGCCGAATTGCGATTGGTCCAACATGGTGGGCACCAGCAACCCGAACGCCAACCTAAATTCTCTCTCCGGAAGCACCGCCGCTTCCTATTTTATTAATCCCACCACCAACACCATCGTGAACCCCGGACCTGTCTCCAGCGGCGGCGTGATTGGCGCTTTGCTTTCGATCAAGCCGGGTAGCCCAAGTGACGCCGCGGAATCTAGCAAATTCTATCCAGTCTTCCTGCCGTCGGGCAGTACACCTTCCATCTGCCCCGACTGCGCGAGCGGCGGCGGCGGCGGGGGGGGGGGCCAGCTAGCGGCTCCCTGTACCGTGAAAATATTGCCTGTTGCAACCAAACCACGATCACCTGTGGCGCCACGACCATTCAGCCGATCACCGGAAATATGGTCGGGCCGACAAGGCAAGGCGTCGATTGCTTGATCCATCAATCCGGCACGAGTGGTCAGGATATCTTGGATATCTCGGCGAGTCCTTTTGACATGCTGGCCGGGTCGAACAATCCGCTTGTCGTGGGCGGCGTTATACCTTCAAACAGCGTCATCACCACGAGCGATTCCGTGGTGAACATTCCACTCTATGACGGGACACCCTTGTGTCCCGGGGCTTCCTGCCCGTCCACCGTCGTGGTAAATATCGTCGGATTCCTGGAGGTTTTCATTAAGGAGGAGAGAAACCCGCAAGGCACGGTCGACACCTACATTCTGAACGTGGCCGGGTGCACGGGCTCGAGCGGGGGAAGCGGGGGCGGAGGCAGCACCACAATCGTGAGCTCTGGCGGATCGCTGATTCCGGTGCGTCTCATACACCAGTAGATAGATGGCAAGCCAAAGCAAGATTGTGTTCTCGGTTGGGGTCCATCGGCAACGGAAAAGGCGCGCCCCTGCTGGTCCAAAAGTACCGAGCAGAATGTAACTACTAGCCTATTGGAGGCTTGGGGCGGCTGCGCTTAACTTAAGGTGCTGTGGAAAACAAGTTCAAAAAACGAGCTGGTGGAAGAGGCATCCTACGCGCCATTGCCCTGCTGGCCTGCTTACTGATTGTAGTCTTGTCAGCGAGCTGGTTCTATGCCCCAACAGCTATCCCCATCGAAAAGTTTGAGCGCGGCTTCGAGGCGACCCGTGACTATCTCAAAGACGGAGGGAGTGCCCTAATCCGCGTTATGAACCAGCCATTACCAATCGGCGTGTCTAGTCCGGGACTTGACAATGCAGAATCTCATCAAGATGCGCCTTTGGAAGCCCGGCCCCTGGATCCGTTGTCCAGCGGCGACACCAAGAAGCAGAACAAACGGAGGCAGCTGGCGATTGGCGGGGCGTTCTTGTTTATTCTCATCATGTTTGACCGGTGGAGAAACAGAAGGCTGGAGGCCAGGTCCTCGGCTGCCTATGACTCGGTCAGAATTCCTTTTCCTATTCCTGCCGCACACCTTGCTGGTCATCGTACCTGCGTCGATGACCGCTCGCCTGTCACCGAATACGCGACCGCAAAAATTCAGCCGGCGAAGCCAGCCGTGCTGCAGGACCGGGCAGAAGAAACAGCGGACTACAGGACCACAAAGATTCTGCCGGGGAAGCTGATCATGCTGAACGACCAGAACGGCGCAGAGGAAACAGCGGTGATCTACTTGACGGATCCATCCGGAAGGGGCGCGGTGGAAATCGGCCGGGAGAGCCCGGACGTCACCAGCGGAGTGCGGATCAAGGACAAGGCCAACACGCTCAGCCGGCGGCAGGCGCGCCTGGTCTACTCCGCGCGGAGCGGGGAATTCCGGCTGGTCAATCTGGCTGGCGAGGATTCCAACCCCACCGTCATCAATGGGCGGCGCATGGCGAATCAGGAAACAGTCCCGCTGGAGAACGACGATATCCTCCAGATGGGGGCCGTCCGGCTCAGGTTCTGCGAATAGCAAAAACCCATCGCCCGCTTTTTTACTCCTTGAAGGAGGCACAGGTAATAGTGGAACAGTGGCGGGAGGAATATAACACGAGGCGGCCGCACTCGGCCTTCCTACTACCAAACCGATTTCACGACCCCAGGCTATGATCTAGACTCTCACTACTGTTGGTACAAAAAAATCGGTCTGGTCAATGAGGGCCAGCTGGACTATGACCTGGTGGTCGCTCCCGGAGCCGCTTGGCTGGCCGACGAGCGTTCCCTAGTGGAGCGACCCCATTCCCGGGCGAACACTGCCTCCATCTCGCGCCGGAAGCCAGCAGCTTCGCTTCCAATGCCTTCCACATCGGTCCACTTCAAGGATGTGCCCTTCGCTACAGGTCGGACAAGCTTTACGCTGTGGGCAAGGCCGATGGGAAGACTGCCGAGGTCAAGTGAATCGGAAGCGGGCATCAGGCGTCCGTACACTGTGTAGCCACCCTCGCCATCCAAGGGCTCGCCCCGGTTAAGGTTGCGCTTTGCCACCGCGACCACATCAGCTCGGAATTCAGTCGGCGTGCCAGTTGACTCATGGCGGAGAGCGATGGATGCGATGCTAATGCCCAATTCGAGGCCGATCAGGTGACCAGACCGATTTTTTGTACCAACCGTAGCGAGAGTTTACATCGCAGCCTGGGGCTGTGAAACTGGTTTCAGTGGCAGGGGAGGGGGGCTATAGCCCCCGGCGCCGGGGGCCTATAGCCGAGCGCCGAGTGCGGCCGCACCGTGTTGTATTGCACCCTCCACTGTTCAATCACCACCTGTGCCTCCTTCAACGAGTAGAAGATCTCTCCATTCAGGCATTCGTCCCGCAGCTTCCCATTGAAACTCTCGCAGTACCCGTTCTCCCAGGGACTGCCCGGTTCGATGTACAGTGTCCCTGTCCCTAGATTTGCCAACCACTGGCGCAGTTCTTGGGCGATGAACTCGGGACCATTGTCGGATCGAATCTGTTCCGGTATCCCTCGCCACAACATCACGTCCGACAACGCCTCAATGATTTGTTGGCTGCCCATCCTCCGCTCCACCCGGATCGCCAGGCATTCCCGCGTGTACTCATCCAGCAAGGTCAGCAGCCGCAGCGTTCTCCCCTCGTGCGTTCTGGCACTCATGAAGTCGTAGCTCCAAACGTGGTTCGGTCGCTCCGGCCGTAGTCGCACACAGGAGCCGTCGTTCAACCACAACCGACCCCGGGGCTTCTGTTTTTGCGGCACTTTCAGCCCCTCGCGCCGCCAGATTTGCTGTACTCGATCCTTGCCCACTTCCCATCCCACGCCCCGCAGTAAAGCGGTGATCCGGCGGTACCCATACCGCCCATACTTCGTTGCCAGGGCAATGACAGCTCGCGTCAGCTTTTCTTCGTCCAGCCGAGGATTCGGTTCCTATCGTTGCGTCCCTCTCCATTGCCCCAGCAGCCGGCAGGCATACCGTTCCGACAACCCGTGTTGCTCCCGCGCATGCTCTACCGCACAACGCCGCCGCTCAGGGCTTAGAAGTTTCCCTGTGCCACATCCCGCAGCACCTGCTTCTCCAGCGACAGCTCCGCGACCAGTCGCTTCAGGCGAGTGTTCTCCTTCTCCAATTCCTTCAGCCGTTTCGCCTGATCCAGCTTCAGCCCCCCATATTCCTTCCGCCACCGGTAGTAGGTCTGGGTGTGGATTCCGGCTTCTTTGCAGGCTTGGGGCGCAGTCTTCCCGTTCGCCATCTGCACTTCTATCTGCCGTAGCACCGCTACAATCTGCTCCGGCTTGTAACTCCTTGTCGGCTTGACCTCACTTCCTCCTCAAGTGGATTCTCTCTCTTTCCACTTGGTACAAAAAGCGCCGGTCAGGTCACTGCCACAATCCCGTTTGTGGGGACTATCGGCCTTGTTCGCGGGGCCTACTTCCCCGAAGGGATTCCAAGGGCACTTGTCCGGATAGGGCGTTATACGTCAAAGTGGGCTGCGTGGCAGCGCCGCCTCAGGGCGCCTGGACGGGGATGGTGACGGGCAGATCCGGGTTGGCAACAATCCCGTTCTGGGTGAGGACCAGCGAGACTGCGTCGCCCGGCTCAACGCCGGAGGGCACCACCGCGTTCACCTGATAGAGTCCCACAAAGCCGGGCGCTAGCCCCTGGTAGGCTATCCCGGCTTCGAGCCCTCCGATGGTCACCGTAATCGGCAGTTCGACCGTGCTGAACAGCGCCGGGAGTCCCGTTACCACCTGCTCCTCCACCGCGCCCAGCCCGGTGCAGAAGATCTGCAGAGTGTCGCCAGGATGTACCGGGTTCTGCGCCGTCACCAGCTGGAACGAGGCGTCCAGAATGGCTGCGTTGTCACCGGCAATGAAGATACCCGGCTGCGCAGGGGCAATCAGGTAGTTCTGGGGTGCGGTCAGCAAGCCACCTACATTGACGGCCACCGGTACGTTATCACCTGAGCTGACCTCGAACGGCACCTGTGCGTTAATCTGCCCGGGCCCAACGAAAAACAGCGGCGCATCCTCTCCGCCAATGCGCACGCTCACCCCCGCCAGCTCCCGTTCCAGCGGTAGCTGGCTGGCGAAATTGTTCTCGCCCGCGAAGCGCGCTCCAAACAGGGAGATGATGCCCCCAGGCGACAGCGGCCGCCGCGGCGCAAAGCCGGCCCCTTCCACCACCCCGTCGGCAAACAACGTTGGCAAACTCACATCGCCCGGCGCGGCCGCCGTCGAAACTGTAAAGGAACGCTGGACCTTAGCAAAGGTGGGATGCAGCACGTTAAAGGTGAGCGTCACCTCCGCAGCCCCGCTCTGCGGCACCCAGGTGCCACTGTAGAAGCCGGTCCCCAGCGGGCGCAGCGGGATGTTCAGACCTTCCACGCTGGCCACTAGCGTGGCGTTGTCCACCACGCTGCCGCAGTCGTCCACCACCAACGCCGTGAGCACACGCGGAAAAGATACCGGCAGGCTCAGACCGTTGCCGATGGTGGTGACCAACAGCTCCAGACCTGTCGGAGCACACTGGGCCGAGCGTGGCAGACCCACCGCTTGCGTGCGCAGCGCACTGCCCGGCGTCACCACAATCAACAAAACTTCCACCTCCTGCGGCGCTCCGCCGCCGAAGGCGCCTGTCAATGTTGCCCGATACACGCCGGGAGATAGGCCGGAAGGATCCGCTAAGATCGTCATCTGCCCTGGAGCAACTCCCCCCTGTCCAACCAGGGTGAGCCAATTGCCTCCCGGAGGAGAAGTGATCGTAGCGGTGAAGTTAAACGAGAGCGTCCCGCCGCCGACGTTGCTGACTGAGACGGTTTGATTGGGCGGCGCCGGCTGGCCCTGCTCGGCCACAAACACCAGCGCGTTCGGGCTAACCTCGGCTGTTGCCGGGGTAGCGCCCGGCACCGTCAACAGCACGACCGTCACCACTTGGGGGTTGCTGCTGGCTCCCGCGGCCGATACGGTCAACAACGCAGTATTGATGCCCGAACCGAAGCTCGATGGATCGGCCGTCAGTGAGACGACAGCGCCTAGACCTCCGGCGCTGGCGGTTCCAGACTCAGGGGAAGCCGTCAGCCAGGAAGGCAGCCCGGAAAGCGACCAGTTCAGCGTTCCGTCTCCTTCATTGGAAATCATCAACGTCTGCGACGGCGTAGGAAGCCCATTGCTGACGCTTTGAAACAGGACTGCGTTCTGACTCACTGACAGCCTGGCGCCGGCCGCCCGGACGACCACTGTCACCGGAAGAATCTCGCCAGGGCTGCCGCTGACCTCAATCTCAGCTTGATAGGTGCCTGGGCCCGGCAGTTTGGCGGCATCCACCTGGCCTGTCACGCGCGACGGCTCCTCCGGAGTGGCCGTGCCGGAAGTGGGACTGATGGTAAGCCAGTTGGCCTGCGGCGCACTGAGTAATCTAACAGTCGCGGTCCAGTTCACCAGGTTGCTGCCGCTCCCGATCTCGAAGGTGGGTAACCCCTTGCTACCGGCGCCTTGGAGGGCTCCACTCAGGGCAAGGACTTCAAAGCTGAAGTCCGGCATCCCGGCGGGTCCCGTGGTCAGGTTGATGCCCTCGGGAGAAAGATCCAGGAGGTCCGGAGCAGGTGTAGGACCTCCTCCCTCGAAGGTAAGATTGTCGAGGTTAAAGCGAGAAGCCAACAATGGCTCGGGAAAGGTAATGATGGCCCGTTTGACAAGCGGGCCATCATGGCTGAACTGTGCCTCTGCAAAGCCAACCAGGGAGATCGTGTTCACTGGGGTGCTCCCCAGGGACATCAATGATGGATTAAAGAGCTCTACCGTGAATCCGGGCGTTACGGGATCGAAGCTATTTCGCACTATGCCAAACTGAAGCGTCGGTGTGGGCACGTCGAAATCCAGTGTCAGGACGCCCAGTGAAGTGCCCTCTAGAGATGGATCCTGAACAAAAGTGACGGACACTCCCAGGTCCCTGCCATACGTGGCATCGGCCGAGGTGAAACCAAAAGTAACACCCATGAAACTCAGACCATCCACTGGCTGATTGGGCAGCTCATCAAAGGTCAAAGTTGTTAATTGCGCCGAGGCGCCACTGGCAAAAGCAAGGATGAGTCCAGTAAATAAGATCAGGCGTGACTTCTTCATCTTGGCGCCCTCCTTATTAACGAGAATCCCTGATGTGAGCTTCTCCTTTACCCAAGAGCATACCCCAGCCGCCCTCCGGTGACTGTCGCAGTTCACGCGGGTGCTTCCGGCTCCACAGAGGACACCCCTCTCGCTCCCCAGCTTCTCAGGGGCTGCAATAGTGGCCAAGGCTCTGGCCGAACATTTGGGAGGCCCCCTCTTTGGGGGCATGCTACGCCCAGCCATGTAGGCGAGTCAACTTAGCGACTCGGCCAGTGGCGTGGTCTTCCCGGATTTCACTTGGACGTGCCGAGCCGGAAGCCTCGCAGGCCCATCTTGCTAGTGCGATGAGACTTAGCAGCAAAACAAGCCCGCAGCAACGCGCTGATCCTGGCGGTGTGACACATAATTCATACATGCAATATTGCGGGTGGGTTGCTGGACATCTTCGCCGACTTGGAGCGTGGCTGGGAGGTTCGCCGGACACTTTCGCCGACTTGCAGCGTGGCTCCGGTTCAGCGAACACTGGCACCAAGCGGGCCTGACCTCAGCAATCAAACTTTAGGGTTGCTGATGGACCTTTCAGGCCTATAGAATTCTCCCCCCCAAGGAGATGCCCTCCCACGTATTCAGTGCGAAGACTGTGGCAGATGCACGTCTCTCCTGGGACCTGGTACGCCGTCTTTGCTGAACCTGAACTTTTTGTCTTGTAACAAACCAAAAGGACGAGACGTACCGCGTGCCGTAGGAGTCCTAGATGACGAAAGCCAAAACTGGCTGGCTGCCACTGGGAATACTTTACCTGGCCTCCTGTGCCGTGGCCCAAGACACGGCGCGGGAGAAGTACATGGATGTAGCTAAGGCAGCCTTCGATTGGGGTCAGTACGCCGAGGCGGAGAAACAACTGCTCACTGCGCTCAAGGAGGCGGAGAAGTTCGGCGAGCAAGACCGCCGCTTGGCCGAGAGCCTCGGTTACCTCGGGGTGGTGTACCGCTCCCAGGGTAGGTACGCCGAGGCCGAGCCCCTCTTGTGGCGGGTGCTGGCAATCGCCGAGAAGGTCCTGCCCCCGGAGCATCCTGACGTGGCGAGCTGCCTCGAAAACCTGGCAGCGCTTTACAACGCCCAGGGCAAGTACGCCGAGGCCGAGCCGCTGCTGCTGAGGGTGCTGGCGATCGCCGAAAAGGAAGCGGAAAAGTTCGGAGAAGACCCGCATTTGGCAGTCAGCCTGAGCGCCCTGGGTATGGTCTACCGCGCCCAGGGTAGATACGCCGAGGCCGAGCCGCTCTACCTGCGGGCCCTGGCAATTGACGAAAAGGTCCTCGGGCCAGAACACCCAGACGTTGTCAGGGACCTCAACAACCTGGCGTTGCTCTACCAAAGGCAAGGCAACTACGCCGAGGCCGAGCCGCTCTACCGGCGCTCGCTGGCAATTCGGGAGAAGACTCTGGGACCGGAGCATCCGGATGTTTCCCACAGCTTGCACGCCCTGGCGTTACTCTGCAAAACGCAAGGGAACTACACCGAGGCCGAGCAACTTCTCCGACGGTCTCTGACAATCAAGGAGAAGGTCCTTGGGTCGGAACATCCAGACGTGGCCCCCGGCCTCAACAACCTGGCGTTGCTCTACCAAGCTCAGGGCAAGTACGCTGAGACCGTGCCGCTACTCCGGCGGTCGCTGGCCATCCGGGAGAAAGCGCTGGGGCCGCAGCATCCGGCGGTGGCCACGAGCCTCAACAGCTTGGCGTTGCTCTACAAAACGCAAGGGAACTACGCCGGGGCCGATCCGCTCTACCTGCGGGCCCTGGCGATCTACGAGAAGGCCCTGGGACCGGAGCATCCCAACGTGGCCACGGCCTTGGACAATTACGTCAAGCTGCTGCGGAAAAGGAACCGGGACACTGAAGCGGCCAAAATGGAGGCCCGAGCCCAGGCCATCCGCGCCAAACACACCGCGGAGAACCCGCCGAAATGACCTACCGCCTTGTCATCCGGAATGCCGGATAAGTCCCCCCTAGCGGGCTAGTGTTGACCGACCAAGTTCCACTTGGACGTATAGTCGGCTATCCGGACAAGTGCCTACCCTTGAGGCAGCGTCACTTTAATAGCTGAGATTATTACGGGTTCTGGCCGTTCCGGGCGGAAACCCTGGCGTAGATCGCTGCTCTTATGGGTGTGTGGCTGGCAGGTATGAACTGTCTGGCTGGTGGTAATGCTGCAATAGCCATTGCAGCCTCCTCGTTAGGGTGCTTTGGTTAGCTCCGTGTCCGGTGTTAACGCACCGGCGCGGGGCGCTTCTCGTCTCCTACCGCTTGGCCTTCTCCTTAGGCTTGCGGCCCCGGCCCTTGGCGTGGCGATCCAGGGTCGAGGCCAGTTCGGACACCCGCGGAGCCGCTTTTTCCAGTTCAGCGGCCAGCGCCTGGCTGAATGTCTGCCGCGCCTGCGCAGCGGCGGCGCAAAAGGCGTTGCGCAGGGATTCCAGCGGCCCGGCGGCGCGCTCCTGCAGCGCACTTTCCTGCGCCATGGCCGTGGCGTGCAGTTTCTGCTCCAGCTCCAGCGTCCTGGATTTCAGTGATGCTTCTTGCTCGGCGGCGAAACGTTCGATCTGCATCTGGTTCTCCTCCGTGCGGGTCCGCAGCAAATCCAGGTTGGTCCGCAAGGCGGCGCGGCCCTTTTCCAGGATTTCCGCGTCGAACGAGCGGGATGCCTCCTCGACCAGTTGTGGCGTGAGTTTTCGGAATTCCTGGACGCTGGCCAGGGAGGCCGCCTGCATTTCCTCGCGGCTTCTGTGAATGAGCCGCTCCGTGTACTGCAGCAGGCCGTTCAGGCCGGTTCCCATTTGCTCGCGCCAGCGGGCGGACTGCTCTTCGAGTTCGGCCACCCCGTTGCGTTGTGCTTCCAGGCTGGCGGCCACCTGCGCCACTATTTCCCCTCCCTTGCGGCCCTCCTGGGCCAGGATCTGTTGATATTTCTCAAGGGCCGCCTGAATGGTAGCCTCGAATTGCCGGGACAAGTTCTGGAGCGCCTCCTCCGTCCCGGCCGCCTGCCGGACCAAGGAGGCGCCAGCGCGTTCCTCCTGGGCGCGGATGGCTTCCGCTGCGGTCCGCGCCTGCTCAGCAAGCTCCTCTCTGGCGATGTTCTTTTGGGCAGCCAGCAAGTCCAGTTCGGTCGCCAGCGCGCTGGCCCCTTGCCGCTGCGCGGCTTCCATTTGTTCGGCAAACTCCCGGAGCATCGTCTCGGCCTGTGCGCGAAGCGTTTCGCCCTTGCGCAGGACTCTCTCCAGCGATTCGTCCAGCGCATGAACGCGCTGGTGCGCCGCGGCAGGTTCCTCGGCTGGCTTTTCGTCTTCCACCGCTGGACCATCGTTGTCTTGCCAGTCGGGAGGAAATTCGTGCTCCCAGTAGCTTTCGTCCTCCACGAATCCCACTCCGAGCTGCTGTAGGCCAGGTCGGGAACAGGACTTCACCGAAACCACCCGGGCCAGAGCGGGCTTGCCTCCGGACCGGCGAATGGCCAGCGGCGCACTGCGAGGAAACGGAGTCCGAGCAGTGAGGCTGGCGCCATGCCGGCTGATATTGCGCGTAGAGGTGGATTCCACCAGAACTTTACCGGCGGCTCCCCGACCAGCGATTTCCACCTCCACTACGCGAACTAGGCGCGGGCTGCGGCGGCGACCACCGGGCTTCGTGAGTTTCTCAGCGCTCACAGGCAACGACTCAGCGCGCCGATCCGGCTCGTCCCCCCAGAGGCGGGAGCGACGATAAGGGGCTGGGCCTTCTCGCATGTCGCGAGTGGAACGGTTCAGGCGGGTGATTGCGGCTTTGTAGAGGAAGTCTGAATCACGCATGGTAACATTTATACACGTTTATGTTTAGGCTGCAAGCCCCGGCTGCATCTCTAGGCTTCTGCCCGTTTCCGAGTGCTCACTCGGGCGTAAAGGGCTGCCATTATGCGTGTGCGGGTGGCAGATGTTTTGGCATTCCGAATTGCAAGATTCTGCGTGGCCGGTACCATCACCCACTCGCGCTCGGCCCCAGGACGGAAGCCTCGCAAGCTCCTCCGCCACGAACTCCACCGAAGTAGCTTCCTCAGAGAGATTCTCTACAGACCCGCCTCGCGTTGACTTGCCTGCGGGCGGAGCATAACATGGCCGCGCAGAGAGGAGTTGCAGCATGAGAAGAGCATTCATCGTCGCGCTGGTTCAGATCGTGGCGGGATTCGTCATCGGGAGTACATCCGCCGCTTTCGCACAGGCCGATGCGAGACCCGGGACACTTACATTGACCATTGTAGATGGAGACTCTGGGCAGCCCACACCGGCCCGGGTCGAACTGCTGGACAAGCAGGGCAGAGCCTACGTGGCTAGAGATGCCTTACTCGTCGCTGGCGATTGCGAAATGCACTACGGCGGTGTGGCCCAGGAGGACGCCCGCCCATGGACATTAGAACGAGCGCTGTCCCTATTAACGAAAGAATTCCATAACCCCTACACTGGGACTACCCAGTTTTACAGCGCCGGGAAATCAGTGGTTTCCTTGCCTCCCGGCGCCTATAAGCTCAAAGTCTTTAAGGGGAATGAATACGAAATCCAAGCGCGGGAGGTCGACGTCCGGCCGGGTGAGACAACAAAGCTGACGTTGAAGATGGCGCGTTGGGTCCAGATGCCCGAACAGGGCTGGTACAGTGCCGATGACCATATCCACATCGCCCGGCCCGTAAAGGAACTCGACCCATTTATTTCCAAGATGATGCAAGCGGAAGACCTCCATGTGGGGAATCTCCTACAGATGGGATTCTCTAAACGCCCCAACCGCACCCCGCAGTATGCCCACGGACCCGAAGGCATCTACCAGGAGGGCAATTACATTCTGGCCTCAGGGCAGGAGAATCCTCGCACCCACTTTCTCGGTCACACGATTACCATGGGAGAGCAGTCGGAGATCCATTTTCCCGAGCATTACCTGATTTACCGATTGTTCTTTGAAGAGGCGCGGCGGCAAGGGGCGCTGAGCGGTTATGCCCATTGGGCTTTTGGTCATCTTGGCGGTCCGTATGGCCTCAGCGTTGATCTTCCCCACGGTCTGGTAAGTTTTCTGGAGGTGTTGCAATTCAATCGGGGAATTTATAACACTTGGTATGAAATTCTGAACACCGGTTTTCGCATGACACCCACCGCGGGAACCGACTATCCCTGTGCAGGCGCGACAATCCCTGGGCGCGAGCGCTTCTACACGAAGGTGCAAGGGCCGTTCACGTTTAAGAATTGGCTAGAGGGGGTTCGGAGGGGCCAGACGTTTGTGACCAATGGACCCATCCTTGAGTTCCAGGTCAATGGCAAAGGGATGGGGGAAGAAGTGGTTCTCGGACAGCCCGGCCCGGCGCAGCTAGAAGGCCGTGTCCGATTTGATCCAGCCTCGGACGACGTAGAACACCTCGAGGTTATTGAGAACGGGCACATCTTGCGCAGTTTTCCGAGAGCAGCAGGGGCTTCCGAGATCCGGTTCAAGTTCGAACACAATGTTCAGGAGGCGTCCTGGCTCGCTGTTCGGGCTTTTGGCAACAAAGTGGATGAACCATCGCCTGTCGAAGGTCGCATTCCCGGCGGGCGTGTTCACGGCACTTTTCGCCCGAACTCGGAGGCTCATTCCGCTCCCGTGTATATAACGGTAAAGGGAGCGCCTCCTCTGAAGGGCCTTCCACGAGCCAAGGCCTTGGCTCGTACATGGCTGGCCCGGCTGGAAGATTTGGAATTCCGGTTGGCGGAGGATCAGATTCCTGCGTTGGCCAAGAAACTGGAGGTGTCGCGCGGCGACATTGTGGAAGAGGACCTTCTGCGCAAGAATCGTGTGGCCTTGCTCGAGGAAATCCAAAAGGCCAAGGAATATTTCACGCGTTTAGCGCGCTAAGGGATGCTTCGTGGCCAGCTCCCACGTTTCCGCAGCACTCCAGAACCATCGACGGCGTACCCGGCAACACCGTCACCATCGCCGTTCAGTAGCGTGTTTCGCCTCGGGACGAGGCACTGAGTGCAAGACACTTGCCCCGTCACTAGTTGTGGCGACCCGTCACATAAAGTCATTATGTGTCATTCCGAATTTCAAACCGGCGGTGGGGGCTGGTACCATCCGGTCCGTCGCCCACGGGCCGAGCCGGAAGCCTGTGCTATCCAGGCAGAACGTAGGTAACCACTAGCCCGCTAGTCTGGACTATCGTCCTTGTGCGCTTCCCCGAAGGCGATCCAAGCCACTTGTCCGCACCAGTTTTCGGTGTCCGCCGATGTTTTGAAGCTAACCAGGGGCAGACCGACAGCCGTGTGAACTTCCTTCCGCAGGTCAGCCCCGGCAAGTTGCCCAACAGACCACCTGTCTCCTTGTGGAGACCACAGCGCTTTCTAAGGGCACGGTTTTGGGCGCAAACAAAGGCGATCCTTCCCTCATACCAATAAAGAAAATGTCCCTAAGCTCGTGTTTCTAGTCTTCTAAGTCACTCTCCTCAGGCTCCGGCAGCTTTGGCCCCGATTCTGCAAGGAAAGGCTGCAGGGACGGGTGTGGCTGGCACCAAGGTGGCCCTCCTGTTCTGGGTTCTTGTGTCGTAGTACTTGCACAGTGCTTCGTTTCGGCTGTGACCGGATGGCATGGCGAAAAGGAGGCGAGAAGGGTTCCCTTCCGCAGTTAATGGACAGCAAGTTCGTAGGGCGAGTTCGTAGAAGCGACATTCTCCGAGCTATTACCCTGCTCGCTCTGCTCGCTTGCATACTAACCATAGGCGTGTCGGCGGGCTGGCTCTATGCCCAAAAAGCTATCACCATCGAAAAGTTAGAGCGTAGCTTCGAGGCGACCCGTGACTATCTCAAAGACGGAGGGAGCACCCTAATCCACGTTATGAAACAGCCATTACCAATCCGCTTGTCTACCGGACTTGAGAATGCGGAATCTCCTCAAGATGCGCCTTTAGAAATCCGCTCCCCGGAACCCTTGTCCAAAGGCGGCACCAAGAAGCAGGACAGGCGCAGGCAGCTCGCGATTGGCGGGGCGTTGTTGGTGATTCTCATTGTGCTTGACCGGACGAGAAACAGAAGGCTGGAGGCCAGTTACCACGTCGGAATTCCTTCGCCTATTCCTGCTGCGCACCTTCCCGGTCATCCTTCCCGTGTCGATGACCGCTCGCCTGTCACCGAATACAAGACTGCAAAAATTCTGCCGCCGAAGCCAATCGTGCTGGAGGACCGGGCAGAAGAAACAGCGGATTGCAGAACCACAAAGATTCTGCCGGGGAAGCTGATCATGCTGAAGGACCAGAACGGTACAGAAGAAACAGAGGTGATCTGCCTGATGGATGAATCCGGAATGGGCGAAGTCGAAATCGGACGGGAGAGCCCGGACGTCACTGGCGGAGTCCGGATCAAGGACAAGGCCAACACGCTCAGCCGGCGCCAGGCGCGCCTGGTCTACTCCGCGCAAACCGGGGAATTCCGGCTAGTCAACCTGGCTGGCGAGGATTCCAATCCCACTGTCATCAACGGGCGGCGGATGGCGAATCAGGAGACGGTCCTCTTGGGGAACGACGATATCCTCGAGATGGGGAACATCCGGCTCAAATTCTCCCAGTAGAAATTCCGGATGCAAGGAGACGAACATGCGAAAGGTATCACTTGTTGCGACCCTAATGTTCTTGGCTGCTTCGGTGGCAATGGCCCAGGACCCCGTGAAGGTAGACTCCAAGCATTACAAAGTGGAGTTCGAGAATGACCAAGTGCGGGTGCTGCGAATCACCTTCGCCCCAGGTGAAAAATCTGTGATGCACGAGCACCGGGCTGGTGTAGTGGTGGCCCTGACCGACCACCGAGTGAAGTTTCATTTCCCTAACGGGAAGACAGAGGAACGGACCGCGAAAGCTAGAGGGGCCCAGTGGGTTGCTGCGAAAAAACTCCTAACCGAGAATGTTGGCGATAAACCGGTTGAAGTCATTCTAGTGGAGTTGAAGGCCAAGTGAATCGGTCCAATAGGATCAACATACCGGCTGGAAATCTTCGGTGTTGAGCCTCTGATGCAATACCCCCCCGGGGGGCTTGTTTGACTTTCCGCACCCCTACCCCCTGGGTAACTGCAAGGCCAACCCGACTGGGTCCTCTTCGCTGCAGAGGGCATGCCATAGGACCCAGCTAGTCGGCCGCCTCCACCCCAAGGTGCTACCCCTGTGAAGGTGCCCAAGGGAGCGGCTTTGGCATTGATCATTGACAGTCACCCCGATGAGGCCTATCCTCACAACAGGCCTTTTTACGAGGGGCAGCTGGCGAACGCCCAATGAAATGCAACACAGGAACACCTCCTGCTTGATGACCTTGCTGGTGACGGGGGTTGTACTTCTGCCGCTTGCCATTACTGCTGCGCCTCCGAAGGATCCCTTCACCCCGCAGGACCGCAAATACTGGGCGTTTCAGCAAGTCAAACGGCCTGAAATTCCAGAAGTTCAAGATGCGAAATGGGTTCGCAACCCAATTGACGCCTTCATACGGGCCCGGCTGGAGGCCAAAGGCCTGACCCCGGCGTCTCCCGCCGACAAGATCAGTCTGCTGCTGCGAGCCACGTACGACCTAACCGGCCTTCCGGCCACGCCGCAGGAGGCCGATGCTTTTCTGGCAGATCGCTCTCCCAACGCCTTCGACAAGGTTGTGGATCGTTTGCTCGCCTCACCTCACTACGGGGAGCGCTGGGCGCGTCACTGGCTTGACCTGGCGCGCTACGCCGAAAGCGAAGGTTTCAAGGAAGATGAACCCCGACCCAACGCCTGGCGTTATCGTGATTACGTCATCCAGGCATTCAACCAAGACAAGCCGTACGACCGGTTCATCCGCGAGCAAATCGCCGGCGATGAGCTCTGGCCTGGCGACCCTGAGGTGCATATCGGCACCGCCTTCAACCGTCATTACCCCGACGAAAGCCGCGCCCCGAACGTCCTGCGGCGGCGCCAGGAAATCCTGAACGACATCACTGAGACGGTGGCGGCGACTTTCCTCGGCTTGACCTATGGCTGCGCACGGTGCCACGATCACAAATTCGACCCCATCTTGCAAGCGGACTATTACCGCTTGCAGGCTTTTTTCGCCAATGTGGGCGCGAATGACGGAATCCTTCTCCGGCCGCCTGACCGTGTCCGGCAGCATGGCGAACGGATGGTTGTGTGGGAAGAAAAAACCCGCCACATTCGGGACAAGATTGAGGCGCTTATTGATCGCGAGTACAACATGGAAGTAACCGAGTTCCGGGCCAACTTCCAAGCCGAAACCCGAAGTGCCATTAGCAAGGCGGCCGCCGACCGGAGCCCGATCGAGCAGCAAATATATTACAGGGTCAAACCTTACTTGAACCCGACCTGGGAGACCGTGGCGAAGAAACTGGAGGACGATACCACACGACAGAAGCGCTGGCAGGAGGTCAAGCCGGGGCTGGAGCCGCTCAAGGCTGAGCTGGAAAAGTTCTCTCAGTTTCATCCAGGCGAACTGGCCCTGGGCACCGGAATCATCGATATCGGCCGGCAGTCCCCGCGGACGCACATCTTAGCGGTGGGCCAGTATGGCGCGCCGCTAGAGGAGGTTCAGCCGGGCTTTCTCTCGATCTTGGACTCCCGTCCCGCAAGAATCATCCCACCCAGCGCGGTGGAATCCACCGGTCGTCGGACGGCTTTGGCGAACTGGCTGGCCAGCCCGAAAAATCCGCTGACCGCCCGAGTCATGGTGAACCGTATCTGGCACTATCACTTTGGGCGCGGTATTTTGGCTACACCGAGCGATTTTGGCAGGATGGGCGAGCAGCCGACTCACCCCAGGTTATTGGACTGGCTGGCTGATGAGTTTATCCGCAGCGGCTGGAGCATCAAGCAGATGCATCGGCTGATCATGGCATCGAACACTTATCAACAGGCCTCGGCTGACCGCGAAGAGGCTGCGAAGGTTGACCCCGGCAACCGCCTGTGGTGGCGGTTCCCGCGCCAGCGACTGCAAGGTGAAGGCGTTCGTGATTCAGCCCTGTTCGTCGCGGGCCTATTGAACACCAAGGTAGGAGGTCGCAGCATCTTGCCCGAGGTTCCTCCAGGCATGGTAGTCCGAGGCGGGTGGAAAGTCTCGAAAGATCCAGCTGAGCGGAATCGTCGGAGCATTTATATATTTGTGCGTCGGAACTCCCGCTACCCAATGCTCGAGGTCTTCGACATGCCCGACACCCACGAAAGTTGTGGGCGCCGCCATATCACGACCACGGCGCCGCAGGCGCTGACGTTGCTCAACAGCAAATTGACGCTGGCGTGGGCCCAGGCCTTTGCTGGCCGCGTGCTGGGGAGGGCGGGCCCGAGTCTGGAGGCACAAATCGAAGAGGCGTACCGGCTGGCTTATTTGCGGCGTCCTGACGCCGCAGAAAAGCGGACCGCGCTAACATTCTTCCAGCGTCACCGTGCGCTCGTTTCTGAGCGAGCTTCGGCGGACGAAAAGCTGGCGTTACCGACCTCACTGCCGGATGCTGTGGATCCGGTGCACGCTGCTGTGCTGGTCGATTTCTGCCACATGTTGATCAACTCCAACGAGTTCGTGTATCGGAACTAGGGGCAGGCCATGATGCAGGAAAACGGACTTCATATCGTTCCCGTCCGAAGCCGACGCGAGTTTCTCAACCGCGCTGGCAGCGGCCTTGGCGCCTTGGCGCTGGGCTATCTGCTCGGCCAGGATGGCAGACTCCCTCCGATGGCGGCAGCGGCCACTGTTAATCCTCTGGCTCCGAAGCAACCGCACCATCCACCCAAAGCTACGTCGGTCATTTGGCTTTTCATGGATGGCGGGCCCAGCCATATGGACCTGTTCGATCCCAAGCCGATGCTGGAAAAGCTGGCGGGCAAGCCGATGCCGGATTCATTCGGCCGGCCCATCACTGCTGGAGGCGACACTGCGCGGAATGCCTCGAACACGCTCATGCCCTCGCGCCGCACCTGGAAGCGCCACGGCCAAAGCGGCCTCTGGGTGTCTGACTGGTATACCCGGATCGCCCAGCACGTCGATGACATGGCTGTCCTGCGGTCATGTTGGGCCGATGGCTTGAACCACGTCAGCTCGGTTAGCCAGATGAACACCGGGTCGCTCCTGGCCGGGCGGCCTGCCTTGGGCGCCTGGGCAACCTACGGGCTAGGTTCGGAGAACGAGAATCTGCCCACCTTCGTGGTTCTTACCGACGCGGGTCCAGTGCTCGGCGGCTCCAACAACTGGAGTTCCGGCTTCTTGCCCGCTAGTTACCAGGGAACGCGCTTCCGCAAGGAAGGTCCCCCCATTTTCCATTTGGTTCCTCCCGAAACCATAGGCGAAAAACAACAGCGTAGCAAGTTGGACCTGCTGTCCGCCTTGAACCAGCACTACGCCGCTGACAAGCTCGGCGACACGGAGTTGGAAGCCCGGGTGAATTCCTATGAGCTGGCCTATCGAATGCAGTCGGCGGCTCCCGAGGCGGTAGATTTATCGAAGGAATCCGAGACTACCAAGAAGCTTTATGGCTTGGATGAGGAGAGCACCGCCAAGTTTGGCGCCAACTGCCTGATGGCCCGGCGGCTGGTGGAGCGCGGCGTGCGATTTGTAGAACCGTATTGTGGCAGCGGCAGGGGCTGGGATGCCCACCAGCACATGGAAGCTAACCACTCGAAGATGTGCAAGGTCTCCGACAAGCCCATCGCTGGCCTGCTAACCGATCTGAAAGCCCGCGGCCTGCTGGAGAGGACGCTGGTGGTATGGGGCGGCGAGTTTGGGCGCACGCCATTCAACCAAGACGGCGATGGCCGCGACCACAACCCCTGGGGTTTCACCATCTGGATGGCTGGCGGCGGCGTTAAGGGTGGCCAGGCCATTGGCGCCACCGACGAAATCGGACTCCGCGCCGTCGAACGCCGGTGTCATGTCCATGACATCCACGCCACCATCCTGCACCTGATGGGCCTGAACCATCTCAATCTGACTTTCATGCACAACGGCAGGGCCGAGCGAGCTACCATCAACGGTGGCAACGTGATCGAGGAAGCGCTGGCTTAACCCTCAAAAGGCTCCCGGAGGAAGGTCGTCAAGCGTAGCGGCTGACTCCCCTTCTTCTGCGCGAAGGGGTCGCGTCCGCGCATCTCACACTAACTCCCCTGGCTGTGCCACCAACGGGCAGGCGGACCGACCCATTGCTCAGCTAGACCCTCCGCGGCGCAGCGTTGCTCGCAGGGTGGAGAAGTGCGTGCGGCGTCGAAGTGGCCAGGCTAGCAGCCCGCGCGGGACTTTCGCCGCGGCCCGCTAGGCGATCATCACGGTCCGCGGCAGCTGCGCGTTGTGCTCCAGGAACGTCCGCTTGACCTCCAGCTCCTCCGCCGTCGGCTGCACCACACCGTTGACGTCGGCCACGCGCGAGGTGACCGTGTGCTCGCCCGGCGTCGCGCCGTTCCACGTGTAGTTGAAGAACTTCCAGGCGTACTTCTCGCGCGTCGTTGCCGGATCGAGCGTCGCCGGCTGCCACGGCCCATCATCGACCTTCACCTCGACCGAGCGGATCGGGGTGCCGTCGTGCAAGACGACACCGAAGACGTTGTGGCCGTTTGCGGCGCGGGTGACGCGCGCGATGAACGACTTCAACCGCATACGCGTAATCGCCGTCTCCTTCCACTTCATTTCACCGTTGACCATCTCGCCCTTCAGGGTGCGATACCACCGCGCCTGGTACTTCCCGAGATACTGGTCTTCCTGGACGTGGATCTCGGCGAGGAACTTGACGTTGGGCGCGCCGTACCAGCCCGGGACGAGCAGGCGAAGCGGCCGGCCCTGATGACGGGTGAGCGGCTCGCCGTTCAGGTCGTAGGCGAGCAGCGGCTCGTCCGACAGCGCCTTGTCGCGCGGCAGGCTCCGGCCGTACTGCTGCTCGACTGTGTAGGTCCCCCCTCGGAACTCCACTTCCTCTTCGCCATGGTCGGCGCCGAAGAAGACGAACTCCCGCGCTTCGGCTTTTACCCCGGCGCGAGCGAGCACCGCCCGCAGCGGGACACCGGTCCAGCGGCCGTTGCTCGACAGCCCGTTCAGCGGCCCGCGATTACCCGAGCACTCGAACCCGAAGATGAGCTCGCGGCTTGGCATCGCGCGGAGGTCGGCGAGCGAGAGCACCAGGGGCTCGTCCACCAGGCCGGAGACCCGCAAACGGTACGTGGCGGTGTCGATCTCGGGGTGGCCGTAGTGCTGCACCGTGAAGAACTGGTCGATTGGCGTGAAGAAGCCGTCGATGTGACGCACGTCGATGATGCGGTGGTCGGGGCCGCGAATCAGCCTGATCTCGTCCGGCAGGTCGGTGAACTCCATGAGCGTTTCGCCCTGCGCGAGGGCCGGAAACGCCCACTCAGGTAGACCAAGGGCTCCCAGCCCCGCCATCGCGAGGCTGCTTTTGAGGATGTCACGACGCGTGGTCTGTCTTGTCATGGTACGCCTCCTCTCATCGCCGAGCTTCTCGACGATGCGGGAGTGGCCGAGGTTTAGGACACTCATGGGGAGAAACCCCCTCTTGCTAGCAATCCTACGCCCCGCCAACAGGCAGGTCAAACAGAAAGGTCAACGGGCGAGCTACCTGCTGCACACCGGTCTTCGACGTTCAGCTATGCTGTAAATGACCTTCAATGCCGGGCTGGTGGTCAGAGGCTGGGACCCCGAAGAGCGAGCGACGCTCCAGGCTCTATCGCGCCAGGCCAAGCGGCTCCCGCGCGAAACCGGGATACGCGTCAAGAGGCGACACCTCGTCAAGCGGAATGCGGTGGTTTGGCACGATTGAACTTTGCTAGCGCCGCTGCACATCCGCCGTCCGCACACGGCCCGAGCTCGAATCGACGCGGCACGTATAGCTGAAGATCGCGGTGGAGCCTCTCTGCCGGGCGATCGCTTCGCCGATCACCATGTAGTCATCCCGGCCCACGGGAGTGTCGGCGCGGGCATTCAGGATTTCAACATCCTTCGACCGGTAGTCGCGGGCAATCCTCCCCGAGACTGCTTCCCCGCAGGCGTCCACGGCCGAGCCCAGACTGGCACCGCTACCCCTCCACCACTTGCCACGTTCAAAATCAGGCTCTTTGCCGGAACGGGAACCTCCGCCATCCATGGCCCAGCTCAGCCGAAAATGATACCGGCCCTCGCCACTTTTGCTATCCCGTATCCGGACGACAGCGCGGAAGCCGTTGCGGCGCGATGGCCCTGACAGCAACCTAATGTCGCCCCGGCGGTCGCGGACCTCAAACTTGAGACTCTCGATATTGCGATTGGGCAGTGGCTCATTGCATTCCGATCCGACATCGCGGCCGTCACGCCCGCTGACGGTTCGGATATACACCCTGTCGCCGCGAACACTGACCTCAACCTCGCCGTCGACCCGCAGCCGAATGTCGCATTGGCCTTTTCCAAATGGTATGTCGTCACGGGTCATCCTCTTGATCTGGAACTCCGTGTCCGCCAGGGCGGGCAAGGACACCAACAGCAACAGAGTAAGTCTCGCGATCACGCCCTGAACATTCCTCCTCATAGCGCCTCCTTTACAGGAAATCATCCGCGCGCTTTCCCATCCGACGCATCGGCCGATGCCTCTTTCCCTTGAGCAGCCCGGCGGCATCCCAGAACCTGACCGATGCACAGAACTAACTCCCTTCGATATTAACGAAAACCTTTGGGAAGCCAAAGCCTAATGCACCTTGCATATCTCGTACCCCGCCCTAGCGCTATTGCACGGCGATGTTGGGAGCCTCGATGGTCGTGGAGAGGGGATTTCCAGCTAAAGAGTCTGCAGCTGCTTGCCCGGCTTGAAACGAACAGTCTTGCCCGGAGGGATGTTGACGACGTTGCCAAAGGGCGAGGCAATATTGAAGATGGGTTTAACTTCCGGAATGACCGTGAACGAAGCCTAAGCATTCGTTCCAGCGGACGGCCTACGGCCGCCGCCGAACTCAAACGCTAGGCAGCGGCAGCAAACCAATGTCAGCTTTGCGAGTGGCAGTGATGGCTCTTACCGTCATCTCGCTGATGTGCTCCGGCAAATTGTGGGCTGCCCATACGTTGACCAGCAGATCAAAGGTAGAAAGCCGGAGTCAGTCGGCCTTTCTGAAACCCAGCGCATTTCGTCAGCGACCGGATCTGCAGTCCCACCAGGATCGTTTCCTCAGGCGGCCCGAACCATCTTGTGCGGATCGAGGATGAACTTCTTGGCTGCGCCCTTGTCGAAGTCCTCGTACCCCTTCGGGGCTTCGTCGAGCGAGATCACCGTCACGTTCACCGCCTTGGCGATCTGAATCTTGTCATAGAGAATCGCCTGCATCAGCCCGCGGTGGTATCGCATCACCGGGCACTGGCCAGTGGTAAAGAAATGGGATTTGGCCCACCCCAGCCCGATGCGAATGCCGAGCCGGCCAACTTTGGCGGCTTCGTCCACCCCGCCCGGGTCTCCGGTGACGTACAATCCAGGGATGCCGAGCGCCCCGCCGGCCCGAGTGATTTCCATCAGCGAATTCAACACCGTGGCAGGTTGCTCCACGCCACTCTGCTTGCCATGCCCGCGCGCTTCGAAACCCACGCAATCCACCGCGCTGTCGACTTCCGGAACTCCAACAATCTGGGCAATCTGGTCAGCAAGCGAGGCGTCCTTCCGCAGGTCCACGGTTTCGCAACCGAAGCTGCGAGCCTGCGCCAGCCGTTCCGGAATCATGTCGCCGACGATGACACAGGCAGCGCCCAACAGGTGGCAGGAAGCGGCACAGGCCAGGCCAACCGGACCTGCTCCGGCCACGTAGGCAATGGACCCCGTCGTCACCCCGGCAGTCACCGCCCCGTGGTAGCCGGTAGGGAAAATATCGGACAGCAGCGCCAAGTCCGCGATCTTGCCCATCGCCTGATCTTTATTGGGAAACTTCAGTAGGTTGAAATCGGCATAGGGAACCAGCACATACTCGGCCTGCCCGCCGACCCAGCCGCCCATGTCTACGTACCCGTAAGCCGCGCCCGGCCGGGCGGGGTTCACGTTCAGGCAGATCCCCGTCTTCCCCTCCTTGCAGTTCCGGCAGCGCCCGCAGGCGATATTGAAAGGAACCGAAACCAGGTCGCCCACTTTGATGAATTCCACATCGCGGCCGGCCTCAATGACCTCGCCGGTAATCTCATGCCCAAGAACCAACCCGGCCGGCGCAGTCGTCCGTCCCCGCACCATGTGTTGATCGCTGCCGCAGATATTGGTGGCAACGATTTTCAGAATCACCCCGTGCTCGCATTTCCTCGAGCCCAGCGCGAGCTTCGGAAAATCGATGGATTGGATTTCCACCTTCCTCGGCCCCATATAAGCTACGCCGCGGTTTGATGCCATACTGCCTCCTGTTGTCAGCGGTTCGTTGGTTTCAAGCCATGCCCGCCGCCGATGCGCTGCTCATTCTAGACTAGCTAGACTAAACAGGTAGAATTTTTTTAACTTTTCGCCCCTATTTGCCCAGTGCTTGGGCGCCGGCCGCAGCCACAGTGTGGTCATTCTCGACCGAACTCCCGCTGACCCCGATCGCTCCGATCACTTTACCCTTCGCATCTTTCAGCGGGATACCTCCTGGAAAGGTGATCAACCCGCCGTTGCTGTGCTCGATTCCAAATAAGGGACCGCCGGGTTGCGACAGTTTTCCGATTTCCCCCGTATTCATGTCAAACCAACGAGCCGTGCGGGCTTTGCGGATGGAGATGTCGATGCTACCGAGCCAGGCCCCGTCCATGCGGGCGAAAGCCTTCAGGTTGCCTCCCGCATCTACAACGGCAATATCCATCTTCGTGCTGATCTCCGCCGCCTTCTTCTTTGCCGCGGCCACAATCTTTTCTGCTTTCGCCAGAGTAAGCTCGTGTCCGGCGCCCAGCAGAAGCGACGGCAGCAGCAACAACGACGCCAAGACCAAGAAGACTCGCATTTTCTGCATAGTTACCCTCCTGTTTCGAATTGTGGGACCCCGAACCGGGGGCTACTCTAGCTCGGTCAGTGAGATGGAGTCAACTAGTTTCACCGGCGCTCCCTGCCTTCTAGCACCGCACCGACCCGTATGCGTGGGAGGATCTCGTGGCTGCGCGACCACACGGAGTTTGGTAGAATACAGGCCCACGTTTGTCCGGCCGGAAGGAGGCCGTAGGGAGGTAGTAGTGAGCGGAACCCTTCTGGGTTGGTGGTCAGGAAAAAAGAAAGCCGACAAGCAGGCGCCGACGGCAGCACCGGCTGGTCCCCTACCCGCAACGCTGCTCAATGAGATGGATGGTTCCGAGCTGCTCCTGGTGCCCGCAGGCAGCTTCCTGCAGGGCAGCCTCGAGAGCCAGGGTGACCCCGATGAACGGCCCCAGCGTGAGGTTTCCCTCGACGCCTTCTACATTGCCAAGTATCCGGCGACCAACCGCCAGTACCGCAAGTTCCTAGAGCAGACCGGACATAAGGCCCCGCTGTTTTGGAGCGACCCTCAATTGAACCAAGATGAGCAGCCGGTTGCGGGAGTCAGTTGGGACGACGCGCAGGCCTACTGCCAATGGGCTGGTCTGCGGCTTGCCAGCGAAGCGGAGTGGGAAAAAGCGGCCGGTTGGGACGAGGCGAACAAGCTGAAGAGGTGGTGGCCCTGGGGAGACAGCGAGCCCGATCCAGAACGGGCCAATTACGCCAACAACGCGAGCCGCACCACGCCGGTCGGCAGCTACCCGATGGGCGTTTCCCCTTGCGGCTGCCATGACATGGCTGGCAACGTCTGGGAATGGACTGGGGACTGGTACTTGTACAACTACTATGCGAAAGGCCCGTCGGAAAACCCTCGTGGGCCGGAGACCCCCCCCGAGAAGACCCCCAACAAGGTTCTGCGCGGAGGCTCGTTCACCCGCCCCTCCGGCTACCTGACCGCCACCTATCGCTATTGGTACAGCCCGCAGTATGCGGACGTGGAAACCGGCTTCCGCTGCGCCAAGAGCGCTCTCTGAGCGGCCTGGCTAGCCCCGATCAATCCTTCCTGCTGTTCCCCCAGTTGCGCAGTGTGGCAGCGAGCGCCTTGAGGGTGAGGCGGAACAATTGCCACCAGGCCGGGGGCCGGGCGCGGGTGAGTTCGCCTCCGAGATAAAGCCGGCGGCATGCATCGCGGCGGAGTTTGCCGCTGGGGGTCTTGGGAATGATCTGGGGCGGCACCAGCAACAGCTCGTCCGGTGGATGGCCCAGCCGGGCCAACTGGCGCATGATTTCGGCGCGTACCTGGGCCCGGGTGGCCGGTCGGGTCTTGCGGATTTCGGCCACCAGCACCAGCCGCTCGGTCCCGTGTTCCGGGTCGGCGACCGCAAAGGCGGCCACACAGCCTTTTCGCACACCCTTGACTTCTCCGGCCACTTCTTCCAGCTCCTGGGGACAGATGTTGTGGCCGGCCTTAATGATGATGTCTTTGATGCGCCCGGTAATGTGCAGTTCCCCGTCGGCCTGGTAGGCGAGATCCCCGGAATCGAGCCAGCTATCAACCAGGCCATCACACGGGCCATCACGCAGGCCATCACCCAGAATGGCTCGGGTTGCTTCGGGGTTGCGATAGTAGCCGCGCATGGCCGAAGGTCCACGGAATTGCAGTCGTCCCTCGACCCGCTCCGGCACAGGTTGGCCGTCGGCGTCCACGAGGCGGACCTCATGCTCGGACAAGGGCTGGCCTACGGAGACAAAGCGCAGCGGCGCCGGATCGTGGACATCGGCCGGCACGGCCAGTTGCCGACGCACGAACGGCTCCCGCCGGATGGCATCCACCCGCGGGGGCCGTCCCACAGGCGGAAAACTGAGGGCCACGGCGGATTCGGCCAGGCCATACACCGGCATCAGGGCTTCCGGGCGGAACCCGTAGGGAGCAAAGCGGGCCGTGAAACGCGCCAGGGTCTCGGGGCTGACGGGCTCGGCGCCGTTCATGGCCACGCGCCACGAGCTGAGGTCAAGTCCGTCCAGCGCTCGGTCGTCCACCCTGCGCACGCACATCTCATAAGCGAAGTTGGGCGCTGGCGACAACGTGCCGCGGTGCTCGTGGATCATCCGAAGCCAGCGTTGCGGACGGCGCAGGAAGGCGATCGGCGACGTGACGGCGAGGGGTAGGCCGTAGTAGAGGCAGAAGAGCCAGCAGCCGATCAGCCCCATGTCGTGATAGAGCGGAAGCCAGCAGACGCCGACGTCGTCCGGGCGTACCCCGACGGCCTGGCCGATGGCGCGCACGTTGCTGATGACGTTGGCATGGGTCAGCACCACACCCTTTGGCTCCCCTGTGCTGCCGGAAGTGTACTGAATGAGGGCAATGTCGGCGGGTTGCAGGGCGGTCTGGGGCGGCTCCACTGTTGCCACCGTTGCCGCTGTTGCCGAGGCCAGCGCCTCCACCGTGGTGACGCTACGCAGGCTGGGAATGCTTGGCTCCAGCAGACGCGCCAGCTTGTGCGCTTCCCGGACGGTGATCAGCACCCGGGCTTCCGCGTTGCGCAATAGTTTCGTCTGCCGTTGCGCGTATTCCTCGATCCGATCGGCCCGCGCGGGCGGGTAGATCGGCACCGGAATCCCTCCAGCCAAAGTCACTCCCAGAAACGAGAAGAAGAAGTCCGGGCCGGTTGGCAGCATCAGGGCCACGGTCTGGCCCTGGCCCAACCCCTGAGCGAGCAGTCCGCGGGCTACACCCACGGCGGCGCTCAGGAGTTCGCTGTAGCTGATCGTGCGCAGCCGGCCGTCGTCCATCCGCAGATGGATGTGAGTGCGGTCAGGTGTGGCCTGGGCGCGGGCGTGAAGCACCTGGTCGAGCGTCTCAACGGTTACTGCCGGCGCCGGCGCCGCTCCTGTAGCAGCTGTGCTCATCGCAACACGGTCGAATAACCATTAAATGTTAGGGCTGAAAGCGGAAGGTTTCAAGGCCCAACGCAACTGCGGTAGTGGGTCAATCTACGGAAAGGGCGTTTTACGGCCAACTGGGCTGCGTGGCAGCATAGGTAAAGGCTAACCGACGAGTGGGGACCTACCTGTCGAATCCAATGCAAATCCTTTCGTTCCAGAGAGCTAGGTCAGTGAGGACCCGATAGCTTGGGGACGCGGCGGCATGTCGATCGCGAGGGAAGTAAGCGCTGCGGGAGGCGGCGATCCGAGCCGCCATCATTGGCCGCGTCCGCCGGGCAAGAACTCGCCGGAGTGCTAGACCAGCTCTGCCCTTGGTGTGGGCCACCTAAGCCGCTGGCGTCACGCTTGCCGCATGCAGTGGCGCAGCAGGAGATTTTTTCGTACGGCGCTTTGGAAGTGCAGGCTTGGTGGGAGCTCCTCCCGGCAATAGTTCGACCACCATGAGACTGGTGACGAACTTCTTGATGCCGTGGAGCTCGAAGTCTCTGGTGGTGCGTTCCGCATTCGATTCAGTGACTACACCGAGGCCGTACTGTCCATGCTTAAGATACTGAGCTTGCCGGAGAACTTGCACGACACCTCCTTGACCCACCCGGACCCCGGGCGGCCTGAGAACAGCCAAATCGTAGCTTAGAGACGCCGTCTGGTGGTTCGGTATTAGGACCTAGCGTAGTTGCAGTCAGCGCCCTACGATGAGAATTCCTTACCTCGTAAGTATACCAGAGATGTCCCGAAAACGGGTACTGAAAAGACGATCTGTTGGGCCTGAAACCACATGGATCCTAGACCGCTTAATTTGTCCCCACGTCCTTTCGTACTGTGTTATACTGCCAAGCGTATTTGAAGAAGTCGGTTCGTCCTGAAAGCATTTAGCTCTATCGTTTGCTTCCTGCCCAATTGACTCCATCAAATTTCAGATAGCCGGTCTGCAGCAATGTGCTGACGGCCGGGTACGCGACCGCTCAGCACGGGCGCAGCGGCGACTTTAAGGAGACAAAGAGAAATGAAAAGCTTGTATGTCGGCAACATGAGTTTTCAAACCACCGAGAGTGATCTGCGGGCTATCTTTGAGCCGCTCGGAGAGATCACGCGCATCAATGTAATGACGGACCGGGACACAGGCCAGGCCCGTGGCTTCGCTTTTGTTGAGATGTCCAATGACGAGGAAGCGGCCAAGGCAATTGGGGCGTTGAATGGAAAAGAGCTGGACGGCCGCGCCCTGAACGTGAACGAAGCGCGCCCCAAGCCGGAGCGGAGCGGGCCCCGGACCAGAAGTGGCGGATATAACCGAAGCCGTTATTAACCCGCGCACTAATTTACCGCACGACGCGCCAGGCCAGGTGCTCGAACGGGTGGACACCCCCATCTAGTGACGTCGATGGGCGGGTCACCGTAGCAACTCGGCCCGTCGCGCCGGTGGTCTTCCGCCTGCCGCAGTGGTGAAGTCCAAGCGACACGAGATACACTGCCTTGTCACCAACGATGCCGGATAGGTCGCTACTAACGGGGCACCATCACTGTCGAAGAATCCGAGACCAGAAAGGGCTACCTGCTGCGTTTTAAAGAACTTTCTTGCCCAGGTGCTATACTGAAAGCTACCCGGAACCCCTAAGGGGAAATCCCGTCTCAGAATCGAAGGTTCCCGTAAAGATGACATTGGTAACAACACAGCCGCATGCGCCGGCCAAGCAGCGTGTGCGCAACGAAACCATACGCAACATCGCCATTATCGCGCACGTCGATCACGGCAAGACCACGCTGGTGGACGCCATGCTCCGGCAGAGCGGCATCTTCCGCGAGAACGAAGCGGTGGCGGATCGCGTCATGGATTCCAATGAGCTGGAGCGGGAGCGTGGCATTACCATCCTGGCCAAAACCACCGGCGTCCATTACCGGGGCGTAAAGATCAACATCGTGGACACGCCGGGCCACAGTGACTTCGGCGGGGAGGTGGAGCGCGCGCTGAAGATCGCCGACGGCGTCATGCTGTTGGTGGACGCGAGCGAGGGGCCGCTGCCGCAAACGCGCTACGTGCTGATGAAGGCGCTGGAGGCCAAGCTGCCGCCCATTGTGGTCATCAACAAGATCGACCGGCCCGATGCGCGCATCCCGGAAGTCCTCGACGGGATCTACGACCTGTTCATTGACCTGGACGCCACCCAAGACCAGCTCGATTTCCCGGTGATCTACACCAACGCGCGCGCGGGCATCGCCCACAAGGCGCTGGACGACGGATCGGAAAATCTGCGGCCGCTGTTCGACGCTATCTTGAGCGACATTCCCAGCCCGGCTGGCGATCCCGAGAGCATCCTCCAGGTGCAGGTTGCAAACCTGGACTACAGCGACTATCTGGGGCGGCTAGCCATCAGCCGCGTGTTTCAGGGAACCCTGCGGCTGGGCGACGTGGTCGGCATCGTGAAGCTAGACGGCTCGCTGCAAAAGACGAAGATCACCAAGCTCTATTCTTTCGTGGGCCTGGAGCGCGTGGAGGAAACCGAGGCGCGCCCCGGCGACATTCTGGCCATCGCTGGCGTGGCAGGCATCACCATCGGCGAAACGGTCACCGATTTCGAAGCACCGCGCCCCCTGCCGCACATCCAGATCGACGAGCCGACCATCGCCATGAACTTCACGGTCAACACGTCGCCGTTTGCCGGCCGCGAGGGTACCTACGTGACCTCTCGTAATCTGCGCGAGCGACTGGAGAAGGAACTGCTCGCCAACGTCTCGATCAAGGTGGAAGAGGCCGGTGCGGACTCGTTCCAGGTGATGGGCCGCGGTGAACTGCAGCTTGCCATCCTCATCGAAATGATGCGGCGCGAAGGATACGAGCTGGCGGTGGGCAAGCCGGAGATTCTAACCAGGGAAATCAACGGCAAACTCCACGAGCCGTTGGAACTGCTGGAAATCGACTGCCCCGAGACTTTCCTGGGCGTGGTGATAGAGAAGTTGGGGACCCGCAAGGGAAAGGTCGTAAAGATGGTGAACCACGGCACGGGGCGGGCGCGGATGGAGTTTCACGTGCCGTCCCGTGGCCTGATCGGACTGCGTAGCGAAATCCTCACCGGCACCCGCGGCACGGCCATCATGAACTCGCTGTTCCACGGCTACATTGAGTGGCAGGGCGACATTGCTTCCCGGCCCACCGGGTCGCTTGTGGCCGACCGCGTGGGCAAGGCTACCGGTTATGCCATTTTCAATCTGCAGGAACGTGGAGAAATCTTTATCACCCCGGGCATCGAAGTTTATCAAGGCATGATTATCGGGGAAAACGCGCGCGACAAGGACATGGACGTCAACATCGTCAGGGAGAAGAAGCTGACCAACATGCGCGCCTCCACCGCCGACGACGCGATCCGCCTAGTTCCGCCGCGCATTCTCAACCTGGAACAAGCCATCGAGTTCATTCGTGAAGACGAACTGGTGGAGGTAACGCCGCAGTCGATCCGGCTACGGAAGAAAATCTTGAACGCCAGCTTCCGGTGAGTTAATTTGGCGGAGAGGGAGGGATTCGGTCTTTACCTGCCGCCTGAAACCATGCAACTTACTAATTCTACGTTAGGCCAAACGGACTAAAAGTACCAGAAACCCACCCGCCTGCTGAGGGTGTCCTGAACTCAGTTGAAAGTTCGTAGCGGCGGTTCGGAGCCATCATACTACGCCACCTCCCGTCGAGTGGCCGACTTTGATCCTTCGAGGATCGCTTTCAATATCCACAGGTCCTGGTACCCCATCAGGCGGCGGAAGTTTTTCTCCGTGGCCAGGAAGCTGGAGGCGACCCAGCGCTGGACCATGGCCGCATCTCGCCAGCGGCACACCCGGCGAGTTCGCAACCTCACTCCCGCCTGCGGACTCTCGATGAGATTGGTGGTGGCCAGACAGCGATGCAGCGAAGCCGGAAGCCCCAGCCGGTTGATGGTGAAACATTCCTCCAGACCCTCCCGCAAGCTGGCCGCCGCGGCCGGACAATCTCGCTCCAACCATTGGGCCAACTTCTCCAGCTTGGCCCTGCCGGTCTTCGGATCCAACCGCCAGGCGGCCCGCATCGCCGCCCGCACCTGGTCCCGCTCTGGCTCCGGCAACCGGTCCAGGACGTTGCGCAACTTGTGGGCGCGGCAGCGCTGCACCGGCTGCTCGGCCCCGAACACGGCGCGGATCGCCGCCCGCAAGGCCTTCGAGCCGTCGATCACAAACAGCCGTTTCTGGGCCGGCTGCACCCCTCGCCGCACTAAACCTTCCAGCAAGTCCTGGACGGCCGCGGCGTTCTCCGTAGCCCCCTCCTGAATCCCCAGCACGTGCTTGTGCCCTTCCGCATCCACGCCCACAGTCGCAATCACGTGATGGTCGCCAAACACCATCCCGTCGATGTAGAGGATCAGCAACTCTACTTCCTCGAAGCGGCGGTTCAACAGACGTTCTAACTCGGCTGCGGCAGCCTCCATCGTTTCCCGGCTGACCGTGGAGCGCGACACACCCACGGTGTCCGCCATCTCCGGCAACACCCGCTGGTACTGCCGGGTCGAGACGCCCCGCAGCAAGATATCCAACATCCGGGCCCCCAGACCCTCGCCCTCCTGCATGGCTTCGTAGGCCGGGAGGGGAACTTCTTTCCCCGCTCCCCGGCCTGGCCGCCGGAGCCGTGGCCTGTGCACGGCCAGCTTTCTCTCCTTCAGGCGCACCCGTCCCCGCTGGCGCCCATACCAGCCTACCCCACGGCGCCGCCGGCCCTGACGGCGTGGACCGGCCACCTGCGCGGCCGACAACTCCAGCACCGCTTCAATCGCCGCCCTACCCACCACGTCGATCAGCTCGTCGACGGCTAACCGCGATTGTTCGATCAACTCCACCCAGGGCAGCAGAAACTGCCCGTGGCGAGCCAGGTAGGCAGCCAGTTTGCGGGAGCTTCGGCTATCGCTCCGGCCTAGGATGTGGTAGCTTCTCTGCACGGCGGTTCCCCTTTCCAGAAAGTTTCCCAACCCGATTCTACGGAACCAGGTCAGCGAACCGCCGCTCGACTTTCAACTAAAGGTGAGACACTCTCAACTCGTTGATGTAGCGGTGCAGGTGCTTGGGAGACATCTTGTGATATACGCCCTTGTGACCGCGTTTCAGCATCGCCCAGAAGGATTCTATCGAGTTGGTGTTGACGTGGCCTCTGACGTACTCCCTTGCCCCATGGTTGACCGTTTCTCGCTCATAGAGCATGTCCAATCGGTTGTAACCGCTGTGCTCGTCTGTGTACACGGTTGACCCTGGTTTTACGGAGTCGGCCACGAACCCCGATAGAACGGCACCTTCCGTTGATGTGACGGGACCGGCCTTGACCTTGCCGCCGCGCTCGATGGCTCCCACAACGGGAACCTTGCCCACTGTTCCACGTCCAGCGTTAAGCCTTTGGGAGTTGTGCTTGTTTCGCTCTTGGCCGCCCATATAGGTTTCGTCAATCTCTACGATTCCACTTAGCTTGCCGTTGCCGGGAGCGAACACTTCTCGAATGCGTTGAATCAGGTGCCAGGCTGACTTCTGGGTGATCCCGAGCTCGCGGCGCAGCTTCATGGACGAGACGCCCTTCAGATTAGTCGTCGCCATGTAGAGCGCGATCACCCACTGTTGTAGGGTGAGCTTACTGGACTGCATCACGGTCCCCTTGCGGACACTGAAGTAGTGGCGGCATTCCTTGCAGCGGTAGGGCATGGTCTTGTGCTTCACCTGGCCGTAGCGCTTGGAGCCGCAATCGGTACACCTGATTCCGCCCGGCCAACGCTCTGCCTCGAACCATGATTCTGCTGTTTGTTCGTCCGGGAAGAGGGAGAACAGATCAATTATGCTCAGCCCGTTGCGGTCAGAGCGTCCTGGAGCCTTTGGCTTTCCCATGTAAACTATTGTACCATGTTCTAAGGTACTGAGTCTACACGTTTGGCAACTTTACTATATAATTCCCTAACTATATAATTCCCTAAAATTACCCTCTCTCCTGGGTCGCTAGCCGTCTGGCAGCGGCAGTGCCGAGATCGTTCGCAGCATGCTGCTGAACAGCCTCCGGCTCAAGTGCCCTTCGGCCAGCCAAAGCCAGTAATATCGCGCATGTTTCACCAGCCGTCCTCCCGTTTTCACCAACCGCTGCTGCAAGCTCGTCAGCGACCAGTTGTTGATCCTCTTCGGTAGCACCAGCCGCCGCCACAGGCTTCCCAAGTTGTAGGCGATCAGGCTCAGCCATAGGCGCACCTCGTTCGACCGAAACCGATGGCAACTCAGCCGGGTCATCTTTACCGCCTGCTTGCCTTTCTTGATCCATTGCTCTGCGGTGCCCCGCTTGTTGTAGAACCGGACCACCGCCCGGCTGTCGGTCTCCAGATTGGTGACGATGAACCCCACGCGAGGGAACAGTTCGCCAAAGTGGAACTCCACCTTCGCCACCACCCGCCGCGCCTTTTTCCAACTGGCTGCCTGGTAGAGAAAGCTCTTGTACCAGACCACCGGCTTGTGGCTCGGTCGCCCCACTGACCGCGTCAACAACTCCGCGATGTCCCTCTCCAGACTGTCGTTGGCCGGGATGCGAATCGCATACTTCACGTCCCGCTCCTCCAGTGCGTCGTAGATCTCCGGCTTGGCGAAGGCGGCGTCGGCGCGAAACACCACTTCCTTGCCCAGCTTCTGCTGCCGTTCGATCTCTGGCAGGAGAAGTTCTTCCCAATCCTCGGCGCTGTGCACGTTGCCGGGTCGCAGCTTGGCCGCCAGACAGTCACCCTCGCGACTGAACAGCAACAACGGGTGATAGCAACTCGACTCGAAATGCCCGTTGTAGGCGCTCTGTTCCTGCTCCCCGTAGACCGGGATCTCGGTGCTGTCCATGTCCAGCACCACCCGGCGCGGCGCATCCATAGCTTCCGCCCTGGCGATCAAATCCCGGTTGATCGCTGCCAAACCAGCAAGGTTCTCGTCTTGCGTCAGCAGTTCTGTCTCGAACGACTGTAACCGGGAAGTCAGGGCTGCGCCACGTTCCCAGATCTTCTCCGAACCGATCAGCCGGAACGTCGGATCTTGGGAAAGCCGCTCGGCGTCGTTGACGTCTTCGTATCCTGCCAAGCGGCTGTAGATGGACTGCCGCAGCAAGTCAGCGAGGGGCAACCGGGTGTTCTTCCCCCGAGAGTCGATCAAGTGCTGTTCGATAAGTTCGCCGAACCCCAAACGTTCGTCCAACTCGCGCACCAGAATCAGACCGCCGTCGGAAGTGATTCGCGATCCCTGAAATGTGACCCGCAGAAACCGGTTGAATGACAGTTGAAACGCCTGTTTTTGGCTCTCACCCATTCGGTGTACACCTCCGGAAGGCAATGTTGATGCTGGAACCCGCATCAATACTGACGTTGGAGTCATTCAGAAGGTTGCCGCCGATAGTTCATAAAGGAAGTCCGGGCTTACAGCTGAGCGGAATGGCTTGCACAAAGGAACGGCTTCGCAACGATCCAGCCCCTGTCTACTCCCGGGAAAGTCATCTCTGGACGGGCACCACCGGCAGTGTCGTAAAGAGTCGGCTGCCACCATCCAGCTCCACGGCCACTCCGGTGAACCGGCCCGGCGCGATGCAGCGCACCGACCCCACCGACCCCACTTCCAGCCACTCCTGCATGCCGAGCATGGACCTGAGCGTTCTCAACACGCTGCACTACGACTTCATCCCGGACACGGCGCACTTCTTCTCTCAGAGGGGTCTAGCTTAGAGGGTGGTGCCACTCGAGGGGGCAGGTCAACACAAACCACTGCCGGATTCTCTGCTAATATTGCCCACAGGGAATAGGATGCAGCGACGAAGTTTTCTAAACAGTTTAATTTGGCTGGGTTTCGAAGGAGTGCTGGCTCGCCCGCCACAGCAGCAAACCAGGCCAGCTCTGGTAAAGCCCCGTCGGCTTCGTCAAGGAGACAAGGTGGCACTTATCAATCCCGCCGGTGCCACTGCCCACCGGATGGATATAGAAATCGTCCAGGAAAGCCTGGAAGCTCTCGGCCTCAGGGTGAAACTGGGGGAGCATGTCATGGATCGTAGAGGGTATCTGGCCGGCAGCGATGAAGATCGAGCCGCCGATGTGAACCGCCAGTTCGAGGATTCCTCAGTGGCTGGCATAGTCGCCGTTCGGGGCGGCTGGGGATGCGCCCGAATCCTCCCTCTGCTGGATTATCAACTCATCGGTCGGAATCCCAAGATTCTGGTGGGTTACAGCGATGTGACGGCGCTTCTACTGGGTATTCATTCCAAGACGGGGCTGGTCACCTTCCATGGCCCGGCCGGGATCGGCCCGTGGAATAGCTTTACAGTGGAACACTTTACCAGGATTCTTTTTGAGGGTCAGGCGGCCGAGTTGTCGAATCCCAGGCTCTTGGGTGACAATTTAACCCAGGTCCAGAACAGAATACAGACCATCGTCCCCGGGGTTGCCCGCGGCCGAATGTTGGGTGGCAACTTGACCGTTCTCTCAGCCATCGTAGGATCTTCTTACCTGCCTGACTGGAATGATGCGATTTTGTTCTTGGAAGACATCCAGGAGAATATTTACCGAGTGGACCGGATGTTGACCCAGCTGGCGTTGGCTGGCATCTTGGATGAGATAAACGGTTTCGTGTTTGGCAATTGCACCGGCTGTGGTCCCGGAGAGAGCTACGGTTCTTTGACGATCGAACAGGTTCTGGCCGACCATGTGGGCGAACGAAACCTGCCCTCCTGGCGGGGGGCGATGATCGGTCATATCAGCCAGAAATTTACCATCCCTCAGGGGATCCCGGCTGAAATTGACGCCACTACAGGCAGGATACAGTTGTTTGAGGCAGCCGTTGTGTGAAGCGGCTGTGCAGCCGCTCATCGGCGGGCCCAGCGGCAGCACACAGTCGCTGAGGCGTCCAGAAGGAGCTAGCTGCGCAGGGCATCGACTGGGATGGCACCCAGACCGCGACCGGGGCGAGGATCGGCGTTGTTGCGTAATTCGCGCTCGCGGCGAACCGGGCCGAGAAGCTCATCCGCCTCAGTACACGCGCTCCGATCGTGGCATTCCAAGCTCCGCCATCCGGTTCAGCACAGCGCACTTGATCGCGGCTTCGACTTCTTGGTTCTTGACCGTGCGGGCCGAGAGGCTTACCCCGAGTATCGCCTTGTACCGTGAGACCGCATTCTCCGCCACGCTCTGGCGAGTGCAGCCACTCGACTTCCGCCACTCATAACGGCCCTGCGTCCTAATACGCCGGAGATGGGTATCGCGCATCGCACGCCACGGAGGCGGATGAGAGTCTCGGCTGCATCGTGCATTGCGTCGCGGCAAGATCGTCACGATAGCGTCGTGCTGGAGCACGGCCTCGTAGCAGGAACCCGTGTCGTAGGCCCGGTCTGCGGAGACTTGCCCGATCGAACCAGGAGTCTTAGACAGCAACGAAGAGAGCCTTCGGGCGTCGTGGACGTTGCTCGCAGTCAGGTCCATCGCAACGATCTCTTTCGTCGTCTCATCGACGCCTAGGTGGAGCTTTCGCCATGTCCTACGGCGGAGGGTTCGGTGTTTTCTGATGTGCCACTCACCGGCTCCGTAGATCTTCAGGCCCGTCGAATCGATGACGACATGTCGTGGTCGATCCGTGGGCCCTACACTCAGTCGGACGTCGACGGCGCTTTGCCTTCGGCTCACCGTGCTGTAGTTGGGCACTGGGAGGTCGAGAGCCATGAGCGCCACGATGGATTGAAGGAACCCTTGAGTGGTCCGTAGGTTGAGGTGAAACACCGAATTCAGGACCAGCGCACATTGGATCGCCGCATCTGCGTAGACCTTGGGCCGGCCTCGCCCTTCGAAGGGTCCTGGATGACGCCAGGCAGCGACTGCCTCCGTGTCGAACCACAGTGTCAGCTGCCCACGTTTCACCAGAGCCCGGTTGTACTGCGGCCAGTTGCGAACCTTATATCGGAAGGTGTAGTCGCTTTTGCCCATCCCCTAGCCTATCAGGGGGGAGAGCGTTGGGGATGGAGTCAGATTTCTGCAACAACGCCACGGGTTCGTAAGACCCGGGCTAGTCTGCTCGACGAGCATGGCCAGCCTATCGCCGATGGCGTCATTGCCAACGCGCTCGGTGGCATGGATCGCGACGCCTACAAGGCAATGTTCTCGCTTGATGACGATACCCTGGAAGGGGGCGGTGATGAAATCCTCAGAAGCGATGGTGATCTGGGTCAGTTGCTTTTTGCGACCAGCACCGGTCTTGTCGAGTTGAGCAAGACCTTGAACCGACTTCGCGAGAGTGCCGAGAGATTTCATAGAGGCCGGGCCCAAAACACGGAACTTTACAAGTTGAAGGCGGAGATTCTCCATCCAGATAAGGAGAAGAAGGAGCTCGACACCGTCGCGAGTGCCTTTGCCCGATTCATCACGAGTCGGGATCGGGCGAAATTGGCCTACGACGAGGGCATGTCGGTGCGGGCCAAACTGGAGACCGAGCGTGAAGACGCTGAACGTCGCATTCAAGGGCTACCTTGGCTTGATGAAATCCATCGACTGCGCGGCGAGATCATGGAGCTTGAATCGTTGCCAGAGGTTCCGCAAGTCTGGTTCAAGCAGGTCGGCAGTCTAATTGTCCAGGAACCCGAGCTAACTACTAGGCTCGACAGCCTCAAGCTCCAGAAACGGCAACTGAGCGAGAAGAAGGAGTCGTTGGCCGTCGACAACGCGATCCTCAGTCTCGAGAGCCGTATCACCCAACTTAATAACGCTCGTGCGCGCTATGTGACAGCAGCGGCGGATCTGCCCGAGCGGCGTTCCAAGCTAAGCGAATACGATGGGACAATCAGGGCCATAATACGTCGTTTGAGTGAAGCGTCCGGTATTGCTCCCACTTCTCTCGTCGTTCCCGCCGGGGTTGTAGGCTCATTAAATGACTTAATTGAACAGCGGTCAGGTCTTGATGAGCGGTTGAGGACGACGGCAGCCGAAATGGGGAAGGCAGAGGCAGCCGTCGGCACGGCGCGCCGTGCTGTCGAAAAAACTGGTGCCGAGGCCGGTGATGGCACCGATGTTGCGTTTGATTGCCTGAATGCCGCGACCAAGGCCGTTCATGCAGATGACCATCGTTCGCGTATGGCGATGCACATGCAGCGACGGAACGAGCTCAATTCCACGCTCGATGCGCAGGTAGCGCAGCTTCACCCGTGGGATGGTGCCCCCGAAGTCCTCGTGGGGGTTAGCGTGCCGGAGCCGAGCGAGGTGGATGTCTGGCGATCCGCTCTTGACCAAGCCGTCAAAGACATCGACCTACTTGAACGCGAAGAGACGCGTCTCCTGACCAACCGGAACAGGCTCTCCGGTCTGATGGAGGCAAAGAGGTCCGAAACCGGGGTCATCGGTGATGAAGAGGCTGTGCAATTAAGGGCACTGCGGGATGAGGCGTGGCAGACTCATCGCGCGACACTCGATGCCGCCTCCGCCGAAAACTTCGAGGAACGGCTGAGGGACGACGACGACGCAACGGCCTCCCGTGTCGCGCACGCAACCGAACTGGCCCAGTTGAGGCAGTCTAGTGAGGGCCTGCGGGAGAAAACCTCGGAACTCGAGCGAAATGCGGGAGAACTCGCTCTGGCGCGCAAGCAACAACGTCAGGTCCTGGATGAAGTGTCCGCCGCCGTTCAGGTCATGGCGAGGACAGGTGCAGAAGGTCTGCCGGCCACCGTCACGGTTCCCAAGCTCACGGCCTGGATTGATCGACGCGCGGAAGTCCTCAAGACGCTGGGAGACATCGGCCGTCAGGACGCTGAAATCGCGCGAGCGAGCGAGGATGAGAACCAACATCACGGGCGGCTTGCGAAAGCCATGACGACCGCGCGGGTCGCGCATGATCCGGCGTTAAACCTTGAGGCTCTAGTCGAGATCGCGCAAGCGGCCGTCGAGTCGGACAAGGAACGACGCGTCGCATTGAGGGCCGCGCGACAAGAGGTTGAACGAACGCAGGTGGAGTTGGAGCGCCGACGGCGCGATGCGAAACAGGCGGGTCGAGACGACGCCAAATGGCATGCCGACTGGACCGCAACGCTGGCCCGTTGCTGGCTCGGGGGGGCTGATCCGGAGCCTTCTACCGCGGCGGTCCGACGTATTCTCGAAGAGGTGGCTGTTCTGGAGTCGACTCTCGAGAATCGCGCTGCGATGGCCGATCGCATCGGGAAGATGGAGCAGGATCAGGCTGATTTTACCGCTGCCGTGCGGGCCCTCGTGGAGCAGTTGGGCAACACCTTCGACGCCGGACAGGTCGTCGCAATCAACGAAGGCTTGAGCGACCGTCTTGGCAAGGCAATCCATGATCGAAAGGCGCGCGACCAATGTCTCAAGGAGATGGAAAGCGTCGCCAAAGACATTGCCGAGGTCGAGAATAGCCTCGTCGAATTGCGCGCCGTTGCCTCTGAGATGTTCAAGGCATTCGGGGTGGATTCCCTCAGGGAGGTGGACGAGAAACTGAAAAAGGTGGCGCGCCGGACTACGGTTCGTAAAGAACTATCCAACTGCGAAACCAAGTTAGTGGAGTCAATGAAGGCGAGATCGTTGGAAAAGGCAGTATCGGCTCTTGAGAATACTGACTCGGACAAACTCGAACGGGAAATCGCCGAGATCAAGGCTCGACTCAAGGACGCGTCCGGACGCACAAACGAGCTCTATCTGGCGCTTGGCCGCGCCGAGGATGCGATCAGTGCGGTGGGCGGTGACAATGCAGTGGCTAGGCTTGAAGAGCAACGTCGCACGGTTCTTCTCGATATCGAGGAAGGGGCGCTCGCTTACCTCCGGACACAGCTTGGCATCGAGGCCGCGAAGCGCGCCCTGGGCGCGTATAGGGACGAACATCGTAGTTCGATGTTGAAACGCGCCTCGGAAGCCTTCCGAACGATCAGCCGCGGCGTCTATTCACGGTTGGATGCGCAGTTGACAGACAGGGGGGAGGTGCTCATGGGTATCGCCGCCAGCAGCGGTGCGAAGATCGCTTCCGAGATGTCAAAGGGTGCGCGCTTCCAGCTCTATCTCGCGTTGCGTGTCGCCGGCTATTTCGAGTTCGTCGAGCAGCATGGCCCAGTGCCATTCGTAGCCGACGACATTTTGGAGACCTTCGATGACTTCCGCGCTGAGGAGGCTTTTCGTCTATTCACCGAAATGGCCGAGGTGGGGCAGGTCATATACCTGAGCCATCATCGCCACCTATGCGAAATCGCGCGCGAGGTTTGCCCCAACGTCACAATCCATGAGCTTCCCGAGCTTCTGTTGCCGGTGGCCGCCACGGGCTGCTAGGCAATCAGGCAGCTGTCTTCCACGGTTTTCCCCCAACTCCTTCCTCTCATTGCTCTTACACGGTTTCGGGGCGTCTGCTTTCGCTCGCAACGCCTACGGACCAGCCCGCTTGAGGGGCGAGTTTTCTGACGGTTTCTTGACGGTGGTTGCTGCCACGGCCATGCTCTGCTGGCTGCGCAGCGCGTTGTTGCAGTAATGGTTTTTGATTTGCAATAGCCCGGCTCGTGCGTGGAATGCGGCAGTTCCGGCGGCGGGGCCTGGGGAAGGTCGCGGTGGAGTTCGCGCTGGCCGCAACGGCCTTCAACCTCACCCGCCTGTGGCGCAACAAACCGAAGCTAGATCAGGAAGGCTAGTTCAGCAGACTCCCGGACCGGCGACTCGGCGAAGATCGAAACACCAGAACTCTGGAGCGGATCATGATCCCTTTTGATTTCCAGCCAGCTAAACCGAGTTTCCACACAGACTCTACGGCCCTATCGCGAGTTGATCCCGATGCGAAAGGGACAGGTCGATCTGGAGAACGGGATCGTGCATCTGCCGGATTCCAAGACGGTGAACGACATCGCGGACATGCCGATGACCGACAGAGCCCGCGAAGCGTTCGCCTCGCAGATGAAGCAGAGCGGCGATTCCGACTACTTGTTCCCGAGCCCGCGGATGGGGTCCAGCAAGCCGCACATCACGACGGTGCGCAAGCTGCGGAACCGGACGCTCAGGTGGGCCGGGCTGCCTCATTTCTCACTATACGAGCTGCGCCACACGTTTGCGACCCGGCTCAGCGCCGGGGGCGTGGCGGATCATTTCGTGACGCAGATGCTGCGACAAGGCGACGCCTCGGTGTTCAAGCGCTACAGCCGGGCGAAGCTGAATATGATGCGGGAAGCGCTGTTGAAGCTGGATCGGCAGGCGAACGAGCGCGGCGCGACTTCCTTTACGGGTGATCCGCGAAATGGTGGAGCGGTGCGGAAACAAGCCCGTCCCACTTCAGCGGCTTGGATCAGGTGAGTTCATTACAGCTTTCGGCTAGAAATGAAGGTCTGCGGCTCTCTTCTCGGCTGCCTCGCGCTGCTCACCGCCGCGGTCGGTAATAGGCCCTGGAACCAGGGTACTATTACCCAAACTGAAACACAGTTCCACAACCCTAAGTTGTGATGTAATATCTTTCACAACGATTGGTACAAAAAATCAGACTCGTCAGCTCTGTCCAACAACTCGGGCATTTTGGGGCACGTAACTTGCGGGAATCCGGGCACTTGTCAAACCCTGCCATCCCTCGTACACTGAGAGCATGACCCTCAACGAAATCAGGCAGAAAGCGGCTCCGATCCTCGAACGCTACGGCGTGCAATACGCTGGCGTCTTTGGATCTGTCGCCCGCGGCGAGGATACGCCGGAGAGTGACGTTGATGTCCTCGTCGTTCTCAAGCAACCGGTGAGTCTGCTTAAATTCTTTGGGTTGAACGACGAACTTGAGACCGCACTCGGATGCAAGGTGGACCTCGTTACCAGGAACAGCCTGAATCCCCACGTGAAGCCCTTCGCCCTCCAGGAACTCAAAACCGTCTATGAAGAAGTTCGATGATGTCTACCGGCGGCAGATCGTAGATGCGACCGCAAAGATCGAGCGCTTTGTAGCAGGCCTCGACAAGGGCGCGTTTTTCGCGAGCGAAGTCGTGCAGAGCGCAGTCATCATGCAGCTTGCCGTGATCGGTGAGCTGTCGAAGCGATTGTCGGACGAATTCAAGGAGCGTGTTTCCCTTCCGTGGAGACAGATCGCAGGGTTCCGTGACCGCGCGGTCCACGATTACTACCAGCTCGACTTGGAGTACGTATGGCTTACCATTCAGGACGACCTCCCTTTGCTGAAGAGTGCTCTGGAACGGCCAGCGGGCGAGTAAGGGCTCCCTACGAAAGATGGAAGGGCGTGGTTGCGATGAAGTCATCCCCCTGAACAATGAAATTCTCAGAAAAGTCTCTGGAACTGAACTTAGGAGCGGAACTGCTCGAGAAGCATGGCCTTGCCCCGGGCGAGTGCGAATTCTCGGGATCGGTCTTCCACGAAATCAACAATCTGCATTCGACGTGCACCTGCTGATCGGCTCGAAGAAGTTCACCGAGGGCTGGAGCAGTTGGCGCGTCTCGACGATGGGCCTGATGAACGTAGGCAAGGGGGAAGGCGCGCAGATCCAGCTCTTCGGGCGGGGCGTGCGGCTCAAGGACTTCGACCTGAGTCTCAAACGCAGCGGCAAGACGCAGCTCTCCAAAGGCGTCGAGCGGCCCAAACACATCGGCGTTCTCGAGACACTCGGCATCTTGGGCATCCATGCCAACTACATGGCGCAGTTCCGGGATTTCCTCGACGAGGAAGGTCTGCCCAAAAACGATGACCGTATCGAGTTGCTGCTGCCGGTGATCAAGAACCTCGGGACGCAGAAGCTCAAGACGATCCGGCTCAAGAAGACGATCAGCGGCGTCAGCACCGAGTTTAGTGACGCGTTCCGTAAGCTCGCGCCCGTCCCGACCGTTGCGCCGCCAGGCCCCGCCAGAGATCCTTCGCGGTGTCAAGGACTGATTTCTTTAGACACTGATTCTGAGAGTTTTTTACGCGACTAACGCATACCGTTTGGCGAATACCACAGGCGGCATGTTGAGCGCGGAGTGAATCCGCGTGTTGTTGTAGTCCCACAGGGTGCGGTAGATCTCCGCCACTAGCTCCCCCAGTGTTTTGAAGCGGTTCGGATCTCCCAGGTCAACCTTGAATTTGTCGTAGAACGATTCCTGGTATCCGTTCTCCCAAGGGCACCCCGGGCGGCTCCGTGAAATCACGATGCCGCATCCATCAAGGATTTCAGTGAACGCCATCGCGTCATACTCCCTCCCGTTGTCGGAGTGGAATAGACCCGGGCGCGGATGATGGAGCAGGGCGTTGGAAAGCGCCTGAATGGTGAGCGCGGCTCCCTTTCTCACCGCAACCTGGATTCCCAGGATCCGGCGGGTGTAGAGATCGATCACGGTCGCCACATAGACCTTCTTTCCGTGCTGCACGAACTCGGTGAAGTCCGTTGCCCAGATGTGGTTTGCATATGCGGGCATGAGCGCGAGCAGGAGGTTGGGATAGGTCCGGGAAACCTTGGATTTTCTCCATTTTCTGCCTCTCCTGCGGTAGGGCTTGATGCCAAACAGACGCATGACCCTCTGCGCCCGCTGGCGGCAGAGTCCCAGTGCCGTAGCAATTCGCCGGGAGCCGTAGGAGGGATGGATCTGCAGCTCTTCTTCCAGGCGGACCTTGAGGCGCCAGTCCTTCTCCTTCATTCTTGGGACGTAATACAGGCTCGCGCGGGATATGCCAAGGGCTCGGGCAAGCGCTGATTTGTTTCTTCCTTCGCTCAATTGTTTTTTTGAGTCATGGAGAGCTTGAGCGTGATCTCGCCCACGAGTTCCAGGAGTTCTCTGTTCTGCTTCTGAAGTCGGGAGAACTCCGCCCAGGACGGGGCACCGGTTGCTCCTTTTACCATCCAACCATAGATGCTCCCTTCAGAAATACCGTGATCCTTGGCGGCCTGGGCCACCGAGATGCCTTCTTCCTTGACGCGGCGTAGGATATCGGCTTTTACGTCAGCTGCAATACGATGATGTTTTTTGTTCATATGACACCAGGGTAGTTAATTCCCAACCTCAGTGTCTAAATTACCCAGTCCAGGGCATTCTTCCTCGGTTTTGCTGGATCAGCCGTTTTTCCATACGACCCGAATCCCCTAGCGGGCCTCGGTTTGAAAGCTGGCCCTGGTTTTACGGCGGCTTTCGGGTACGCCTTCAAAGAGGGTTTCTCCACCGAGATTGAATGGGGATACCAGAAAGCCGGGATTGGCAATCGTATTGAAAATTCCTCTCGGAACATCCCGCCCCTCACCTTCTCCGGGCCAGACGGACAAGTCTCCCAACCAGATGCCACCATCATCACGCCCGTCATAGGGCTCGACGGAGAAATCAAGACCCAGTCCCTCATGGGCAATGTCTACTACCGCTATCCCAAATGGAGAGTGAGTCCCTATGTTGGGTTCGGCCTGGGAGCTTTCTTCCACGATAAAACCGCTACCGTCTCCATTGAGTTCGGCCCCCTCCCCCCCGACGAACTCTTGGGCAATTTGCTTTTACCACCCCTCCCCGGCGGACTCCTCACAGCCACATACGAGGATTCCCGGTTTGCCTATCAGATCATGGGGGGCCTCTCGGCTCGGGTCTCCAAACGCGTGGAGTTCCGCTTTGGCTATCGCTTTCGCTCCAGCCGAGGTGGGCCGATCGATGCCGACCAGATTGAGTCAGGCATCCGATTCCGGTTTTGATTTCTCTGTCGCTTTCTCTGGTTGTGATATGAGTGGTGTCCCTGTCTTGTCTGAGTGGCATGGGAGAATAAAGCCATGCAGCGTCAACGCGGCGAGTTGGTTCCGATTGCCGAAGTCATCGCCGATCTGCCCGGCCCGATCCAGGCGATCCGCGAAGCCACGCCCCAGGCGCGGCACTCTTTCACCGTGGCCGATCAAGTAAACCAGCTTGTCATCGCCAGCGAAGCGGACCCCGATCTAGGCTTCATGGCGCGGCTGATGGTGCTGTGCAGCCTGCCCCGCACCAACTCCGGCCACCGGAAAGAGTACAAGCGCGTCAACGGCCCCTATACGCTCTACATGATCCACCGGCGAAACATCCAAGAACCGAGGATGTAGAGAACGACACCCACACCGAGCGCCCGATTGAATTCCCCGCCGGAGCGAACCCAAAGAAAAGCAGCGCCCGCCGATACGGAAGGCACAAGGACGAATTCCAAGAGGGAGACCCCGACCGCGCTCTGGAAGCTCCGCTCCCGGTGACGCATCCGATTGATGCTGCAACCAGTATCAATATTGACGTTGGAGGTTAGCTGAAGGTTGCCGCTGCGTTTTCAAAAAGGAAATCCGGGCTAATGTGGAATACACCTTAATCCCGAAGCGGACGCGGCGGCTGGGCGTGGTTGTGCCCTTCTAAGAACGCTTCGGTCGTCTCAGCCGGAAACGCCATCACGAAGCAGTCGTCCGATTGCGGCAGCTCCATCACGAAATAGTGCGCCTTGCGCTCCACCCCGCCGATCACCACTTGCGCTTCGCCAAAGTCGGCCTGGGCCTCCCCCGGTGGATGCTCCAGCGGCACGAACATCTCCCGCTGGCTCAGCTTCCGCAGCCGCACGTAGTCCTTCACGATGGTGTATCCGCCCGGAATCCGTGCTCCTCCCGCAGCCGCTCAAAAACCCGCTTGGCCGTGTGGCGTTGCTTCTTGCTCTGGGCCTTATCTTGCTCCAGGATCTGGTCGATGATCCCCACCCAGGCATCCAGCTTCGGCCGCCGCGCCGGCTGCTGCCGCCGATAGCCCGGAGGGATCGAGTACCGCAGCATCTTGCGGACCGTCTCGCGGGCTAGCCCGAACTGCCGCGCCGCCTCCCGTTCACTGATCCCCTCAGCCTGAACTGCTCGTCGAACACGCGCATAGAGTTCCACTGTGTGCACACCTCCGGTGTTTCACAAAACACATCAGAATCACAATGTTTGATGGAATCGAACTGCGCTGGTCTAATTTTGCACCGCCAGAAACCGCCGCTTACGCGGCGCTCCCTGGTCTATTATTGCTCCGGCGTTCATAACCTGGCGCCGCTCGAGGAGCTGGAGCGGTTGCGGGCCGATTTCCTGGGTATGGTGAGCCACGAGTTGCGGGCCCCGCTGACCTCGATCAAGGGCTCGACCGCGACCGTGCTGGGCGCTTCCTCGGCTCTGGACCCGGCCGAGATGCTGCAGTTCTTCCGGATCATCGACGAGCAGACCGATCACATGCGCGGCCTGATCAGCGACCTGCTGGATGCGGGGCGCATCGAGGCGGGCACGCTGTCGGTCTCGCCCGACCCGACGGAGGTCGCCGGCTTGGTGGACCAGGCCCGGAACACGTTCCTGAGCAGCGGCGGCCGGCACGCCCTCCGCATCGACCTGCCGCCGGACCTGCCCCGGGTGCTGGCCGACAGCCGGCGCATCGTCCAAGTTCTGAACAACCTCTTCTCCAACGCGGCGAGGCACTCTCCCGAGTCGTCCCCGATCCGGGTCGCTGCGGCGCGGGACGGCGTGTATGTGGCACTCTCGGTAGCTGACGATGGCCAGGGCGTGCCGGCCGACCAGCTGCCGCACCTGTTCCGGAAGCACGCTGGCGTCGCCGGCGACGATCGCGAACGCGGCGGCGGGGGTTTCGGCCTGGGTCTGGCCATCTGCAAGGGGCTGGTGGAGGCGCACGGAGGCCGCATCTGGGCCGAGAGCGGCGGGGCGGGCAAGGGTACGCGGTTCACCTTCACGATTCCGGTGATCGAGGAGGCCGGCCAGGGCGCCGCCGGGGGTCCCGTCCGGACCCCTGCCCGCAGGCGGCGTGAGGGGCCGCAGCCGACCCGCATCCTGGTGGTGGACGACGACCCGCAGACACTGGTGTACGTGCGGGGCATTCTCGAGAAAGCGGGCTACTACCCGCTGGTGACCGGCGACCCGAAGGAGGTGCCCGGCCTCCTCAAGAGCAACCAGCCCGAGCTGGTTTTGCTGGATCTGCTGCTGCCCGGGACCGACGGCGTCGAGCTGATGCAAAGCCTCCCCGCGCTGGCCGATCTGCCGGTCATCTTCATCTCCGGCTACGGCGGGGACGAGACGATCGCAAGGGCCCTGGAGATGGGAGCGGTCGATTACGTGGTCAAGCCCTTCTCGCCGACGGAACTGGTGGCGAGAATCCAGGCGGCCCTGCGCCGGCGGGCCGAGCCGCCCGAACCCTATCTGCTGGGGGACTTGGCCATTCACTACGAGGAACGCCGGGTGAGCTTGGCCGGCCGTCCGGCGCAGCTGACCGCCACCGAATACGAGCTGCTCCGCGCGCTTTCGGTCAACGCCGGACGGGTATCGACATACGGTTCCCTGCTGCGGCAGGTGTGGGGCGGGCGGTACTCCGGCGACTCTCGGCTGGTGCGCGCCTTCGTGAAGAAGCTCTGCCGCAAGCTCGGCGATGACGCCAACAGCCCTGCCTACATCTTCACCGAACGCCAGGTTGGCTACCGCATGGCCAGATCTGGCGGGCGGTGAGGACCTCCCCCCCGCGGACAGCTACCGCTCGGTGCATTCCGAACGTAGCGGTGACAAGGTTCAACAGAAAACCCTGTTAAATCTCGGAACAGATTATCGGGTGCCAAGGGAAAACTGCAAACAGGTCGCTGACCTTGCCGAGCAGCTCCTGGACGGCCAGAGGCCTCTGTTTCCTCCCGAAGCGGACGCGGCAGCGGGGCGAGGTCGAGTGGGTGGGAGTGTCGGAGCGTCGCGGCTCGCCGCATTACCGCATGATGGGCCGCTTGATCCGCTTCCGACTGTCGGAGCTGGCCGAGTGGCGTCAGCAATTTCATGTGAATGGAGGAATCGATGAACAACAAGACAGGTAGACCCAGAAATACCTCCGGTAGTTTGTACCGCCGGCGCGATTCACGCGTCTGGTGGATGAGCTACCGGGACCACGACGGAAAGTTCCGACAGGAGTCGACAGGCCGAAAGGAGAAAGGCGAAGCCGAGAAGGTGATGCGCAATGGTGTAGTTTTGCGGGGTGAACGTCAGCGTGGTGGGGTTCACGGTCACGACCGTCGTGTCGCTGCTGCTCACCTGTACTGTGACGTTCTGTGTCGGCTGGCTGAGCAGCCATACGCGTTGTCTGTAGGTGGCGCCGTTCTCGTTGGCGGCCACGGCGCTGTCGAACACGCGTATGGTGGTCTGTGCAAGCCCAGGTGTCGGTTGCAGGATCACGGCGGCAAGGACGGGAAGAAGCCTGCGGAACGTTCGCCTCGGACCGCACCCAGCGCATCGCCGAGCAAGGCGGACGGCGCGACCGGGCGGGCGGCTAGGGTTGCCTCTGCTCTCTGCTCTCTGCTCTCTGCTCTCTGCTCTCTGCTCTCTGCTCTTGATGGGGTGTGCGAATTGGCATTCCATTTGTCAAGCCCCTAATCCGCTAATTTTACTACTTGCTCCGAGGCCGGATAACGGCAACCTAGCTGGCCTTGACCCGCCCGCTGATGGCCTCGCGCAATCCTTCCAGCAATCCTTCCAGGTGCGCCATGCGTTCGCGCAGTTCGCCCACTTCGCCACGCAAGTCTTTGATGTCCTGCCGCAACGCGCGATTGCTGGTCAGGATCAGCCCGGCCAAGGTCGCCCCTATTGCCAGGACTGCAACCAAGACACTGATTAGCTCAACGCTCATGCTTTCCTCCAATCAGTCTGCCCATTCTCTCACATCCCCAAAAAAAACACCACGCAGAAACAAACCGGTAGTGGTCAAGTTTGGATTTCCCCCCGCGCCTCCGACCAGAAGACAAGCGCCCCCCCGCTTTATTCCTGAGACATCCTTTCTTCCAGCGGCACCACCGGCAGCGTGATGAAGGTGCGGGTGCCGGGGTCCATTTCCAGGGCCACGGCGGTAAACAGCCCCTCCCCAACCGCATCGCAGCGCAGCTCCTCCCCCTCGTCGGTTTCTTCATCGTCACCGGAGTCATCCGCGAGGTCTGGAAGTTCAGGTTCGTCGAATAGGAACTCATCCATCTCCTTACTCCTTGGTTTGGGTCGCCTGATTGTTTTGGCCGCCGTTCAGAATTGCGAGCGCCTTCTTGTGCTTCCGGATTTCGGTCTTCTTGTTCTTTTCAGCGAGCTTCAGTTCATCAAGTTCGCGTTCGAGGCGTTCGATCGCCGACTGAATGTCGGCGGTGATTTGTTCTGGCATCGCTGGCTCCTTTTGTTGATAGACTTGCGATCGGACGGTGTTGGTCCCGAGCCGCAAACGGCCCAGGACCGCAACAGACGGAGGTCTACAAACGGGCGGTCCCCGGATCGGATGATGCCTGCGACGTGGATCGCAAAGGTGAGGTAGCGCGTGCTCCATTTGTGCTCCATTAAGAGGAGCCTTGGAGCAAGCTGCTGAAACTACAGGGCGTCAGATTGGCCGAAAGTGAGCGCCATGGACGCTATGTTTTTTATTTTCAATCTAAGCCCATTTTCCCAAGCTGGACGTCGCGGGTTCGAGTCCCGTCTCCCGCTCCATTCTTTTCAGCAGATTACCGTTGTTCAGGCTGTCGGTGTGAAGCCCAGGGGCGCATTCCGGGGCGCATAAGAACTCGGAAGCCCGGTCGAGGAGCCTGAATCGTCACCGCAACGGACCCCTGTTAGCACTTCGATGATGCCCTGGAGATCACCAGAGATCGATGGGCGCGTGCCGTCACTGTGCGCCCCCGAGGCGCTCCGGGTGATCTAGCGGCCCCTCGATGCTTGCCCCGCCGCCAGGAACGCCCCCGCAATCGCGCACAATCGCCCGCCAAGGCCCCCGTCACCACTTGATGGTGCGAAGTCTGCGCCGCTAGCAACCGCACATCGCACCGCACCGCACATGCGAGGCTTCCGTCTCGACCCCTGGGCGACGGTGCTGATGGTACCAGCCCGCACTTCTGGGCCAGAAATCGGAATGCTGCATAATGACGTTATGTGGCGCCCGGCACGCCTGCAGCTTTTGGCGTTCCTTCCCGAAAGGATAAGTAAAACCTAGCGGACAAAGGCGCGACCTATCTGCCCTCAGCTATAAAAGTGACGCTGCCTCCAGGTAGGCACTTGTCCGGATAGCCGACTATTCGTCCAAGTGAAACCGGGATTGATAAACACTTGCCCGTTTGTGGGGATCTATCTGGCATAATTGATGCATCCGTGTCTGAAGCGCTAGGCTCTGGAGACTAAGCGTCGGGACGCGAGAGACTCACAAACGCGTTTTTCGCCACTGCCACGCGTGCACGGACTGGGGGGACCGCCGGTTCGTGGTAGGTGTCGTGATGAATGGAACAACTTTGACCATGCAACTTAGCAAAACCACTATCCCCTTCCTGCTGATAACGGCGTTGCTGTCTTCATGCGGAACTCCGAAAGCACCCGAGGAGGCTACCGCTCCGGCTGAGGAAGGCATTGTCCCGGCCGAAGCTAAGTTGGAACACCTTTTCACACGAACAGCCGACATCAAGGGAGGACTGACAGAAGGGCCGGCGGTGGCACCCGACGGCAGCATCTATTTCTCGGACATCGCCTTCGGAGAAGACAAAGGCATGATCCTGCGCTTCGACCCGAAAACGGGCGAAACCACTGTCTTTGCCAGAGACAGCCACAAGTCGAATGGGCTAGCCTTCGACGCCGAGGGTCACTTGATCGCCGCCGAGGGGTCCGACTACGGCGGCCGGCAGATTTCGCGCTGGAACGTTGAAACCGGCAAGCGCACAACATTGGCGGACAACTACGAGGGCAAGAAGTTTAACGCGCCCAACGACCTCGCTATCGACAGCCAGGGACGCGTCTACTTCAGCGATCCGCGATACCTGGGCCCGGAAACCCGCGATCTCGACTACTTCGCTATTTTCCGGGTCGACAAAGATGGGAGGGTCATCGAAATTACCCGTGAGGTAGCCAAACCGAATGGTGTGACCCTTAGCCCGGATGAGAAAACGCTTTACGCAGCCGACCACGACAACGGGAGTGAGCATGTCGCCAATCCTAATGCGCCGCCCGGAACGCCGGGACCGATGAAAGTCTATGCTTTCCCACTCGGCCCCGATGGTTTGGTATCGGGCGAACGGAAGACCCTAGCGGACTTTGAAGACCAATCCGGCTGCGACGGCATGACGGTGGACGAGAAAGGAAACATCTATTTGACGGTCCGTAGCGCGAAACGCCCCGGGGTAATGATCATAAATCCCGAAGGCGAAGAACTCGGGTTCATCCCCACGGGTCCGCCCCACCAAGAAGGCGCGGAGAAACAAGTGGGCTTGCCAAGCAATGTCGAATTCGGCATCGGCGAAGAGGTGAACGTGCTCTACGTGACCGTCGACACCAGCCTTTACCGGGTCCGGCTAAACGTTAGAGGCTACCATCCGCACCACGCGCAGTAGTGTGGCGAATGACGAAGCTTGCACCCCCGAGCCGATAAGGGAAGTCCAGAAACCCATGGCAGCGGATTGGCTGCTGCTGTGGGTCCGTCTGTGCGTGTGCCCGGCTGAAAAATTTCCCCGTCGAGCGCCGCGTGGGGCTGTTGCAATCCACCAAGAAGCGCGCCCCAAGAAAGGTGGGGCAGGTCCTCCCGGGTCCTGTCTGGCCTCTGTCACTCGGAAGCTAGACGGGACCTATCCACTCTCAGCTACTAAAATGACACTGCCTCAAGGTAGGCACTTGTCCGGTAAGCCGACTATACGTCCAAGTGAAACCAGGATTGACTCAACACAAGACTCAAGGCCAAGCAATTACTAGATAACCTGCTCATGGCGTTCCCCTCTGTGCGTTACTGACCAGACCGATTTTTTGTACCAAGCGTAATGAGAATCTACATCACAGCCTGGGGCTGTGAAACTGGTTCTGGTAGTAGGAGAGGGCGCCGTCGCCTTGCCCCACGGCATCCTCGCCAAAGAGAGTCCGGGCAAACACTAAGCCACATAAGGTATGGTGCAGATTGGGAGCTGAGGATCTGGCACCGTTAAACGGCTGCTCCTTGCCTAAAATGCCCGTGGAGCCGGGTGTGCGCAACCCTAGATTGCAGACTCTGAGACGAGGTGGCACACTGGTTCCAGCACCGTTTGCCTGGATACTTTCAGTGGTAGCGTTGTCAGGAGCACGCAAATCAGGTCTTTCTGCGGGTCCGCCCAGGCAATGGTTCCAGTGGAGCCCAGGTGCCCGAAGGTCGAGGGTGAGCAATTACGTCCGAAGCTTGCGGCATCCAGCGAAAAGCCGAGCCCCCAGAGTTCGTTGAGCCCGCGCGTTTGGTGCGTAACCATTGAGGCCACGGTTTTCTCACCCAGAACGCTCCCGCCGGGATGTAGGAAATTCTGGAAGAACTTCGCAAGGTCTACCGTAGTCGAGTGGGCACCTCCCCAAGGCGCACCCAGATTTCGCCAATAGGTACTGTTCCAGTCCCAGCTTTCATTGCCCGCAGAACCTCCTCCGTAGAGCCCGGGCGCGGATGCGACCTGGCATCGAGCTGTCTCCGCAAGCTGGAAGCTACCGACGCCCAAAGCGGTTCGCTTCATCTCGAGCGGACTGAAAAGTTCATCGTCGAGAAACTGGCGAAACGGAAGGCCTGTGATGCGTTCGGCGACTTCGGCCGCCAGGAGAAAGCCCATGCTTTGGTACTTGACCTGACTGCCCGGTCTGAACAGGAGCGGCGTCTTAATGACCCTTTCGACGAATTCCTCGAGGGGAGCGTGGCGACGTCGAAGCTCTACATTTTCCGGCAACATATCGGGAAGTCCTGAGGTGTGGGTCAATAAGTGGTGAATCGTGATGAACTTTCTATCGCCCTCGACAAACTCGGGGACAAACTTGTGGACAGGATCGGAAAGCGCCAATTCGCCTTTCTCGGCAAGAACCATTATCCCCGCAGCGGTTAACGGTTTGGTGATGGAGGCGATGAGGAAGAGGGGGTCTGCAGTGCGGGCTTCACCGAAGGCCCGTTTGAAAATCATCTCCTTCTGCCGGACGAGCAAGCTCGCTGCCGCAATGTGACCTTGGTCGGCCGATCGTTCTATTATCCCGGCAGCTGCGGTGAGTTTCGCTTCGTCGAGTCCTCTATGCATCCGCGCCGTCGCTCCGGCCACCAGCGCGCCTACCGCCTGGATGAACTGTCGTCGTTGCATCGGTCCTCTCCTGGCCGGTCGAATGATAGCATTGTCTGGCTATGGGCGAGTGTCACACTCAGGCGAGTTGTTCCTCCAGGGCGCGCAGAACGTTAAAGTCTCATTTTAAGTGGATCGACGGTGAGCGGTTCGATCCATAGAACCAAAGCGCCGCTTTGTCACATGCTTGACCCGGATGGGCATGAGCTGTCGTTTGCGCGATGAGGGTGGCGATGGCTTGGGGGAGGTTGCTCATCCAGGAGCCGCCGGCCCGCGCTGGTGTCCTTAATCGCCGGGCAGCAAGGCCTCAATCGGCTCATCAACTTCCGGTGAAAGGCCGATTCCCAGCAGCTTGGCAAACGTGGGGGCGATCTGCGTCATCCGCACGATCCCCACATTCCCCCGGCCGTTCAGACCCGGCCCGGTCACAACCAACGAGGCGTGCATTTCAGGGCGGGTGGGCGCGAATCCATGCTTTCCCTTCTGCGTCGCGGGCGTGATCAAGGTCTCGTGCCCGCTGCCGGTGATAAACCCCCGGCGCATGTCCACACCGAATTCTGCGTCAGGACGGGCGCCGAAACGCGCCAGGTCCTCCCTCGTCCAGAGCTCCCGAATGCCGTTCGCGGGGTCCGCGCTGAGGGTCCGCAGGAGGGCGTGGACGCGGTCGCGCAGGGCCGTGTCCGACGAATCTTTCAAGAAGACGAAGCCGGATCCGCCCGACTGATGGAAGTAGGCCTGCCAGTCGACGATGGTGCCAGCCTCGTCAGTCCGAAGCAGGCCCTCCTGTTTGAACAACGCATTCACGTGCAGTTGCTGCTCGACCGGGGAAAACCCGTGGTCGGACACGACGGCGAAGTAAGTGCGATCCCCCAGGCCGTCTTTCCTCGACTGCATCCAGAAAAGGCCCTGGCTAGGTCCTCCTGCGTTAATCCCAGCGCCTCCCTCCAAAAACCGGAGTCTCCTACCCAATCTAGGCCCATTTGCTCCAATTTGCTGTGGGGTACATTCGATTGCTGAGCCTCGGGAGGTATCGGAAGGCCCCGGAACCAGCCCTGGGTCGTACATGTGGATTTTGCACCTCGGGCAGGTTTCCTGGTAGCTCTTTCGTCGACGAGTCCCGCTAGATCGACAGGAATTTTACAAGATGACGTTATCGTCCGAGACAGCTACTACGGTAATAGCACACGACCACAAGCCGTCACTCCGGCCACAACCGCGTACAACAAGACAAGCTGGATTGGCAGTCCTATAACGAGATCAACCGTATCGGAAGGGTGTCACCAGGATGTAGAACAAACTGTTCTATTCTTCTGAGCAAATACCAACGGCACTTATTATCTCGATCAGGACGCACGCTCCAACGCGGACCATTGAAGAAAAATATAAGATTTCTAAACGCCCCCAGAGGCTCAATGTTCCCCCGTTCTATGAATAAGTTGCAAGCGCCGCTTTCTTGGGGATTTCCAAACGGCCCTTGGAAGCGATATAGGCAGTCGCAGGCGATACCCCTAGCCTAGCCCCTACCGCGCGCCAACTAGCACCCTCTGCCCGAAGGAGAGCAATTCTGTTGAGGTCCAGGGCCTTCCTCGGACGGCCCAGTCGCTTACCCTTGGCTCGGGCGTTCCGAAGGCCCGCTCGAACGCGCTCCACGATCAAGCTCCTCTCCAATTCGGCGACAGCTCCCAGGACCGTAAACACCATTTTCCCGGTCGGCGTAGACGTGTCCACTTGTTCTGATAGCGAAACGAACTCCACTCCCAAAGCCCTAAAATTCTCCAAAGCTCGGAGAAGGTGAGAGACCGAACGGGCGAAGCGGTCGAAGCGCCAAACCACGACGGCATCCAATCGTCTACGTTGTGCGTCGGCCATGAGCCGGTCCAGTTCTGGCCTCTTGGCCTTCGTGCCGGAAATCCCAACGTCCACGTATTCCCGTGCGACGGCCCACCTGCGCCTCCGGCAATACTCGCGTAATTCACGCACCTGCATTTCCGGATCTTGCCCGTTTGTGGTACTTACTCTGGCGTAAAGAGCCGCCCGTATTTTCTCAACCATTCCGCCTCCTCAGCCGGCAATGGGCCCGTCACGGCTCCTTCTCCGCGTTTGTTTCTTCTTTCTTCCTCTGCCACGACGGTAGATCTCCTTCTTTTTATTTCGGAGCTTAGCCAGGGCGCGTTCTTTCCAAAGCCTCACAGCGCGACCCCTCCGAATCCGCAACTCCGGAGCCTCCACTTTCCCTGCCGCGATCCAGCGTTGCAAAGTCATTAACGAGATGCCGACTGCGGCAGCGGCTTCCTTGGTCGTCCGCGGTTTGTCGCGCGTCATACTGTGATATATATAACATATTTCTTGACGATCGTAAAGCCTTTTCTGACTCATCCTGCCTAAGTAAAAAGAATCGCCAGCGGTAGCCCCCAAAAGGCCCTTAAGCCCTCCACAGGACACACGCAGTGAGCTCTAGGCGGCTCTTGAAGCAATCTTTTACCCGGTGTGGCGGTATTTGTGGGGGTAAACCGTCCTAGGACCTTCAGGTAGGCACTTGTCCGGATAGCGGACTATACGTCCATGTGAAACTTGGTCGGTCTAGTTGTTGCTCCCGGGGCCAATCCTCTGGGAAACGTCTGACGGCTGATTGCTGGATGGGAAATTATTTCTCGACAGCTATCGGCGGACCACACCCATCCCACCCTCACCCAACTTGGCTACGATGCGGTAGTGCCAGCTTCTCAATCACCGCCTCGAATCATACGCCCGTGCGAACCCGGCCCACAACCATCCGAGGGCCATTGCCCCGCAGTCGTTTCGGGTGTCCAAGCTCGAACGGCTCCGAGACCGACACGGCGAACAGATGCCTCTCCAACATACGCCGCGACTTGGCGGCCCGACACCTGTGCGGCCCTCGGGGGGATAGCCTAGGAAGGGACCTAGAGGGCGGACCGTTGGACCTCGAGCTGGGTGTGGATCATCCAGTAAAACCCTAGGTGGGCCCCAAAACCCGCGTTAAGGGAGCTGGGGGGTGGTTGCGACGGGCTTGGTGCGCAGCTGACGTTGCCCAGCGGGTCGGTTTCAAACACCGCTTCCAGCCGTTGTCACCTTATTACGGTAAATCTGGTCGGTCGTGAAAGAACGGAAGGTCTTGGTGTACACTAATGCCAACGGACGGAGAACGGGTTTTTGACTGCTTCCTTATCGCAGTGGATACATGAGGCGGAGGGCCGCTGCCATCGAGCGTGGGTCCTGCTGCTCGTGCTTGGATGCACGATATCCGCTGGCGCCGGCGCCGAAACCCTCGCCGAACCCCAGCTCCTGTCGGTTTTCCCGATTGGCGGACAAGCGGGGACGAGCTATCGCGCAGCGATTCGCGGTCGCTCACTCGAGGGCGCCTATGCACTTTGGTTCGACGCACCAGCCCTCCAGGCCGAGGTCGTGACCCTCGAAGACGACCCGGATCAACCGGCTCCCCGGAAACGGAAGAAAGGTGCTCCCGCTCCGAAGCCCATCCAACGGCTTGAGGTCGAGATTCGGCTAGCGGCCACGGCGGCGCTGGGCAAATACTCTTTCCGCGTTATCACCCCGCGGGGCCTGTCGAACCCCCTTGCCTTGTACGTCCACCGTGAGGAAGCCGTCCTGGAGCAGGGGGGCCGCCACGAACTGCCGCCGGAAGCCCAGCCGCTTTCCGGCTACCCCACAGCCATCCATGGACGCATCCATGAAACCGGAGAGGTCGATTACTACTCGTTCAAGGCTCGCAAAGGGGAAGAACTGCTTTTCGAAGCGTTCTCCAGCGATGCCATGGACTCGGCCATCGCTCTCTACGAATCCACGGGAAGCTGGTTCAGTCCAGACAGGGCTACGCGGCTCGCTTTCCATGACGAACCCGTTTCGTATCCCGGACTCACGACCGAGCCGGCACTGACCTACCGATTTCCCAAGGACGGCGACTTTCTGGTTCGTGTGAACGGTTTCTGGGGTGACGGTGGGCCGGACCATTCTTATGTGTTGCGAATCGCACCCAGTAAGAGTGATGGCGACCAGAAGCGGAAGAAAGGTTCACGAGGCATCCCAACCTGGAAAGAGCGGACGTGGACCCGGAAACTCGACACCGATCGCATGAAGACGCTGTGGTTTCGTGCGGTTCCGGAGTTGGCGCCGAAGCCGGATGACGGGGCCGAGAGCGAATCGCCAAATAAGGGAGCCGTGGCCGTGATCCGGGAGATTCCGGTTGTCGACGCCGATGCTGAGCCGACGAAAGCCCCCGTCGAACCGCCGGAGATTCCACTTCCCGCGCTCGTCGTAGGAACCGTCGAGCGTCCTGGGGATATCGACCGGGTGCGCTTTTCCATCAAGGAGGGCGACCGGCTGGCTTTGGAAGTGGAGACGCCCGCGAAGACCCTGCCCCTCATGAACCCGTACCTGCGCGTGGTCGACGGCGAGGGGGTCGAGGTGTTTACCAACGTCCACTCGAGCAATGCCGAAGGAGTCATTTCCAAGCAGATTCAGCCCAAGGCCGCCTACGCGTTTCCGCGGGACGGGGAGTTCACCTTGGAGATTCGGGATATTGCGGCCAACTACGGCGACCCCGAAATGCGCTATCGCGTGCTGGTTCGGCCTCAGGTTCCCCACATGGGCGAAGTGCATGTCGCCCAGGATCATCTGAACCTGGTTGCGGGCCAGGCGAAGAAACTCAGCGTCATTACCGATCAGGAAGAAGGCTACGACGGTTTTGTCGTCTTGTCGATCGAAGGGCTGCCGGAGGGGATCCGCGCCGTGCCGGCCACCGAGGTAGAGCCCGACAGCCGCTCTGCGTTCAATGCAGGCAAGATAGAGCGGTTCACAACGAAAAGCAAAAAGGCGACGTTTGTTTTTCTCTCCGAGCCTGACGCTCCGGCGACGCGAACGCCCCTGAAGGCGCTCGTCTACGCGCAGCCGGTCGTCGAAGGCAAACTCGGGGCGCGCATTCCTGTGAAAGAACTGTTGATCATGGTGGTGCGGCAGCAGGACAGAATGAGCGACAATCAGACAGCGCAACCGGCGAGGGCGGGTAGATGAGGGGGCCTGGCAGTAGAATGAATCCCGGTGTTTTCTCACACGTGGCGCGTGCATTCCTGCGTGCCGTGTCGCCAATCGGTGGCACAGACAATCCTGTTTGTGCCGGGCGCGACATGTCGCGCCCCTACCTTCCGGCACGCGTGTCCATGCCGCAGCTCATCTTCCTGCTCGCCGTTTGGGCAGCCGTCCAGCCGGTAAAAAGCGCCCAGAACAGTGCTGAGCCGGGCCGGCACAGCGACATCGTTTCTATCCGGCTGGTTCCAGATTCGCGGACCCTTTGGGGCAAAGACTCCTCACAACAGTTCGTTGTCATGGCCAGGCTGGCCGACGGCGGGGAAAGCGATGTGACCGAGCAGGCTCAGTTTTCCCTTCTGGACGCGGAAGTGGGAGCGGCGAGGAGCACAGGGCGGGTGTTCGCTGTGGGAGACGGAGAAACGAAGATCAGGGCTGTGGTCGGCGAGCACGAGGCAAGAGCGATTGTTCGAGTGGAAGGTTCGGCGAACGAGCGGCCCTTCAGCTTTCCGCGGGACATCGACGGGGTCTTCACCCGCCGCGGCTGCAATGGCAGCGGCTGTCATGGCGGTGTTAAGGGCCAAGCCGGGTTCAAGCTGTCGAATAACGGAGTTAATCCCCACGATGACTACAAGTGGATCGTCGAAGGCGGCGTCTTCCAGGTGTTGAGGGACGAGTCCGGAGGACGGAAGCGGCCGCGCGTCAACCTGGAAAGCCCCGAGCAGAGTCTGCTGCTTCAAAAAGCCACGATGGAGGTTCCCCACGGGGGCGGATCGCGTTTCGAGAAGGGCTCGGATGATTACAAGACGATCCTGAATTGGGTGCGCGCCGGAGCGCCGTACGGTGAGGGGGGAGAAAAGGAAGCCCCCAAACTTGTGCGGCTCGAGATCTTCCCGCAAGAAGTCGCTCTCGATCCGGGACGGAAACAACGCATTCTGGTAACAGCCCACTTCTCAGACGGACGCCGCGAAGACTTCACCCACCAAGTTCTCTACCAAGTCAACGAGGCGGAGATCGTGAATGTATCCGCCGAGGGGATTATTGAAGCCGTCGAGCCGGGCGAGACGGCGATCCTGATCAAGGCCGCCGGTCGAAGCGCCAGAGTGGGCGTCGGCGTCGTGGCACCGCCCCTCTCCGAGTACCCCCACGTTCCTCGCAACAACTTCATTGACGAAGAAGTCTTTTCGAAGCTTCGCAAGTTCAATGTTGTTCCGTCGGGGCTTTCCAGTGACGCGGAGTTTCTGCGCCGGGTTTGTCTGGACCTAACCGGGCGGCTGGCGCCCCCGGAGCGCGTGCGGCAATTCCTGACGGACAAAGATCCCAACAAACGCGAGAAGCTGATCGACATCCTGCTCGACTCCCCTGAGTATGTGGACTACTGGACTTTTCGTTTTGCGGACCTGTTCCGGGTCGCGATCTTTCCGGTCGGGATCAATCCGAAGTGGACGCAATCGTATTGGGAATGGATTCGAGACGCCATTGCGCGCGACCGGCCTTACAGCGAGGTCGCCCAAGAGCGCATCGCGGCGCAGGGCTACAGCGCCCCGTCGCGGCACTATCTGCCGTACCTGGTGATTCCTCCGCCGGAAAACATGATGGGCGAGGAAGTCCGGGTGTTCATGGGGCGGCGATTCGACTGCGCACAGTGTCACGACCATCCGTACGAGCAGTGGACGCAAGACCAGTTCTGGGGGATGACGGCTTTCTTCGGACCGATGTTCAAGCTAGGCGGAAACCCGACGTCGGTGATTTTTGATTTTCCCGGCGGCAAAGAAGTCGCCGCCGACGTGCCCAGTCCGCGTGAGCTGCGGGTCATACACCCGAGAACCAAGCAAGCGGTGCAGCCGGCCTTCCTCGACGGCACGGTCATTCCTTTCGAACAGACAGACCTGCCCCGCCGGGAACTCGCCAAGTGGATGACTTCGCATCCGTTCTTTGCGGAGGCGACCGTCAACCGCATGTGGAGCCACTTCTTCGGCCGGGGGATCGTGGATCCGGTGGACGATTTCAGGAGTACGAATCCGCCCAGCCATCCCGAACTGCTGCGACGGCTTGCTGAGGATTTCGCAGAGAATGGGTACAAGCTGAAACGGCTGATCCGGTTGATCGTCACCTCGCGCACCTACCAGTTGTCGAGCGCCACCAACGAGACCAACACGGCGGACCGCATCAACTACTCCCACGCGCTGCCGCGTCCGCTCGATGCCGAGATTCTGCTGGATGCGATCACCGAAGTCACCGGCGTGGCGGAGCGTTTCGATGTCGGCATGGATCGAGGGGAGTGGAAGGGCGGTAAAGCGCCGTTGGGAACGCGGGCCGTGCAACTGAAAGAGAGCGACATTTACTATTCGCCTTTCCTGGATCTCTACGGCCGCCCGAACCGCTTTTCGGTGCCGGAGCGCGATGCCACGCCGAAGCTGACGCAAGCGCTGCACATGCTGGCGGGCTCGACGTACAACGAGAAGCTTTGGCAGGAGGGCGGCCGAGTATACGAGATGCACCAGCAGGGCGCTTCCGACGACGAAATCATCGAGGAGCTCTACCTGGCTGCGCTGTCGCGCTTTCCGACAAAGCAAGAAACCGCCGCACTAAGAAAGCTTATCGCGCAGACTCCAACGCGCGAACAGGCCCTGCAGGACCTGCAGTGGGCGATCATCAGTTCCCGCGAATTCGTAGAAAACCACTGAACTGAGAATTGGAAACGATGATTGCCTAGAATCGTGGGGCACGCTCTCAGCGTGCCGCGTCGGCATTCCTGTCGACGTTTGGGTGCTTTCGAGAGACCTTCCAGCCGGCGGGTTTTCCTGCGGGAGGCCTTAACGCCACAAAACGTTGACAAAACCTCGTTTCTCCAGGTAAACTTGCAGGCGAGCCGGGTTGGGCTTCACTTCCAATAGGGATTGGCCATCATGCTCAAGAAAGTCGGTTGCCTTTGCGGAACAGACAAACAGTGGGCTCGGCGTGACTTCATCAAGGTCGGGTCGCTGGGTTTCCTGGGAATGCATCTCGGCCAATCTCTGCGCCTCCAAGCCGGCACGCCGGCGAGTCTCTCTTCACAAGCGAAGGCCAAGACTTGCATCCTGGTGTGGCTCGATGGCGGGCCCAGCCAGTTGGACACCTGGGATCCCAAGGCCAACAGCTCGTTCCGTCCAATCGCGACCAACGTTGACGGAATTCAAATCTCGGAACTGCTGCCCAAGCTCGCCAAGCGAATGGACAAGTTGGCGCTGATTCGTTCGATGAGATCGTTCGGCGACGACCACCCGCAGGCGGTTCATTATGCAGCGACCGGACACCTGCACAATCCGGCGATGCAGTTTCCGAGTCTGGGCTCCATCGTAGGCAAAGAGGCGGGGCCGGCCAACGGCATGCCGCCCTACGTAATCGTTCCCCGCTGGGAGCGCGACCGCCAGTATCAGGACTACTTCAAGTCCGCCTTCCTCGGGCCGGACTATGCGCCGATGCTGGTCCCGGATCCGTCAGCGGATAACTTTGAGGTGCCGGACTTGAGCCTTCCCAAGTCTCTGGCGCCGGCGGCTGTGGAAAACCGGCGAGCGTTTCTGAACGTGGTCGAACGCATGTACCGCAATCGGGTCGAGAGCGCCGAGCACGCGAAAATGGACGCGTTCACGACAAAAGCCTGGGAGATGCTTCTCATGCCGGGCGTCCGCGACGCTTTCGATCTATCCAAAGAGTCCGAAAAGACGAAAGACGCTTATGGGCGAGACTCGGTGGGGCAGAGTTTGCTGCTCGCCCGTCGTCTGGTCGAGGCGGGTACCCGCTTCGTCACCGCCGCCGGCTATCACGGCAACTCCTGGGATACCCATTCCGACAACGACAAGGGCCATCGGGACAAGTTGACCCCGCCGCTTGACCGTTCGCTCTCCGCCCTGATCGACGATATGGTTGCGCGCGGCCTCTATGACGAGACCGTTGTGGTCGTGATGGGCGAGTTTGGGCGGACGCCGGATATTAATCCGGGCTTGGGCCGCGACCACTGGCCCAGTTGCTGGTCACTGGCTCTCGGTGGCGGAGGCCTCAAGACCGGTCAGGTAGTGGGGAAGAGCGACGAGCGGGCAGCGGTTGTTCTCGAGAAAAAGACCAGCATCGGGGATCTCTTCGCCACCATCTACAAGGCCCTCGGCATTGACTGGACGCACGAATACATGACCCCCGTCGGGCGTCCGATCAAGATCGCCAACTCCTTCGAAGACGCCACCGGCGAGCCAGTCGCTGAACTCATCTAGCACACGGTGCCGGCGGCCTTTGCAGCGCCGCCCCACTTTCCCACGATCCTCGTTACACCGCCTGGCAGTAGATGCGGTAGACGTGCAGGGCATGCTGCCGGAAGGTTTCAAAGAGGGGTGACCGGAGGAGCATCCGTTGTTGCCATCGGTTATGCAGGAGGGTGGCTACAGGGGCCATTGCCAGCCTCACCGCACGACGCAGCAGAAAAGCTGCAGCGGCACGCGCCTCCCAACAGTCAAGTCTCGTCGGTAATACAACTCATTCAAACGCCGGGACTTGCCTTGGACTTGACAGATTAGTCCTCACTAGTCGGTTAGCGTTTACCTATGCTGCCACGCAGCCCACGTCGAAGATGCCCGGCTGCACCGGAGCAATCAGGTAGTTAAGCACCTTTATAATGGTTCTTTTCGTAGTACGCCTGACACAACACTTGCTGGAGTATGGCACATTGTTGTTCAACTGGCTAATTCGGTCACAATGTGTTGTGCCTGCGGGATAATGGAAGGATGGCAAAGCTCTTACTTCTCTTTATCCTCATTCCCGCACTGGAATTGGCTCTGCTAATTGAAGTGGGTCGGCACATCGGCACGTTGGCGACTTTGGCCCTAATTGCGGTTACGGGTGCACTGGGCGCGTATCTTGCTCGCAGCCAGGGTTTGGGCGTGCTGCACCATATGCAAGCTGAGGTGGCTGCTGGGCGGCTTCCGGCTGCGTCAATTGTCGATGGCGTGATCATCCTGCTAGCGGGGGCTGTACTGATTACGCCAGGATTCCTCACCGACGCCGTGGGTTTTCTGTGCCTAGTTCCGGCTTTCCGTAGATTCATCAAGAGTACCCTTTGGTGGCGGCTAAAGCGCGCCGTTCAACAGGGTCGAGTTCACGTCTCGATGCACTCCGAAGGAGATGGCAGTCCCTCTCGCGCGGAGCCGGAAAACGAAACAAGCAGGCCATTCGGTTCATCTCGCTCGCTCCCTAAGCAACGCAGTTAGGGCATGCATTCGTCTTCACCGTTGGTGCCGCGTAGCAGGATCCACTCCATTCTGGCCAGAGTGATGCCCAGCAACTCATGCACTATGGCGCATCTCACTACATACAACCGCAAATCAACAAAGCAGATGATTGGCTGAGATACGCTGGCAATTGTTGGATTGTTTGGGGCTCAGTCGCGTAGAACTGCCGAATCCCGCTTCACGACACGTCCTCTCCTGGTGCGAACACCGGCCTCGTTTAGCAGCCGCTTGGCCTGCCGCGTGAGCCATTGGACGGTCTCACCCTCTACGTGGTCAAAGGAGGAGTCCACCAACCCCAAGGATGCCAAATCCGCCTTTGCGTAAGTATAGGTTGACCACGGCATCTTGAGCGACGACGCCAGCATGATTGATGACCTGCCCTGGACTGGGTAATTTAGACACTGAGGTTGGGAATTAACTACCCTGGTGTCATATGAACAAAAAACATCATCGTATTGCAGCTGACGTAAAAGCCGATATCCTACGCCGCGTCAAGGAAGAAGGCATCTCGGTGGCCCAGGCCGCCAAGGATCACGGTATTTCTGAAGGGAGCATCTATGGTTGGATGGTAAAAGGAGCAACCGGTGCCCCGTCCTGGGCGGAGTTCTCCCGACTTCAGAAGCAGAACAGAGAACTCCTGGAACTCGTGGGCGAGATCACGCTCAAGCTCTCCATGACTCAAAAAAACAATTGAGCGAAGGAAGAAACAAATCAGCGCTTGCCCGAGCCCTTGGCATATCCCGCGCGAGCCTGTATTACGTCCCAAGAATGAAGGAGAAGGACTGGCGCCTCAAGGTCCGCCTGGAAGAAGAGCTGCAGATCCATCCCTCCTACGGCTCCCGGCGAATTGCTACGGCACTGGGACTCTGCCGCCAGCGGGCGCAGAGGGTCATGCGTCTGTTTGGCATCAAGCCCTACCGCAGGAGAGGCAGAAAATGGAGAAAATCCAAGGTTTCCCGGACCTATCCCAACCTCCTGCTCGCGCTCATGCCCGCATATGCAAACCACATCTGGGCAACGGACTTCACCGAGTTCGTGCAGCACGGAAAGAAGGCCTATGTGGCGACCGTGATCGATCTCTACACCCGCCGGATCCTGGGAATCCAGGTTGCGGTGAGAAAGGGAGCCGCGCTCACCATTCAGGCGCTTTCCAACGCCCTGCTCCATCATCCGCGCCCGGGTCTATTCCACTCCGACAACGGGAGGGAGTATGACGCGATGGCGTTCACTGAAATCCTTGATGGATGCGGCATCGTGATTTCACGGAGCCGCCCGGGGTGCCCTTGGGAGAACGGATACCAGGAATCGTTCTACGACAAATTCAAGGTTGACCTGGGAGATCCGAACCGCTTCAAAACACTGGGGGAGCTAGTGGCGGAGATCTACCGCACCCTGTGGGACTACAACAACACGCGGATTCACTCCGCGCTCAACATGCCGCCTGTGGTATTCGCCAAACGGTATGCGTTAGTCGCGTAAAAAACTCTCAGAATCAGTGTCTAAAGAAATCAGTCCTTGACACCCAATCATGGGGGAAAAACTGTTCGGGGCCCAGTATGTCCAGGGCGCTTCGGACAAACTTGTCCGCAAACTGCGTGCTCGTGCTCTTCCGGAACCACGCAGACATGGCCACCTTCAGCAGGTACACGCGCGGCTGGCACGGTAGGTCGAAATCTGCCCGCACTCGTCCACTAATGTGAGCGCCAATCAGAGCCAAGCAGTCAACGTAGAAGAACTCTTTCGGCGATTCGTACTGTTCGCTATAGGCTTCGGCAAACTTGGCGGCAACTCCCACGTAGCCGGTTTCTGGAAAGACAATTCTGGTCGAAGCGTACGCTGGTATCTTGCCGGGGGATTCACTCGTGACACAACGCGGCTCTTGTTGGGCCCGGTCCTCTACGACCTGGGATGATAGCGGTGGATTGAACGGGCGGAGTTGGGGATGGGCTACTCTGTAAATCCATGTTTCGATGCTCCGTTTTTCCGAGTGTGGTTGCCGAGTGTCTCGGTCATCAGGCGGCGCAGAACCCTCTGGCTGGCGAAGATCGCCGTGGCTGGGACGGTCGCGCCTCGATCGAACTCAAGCTCGGCGTGCTCGCCGATGTGGTCGGGGTCCTCAAACACGAAGCGGACTTTGCCGTTTCTGCTGCTTTCACAGCCAAGGAACGGGAGCCCCCCGGTTGCGTGCAGCACAACGGCCAACTGAAGCCGCTCCGTTGTAAAGCGCCTGGGTTCCTTGTCCCTGCTGTGGGCAGGCGCGGGCTTGGTAAGGTGTTCCGTAGTCATATGCATGGTGTTTTCCTGTGTCCTTCTACATATCTATTCGATGGAGTGGGGGCCAAACGGAACTTTGGCGACAGATTTTTTAGGCTTGATCGCCCTCGTCAAGCCCAGGGACAGGCCGCTTCCGGCGGTAGTTGCGCCCTTGTCTCCACTGCGATGGACTAACAGATAATTGTTCGGCGAGTCGCTCCAAGTGCTTGTCCCTCTCAGCTGTGAACTTCTGTAGGTCCTTCCGGACTTGTCGCGGGCCGACTTTGCGACTAGCGGAAATCCGCTTCCGAAGTTCCGCTTTTATTTCGGCGACTGTCATTGCTGGGAAGTGGGGATCTTCGGTTACCACCTCCACAGCCGCGTAGACGCCCTGCTCGTAATCACGAAACCCACTACCCGAGGATTCCAGCAGCTTTGGGATAGCCGCAAACTGCGCCATTTCTTCCGGGCTTGGTTCTAGGGAGGGAACTGACTCCAAGAAGTCATCCGAAACGTGTTGGCAACGCTGCTGGCGGCACAGTTTCCCAACTTCGTCGAGGAGCCGCTGCTTGATAGCATTGGCCACAACCGCAAAGCGGTTCCCGACCATGTACTCGTAAGTCTCCCTGAGGCCCAAGGTGCTGAAGCGGTTCAGCTGCTCTGTTAGTGCAAGATTCACTGGGCCGTTCCAGCCAGCGTTTCCATCGGGGTGAAACCATCCGTTGTTCTTAGCAATCCCCCAGCCCAGGTGCTGGAGATTTTGAAGTGCCTGTTTCTGAGCACCCGTGTCCCGCCGCTGGTGCTCCACCTTCAGCAGACCGAACCATTTGTTCGTCTGGTTCTTGTTCGCCCGCCCGACGATTTCCGGCGCGGCGGTCGTTAGGAGCGCCACCAAGTACGCCATGTGCCGGAATGCTTCCGCGAAAAACACGATGCACAGCTTTTCAACCGCCGCTTTGTTTAGACCTTGTCAAGGACTGATTTCTTTAGACACTGATTCTGAGAGTTTTTTACGCGACTAACGCATACCGTTTGGCGAATACCACAGGCGGCATGTTGAGCGCGGAGTGAATCCGCGTGTTGTTGTAGTCCCACAGGGTGCGGTAGATCTCCGCCACTAGCTCTCCCAGTGTTTTGAAGCGGTTCGGATCTCCCAGGTCAACCTTGAATTTGTCGTAGAACGATTCCTGGTATCCGTTCTCCCAAGGGCACCCCGGGCGGCTCCGTGAAATCACGATGCCGCATCCATCAAGGATTTCAGTGAACGCCATCGCGTCATACTCCCTCCCGTTGTCGGAGTGGAATAGACCCGGGCGCGGATGATGGAGCAGGGCGTTGGAAAGCGCCTGAATGGTGAGCGCGGCTCCCTTTCTCACCGCAACCTGGATTCCCAGGATCCGGCGGGTGTAGAGATCGATCACGGTCGCCACATAGACCTTCTTTCCGTGCTGCACGAACTCGGTGAAGTCCGTTGCCCAGATGTGGTTTGCATATGCGGGCATGACCGCGAGCAGGAGGTTGGGATAGGTCCGGGAAACCTTGAATTTTCTCCATTTTCTGCCTCTCCTGCGGTAGGGCTTGATGCCAAACAGACGCATGACCCTCTGCGCCCGCTGGCGGCAGAGTCCCAGTGCCGTAGCAATTCGCCGGGAGCCGTAGGAGGGATGGATCTGCAGCTCTTCTTCCAGGCGGACCTTGAGGCGCCAGTCCTTCTCCTTCATTCTTGGGACGTAATACAGGCTCGCGCGGGATATGCCAAGGGCTCGGGCAAGCGCTGATTTGTTTCTTCCTTCGCTCAATTGTTTTTTTGAGTCATGGAGAGCTTGAGCGTGATCTCGCCCACGAGTTCCAGGAGTTCTCTGTTCTGCTTCTGAAGTCGGGAGAACTCCGCCCAGGACGGGGCACCGGTTGCTCCTTTTACCATCCAACCATAGATGCTCCCTTCAGAAATACCGTGATCCTTGGCGGCCTGGGCCACCGAGATGTCTTCTTCCTTGACGCGGCGTAGGATATCGGCTTTTACGTCAGCTGCAATACGATGATGTTTTTTGTTCATATGACACCAGGGTAGTTAATTCCCAACCTCAGTGTCTAAATTACCCAGTCCAGGGCACGACTAACGCATACCGTTTGGCGAATACCACAGGCGGCATGTTGAGCGCGGAGTGAATCCGCGTGTTGTTGTAGTCCCACAGGGTGCGGTAGATCTCCGCCACTAGCTCCCCCAGTGTTTTGAAGCGGTTCGGATCTCCCAGGTCAACCTTGAATTTGTCGTAGAACGATTCCTGGTATCCGTTCTCCCAAGGGCACCCCGGGCGGCTCCGTGAAATCACGATGCCGCATCCATCAAGGATTTCAGTGAACGCCATCGCGTCATACTCCCTCCCGTTGTCGGAGTGGAATAGACCCGGGCGCGGATGATGGAGCAGGGCGTTGGAAAGCGCCTGAATGGTGAGCGCGGCTCCCTTTCTCACCGCAACCTGGATTCCCAGGATCCGGCGGGTGTAGAGATCGATCACGGTCGCCACATAGACCTTCTTTCCGTGCTGCACGAACTCGGTGAAGTCCGTTGCCCAGATGTGGTTTGCATATGCGGGCATGACCGCGAGCAGGAGGTTGGGATAGGTCCGGGAAACCTTGGATTTTCTCCATTTTCTGCCTCTCCTGCGGTAGGGCTTGATGCCAAACAGACGCATGACCCTCTGCGCCCGCTGGCGGCAGAGTCCCAGTGCCGTAGCAATTCGCCGGGAGCCGTAGGAGGGATGGATCTGCAGCTCTTCTTCCAGGCGGACCTTGAGGCGCCAGTCCTTCTCCTTCATTCTTGGGACGTAATACAGGCTCGCGCGGGATATGCCAAGGGCTCGGGCAAGCGCTGATTTGTTTCTTCCTTCGCTCAATTGTTTTTTTGAGTCATGGAGAGCTTGAGCGTGATCTCGCCCACGAGTTCCAGGAGTTCTCTGTTCTGCTTCTGAAGTCGGGAGAACTCCGCCCAGGACGGGGCACCGGTTGCTCCTTTTACCATCCAACCATAGATGGTCCCTTCAGAAATACCGTGATCCTTGGCGGCCTGGGCCACCGAGATGTCTTCTTCCTTGACGCGGCGTAGGATATCGGCTTTTACGTCAGCTGCAATACGATGATGTTTTTTGTTCATATGACACCAGGGTAGTTAATTCCCAACCTCAGTGTCTAAATTACCCAGTCCAGGGCAGGTCACGGAATTGCTTGCGGATTAGCTGGTCCTCCAGATGGTTCAGGGTCATTCGCTTACCGCCGACCACAAATTTGCGCCGCCAGAAAAAGCCGTAGAGGAAGCCCAGGTCGCGGACACTTTTCACCGGATAGCTGGCCGCGACGGCCTGCAACACAAGGGCATTGTAAGCGTTGAGGCAGTAGTCGAGCCGATCCTCACGGGTGGGGAACAGATCCGGACGGTTGTCTGGGCTGGTCGCGGCCAGCGTCTCCACGTAGCGGTCTAGCTCGTCAGGATTCTTCTTCAGGGCGGCGTAGTCGACCTCGCCGATGGCGTTCACATAGGTCTTCAACACGCGGTCCAGCGGCGTGTGGTCAAAACCGCTGGCCCATCCGGCTCCGGCGACAGTTAGCGTCGGTAAAACAAGGAAGCTAAGTGCGCGCATACATTCCTCCTCTATCCCTGGATCGGAGTCGGGTCCTGGATCGGAGTCGGGCCCAGGCAAAGGCGCTTGAACAACGTCCGCTTGAACACTGTCGATTGTGGTGGACTCTCTGGTTCATGTGCGCTCGGCCAGCTCCACCAGTTCCGGACAGCCCATCTGCCGGGAGCTGTGGATTCTGGCAGGTCGACCCTGGGCATGGTAATGCTCCAGGACGGTCCGCATCTTCGCGCGGGCTCGGTGCAAGATCACCCTTTGGTTGGTCTCGCTAATTGCCAAAACGCTACAGACCTCTTCGGAACTCCGTTGCTCAACGTCACGCAAGGTGATGACTTCGGGCTGGCTGGGGGGCAAGGCTTGGCTGGCGAGCTGGGTGTGACGATCGGCTTCTTGAGAAAGAAACTGGTCTTAGGGAGACGCCCCCCGGCTCCGGGGTGGGAGGGTCCAGTGGCCGGGCCATTGGGGATGATCCGGGCCCCGGAACCGCCCCATCTCCAGTGCAGGTCTCGACGGTTCAGCATCCGAGCCCCAAAGAGTCGAGAACGGAATCGAGCGCCTTTCCTGCACCGCCCGCCTCTTGGCTCGGTTCACCAGAATACGAAAGAGCCACGTTTTTAGCGAGGAACGGCCCTCGACGCGCCCAATTCCCTGTAGGACTCCCACCCAGGTATCCTGCACGACCTGCTCAGCCACCGCTCGATTCGCGACGTAGAAGGCCGCCAACCGTAGCAGAGAATCATGATCGAGCGGATCCCCTCGGCAAACAGGCGGTGCTCGCTTGAAAACTGGCGGTCTGCTTCCAGATCCTTCCGCAGCAAGGGGCGCCGGTGATCGAAGGCCCAGCCCGGGTGGCTGTCTTTCCGATCCAGCTCCAGCCCCGGGTGAAAGTAGTCGGAGGAGAAATCCCCCTCCAGAGCCAGAATCCTCAGCGTGTCGCGCTCCGGCACATAGAGGGTCAGGGCCGCGCGATCGAATGGAATGACTCGCTGCAAGGCCTCGCAGACGGCATGCAGCAGGGCCTCCCGGGTCAGGTTGATGATGATGGCGTTATTGATCTCCAGCAGTGTCCGATAGCGCCGTGCGGCTTGCTCGGCCAGGGTGCTGAGCCTGGCAATCTGCTCATAGGACTTCATATTCTCCACGGCTAAGGCGATCTGGTTCGCCACCTCCTGGAGAAAGACGGTGTCGGCCGCCGAGTACTGATTCACTGTCGTGCTCGCTACGTTCAGGGTGCCTACGGCGTTCCCTCGAGCAGGAACCCATCCGACAACGAGTTAGGATACGAAGGGCTGATGCGGGCGGCATCCGGGGTTCCAGTCGCATCCCCGGCGGAGACCGGCCAGGCCTTGCTCGAGGCGGTCGAGGCTTTTTGAAGGAGGGAGGCCGGCCAACGACGACCGAACCTTGCTGGTCCTGAAATCTCCGTGCAACCGCACCCGCAATTGAGCGGGTCGTCAGAGAACACTGCCATCCGAGGAGTTCAGAAACTTTCTGGTGAATCCTGCCCGCTCATGTCTGCATCTAAGGCAACTGTGAACTTCATTCCGTGGAGGACCGGAACAAGGCGCTCTCCATGACTGGCAAGACGATTTCGCACTACCGCATCCTGGAGAAGCTGGGCGCCGGTGGCATGGGAGTAGTGTACAAGGCCGAAGACACGATCCTCGCTCGCGACGTCGCCTTGAAGTGCCCGGCCGAGGAGCTTTCTAAGGACCGCCAAATGCTTGACCGATTCCTCCGTGAGGCCCGCGCCACTGCCGCGCTGGCTCATCCCAACATCTGCACCATTTACGAAATTGATGAATATGAGGGCCAGCCGTTCATCGCCATGGAGCTGCTGGAGGGACAAACGCTCAAGCACCGCATTGCGGGCAAGCCATTCAAGACCGAGGAATTAGTTGAGCTGGCCATTCAGGTCAGCGACGGGCTGGAGGCGGCCCATGCGAAGGGGATCACGCATCGGGACATCAAGCCAGCAAATATTTTTGTTAACGAGCAGGGACAAGCCAAAATCCTGGACTTCGGGCTGGCAAAGGTGGCGTCCCAACGGCAGATGGTGGGTGGAGCAGGGCAAGTCTCGGATTCGAGCACCTACTCCTCCGTCGAGAAGCATCTCACCACGGTGAGTGCCTGATTCATGCGCTGGCGGCCACTGCCGGCCAGTTGTGGAACAACGAGCTGGCCGTCGCCTGGTCCGAGGTCTACAGCAACGCTGCAGCCATCATGAAAAGGAGCGCCGCTACGGAAACAGGGCAACAGAATGGTTAACTCATCGCCGAGCAACGGCAAGGAGGATTAGCGATGTCAATCAAAGCCACGACCTACCCGGCGAACGGAGTCACGGTGGTGAACATCAACGGTCGAATTACCTTGGGCGAGGGTTCGTCCACTCTGCGCGAGACAGTCCACGGTCTGCTCAACAGCGGGGAAAGGAAAATCCTGCTGAATCTGACGGATGTCAGCTACATCGACAGCTCGGGGACTGGCGAGCTGGTGAGTTGCTTCGCCACGGTTACCAGCCGGGGTGGGCAGCTCAAACTGCTGAATCTCACCAAGAAGGTGCGGGAACTGTTGCAGATCACTAAGCTGTATACGGTGTTTGAAATTCACGACGACGAAACTGCGGGGATTCGCAGCTTTTCTCAAGCCGCTTGATCGTACCCGCAGGTAAATGCTGGAAGCTCGGTGCTCCTTGCTGCCGAGCTCCCCCCCCAGCAGGCCGTTGAAAGACGCTCTTGGAGAGTCGGAACGGCCTGACGGGGGAGGGGCCGGCGCAGCTTTTGGTTTGGTTTTGGAACCAAGGAGGAACCGTTGCTTTTTGGGGAGTCTTCGGCTATCTTTGAAACGCTCCGCGGGACGGAAAGGCGCGCTTGCGTCATCTGCGCGGGTACTCCACATCGGGGAAGGAACACGGTTCATGAGTATGAGTGCCAATTCGTATCTAGACGCGATTGACCGGCAGGTTGCTTCGCGCAGCCTCTTGCTGCATCCTTTCTACCAGAGCTGGACGCGAGGGGAACTCAGTCGTGATGCTCTCCGCGACTATGCGAAGCAGTACTACCATCACGTTGCAGCTTTCCCCACCTACCTGTCCGCCCTGCACTCCCACACCGAGGATGCCCGGGCACGCCGGCAAATCCTGGCGAATCTGATGGACGAAGAGGCGGGCACGCCGAATCACCCGGAATTGTGGCTTCGCTTTGCCGAAGAGTTGGACCTCGATCGGGAACAAGTGCAGCAGGCGGAACCGTGGGCTGAGACCAAAAACCTGATTCATACCTTTCGGGGAATCTGCCGTGACCGCGGGGCATCCGACGGTGTGGCGGCTCTTTATGCGTATGAGAGCCAGATCCCGGCTGTGTCAGAATCCAAGATTGACGGACTGAAGAAATTTTACGGTTTCGAGAACCCACGCGGCCTGGCCTATTTTCACGTCCATGTGGAGGCGGATCGCGAACACGCTGCAGTCGAGCGGCAACTGCTGGAGTCCTACCTGAACGAAACGACAGCAACCACGGCCACTGAATCGGTGGACGAGGTGCTCGACGCGCTGTGGGCGGTGCTGTCGGCGGTCTGCCTGCGCCACGGCATCGCCTGCCAGGCAACGTCCTGATCTGGTGACCCGCACCCCGGTCTAGCCTCTGCCCAGCCTGAGCTTGAGTCGCCGGCACGGGTGGCGTATGCTTTTGGACGGAGGGGAAGCTCAAGCCAGATCCGGGGTTCCCCGCGCACCGAGAGCCGCTGCGTAGACTTGTGCCTCAAATGGTTTGTACCTTTGAGTTCGGATGTTTGTTTCCCTTTGACGAGGTGAAACCATTTGACGAAGTGAAACCATGGATCCCAAGCCCGAGGCCGTAAGCAAAATCTCTGTCCCCTCGCTTCTCGATCGCAAGCTGCGGGGGGAAAAGATCACCTGCCTGACTGCGTATGACTATCCCACAGCCCGGCTGGTGGACGAGGCAGGGATCGACATCATTCTTGTGGGAGATTCCCTTGGCCAGGTGGTGCTGGGGTACGAATCCACGATTCCGGTGACGGTGGAGGAAATGCTCCATCACCTGCGTGCGGCGCACCGGGGGACAAAGCGGGCCCTATTGGTCGCCGATCTCCCCTACGGCTCCTACCACCCGAGTGAGGAAGAGGGCCTTCGGACCGCCATTCGTTTTTTCAAGGAAGGCGGCGCCGAGGCCGTGAAAATGGAAGGGGGCAGGAAGCGGATGGAACTCATCCGCCGTCTGGTCGAGGCCGAAATTCCAGTGATGGGCCACATTGGCTTGACCCCCCAATCGGTTCGCGCCTTCGGCGGCTATCGCGTGCAGGGCACCACCATCGAATCAGCCAACGACGTGTTGGCCGATGCCCAAGCCGTCGAGGACGCCGGCGCATTTTCCATTGTTTTGGAAGCTATTCCGAGGGAACTGGCGGCCATCATCACCCGGCGGCTGCGCATTCCGACGATCGGCATCGGCGCAGGGCCAGAGTGCGACGGCCAAGTCCTGGTGATCCACGACCTGCTGGGCTTGGGGGTTCAGTCGCGAGCAAAGTTTGTGCGGGCCTACGCCGATCTCACAGGGACAGTGCGGGACGCCCTGGTTCAATTCCGAAACGACGTCCTGGTAGGCCGATACCCGGACGACCGAGAGTCGTACCACTGGCGGGCGGGCTTGCGTGAACAATTTGAGAAAGTGGATGTCCATAAGGTATAAGTTCCGCGAGGCGTTCAACCTGGCCTTACCGCAGCTTCCGCGCCAAGCCGCTTGAGTCGGAGCTTGGTGATCCGGTCAGCTCCCCACACAGTTGCCTGAGGCGAATCGCGATGCAGCTTTTCACCTTCATCAATGAAATGCGGGAGTTTGTCCGCCAGACTCGGGACGCTGGCAAGTCGCTAGCGCTCGTTCCCACGATGGGAGGGCTGCACGAAGGCCACTTCAGGCTGGTGCGCGAGGCCAGGCGGGACTGGGACACGGTGGTGGTCTCGATGTTCGTGAATCCCGCACAGTTCGGACCCCGCGAGGACTTCACCCGCTATCCGCACAATCTGGAAGAAGACCTGGACCTGCTCCGCCCTTACACCGTTGACGCGACTTTCGCTCCCACAACGGAGGAAATGTACCCGGAAGGATTCCAGACGTTCGTGGAGCCGGGCGCCGTTGCCGCTCCGCTCGAAGGCACCTCTCGTCCCGGTCATTTTCGAGGTGTTGTCACCGTGGTCCTGAAACTGTTCAACGTCGTCAGACCGGACGTCGCCTACTTCGGCCAGAAAGATTTTCAACAGGCGCTGGTGATCCGCCGCATGGCGGAGGATTTAGACCTGGGCGTTCGTTTGGTCATCTGCCCCATCGTCCGGGACCCTGACGGGCTGGCGAAAAGTTCGCGGCATGCTTACATGAGTCCTGAAGACCGCCAGACGGCGCTCGTGCTCAACAGCAGCCTCTGTCGGGCCAAAGAGCTCGTCGAAGCGGGACAAACCGAGGCACAGAGCCTGCTGGAAGAAATGAGGAAGGTCTTCGCCGGAGAACCGCGGGCCCGCCTTGATTATCTTGCCATCGTCGATCCGGCCCAGCTGCAGCCTGTCGAGCGCGTCACGTCAGGCTGCGTAGCGCTAGTGGCGGCATGGGTTGGGACGGCGCGCTTGATCGACAACCGAATCTTCGGTCCTCCCGGCGCCAGTGAAGAAGAGCTTCTTGAATTGGCGCTAGGCCGGAAGTTCACGAAGCGCTTCACAGATTCTTAGTGGAGCAGCAAGTTTCAGAAGAGGGTGGCCAGCCCTACCTTGGCAGGTCAAAGTGTCTTTACTTTGCGCGGGAGAAGACCACCATCTCCACTCCAAAGATGACGCTGCGGCCCGGCATGGGTATTCCGGCAATCTCTTCGTAGTCCGTATTGGTCAAGTTGCTGAGCTGCAAGAAGGGGCGGAACCGGCCGCCGGTTCTGGCCAGATACAGCTCCCACAGACCGTAGGGGTCGCGGGCGAACCGCTGTGTTGCGCCGACCCGAGTTCGAGCGAGCAGCCCGTGCGGCAGCAGCGCCCGCCAGGAAACCACTGCGGCCTGGGAAGGGTAGTTGAAGACATAGCGCGAGGGGAATCCGAGCAAGTCTGCCTGGGCACCATGCAGGGCCGAGTAGCGGAAATCAAGCCAGTGGGACTGAGCCACAACTGTGCTGACGGAGGCTTCCAGTCCGGTGAAGTGGAGACGCTGAAAATTGGTCGCCCGCCAGATGTCGTCGGGAGAGCGCCGCACCCAATCAATTCCGTCGCGTTCCCGCCGCTGAAACACCACCACCTCTCCCCGCAATCTCCTCCCGGCGTTCCAGTCCAGGCCTCCCTCATAACTCCAGGCTTTTTCCGGCCGCAAGTCGGGTGAGCCCTGATTGGCCGGATCGTGATAGTAGAGGTCGGTATAGGAGGGAAGGCGGAAAGCGCGGCTGACACTTCCCCGGAGCTTGAAGTGTGGCGAGAGCCAGACCCCAGCGCTGAAAGTGGGGCTGAACTGGCTGGCCAAAGAGGTGTAGATCTCCTCCCTGACTCCCACCGTGAAGGAGAAGCGGCGCACTGCCCGGACATCCAGCGCCAAGTAACCGGCCCCGCGTGAGCGGGCATGCCGGCCCAGGTTATTGCTATCAATCGAATCGCGATAGCCCTCCACCCCGTAGTGAAGCTTGATGTTCTGCCGGAGTGGCTCTTGTCGGCGCAGACTGACCTGAAAGCTCTCGGCCGCGTGGCGGTTGGTGAAAACTTGCGGGCGGTCCCGGAAAAGGACAAACAGGTCCGTGTGGCGGCGGAACGCGAACGACGCCTCCGTGCGGGGCCCGAATTGCTGTCGCACGGCGGCGTACCAAGTCTTGGTGCGTTCCCAGGAGTTGAAATTTCCGTAGAACTGATCGGCGCCGAATGGGCGGTCATTGTGCGCCAGGGTCAGATCGGTTCCGCCCAGCCGGGACGAGAGGTGCGTGGTCGAACTGATCGAAAGGTTGCGGTAGTCCCGGTTAGGGCGGAACCCGGATGAAAAGTCGCGAGAGAAACTGATTTGCTCAGAGACGCGGCCCTTGACCAAGGCCAGCGTGCCGCGCTGCTGGTTCACCCCGAAGTTGCCCACCGCGGTGCGGAGGCGGAACTCAGAAAATTCCGGCGTTTTGGTGATGATGTTCAACACCCCGCCGACCGCGTCCGAACCATAGAGCGTCGAGCCAGACCCGCGCAGGATCTCCAGGCGGCTGACCGCAGACAACGGCACCGGGATGTCCATGTTGTGATGTCCTGACTGTGCGTCGTTGATCCGCACCCCGTCCAGCAGAACCAGCGTTTGTCCGAACGTTCCTCCGCGGATCGACAAGTCCGACTGCACCCCGTCCGGGGCGCGGCTGCGCAGATCCAGCGACGGATCCAGACGCAGCAGGTCCACCAGGGTATTGGTAACCAGCTCCTGTTCGCCGACCTCGAACACGCTCACCGACCGGTCCCGGTCTTCGAGTGGGATTGGCTCGTAGCTGCCGGTCACGATGACGGAGTCGTGCCGCGTGGGCCGCTCCTCCCTGTTTGTCGCCGGTTGGTCGTCTGGCGCCAGTTGGTTGTCTGAGGCCAGTTCGTCGTCCGACGCCAGACCAGGGGAGCAGAAAAGCAACAAGAGCAGAAACCACATCACCGCAAATAGTAAACGCATTCGAGCCCTCTCACGTGCGAATTCTTTGACACTCGATCGCGCGGACAGGCTTTGACTAGGATGCGGCGGTGTGAGAATCTGTGAAACGCTGGGCTGACGGCTCCGTGGAAGGAGGTTCGTATGAAGCTTCGCGGGATGTCTCGCCGGGAATTCTTGCAAAGTAGCGCCCTCTATGGGAGCACGGCGGCGTTGGGCGCTGTTCCCGCTAGGGGGAGTATTTTGGGGGCCAATGACCGCATCCATCTTGGTTTGATTGGAGCGGGAACCATGGGCTCGAACCACGTGAAGCGACTCACAGGATGCTCCCAGCAAGACAACATTCGGCTGGCCGCTGTCAGCGATGTCTATCAAAAGCGGCTGTCGCGAGCCGCGGATGCCTGTCAGGGAGACGGCTATCTGGACTACCGGGCGCTGCTCGACCGGAACGACATCGACGCCGTGGTCGTCGCCACCCCTGAGCATTGGCACGCCAAAATGAGTATCGATGCAATGGAGGCGGGCAAGCACGTGTATGTCGAGAAGCCCATGACACGGACCACAGAGCAGGCACTCCAGCTAAGGAACGCGGTGAGGCGTCTGGGGAAAGTGCTGCAAGTCGGTACGCAGCACACGGCAAAGGACGCAGTCTGGAAGGCGCGCGAAGCGATCCAGGCCGGGCGGATTGGGAAAGTCACCTGGGCTCAGGGCAGCTGGAGCCACAATTTCCGCGAGGACAAATTCAACGCCGCACCCTTCAGCATTGAGCCTTCCGCCAGCCCGCAGGCGACCGGGGAAAACTACATCGATTGGGACATGTGGCTCGGGTGGAAGTTTGGTCTGGCTCCCCAGATCCCCTTCGATCCTGATCATTTTTTCCGGTTTCGCAAGTACTGGGCGTACAGTGGCGGGCTCGCTACCGACTTGCTCTACCACAAGCTGGCCCCGTTGCTGGTGGCCATTGCTGGCCCGAATGGAGAGTACCCCTCGCGAGTCAATGCCTGCGGTGGGTTATACGTCGCCAAGGACGGCCGCGACATCCCCGACACGTTTCTCATGACGCTCGACTACCCCAGCGAATACAGCATTTTCCTGGCCACCACCTCCACCAACGATACCCAGCTGCCAGACCGCATTTACGGGAATCACGGCACCTTGGATTTCACAGGAACGCATCGGACGGAGCGTCGGGATGTTGTGTTGCAGGCGAACGGAGAATTTGCTAAGGAGTTTCGCAAGCGCAACGATGGGTACGGGCAGGTCCGGTTGGCAGGCGAAGAGCGGCGGGACATGATGGGCAATTTCATCGACGTGATCCGAGGCCAGGGACAGATTTACGCGAACGCGGAGTTGGGAGCTGCTACGATGGTGGCGATCAAGTTAGGGGTGGAGGCGTACCGCCACAGCAAAACGATGCTCTGGGACACCGCCAAAGAAAAGGAGATCGCCTAGCCCGGTGTGACGCCTCTTATCTCAAGGATTTTGCCGGAGGTTAAAGCCTCAAACGTCGCAGGGATAAAGCGTCCCCACCTGCCTTGGCAACGTTGATCCCAGCCAGGGGACTTTTCAGATTCTTTTCCATGGCCTGTCGAAGGCGCACACCGAGTGGCGAGGTTGGCTGCCCGTCAGGCAGGGACGAACTCCGTCACGTTTGAACAGACACTTGCGCGCCATTTTCCTGCCCGTGCTGGCCACCTCTGGTGAACGTTCCGTCGGAAAACCCATGCGGAGAGAGCGACTTCATGCTCGGTCCCTCTCCTGGGGATTGTGGATGCTAATTCTTGTGGGAGCTCTTGTGGGAACTGCAAAAACCGGAGTTGCGGCTCCAACGCGGGGCAAGATTGAGGGATGGATTGCTACGCCGGACGGCCATCGAGTCGCCGACGCGCGCGCAACCATTGTGAGAGGAAAAGGTGTGAGAGGAAAAGGCGGCCTCGAGCAAATGACTCGTTCCGATGCCGATGGCAGGTACCGTTTTCGAGACCTTGAGGCCGGGACTTATGAGATCCGCGCGGCGCGCCAGGGGTTTGAACGACTGAAGCAGCTCGTCGAGGTCAAGGAAGGAGAAACGGTTTCGCTAAATTTAACGCTGATCCTGGCCCCCGTGACAGCGAGGATCACCGTGACGGCAACCAGGACAGAGCAGAAGTTGGGAGATGTACCGGCTCATGTTTCACTGCTAACCGCTGACGATATCAAGCGATCACCCGCCCTGACTATTGACGACTTCCTGAAGCAAGTCCCCGGTTTCAGCCTCTTCCGGCGGACGAGCAGCCTCGTGTCACATCCGACCACCGAAGGGGTTTCGCTCCGGGGAATCGGAGCCAGCGGAGCGAGCCGCACCTTGGTTTCGCTCGACGGTGTGCCTCTGAACGATCACTTCGGCAACTGGGTTTACTGGAGCAAGATTCCGCAATCGCAGATCGAAACCATTGAGATCGCCCCCGGAAGCATCTCCAGTCTCTATGGAAGCTCGGCAATAGCAGGCGTGATTCATGTCAAAACCCGGAGGCCGGAGCCGAGGACAATGGTCATCACCGGAAAAGCCGGAATGCGGGGGACAGGACACCTGGACTTCTTCGGGAGCCATAAGGTCGGCCCCTTTGGTCTCGGGGTCGGTGGCAGCTTGTTTCGCACCGGCGGTTACAAGCTTGTCCGGGAAGAAGAGCGAGGTCCGGTGGATAGCAATGCCACCTCGAGACACGAAACACTCAACTGGAGACTTGATTATTCGCCTACCTCCAAAACCACGTGGTTTCACAACGGCCGGTTCTTCGACGAGGATCGAGGCAACGGGACACCCTTGCAAGTCAACTCCACTCGCGAGACCTACCTCGGAGGGGGACTGCGGGCGGGAACTTCGGAGGGAGGTGAACTGCAAACGAACGTCTTTTCGCACTTTCAGACCTTCAAGAGCAGCTTCAGCCGCGTGGCACCCGGCCGCGCTACCGAAACGCTCGCTTTGCTCCAGGAGGTCCCCTCGAACAATATTGGAGTGAATACTCTGTGGACGCGGCGGTTGGGCGGGAGCCACCAGCTGGCCCTCGGCGCCGACTTGCGGCGGGCCAAGGCCAACAACCTGGAAGAGGTCTTCCTTTCCTCTGGGTTCAACATCCGTGATCGCTTCATCGTGGGTAAACAGCTCTATACGGGTTTCTTCATCCAGGACCTCGTCAAGCCAAGCTCGAGGCTGGTGTTCGTTTTCAGCGCGAGGGTGGACTACTGGAGGAACTTCGGTGCCTCAAGCGAGCAAATCCTGAATACTACCGAGGAAACAACTCTGACTCGCTTTCCCGATACTTCCACGACGACGGTGAGTCCGCGCGCGGCGATGCTGTTTCGCCTCACAGATCATTTCTCCCTACGAGGCGCGTTCTACCAGGGATTCCGCGCGCCAACGCTGAACGAGTTGTACCGTCCGTTCCGTGTGGGCAACGTGCAGACGAACGCAAATGCGAACCTTGGGGCGGAACGGTTGACCGGCGTCGAAGTGGGTTTCAATCATTCTTTAGGTAGACGCTTCTTCTGGCGCGCGACGGGTTTTTGGAACAGAGTAAAGGATCCCATCTCCAACGTGACCCTTTCCGCGACGCCGGCGCTTATCCTCCGGCAGCGGCAAAATCTGGGTCGACTGCGCGTGCAAGGGATCGATGCCGAAATCGAATATCGAATCAACACGCAATGGGGCATTCGGACCCGGTATCTTCTCAACAAAGCCACGGTCAGCGATTTTCCGGCCAATCGGGAAATTGAAGGAAAGTTCATCCCTCAGGTTCCCAAGCATCGAGCAAGCCTGAGCCTCAACTATTTCAATCGGAAGCGGTTCAACGTAAGCGTTCATGGCCGCTTTGAGAGCTCGCGGTTTGACGATGACCTCAATCGGTTCAAGCTGGGGGGCTTCTTTGTCGCTGGCCTGGCAGCCTCTAAGCCTTTGCGAGGTCCATGGGAGGTCTTTGTAGCGGTGGAAAATCTTTTCAACCGCCGATATGCAGTGCGAGCAACTCCCGTCGCTCTGCTCGGGACACCGATCATCGTCAGTGCCGGCGTCAGATTCCACCTGTCCCCATTCTAAGACCCCATGCTAAGAATAGGTGGACGGACGGCAGAAAAGCCCGCAACTCCGTTCCGCCGCGCCGGCCAGCCCCCCGGCTACGACTGTCGTTAGACAACATCGTAGACGGAAGTCCCGCCGGCAGCCCGTAGCGTTTTCTCAATCGAGGGCCATACCCGTTGATGATCCGCTGTGGCCACCCATGCTTGCCGCTGGGCTTCGGTTTGAAAGCTGATGATCAAACGGTAGTTCGTCGGCGTCTGCCCCGCAAGAACCGATTGCAACTTCAACAGGTTCACCTCAACAAATCCTGGTTGCCTGCTGATTGCCGGCTTGAAGAGCTTTCGGAAATTCGAGATCAACTCCTTCTCCCGAGCCGGGTCGACATCAAGCTCTACGTGGAGTTGAATGGCTTTGCTTGCCTCCCCCGCGTTTGCAGATTGCGCAATCACCGCAAGAGCGAGGAAGCTCAAACAGTTTCTCCGATTCATGAAGGGTCCTCCTGAATAGTTTGTCAAAACGTTTTAAGGAGCGGCCTCCGATAAGCCATCCTGGCAGGAACTCTGATGTTGATCGCCTGCCAACGCGAGTGTACACAGCAGCTGGTCGAACCACAATGATTTCCCCGTTTCAGACGCTGCGCAGGTTGGAGTTCCACTTATTCCTATGTGGATTAGAATAGAGGCTTCGCCGCGAATCCATGGCGTGGACATCTTCTTATAGGGGTATTCGATGAGACGAGTTGCTGTGATCCCGCTATTTGCTCTGCTTTCCGGACTGGCAATGGCCTGGTGGCCCGGTGCTACCACGGAGGCGGAACGCTTCTGGCCGCAGTGGCGGGGGCCACACGCCACCGGAGTGGCGCCGTTCGGTGATCCGCCTGCCGAATGGAGCGAAGACCGAAACGTGAAGTGGAAGGTCGCAATTCCCGGCAAGGGTTCTTCCTCGCCCATCGTTTGGGGCAATCGGGTTTTCTTGACCACGGCCATCCCGACGGGGAAAAAGGCCAAGCCGCCGAGCAAAAAACCCCCTTCCTCCCAGGGCGGCCGGAGGCACCACTTCCGTATGCCCGGCATTGACCCGACCGAAGTGCTGCGATTTGCAATCTTCGCCGTCGACCGGGAGAGCGGCAAGGTTCTCTGGCAGCGGACCCTGCGCGAGGAGCTTCCCCACGAGGGCACGCATCCTACGGGAACCTGGGCCTCGAACTCGCCCGTGACCGACGGCGAGCGCGTTTACGCCTACTTCGGCTCCCGAGGCCTTTATTGCCTGGACTGGGAGGGCAACCCGATCTGGGAAAAAGACCTGGGCGACATGACCATCAAGCTTGGCTTCGGCGAAGGCAGTTCCCCTTTCCTCTACGGCGATAAAATTGTTCTGACCTGAGATCATGAAGGGCCGTCCTTCACCATTGCCCTAGACAAGAAGACGGGCAAGGAACTGTGGAGAGCCAGCCGGGAGGAAATAACGTCGTGGGCCAGCCCCGTTGTGGTGGAGCACGCAGGGAAGCCGCAGGTCGTCACCAGCGCCACAAACCGCGTGCGCAGCTATGACCTGGCGACGGGGAAGTTACTTTGGGAGACAACGGGGATGACGAGGAACGCCATCCCCTCCCCAGTGGCCTCCGGCGGCATGGTCTTCGTCACCAGCGGCTTCCGAGGGAACGCGCTGCTTGCCATTCGCCTGGACGGCGCGGCCGGAGACATCACCAATTCAAAGAGCATCGCCTGGAAGCTGGACCGGGACACACCCTACGCCCCCTCCCCGCTTCTCTACAAGGATACGCTCTATTTGCTGAAGCGGAATTCCGGGATTCTTTCCTGCTTCAACGCTCGCACGGGACAGGAATACTATCGCCAGAAGCGGCTGGAAGGGATCGGGGATGTTTATTCTTCGCCGGTCGGCGCCGGCGGGCGCGTGTACGTGACCGACCGGGAGGGTACCACCGTCATCCTCAAGCGCGGCCCCGAGTTCAAGGTCCTCAGCACGAACCGGCTCGATGATGGCTTCGACGCCTCTCCTGCTGTCGTGGATAAGGAAATCTACCTCCGCGGCCGCCGGTACCTCTATCGCATCTCAGCGAACTAATAAGATGTCGCAAGTTGTGGATATTGATCCCGGCGGGGTCGAGGGGCAGGCAAGATGAACGAGGAAACAAAGGGGCCCGAGCCACCCGCTTCTGAAAAGCCTCCGCTTCGAGAAGAGGAATTGGCGCAGATTCTTGAAGCGCATCGGAAGTGGGTAGAATCCAAGGAGAAGGAAGGGAAAAGGGCCGACCTCCGCCGCGCAAACCTCCAGGGGGCCAAGCTCTACGGCGCCAACCTCCAGGAGGCCGATCTCAGCCGCGCCAACCTCCAGGGGGCAATACTCTTCGACGCCCGACTCAGGGGAACCAACTTGAGGTATGCCAGGGGACTTACACAGGAGCAGCTTGACTCGGCATGCGGGGATGCAGAAACCAAGCTGCCTCCTGGCATGAAGATCAGGACGTGCACGGAGGAACCACCGGAGGCAAGAGACTGATCCCTAGCACGGAGCGTCTGGGTGGTCCGCTGCGGCAACTGGCTCTCCTCTACGGCGCTCAAACCGCTTACTACGACGTTATCTCCCACCGCCGCAGGCAGGCGTCGGCTGAGGTGCTGGTGTCCGTACTTCGCTCGCTGGGGGCTCCTGTGGAAAACATCGGGGATGTCCGCTCCGCCTTGCAGCAGCGGCGCCAGGACCTGTGGCAGCGCCCCCTGGAGCCGGTCACGGTTGCGTGGAACGGCGCTCCACTGCGAGTCGAGCTGCGCCTGCCCGCGTCGCGCGCCGGGGGCCTGGCTCGCTGCCGCTTGCAGCTCGAAACTGGAGAGGTCGAGCAGTGGACCTCGAACCTGGCAGCCCTTCGCACTCGGCGCTCCGCCGAAGAAGCAGGAGTGCGGTACGTGGTCAAAGTTCTGAGGAGCCCCCAAAGCCTCCCCTGCGGCTACCATCGCTTCCGACTGGAATGGCAGGGAAACACCGCCGAGACGCTGATCATCGTTGCGCCACTCCGGGCTTACGCCACACCAACGCAGGGGGAAAACAAAACTTGGGGAGTTTTCCTACCGCTCTATGCGCTGCACAGTCGTCGGAGTTGGGGAGCGGGAGATTTCTCGGACCTGGAAACGCTGGTCGAGTGGGTCGGTCAATTGGGCGGAGGCGCGGTCAGCACTCTGCCGTTGTTAGCCTCCTTCCTCGATGAGCCTTTCGACCCCAGCCCCTACGCGCCGGCCAGCCGTCTGTTCTGGAACGAGTTTTACCTGGACGTCACACGGATCCCGGAAGTGGAATCCTGTGCCCCAGTGAAGGAGCGGCTGGGCTCCGCCTGGCTCCAGCAAGAACTGGACCTGTTGCGCTCCTCAGCCCTGGTGGACTATCGCCGCGGGATGGTCGTGAAACGAAAACTGCTGGAGCAACTGGCGCGGCACTTTTTTGCCCAGAACTCCGAACGGACGGCGAATTTCCGGCGTTACCTGGAGGCACATCCTCGCCTGGAAGATTATGCCCGCTTCCGGGCCGTCTCTGACCGCCAGCAGGCTCCCTGGACGAGCTGGCCCCAGCCGCTGCGCGAGGGAGTTGTCAAACCGGGCGACTACGACGAGCAGGTCCGCCGCTACTACCTCTACACGCAGTGGCTCGTCGAAGAGCAGATTCAGGCCGTTGCGGAAAAAGCCCGGCGAAATGGCCCCGGCCTCTATCTGGATTTGCCCTTGGGCCTGCATCCGGCCGGTTATGACGTGTGGCGCGAGCGCGACGCGTTTGCCCTGGACGTCTCCGGGGGTGCGCCTCCCGACCCTGTCTTTGCCACGGGACAGAATTGGGCGTTTCGACCGCTACAGCCGGAAAAGATCAGGGAGCAGGGCTACGGCTACTTCATTGCCTGCCTGCGCCATCAGCTCCAGCACGCTGGTATGCTGCGCATGGATCACGTGATGGCCCTGCACCGGCTGTTCTGGATTCCCGATGGCTTTGAAGACCACCAGGGAGTCTATGTGCGCTACCCGGCCGAGGAGCTTTATGCCGTCCTGAGCCTGGAATCGCACCGGCACAAGGCGAGCATTGTCGGTGAGAACCTGGGTACGGTGCCCTCCTATGTGAATCCCGCGATGCGTCGCCACCAGGTGCAGCGGATGTACGTTGTACAATATGAGCTTGTCCTTCGGGCCCGCAAGCCCCTGCGGGCAGTTCCTGCGTTTTCAGTGGCCGGTCTGAATACGCACGACATGCCTCCGTTTGCCGCCTACTGGGAAAGCCTGGACGTGGAAGAGCGGCTGGCATTGGGCCTTTTCAGCCGAAACGGCGCCGAGAGGGAGCGCAAGAATCGCGAGACGCTTCGCAACGCTTTGGTCAGGTTCCTGAGGCGCCATGGCTGGCTGGCGTCCAGGTCGGCGGAGACCGGGGATGTCTTGAGAGCTTGCCTGGCTTATTTGGGGGCCAGCCCGGCTCAAATCGTGCTGGTGAACTTGGAAGACCTTTGGCTGGAAACACGGTCCCAGAACTTGCCCTCGACCGGAGAGGCACGTCCCAACTGGCGTCAGAAGGCGCGCTACTCTCTGGAAGCGCTTCGCCGCTTGCCCGAGGTCTGCGCTACACTCCAGCAACTGCATCAGGCACGATCGGGAGGGAAAGGCCGTTGAAATTCAGCCAGAAAGGCACGCTGCAGACTTCCGGCTCAGGGAAGGCGGTCTCGGCGGTGCGCTATGACGTGAAGCTGTTGACTGACCAGGATCTCCGCCTGTTCGACGAGGGCAGCCACTATCGACTCTACCAAAAACTGGGGGCTCATCTCCTGCAGGCAGACGGAGTCGAAGGAACCTACTTCGCCGTCTGGGCTCCGAACGCTAAACAGGTGTCTGTGATGGGGGAGTTCAACGGATGGGAGAAGTCCAGCCACCCGTTGCGCGTCGTTGACCATTCTGGCATCTGGGAAGGATTCATCCCCGCAGTGGGTCTGGGCGCCCTCTACAAGTATTATGTCGTCTCTCAGCATGGCGGTTATCGAGTGGACAAAACCGATCCTTTTGCCTTCATGCTGGAGAGTCCGCCGCGAACCGCTTCTGTGGTCTGGAACCTGGAATACCAGTGGCAGGATGACGCCTGGATGCAAAGCCGGCGGCAGCGCAATTCTCTGCATAGCCCGATCTCCATCTACGAGGTCCATCTTGGTTCCTGGATGCGGGTTCCGGAGGAAAACAACCGCTGGTTCACCTACCGCGAGCTGGCGCCGAAACTGGCCGACTATGTGCGCCGCATGGGGTTCACCCATGTGGAGTTGCTGCCCGTCATGGAACACCCTTTCTACGGGTCTTGGGGCTACCAGACCACTGGTTATTTTGCTCCCACCAGCCGCTACGGAACGCCCCAAGATTTAATGTATTTCATTGACACTCTCCACCAGAACGGGATCGGAGTCATCCTGGACTGGGTGCCGTCGCACTTTCCCAGTGACGAACACGGCCTCGCTTACTTTGACGGGACTCACCTCTACGAGCACGCCGACCCTCGCAAAGGCTTTCATCCGGACTGGGGCAGCTACATTTTCAACTACGGACGGAGCGAGAACCGAAGCTTCCTGCTGAGCAGCGCTCTGTTCTGGCTGGACGCATACCACGCCGACGGGCTGCGGGTGGACGCGGTCGCTTCCATGCTGTACCTGGACTACTCGCGCCCGGAAGGCGAGTGGATTCCCAACCGGTACGGGAGCCGGGAAAACATCGAAGCCGTCCAGTTCGTGCGGGAACTCAACCAGCACGCCTACCAGAACCACCCTGGCATCCAGACGGTGGCCGAGGAGTCCACGACCTGGCCCATGGTTTCGCGGCCAACCCACATCGGCGGTCTGGGCTTTGGCATGAAGTGGGACATGGGCTGGATGAACGACACGCTGGAATACATGTCTCAGGATCCCACCCGCCGGAACTCCTACCACAACAACCTGAGCTTTCGCATGACCTACGCCTTCACGGAAAACTTCCTGCTGCCGCTATCGCACGACGAGGTCGTGCACGAGAAGAGCTCGCTGCTGGGCAAGATGCCGGGCGATGAATGGCAGAAGTTCGCCAACCTGCGCCTGCTGCTCGGTTACATGTATAGCCAGCCCGGCAAGAAGCTGCTGTTCATGGGGGGCGAGTTCGGCCAGTGGCGGGAGTGGAATCACGACGCGAGCCTGGACTGGCACCTGCTGCGATATGCTCCCCATGCCGGCTTGCAAAAGTGGGTGGAGGATTTAAACCGGCTGTACTGCAGCGAGCCGGCGCTCCATGAGCTGGACGTCGAAGGGGGGGGCTTTGAGTGGATTGACTGCCACGACAGCGAGCAGAGTGCGCTGGCATTTCTTCGCAAAGCGCGCTCCACGAACGACACAGTCGTCGTGGCCTGCAATTTCACACCGTTTCCTCGCACCAACTATCACGTTGGGGTGCCCCGCGGTGGGTTCTGGCGTGAACTGCTCAACAGCGACGCCGAGCACTATGGAGGAAGTGGCTGGGGAAATCTCGGCGGGGTGGAAGCGGCGCCGGTTTCCGCCCATGGGCGCCCCTATGCTCTGCGCCTCACTTTGCCACCGCTCGCGATTGTCCTCCTCAAAAGTGGAGCGTAACCCGCGATGAGTCCGGCGTTGGGTGCGACCTACCTGGGCCGCGGCCGCTGCGAGTTTCTCCTGTGGGCGCCGCAGTGGGAACAGGTTGATGTGCACATTGTGGGCCCGTGCGAACAGTTGGTCCCGATACAACCGCAGCCGCGCGGGTATCATCACGGCGTCGCAGACGGTGTTGAGCCGGGCAGTTTGTATCTATACCGCCTGGGAGGCCAGGAAGAAAGGCCAGACCCGGCCTCGCGCTTCCAGCCTCAGGGTGTTCACGGGCCGTCCCAGGTCGTGAACCCGGTCTTTGACTGGCACGATCGGGAATGGCGTGGCCTTCCCCTCGAGCATTACATCCTTTACGAAATCCACGTGGGTGCCTTCACTGCGGAGGGAACTTTTGATGCCATCCTGCCCTGCCTGCACGAGCTGAAGCAGCTTGGCGTCACAGCCTTGGAGTTGATGCCAGTGGCGCAATTTCCCGGTGCGCGTAATTGGGGCTATGATGGCGTCTTCCCGTTCGCCGTACAGAACAGCTATGGCGGAGCCGCCGGACTGAAGCGTCTGGTCAATGCGTGCCACCAAGAGGGGCTGGCCGTAGTCCTGGATGTGGTCTATAACCACTTGGGGCCGGAAGGCAATTCCCTGGCCAACTTCGGACCCTACTTTACCGATCGCTACCGCACCCCCTGGGGTGGGGCCGTCAACTTCGACGGGACGCGTAGCGACGAGGTCCGGCGCTTCTTTATCGAAAATGCGCTCTACTGGACGGGCGAGTTCCACGTGGATGCACTCAGGCTCGACGCCATCCACGCCATTGTGGACCCATCGGCTCAATCCTTCCTGGAAGAGCTGGGCGAGGCGGTGCATGAACAGGCAGAGCGGCTCGAGCGCCGCGTCTACGTGATCGCGGAAAGCGACCGAAATGACGCACGGTGTCTTCGTCCCCGCCAGGTGGGCGGCTGCGGTCTGGACGCCCAATGGAACGACGATTTTCATCACGCGCTCCACCCGCTGTTGACTGGCGAGCGGGAGGGCTACTACGCAGACTTTGGCCAGATCGAAAATCTAGGCCGAGCGTTCACCGAGGGTTATGTTTACTCTGGACAATATTCGGCCTACCGCCAGCGCCGCCACGGGAACTCCTCGCGGGACATCCCGGCCCACCGGTTCGTTGTGTGCGCGCAGAACCACGATCAGGTGGGAAACCGGTTGCTAGGCGACCGGCTCAGCCAACTCACCTGCTTCGAGGGACTGAAGCTGGCCGCCGCCGTGGTCTTGCTGTCGCCCTTCATTCCGCTGCTGTTCATGGGGGAGGAGTACGGGGAGACGGCGCCGTTTCCATATTTCGTCAGCCATTCGGATCCTGCCTTGATTCAAGCCGTGCGGAAAGGGCGCCGCGAGGAGTTTGCCGCCTTTCAATGGGAGGGCGAGATGCCCGACCCGCAGGACGAGCGCACCTTCTTGCGCGCCAAGCTGCGCCGGGAACTGCGACAGCAAGGCACCCATCGCGCCCTGTACGATTTCTACCAGGAGCTGATTCGGCTGAGAAAACACACGCCCGCCCTGGCCTGGTTGAACAAGGAAGCGCTGGCGGTCTCATGCAATGAGAAAGAGAAGATTTTGTTCGTTCGGCGCTGGAAAGATTCCAACCAGGTTTTCACGGTCTTCCACTTTGGGGATGGAGCGGCCGAGCTTCGCTTGCCCATCCCGCCGGGGCACTGGCAGAAGCTGCTGGATTCGCGCGACCCACGCTGGGCTGGCGACGGCAGTTCGGCGCCAGAGAAGTTCGCCGCAAGCAGCGAACCCTGCTTCACGGTCGGGCCCAAGTCCGTGGTGCTGTTTCAAACCGTGTAACTCATGACGCCACGATACATCTGTATTCATGCCCACTTCTACCAGCCACCTCGCGAGAACCCGGGATTGGAAGCCGTCGAACTGCAAGGCTCGGCCTACCCTTACCACGACTGGAACGAACGCATCACAGCCGAGTGTTACGCGCGCAACGCTGCCTCGCGTGTCTTGGATGGTGAGGGCCGCATTGCCAAGATCCTCAACAACTACGCCAAGATCAGTTTTGACTTCGGTCCCACGGTACTTTCCTGGCTCGAACAGCAAGCGCCGGAGGTGTATGGCTCGATTCTGGCAGCCGACCAGGAGAGCCAGACGCAGTTCTCCGGGCACGGGTCCGCACTGGCCCAAGCTTACAACCACATGATCTTGCCGCTGGCCAACCGCCGCGACAAAGAAACACAAGTCTTTTGGGGCATCCGCGACTTTCAGGCCCGCTTCGGCCGGCTCCCGGAAGGGATGTGGCTGCCGGAAACTGCTGTGGACCTGGAGACGCTGCGCATTCTGGCCGGACACGGAATCCGCTTCACCATTCTGGCCCCAACGCAGGCCCGCCGCGTTCGCCCCATTGGCGGTCGGGCTTGGCGAGACGTGCGCGGGGGCCGCGTGGACCCCTCGATGGCCTATAGGCTCAACCTTGGAGCAGGCCGCAGCATCAATCTCTTCTTTTACGACGGGCCCATCTCACGTGGCGTAGCTTTCGAAGGTCTCCTCGTTCAGGGCGAGCAGTTGGCCCACCGGCTCACAGAGGGTTTTGACGAGTCGCGCCAATGGCCACAGTTGGTGCACATCGCAACGGACGGGGAAACCTACGGCCATCACCACCGGCGCGGCGAAATGGCGCTTTCCTACGCCCTGCAATACATTGAATCCAAGAACCTGGCGAAAATCACCAATTACGGCGAATACCTGGAGCGGCACCCACCCACCCACGAAGTGGAAATCCTGGAGAACAGCTCTTGGAGTTGCGCGCACGGAGTGGAGCGCTGGCGAAGCAACTGCGGCTGTAACTCCGGTATGCACGTCGGCTGGAGCCAGCAGTGGCGGGGCCCGCTGCGGGATGCGCTGGATTGGCTGCGGGATGCGCTGGCTCACGCGTATGAAGAAAAGACCGCCCGACTGCTGCGAGACCCTTGGACGGCGCGCGACCACTACATTGAGGTGATTCTGGACCGTTCGCCAGAGATGGTGGAGCGGTTTTTTGAACGGCACGCCACCCGTGCGCTGTCGGAGGAAGAACAGATCGAAGCCCTGAAGCTGCTGGAAATCGAGCGTCAGGCGATGCTGATGTATACCAGCTGCGGTTGGTTCTTCGACGAACTGTCCGGCCTGGAGACCGTGCAGGTGATCCAGTACGCCGGCCGCGCTCTGCAACTGGCAGACGATGTGGTCGACGAGCCGCTGGAACTGCGCTTCGTGGAGCTACTGGAGCGGGCCAAGAGCAATCTGCGAGAGCACGAAGATGGCCGGCGGATTTACGAAAAGTGGGTGAAGCCATCCCTGGTGGATTTGCACAAGGTGGGCGTTCACTATGCGGTCAGTTCGCTGTTTGAGAGTCCCGGCAAGGCAGCGCAAACGTATTGCTACGACATCAACCGTGAGGACCTGCGGCTGCAGACTGCAGGGAAAGCGAAATTTGCTCTGGGCCACGCCAAACTCGTCTCCCGAATCACACGAGAGCCCGCCCGGATGACTTTCGGGGTTCTGCACTTGGGCGACCACAACGTCCGAGCCCAGGTCCGTCAGTTCCGGGGCAAGCAGGCCTACCAGGAGCTGGCCAACGAAGTCACCGAGGCCTTCGAGGGCGGAGATTTCCCTGAGCTGCTCCGCATCGTGGATAGGAACTTCGAATCAAGCGCACACACGTTGAAACTTCTCTTCCGCGACGAGCAGCGCAAGATTTTGCAGCTGATCCTGGAATCGGTCCTAACCGAGACGGAGACCGCCTACCGCCGCATCTACCAAGACCACGCCGCTTTGATGCGCTTCCTGACAACGTTGGGAATGCCCCAGCCACACCGCTTCGAAATCGCCGCCGAATTCACCCTCAACGCGGACCTGCGTCAAGCCCTGGAGTCCGACAGCCTGGACCGGGAGCGCATTCACGCGCTGCTGGAAGAAGCCGCCAAAGCCGGAGTCCAGCTCGACGAAGCCACCCTGGAGTTTGCCCTCCGCCGCAAGATCGAGCAACTGGCCAGCCGGTTCCAGGAACAGCCGGCCGATCCAGATCTTCTGCAAGCCCTGGACGCGGCGGCGGAGCTGGCTGGCTCGATGCCGTTCGAGGTCAATCTCTGGACAACCCAGAACATCTACTACGAGACGATGCGGAACCTCTACCCGGAGTTTCTTGCCAGGGGAGAGCACGGAGATGAAACGGCACAGGCATGGGCAAACCAGTTCCGCTCTCTGGGCCAGAAGCTTCGGGTCCGGGTGGACGCAGGAAGCGACGAATGACGCCGCGCCGTGTGCCGGTTGCCACCTACCGGGTTCAGTTCAACCGCAGCTTCCGTTTTACCGACGCCCGTGATCTAGTTCCCTACCTTCATGAACTGGGCGTAACCGACCTGTATGCTTCGCCTTGCTTTCAAGCGCGCAAGGGCAGCTCGCACGGCTACGATGTGGCCGACCCGCTACGGATCAATTCCGAGCTCGGAACAGAGAGAGAATTCGACGAGCTGGTCGAGCGCCTCCAACATGACCACATGGGCCTGCTATTGGACATTGTCCCCAACCATATGGCCGCCAGCCCTGAGAATCCCTGGTGGATGGATGTGCTGGAAAATGGTCCCAGCTCCCCCTACGCTCCCTTCTTCGACATCGACTGGCACCCGGCCACCACCAAGGCCGCATTCCTGCAGGAGCACAAGGTCCTGTTTCCGGTACTGGGTGACACCTACGGCAACGTTCTGGAGAGCCAGCAACTGGCCCTCGAGCTCGACGAAAACGGCTTTCTTATCCGGTGCTACGGGATGCACCTGCCCCTGGACCCGAAATCCTATCGGCCGATTCTCGAGCATTGCCTCAACCGCATGCGCCAGTCTGCTGTCCCACGCTCAGCAAGCATTCCAGAGCTCGCTGCCGTTGTCGAAGCCACCGACCGACTGCCCAGCTACACAACTGAAATCCCCCCAGAGATAGAAGCAAGACGGCTCGGCAAAGAGCAAATCCAGCAGCGGCTGTGGCGGCTATCCCTGGCCGATGTGGAATTCCGCAACTGCCTGAAGGAAACGTTGTGCTTTTTCAACGGCATCGCGGGAAAGCCGAGGAGCTTTGATGCCCTGGATCGGCTTCTGAGCAACCAACCCTATCGGTTGGGGCATTGGAAGATTGCTGCTGAGGAGATCAACTATCGTCGCTTCTTTGATATCAACGAGCTGGTCGGATTGCAGGTCACCGACCCGCAAGTGTTCGACGCCAGACATGCACAAATCCTCCGACTCGTCAAAGAAGGTAAGGTGACGGGATTGCGGGTGGATCACATTGACGGACTGTACGACCCCCTGAGCTATCTTCACCGGCTCCAAGATTCGGTAGCCGCATTGCTCGCTGAGCGCAGGGGGCGGCCCTTCTATGTGGTCGTGGAGAAAATTCTTGGCGGGGATGAAGCCCTTCCGGAGGAATGGCCCGTCAGCGGTACGACCGGCTACGACTTTCTCCACGCGGTCAACGGCGTCTTCCTAAATGCGCCCGGCCTCGAAGCGCTCGAAGCCACCTACGCGCGATTTACGGGAAGCCGGGCGCCGTTTGCCGACGTCTGCTACCAGCGGAAGAAGCTGGTGATGGAGCGGCTGTTTCAAGGTGAGGTCTCCTCGCTGACGCGCCAACTGGGAAAACTGGCGGCCCAGGATCGTAACGCCCGGGACCTGCTGTTGTCGGAACTCTCCCACGCGCTGGTGGAAACCACGGCCTGCCTGCCCGTCTACAGGACCTACATCCGCGACTTTCAGGTGCGTCCCAGCGACCGCGCCTACATCGAGCGCGCCCTGGAGGCGGCCCGCCAGCGAACCTCACCCGAACAAGTCAGTCCCTCTGCGTTCGACTTCTTCCAGCGCGTGGTGCTGCTCCATCCCCCCCACTACCTGGAAAACCAGAAACAGGAATGGCTGAGTTTCGTGATGCGCTGGCAGCAGTTCACCACTCCGGTGATGGCCAAAGGCCTGGAGGACACTGCCTTCTACGTTCACAACAGCCTGGTTTCCTTGAACGATGTGGGCGGCGACCCGCTCCGACAGAAATTGCCCCTGGGCGCCGAAGCTCTCCACCGGCTCAACCAACAACGGCAGGCCCGCTGGCCTCACACGCTCAACGCCACCTCCACCCACGACACCAAGCGCAGCGAAGATGTACGCGCCCGAATCAACGTCCTGGCGGAACTGCCCGAGGAATGGGCTCGTTGTTTGCAGCGTTGGAGCCGATGGAACCAGGCAAAGAAACAAAAAGTGCGGGATAGCTTGGTGCCGGTGCCCAGTGAAGAGGTTCTGCTCTATCAGACAATGCTGGGTGTCTGGCCGCTCCAGCAGGACGAACTGCCGTCACTGAGAGAACGCCTGCAAGCTTACTTGCTCAAGGCAGCCCGCGAGGCCAAGCAACACACCAGTTGGACGCGCCCGAACACCGCGCACGAGGAGGCGCTGAGCTGTTTCGTCGAAGCTATCCTGGAAGAGCCACGCGCGAAACGCTTCCTCCGAGACTTCACCAGCGTGCAGAAACAAATTGCCCACTACGGCGCAGTCAACAGTCTGTCTGCGCTTCTGCTAAAGATCGCCTCGCCCGGCGTGCCCGACTTCCACCAGGGGACTGAGCTATGGAACTTCAGCCTCGTGGACCCGGACAACCGGCGCCCGGTAGAGTTCCAGGGGCGGACGCGGCTCCTGAACGAGCTGCAGCAGAAGGAAGCGTCCGGGCCTGTTTCTCTGGTGCGAGACCTGCTCGCTCACTGGCAGGACGGGCGCATTAAGCTCTACCTCACATGGAAAGCGCTGAACTTCCGCCGCACTCATCGGGAGTTGTTCAGTGAAGGTGATTATCTCCCGCTGGAGTGCACCGGCAAGGGCAAGAGCAACGTCTGCGCCTTTGCCCGCCGGTACGGCCAGGCCTGGGCAGTGGTGGCTGTGCCCCGGATGGTCACTCGGTTGGTGGAAGTCGGCCGGTTTCCGATCGGACAGGCGGTGTGGAGGGTGGGAGGACTCCGCCTGCCCAGCGACGCACCACAGCACTGGGTGAACGTTCTGACCGGAGAATCGGTAGAAGCCACGGCTGCGAGAAGGCAGAAGCTTCTCCGCCTCCACAGCCTGTTTCGGCATTTCCCGGTCGCATTGCTATCAGCCGGTCTTAACTAAGCGCTGAGACACGGCCGCCATGGTGATCGGACGGAGGCTGTGGGGGAGGGGGAAGCAACCGCGAGTTTTCGCATCAGCTCAGAACACTTTTGACAACGTTCCCGTGCACGTCCGTAAGGCGGAAGTGCCGGCCCTGGTACTTGAAGGTAAGCCGAGTGTGGTCGATACCCAGGCAGTGCAAAATGGTGGCGTTCAGGTCGTGGACCTGGACAGGGTCGCGGGTGATGTTGTAGCAGTAGTCGTCAGTTTCCCCGTAGCTCATGCCCGGTTTGACTCCGCCGCCGGCCATCCAGATGGTAAAGCAGCGAGGATGGTGATCGCGGCCGTAATCGTCCTCGGTCAGCTTTCCCTGGCAGTAGACGGTTCGCCCGAATTCTCCGCCCCACACGACCAGCGTGTCCTCGAGCAGACCACGCTGTTTCAAATCCTGAATGAGCGCCGCAGAGGGTTGGTCCGTATCCCGGCATTGCCCGGGAAGCTGCTTCGGCAACTTATCGTGCTGGTCCCACCCTCTGTGAAACAGTTGAATAAAGCGGACGTCGCGTTCGGCCAGCCGCCGCGCCAGGAGGCAGTTCGCCGCAAACGTGCCTGGCTTTCTGGAATCGGGACCATACAGCTCGAAAATGTGATCGGGCTCCTTCGCTAGATCGGTCAGTTCCGGCACCGAAGTCTGCATCCGGTACGCGGTCTCGTACTGGGCAATGCGGGTGGCAATCTCTGGATCGGCAAATTCCTGCATCTTTAGCTGGTTCAGCTTGGCCAGATCGTCGAGGAATCGTCTGCGGCCCCGCTCGTTGAACCCGGGGGTGTTCGATAGATAAAGCACCGGGTCGCCCACCGACCGGAACTTGACCCCTTGGTGCTGGCTTGGAAGAAATCCACTGCCCCACAACCGGTCGTAGAGCGGCTGGCCGCCCGGCTTCCCCGTGCCTTGCGAAATCATCACCACGAAAGCGGGAAGGCTCTTGTTCTCACTGCCCAGACCATACGACAGCCAGGATCCAATGCTGGGCCGGCCCGCTAGCTGAAATCCGGTCTGGAAGAACGTGATGGCCGGGTCGTGATTGATTGCCTCGGTGTGCATCGACTTGATGAAGCACAACTGGTCTGCGACTTTCGCCGTATACGGCAGCAGTTCACTCAGCCAGGCGCCGGAGTCCCCGTGCTGCGCGAACTTGAACAGCGACGGAACCACCGGGAAGCTCGATTGCTTGGCCGTCATCCCGGTCAAGCGCTGCCCCATGCGGATCGAGCTAGGTAACTCGGTTGCCGCCATTTCCTCAAGCCGCGGCTTGTAGTCGAACAGCTCCATCTGCGAGGGGGCCCCCGACTGAAAGAGATAGATGATGCGCTTGGCTTTGGGCGCGAAGTGCGGAAGCCCGGGCAGTCCTGGGGCCGAAGCCTGCTCCGAGCCGCTGGCGCCCGCAAACATATCTTCATTGAGCAGGGTGGCCAACGCCGCCGTGCCAACCCCTGCACTGCTGAGACCGAAAAAGTGACGCCGCGTCAGCAACAGCTTCCTTTCCGTCTGTGGGTCCATGAATTACTCCTTGGTGACTGTTTCATCCAGGTTGAGAATCAGGCTGGCGACCGCAGTATAAGCGGCCAGCTCGATGACGTCGAGCTTTGCATTGCGCGGTGATTCTCCCTGGCTGACGAATCTCAGCGCCGCTTCGCGATAGGCCCGGTAGTTTTCCAGGTAGTAATGGAAGCTGCGCAGCAGGATTCCGCTCTCTTCTGGCTTGGGCCAACGGGCAGTGGCCAGCCGGAACGCAAAGCGGATGCGTTCCTCCGGGCCCTGGCCGCCTTCGGTCATCAATCGCTGCGCCAGCACCCGGGACGCCTCCATATAGGTGACGTCGTTCATCAGGTTCAACGCCTGCAGCGGAGTGTTGGTTCTTGTCTGGCGGACACTGCAGGCCTCGCGCCCAGCCGAATCGAAGATCATCATTGCCGGCGGCGGCACCGTTCTTTTCCAATAGGTGTAGAGGCTGCGGCGGTAAAGGCTTTCGCCACGGTCCTGCCGGTAGCCTTTTTCTTCATTTCCCGGTTCGAATCCGACCGTCAATTCCTTCCACAGACCTGCCGGCTGATAGGGTTTCACTGATGGCCCGCCGGTCTTTTCCACCAGCAGGCCAGAGATCGCCAGCGCCTGATCGCGAACGGTTTCCGCCGGCAACCGGAGGCGTGGACCCCGGGCGAGCAGACGATTCTCAGGATCCTTTCGCAGCACCTCCGGCGTGGCTTTCGACGATTGTCGGTAGGTCGCGCTGGTCACGATCGTTTTCTGCAGTGCCTTCACGTCCCAGCCGCTCCGGACGAACTCAGTGGCCAGCCAGTCGAGCAGCTCCGGATGGGCGGGCCGTTCGCCCTGGGAGCCGAAATCCTCTGCCGTCTTCACCAGACCGACGCCGAAATACGTTTGCCAGAAGCGATTCACACTCACCCGGGCCGTCAACGGATTTGAGGGGTCCACCAGCCACTTGGCGAAGCCGAGTCGGTTATTGGAAGCCCCGGCGGGCAGCGGCGGGAGGACCGCCGGTGGGCCTGGAGAAACCGGTTCTCCGGGCCGGTTGTAGGCGCCCCGAATCAGAAGGAAGGTATCGCGCGGCGTTTCGCGCTCCTGCATGACCATCACGGTCGGGATGCTGTCCACATACCGTTCTGTTTGCGCGTGGAGATTCTTGACCAGCTTCCAGGCCTGTTGCACGTGTCCCGGAGCGTACCGTTGGAGGAAATAGGACTCGATCTTGCCGGCTTGCGCGCTGGTTCTGTTCTCCGGCGCAATCGCGGCAATCTCGTTGATCAGCGTGGAATTGGCCAGCACCGCCGCCTGCTTGGCCGGCAGGGCAAAGTTGTAAATGTGCGCCTCATCAATGTGGCCGCGGAAGCGGTTTTCCGGACCGCCGCCACCCCCAACGCGGAGATGCTCTTTGACCGCGAACGACTGGTTGAGGTCGTCGAGCAAGATCTTCAGCTCCTGAGGCTCGCCATTCACGAAGAGGCGAATGCCTTTCGCCTGCCTGGATCCGTCGTAGGTCATCAGGACGTGGTGCCACTGCTGGAGCGCCAGGGCGCCTTCGGCCTCTACGCGCACCGCATCGTCGAGCCAGCGCACGACAAGGTTCGCCTGTACTTTTCCATCCTTCAAATAAAGGCCGAAGCCCGCGCCTTCCGGGACTTCCTGGGTTCGGGTCATGATCGCGCCGCTGGGGGCCGTCGGGTAGATCCAGGCCGCCAGGGTGAATCGGTCGTAGAAGCCGAAGTTGGCAGTGTCGCCCGCATCCAGGAAGCCCTCTCCGTCAAAACTGGCTGCCTGGCCGAGCGCGCCGGATACGAATTTCGGTTCTCCACCGCTCCATTGGTCGTTCGCCAGTGCTCCATCCAGCGGGAAGCGCGCCACCAAGCCGGCTGGGTTCGACCAGTGGACGGGCCGGGAGGCGTCGAGCGACTTTTCCCACTTTCGTTGCGCTTCCTGCAATTCGGGCTGGAGCCGGGCAAACTGGCTCTCGGCCGCTGCCAGTTTCGCCTCCAGCTCTCGAAGCCGGGACTGCTGCGCGGCGGTGGGCGCTTTGATGAAGGGAGGAGAGTTGCCGTACTTGAGGGCCCTGCCTCTCTCGGGCACGTTGTTGAAGTAGGCGAAAACCTGGTAGAACTCCTTCTGCGTGAGCGGGTCGTATTTGTGGTCGTGACACCGCGCGCAGCCCAGGGTCAATCCCAGCCACACACTGGCCGTGGTTTCCACCCGGTCAACCACGTATTCCACCGCATATTCCTCCGGAATGATGCCACCTTCCCCGTTGCCCCGGTGATTGCGGTTGAATCCCGTGGCGATCTTCTGAGCGAGGGTTGCGTTGGGCAGCATGTCGCCTGCGATCTGCTCGATGGTGAACTGATCAAAGGGCATGTTCTGGTTGAACGCGTCGATGACCCAATCCCGCCAGCGCCACATGCTGCGCTCGCCGTCCGACTGGTAGCCGTTGGTGTCGGCATAGCGCGCCGCGTCAAGCCACCGCACTGCCATCTGTTCCCCGTAGCGCGGAGACGCAAGAAGGCGATCGACGACCTTCTCATAAGCGTCGGGTGCTGTGTCGTTCAGGAAGGCGTCGATCTCTCCCGGGGTAGGGGGAAGGCCGGTCAGGTCCAGCGACACCCGCCGGAGGAGCGTGGCCCGATCCGCCGCAGGCAAAGGAGGAAACCCCTCCCGCTCTAGCCGTTCGAGAACGAAGAAGTCGAGGCCGTTGCGGGGCCAGTTCCGGTTGCTGACCTTGGGAAGCTCCGGCCTTCTCGGAGGAATCAGCGACCAGTGCTTCTGCCATTTGGCACCTTGCCCAATCCAGCGGCGGATCAGGTCGATCTCCCGGTCCGTGAGGTTCGTGCCGGAATACACGGGGGGCATCCTGACGGCTGCCTCCGCTGAGGTGATGCGCCGGACGATCTCGCTCCGGGAAGGATCTCCCGGCACAATGGCAAAACGCCCGCCCAGGTCTTGCTTTGCTCCGTCTTCGGTGTCGAAGCGCAGCTTGCTCAGCTGATTCTTCGAATCCGGCCCGTGGCAGGTGAAGCACTTGTCGGAGAAGATGGGTAAGATGTCGCGGTTGAACTCAGCAACCTCCAAGTTTGGCTCGGAACTCGCCTCGGTCTGAGCAGCCGCCTTCAGCCCAGACAGGACCAGCCAACTTGCCACAGTGCAGACAGCGATGCGGCCGGTCCAACAGCCCAGGTTCTTCAGTGTCACTTTCGAAGACATATGCCGGCACCGCCTGTGCCTTGGTACTATTCTAACCGGAACCCCGGCAGCATGCGCCAGCCACCGACTGTCGCGGTTCAGCTGGGTATCCCAGCTCCGTAGAGGACACCCATAACGGCTCTAGCTTCCCGACAATGTGGTAGCCCCGCGTCTGGCCAATCATGGGCCAATCATAGGGAAGGAGAGCCCCCTGTGATGAGGCCATGCTACGCCGCATCCGCAGCCAAGTCAACGCCAAAGCCTACTCAGAAAGTTCATCTAGAGGAGAAGAGATTGGATGCGGGGGTCTCTTCGCTCGGTTCCAGGCTTGCAGGAAATTCTCAGAAACGCGATGCAGTGAGTCTTACATCGAGCGCCGGATTCTTCTGGCCGGCCGCATCCGCCACTCCAAGCCTGCAGATGATCGTGCCGCCTGCCGCGCTCGTGGAGTCCAACTGGCCGCCCAGCGCTGCCGCCGTTGACAACCCCAGCCGCCACGGCCTACACTCTGCGCGCCTCTACACTGCTCCGCGCCAATAAGCGGAGGGACTCACCCCGCCGCTAACCTAATATCCCCTGGGGGCGTAGCCCTGCTCAGATGGTGGAGAACCGCCGCCAGCCTTCCCTGGTGCTCCCCTCCCCGGCGCGCGCCTTCTAGCCCAAAGGTACCAAGCAAAATGTAACTGTCGTTCTATTGGCCGAAGTGCCCGCCTGCGTTTAACTGAACCTCGTTATGAACGCTACAAGGACCCAGGCTATGGCCGCGTTGTTCTGCGCGCTGGTTGCTGCACAGAAGACCCGCAGACCCCTCCGGGAGTTTCTACGGATTCTCCCAATGGGGCGCGCGATCAAGTCCATGGCACTGAAGTCTGCGCCAATGAGGTTTACGCAATGAGCCAAACGAACCCAATGCCGAGTTTGAATCCCCCGCCGGCCACCGAGGCCGGTCTAGCTAGAGGAGCAGCCATGAACCTAAACACTTCTGATGTGATGACCCTGCCGAACCCTTACCCGGTCCCAGAGGAGGCTTTCGCCGAGTTTGACGCCCAGCCCATGGTGGCCGGAGACGGGCTGCCGGAATTGGAGGAGCAATTGTCCCCTCAGGATGCCATTGCCGGCCTGTCGGCGATTCAGGACAGGTTACAGCAACTGGAACGGAAAGATTGGCGGCTCTGGACAGCGGCCGTCGCGGTGCTGCTGTCAATGGGGATCGTGTTTGCTCTTCCCCTGGCGCCTCTCTGGACACAGCTTTCCATAGCGCTGCTGTTCAGCGCCTATGCTGTTGCCCAGCAGATGGTGACCAAACGAATCCGGGCTGAGCTGTCCCGCCAGATTGACTCCATGTTGCTGTCCCGGCAGGTTGACTCAGTCCTCAACCTGCGATTCCGCACGGAGGATTTCCATCAGATGGCAATGCTGGACCCCGTCACCGGACTGTACAACCGCCGTTTCGTCGAGGAACACTTATCCGGCGAGCTGGCCCGTTCCAACGGGGACGACCGTTCACTCACCGTGGCGGCTCTCCATTTGAAAGACTTCAATCAGATGACCGGCTCCTATGGACGCGAGGCCGGCGACCTAGTGCTCAAGTATTTTGGCGCGGAACTCAGGAAGGCGATCCGAAGCTCGGATATTGCCGCGCGCACAGGCCAGGATGAGTTCATGGTGGTGTTCCCCGAAGGCAGCCCCGAGCAGGTGCCGGCCACGCTTCTCCGCCTGGCGGATCTGGAAGTGGAGTTTCGTGGGGAAAAGATTCCAGTCGGCTTTGCCGCAGGATTGACCGCTTATCAACTTGGCGACTCCCCTGGTCAGCTTCTGGATCGCGCCGAGCAGGCGGTTCTGGCCGACAGGCCAACCGGCCAGGCCGAACCGGAGATCCTCGAGGCCCCAAGCGCAGTTTCTCTCGTTGCAGAAGATGGAGTCGCTGAGGCGCTTCTCGTGCAGGGTAACGCACGACCTGAACAAGCTGCTGACGCCGGTCAAGCCGAGCAGACGGTTCTGGCCTACAAGCCAACCGGCCAGACCGAACTGGAGATCCTCGAGCTCCAAAGCGCAGGCTCTCTCGCTGCAGAAGATGGAGTCGCTGAGGAGCTTAGCATCCAAGGTGACCCACAACCTGAACAAGCTGCTGACGCCGGTCAAAGGGTACGCCGGCCTGGTGCTAGAGCGGCTAAGCCGGGCCGACCCGCTACGCGGCGACGCCGGACAGTTCCTGCGGCCGCTCCGGTAGGTGAATTCGCTGCTCTGGCGGTCGCTGGTCTCAAGCCGGGGCCAACCGCTGAACCCCAAGGTGATTGACCCTGCCCCGGCTCCTAACCAAAGCCCGCGAAGCTGACAGGCCACCACCGGCGGCAATTTCACCCAGCAAGCCCACTACAGCGGTACACGACGCCGCGCCCCGGGCCATAGCAGGCAGAAGGCGGTGAGCAGCAACCCCACGCCGGAAACAGCCGCCCCCAGGTACAGTTGCTCCGGCACAATGAACATCCGCACCTCATGGACGCCGGCAGCTACGGCGATGGCGCGAAACACCCCGTCAGCGCGAACCAGTCTTGCTGGCTCGCCATCCACGGTGGCGCGCCAGTCGTGCCAGTAAGTTTCCGTGGCTACCAGCACTGCCGGGCGCGACGCTCGCACCCGCAGGCGGATTTCATTGGGCAAGTATTCCAGCAGCTCCACCGTTCCGAGCTCGTTCGAGGTCGCCGGGCCTGCGAGTTCCGCAAAGTGGCCGAGGTCGGCGTCCAGCACCACTGCCACCCGCGACGGATCCACCTCCCGCTCGTGGATCATGCGCGCAGCATCGCTGACATCGCGCGAGCCCACTACCGCTCCGACCAGGAAAAAGCGGGGATAGGCCCGCGAATTCTCGAACACGTTGACCCTGCCCTGGTAGACCAAGCGTGCGCCCTCCACGGTATCGCGTGGCGTGACGATATAGCGGATACCCGCCAGGTCGAGCAGCGGTGACTGGGGCACTACCTGCTCAAACTGTCTGTCGCCCATCCGGGAAAACGGCGCCCGATAGAACAAAATATCCTTGAGCATTAAAGGATTGATTTCGTTCGCCGAAGGCAGCCGCCACAAGGGCAACCTCCCTCGCCAGTGGTACGCCACTTCGCTGGAGTCCATCCGGTACATCTGCGAATCCAGGTGCTCGCGCAGAAAACCGACCGCCGGCGGCACATTCTGGCCGTCCCCTGAACCTGTATTAATAACGTAGGCGTTGGACCCAATGGCCAACAGGTCGAACAGGATCAATCCGCAAAGCGCGGCGGAAAGGCGCCGGCGGGCCGGCGGATCAGCGGCACTGTGGCCACGGAGCAGCAGCCCGCACAGAGCCAGGGCCAGGGCCACCAGGAACAGCGAGGTTCCAGCAGCCGTGGCGCGCGTCACGAAAGGGGATTTGGTCTGGACAAACATTCCGGACGCATAAACCAGTAGCGCCAGAAATCCGGCCCCTGCACCTGCCCTTGCACAGAACCGCCACCCAAACAGGGTCCGCCGCTCACCCCGCTCGAAGCCATCCAGGGCCAACCCAGCCAGCATCGCAAAGAACAGCGAGAAATAGCACAGCACGTACTGTGCATGAAATGCGCCGCGCAAAGAGCTTGGGAAAACCAGGTAGACCAGTTGCGACACGAAAAAGGTCTCGCCGAACATCCACAACAGCGCCACCGCTGCTGCCGCCAATATCGGGCGGGCGCGTGGCGAGCGGGCCAGCCAGGCCAAGCCTTCCAACACCAGCAGCAGGGCCGGAATTCCCTGGTACACGTGCAGAAAAGTGGGACCCGACAGCCAGGGATTGCCTCGGAGCTGGTTAAACAGGTTGGGCCAGACGAACGAGGTGGCCGCTTCCAGACTCAGGCCCTCCACAGCCACTTGGCGGAACAAAACAGCCACCGATCGCCTGCCGAGCTCGTAGCCGGGAACCCAGGAAACCGCGCTTAGCTGGGCAGCCAGCAGCAGAGCAACCGCAAAGAGGAGCACGGCCCTCGCATGCGGTTGCCAAGCCAGGCGCGGGTGGCGCTGCCACATCCAGAACGCATATAGCAACGGCGCAAAAACCAGGACAGGCATGTAGGTAGGCGGATGGCCAGTCATCACCATCAGGGCCAGAGCTAGTCCGGAAAGCGCGGCGGAAAACCAGTCGCGCCGCTGTTCCAGCCGGTAGAGTGCAGCCAGAAACCACGGCAGCCATCCGGCGGCGCTCACGGCGCCCAGGTGCTGGGTTTGCGACGCAAAAAAGGCGCCCAGCTGATAGACGGTGGCGCCGGCCAGTGCCGCACGGGTCGTTGCCCCCAGCAGTCGCAGCAGCACGTAGGCTCCCAGTCCGGCCAGCGCCACGTGCGCCATGAGGTGCACTTCCATCAACCAGAAGCTCAACTGCCCGCGAGTTGCGTTGCCCAGCAGAATCATCAAGAGCCTGGGTGGATAAAACATCGCCGCTTGCACGTTGGCAAAAAACGGCTCCCCCATAAAGCTGTAGGGGTTCCACCAGGGAAGCTGGCCGGTCTCCCACAGTGACCAGCTGATGAACTCCGACCACGGATAGTGTTGGTTGGGCAAGTCATGGGGAATGTGAAAGCGGCCCCAGAAAAAAAGGGAATTGCGGAAAAAAAGCGCTGTGGATGCCAGGCAGTAGAGCAGTACACCAAGGGGCTCTTTGCCGACCTTCCAGTAGAACAGGCGCAATCAGTCCTCCCCCGAAGCTAGCGGCGTTCCAATTTCTCTGAGGCAACCGTGCCGGTAGGGTTGAGGCGCCGCGACTCGGTGGAGCTGATCGGCGCTGGCACGCCGGCGTTCCGCTCGGCTTTGGTCACGGCACATTTTAGCCGGAATTTCCGATTTGACCTTCTCTTTCGCCCAGAACCTTACGCCGGAGGCCTTCTTGTGTCAAGCCACAGTTCCAACGGCCCTTTTGGATGGCATTGAGGCTCGTTTTGGCCGTTCCGCGGGCTTGTCTGGTCTGTTTCTCCCGGCCAAGCAGCCTCGCTGCTAACACTTCTCCCCACTGGATGACTTTTGAGCGCTGGGTTTCAGTACACTTGAGGACCAAGAACGGCCAACGCGCTGGGTTGTGGGCAAACTAGCGCGCGTCTATCTTTCTTTTCCGACCGCGGGCAGGGTTCAACTTGTGTTCGACACGTACGTACCTCCCTCGATCACGGGCCAGTCTGTCAAAGTCTCCGTCAACGGTCAGGTGCTTGCCAAATTGAGTGAGGAAGAGTTGGCTGGAAGAAAAGTGCACGTGATCTCACTGCCGGATGACTTGCCGCGCGAGAAGGTCAACACGATTGACTTTACCATGGGCAAGACGGTGAAAGTTGAAACAGATACTCGCCACTTGTCAGTATTGTTCGCCTATGTCGGACTGGAACCGCTTGAGTAGTGGCACTGCCACCAAAACTAGCACGGGAGCGATTGGAGCGGGCGTGCCGGGTGCGACCAATGACCCGCAACCGGTTTCATTGTAAGATGGTTGGGTATATTGGGGGCCCGTAGCTCAGCCGGTCAGAGCGGCGGACTCATAATCCGTTGGTCGCTGGTTCGAATCCAGCCGGGCCCACCAATCTTTTGAAGCAGTTGGCAGCAAATCCCTTTCTCATGGCTGGCCCGTCTCTGTGTGGGGCGAAATGTCAGAATGGTTGCGTTTGCTGAAGTACTATGTCGGGCACTACAGCCCCTCCGGTAACTTCTTCTGCACTTGGGCCGTCAAGGGCAAGATCGTGGAGTGGTTGGACCCGAAGCCGAAACCATATCGGCAAGCCAGCCAACGCTAGGTCAGGCCGCGCAGCACGGAGTACCCCATCAAGATCAGCATGATGAACGAGGCGATCCAAAGAATGAGGGTGATGAGGGCTCTAGGCGCGATTGATTTTGGCAGCCGGGTGTAGCGCAAGTAGAGCGTTGCGAAGGCGACGATCGGCAGCAGCAGCGCCTGTCCGGTGCCCCCAATTTTCACCATCAGAACCGGCTCCCTCAGGTATGTGTAGATCGGCACGGGTATGAACAGCACGATCCCGGAGATAATCTTTATCGCGAGCAGGCGCGCGCGGTAGTTCCGCTTATCATAGCCTCCCACCAGGGTAACAAAGTCGGCGCAGACGCGAGACAGGGCAGCCGTTCCGGCAAAGAGTGTGGAATACAAGACCGCAAAGGCGCCGCCTAAGAAAAAGTAACGGGACCAATCTCCCAGCGTGTGGGTGTACATGTTCGACAGGATCTTGACCGTTCCGGTGCCCTTTGGAACAACCCCCAGCGTGTGCAGGATGCCTGCCCCGAGCAGGTAAAAGGCCACGCTGGCAAAGGTGTAGACGCACATCGAGATCAGCACGTCGGCCCCCATCACCCGGATCCAGCCGCGAGCCCGAGCCAGCCATGCCGGGCCGTCTTCCCTCGGGCCGGTGAAGCGCGCGTACCCTTTTTCGATGCACCAGTAAGGGTATTGCACCAGATCGGCAGAGCCGACGCCTATCAGGCCGAAGACAGCGACTGCTGTGAAAAGGCTGCCCTGCGGGAGCTGGAACTTCAGGCCGTCCGGCACGCTGGACCACGAGAAGTAGGCCGGTGTTCGAGACATCAACAGGGCTGCGGTCACTGTCGTCAGAGTAAAGGTGACAACCAAGCCGAGGGCGACCGTTTCCACCATCTTGTAGCGCCCGACTACCAACACGAGGAATGTCACGGTTATGACAACCCAGACCCAGGTCCCAATGGAGACGCCGGGCACCATTAGGTTGAGGACTTCCCCGATGGTCGCATACGCTCCGCCGTGCGTAACCAGAGCGGCCATCGTCATGAGAAACCATGCCCAGACAGCCCAGCCCACCCGAAAACGTGGCCCCGGCACCCGGTTCAGAGCTTCCAGGCCTGTTTCGCCCGTGGCGATGGCGTAACGGCCGAGTTCGTTTTGGACCACGGCTTTGATCACGCAGCTCAGCACGACGAGCCAGAGCAGGGTGTAACCGTTCTCCGCCCCAAGCACCGTAGTGGCAATCAGCTCACCGCTTCCGACGACCGCGGCAGCGATGATGAGGCCGGGTCCAATCCGGCGGAATATGCCGCGGAAGGTCTCCGGTGGAGCCTCAATGCTTTCGGGGTGGAGTGAGTAGAGGTCTTCCTGGCGCTGGTTGGACATTTAGTGGAATCGCGTACAGATAAGTGTATGCTCGGGGCCGGCCCAGTCAAGCTGCCAAGTTGTTGCGGGTGTGTGCCGGTCGAGAGTAGTTTTTTTCGGGCTGCCGCTGTGTTGTAGAGCGGGGAGGCTGGACCGCGTTAGAAATCCTAATAGCGACCGTGGGCATGAGAGACCTTAAAATCGAAATGAACCTCAACAAGATGGCTTCAGGACGGTGATCTATGGGAGATGAACTGACGGGATACCCAGACAAGCTTAGCGTTGCGCCTGGCGACCGTCTCCGCTTCATGGTGAGCACCGACGCCCCCGGCTACGAAGCTCGCATCGTACGCCTGATCCACGGCGACGAGAATCCTGCCGGTCCGGGATTCAAAGAAAAATCCATCGAGGCGGAGGTGAACGGCCAGTATCCGGGCAGAAAACAGGTCGCCCATGCCGGGTCCTACGTGCGGGTGGAGGATCACCCGGCGTTGGACCAACTCAGCAGCCTGACGCTTCAGGCCTGGATTTACCCAACAACCCCGCGCCGCGAATCCGCCCAGGGGCTGCTGGCCAAGTGGTCCGTGGAACGGAAGCGGGGCTACGCGATGGTCATCGAGCCCGAAGGCGATCTGGCGTTCTGGACCTGGGACAATGCGAGCACCATTCGCAAAGTCCGCATTGGACAGCCGCTGCGCGCCTCGGAATGGTATTTCGTGGCCGCGAGCTACTCCGCCGCTAGCCACCAAGTGTGCCTCTACCAGAAGGCTGTCTCCCGCTGGCTCCTCGACTCTCCGGGAATCGTCGAAAATAACCTGCGCGCGGAAGGTGCCGCTGGTTCGGGGGCACCGCTTCTAGCGGCAGCGCTGTACCTTGAGGGACCTGGGCGCGAGGCCGCCCGCCATCTGTACAACGGCAAGATTGAGAGCCCGCGCATCTTCCAGCGGGGCCTGAGCAGCCGCGAAATCGAATCTCTGGAGAACGGAGCTGCCCCAGCCAAGCTCGGCGGCGCCGATTTGGTAACCGCGTGGGACTTTTCGGTGGACATCTCTTCTTCGCGGATAACGGACACTTCCCCCAACCGGCTGTCGGGCCGCACCGTGAACCAGCCCGCCCGTGCCATGACCGGACACCGCTGGAGCGGCGAAGAGTGTGATTTCCGACGCGCTCCCGAGCAGTACGGCGCGATTCACTTCCACGAAGACGATTTAGACGACGCGCAATGGGAATGCGACTTTGAGTGGACAGTTCCGGAGCTGAAGAGCGGATTCTATGCCGCGCGGCTCACCGCAGAGGGGCTGGAAGATCACCTCCCTCTTTTTGTGCGTCCAAAGCGGGGAACCGCCACGGCTCCCATCGCTTTCCTGGCGCCGACACTGACCTACCTGGCCTACGCCAATGAACGGCAGATGCCCGCGTCGGACCTGACCTTTCCCGACATGATCGGCCGGAAGGTCGAGGCTGTGCCGTCGGACCGCTACCTGGCCCAGCACCCGGAATTCGGCATGTCCGTTTATGATCGGCACTCAGACGGCAGCCACTGCTCCTACTCCTCGCGGCTTCGTCCGGTGGTCAACATGCGGCCGAAGTACCGGATGTGGCTGCCGGGGGCGCCGCGCCACTTCTCCTCGGACCTGCACCTGATCGACTGGCTGGAGCAAAAGCAACTCCCTTACGATGTCATCACCGATGAGGACCTGCACCACGAAGGGCACCAGCTCCTCTCGCTATACAAAGTGGTGATTACCGGAAGTCACCCGGAGTATTGCACCAGGCCTATGCTCGACGGCTTGGAAGAATACCTGCTCTCAGGGGGACGGATGATGTACCTGGGCGGGAATGGTTTCTACTGGGTCACCAGCATCGGCGAGGAAACACCGCACCTGATCGAAGTACGGCGGGGAAATACCGGCACCCGCAGCTACGATTCGGCGCCCGGGGAATGCCATCACAGCACCACGGGGCAACTGGGAGGAATCTGGCGCCACTGCAGGAAGCCTTCCAACCAGATGGCGGGCGTCGGCTTTGGGGCCATGGGCTGGGATACGGAGTCTTACGGCTACGTGCGCAAGACGGGCAGCTTTGAAGAAAGGGCCAGGTTTATCTTCGAAGGAATTGGCGAAGATGAGGTGATCGGCAATTTTGGCCTGGTCGTGGAGAGCGCTGTCGGCGATGAGGTGGACCGTCTCGACTATTCGCTGGGTACCTCTCCCCACGCCCTGCTACTGGCTTCTTCTGAAGGTCACAGTCACTACTATCAGCCGGTGATTGAGGACCTGCTCCAGCTCACTCCCAGGCTGCTTCTCGGGAAAGACCCCAACGTGCGCGCCGACATGGTCTATTTCGAGACGCCCAACGGCGGCGCCGTCTTCTCGGTGGGATCTATCAGTTGGACTGGGAGCTTGTCTCACAACCGATACCAGAACAACGTGTCTCGGATCACGGAGAACGTTCTGCGGCGATTCATGACGACTACATAGGCCGGCCTGGGCTGCCAATGTTGACCAGAAGAGAGCAGCCTTTCCGGCATGCCTCTCGAAGCACGTGCCAACCGGGTATAATGGGCGACACAACAAAGGGGGCTGTCGGTTTCGGTTCCGCAACCGCCTTTGGGCGCAGCCAGTTCTGTAAGGTGCGTTGCGGGAGAGGCTTTCGCGGGAGCTGCTATGCAGGTGACCTTCTGGGGTGTGCGGGGTTCGATGCCGACCCCGGGTCCGAGCACCTTCAAGTACGGCGGGAACACGCCCTGCTTGGAAATCGGCACGCCAGAGGGACATACCATCATCTTCGACTGCGGCACCGGCATCACCCACCTGGGCAAGTTGCTGACCGAGAAAACTACCACCAACGACGGCCAGCACCTGATGGTGTTCCTGACCCACTTTCACTGGGACCATATTCAGGGGCTGCCCTTCTTCGCTCCCCTCTACGATGCCCGCAATCAGGTGTCGTTCCATTGTTTCGAGGCTCAGGGGATGAGTCCCAAGGATGCACTGGGCGGGCCAACGCTCACTCCTTACTTTCCGGTGAGCAGGGACCTGATAAAAAGCCAGAAGCACTTCCACATTATCGGCGAAGCGCGAATGAAAATGTTCGATGTGGAAATCGTCTCCCGCTACCTGAACCACCCCCAGGGCTGCCTGGGATTCCGGATAGAGGCGGAAACAGGTGTGTTTGTCTACGCCACCGATCACGAACAAGGCAATCCCGATCTGGATGCCAGCGTCCGCAAACTGGCAGAGGGGGCCGATTTACTTGTATACGATGGCCAGTACACCCCCGCTGAATACGAGTCGCGCGGTGGTTGGGGCCACAGCACCTGGGAAGAGGGTATCCATATCGCTCACGACGCCGGGGTAAAGGAGCTGGTGCTTTTCCACCACGATCCCGATCACTCGGACGCATTCCTGGATAGGATGCTGCTCGAAGCCCGGGCCTACTTTCCGCGCCTGCATGCGGCAATGGAAGGGACCACGGTCAACATCAAGCGGCAGGAGGCAGGCGGTGCCTTTCGCAGCTGCATGGAGCGAAGATATTGCGAACGCCTGGAGCTGGCACGCCCCCTCGGCGTCCGCCTGAAGCGCATCGGCCATCATGCCGAAACCGAAAGGACTCTGCTGCGGGATCTGAGCCTGGATGGCTCCTCTTTCCTCGTGGACCACGACTGGGATATCGGCACGGAAGTGGATGTGAAGATCGAGGCGCCCATCGACAGGGGCACCCCGACCAGTATGCTGCACCTGCGGGGGAAGGTGGCCCGTAGCGAGAAGGTGGAGGGAAAGACCAGAATCGGCGTGAGCTTCCACGGGCGGCTTTCCACTCCAGAATAGTACCGACTGTGCCTCGTGGAGTCTTGGAGGTCCCCGCAGAGTCAGGTTTTCATCCCCACCAAGGCGGTGATTGGGTGCTGTTTCGTATACCGAGTAAGGATCATTTACCCCGAAAAAGTAACGTTTTATTGGGTACATTCTAATCAGAATAATCATTTCTCGCTGGATCGCAGGAGAGTCGGACAGCAGAGTCGGCCAGGAGAGTCGGGTAGAGAGTCCATGGAAGCACGCCGCCATCCACGGTTGCCGTTGCAGGGCTCGGTCTTTTGCGAATTGGGGGGCAGCACCACCGAAGCGTTCGCCGTGAACATCTCGCGTGTAGGGCTACTGGTCAGCGGTCCCAAACTTCCGGCGGTGGGCTCGCTGGTGAATTTGCGCTTCTCCCTAGGCGAGGCCGAACAAATTGAACTGCGGGGTTTAGTCCGCCACCAGGTGCACGGCTGCGGCGTGGAGTTCGTCGAGGTCCTGCCAGATCAGCAGATGCAGTTGATCGCCTACCTGGATAGATTCGACGAAAACGTATCGGCTTAGCTCAACATCCGGACACTGCTGCATCCTAACAGCACAGCCCGACCATAGTTCCTAGCAGTTGTCCCGAACTGCGATGCCGTGGTAACGTGTTAGTGTATATGACCATTCGCTTATCATAGCTAGTGGTCGCAGTTGGCTGGACCAGAACTCACAATCGGATCAATTCCTGACAGATGATGACGACAGTGCAACCCCGGACGCTGTTTGACAGGATCTGGGAGAGCCATGTCGTCTTCCAAGAACCCGACTGCCCGGCGCTGCTCTACATTGACCTGCACCTGGTCCACGAGGTCACCTCGCCGCAGGCCTTCCAGGGCCTGCGGGACCGTGGCCTGCGCGTGAGGCAGCCAGCGCGGACGGTGGCCACGGCGGACCACAGCGTCCCCACCACCGATCGCTCGCGGCCTATCCTGGACGCCATGGCAGCGCGGCAGGTTGCCCAATTGGAGGAGAATTGCCGCCAGTTCGGGATCACCTACCACGGGCTGGACAGCCGCCACCAGGGCATCGTGCACATCATCGGGCCGGAGCTGGGACTGACCCGGCCGGGCATCACCGTGGTGTGCGGCGACAGCCACACCTCGACCCACGGCGCCTTCGGCACGCTGGCCTTTGGCATCGGCACCAGTGAAGTGGAACACGTGCTGGCCACCCAGTGCCTGTTGCAGAGCCGACCCCGCACGATGGAAATCCGCGTGGACGGCACGCTGCCGCCCGGGGTGACTGCCAAGGACATCATCCTGGCCGTGATTGGGCGCATCGGGGTGGGCGGCGGCACTGGGCATGTGTTCGAGTACACCGGCAGCGCCATTCGTGCCCTGTCCATGGAAGAGCGCATGACTGTGTGCAACATGTCGATTGAGGGCGGGGCGCGCGCGGGCATGGTAGCGCCCGACGACACCACTTTGGAGTACCTGTGCGGGCGGCCCTTTGCCCCGCAAGCGGCCGCCTGGGATGCGGCCGTGGAAACTTGGCGCAAGCTGCCCACCGACGCCGGTGCCCGCTATGACGCCTCGGTCATCCTGGACGCCAGCAGACTGGAGCCAATGATCACCTACGGAACCAATCCGGGCATGGCGCTACCCGTCACGGGGCCGGTGCCCGATCCGAACTCGCTTACCGACGCTGCCCAACGCGGCGCGCTGGAGAAAGCCCTCAATTACATGGCGCTGCCACCGGGCCGTCCGTTGCTGGGCCATCCGCTGGACGTGGTGTTCATTGGCAGTTGCACCAATTCCCGCATCAGCGACCTGCGCGCCGCCGCCCGCCTGCTACAGGGCCGCAAGGTGAACCCGCGGCTGCGAGTACTGGTGGTGCCCGGCTCGCAGCAGGTCAAGCGGGAGGCCGAGGCCGAAGGGCTGGCCGAGGTGTTCCGCCAGGCCGGCTGTGACTGGCGCGAGCCGGGCTGCAGCATGTGCATCGCCATGAACGGCGACGAATTGAAGCCCGGTGAGTATTGCATCAGCACCAGCAACCGCAACTTTGAGGGGCGCCAGGGCAAGCGCGGCCGCACCTTCCTGGCCAGCCCGCTGACGGCCGCCGCCTCAGCGCTGACCGGCGTCATTACCGACGCACGCGGCCTGCTGGAGACTGGCGCCAGAGCGGGGAGCTAGCTCGAATGGAACCAATCACGACCTTCACCAGCCGCCTGGTCCCGCTGCCGATCCGCGATGTGGATACCGACCAGATCATCCCGGCGCGCTTCCTGAAGGGCACAGTCAAGTCGGGCATGGGAGCGCACCTGTTCTGCGACTGGCGCCATGACGAGGAGGGCAAGCCACGCCCCGATTTCATACTGAACCAGCCGCAGGCAGCCGGTGCCCAGGTGTTGCTGGCCGGGGACAATTTCGGGTGCGGCAGCTCGCGCGAGCACGCACCCTGGGCCCTGCTCGACTTTGGCTTCCGCGCGGTTATCAGCACCTCGTTCGGCGACATCTTCCGCTCCAATTCGCTGAAGAATGGGCTGCTGCCGGTCGCGGTGGATCCGGCGACACACGCCGCCTTGCTGGCGCGCGTCACCGAGGACCCCGATGCGCGGGTCACTATCGACCTGGCGGCGCAAATCTTGACGCTGCCCGACGGCGCACCCGTCAGCTTCCCCATAGACAGCTTCTCCAAGCAATGCCTGCTGAGCGGTGTGGACCAGCTCGGCTACATCCTCAAGCATCAGGACAGGATCGCTGCCTACGAGGAGCAGCAACCCCAGGCTTGATAAGCGCGCATCCTTCAAGGCTGCTTGCGCTGGAGCTCATGGCAGGCGGCCTGCAAGGTAGGAGCTTTTTGTGAGGTAATAGACCGCGACGCCGACTACCAACGGCTCTCGACAACTGCCCTGACGGGAACCCGCAGGCGGGGAAATTCGCTGTCAGTGGTTACGATCACGATGGCCCCGTCAACCTCGCCGGATTCTAACTCTCCGGGACCACCACGACCTCAATCTGGTACCGGTCTTTCATGCTTGACCGTACTGGGCTCAAGCGTAGAAACGGAAGGCCGGTAGAAACTGAGATCTAAAAATCCTCGCCTCCTACCTGGTAGACCATCAGTGTCTGATTCAAGATGAGACCGCAGCGGGAAACGCTACGGCTCCACGTTTCCAGGGTCTAGTCAGGTGTTGGATAGAATCGCAACTGCACCAAGCGGACCCCGTTGTTGTCGTAATCCCAGAAATAGTCTTCCAGGACGGATCGAAAATGCCAACACGGTCTTCGCAGGCGGGGGGACTAAAAGGATCCGAATCGCCCTTAGCACTTCGGCGAAATCCGACATTAGCTGGCAAGATGGAACAACCCACGTTTCCAAACGCCATCCGTTGTCGTTTTTCCAAGGTTCGGCGTGAGGCGTCGCAACTCTGGTACCATCGTTATAACCCCAACGGAAACTCTGGTACCACCGTGCAGCCCAAACAAAATACGTAAGTTAAATCCAAATACTGGACATTCCCCTTGGTCCCTTTGTCCGATCAGAGACAAAAGAGGCTGGAGGGCGATTCGATTGGGTTACATTCGATAGCCGAGGTGACCCGCCCCTACCCCCCAACGATTGAACCAACCTGGTGGAGCCCAACCGGCCACCAGCCGCTGCGCCCGTTGACACCCCAAACCGGCGGGACCAGCCGGACGATGGACCTGACTCCAAGGGCGGAATTCGTTTGAGGTTGGTCCGGGCGGGAGCTGCGCTGCTTCGCCCAGACCGGAGAGGTGCCGCAGGGGAGTACCCTACCGAGCCAGCCGCCAAACGGTCCTGAAGATTTAACGGGGCTCCAATGAAGGAGCCCCGGGCAAAAGACGGCCTGAAGTCGATCCCCCCAAGGAGAACCTCAGGTGTCTCCCACCACGGGCGATTCTGTCCGAGGACACGGCAGCAGGAAATAGAACCAAGGTTACATTTAGCCTGGTACAGAAGTACCCGGTACTGTTTGCGGGAATTCTCTAAGACCCGGCGCGGCCGCGGCAGATGATCAAGCTATAAGTAAGCCTCCTTGGGAGGCGCGTTTTGTATCATCCACAAGAACAGCGTGGTAAAGATGAAAATGTCTTAACACCATCCTATTGAAAATAAAAGAGGTTGCCGTCGGCACTCGGGCAACCAACGGGCCTCAACACCGCCAGCAGAATTCCCTAACTGGGCGACCTATCAGCGGGCTGAGCCTTGTGCACACGAGGCTCCGCGGGGTACCTTGGTGAGATGAGACTGCTGGCAGTTCTGTTGGCCGCAACACTGTGGCATACACCACTATTGGCCCGGACATCGCAGACGCAAGGAGAAGAGGTCTTGGTGCCGGGCAAGCGCATGGTGCGTACCGTGCAGTTCCCCTATGATCTGAAGGTCAAGTTCACCCTCTTCTCCACCGGCCGACTGGAAGGGATCGCAGGAAAAGCTGAAGTCCAACGCGGCAAGCAGGTCATCCAGGTAAAGGTGGAGCTGGAGAAGGCGCCGCCTGCCAGCCAGCTCGGGGTTGGGTATCGCGGCTACGTGGTCTGGGCGCTCACCCCAGCGGGCGAGTTTGTAAAGCTAGGCGCGTTGGAACGCAAAGGGAAGCTCAAGACCACCACCACGCTGCCCGCTTTCGGCATCGTGGTCAGCGCGGAAGCTGACCTTCAGACTACTTCGCTCGGCGTGCCCGTACTGGAAAGCGGCTACCCCAAGGGCAGGGGCCGCATCTACCCCATGAAGCGCGTCTACTACACCCCGCTCCAACCAGCCCGCGGGCCGGACCCTAAGGCCGCGGGGCGAAAGGCGGCCGGGAGCGGTCAGGCAAGGCCCAGGCGCTGAACTTCCAACTGTGCGTCCTCCGGGTCCCACGGGATTTGGGATGGTTTGCTTATATGGTTTGCTTATTCTGGCCCATGGGAGTTCCTTCTGACTGAATTTCCCTCAACCACGCCTCCCAACAGTCCGGCCGCTCCTCGACCCCGCCGCAGGCCCGGGACGCTGTGGCTGATGCTGTTTGTGGTTGCCCTGGTGCTGGTGCCCTTCTTGTTCTGGCATGGCACTTGGTTCGGCCGGCGCCTGCCCGACCGGAAGATTGAGCAGTACCTAGGAAACCCAGAAAAGCCGCGGCACATCCAGCACGCGCTTTCACAAATTGCCGATCGCATCGTCGCCGGCGACCCTGCGGTGGTGCAGTGGTATCCGCGGGTGGTGGTGCTTTCTTCCAGTCCTGTGTCGGAGGTCCGGGTGACCGCCGCCTGGGTGATGGGCCAGGACAATCGCTCGCAGCAATTTCATCAGGCGCTGGTCGAATTGCTGGAGGATCGGGAGCCGATGGTGCGGCGCAACGCAGCACTGTCGCTGGTGCGATTCGGTGACGCTGCCGGCAAGCCGGTCCTTATCCAGATACTACGGCCCCTCACCGTCACGGCCCCCCGCGGCGGCGTCCTTTCCCTGCGCAGCACGGAGCAGGATGGGGTGGATGTGGGTTCTCTGCTGGCGCGCATTTCGAGCAAGACCGGCGAGCCGGTGGAAGTGCGCTCCCCGGTGACCGGCCAGATCAGACATCCGTTGCGGGATGAGGGCCAGCAGGTGGCTGAGGGGGAGCCGATCTTTGAGCTGGAATCTTCGGCCGAGCAAGTTTGGGAGGCACTGCGGGCCCTCTACTTGGTGGGTAATGCCGAGGACTTGCCTGATGTGGAGCGCTTCACCCGGCCGGTGGCCGGCATGCCGGAAAAGGTGCAGCAGCAGGCCCGCAGTACGGCCCAGGCGATTCGACGCAGGGAACGCCCAGGGCCACCAGCCCGCTAGATTTTCATCTGGATGCCGTGCTCCGATTCCCACTCCGCCAGGGGCACCATGACAATAGCGTCCCAGGGGCAGCCGTCCAGGAATGTCCCGTCGGGACCCTTGCTGATGCACTTCTTGCAACCGATGCAAAGGAATGGGTCCACCTCGATGCGGCCAAAGGGGGGGTGGTCCTCGTCGGGAACCCAGTACATGCAATCTTCCACCGGGCAGTATTCCACGCAGGCCGGCGAGCCGGCGCAGCCGGTGCAGAACTCGTTTATAATGGCCAGCTCCCGCGGCATCTTCTTCCGCGGGGTGTTAATTCCCGTGGATTTGGGTTCCTGCTTGATGACCTCAGTCGTCTCCGTCATGGCCAGTTCGTTGCTATGATAGCGTGTCACTCCCGCCGGCGTCCACAAGAAACTCAAGACTTTGATCGGGCCAGGATTCTTTCGTGGCATGCCGGCTTTAGCCGATATGCCTTCATGCAATTTCTCGTTGAATGCAGTGCGCCGAGAGACTTACCCTTCTTGTAGTTGGTATCGGCCCCAAAGGCGTATGGGGCGGCCATGCTGAACTCTCCCTCGCATCAACGCGTTGTGTACGGAAGTGAAGTCCGCCCAATTGTCTTGCGAACGTTTGCGCTATTCGTGTTGTCCGCGTTGGCCCTGGGGCTATTGCTGTTTGGATCTGATTCCGCTCTCCAGCGAGAAACAGGCCCGGACGGGGTGGCCACTGTCGGTTCGGCGAAGCCCGCACATGAGCACTCCACGACCCCGAATCAGCAGCCGGCAATTGAGGTGGCCTACGGCAACCTCCCGTTGAGTTTTGAACCAAACCAGGGCCAGACCAACAGCCAGGTGGAGTTCCTGTCGCGCGGCCGCGGCTACACACTATTTTTAACGCAAACCGAGGCGGTGCTGTCTTTGCGGAAGCCCACCGCAACAAAGACCAACGAGACTGAAGACAGCGGGTACACGAGGGGCGCCGTGCTGCGCATGAAGCTGGTCGGGGCCAATCCCTCGCCACGGATGTCAGGGCTGGACGAACTCCCGGGCAAGAGCAACTACTTCGTCGGCAACGATCCAAGCAAGTGGCGCACGAACGTTCCGACCTACGCCAAGGTGCAGTACGAGGACGTTTATCCGGGCGTGGATTTGGTTTACTACGGCAACCAGAGACAACTGGAATACGACCTGATCGTCGCTCCCGGGTCCGATCCTGAGACCATCCATCTCGCCCTCGAGGGAGGAGATAAGCTGGAAATAGATGCTCAAGGCGAGCTGGCGCTGCACACCGCCGCCGGTCAGGTCCGTCTGCAAAAGCCATTGGTCTACCAGGAGACGAATGGAATCCGGCAAGAAATCCCCGCGGCCTACGTGCTCAACGGTGGGCGCCAGGTCGGCTTCGAGGTGGGCACGTATGATGCCGACAAGCCCCTCATCATTGATCCAGTGCTGAGCTACTCCACCTATCTCGGCGGCAACGGCGTTGACCGAGGCTTCGCCATCGCCGTGGATGGCGCCGGCAACGCCTACGTGACGGGCGGGGCCAATTCGACCAACTTTCCCACATTGAATCCCTTCCAGGCTGTTTTCCCCGGAGGCCCCGTAGACGCTTTTGTAACCAAGTTGAATGCCGCAGGCTCGGCGCTGGTCTACTCCACTTACCTGGGCGGCGGCGGCGATGACCGAGGTTTCGACGTCGCCGTAGACTCCTCCGGCAACGCCTATGTGACAGGACAGACCGATTCGGGCGACTTCCCCAGGATCGTCCCCATCCAGGTCGTGAACCGCGGTTTAAACGACGCCTTTGTGACGAAATTGAATGCCGCAGGTAACGATCTGGTTTACTCCACTTACCTGGGCGGCAGTTCCTCTGATTTTGGGTTCGGCATCGCCGTAGACGCCTCCGGCAACGCCCATGTGACAGGGCAGACCAATTCGACCGACTTCCCAACGGTCCTTCCCATCCAGTTTACGAACGGCGCTTTAGGCGATGCCTTTGTGGCGAAATTGAATGCCGCGGGCACCGTTCTCCTTTACTCCACCTACCTGGGCGGCAACGGCGACGATTGTGGCTTCCGAATTGCGGTAGACGCTTTCGGCAGCGCCTACGTGTTCGGCGACACGACTTCGACCAACTTCCCCACGGCAAATCCAGTCCAGTCCGCGAGGAACGGGGCCGTGGATGCCTTCGTGACGAAACTGAACACGGCCGCCAATGCCTTCGTTTACTCCACCTACCTGGGGGGCAATGGCACCGAGCTCGGCTTCGCCATTGCCGTAGACGCCTCCGGCAGCGCTTATCTGACAGGCCTCACGGATTCGAGCGATTTCCCCACGGCGAGTCCCATCCAGCCCGCTTTCGGCGGCGGCATAGCCGACGCGTTCGTGACGAAATTGAATGCCGCGGGCGGTGCTCTCGTCTATTCCACTTACCTGGGGGGCAGCTTCACCGACGCTGGCTTAGCCATCGCCGTGGATGCCTCCGGCAACGCCTACGTGGCGGGCCTTACGGATTCGAGCAATTTCCCCACGGCCAGTCCCATCCAGCCCGCGAACGGCGGAGGAGACGACACGTTCGTAACGAAATTGAATGCTGCAGGCAACGCTTTCGTCTACTCCACTTACCTGGGAGGCGGCTCCGCTGACAATGCTGTTGCCATCGCCCTAGACGCCTCCGGCAACGCCTACCTCACGGGGAATACCGATTCAGCCGACTTCCCTACGGCGAACCCCTTTCAGCCCGGTAACGCCGGAAGCGAAAACGCGTTCATTGCCAAAATTATGGAACTACCCTTGGTGGCTCCAACCCTGCCGGCCAACTCCGTGGTGAACGGCGCCAGCTTCCGACTGGCGACGGACCCCAATGGAGCCATCACCCCGGGCGCAATCGTAGCCATCTTCGGCGTGGACCTTGCCAGCGATACTGAAGTGGCAACGGCTGTGCCTCTTCCCACCACGCTTGGCGATACCAGTGTGACTTTTGACAATGTTGCTGCGCCGCTGTTTTTCGTCTCCGGCACGCAGATCAATGCGCAGGTCCCGTTTGAGCTGATGGCCGGAGCCGGGACGGTCACGGTACAAGTAACGCGAGGCAGTGAAGCGAGCGCCGCGCAGCCGATCTCGCTCGCGTCCGTTTCACCTGGGATTTTTACACTGAACGAGCGGGGTACCGGTGACGGGGCAGTCCTTCACGCGCAAGATTTTCAACCGGTCAGCGAAAGCGCGCCAGCACAGCCTGGCGAGTTCCTTCTGATCTTCTGCACTGGGCTCGGTCCGGTACAACCCGAAGTCCAGTCCGGCCAAGCTGCCCCCATCACTCCACCGCTGGCGGAAACGCTGTTCACGCCGCTGGTGAAAATTGCCGACATACCTGCGCAGGTAACGTTCTCCGGTCTCACTCCAGGATTTGTGGGGCTCTACCAGGTGAACGTGGTAGTGCCAGAGGTTCCCTCGGGCACGCAGCCCCTGGAAATCATCATCAACAACGTGCCGGGTAATACCGAAGTGACCATCCCGGTGGAATAGTCGGGCAGGAGAAAGGCTGCTACAACAGTTGCCAGCCGGTGCCCTGATGGCCGAAGGAGAACACTGCCGGGTGCAGCACCTCTGCCAAGATCTCCAGGGATTGGACTAGGCGCGGGCCGGGGCGGTTGAAATACTGGTTGCCATCGGTCAGGTAGACCCGCCGGTCGCGCACCGCTTGTAACTGGGGCCAATCCGGCTTCTGGGTGAGCGCAGGCATCTCTTGCCGCGACCGCTGGATGTCAAATCCGCACGGCAGAACGACAATCACTTCTGGATCTGTTTCCTGCAACTGCTCCCAGCTCATCCAGGGGGAATGCTTGCCGGCTTCGCCGAAAAGGTTCACGCCACCGGCCATCTGGACTAACTCCGGCATCCAGTTGCCGGCGGCCATCAGCGGCTCGATCCACTCAATGCAGGCCACGGTGGGCCGTCGTGGCTGGTTGTGCGCCTGCTTAGCGACGGCCGCCATGCGCCGCTGGAGGCGGCCGACCAACTCTGCTCCGCTCTGCGGCGCGCCCAGCGCATCAGCCACCCGCTGGACATCCGCCCAGACGTCGGCCAGCGCGTTCGGCTCCAGGGATACGATTCGCGGGCGCGGGGCATGGCCCTGGTCGGACCCCAGCCATTCACACAGCGCCTGTTCCACGTCTCGCAGGCTGACTGCACAGACTTCGCACTGCGTCTGGGTAAGAATCAGGTCGGGCTGAAGCTGCTTCAGTTGGTCGGCATCCACCCGATACACCGACAAACCATCTCGTAAGATGCGTTTTACCTGCTGGTCAATTGCCTGGCTGGAAGCCTCGGGGTTCAGCTTCGGTGCGGTGCAGACTGGCAACCGCTTTACCGAGGGAGGGAAGTCGCATTCGTGTGAGCGTCCAACTAGCCGTTGTTGGAAGCCAAGTGCACAGACAATTTCCGTGCTGCTGGCAATCAGCGAGACGACGCGTTTTGTGGACATGATTGCGCAATCACCAACAGCCCAGGCTCACGAGAAAGAATAGCAGGCAGAGCGGGCAGCGCAAGCGGCACATCGCCTCCGGCCCCTGCCGGCCGACAGTAATTCTGCCCCATCGTGTTAAAATGCAACTGTGGAGTCACCCCTCAACGTCACCCTGCAAACCTACGAAGGGCCTCTCGACCTGCTGTTGGACCTGATCCGCAAACAGGAACTGGACATCTACGACATTCCGATCGCCCAGATCACCGCGCAGTATCTGGACTATATCCACCAACTGCAGGAGCTGAATATTGACGTGGCCGGCGAGTTCATTTACATGGCGGCCACGCTCATCCACATCAAATCCAGAATGCTGTTGCCGCCCGACCCAACCCTGCTGCCTGAGCAGCAGGAGGACCCGCGCCAGGAGCTGGTGGACCAACTGCTGGAATATGAGAAGTTCAAGCAGGCGGCGCAGGTGCTGCACGAGAGGCAAATGCTGGAGGCGGCAGCCTGGTCCAACCCGGCACTGGGGGCGTTTGCTGACGATTCCGAGGAGCCGGGTCTGGCGGTGAGCTTGTTCGATCTGGTGAAAACCTTCCAGCAGGTGCTGGAGCGAGCGCGCACCCGCCCCCGACTGGACATCGAGCCGGAGGAAGTTACCGTTGCCCAGATGATCCAGTGGCTGCGCGACCGCCTGGCTCAAGCCCGCGGTTCGCTGGTACTGGGCGAGCTGCTTGACCTGTTCCCCTCGCGCCGCGCCCTGATCACTTTATTCCTGGCCATCCTGGAGATGGTGCGTCTGCAGGCCATCGTCCTGCGTCAGAAGGAAGCCTTTGGAGAGATTCACTTGCGCCGGCACCGGGGCTTCACCCACCTCGATTCCGCCGAGCCGGTGGAACAGCTGCCGGGGAAGCCGGTCCTGGAGGAGGAGGGTTTGCCCGATGGTGGTTCTTCCTCCCACTCACAGCCAACCACACCTCAGGACTAGTCTATGGATCGGAAGTCCGTTGTCGAGGCGATCATTTACGCGGCTGAGGAGCCAGTTACGCTGGAGCAGATCAACGCTGTCCTATGCCAGGGGGCGGTGGAGAATTCCCCAAGCAAAGAGGAAATTCGCTCCGCGATTGCGGAACTGCTGGCCGAATACCGGAGTGAGGGGCGGGGCATCGAGATCAAGGAAGTGGCTGGCGGCTACAAGATGGCCACCAAGCCGGAACACCACGAGGCGGTGCGGCAGTTCGTCAAGGCGCTGAAGCCGCCAGTTCGACTGTCGCTGGCCGCACTGGAGACGCTGGCGGTCGTTGCCTACCGCCAGCCGGTGACGCTGCCCGAAATCCAAGAAGTACGCGGGGTCAACGCCACAGCAGTGGTCAAGACTTTGCTGGAGAAAAAGCTGGTTACTACGGCGGGGCGCAAGGATGTGATCGGGCGGCCGATTCTATATCGCACGACCCGCGACTTCCTGTTCCAGTTCGGACTGAAGGACCTGAGCGAACTGCCGAGCCTAAAAGAATTTGAGGAGCTGAATCGCGCCGCGGTAGCCGGATAAGGGAAGCTTCCGGTGTCGCGCCTCGGAAACCGTGGCGCGACGCGTTGCATCTCACACCTGGCCGGTGCGCATCTGACACCCGTTGATGCAAGAGCGACTCCAAAAAATTCTCTCTCGCGCCGGCGTCACCAGTCGGCGGAAGGCGGAGCAATACATCCTTGAGGGACGGGTCACCGTCAACGGGACGGTGACCCGCGAACTGGGTTCCAAGGCCGATATTGGTCGCGATCACATTAAGGTGGACGGCCGCTTGGTGCGCCTGCCCCGACGGCAGGTCTACTTGATGCTGAACAAGCCGCGCGGCTACGTCACGACCCTGTTCGATCCCCAGGGGAGGCCGCAAGTGACCGACCTGCTGCGGGGCATTCCGGCGCGCGTCTACCCAGTCGGTCGCTTGGATTACCACTCCGAGGGCCTGCTGCTGTTCACCAACGACGGCGAGTTCGCCAACCTGGTCATGTCCGCCGGCCCTCGGGTGCCCAAGACCTATTGGGTGAAGGTCAGCGGGCAACTGGCACCGGCCGAGCTGGAGAAGCTGCGCCGGGGCGTGTGGCTCGGCGGACGGTTGACGGCGCCGGCAAAGATTCGCTTGTTGCGCAATGCCTCCAACCCCTGGTATGAGGTCGAGCTGATCGAAGGCCGTCAGAACCAGATCCGACGCATGTTCAGCAGTGTTGGCTACCTGGTGGAGAAGCTGAAGCGCGTAAGAATCGGTTTCCTGGAGCTGGACAGCCTGCCGGTGGGAGAATACCGGTATCTGACGCCGAGGGAAGCGGAACGCTTCCGGCGCATTCTGCCCGGGAAAGCTGCTGGCCGAGGACGGGAAGGCAGCCGGACCAGCAGCGCCGCCGTCTAAGGCCGCGTTCGTCTAGGGGAAGCATGCACGACCTGAACCGAGACATTGACGAAATCCTCAGCACCTGTCGCACGATTGCCGTGGTGGGGCTGTCCGGCAAACGCCACAGGCCCAGCTTTGGCGTGTCGGAATACATGCAGCGTGCCGGGTACCGCATTATTCCCATCAACCCCCACGAAACCGAGGTGTTGGGAGAAAAAAGCTATGACCGCCTGGAAGACGTGCCGGAGAAGGTGGCGCTGGTGAACATCTTCCGCCGCTCGCAGTACGCGGGGCCGATTGTGGATTCTGCTATCCGCATCGGTGCCCGCGCCATCTGGATGCAGGAGGGGGTCGAAGATCCGGAAGCCGCCGAGCGAGCCCGTCGCGCCGGCCTGCGGGTGGTGATGGATCGCTGTACCCTCAAGGAGCACCGCAAGCGCCACCCATGAGACAGCTGGTCTTGCAAGCACCTTCTCTGCTGCCAGTCTGCTGCCAGCCAGTCTGCTGCCAGAAAGAGTTACGCGCAAAATTCCTCGTGATTCAGCTCCAATCCGGAGCGGCAGTCCAGAGCTGAGAGGTAGCCGCTTCAAACAGGAGTGGCTTAGACGGAGGACGGTTTGCCCTTGCGGTCCTTCACCGTCTGGAACGCGGCGGCAATCCGGTTCATTCCCTGCAACACGACGGCGCCATCGGAGCTGAGCCCGACAAAGGTAAAGCCGCTGGCAACGGCTTCCTGGATTTGTTCCTCCCGTGCCACCAGCAGCCCTGCCGCCTTGCCCGCCCGGCGACACGCCTCGACCACTCTTGCTTTGGCCGCGCGCATGTCGGGATGATCCAGCTGGCGTGGGATGCCCAGGCTGACACTGAGGTCCAGCGGGCCCATGAACAGCACGTCCACACCCTCCACCGCGGCGATGGATTCGACACACTCCAGGGCCTGGCGACTTTCAATCTGGGCTGCGAGCACCAACTGGTCGTTGGCCGAGCGAAAGTAGCTGTCGAACTCCGAGCCAAATCCGCACGCCCGGTTCATGGCGGCCACGCCGCGAATCCCCTGCGGCGGGTAGCGCATGGCGGCGACCGCGCTCCGGGCTTCCTCAACGGAATTCACCCACGGCACTACCAGGCCGGAGGGCCCCAGGTCGAGCACGCGCTTGCACCACAACGGATCATTCCACGGCAGGCGCACCAACGGCACGGTGGGGCCATTCTCCAAGGCTTGCAATTGGAACAGCAGATTCTGGCGGTCGCCGGCGCCATGCTCCAGGTCAATCACGACCCAATCCAGCCCTGCCCGGCCGGCGATTTCTGCCGTCAGGCTGGAACCCAGATTGAGAAAGGTGCCGGCCAGCAGCTCTCCGCGCAACACTCGTTCACGGATCCATTTCACAACAGCCTCCAAGATGGTTCGCGGCGCCCAACATGCCCGATCGGCGCCGTCTTGTCAACCGACGCCTGCAATGTCTTGCAGATCGCACAAACCGGTGACCGGCAGCTGACTCCGGCGGCTGACTCCTGGGCAAGGTGCATGCGCGGATCCACGCTTCAATTACTCGATAGCTGGCTGTGGAGGAGCCGATTCCATGCGCTCCGGCTCTCGCACCGTCAGGATCTGGTTGGGCTGGACGTCTTCCAGCCGCTGCACCTCTCCGCTGGGCCAGGTAATCTCCAGGAGGCGAATGGTCCGCTCGGACCCCAGGCCGAAGTGGACACGTTTATCGTTGGAGGACAGGTAGCTTCCCGCGGTGCTGACAAAGGCGCGCTGCTCACGTCCTGAGCCAGAAACCAGGCGCAGCACAGCACCGATTCCATCCCGGTTGCTGCGCGTGCCCACCGTGTTCACCAGCAGCCAGTGGTTCTCCGTCTGGCTGGCATTACGCAGGAGCAGTGCCGGGCCGTTGTTGCAGCTGACGACGATATCGAGTAGGCCGTCGTCGTTCAGGTCCCCGAAGGCCGCGCCGCGGGCGGCCCGGGGAACCTGGAAGGGTGTGCCCGCTTGCTTGGATACATCTTCGAAGCGGCCATCTACGTTGCGCATCAGCAGCAGAGGCTCCAGGTAGTGCACCGAGGGTTGCGTCAACTCGATGTTGTCCATCACGTGGCCCTGGCCCACCATCAGGTCTTTCCAGCCGTCATTGTCGAAGTCGGCGAACTTGGTGCCCCAGCCGGAGTGCAACTGGGTGATGCGGGTAACCCCCGTGGATTCCGAGGCATATTCAAACCAGCCGCCCACGTTGCGAAACAGCGCATAGCGCTGGTGGGCCAGGGCATTGACGAAGATGTCAGGCCAGCCATCATTGTCGTAGTCGGCGAAGTCAGTCCCCATCCCGGCAAAGCTGTCACCGTTGTCATCGTAAGCCAGGCCCAACGGTAAGGCAGTCTCGGTGAAGGTGCCGTCGTGTTTGTTACGGAACAACTGCTGCGCGACCGAGTCGTTGGCGACAAAGATGTCGGGCCATCCATCGCGGTCGAAATCCTCCACAGCGACCCCCAGCCCCTTTCCGGGATTGGACGCCACGCCGGCGGGCTGGGAGACCTCCGTGAAGGTGCCGTCGCCGTTGTTGTGGAACAGCAGGTGAGCAATCGGGTCGAAATAGCGCGGGTGACAATACGAGCGGTAGCCGGGTTTGTGCTCCCCGCAGAATGGGTTATGCGAGAAATCCCATACCGCATAGCGGGCGACGAACAGGTCCAGGTGGCTATCGCGGTCATAGTCCAGGAAGGCGGCGCTGGCCGACCAACCCCCGCCGGCCACGCCCGCTTTCTCCGTGACGTCGGTAAACGTGCCGTCGCCGTTGTTGTGATAGAGGATGTTTTTCCCGTAATTGGTAACGTAGAGGTCCGGATACCCGTCGTTGTCATAGTCGCCGGCTACCGCTCCCATCCCGTAGGAATGTCCTGCGACGCCCGCTTTCTCCGTTGCGTCGGTAAAGGTTCCGCACCCGTTGTTACGGTACAGCCGGTTCCAGTACCGCGGCTCCGATTTTTCCGGCCGGGCGCCTTCGGGCATCGGGTCGGCCAACGCCGCCCCGTTAACAAAGAACAGGTCCAGCAGGCCGTCGGCGTCAAAATCCAGCATCGCCACCCCGCCCACCATTGACTCCATCAGGTACTTCTCCGAAGTTTTGCTGTTCTCGGTCTTAAAGCGCAGGCCCGAGCGGGCCGTCTCATCCACAAAGGAGATCGGGGGTGGCTGGGCGGCGGGCTCGGACTGGGACAAGGCCAGCACTAGCACCTGCTGGGCGAGGAACAGGCCGAAACAAAGCACCCAAAGACGAACTGTCGTCCTCCGCATCAGCACACGTCTACGCCAGAGCCTCCAGGGCCCGGTGCCGGCAGGAGCAAAGGGGGAAACATGCGTTGGGCCCGATCGCTAGCACACTTTTGATAATAGCAGACCCGGAGCGCGAACAGCTTTGCCCTGGGCAGCTCGGGGTCCCTCAAGTCAGCTGCCGAGCTCCTAGGTGTTTCCGGTCTGTACGGGTGGGGAATTCACCCTCCGCTTGAACGAGACAGCTTCGCTACTTTGCTTTTCTTGAAAGAAGCCCGGAGATTCGGTTGTGTGAGGACTCCTTGATTGACGATCGAGCGGGGAAGCTTGCCCCTCAGTACGTCCGCCATTTGCGTCGCCGCAGTTTCCCGCAATTCCTGCAGGGATTCTTCCGAATAGAAGGCCGCGTGCGGGGTGGCAATGATCTTCGGATGCCGCAGCAAGGGGGAGTCGGGCGGCGGCGGCTCCTGCGGGAAAACGTCCAGCCCCGCCCCGGCAAGCAGCCCTTCGTCTAGAGCCTGGAGCAACGCGGCGCCGTCGATGATCTCGCCGCGGCAAGTGTTGACCAGGAAGGCGGTCGGCTTCATTTTTCGAAAGGCCTCCAGTCCCATCAGGTTCCGAGTTTGTGGGAGCAAGGGCACGTGGAGCGAAATAAAATCGCTGCCTGCTAGCAGCTCTTCCAAGGCAACGGCCTTCACTTTGCGTTGTAGGGCAGCAGGGACAGGCACCACGTCATAGACCAAGGTTTTCAATCCCAGTCCGGAAGCCTTCTGGAACAGCGCTCTTCCGATCTGGCCGAACCCAACGATCCCCAACGTTTTTCCCCGGATGCGATACAGGGGCGCGTGGGCTCTCAGGTTGTACACCCCACTCTTGTTGGAGCCGTCGAACGCCGCAATTTTGCGAGCACAGGCCAGGATTAGGGATAGGGCGTGCTCGGCGACCTCATCCCGGCAGTAGGTGGGGACGTTGGTCACCAGGATGCCGTGCTCGGTGGCACACGGAACATCAATGTTGTCCAGACCGACGCCATAGCGGGCGATGGCCAGACACCCGGTGGCTCGTTCAATCACCCGCCGGGTGACGGACTTCCAACAGGTCAGGATGCCGGCCGCCTCGGGCGCCAATTCCATCAGTTCTTCCACGGAGCCGGTTCTCGCCTCGACCAGGCTTGCGCCCACGCGACTCAGGATCTGTTGTTCCAGGACCAGGTCAGGCCAGACGTAATCTGTGACCAATACCTTGCGTGCGGTCGTTTGCTTCATCCTTTTTCCTCCGTTCGTCTTGTGCCAGTAGCGGTGTCGGTACTGTTCAACCGACCCCAGGAAAAAGCTTGCCTACAGATCGATGCGGTAAAGTGGCTCTTGACCGGCGGCCACCCGGTCGAGATTCTCCGCGACACAGCCCGCGCGGCGGCGGGACGTCTCCACAGTCACACCGGCGATGTGAGGCGTCGCCACGACATTCGACAACTGCAGAAGCGGATGATTCGGATCCACCGGCTCACGGTTGAAGACATCCAGTCCCGCACCCGCCAAGCGTCCCTGGGAAAGCGCTTCCTGGAGCGCTTCTTCATCCACCAGCTCGGCGCGTGCCACGTTGATCAGGTACGCAGTGGGCTTCAGCAACCCGAGGCGGCGCCGGTCAATGACGTGGCGCGTCTCGGAGTTGAGATGGAGGTGGAGCGAGAGGAAGTCGCACTCAGGCAGCATGCGATCCAACTCCGCAGGCTTGCCGACAGCTTCCAATCCGAACTGCCGCCGCTCTTTTTGAGGAACCTTGCGAATTTCGATCGCCGACAGGAGCATGCCGAAACCACTCGCGCGGCGCGCCAGCTCCCTCCCGCTGCCGCCGAAGCCGAGTATCAGCAGCCGCCGACCCTCCAGTTCCTGCCCAATGGGTAGCAACCTCGCCTGCCGACGCACGTTCGCCTGCATCTCATGCCACCCACGCGAGAGCATCAGAATATGCATCATCACGGTTTCGCCCAAAGCCGGACCGCTGAACTGTCCCGGGGTGTTGGCTACGGGAATTCCTTTGGCTTTCCAATAATCGAGATCGAACCCCTCGAACCCAGTGCTCAGGATCTGCCAGAGTTTCACCGAGCTGGCCTGATCGGCCATCTCGTGCGTGCCGCCGCTCCCCGGGTCCACCACAGCACCTACACCCTGAATTTGGGGTCCGAGCGGCGCCTTGGGATCATAAAACACGAGGTCATGGCGACCGTCCACAGCCCGGAAAACGTCGGGGGTCCAGGGATCTCGCATTGCGGGAGGGTGCAGGATTAGAACTTTCAATCTTGGTGTCATGAGCGTTCCGGCCCGAAAAGCGGGTAGCGGCCTTGCCGGATCGCAAAGCAGCGCAACTCTGATTCTAGTCCAATCGCCCCATATTCGGCCTCCTGCTTTCTCGCGTCACGTGAAACGAGTGGCGACTCTGCCGGGTCATGCATTTCCTGAAGCGCCGGCTTCCTGATCCGTTGTGGCCTGCTGCCAGCCCAGATATCGGCCCAGCACATAGGCCAGCCCGATGGAGGCCAGCACCAGTGCCGCTGTCAGCAGAAACGCCGGACCCCGGCCGTAATCCCACAGCGCCTTCAGTCCCATCCCCAGGAAGGCCGCCCCCGCAAGGTAGTTCCAAAACACCATGGGACGCCGGATGCGCAAGGACGTGGGCAGGAACCGCCGGTCCATCCACGGATTCAACAGGCAGAAGACGCCGCAGCCCAAGACCCCGCTGTAGATGCCTGCTGGCGTGAAGATATCAAGCAAGTCCACCGAAGGGAACATCCGGCTGAGCCAGAGAACCACAATGCCTCCACCCATGGCCCACAGCACCACGATCTGGTGGAGCCGCCGACCCCGAAACAGCCGGCCTCCCCCCGGAATGCTGTTCAGGTACTCGTAGGTCACCCGGTAGGCGATTTCCGGAGATCCGTACAGGCTTCCAAAAAATGCCAGAAAGACTGCAAGCTGGTAGAGGGGCAGCAACCAGCTGGCCAGCGTGGTGAGAAACACAGCCTGGTAGTTCAGCATGTTCTGCCCGGCCGGAACTAGCCGTTGCGGTTGCAGCAAGACGGTCCCAAGAATCGAGAAGGCCGAGGAAATCAGGACGATCATCACAAAGCTGGTCACGGTGTCAACTTTGGCGGCCCGCAGCCACAGCCGCGCCGGGTGATCCGGGCGGCGCGCTGCGCTCTCCAGTTCCTGCTGGGAAGCCGGGCCAATATGGGACCATCCCCACGGCTTGTCTCGAAGAAAGGAGACGTAGGCGAGATAATCGTGGCCGACGCCTCCGATCACTGAGCCGTAGACCAGGATTTCCACCCAGATGGAGCGGTTGCGGATTTCCGGCACAGCGTCATAAGCCCAGTCCGGATACGCCAGAGCTTGAGGAAGGAGCCCTTTCGCGACGCCCAGCCAGTCGGGCCCGACATAGGCCACGGCCACAAGGATGCTGGCGACCATCAGAGCCAGAATCAAGGTTTGTGCCTTTTCCAAGAACTTGTAGGTGCCAGCCAACCACAACGAGCCGGCGAGCACTCCGCAAACCGTTCCCCAAATGTATTGGTCGCCCGTGCCGGTGATCCAGGTGGTCACCTGCCCCGTCAGCCCCACGAGAAACGCGTAAGCAAAAGGAAGGACGAGCAAGAACAAGGCGAACACGAACAGGGGAAGCCAGCCACGCGGGCCTGGCAGCGCGTTCCATCGTTGGAACGGGTGTCCCCCGCTGAGGACCATGTGCCGCATGATGGTGTAGGCCATCACCCATTTCATCAAGGCCACCACCAGGAAGACATAAAGGATCTCGTAACCGAAGATCGTTCCGCCACGCGCCGGGAACAGGATTTCACCGGCACCCACTGTGACCGACGCCACAATCGCTCCCGGGCCAAAGAACCGGAACCATCGCAGAGGGTTGCGGGAAGTCAGGGAGCTGGGAGGAGCCGCCAGTTGTTGTTCACGATTCATCGGATGGGCAGTGCGAGGCTTCCGCCGGCTGGATGGCCATTGCGGAAGTTCCGCGCTCCTGGCCGCGTGTAGTTTAGAACAGGCTGCGGAAAAGTCTGATGCTTTTATGGGGCGGCGGGGATGTGTGATGATTCTGCGATGTAGCCTCACCGGGCAGGCAGAAAGACGGATTGAAGATTCCCAATTCGGCCCGCCGGCGTGCTGTACAATATGGCCTCTGCGGGGGACCAAGGCTGGCCCCTGGTTTGACAGCCGGATCGCTGCAACGGGGGAGTATTCTCCCAACCGCCGGAATGTCACCAGCACTCAAGCCCGACCGACCATTTGGAAGTTCTTTCAGTGAGCGCGATCGACCGAGGCTTGCCGCGCGCCTCCTCCGCGCCTTGAAGAAGTGCTGGACAGGTCGCCTTTGGGCATGCAAAATTTAAGGAAACCGAATACAGTTCGAATGATCACGATTCGCAGTGTCTGGATTGGGCGCTTGGGGAGGATGTTGGTGAACCTGAAGTCTTTAAGTATCTCGCTAGTCATTGCACTGATGCTGGGCGTGACGGCACGAGCGGAGGTGAGCTTCAATCGTGATGTCCGGCCGATCATGTCGGACGCCTGCTTTCGTTGTCACGGTCCAGACGAGAGTAGTCGCATGGCGGGTCTGCGGCTCGACATCCGGGAACAAGCTCTGGGCCCAACCAAGTCCGGCCGCGTCCCCATTGTTCCCGGCAAGCCGGACGCGAGCGAGATGATCCGGCGCATTTTTTCCAATGACCCCAGGGTGGCCATGCCGCCAGCGTTCGCCGACAAGCACCTGGCCGAGAGCCAGAAGGAAACCCTTCGGCAGTGGGTGGCCGAAGGCGCCAAGTACGAGGGGCATTGGAGCTTCCAGCCGGTCCAGCGGCCGGTGCCGCCTGAAGTTGGGGAAAAGGGAGCGCCGATTCGAAATCCGATCGATGCATTTATTCAGAGTCGTCTGGCGAAGGAGAAATTGCAGCCGTCGCCCGAGGCAGATCGGCGGACGCTGATCCGGCGGGTGGCACTGGACGTCACAGGTCTGCCGCCCACGGCTGCCGAGGTGGAAGCGTTCCTTCGGGACACCTCGCCCAATGCCTACGAAAAGCTGGTCGACCGGCTACTGGCTTCGCCGCGATACGCGGAAAAGCAGGCAGTCCACTGGCTCGATGCGGTGCGTTATGCCGACAGCCGCGGCTTCCACAATGACAACCCCCATCCGGCGTGGCCCTATCGGGACTACGTGTTGCGAGCGTTCCGCGACAACAAGCCGTTCGATCAGTTCACACGGGAGCAACTTGCGGGAGACTTGTTGCCTAGTGCCACCGTGGAGCAGCGGGTCGCCACGGCATATAACCGGATCCTGCGCACCTCGGCGGAGGGCGGCATCCAGGCAAAGGAATACCTGGCCAAGTACGGCTCCGACCGCGTGCGGACAACGTCCGGCGTCTGGCTCGGTTTGACAGTGGGTTGCGCAGAGTGCCACGACCACAAGTTCGACCCGGTGAAGACGAAGGACTTCTATGCAATGAAGGCCTTCTTTGCTGACGTCAAAGAGAAGGGCATCATACCCCGTTCCGGCCCGGAAGCCTGGGTTGTCACGCTGCCGCTACCGAGCCAAGAGCAGAGCCGGCGATTAGTGCAGCTGAAGGAAGCGGTGAAGGCAGCCGAGCGAGTGCTCGCGGACAAGACCAGGAGCCTGGCGCCACAGCAGGGGGAATGGGAGCAGCAGCTGTTGGCCAACTTCGAAGCGGGGCGGCTGAAGTGGCACTATCAGCGGCCCTTTGCGGCCAGCTCCGCTAATGGGGCGCAACTCACCATCTACAACGACGAGGTTGTGGAAAGCAATCAGTGGACGGCGACCACGCTCGAAACCCGGCGAGAGCCTGGAAATGGGCTGGTAGTGGTCAGTGGACCGAACCCGGATAACGAGACGTATGCGATCCGCTTCAAGCCGGGGCCCGGGACGTGGAGGGCGCTCGGGGTGCAGGCGGTCCAGGATGAAAGTCTGCCTGGCAACCGATTGGGGCGGGGTGCGGATCGCTTCATCTTGACCGAGGTCGAGGCCGGATTGTCGGCCAATGAGAAGGGGCCAGAGGAGAAACTCTCCTTTGTTCTGGCAACGCTCTACGAATCCGGAGAACGGGCGAAGAACCCCCCGATGGGCGCCATCGACGGCGACCCGGCTACCGGTTGGGGAAGTACATCCAGCAACGGCAGTAGCCCGTTTCTGGCCCTGCGTTTCGCGGAGCCTGTCAAGACAGACGCGAGCTCGGTGCTCACGGTTCGTCTCCGGCACGATTCCCTGCTTCGCCGTACAACGATCGGCCGCCTGCGCCTTGCGCTGTCTTCCGGCCAGCACTCCTTCCCGCCGCTGGGCGAAGCTGGCGTAACAGCGGACACGGAAGTCAACGAGAGCCGGTTCCCCAAGGGTGTCGTGCAGGATGGCATGCCAGGCGTGGTGCTGAAGGCCCTCAAACTCGCCCCGGAAGCCAGGTGCGAGAACCACCTCGAGGCCCTCCGGGAGCATTTCCAGTGGTCCTTTCCAGAACTGCATCCGCTTTTTGTGGAGTTGGAACGACTGAAGGCCGCGCGGTCTTCGTTGGAGGCCGAGGTTCCGACGGTGATGGTCGCAGAGTCAGCCACACCACGAGAGACGCGCGTTCTCCCGCGCGGGAACTGGATGGATGACTCAGGTGAGATTGTAGAGCCGGCGATCCCCGGGTTCCTCGGCCAGCTGCAACCCAACGGCCGAGCGAATCGTTTGGATCTGGCAAACTGGATCGTTTCCAGCGAGAACCCATTGACGGCGCGGGCGTTCGTCAATCGGCTGTGGCGGCAGTTCTTTGGCACGGGGCTGTCCAAGGTGCTCGACGATCTGGGCTCGCAGGGCGAGCGTCCGGCATACTTGGGGCTGCTCGACTGGCTGGCTGCCGATTTCATGGAGCCCACCTGGCGGGCGGAAGGCGCACACCGCTGGGATGTGAAACATATTATCCGGACGATTGTGACCAGCCACACCTATCGTCAGTCCTCCATGAGCAGCCCGCAACTGCAGGAGCAAGACCCGGACAACCGGCTGCTGGCGCGCCAGAGCCGTTTCCGGGTGGACGCGGAAGTCGTGCGAGACGTGGCGCTGGCTGTTTCCGGTTTGCTGGTGGAAAAGTTCGGCGGGCCCAGCGTCCGGCCGTATCAGCCGGAAGGCTATTGGGCGGCGATGAACTTCCCGATGCGGGAATATTCGGCGAGCCGCGGCGGAGATCTGTACCGTCGAAGCGTTTATACCCATTGGCAGCGGACGTTCCTGCATCCCACCCTGCTGACCTTTGATGCGCCTTCACGGGAGGAGTGCACGGTGAGCCGGACGAGTTCCAACACGCCGTTGCAGGCACTGATCCTGTTGAATGATCCCATCTTCGTGGAATCCGCGCGGGTGTTTGCGCAGAACATCCTGAAGAAGGGTGGTCCCACGGTCGGGGAGCGCATCGACTGGGGCTTCCTGCAGGCAGTCAGCCGGAAGCCGACCCCAGCCGAGCGAGAGATCCTGGTGGAGTTGCACAAGAAGGGCCTGGCAGAGTTCGCGGCACAGCCGCAGCGGGCGCGAGAACTCATTCGTGTGGGCGAAGCGCCGCTGGCGACGGATGTGAGCCCGACCGAACTGGCGGCATTGATGACCGTGGCGCGGGCCATCCTGAACCTGCATGAAACGATTACGCGAAATTAGGGAGACACGTATGGAACCAGAATCAGTAGCGTTGCAGATTCACCGGCGGACGTTCTTAAGCTACGGCATTTCCGGCCTGGGCTTGTGGGCGCTAAATTCGTTGCTCAGTCCGAAGCTTCTTGCTTCGGAACCGGCCCTGGGCACCCAGGGATCGCGAGGAGTAGTGAGCCCCCTGCATCACCCGGCGAAAGCCAAGCGCGTCATCTTCCTTTATCAGGCGGGCGGGCCGTCACACCTGGAGACGTTCGATTACAAACCGAAGCTTGCGGAAATGCACGACAAAGCAATGCCCGCGTCTTTTACCAAGGGACAACAGCTGGCCCAGCTGCAGGGCCAGGAACTAACGTGCTTTGGACCGCAGCACGGATTCAAGAGGTTCGGCAAGTCAGGGCTCGAGATCTGCGAGTTATTTCCAAACATCGGCAGTGTCACGGATGACGTTTGCATTGTTCGCTCGATGTGGACGGAGCAGATTAACCACGATCCGGCCCATACCGTGATGAACACAGGGGCGATCATTGCGGGCCGACCGAGCATGGGATCATGGCTGTTGTACGGGCTTGGGGCGGAAGCCGACGATTTGCCGGGTTTCGTGGTCCTGGTCTCGAAAGGCAAGGGAGGGCAGATGCAGCCGATCGCGGCACGGCAATGGTCCTCCGGATTCCTGCCCAGCAAATTCCAGGGTGTACAGTTCAACCCCATCGGGAACCCGGTACTACACATCCAGAACCCGCCGGGCCTGAACGCCGGCATGCAGCACGCTTCAGTCCAGGCGATTAACGCCATCAACAAGGTTCAACACCAAGCGCTGCGGGATCCGGAGATTCTTACCCGGATTTCGCAGTACGAGATGGCTTTCAAAATGCAGACCAGCGTGCCGGGGCTCATGGACACGAGCAAGGAGCCACAGCAGATCCTGGACATGTATGGTGCCAACCCAGGGGACGGCTCTTTTGCATCCAACTGCCTGCTGGCGCGGCGTCTGGCGGAGCGCGGCGTGAGGTTCATCCAGTTGTATCACCGGGACTGGGACCACCATGGCGCCGTCAAGAACAACGTTGCGATCAAAGCGGGGGAAACAGACCGGCCTACTGCCGCGCTGATCAAAGACCTGAAGCAGCGCGGCATGCTTGAGGATACGTTGATTGTTTGGGGAGGCGAATTCGGTCGGACCCCCATGTCCCAGGGGGGCAACGGGCGCGATCATCATATCAAAGGCTTCTCGTACATGCTCGCCGGTGGTGGGATCAAGGGCGGCACTACGTATGGGGCCACGGACGAATTGGGCTATGCGGCGGTGGAAAAGCCCGTGAGCGTCCACGACTTCCATGCCACCATGCTGCACCTGCTGGGGATCGATCACCTGCGCATGACGGTCAAGCTCCAGGGTTTGGACGCACGGCTGACTGGGGTTTCTGGCGAGGTTGTGGAAGGAATCTTAGCTTAGTTGCCGTCTTCAGCTGGGTATTTACATCCCCATGTGGCGTTGCACAAACGCCAAAGCTGATGCGTACGCTGCATTGATGAGTTTCGGATCACCGCCGTCCAGACCATGCTCGCCGCCGGGTATGGTGACCAGCTTGTGCTCCACGCCGTGTTCCCGGAACTGCTCGGCCATCATCACCGATTGCTCATAAGGGACGTCGGTATCATTAGTCCCATGAATCAGCATCGTGGGCGGATAATCTTTCGTCACATTTCGCACCGGCAAGTAGGGCACGAACTTCTCCACTTCGCTGTGCGGGTCCCAGCCCGACACCCCTTTCGGCCACAAGCCGTGCTGCCGGCAGTATAGGTAGAAAAGGGTTTGATTTCCCTCACGGTCGCGGGAATCGGAGATCGGCGGGCCGCTTACCTGCCGGTAGGCTTCTTCCTTGCTGACCTTAACCCGGTTGTGGCGGGGATGTGGGCTGGGCCGGCTGTACCAGTCCCCCACCAGATCGCCATATCCCCAAAAGGAAGCAAGCACCGCCGGTCGAGGTCTCACGCGGAACCCTGAGGTGAGCGTGAGGTACCCGCCTGCGGAATCTCCCATCACGGCAATCTTGCTGGTTTCGGCGTGGAACAGCGTCGGTCCCTTTTGTTGCACCCACTTGAACGCATCTTCCAGGTCTTCGATGATTCGGGACAATTTGGTTTCGGGGGCGAGGCGATAATCGATCGAGACAATCACATACCCCGCCCCCAGCATCATCTCTTTCACTCGGGGGTTGACCCAGCCGCGGTACCCACCAATCAGCGCACCGCCGTGGATCCATACAACAACGGGTCGGGTGATCTCATCGTTAGGGCGATGCACGTCGGCCCGAATCTCGAGTTTGCCGACCTGCTTGTAAGTGTACGTGGTTACGCGGACGTTTTGCTCCTCTGCCAGTGAGAGCGCCGACAGTATCAACGACGCTCCTCCGGCGCTAGCGCAACGCAAAAACCCTCGCCGATCGAACGGTTGTCTCATGAAAGTTCTCCTCGCCAACGTTCACTCGTGTTTGGCCGCCGCCAGCGGCCCTTTGTGCTTCCACAATCGTTTCTTGAGCTGGGGAAACAGTTTCAGAGCGTTGTCACGCAGGATCTTGCGGCCGATCTTGCGCGCGTCCTCCTCGCGCAGCTGGCCGCTAATGACCTTCTCGGCCAGGACCTCGGCCAGGCAGCGGCGGCTATACTCCGTCGAGCCGTAGACGCTCTCGGCGTATTCGTTGTCCGCGCCCCACATGATACGGTCGGAGGGAACAACATCGAGCCACTCGTGAAACGCTCGCTTGGCCATCGTGTAGCTGAGAAAAGGCACCCAGCAGGAATCGATCCAAACGTTCGGCAAGTGCGCCGAGCCGGCAAGAGCCGAATTGAAATGAAAGGCCATGGCCCCCGTCTCGCTCACCCAAGGGTAGCCGCCGTGGAACAGGATGAACTTGGTGCGCGGATTGGCCTCGATGAGGTTTACCAACAGGAGTGGGTTCGACGGCTGCAGGTGCGCTCCGGTGTGGATTTGAAAGGGAAGGTCATGTTTGGCGCTGAGCTCGACCAATCGCCACATGATGAAATCTTCGAAGTCCCTGATCTCCGCAGCCGACAGCTCCTTTCGAGGCCTGCCGAAGGCGCGCGCCGCCCGCTCCTTCTCGACGTTTTCAAAGCGAAGACTCTGCGCGGTGTGTAATTTCAGCCCGACTACGCCGTGCTGCTTAACTGTCTGGAAAGCGCGTTCCATCACCTGCAGGTAGTCGTCCAGCGACTCCATCTGAAGTCCCTGTTCCCGGGCGAAGTGATAGGGATCAGATGAAGGTTCCTCGAACTCGGAGGGGTGGAATCCGTTGAATAGAAAACTCACATTGAAGATGATGACTTCAAACGGATAGTAGGTCTGAAGATCAAGTGGTGCCCAGTAGCGATCATTGAGCATCAGCTCAATGTTGGCCCGCTCGGTGATGACCTGGTATAGCCACCTCTTATCACGATAGTTCTCAAAGAGGCGCTGGTCCAGCCGGGCTGCTTGTTCGTCGGTGATGCTGTCAAAGTCGATGCCGTAGAGATCCTGAAAGGCGGGGAGCAGGTAGCGATATTGGCTCAGGGCCCGTGCGTCGTCAAAGTCGTGCTTGGCCCGTGACCACCACTCCGCAAAAGGCTGCCCTGGCTTCCACGGAGTGAGTCGCCTGTAGAGCGAGCCGTAATACGAGCGGGCCCAAATTCCATACAGGTTGATGCCGCGGCCCCGCTCCGTTTCGACGTAGGGAGGCAACCGGTCAAACGGCCGGAGGTGATCATGAGTGTCGATAATCGGCACGGAATCCAGAAACGCTTTGATTCGTTGGTAGGTTGCAGTGTCGCGGGTTGTTTGGCCCGTGGCTACAACAGGCAGCCACAGGATGCAGCAGACGGCAGCAGTGAGTATGAGTCGTCGCATGACTCGTTTCCTTTCGGCCAAGTATCCCCGGGCCACGTCTGAGTTATGGAATGCTCGGTAGTCCCCAATACCCCCTCGCCATTTGTTTCCTGCGACGGTCCTTGAGTTTCATTGCCTTCGGAAAATCCCGGGCCACACGGGCCAAGAGCGCATCCGGATTATTCTCCATTGCGTAGAACTTCCGCCTCCAGGTGCGCTCGGCAACAGGAGCATCCGCCGGGAGGAAACGCGCGTAGTCGTGCACACAGTCAATCCAGGCTTGGAACATGTACCACGGCGATTCGCTGGCGACAGCCACAAGGTGTTTGCCATCGATCGAAACGACGCCCATGACGGGGTAAACGTAACGGCTTGGGCTGCAATACGTGGACTTAGGAACGTCCTGCCAGACGCCGAAGTGACCCTGCGCGAGAGGAGGACGGTTCCGTGGATCATCCTGGGGAAGATTGTGTTTCGATGCAATTTCTGTCCTGTCGGTCTTGTGCAGAAAGGTCAGGCCTTCGTCGGTAAAGATAAAGGTGCGTTTGACAAACTCCCAGTACGCTTTGACATAACTGGGGGCCGCAGACCAACGTGGAATCTCCGGAGGCATACTCTGGAAAGCAGGCGCCCGCATCAGCTGGTAACAGATGTCAGGGGCCAGGTCAGGGTTTCCGGGCACACGCTCCCCAACCCAAGGCGAATAACCTTCGATGGCACGGTGCATGATCCCCAACGAGGCGTCGGCGGCCTGGGCCAGAATGCTGTCTCCAAGTTTCTTCTCATCTGCTTCAAGACGACCGCGTATCTCGATTGCCCCTGGTTCGGCAGTGACAGTCGTTACGTGAATGACACCGGGATGCTTGCGGAACTGGTGCCGGAATTCAAGCTGGTGTTCGCCTACTACATTGACGCTTTCAAGGCTTAGACAAGGCTGACTGCTCTCATAGATCCAGCTGTCCAGCCTCAGTCCAGGTACGCTCGGAAAAAGCACCGACAAATAGGCGATATCGCGCGTTCTCAGCCATACACCCATTTGGGGATACTTTTCCGGATTTGGGTTTATTGCCGTGGCAATAATTCCTTGGAACGCATCGGCACTTTCTTCCGGTTCAAGTCCGGTCTGCGCCAAAAGGCGTTTTACATTGCCTGTCAGCAGCACGAGCAGCAGGGACACAGTCGCACAGAGTAAAATCACGGAGGTAGCTGACACGGGCAGCGCACCCCGATCTGGCCTATCTGTCGAACGCTTCCTTCCCATCGATGTGTTTCCCTTTTTTGTTGAATTCATCCATGAATCCAGCATATCGGATGTTCATCTGCTAGCACCGCTATTGTACACCTACGCACGAGTCCTGAAGTTCGGAAGGTACACCGGCCAAACGTGCCGCGGCCCGAGGATGCCAAGTTGGTGCGGAATCCGATCGATGCCTTCCTCCTGGCAAGATTGAAGGTAAAAGGCTTGAAGCCGGCGCCGCCGGCCGCCAAGCGGACATTGCTGCGGAGAGCCTATTTTGACTTGATTGGGCTTCCGCCCACACCGGAACAAGTGGAACGCTTCTTCAGGGACAGTTCCCCCGATGCCTTCGACGAAGTGACTGAGGAGTTGCTCGCCTCCCTCAGTACGGGGAGCGGTAGGCCCGGCAACCGGGAAAACGGTTCTTCCAAAAGGACAAGGCGCGGGGCACGAGAGACGAGATCATCCAGGTGACTTGCCGTCCTGGCGAAGCTGAGGCCCTGCGCCCCTGGTGTGGCGGTGAAACGCACTTATTTCAAAACGCCACTTTGGATGAACAGACCGAACCCAACGCAAGCAATGATGACCAGAACGGACCCAAGCAGAAGTACGGTTGTCGCTCGGCTCATCCGGAGGCGGCGGTCGGTCTGAAAGGCCACCCAGCAGATGCCGAGGATGGCAGGGGGAGTGGTTAACAGACCGGTGGTGTAGTGGCTTAGGATAACCAGTTTCTGAGGTTGGGTCGGCATCCACAGGAAAACAGCCAGCCCAGCAGCCAGGAAGAGCGGCTGGCAAACCCGGTATGATCGCAGTACGGAGGCTGGGCGATTTCGGTCCACCAGGCCCAGACTGCAGAAAAGATCGGTATACACACGACCGCTTCCGGCCGTAGCCGCCAGCAAAGTGGAAAACAGGGTGCAAAACGCCCCCACCAGGAACAGGCCGCGCGACCAGTTCCCATAGGTCTGCGTGAAGATACCGGACAGGCCGTCGACCACCTCGGGTCCCTGGGGTTCCTGTCCCAAACGGAAGAAAATGGCGGCTCCGAGCAAGAAGTAGGCGGCCGTGATCACGGTGGCAAGTAGAGTGGCCAGCCCGGCGTCGACTTGCAAGACGCGAACCCAGCCTTGGGCCCGATCCAGCCAGCCGGCCGAGTTGCCTGGCCCCACATGCCGGGCATAGCCCTTCTCCAAAACCCAGTGCGGATAGACGATCAGGTCGGCGGCCGACACCCCCAGACCACCCATCAGACTGATGACTGCGTAGGCTGCCAAACGAGGCCTCTCCCCTAGTGAGAATGTCAAGCCGGAGAAGACGTCCCGGGCACCCAGCTGATACTCGGTGCCTTGCAGCAGAATCAAACCCACAACCACAACCACACTGAAGCCAGCGACCAGGACCACCACCAGCTTTTCCAAGTTCTCATACAGACCCTTCCACAGCAAGAGCTGAGTTAACAACACCACCATCACTGCCCAACTGGTGATCGACCCCACCGGCAACAGCCCGCGTAGGAGTCCGGCCGTGGCCCCGATGATCCCCGCCACTCCAGTGATGGCGATCGTCCAACCCACCATGAAGGCCAGGACAACCCAGGAAGTATTTCGGATCTTAGGACCCGGGCAAAGGTTGAGCGCTTCGAAGGCGGTCCGGTTGTGGACCAGGCAATGACGGCCGATCTCGACCTGCAGAAAGTACTTGATCAGGCAGGAGATGATGACGACCCAGAGGAGCACGAATCCGAACCGGGCGGCCTGAATGGGCGTGTTGATTAACTCCCCGGATCCGACCACACCTCCCGTCAGGACGATCCCGGGCCCCAACGATCGTAACATGGGGCCAAATCTGCTGGGGGCTGCGCGTACAGCCGTGTCGGGGTTCGCCGCCTTCATCAAATCTCAAATGCTGGCAGATCTGGTCCGGTGCAACAGCGCGGGGTGGACTCCTGCCGCCAGGCTTGCGCTAGAGGCCCAATCGTCGCTTTAGATCTTCGACAGAGACAGAATCCCGTTCCACGTAGTCAAACAACTCACTCTCGATCTTACGAACGAGTCGCGCTTTCTCCAGCACATCCTCAGCCCTGTCGTTCGGAACGTGGAGCACACCGTTTTCGTCGCCGTGCAGCAGGTCACCGGGCTCAACCGCCAGGCCGCCCACGCAAACGCGAAGTCCAACCTCAAGCGCGACTACGTTGCCGTGAGAGACGACGCATCCCGGAGCGAAGACTTGAAAACCAGGAGCCCGCTTTCGGATGTCTGCCAGATCGCGCACGCCCCCGTCGGTCACTACCCCCACGCCCCCGAGCTTGTGGTAGACACTGCAGATCATGTCGCCAATGAAACAACTTCGACCCCGATCATGGCCGGCGTTCTGGATGACCACAATGACCGGCTTCGGTGCAGCTGCTACCGCGTCGATCAGGTCGTTTAACTTGGTGGGCAGGGGCCTTCCCGGATAGGTACTGTTCGCGGTACAGGTGACAGCGTATCCTACCATTGGTCCCAATTCAGGGAACTGGCACCGGAGCTCCATGGAGGCGAAGCCGACGGTGCGGTCCCGCACGTTTAAACGTTCGATCGCGTTCGACAGCGTGGGACTGTCGAACTTCCGAAGCTCCTCGATGATTTCAGGTGGAAGCAGTGGTTTCATACTTCTTATCTGCCAACTTGAATGTGAGTTGTCTCAGCAATACAGCGAATCAGCGACAATCCCCCCGGAAAGAGCCTGTAGGGTACCCCGTGCATGGGCGTGGGACAAGAACAAAACCGAGCAAGGGGCATACCGCAGAATTCGAATTCACCAACTTGTGTCCTATTAGGCGCTCGGAGAAAAGGAGGCCAGAGCCCAATGGCACACAAGTATTCCGTCGTGGCCGACCTGTTTCACGTCAACATCGAAGACGGTCCGGTGCCGGAAATTCTGAGAGCGGCAGGGAATAGATTGAAGCACATTCACCTGGCCGACAGTAACCGGCAGGCGCCTGGCACGGGACACATCGACTTCTTGGTGATGGTAAGAATCCTGAACGCAATGGGATACACCGGCTATATGTCGGTCGACTGGGTGCCGCCAAAACCAGATTGGAAGACTTTGGTCAACAGTTCGATCACCTTCATGAAGCAGATGGAGCAGCAGGCCGAGTTGCAACGCAGCATCGCCGCAATGAACCAATCAGCTACTGATCGCGGCGGCCACGGCCCAGAATGGGCCAACCGCCTCCAGCCGTATCCCTGCTAGGTGGATCGACGAAGGCCACCGAAAATCGCAAGCTCGAAGTACTTCCAAAAACAGTCCACCTCCACGAAACCGATCTCCCGCAGCCACTCGCACTGTGCTTCAACTGGGGCGAGAATATTTGCTGCGCGGTCGGGACGTTCTAGAAAGTCGCGTTTCACCTTCTCAGGCGTGACATCCTCACCCCGCTCGCGCCGGCGCATATAGAGGTGCTCGGCCATGGCCTCGTTAAACATCTCTTCCACGAGTGGCGTCGGGCTGGAGACGTGCTCCAGGTTAAGAAACACGCCACCCCGTGATAGCACATCGTAAATTTCCCCGTAGAGCGAGCGCTTGCGTTCGTCCGACAGATGATGAATCGCCAGGCCGGAAAGTATTGCGTCAAACTTTCCTTCCACTGCGCTCGACCAGGAGGGCGATTCTAAATTCGCTTCAGCTATCGCTGCGCGATCACCAAACCTGGCCAGGCGGTCGCGGGCCCGTTCCAACATTAGCGATGAGAAATCCAGTGCCACGCCAGCCGCTTGCGGGAACGCCTCTAAAACAGTCGCCAGGATGATCGCGTCCCCGGTGCCGAGATCCAGTATCCGACCTAGCCTGGTTTGGGCAAAGCCCAGAACTCGAAGTATGACTTCAAGTTGTCTCTGTCGGTCAGGGACGTGCAACGAGTGCTCATCCAGGAATGCCGCCGCGACCTCACGATTCTTCCAAATGTAATCTTTCACGGCCATAGGGGGCTACAGAAGCAGCTGCTTCCCCCAGCGGGCAACGATACTGCTACCTCGGTGCTATAGCCAGGAGGAGGGCTTTCCGTGCAAACATCTCATTGGTTGGTCGACTTCCGAGAGAGACTCCGGTGAACCGTCTCAATCCATCGCTCGGTTGAAATAAATCCTGTAGCCCACGGCATCCATTTCTCGGGGAGTCCTTCTGCCTTGATTTGATCGAGGTCTTTCCCTGCAGCCATCCGCTGGCGAATGATGTCTGTCGTCTCAATCAGCATCCGATGGTAGTTTTTTAGATCATTCGGCGTGGAAAGGGGGCCGTGGCCCGGGATGATCTTTGCATCGGCAGGAACTTGGCGGATCACCGCCTCAATATTCTTGGCGAGACCCTCGACGTCGCCTCCACTTTTTAGATCGACGAACGGGAAGCGTTCGTAAAAAAAATCATCCCCCATGTGGACGACATTCGATCCGGTAAAGAACATGACAGCATCGCTATCGGTATGCCCGTGAGGGAAATGGATTGCCTTGATTTCCTCCCCGTTGAAGTGAACCGACAGAGATTCATTGAACGTAATGACGGGCCAGGCTTCTTTTGGTTCTTTCATCAGGCGCTTGCGAACGTTGGCATGAGCAATGATGGGGGCCTCCGGGCCAAACACCCGGTTCCCGCCCACGTGATCCCCATGGAAGTGCGTATTGAGAACGAATTCGAGTTTGCCGCCGCCAATATCCTTCAGAGCCGCTCGGATTTTATCCGCCAACGGGGCGAACTTGTCATCCACGATGAGAACCCCATCTGCGCCAATCGAAACCCCGACGTTTCCGCCAGTCCCATTCAGCATGTAAATATTGCCTCTCACATGGGTAGCCTTGATTTTGACCTTCGAGAAGTCCTGCTGAGCCATTGCCGGGCCGGCGCAGAGAACAAACAGGCACACAGGTGTGATCAAAGAGAAGTTTTTCATAAAGTTGCCTCCTATTGCGCACAGCCGCCCTGCCTGGAGGGCATCGTGGGGGGCTTGGTTGCGTTTTGGGGTGGTCGTGTTACCCCCCAGCCCAAGGCAAGTCACCGTGGTCGGGGAGAACTTCGTAGGTTCTTTAGCGAAGTTTTTTCGCCAAAGATCTTGGTCGTTTATACCAACTCCTTGATGGGAACGCCTGTTGCGTCGCCGATCGAGTTGGCGATCTTGATCGGGCGGCCTATAGGTGTCATGTAGGTCTTTTCCCAGTCAATTCCAAAGGCTTTGTAAACAGTGGCGAACAAGTCCCCTATCGTTATCATCCGGTCAGCAACGTAGCCGCCCACTTTATCGCTGGCGCCGATGACCTGCCCCCCCTGAATGCCCCCGCCTGCCAAAGCGATGGACCAACACTGCGGCCAATGGTCGCGGCCCTTGTTGGGGTTGATGGTTGGGGTCCGCCCAAATTCGCCCATGGCAATCACCACCGTGGATTCCAGCAAGCCTCGCTGCTCAAGATCGTCCAGCAGTGTCGACAAAGTTTGATCAAACGATGGTGCTAGCTCATCCCGGTGAAGTTTGTCGTTATCGCCGTGCGTATCCCACTGGTTTAGCTTGTAGCCGGCAGCCGTCACAAAGCGGGCGCCTGCCTCCACCAGCCGTCGCGCCAACAGGACGCTCTGACCAAAACCGTCGCGGCGGTAGGCATCCTTTGTTTTCTCCGATTCTTTCGAAAGGTCGAAAGCGGCCTTGACCGATGGGGTCAAAACCATTTTCAAAGCTTGCTCGGTGTAGGCGTCCATCTGTGCAGCTTCTGCGGTCTCTACCTTCTCGCGGTAAAGCCGATCGACAAATTGTAGAAAGGATCGTCGGTCCTCGATGCGCTCCGGGGTTATCGATTTCGGCATACTCAGATCGGGAACTTCAAAATCCGCACGGCTGGGGTCGGGCAGCATCATCGGGTTGTACTTGCCACCGAGGAAGGCGGCGGAGAAGTTCTCCGTGAGATGGTGATCGTTGTCCGTGTCAGGAGACAGGACATAGGCCGGCATGTTGTTTCGCGAGCCCATTTCTTTGGCAATTATGGAGCCCAGACAAGGAAACCGCATTGCGGCGTTCACCTGGTGGCCGGTCGCCGCGTAATGAGCGGCCGGCGGATGATTGTTCTCAAGGGTGTGAAGCGAGCGAATGATCGCCAACTTGTCCATACGTTTGGCAATCCGGGGCAAGAGTTCCGAGATCTGAATCCCCGCTACGTTCGTCGGAATGGGCTTAAAGGAGCTGTTCGGTTTTGGGTCCCACGTGTCGACCTGACTGGGGCCCCCTTCCAGCCAGAGCAAGATGCACGACTGGGCCTTCCCCTTCTTCCCGCCGCCGGCGCCTTGCACGGTTGCCATCAGGTTTTCAACCCGCAGAAACTGGCTCGTGCTGATGCCAAGGAGGCCTAACGACCCCACCTTCAAGAAGTGGCGGCGCTTCAAGACAGGGTCATTGAAATCTAAGCAACCGATTTTTCTCATGCTCTTTGTTCCTCTCGGCGAAGTCGAATTCAGTGATTGTTGGAGAACTCTTGCGAACTCAGCAGCGCCCACAGCAGATCCTCGAGAGCCTGCCGTCGCGAAGAGTACTCAGAGATCATCCTGACCAACCCCGACTCTTCTTCGGGCGTCGGAAGCCGTGTCAGACTCAGCAAGTAAAGCTCCTCGATGATCTCTTGGTCGGAGGCGCCGCTTTCTATAAGCTGGTCGATGCGCCCTCCGGCTTGGGAAATGTTTTCCGTAAACGTGGATCCTACGAGTTGGTGCAGGGCTTGGCCGAGGCTCGGCTTGGGCCGCCCTTCCGGAACCATCGTACGCATGCTGCGGCCGTAAACTTCCAGGATCCGCGATCTGTATATATCGGGCATCACCACATGGACTGCCCGAGAGCCCTTTGGCAATCTCCCTCGTTTGAACTTGTCCTGTTCAAAGACATACGGTACGTCCGTGACGTAGGAAATCGCATCAAACAACAGGTCCGCACCGAGCAGACGGGGCATTGCGTGAGAGTAGTTGATCCGATCGTCCAGATTCGTTTCATTGGGTTGGCTGCTCAACTGGTACGTCTTCGAGCTTACGATGGTCCGCATCAAGTGCTTGAGATCGTAACCACTCTGTTCAAAGTCCCGGGCCAGTGCTTTCAATAGCTCCGGATGCGTAGCCGGATTGGTCGAGCGGAAGTCATCCACCGGATCCACAATTCCTCTGATGAAGAAATAGCCCCAGAACCGGTTCACCGCGGCTTCGGCAAAGTAGGGATGGGAAACCGCCCAATCCGCCAGGTGCACCCGCAGATCCGCTCGCTTCTCCTCCGGCAACACCGTGCCGTCGAGGAACGTGGGATGGACTTCCTCTCCCGTTCGCGGGTGAAGGACCTTACGGCTCTTGCCCTTCTCGAACAGATCAACTTCCTGACCGGTCGGATCCTCATAGATCACTGTTCCCGGCTCTTCTCCCCGACCGTTGATCACGCTCATCCGTCCAAAGAAAGCTGCTAGTCCCCAGAACTGATTCTGGCTCCACGCTTCAAAGGGATGATTGTGGCACTGCGCGCAATCAAAGCGGCGTCCCAGGAAAACCCGAACTTCCTCGGCCATTTTGTTCTGGGGGTAGCGAACCTCCCCGTTGGGCAGGAAGTGCCACGCGGAAGGACTTGAGCCCACGGCTGCGATGCGCTCTCGCGCAACCTCGTTGTAAGGTCTGTTCTCGCTAACGTTTCGCCGTATCCATTCCCAATATGCTTCCGCCCAGTCTAAGCCCATTCCGTTCTGGAACCATGCTATGCGGAACAAGTCGGCGAATCGGAATGTCCAGTAATCCACGTACTCGGGAGTATCTAAGAGGGCCTCGATAAGCTTGTCTCGCTTCAGTGGATCCTTGCTGGCCAGAAATTGCCTGGTTCGTTCGGGTGGTGGCAAGGTCCCGGTTAAATCCAGGCTCACCCGCCGTAGAAATTCCGCGTCCTGCGATAGCTTCGAAGGAACGATGTTGAACTGCTTCAGTTTGGCGAAGACGAACTTGTCGACGAAGTTCCCTGGCTCGACGTTCGGGTAGTTCGGGATCGGTTTGGAGATCACACCAACTCGGGCGGTCACTGCAGTCCCAGACGCCCGAATCATCACCGCGGTCTCACCGGTGTTGACCGCCTCTACCTTGCCGTTGGAATCCACCTTGACTACTTCCGCGTTGTTAGAAGCGTAGAGAACTTCCTCGGTGATGTCTTCACGTTGTCCGTTCGACAGATGGGCAGTCACCAACAACTGCTGCTTCCCCTGTGCATCTAGGACAACCTGAGTGGGATAGACTTCCACACGAACGATGGCGACGCTCTGTTTCTGGCCTTCTTCCCCGTAAGGCGCTCCCCTTTGCACCCAATCAAGAATCGTCTGGTAATCCACCGATTCCGGACGGAGTCGTTGCCCGCCGCCGTGCGACACTTGCATGGTTGCTTTGCGCAGCAGCAAGCTCTTCTCCGGCTCTTTCAAGTCTATTCGGGGGGTCTTGGTCCCTACGTCGGCCTTCAGTACGTGATAGGTGCCCCCTTCGATGATCCACCGATGGTCGTCTTTCGGATAGAGGGCGTTCAAGGAGAGCTTAAACCCGCCTTGGCCCTTGACGCCGCCGTGGCAAGAGCTGTCGTTGCAGCCTCGTTTCGTAAAAATACCGCCAATATCGCGCGCAAAGCTGAATGGACGCTTTTCTTCCGACCCCGACACTTGAACCTGTGTTTTGGCGGACTGCCCTTCAAACTCCGCCGTCAGCAGGGACTCTCCGTCCGCCAGAGCAGCAACCCGACCGCCCTCATCGACTTTCACCACTTTGGTGTCCGAAACTGAAAAACGACTCTCCAGAGTGACGTCCCTCTCCAGCCCGTCACTGTATTTCCCGAGGACCAGAAATTGCTGCGAAGCGTTGGCGCCCCAAAGCTTGGGATTCTCCGGCGCCAGCCGCAACGAAAGCAGTTTGGCCGGCGAGCTTTCGGCCAGCAAAGCAGTTGAAGAAACGAGCACCGCCGCAACAACCAAGGCCAACCAACAGCGTCGCCAACAATTTCGGACTGTCATCTTTATTTACGGCCTCCTAACGAAGCGTCAGGAACTGCTGACTCTGGACCCGGCTTGAGCACCATGACAGGAACATCTCCAACCGTCAAAGGTGCGCCTATTTTTCCTCCCACCACAGGCCGGGCGATGATGCGAGCCGATCGGGGAATTCTTGATGTCGGAGCATCGGCGTCCGCTACCAGCAAAATTGTTGTCTTCTTGCTTTTCGGAACGAAGCGCTCCTTGTGAATTTCGGGCAGAGGAGGCGCTGCGTCTGGTTCGACGTCGGCGCCCGCCAGTGCCTGTACGCCGGGCGGCAAGCCCTGGATGCTGAAGACGACTTCGCCGCCGAAACGTTCCTCCTGCTCCGTAATGAGCGTCAGTTTCTTGGCCTCTCCAGCAACCAGATTCACTGCGTCTTCTTGGACCTCAATCTTGCCGACGTGTGGGATCTGGGGTCGGACGAGCACTCGGTACCTGAAAGCCGGCTTCCCGAATCGAGCCGTGATATCGCGAATCCGCAAAGTGTAGTAGCCTTCCCGCTCGAACGTGTACAGCACCCTTGCCTGAATCAGCTTGACCCAATCGTCTCCATCACCGGCAATTTTTCGGTAATAGTTGGTCAGCATCTCCTCTCCGTTAGCGTCAATCACCGAAAAATGCGGATTGAAGGTGGGGCTGGCTGCTTCAGGGGTCTCGAGTTCGAATGCCAACTTCGCTTTGCGTGGAACTTTGAACTTGAAAGTGTCCACGTCGTTCGGACGCTCGATTGCACCTTCCAGCAGAAACGGAAGGGTTGCCTCCGACGCCTGATCCACGGTGTCATTCGGCTCTGCTTCGGCTAGAACATTGTAATTCGCAGGCAGTGGAGCGGTATCCGGGCTCGAGGGTTGATCGCTCACAGCCACTCTCCCCGTCGCCGCTGGGATCTCTCCCTGGCCCACATCTGGCCCCGTTCGGCTCTCGACAACGGTCCTCCATTGCAGTGCCTGCAGACGATCAGACTCAAGCGTTCTCCGAAAAGGGCTTTGCAGTTTATCGATCGGAGACGGTGGAGTGAGACGCTCTTCTTCTTTAGAGAAATGCAATGAACCCGGCTCGTCAACACAGAGCCGGTAAGAATAGTCCGGTCCACCCACACCTTGGAATGAAGTAACGGCCACAAAATAGCGGCCTGGCGTCTCAAACGTGTAGGTCAAACGAGCCTCGCGTGCCAATGCGAGACGCAGGGGCCGCTGGGGGTCATACCAGCTTCCGCCCGGCCGGTACAGGGCGAACTGCGCGACGTCACGATTTCTAAGAGTGGTGTTGGCCACAGCGTGAAAGGTCAACTGCTGGCCGGCGGCCACCTCGAAGGAGTAAAAATCCCGATCGCCCATTTCGGACATCTTTCCGTTGATCACCGCCGGGAGTTCGAGGTGCTGTGCATCCTGGGCTTTGCTGTGGTCTCTGGCGATTTCCGGAGTCACTGGCTGGGTGCCGACCAGGAACTCCAGTGCGTTCGAGACGCCATTCGGTGTGACCATCCGGAAAGAGTGTTTCCCTCTGTTGGCGTCCGGGGCGACCTCGACTTTCAAGAACACCAGATGGCCCGGGACCGTCTTCTTTCCGAGTCCTCTCTTTCCATCTGGTTCACTGAACTCGATCGGCTCGACCTTCTCAACCCTGGCCGTCGCACCCTCAGCCGGGAACCAGACTCCAGAGACACCTTCAAGGTTCTTTCCCCGAACTTGTGCTTCGAAGACCGAGCCTTGCTGCGCGGCCACAGGGAAGACGGATATCGCCTTGGGAGCTGTCAAAGGCTCTTCCGTTTTCTGGGCCTGCATTTGGCAATCAAGACAGAAGAGGAAGAACCCAAGAGTCAGCGTGCCAAGCGTGCTGCCTAACGTCGAAACTCGCCCGCCTCTGCTCATGAATGGACGATCCATTCGCGCTACGAACTCTAGCCTCGGCAAGCACCGGGCCGTCCAGCGGTCCAGTGTCGCAAGTTCCGGCCTAAGTGCCTCTAGTGCCAAGGCTTCTCTATTGCGACGCCTTGTACGGAACCTCCCTGTTCCAACTCAGCCCACGCGCCCGCCGCGCGGTCTGATAACCAGATGCTGGAGTCTTCAATGTGCACCACTCCTTAAACCCAAGAATATACGCCAGACGCGCTGCCAAGGCAAGCATTTTGCTACCTCCGGAAACAATGGTCACCGGTTTGCGCGATCTGCAAGACATTCGAGCCCTCGGTTGACAAGACGGCGCCGATCGGGCATGTTGGGCGCCGCGAACCATCCTGGAGGGCACTGTGAAATGGATCCGTGAACGAGTGCTGCGCGGAGAGCTGCTGGCCGGCACCTTTCTCAATCTGGGTTCCAGCCTGACGGCGGAGATCGCCGGCAGGGCAGGGCTGGATTGGATCGTGATTGACCTGGAGCATGGCGCCGGCGACCGCCAGAATCTGCTGTTCCAATTGCAAGCTTTGGAGAATGGCCCCACCGTACCGTTGGTGCGCCTGCCGTGGAACGATCCGGTGTGGTGCAAGCGCGTGCTCGACCTGGGAGCCTCCGGCCTGGTAGTGCCGTGGGTGAATTCCGTTGAGGAAGCCCGGCAGGCGGTCGCTGCCATGCGTTACCCACCGCAGGGGACCCGAGGTGCGGCCTCCATGAACCGGGCTTGTGGATTTGGTGCGGAGTTTGACACCTACTTTAGCTCGGCCAGCAACAAGTTGGTGCTCGCAGCCCAGATCGAAACTCGCCAGGCGTTGGACTGTGTCGACGATATAGCGGCAATCGAGGGCGTCGATATCCTGTTTATGGGTCCGCTGGACCTCAGTCTCAGCCTGGGCATCCCACGCCAGCTGGATCATCCCGAGATGCGCGCGGCCAAGGCAAGAGTGGTCGAGGCGTGTCGCCGGGCGGGCAAGGCGGCGGGAATTCTGGTGGGACGGGAGGAGCATATCCAGGAAGCCGTTGCCAGCGGCTTTACCTTTATCGGCCTCAGCTCCGATGGCGCCGTCATGTTGCAGGGAATGAACCGGATTGCCGCCGCGTTTCAGACGGTAAAAGACAGCAAGGGCAAACCGTCCTCCGTCTAAGCCACTCCTGTTTGAAGCGGCCACCTCTCAGCACTGGACTGCCGCTCCGGATTTGAGCTGAATCACGAGCAACTTTGCGCGTAACTCTTTCTGGCAGCAGACTGGCTGGCAGCAGACTGGCAGCAGAGAAGGTGCGCGCAGACCAGCTGTCTCATGGGTGGCGCTTGCGGTGCTCCTTGAGGGTACAGCGATCCATCACCACCCGCAGGCCAGCGCGACGGGCTCGCTCGGCGGCTTCCGGATCTTCGACTCCCTCCTGCATCCAGACGGCGCGAGCACCGATGCGGATAGCAGAATCCACGATCGGCCCCGCGTACTGTGAGCGGCGGAAGATGTTCACCAGCTCCACCTTCTCCGGCACGTCTTCCAGGCGGTCATAGCTTTTTTCTCCCAACACCTCGGTTTCGTGGGGGTTGATGGGAATAATGCGGCACCCGGCACGCTGCATGTATTCCGACACGCCAAAGCTGGGCCTGTGGCGTTTGCTGGAGAGCCCCACCACGGCAATCGTGCGACAGGTGCTGAGGATTTCGTCAATGTCCCTTAACTATTAGAAAATCGCCTGACGTGGTCGCCCCAGTAGGCAAGGGGGGAAGGTGTGGTAGGCCCGAGCGGGCTTGAACCGCTGACCTCTACCGTGTCAATTTGCGGGGCAAGCTAGGACCGAGTACCACACAGTGCTACCAAGTCTGCGCTACCAAGTCTGCGGAACGTGGGCACATAGCTGACCCTCCACCCTGTCGGTAGCACTCTGTCCCACCTGGTGAAATCGGGGCACACATTCGCGTCTGTGTGGAGCTGAGGCTTGCCATTAGACCTGAAATTTCCGATTTGACCCTCCCTTTCGCCCAGAACCTTACGCCGGAGGCCTTGTTGTGTCAAGCCGCAGCTCCAACGGCCCCCTTTGGAATGGTATCGAGGCTGGTTTTTGCCGTTTCGAGGGGCGACCGTCTCTATTGGCAAGAGAAATACCTGGTGGCAGCCACACGTTGGCAACTGTGGTAGATTCTGACAAATATGCAGCCACAGCGACCGTACAGGAGGCTTGGGAGCGGGGCCAGTGGCACCGCAGTCGCGCGAAGGGCTGCTGGGGGTTTCCGTGTGGGGCAACGGCTGGGAATCTGGGCTGTGCTGGCCATCGGACTGGGAGGCCTGCTTGTCGCCGTTGTTCGCCACCGATCTGCGGCTGAAAAACTGCTGGAGCAAGAAGCGCACCTAGCAGCGCAGCAAGCCGACCTGCTGGCCTCGCGCCGACCCGTGTACGTGGAGAAACGTCTGCCGGCCCGCAGTACATTCGGTGAGTTTCTAGAAGAAGCCGGCGTGGACGCGGTTACGGTGCAGAAGCTGGTCGAAGAGGCCCGCCCGATCTACAACCTGGCGCGGGTACGAGCTGGAAACCGGGTGAGCCTGGTGACCTCCGCACAGGGGGAGCTGCGCGCCCTCGGCTATCAAATTGACGCTGACCGCCTGCTGTGGATCACCAAGGAAACCGGCGGCTACCATGCAGAACTGCGGGCCATTCCTTATACGGTCATGGTCAAGGGCGTGGCGGGCCGCCTCCGCAGCTCACTGTTCGAGGCGGTAGCCGAGCAAGGCGAAGGCGACCTGCTCACGTTGGAGATCGCCGACATCTTCGGATGGGACATTGATTTCAGCACCGACCCGCGCCCAGGGGATACCTTCCAAGTGCTGGTCGAAAAGAAGTCGCTCAACGGCCAGCCCTGGGGCTATGGGCGCGTGCTGGCAACCCAGTACCGCAATGCCGGCCGGCTCTACCAGGCCGTGCTGTTCCGCGATCCCTCCGGCAAGCCGGCGTACTATTCCCCCAGCGGGAAATCGGTGGCCAAGGCTTTCCTCCGTTCTCCGCTGAAGTTCGGCGCTGCGGTGACCTCCGGCTTCAGCCATCGCAGGTTTCACCCCATTCTCAGACGCTACCGCCCCCATTTGGGCGTCGACTACCGGGCCCCGGTGGGCAGCGCGGTCCAGGCCGTCGCCGATGGCCGTGTCGTATCGGCCGGCTGGGATCGTGGTGGCGGAAAAACGATTCGGCTGCGCCACGCCAAGGGCTACGAGACCTACTACCTGCATCTTTCCCGCATCCTGGTGCGACGCGGCCGGCGCGTCCAGCAGGGACAGATCATTGGCCGCAGCGGCGCCACCGGCATGGCCACCGGCCCGCACCTGGATTTCCGCGTGAAACAGGGCGGCAGGTTTCGCAATTTCCTGAGATTGAAGCTTCCCCCGGCGCGGTCGGTCTCCCACGAGGACTGGGACGAGTTCGTTGCGGTCCGGGATGAAATGGGTGCCCGACTGGCGGCGTTAGAGGCAGGACAGGGCGGCCCGACCCCAGAGACAGCCGATTGAGCGCGCGCCGTGGAGCGGACCGTCAGCTACGGCGGGCTGCTAGTGTCGTGTCCCGGAAAAACGTTGCCTATGTTTGTGTGTCTGTGGGACCGCTTGCTGAGGAACGCGGCTCTGTAAGTCGTTGTGCCAATTCATTTTGGCCCCGGTAGGCCGCAAGGTCAGAAGCTGTCTTACCGTAAAAACCGAAAGCACCGCTCCCGCGGATTCCCAGGTCTGCTCCCGCCTCGAGCAGTGTTAGGGCGATCTCCGTACGTCCATTCAAAACGGCCAACATGAGTGCGCTGAGATTGTACTTGGCCGTCGTATCCAAGTCCGCGCCATGCTTCACTAACAGGCGGACTACTTCGAGATGCCCATTGCGTGCGGCAAGCATCAGGCCTGTTTGTGCGAATTTATCCTTTTTGTTGATGTCCACCCCCGCGTTGATAAGCGACGTTACCTTACGCAGGTCGCCCCGATGAACCGCCTCCTCCCATTCTTTTGTCATCCTTTAACCCTTGTCAGGCCAACCGTTGATTCCGCGGGCTGACCACGCCGCGTAATTCTTAATTCCAATTTCTGATTCGCCCAACAGCATACGACCGCCGCCCCGTTCACTCAAGCTCACATCGCCATCTCCTGTTCTGCGTGAGCGAAAGGCGAGAGTCTCGTCCAGCGGAGGGTTGAGGATGCCCGACACGTGATTCCCACTGAAACGTCCGCAACCCAACACAACTTTGCGGGTTATATCCTGAAGACGGAGCCTGGCCAGAGGCTAAAGGGTTATGAGCATGATCTTGCATCCAGACCGCGGCAGTTCTTGCCACTTCTTGTTGGCCCTGATGTTTCTTTTTCCTTTGACGCAGGCGGTTTCAGCGGCCGTGGAGCCGGGGACGTCCCTGAGCGAGGAGCAGAAGGCGGAGCACGTGCTGAACCGGCTGGGTTACGGCCCGCGGCCGGGCGACATCGAGCGCGTTCGCAAGCACGGGGTCCAGGCCTACATCGAACAGCAGTTGAACCCGGGGAAGATCAACGACAGCGCACTAGAAGAACGCCTGGAACCGCTGGCCACGCTACGACTCTCTAGCCGGGAATTGTTCCAGCAATACCCGCGGCCCGGCCAACTGCTTCGTCTGGCGCAGGCCGTCCGTGAGGGCCGCCGGGTACCGCCCCACCTCCGCGAGATCTACGATCGCTTCCTCAAGGACTCGCCCATGATGGAGAACGGCACCGACCGCCGCGCCATGATGGAGCAGATGAGCCCCGAGCAGCGTCGCTTCTTTCGGACGCACTCGCCGCGCCGCATTGTGGTCGAACTGCAGCAGGCCAAGCTGCTCCGGGCGGTTTACAGCGAGCGGCAGCTCCAGGAGCAAATGGTGGACTTCTGGATGAACCACTTCAACGTCCATATGGGCAAAGGCATGGGCCGCTGGCTGGTGACTAGCTATGAGCGCGACGCCATCCGACCGCGCGCGCTGGGCAAGTTTCGCGACCTGGTTCTGGCCACCGCCCGCCACCCGGCCATGCTCTTCTACCTGGATAATTTCCAGAGCTCGGCGCCCAACAGCGGCGGCGGGCGCGGGCGGAACCGCAGACGCGGGCTGAACGAGAATTACGCGCGCGAGTTGATGGAGCTGCACACGCTGGGAGTGGACGGCGGTTACACCCAGAAGGACGTGGTGGAAGTAGCGCGCTGCTTCACCGGCTGGACGTTCCGGCCGCGCCGGGGCGCCAAATACTTATTCCACCCTCGCATGCACGACCGGGGCGAAAAGCGGGTCCTGGGGGTCAGGATTCGCGCCGGCGGCGGCGAGCGAGACGGCATTCGGGTGATTGACCTGCTGGTGAATCACCCTTCGACGGCGCGGTTCATCGCCACCAAGCTGGTGCGCCGCTTCGTCGCCGACGACCCGCCGGAGCCGCTGGTGCAACGTACTGCCGCCACGTTCCGGCAGAGCGGCGGCGATATCCGCCAGACCCTGCGCACCATCTTCGGCTCACCGGAGTTCTTTTCCGCCGAGGCGTATCGGGCCAAGGTGAAGAAGCCGGTGGAGCTGGTGGCCAGCGCGCTGCGCGCCTCGGGCGCCGAGGTCGGCTTCTCTCCGCCATTGTTGCAAACCGTGGCACGGCTGGGGGAGCCACTGTACTTATGCGAGCCCCCCACCGGCTACCCCGATGTGGCCCAGGCCTGGGTCAATGCCGGCTTGATGCTCAACCGGGTGAACTTTGCCACCGCCCTGGCCGCGAACCGGCTCCCACGCGTGCGCGTCCGGCCCCAGGCGGTGCGCCTGCCGAACCTCAGCCAACGGACTCAGGCAGCCCTCAGCAACGAAAGCGGGCCGGTCGGAATGGCCGGGTTGCTTCTTGGGTCGCCTGAATTTCAAAGGAGATGAAATCTATGCTCACTCGACGCTTCTTCCTCAAGGAGAGTGGGATTGCCGTTGCCGGCCTGGGTCTGGTGCCGTCGTTTCTGGCGCGGGCGGCGGTGACCAACCGCAGCCGGCGGAAAAATAAAACGCTGATCGCGATCTTCCAACGCGGAGCGGCTGATGGGTTGAACATGGTTGTGCCCTTCGCCGAGCGCGCCTACTACAACTTGCGGCCCTCGATCGCCATACCCGCACCCCGGAGGGGGTCTGCGCAATCGGGCGCAGCAGCCATGGATTTGGACGGTTTCTTTGCGCTGCACCCGGCGCTGGCCCCCTTCTATCGCCTTTACCAAGAGGGACACCTGGCCATCGTTCAGGCGGCGGGATCGCCCCACAGTAGCCGATCGCACTTCGACGCCCAAGATTTTATGGAGACAGCCACGCCCGGAGTAAAGTCCACCAGCGACGGCTGGCTGAATCGCCACCTGGCATCGCAGCCGCGGCCGGGGGCGACGCCGTTCCGGGCCGTGGCCCTGGGGCCAGCATTGCCTCGTACCCTGCGGGGCCGTGCCCCGGCCCTGGCCATGAGCAGCATCCGGGAATTTCGCGTGCTTGCCGGCGAGGAACGCTTCCGAACTCTGTACGGCGGGGATGGCTCTGACTTGCTCTACGGCACCGGGCAAGAGATGCTCGGCGCGATCGACTTCCTGCGGCGAGCCAACCCGGAGCAGTACCGGCCCGCCCGCGGAGTCCAGTATCCTCGCGGCCGTTTTGGCCAAAGCCTTCGCCAGATTGCCCAGCTCATCAAGGCCAACGTGGGGCTGGAGGTGGCTTTCGCGGATCCCGGCGGCTGGGACACCCACGCCAGGCAAGGCTCCCTGACCGGTCAGCTTCCGAACCTGCTGACCAATTTCAGCCGAGGAATCGCGGCCCTGTACGCCGACCTGGGCGACCGCATGGAAGACGTAGTGATTCTGACCATGTCGGAGTTTGGGCGCACGGTGGCGGAAAACGGCAACCGCGGCACCGACCATGGTCACGCCAACGCCATGTTTGTTCTGGGCGGGGTCGTACGCGGCGCTAAGGTGTACGGTCAATGGCCGGGGCTGGCCCGCGAGCAGCTCTACGAGGGCCGCGACCTGGCTTTAAGCACAGACTTCCGCGATGTCTTTGCCGAATTGATTGCCGCTCACCTCGGCAATCAGAACCTGACCGCCGTCTTCCCGGGTTTTGACGCGCAACCTGCAAACTTTCTCGGTCTGCTACAATCCTAGCGTACTCCTGTTGTAAGGACAGGACACCTGGCCACAGGTAGTGGTGCATTAGGGTGTTGCTAATGTACCAGCCCAGGCCCACAGGTAGTGTCCTCGGGGGGCTGTTATGGCTGCTATGAGTGACCTCGACTGGATCGGGGTCATCGCTTTAACCGTGGCAGCGGCTTGTCTTCTCTACAAATGGGCACGGCGGGCCCGTTAGTGGGACAACGCGAAATTAGGACACTACCGGCCCACACGACACGTTGACAAGCCTGTTCTGCTGTGTCATTTTAGGCAGTCGCTTTCGCGGTGGAACCCCTGCTCGGGAGTCATATCAGTCAGACCAGACAGATGTCCTCAACGAACCGCGTAGAGGTGACACTGGAAAGCAGGCTGGAAAGCGTGGAGCGGGCCGAAGAACTGGCCAGCGAGTTTGCCCGCTCCGCCGGCTTTCACGAGGACGACCAGTTTCGGATCGGTATGGCTGTGCGGGAATCCATGGTCAATGCTGTGCACCATGGAAATCAGTACGACCCGCAGAAGAAGGCCTGCCTGTGCATGGAACTCGAAGCCCGCGCGCTGGTGGTCACAGTGACGGACCAGGGACCGGGCTTCGAACTTTCGCAGCTTCTCGACCCGCTGGCGGAGGAGAACCTGCTCAAGCAATCTGGTCGCGGAGTTTTTCTGATACGGACACTTGTGGATGAAGTTTCTGTGCGGCGTCTGTCGCCGGCGGGAGCCGAGATACGAATGGTGAAGTACCCATCGCCAAGCAACGGCAAGGAGGATTAGCGGTGTCGATCAAAGCCAATACACGGCAGGTCAACGGGGTCACGGTGGTGGACATCAGCGGTCGGATTACGCTGGGCGAGGGTTCGTCCACTCTGCGCGAGACAGTTCGCGATCTGCTCAACCGCGGGGAAAAGAAAATCCTGTTGAACCTGGGTGACGTCACCTACATTGACAGCTCTGGGATTGGTGAGCTGGTCAGCGGTTTTACCACGGTCACCAACCAGGGCGGACAGCTCAAACTGCTGAGCCTCACCAAGAAGGTGCACGACCTGCTGCAGATCACCAAGCTCTATACAGTGTTTGACGTTCACGACGACGAAACTGGCGCGATTCGCAGCTTTTCCTAGCCACCTGCTCCCCGCGCCCGTAGTTTCAGGGTGCAGCGTGAGCGCGGTTCTTGTGCAGCCCCCTACCCGGCTCGGCTCTTGCGGACGCGCTTGGGTTTTGTCTCCTCAGGAAGCGCGCCTGCCCGAGGGGCGTTGAGGGAAGCCAGCACCTGCTCGTAGGCCGACAGCTTTTGTTTCCTGCCGCCGCCCTTCCCATGCCGGTATTCATGCTCGTGCTGGCAGGTGCGGCAGCGCACCCTGCTGACTACCCCATCCAGCATGGACACCACGGAGTGATTCGTCAGCAGCCGGCAGCGAGTGCAATAGTCGTCAATGATGTCACCCAAGCGAATGTCTGACATGGCGCCTCCGGGTTTCCGGGCCTCAAGGTCGGGGCAGAACTAAACAGGCCCCGCTCGGCACATCAACCCTTGGGGGGGCGGTTCAAGTAACGGGCAAAAACGACCTCGTTGCCTTGCTCGTTGTACACGAGCTCGTCGGCGATGCCTCGGGTCAGCAGGATCCCAAAACCGCCCGGACGTTTTCCAGTGGCCTCCCGCACTTCGAGGTGCTGGAACGGCTCCTCGTCCGGGTTGGTGATGGCGGCGTCAAACAGCTCCTCGAGGCGAAAGCCGCGGCCCGGATCGTTGATGCGGTAAAGAATGAGCTCGCTCAGGCGCAGGTAGCAGACTGTGATCCGCCGGTCAGCCTCGCCCTCGCAGCCATGCTCGATGGCGTTGTTGAGCAGCTCGCGGAAGGCGATGCTGATCTCGCTGCGGGTCTCAGCGTCAATCTCCGCATGCAGTTGCTCAAAACACTTCCCCAGCCGCGCCACGACCTGAAAACTGGCCGGCACGTGCAATTCGATCCACTGGGGCGTGGCTGAAATGACCTTGATGGCCTCCTCACAGGCAAGCAGATTGGCTACCGCCGCCCGCAGGTCTTCCATCGCGAAGGGCTTGGCCAGAAAGTCGACAACATTTTCCCGGAGCGCTGCGAGCAGCCGGGCCTGGGTGTCGTGCCCGGTAATGATTAGCACGCGGGCCGCCGGATCTTTTTCCCGGATGCGCCGGATCACCTCTAGGCCCTCCATGCCCGGCAGGGTCAGGTCGCAGATGACGGCGTCGAAGGGCTGGGCGGCGTACAGCCCCACGCCCTGTTGTCCGGAAGTGGCGGTCACTACGGAATACTCGCGCAACCCAGCCTGTAAGACTTTCAGGATGAGCGGGTCGGCATCAATGATCAGTAGGCGGCCGGCCATCAGTAAACCAGGTCAAGGATCATCAGAGAAAGTGGCTCTCGTGAGATAGAATAAACCCTGGCGATGAAACCGACAAAGCCTTTCCTCCGCTCGATTCTGTTTCTGGTACTGGTCTGGGGGTTCGCTGGCAGGGCGGGCTGGAGCCAGGGCTTGATCGAGATCCAGGCCGGCGGTGGTCCGGCCGGTTTCTGCGGCGACGGGGAACGCTCGCCCACCTCTTGCCTGCAACGGCCGCGCGGGATGACGGCGGATACCGACGGCAATCTTTACATTGCCGACACAGGCAACCAGCGGGTGCGCAGGATTACCCCCGGGGGGATCATCAGCACCTTTGCTGGTACCGGGACTTCCGGCTTCTCCGGAGACGGCGGGTCGGCGCTTCAGGCCAGTTTCCGCTCGCCAACCTCGGTTGCTTTCGACCCGCTCACCGGAGACCTCTACATCATGGATTCGGGAAACAACCGAGTCCGCAAGGTGGCGGCGAACGGCATCATCACCACCATCGCCGGGGACGGTGCAACCACCTTCCGCGGCGACGGCGGGCCGGCGACGGCGGCGAGCATCAACCCCGGGGGCGGCCCGGCGGGCTTGCTGTGGACTGGGGTCGCCCTGTTTCTGACCGACATCCAAAACCAGCGCATCCGCAGAATTGATCTTAACGGCATCATCACCACCGTAGCCGGCACCGGCCAGCGTGGATTTGGCGGGGACGGCGGGCCTTCGACTCAGGCCTCACTGAGGGACCCAGCCGGAACGCTCGCCGCGGATGCGCTAGGCAACCTTTACTTTTCCGATACGGGCAACCACCGCGTGCGCCGCATCAACCTGGTGGGAATCATCAACACCGTAGCGGGCAGCAGCACCGGTGGCTTTGGCGGCGATGGCGGCCCGGCCACCTCAGCCTTCCTGCGGCTCCCCGTGGGTGTGGCCCTGGACACTGCCGGCGCTCTTTACATCGCTGACAGCGGCAACGACCGGATCCGCCGAATGGGGCCCGATGGAATTATTAGCACCGTGGCCGGGGGAGGCATGAGCAACCCCGACGACGCCGACTTTTCCACCGACGTCAGCTTGCAGAGCCCGGAGGCGGTGTTCGCTGGCCCCCGCAACGTGTTCGTTGCGGACACCGACAACAACCGGGTGCTCACAGCGCTGGGAGTCTTCGCCTCCCCGGGTCCGGTGACTGTGCTGCCCGCCCGCCGGGACTTCGAGGCCAAACTGGGGGGCGAGGTGCCTTCTCCCCAGGGCTTGGTGCTGTTCAGTCCGGACCTGTCGGAGTTTGCTTTCCAGGCAGAGGCCTCTACAGTTTCGGGTGGGGACTGGCTGGTTGTGCGACCGCGGATTGGCTTTGCCCGCAGCGCCCTTCCGGTCTTCGTCAATCCCGGGAACCTGCCTGCCGGCTTCTACCAGGGCTCGATCACATTTGAGGTTGCCCAAGCCTCCAATTCACCCGTTACCGTGCCGGTCACCTTGACCGTCACCGACGAACCGCCGGCCCTGGCCGTAGCGCCCGATCGTCTGGCTTTCTCCGCCATGGAAGGCGGCAATCCCTCGCCGCAGGCGCTGGACATCAGCAATGCAGGCGGCGGGACGCTTAACTGGACCGCAGACGTGCTTCTGCCGGCGGCTGCAGTGTCGTTGGGACCGTTCCCGCAGATCAACCTCTCCGCCACCGCCGGCACCGGCGCGCGACTCCGGTTCGCGTTTCAGTGGACAGTACCGGCGTTGGACCGGGTTCTTACCAAGCTGCGATCCTTGTCAGGACTACCAGCGAGCCCTTAGCCAGCCGCTTCATCCCGGTCCTGGTTCAGGTGACGCGGGCTACTGCGGTGTTGCGAACCAGCCAGTCAGGGCTGATCTTTGAGGCTGTCGAGGGATCCGGCGCACTGCCGTCGCGCGACTTCAAGGTGGTCAATGCCGGTTCCGGAGGCATGGCATGGATGGTGGAGATTCGCTCCATCTCCGGGGGGAATTGGCTGACGGTGTCGCCCACAGACGGCATCAGCACCGCCGGCCAGGCGCCGCTTAGCGTGTTCTTCAATGCGGACGCCACAGGCCTGGCGGCAGGCAGCTACCACGCAGTCGTGCGAATCCGGGCGCCGGGCGCGGCCAACTCGCCGCAATTCGTGCATGCGGTGCTGAACCTGTTACCGCCGGGCTCCACCCCGCCGCCGCAGCCTTCTCCTTCCGGGCTCCTGTTCCTGGCCAACGCCGGCGGCGCGCCCCCTGCGGCCCAGCCGGTTCGTGTGTTCACCGGCGGGGGTGCGCCCGTCAACTTCAGCGTCTCCGCCACCGCGATTGACGATGAGGACTGGCTGAGGGTGAATCCCAGCAACGGCACCGCTTCGGCCACAACTCCAGGCCAACTCAGTGTCCGGGTGGATCCCAGCGCCCTGGCTGTGGGAGTTTATCGCGGGCTGGTGAACGTCGCGCTGTCGGATGGCAGCACACGCTCGGTAAACGTGCTGCTAGTGGTGGCGCCGTCCGGCACCTTCACCACGTCGGGCACCACGTCGGGCACGACGCCTGGCAGCACTCTTATGGCAGAGCTCGAGCCACCCCGGTCGGCCCAGGAGGCTTGTACGCCGAGCAAGCTGGCCATGGTGCATACCGCGCTGGTGAGCAATTTTGCTTCCCCGGTGGGCTTCCCCATCCCGCTCGTCGCGCAGGTCACGGATGACTGCGGAACTGTGCAGACCGACGCCGCCGTGGTCAGCACCTTTTCCAGCGGCGACCCGGCACTCGTCATGGCCAACCTGAAGAACGGCCAGTACAGCGGCACCTGGATCCCAACCTCCGCGGCTTCCATCGTGACCATCACCACCACCGCCGTGGCCTCTGGGTTTGAACAAGCCACAGCCCAGATTAGCGGCGCGATCGCCTCCAATGCCGTGCCGCAGGTGTACAGCGGGGGCGCCGTGCACGCCGCCAGCTTCGGCAAGGGAGCGCCGCTGGCGCCGGACTCAGTTTTTTCCATTTTCGGCACGAACCTGGCAGCCGACCAGTTCTTTGCGCAGGAAGTTCCCCTGCCGAAGGAATTAGGCGGCCTTTCAGCGACGATGGGCAACTTCGACGTCCCGCTCTTCTTCACCAGCGGCGGCCAGGTGAACGCTCAGGTGCCGTTCGACCTGCCCCCCGATAGTAGTGCGCAACTCGTAGTGAAGGTGGGTGAGGCCTTCACTGTTCCCGAGACTATCAACCTGAGCGCCGTACAGCCGGGAATCTTCACCGTAAACCAGAGCGGCTCCGGACCGGGCGCCATCCTGGATGTCGACTTTGCTCTGGTCAGCTCCAGCAACCCGGTCCGGGCGGGAGACGTGATCCAGTTCTTCTGCACGGGTCTGGGCGCGACCAGCCCGCCGGTCTCGAGCGGCGAACCCTCGCCCAGCTCACCACCGGCCACTGTGGTCACCCCGGTCACCGCCACAGTGGACGGCCTCTCCGCCCCGGTGCTGTTCAATGGTCTAGCACCGGGCTTTGTGGGCCTCTATCAGGTGAACGTACAGGTTCCTGCGGGGGTAAGCAGCGGTGAGGTAGACCTTGTGCTGACGCAGGGAGGCGTGAACAGCAACACCGTCACCATTTTTGTGACCCAATAGTGGAGCCAGTGCGGCCGAAGGGACCCGGTTCGTTATCAAGGGTGGCAAACTCAAGGGAGCCGCGCTACCTAGATTTATAGAATGTGGAGGGGCCGGGGATGATCCCAGCCGACGCCCTCGTGGCGCTGAGGCGCACCGCCTACCCCCCTTAAGCGTGGTATCTCATTCTTAGCCACTGCCGACGGAGTAACCGGCGGCCAGTGGGGTATGCGGTGGGTGATTAACCATCACTATGCTGACCTGGACTCAGAGTCCATCCTGAACGAGGAGGCAGAGGTTGCCACGGCAGAGGGTTGCTATGAAACGCATACTTTCGCTTGCACTCCTTGGGGCGCTCAGCGGCGGCACGCTGTGGGCGGCTGATCCCTGGAAATCAAATAAGAAGTACACCGAGTGGTCCGAGAAGGAGATCCGAAAGGTCTTGCAAAAGTCGCCGTGGGCCAAGACCGTCACCCTCACACTCTCCCCCGGCGCGGGGTTCGGACCTGGCGCGGGGGACGGAAGGCAACCAGGGGGCTATGGGAGGCGGTCCCGGGCTGGTGCTGGCGGTCCCACGGGCGCAGGAGGCCCCGGCGCGCCGGGCGGAGGGGGCTTTGGGGGGCCCTCGTCTGCCTCGACCGGCGGTGTAGGTGCAGGAGGCTCGTACCCACGCGCACGCAGCCGGTCCCTTGAATTGCTGGTGCGCTGGCACAGCGCCCTGCCCGTCCGCCAAGCCTACACGCGCCAGCAAGTCGCGGCCGAACAGATGTCGCCCGAACACGCAGAGCAACTGATTCAGGAGACTCCCAACCAGTACGTGGTGATGGTCAGCGGCATGCCAATGGCCGCGATGGGCGGCACGACTCCAGAGAAAGTCAAAGCCAGCAGTTACCTGAAGACAGGTCAGGGGCAGCGGATCATGGTGCAGGACGTGCGCATGTCCCGAGGGCAGGGTCAAGACGCGCCCACGTTTCAGGACCGGGTTTCCGACTTGTATTTTTTCTTCCCACGGGCGACTCCCATCGAGCTCAGCCACAAATCCGTCGAGTTCGTCACCGAACTCGGCCGACATAAGATAAAGAAAAAATTCAAACTCAAGAAGATGCTGTTTGAAGGCAAACTGGAGCTTTGATTTGAGGCGGGGCTCAGGCTGCTAGAGTTTCTCGGACCTGCCGGCGCGGGAAACCCGGGCACAGAAGCTAGCGGAAATCGCGGGCGGCGAGAAAAGGCGTCAGCCGGTTGGAAAAATCGGGCTGGTAGTATTCGGCTGCGCCGTCCTCGAGCGGCTGAATCCAGCCATTCTCAAACCCTAATTCCTCCACCCATTCCAGGACCCGCTCCCACTCGCGCAGCCGAACCTTGCGGTTCAGCAAGGGGAACGCCTCTTCGCCGTTCACCGACTCCGAACGTCCGACCTTGTTGCTGGGGTAGTACTGTGACATCACACTCAAAGTGACCCGCGGGGAAAGCTCGTCGCGGATCCACTGGAGCGTTTCCCGCACGCCGGCCAGGTCGTTCGGCAGCACGAGCAGGCGAATCACCAGGCCGCGGCGCAACAACCCGCGCTCGTCCATGACCAGCGCGTCCCCCATTTGGCGATGCATCTGCTTGACCGCTGCGCGCGCGCTGGCCACGTAGTGAGGGACCCTGGAGTAGGTACGCGCCGTTTCCTCGTCGCTGTACTTCAGGTCGGGCAGGTAAACGTCGACAATTCCCTCCAGCAGGCGGAGCACTTCCACGCTGTCATAGGCGTTGGTGTTATAGACGAGAGGGAGGCGGAGCCCATGCCGGGCGGCGATCTCCACCGCCCGCGCAATCTGCGGCGCGAAATGGGTGGGCGAGACAAAGCCGATGTTATGGCAGCCCTGCTGCTGGAGTTCCAGCATGATCTCGGCCAGCCGCTCGAGGCTCGTTTCGCGCGTGGGCCGCTGCGTCCGCAGGTCCTGGCTGATCTGCCAGTTCTGGCAATAGACGCAGCGCATGTTGCAGTGGCCGAGGAAGATGTTGCCGGCGCCGCGCGCCTGCCCTTCAGGCAGGTGCGTCCCGCTCAAGGCTGGCTCCTCGCCGAAGTGCGGGCCGTAGGAGGAAATGATCGGCAAGTAGCCGGCGGCGCAGACCTTGGCCTGGTTCTCCAACCGGTTTACACGGCAATCCCAGGGGCAGATCGTACAGGAGGCCAGCAGCGCTTCCAGGCGCGCCCCGCGCTCGGCCAGCTCACCAGCGGCCAGCAGGCGCAGGTAACCAGGCGTCCATTCCGCCATGCAATTCTCCATGCACTCCATTGTTACACAATTGTCACACAGCGCCGCCCTTCACTCATACAGCGGGGGCTCGCCGGGCGGCCGCGTCTTCCAGCGCCGGTGGATCCAGAGCCACTGATCGGGATGGCGCCGGATGTGCTGCTCCAGAACATGCGTAAAAAGCTGGGTGTTGGCCACGACGTCCTGCTCCAGGTCACCAGTGCGCACCAGTTCCAGTGGCGGGTCAAACCGCAACCGGTAGTGACCCAGCGCGGCGTCCCAGAAGGCGAACGCAGGCACCACGGCGGCCTCTGCGCGCAGGGCGATTTTTGCCAGCCCGGTTGTGGTCGAGGCCGGCACGCCGAAGAACTGGACGAATGCGCCGTCCTGCAGCGAGGTATTCTGGTCGATCAGAATGCCGACGACTTCGTTCTTCCTTAGCGCTTCCAGGATGCCGCGGAGGAAGTCGCGTTTCTCGAGGATGCGGTTGCCGGCCAGGGTGCGGTAGCGGTTCACCAGCTCGTTCAGGAAGGGGTTGTCCAGGGCGCGGATCAGCACGTGGAGTGGGTGGCCGTAGACCGAGTGCGCAAATGCGCCCAGTTCCCACGCTCCCAGGTGCCCGGTCAGATAGAGCACGCCACGGCCGCGCCGCACGGCTTCGGCATAATTCTCGAAGCCGTCGTAGGTGATCACCCGGGCCACATTCTGCCGGGTGTAGCGTGGGAAGTGCGCGAACTCAGTCAACATTCGCCCCAGATTCCGATAGACCCCGCGCACGATACGGCGCCGCTCGCCGGCGCTAAGTTCCGGAAGCGCCAGCCGCAGGTTGAGATGGGCCACGCGCCGGTACCGGCTCACCAGCAAGTACACCAGGAAGGCGGCAACGCCCGCCGCCAGGCGAGCCAGCGGTCGAGGCAACAGTCTCAGAACCGCCAGAATGGTCCTGGCCAGCGCGTATTCAACTTTGTGACGGAGCAACTGTGCATTGTACACCTCGATTCTTTGGTTCTTGGCCTGCCCTTTCCCGCACGGAGGTGCAATCTCCACATCGCAATCGGAGCACGCAAACAGGGGTAGCCTCGGGAATGGCTGTGGATGAACAATGTTGCGCAGAAGGGTATCGGGCTAATGGGTTTCTAGTTGTTGCGTTGCCTTGGGCGAGACATCAGCACAATTCCCAGTAAGGTCCTAGTAAGGCGCCTTAATTCGCTCAAACTTCATATCGCTGAAATCGTAAAGCTCGGTCGGCTCTCCCAACCCCGATTTCGACAGGCGCGATGTGAACAGCTTGCCAGCGGCCGCCCAAACCAGCCTCTTGCCGTCCACCTCGGCCCACTGCCAGTCCGCAAGCCGGATCGTCTCCCCTGTCCGGTGATTGCGGAGTTCATGTTCATCGAAGTAGGAACCTTTCCCGCTGGAAGAGTTCGGCAGCGTTTCGTGGGCGAACTTGCGGAGGGTCCACGAAGAGTCGGCCGGCCTTTCGAAGACCGCAAACTGATTGAGTCGGCCCGGCCCTTCCTTTCCGAGAAACGTCCAGCCATCTCTTTGCAGCCGGAGATAGTACACGCTGGGACATTCGCCGCCGTACCTTCCGCTGCCCGGGTAGCGCTCGTCCTGCTGAAACTCCCGTGTGGCCAACTGGAGCTCGTGACTGCAGCCGTCGTTCAGCCAGTAACGATTCTTGGCAGTAAACAACCCGCCCCCATTCCAGCAATCGCCCTTCGCCCAAAGCGCGACGGCTTTCAGGTATGGCGCGCGCGAAATGGCCGTCCAGGAGCCTTTCACGCGCGAGTGCCATCTTCCATTCATGGCGAAGTAGATCAGGTATTTCCCGTCCGGCGAAAGGTCGCTTCGCCGTTCATAGATCCGCGCGCGAAGCCACTGCCCCAGTGTGAAGGTATCGTTTCGCCGGTCCCAGCCGATCGTGCAAACGCACCGCGCCGGTCCGCGACGAATCACCACAGCCTGGTGCGAGCCGCGAGCAAAAATCACGTGAATGCGAGCGGGAAATTTCATGAGGATTTCCGACCTAGCTTTCTTTGTACCATGAGCATACCCATGGACCTTATCGGGACGCAAGTTCATCGGGCCGGGGTTCGCGATACACTGGGCGGCAGTGGCCTTTGCTGTCTTCGTGGCGTGTGCGGTCTGGCTGCTGTTTTTCTACGGGCTGGGCGCGGTAGGGCTGGTGGGCCCCGATGAGCCCCGTTACGCGCAGGTAGCCCGCGAGATGCTCCGCAGCGGCGATTACATCACGCCGCACCTGAACGGACAGCCCTGGCTGGAAAAACCGCCCCTGTACTACTGGCTGGCAGCTGGTTCCTTCCGCCTCTTCGGAGTCACGGAGTGGGCTGCGCGACTGCCTTCGGCGCTGGCTGGCGCGGCTTTCCTGCCGCTGTTTGGGTGGGTGGTCGGGCGGCTGTTCCGCGGGGAGACGTGGCGCTATGCGCTGCTGGTGTTGGCCTCATCGGTGGGCTGGATGGGCTTTGCGCGCGGGGCCAGCCCGGATATTTTCTTCAGCGCCGCCATGGCCGGCGCCTTGGGCCTGCTGGGGGTTTGGGTTTGGCAGGGGAACGATTCGCTTCTGTATGGGTTCTACGCGCTGCTGGCGATTGCTGCACTGGCCAAGGGCCCGGCCGCCATAGTCTTGAGCGCACTGGTTCTGCTCAGCTACTGTCTGGCGACAGGCGAATACCGATGGCTGCATCGGGTGCTGGCGCCCTGGCCGCTGCTCCTATTCCTGCTGCTCACCCTGCCCTGGTACCTCGCGGTCTATTTCCAAAATGGCGACCGGTTCGTCGAGGAGTTTATCCTCAAGCATCACTTCCGCCGTTACCTGACCTCGGAACTGGCGCATCCGGGACCGTGGTGGTACTACCTGCCGGTGCTGGTGACGGGGATGTTTCCCTGGAGCGCACACCTGACTCTGATCGTGGCTAACATGGCAGGATTGCGCTGGCGCGGGCTCAGGAACGATCACCGCCGGATTTTCCTGCTCGCCTGGATCATTCCGGTCGTTTTGTTCTTCTCCATCTCGCAGTCTAAGCTGCCGGGGTACGTGCTGCTGACCGCGCCGGCGCTGGCTATCTGGATTGGAGAGGAACTGGCCCGCGCCCCGGCTAGCCGCCTGCGGGGGGTGTTCCTGGCGCAGGCGTTGCTGCTGCCGGTCACGGCGGTACTGGGGGGAGCGTTGCCCGGGGCATTGGCGGAGGGAGCACGTTCGGCCCTCGCTGAGGTGTGGAGGCAGCCGCTGGATGGGCGCTTGGACGGGCCGATGGTCGCGTTGCCGGTGGTCGGGGCCGTGCTGCTGGCCGCCGTCGCCTGGCGTGGGCGCCGCCTGGGTGCGACCGCGCTGGCTGCCGCGCTGACGGCGGTTACCTTTGTCCGCCTCCTGGGCCTGGTTGCCGCCCCGGTGGATCAACTGGCCTCGGCGCGCCCCCTGGCCCGCCAAATTCAGGCCCGGGGCATCCCTCCCTCTCAGATCAGCCTGAGCGCCGGCGTGCGCCGCCACATCGAGTACGGCCTGGAATTCTACCTGGACCAGCCCCTGCCGCGGGGCACCCCGGCTCCCTACCTGCTGACACGGGACGGACGCCTCCAATCGCAGGAGCCCGCCTACATAAGGAGGAACAATCATGGCGACAGGGGCGACAGGTAAGGTGCCGCCCTCCTCATCGGAATCCCCGAAAGGAGCGCTTGACAAGCGGGAAGCCCGGGAAAAAATCCGGGAAGCTTCCCGTCGGAGGCTGCCGTGGGTGGCTCTGGGGCTTGGGGTCGCGCTCGTGCTTCTCGGGGTGGTTGCCGGATGGTGGCTCAACCGAGCTCCAGCCCCACTAGTGAGTCCGGAATTCGCGCCGGCGAACTCTCGATTCGTCATGGGGGCGCTGGAAGCGCGGGGCGTCTCAGAGAGGTCGCTACGGCTATCGCCGAAGGGCGACCGCATTGCATACAACAAACCCGGCAGCCCCGACATCTGGATCTCTGATTTCTCCGGGCTCAATGCCCGGAAGATTGAGCCGGGGCGGGGCGCGCATTTGTGGCCGGCGTGGTCTCCCGATGGGGCACAGCTAGTCTACGCTTCCTTCCGTGGGGGTAAGCGGACGGGCCTGTGGGTGACTTCTCTAGAGGACGGTACCGAATACCAGCTTACGCGCGGCCAGGCGGAAGCGCCGGCCTGGTCGCCCGAGGGAAGTCCATCGCCTTTGTAGGACCTGACCTTCGCCTGGTCCCCTCCACAGGGGGCACCCCACGATCCCTGACCGAGGCCTGGGGACGGTATAGCCTGCACTGGTCGGCCGACAGCAGCAAGATTGCCTACTGGTGGGGCACCGGCGCCAACTTTGACGCTTACTACTACGACGTAGAGCGCGAAACGAAGGTGCGGATTACGACCAATGGCGCCTTTGATTTCCCGGCCGGTTGGTCCTCGGACGGCCTCCATTCCTATTTCATCTCGAACCGTGGCGGCAGCTTCCAGCTTTGGAAAGTCGCCATTTCCGCCTCCACCGGCCGGCCCGTCGGAGACCCGGTTCAGGTGACCCACTTTCAGCAGTTTGAGGTCGCCCAGGCTGTCCAGCCTCCCGACTGCCACACGATGGCCCTGCAGTTGAGAAGGGACAGTTTCCGGGTAGCCCTGATGGATGTCGAAAACGGCAGGACCAAGAAAGTGTTGGTGAAAGGAAGCCAGCCCCAGTGGCTCGATGGGCAGAGACTGCTCTACCTTACGGAGGGCTCGGCGGGGGGTTCGCAAGACGCCCCCACCATAATCCGGGGCAGCAGGGACTTGGCTGCGCGAAACATCGCGACCGGGCAAGGCAAGAAGCTTACCGAGCGCGGCGATGTCGTTTTGTTCCGTGTCTCGCCGGACCGAACCTCGGTCGCCTTTCTGACTGTGGACACCTCCCAGTTGCAGCAGAGTGATCGCCAGCGGCCGTCGGGGACGATGTCGGTGGGAAAGCCGGCGGTTCCGGATGCGAGAAAAACCCTGTATGTGATCCCCGCCGCAGGCGGCCCGGAGTCTAAGCTGCTGGAGATCGAAGCAGGGGGCGTGTTTGCCTGGTCACCAGATTCCACACGGCTCGCGGTATTCAGGGGCGACGAGTTGCTCCTGGTGCCTGTGAGGGGGGGCCCGCCTCAGGTTCTTATCTCGAAGCAAAAGTTTGATACCGATCTGGTGTGGTCTCCAGATGGGAGTTCCATCTTTTACACAGCCTACGACCCAGGCCCTCAGGCTGACATCTACAGAATTCCCTCCGCCGGCGGTGAGCCCAAGAATGTCACCCGCGATTCGAAGCTTTACCACTGCGCCATGGCCTGCTCGCCGGACGGCAAGAAGCTGGTTTACACGAAATTAGATAGTGCTTCGGGCGAACAGCTCTGGAGTCTGGACCTGGAAACAGGCCGGGCGCAACCCTTGGAGACGCCGGGGTGGAATCCAGTGTGGTCGCCCGACGGCAGCCGGCTGGCCTTCTGGTCCTGGCGCCGGGGCCCGGTGGACATTTTTACCCTCGACGCGCACACGGGCGCTTTTGACCGGCTTACAGAGGACGTAGAGGTCGAGTCGGAACTCGAATGGTCCCCGGACGGCAAGTCGCTCGCCTTTACACTCAAGCGGGAAGAGCGCCAGCTCTGGCTGCTCGATAACCCGTAACAGGCTCTCCGGCCGAACTCTGCTGCTTGCCAGCTCGTCGGGGACCAGATGCCAGCTATTTTTTTGCGGGGACTTCTCGGCCGGCACCGTAGTGGGTGGCGACGTACTCCTCGAGGATGCGAATGAAGTCGGCGACGATGGTGGAGCCTTTCAGGGTGAGCAGCAGCCGGCCGTCGGCGTAGACCGGCGCCTTGGGCTCCTCGAAGGTGCCGGGCAGGGAGATGCCGATGTGCGCGTGCTTGGACTCGCCCGGCCCGTTGACCACGCAGCCCATCACCGCCACGCGCAGTTCCTCCACGCCGGTGTGGCGCTCGCGCCACACCGGCATCTGCTCGCGCAGGTAGGTCTGAATCTGGTCGGCCATCTCCTGGAAGAAGGTGCTCGTCGTGCGGCCACAGCCGGGGCAGGCGGTGACCTGCGGCGCGAAGCTACGGATATCCAAAGATTGGAGGACTTGCTGGGCCACCAGCACCTCCTCGGTGCGGTCGCCGTTCGGGGCCGGCGTTAGCGAGACGCGAATGGTGTCGCCAATGCCCTCCTGCAGCAGGATGGCCAAGGCCGAAGTGCTGGCCACAATCCCCCTCACTCCCATGCCGGCTTCCGTCAAGCCCAGGTGCAGCGGGTAATCGCAGCAGGCGGCCAGCGCGCGGTAGGTGTCAATCAGGCTTTGGGCGCTCGACACCTTGGCGCTGAGGATGATGGCGTTGTGGGGCAGGCCGTAGTCCTCGGCCAGGCGGGCCGAGCGCAGTGCGCTCTCGACCATCGCCTCCTCGGTCACTTCCTCGGCACTGTGCGGCCGGGCCTGGCGCGCGTTTTCGTCCATCAGCCGGGTCAGCAGCGCTTGGTCCAGCGAGCCCCAGTTCACTCCGATCCGCACCGGCTTGCCGTGCTCCAGCGCGACCTGGATCATGGTGCGGAAATTCTCGTCATGTTTCTTGCCGATATCCACATTGCCGGGATTGATGCGGTACTTGGCCAGCCGGCGGGCGCACTCCGGATAGCGGGTCAGCAGCAAGTGTCCGTTGTAATGGAAGTCGCCGATCAGAGGAACCTGCACTCCCTCGGCCTCCAGGCCATCGGCAATGGCGGGCACCGCAGCGGCGGCGGCCTCGGTGTTGACGGTGATCCGCACTAGCTCGGAGCCAGCCCTGGCCAGTGCCGCCACCTGACCGACCGTGGCGGGTACGTCGGCCGTGTCGGTGTTGGTCATCGATTGCACCACGATCGGGTGCGGACCGCCGACCTCCACGCCGACGACCTCGGTCACCACCGATTTTCTGCGCCGGATTTCGGCCATCGCGTTATTCTAGCATGGCCCCCACGGGCCACTGGGCCGGCTGTTTCAGGCTATGCAGACGGAGCTCGATTCGGAGACAATAGTGGGACTGACCCCATGACAGGCGTTCGCGTTCCTTCACTGAAGCACATTCCCATTCCTTCACTGAAACGCCTTCCCATTCTCTCAGTGATTTTCGCCGTGCTGCTGCTGGTCAGTGTGGTGCCGCTGCTCATCTACGGCTGGATAGTCATCGGTAAAAATCGTGAAGCCCTGAAAACCAACGAGCAGGAACTCCAGAACGCGATCACCTGGTCGGTGGCCGAGGAGATCAAGCTGTATGAATCCAGCCTGCGGCAACAGCTCCGAACCCTGCTGAAAATGCTCGAACCGGCGCATCCAGAGGCGGCGGCCTGGGATTCTCCCTACATTCGCAGCACCCTGGAGCAGTTTATAGCTTCCAACCAGAATCTGCTCTACGTGACCCTGCTGGACGAGCGCGCTCGCGGCATCAAAGCCGGCAGGTATGACGCCGACCGCGATCGCTTCTTGGGCAAGGCGTTGGAGCGGGCCTTTACTGCCGCCCAGCAAAACCAGTCCATGAAGGGCGAGCCGGTGCTGGTGCTGCGCTCGGGCATGCAGGTGCCGGTGATGGTGGATTCCTTGCCGGTGGTGCGGACCCAGCGCTTCCGCGGGATGCTGGCGGCGGTGGTGGACCTGCAACCGCTAGTCGAGCGCTTGAAGGATTCCAGCGGTCACGGCCTGGAAGTGTTCGTGGTGAATTCCGAGGGGCGCCTGATGCTACACCACGACCTTTCCGAGCACACCATCGGACAGGACATGTCGGAGCTGCCGATCGTGGAAGACTTCTTGCGGGAAGATGCCCCGGCCCGGGGCCCGACCAGTGAGTACGAGATCAGCAAGGACGAGGAAAAGGTGCCCATGCTGGGAACCTACTCTGCGGTGCCGAGCCTGCGTTGGGCGGTCATCGCGCAGAAGCCCCAGAGAGTCGCGTATTATAGCGCCTCGGAGATGGTACGGGTCACCACGCTGTGGGGAATCGGGGCGCTGCTCGTCAGCCTGGTGGTGGCCTACTTCTCGGCACTGCGCATCACCACGCCAATCAACGTGCTGACCCGCTCCAGCCGCGCCATTGCCCGCGGCGACTTTAGCCAGCGCATCCAGCTCGAGAGCCGCACCGAAATCGGCGAGCTGGCCGCCACCTTCAACCAGATGACCGCCGAGCTGGAGCAGTACGTCGGGCAGTTGAAGCGTGCCGCCGAAGAGAACCACGATCTGTTCCTCTCCTCAATCCGCACGATTGCCGCCGCGGTGGACGAAAAGGACCCCTATACCCACGGCCACGCCGAGCGGGTCACCCGCTACTCGGTGCTGATTGGTACCCAGATGGGCCTGTCCGAAGAGGAGCTTTACAAAATCAAAATCTCCGGGCTGCTCCACGATGTGGGCAAGATCGGCATCGAGGACCGCATCCTGAAGAAACCCGGCGCGCTGACGCCGGAAGAGTTCGAGATCATGAAGCAGCACACCAGCAAGGGGGCCGTCATTTTGCGGCCAATTGAGAAGCTGCAGGAGATGATCCCCGGGGTGGAGCTGCACCACGAGTCACTGGACGGTCGCGGCTACCCGCAAGGACTGAAAGGCGACCAAATTCCGTTGCTTGCGCGCATCATCAGCGTGGCTGACACGTTCGACGCCATGACCACCCACCGGCCCTACCAGGCGGCCATGCAGCCCGAGGTAGCGCTGAAGTACATCCTCTCGCAGGCCAACAAGAGATTTGACCCGCGTTGTGCCGAGGCGTTGCAGCAGTTGGTCGAAAGCGGCCAGTTGCGGGCCACCCGCGCGGCCCTGGTGGTCTAAGCCCCAAACTCCGGCAGCCATGGCCGTTTTTCAGGCGCGTCCTACGTCTAGCGATAAATTTCTCTCCGATGCCCGATGCGGAGGACCAAGACGAGCAGGCGGTCGTCTTCGATCTTGCTGATAAGCCGGTAGTCTCCAACGCGGTATTTCCAGAATTCGCCAAGGTGGGAGCCGTGTAAAGCCTGGCCGATGCTGCGGGGGTCACCTAAACCGGCTACTCGTTCAAAAAGGAATTTCAAAATGCGCCGCGTGTGTTTCCGGTCGAGCTTGCTTAACTCGCGATCGGCTTGGAGAGACAGCTCAACCTTCCATGCCATGACGTTTCATAACATCCCCAAGCGGAATGGTGCGCTCTTCACCCTTGCGGATTCGGTCAAGGATGCGCTCGGCCAAATACAGATCCTCCAGTTCCTCCAAGTGCCGGAGGATGGCTTCACGGGCGTAGAAGGTCTTGGTGCGCCCGGTGCGCTTGGCCAGCCTTGCAAGACGTTTTTCGATCCCTGCAGAAAGCCGAATGGCCAGCATGGGAAACCTCCTTGCTATACAAGTATAGCACATCCCGACGGCCAGGACGTCCCTCAGCCGCGTGCTATCATTTAGCCGAGCTTTGTATGCCAATCCAAACGCTGTTCGGTCCGCCGCCACCCCCGGATGTCTTCGAGCGCCTGGAGCAGGCCGTCAGCTCCACCAAGGAAAGCCTGACGGGCCGGCTCGACGAGGTCTTTCGTGGCCACAAGGAAATTGATCCCGAGCTGCTGAAGCAGCTCGAAGTTGCCCTCATTGGAGCCGACCTGGGTGTGACGACCACTGCCGAGGTGTTGGAAGCGGTGCGGGAGCAGGTGGACCGCGACCGAGTTTCCGATGCCGCGCAGGTGAGGGAACTGATCAAGCAGCAACTGCTGGCGATCCTGGAACGCGCGGCTGGCGATGGCGCCCGCCGTCCGCCGGATCCGCCCCAGGTGGTTCTCATTGTGGGGGTGAACGGGACAGGGAAGACAACCACGATCGGCAAACTAGCCCACCAACTCCGGTCCGACCAAAAACGGGTGCTTCTATGTGCGGCCGATACGTTCCGCGCCGCTGCCATCGAGCAACTGGAAATCTGGGCCGAGCGCACCAGCTCTGACCTGGTGAAGCAAAAGCCGGGCGCGGATCCCAGTGCCGTGCTATTCGACGCGCTTCAGGCGGCCCGGGCACGCGGCCTGGACTACGTGCTGGTGGACACTGCGGGGCGGCTGCACACCAAGAGCAACCTGATGGCGGAGCTGGAAAAGATGTGCCGGACGGCCTCCCGGGTGATCCCTGGGGCGCCGCACGAGGTGTTGCTGATTCTGGACGTCACCACCGGGCAGAATGGGCTCCAGCAGGCGCGCCAGTTCACGCAGTCGGCCGGCGTCACGGGGCTTGTGCTGGCCAAGCTGGACGGCACGGCCAAAGGCGGCGTGGCCGTGGCCATTGCCCGGGAATTGAAGCTGCCCATTCGCTACGTGGGCATCGGCGAGAAAAAAGAGGACCTGATACCCTTTGACCCCGCGCAGTTCATTAGCTCCCTGTTCCAACAGAAGCTTCCGGAAAACACGTCCTGATGGTTCCTCCCCCCCAGCCCGTGTTTTCGGCTGCCCCTTCCTCGGCGTCGCCTTCCACAACCGACCTGGCTTTTCTCCGGCGGGCCCTGGAACTGGCCCAGACCGGCGAGGGGTTGACGAGCCCCAACCCGATGGTGGGCGCCGTGGTGGTGCGCGACGGCCGCATCCGCGGCGAGGGCAGCTACACCTACGACGGCCTGCACCACGCCGAGGTGCTGGCTCTGGAGCAGGCGGGGGACGCGGCCCGCGGCTCCACCCTCTACGTGAACCTGGAGCCTTGCTGCCACCAGGGACGCACCGGACCCTGCACCGAAGCGCTGATCCAGGCGGGCGTGGCACGCGTGGTGGCAGGCATGCACGACCCCAACCCGCAGGTGCGTGGAAAAGGATTCGCCCGGCTGCGGGCGGCCGGCATCGCGGTTGAGGAGGGCGTGCTCGCCGAGCAGTGCCGGCGCTTGAACGAGCAGTTCGCCCGCTACATCCGCGGCGGCGTGTTCCTCACCCTGAAAGGGGCGATGACGCTGGACGGTCGGATCGCCGCTCCAGAAGATGCCGACAAGCAGCCCGGTTGGATCACCGGAGAGGAGGCGCGCGCCTGTGTACAGGGACTGCGGCACCACCACGACGCGCTGGTGACTGGCGTGGGCACGGTGCTGGCCGACGATCCTCTGCTGACTGACCGCAGCGGCCGGCCCCGGCGCCGACCGCTGCTGCGGGTAGTGCTGGACTCGGCGCTGCGCCTGCCGCCCGACAGCAAACTGGCCCAATCGGCGCAGGACGACCTGCTGGTCGTCTGCGCGGCCAGCGCGCCGCAGGCGCCCGCTCGGAAGCTCGAGCGGCGCGGAGTGGAAATCCTGCGGCTAGGGAGCGCCGAACGGGGTACGCGGCCGGCCTGGTCCGCCGTCCTAGCGGACTTGCGCCAGCGGGAAGTCACCAGCGTGCTGCTGGAGGCCGGCGCGACCGTGAACGCCTCGGCCCTGGAGAGCGGCGTGGTGGACAAGGTGGTGCTGTTCTACGCGCCGAAGTTGCTAGGCGGCCAGGATGCGGTTCCCCTGTTCGGTGGCCTTGGCCTCCGCTCGCTGCGCGACGCTCTGCCCGTTCGCATCACCGAGCTGCGCCGCATCGGCGACGATTTCCTGGTGGAGGGATATCTGCGCCCGATCTCCGACGAGGATTGACAATGTTCACAGGCATCATTGAGGCCGCCGGACAGGTGGCGGAGTTGGCCGCCCCGGCTGGCCCTGCTTTGGAAGCGGCCGGGCGTCGGCTTGTGGTGCGTTCACCGCTGTCGGCGGAATTGCGCGCCTCCGACAGCATTGCCGTCAGTGGTGTCTGCCTCACCGTGCTTGCCGCTGACAGCGACTCGTTTCGCTGCGACCTGTCGCCGGAAACCGTGGGCCGCACCAACCTGGGCGCGCTGGCGCCGGGTGCGCTGGTGAACTTGGAGCGCCCGCTGACGCTCAACTCGCGTCTCGGGGGGCACCTGGTTCAGGGACATGTGGACGGTGTGGCCGAGCTGCTTTGCTACCGGCCCCTGGACGCCGAAGGCAACTACTGGCTGGAAGCGCGCGTGCCGGCGGAGCTGCTCCGCTACCTGGCCTGGAAGGGGTCAGTGGCCCTGAATGGCATCAGCCTCACGGTGGCGTCGCTCGAGGGTGACGTGCTCGGGGCGGCTGTCATTCCCTTCACGCATGCGCACACCAACCTGCACACTTGCCAGCCGGGCGCTCTGCTCAACCTGGAATGCGACCTTGTGGCCCGTTATCTGGAACGCCTGCTGGCAAACCTGGAGCGCCCCACGGAGACCCTCACCGTCGAGCGCCTGATCCAAGAAGGCTTTTAAACTACAGGCATCGCTGCAAGACTTCTGTCTGGCTCGGCACCACTTTTCCTATCAAAGCTTGCTGAAGCAAACGATGTTGCTCCACTATAAGAGGGCTGCGAAAAGGAGAAGAATCCATGCGGTTTAAGATCCACCTGTCTTTGGTCATCCTTACATTTGTTGCCTGGTTGCCCGGTTCTGACCTCGCGGCCCAAGCGCGGTCGAGCAAGCAGCGTCGGAATGCTCTGGCGGAGCTGAGCAGTTCGTTCCAGGCCGTGAGCGAACGTGTGAGCCCGGCGGTGGTTCAAATTCTCACGTTCGGCTACGCCCCCATACAGAAGGGCGCAGGAGCCGGCACGGGGTTGGTGGCCCGACATCGCGGCGTCGGGTCAGGGGTCCTGGTTGACCCGGACGGTTATATCGTCACCAACGCCCACGTGCTTCAAGGTGTCCGGCGGCTCCAGGTCTTGCTGGCGGTTCCCCCCGATGAGCGAGCCCAGTGGCGCTCTATTCTCAAGCCCCGAGGGAAAGCCGTTCCAGCCAAGATTATCGGAGTGGATCGGGAGACGGATCTCGCCGTATTGAAGATAGAAGAAACGGGGCTGCCCTCGCTGGAGTTGGGGGACTCCGACCAGCTACGGCAGGGACAACTCGTGCTGGCTTTCGGCAGTCCTCTCGGGTTGGAGAATTCGGTCACCATGGGTGTGGTGAGCTCCGTCGCGCGCCAACTTCGGCCCGAGGATCCGATGATCTACATCCAAACCGACGCCACCATCAACCCGGGCAACAGCGGCGGTCCGCTGGTGGACAGCGAAGGGCGCGTGGTTGGGATTAACACTCTCATCGCGTCGCTGTCCGGCGGCAGTGAAGGGATCGGCTTCGCCGCCCCGAGCAACATTGTGCGGCACGTTTATTCACAAATCCGTAAGTCCGGCCGGGTTCGTCGTGGCCGACTCGGGGTGGCGGCCCAGACAGTGACACCCACGCTGGCAGCCGGATTGGGATTGCCTCAAACCTGGGGTGTAGTGGTTGCCGATGTGCTCCCCGGCGGGCCGGGCGCAATCGCCGGGATCGAGACCGGCGACCTGATTCTGACTCTCGATGGGAAATTTATGGAGAACGCACGTCAGTTTCAGGTCAACCTTTACCCGCGTTCCATTGGCGATGCAGTGACCCTGGAGCTGCTGCGTGGCTCGCAGAAGCTCACGAAGACTGCATCGTTAGCGGAGCGTCCGAGCGCCCCGGACCGTTTCGCCGATCTTGTAACTCGAGGGACAAGCCTGATTTCCAATCTGGGTGTCTTGGTAGTTGAGCTTGATGACCGCGTCACCCCGATGCTCCCGCCCCTGCGACTCCCCACCGGAGTTCTGGTGGCAGCCCTGGCGGCAGAATCTCCCACCGGAGGCGCAGGGTTTCAGCAGAGGGATATCATCCATTCGGTCAACGGGACGCCAGTCCGGGATCTCGCCGGACTCCGATCTGCAGTGGGCCGCCTCAATGCAGGTGATCCGGTGGTGGTTCAAGTCGAGCGTGATGGCCAGTTAAGGTTCATTGCCTTCGACGTGGAATAACAAGGCTGACCAAAGGAGGGCTCCGGCAACGGCCGGCGAAGACACATCGGGTGCCAGCCTTATCCTAGTGGGAGCGGGAATACGGCCGGTGGAGGGAGCATGGCAAGGATTGAGGGAATCACGGAAGGTAAAGCGGGCCTGCTGGCGCGGCTGGCATACTGGTTGGCGCGCCGGCGGGTCGGCAAAGTGCCCGAGCCGCTGAGGGTGTACGCGCGTCACACCTGGCTGCTCAATGGCTATGGCGCATTTGAGTATGCGCTGGAACGTTCCCGCCTGGTGGAGGAGCGGCTGAAATTGCTGGCCCAAATCAAGGCGGCGACGCTGGTTGGCTGTCCTTTTTGAATTGACATCGGCTCTGCCGTGGGCAGAGCGGCCGGGATCACCGAGGAGCAGCTCCGCGACCTGCCGGTCTACAAAGACAGCCCCGTGTTTTCCCCGCTGGAAAAACTGGTGATCGAGTACGCCGTGGGAATGACGAAAACGCCGGTGGAGGTTCCCGAGGCGCTGTTTGCCGCGCTGCGTCGCGAGTTCAACGAGGCCCAGCTAGTGGAGCTGACCGCCGCCATTGCCTGGGAGAACTATCGTGCCCGCTTCGACCACGCCCTGGGGATTGAATCCCAGGGTTTCTCCGAAGGCGCCTACTGCCCGCTCCCGGCTACTGCGAGCTCCTTGATATCGAAGCAATAGAGCGTGTCCTGGTCGCGAACGTAAAGCCTGCCCCCGGAAATCACGGGCACGGCTCGCATGGGGACCGAGCTGCGCGAAATCTGGAATCGCGATTTTTCCCGATAGCTAGACGGCGTGGCTTCGGCCAGGCCCACGACCCCATCTTCACTTGCCAGATAAAGATTCCCATCGGCGTAAGCCACGGTGCCTTTCCCCACGCTGCGGTCGCGCCATGCCACTGCCCCCGTCTTCCAGTGCATGGCCGTCAGGACGGAACTGGAGAAGCCGTACAGGTGGTCGCCAACTAGGACCGAACTGCTGTGGTGATTGCGCATGTTGCGGTTGAAGTAGACTTCCGCGGGCCTCCAGGAGCCGTTCTGCTGAGTCAGCTTCAGCAGAGCACAGCCGATCCCGTAATCGGAGGAAAGAAAGACGTGGCCGTCGCGAAAGATGGGCGTGGCGATATTGGCGGTTCTATTGGAAACCCGCCGGTAGCGCCACAGCGCGTTGCCAGTCTCGGCCTGAACTCCCACCGCACTCGCGCCGGTAAATACGATGATCTGGCGGGTGCCTCCCACCTGGGCAGCAATGGGTGACGAATAGCCTGGCGGATCGCTCAGCGTGCGCCAAAGGACGGCACCATTCCTCTTGTCCAGAGCAACAATCGAGGCGCCCCGACCGCCCGGGTTCACGATGACGCGGTTGCCGTCTACCAGGGGAGATCCGCTAACTCCCCAGCGGGGGATCCGGCCGCCGAATTTCTCGACAATATTAAGACTCCAAACCGTGTTGCCCGTGCTCGTCTCCAAACAAACCAGTGTGCCGTCCGCAGACAGGGCAAACACCCGGTCTCCATCTACAGTGGGCGTGCTCCGCGGCCCGTTGCCGTACGAATTGCGATACGATTTTCCCGCCGACGTCTGCCAGAGTGTCCTCCCGCTTGCCTTGTCGAGAGCGATCACGAATTGCGCTCTCCCGCGCTGTCCCTGAGTGAATATCCGGCTCTGGGCAATGGCGAGGTTGGAGTAACCCTCGCCGAGCCCTTGCGCCTTCCAGACCAGGCGAGGTCCGCTGGCCGGCCAGGAACAGAGCAGGCCTGTCTCGGGCGAGATTCCGTCTCTGTTCGGGCCGCGCCACTGGGGCCAGTCAGCCGCCGTCGCTAGCAGGGCCATCGACACCAGCCAGAAAACCGACCAGATTCCCGCGCTCCGAGCCGTGCACCCAACTCGCCGACACATCGGCTGGCCCTGTTTTCTAGTTTCCTGGTCAGGCATTTATTTGTTCCGGGAGATCAGTTTGCGGCGTTCGGCTTGATCTATGGAGCAGGCGAGTTCGTGCCCGGCCCGCTGTCATCATCGGGCACATCGGGAGGCGGGGGAGGCGCCTGTCCCAAATCCCCACCCCCACTGCTGCCGCCGCCGCTGGGCGCAGACCCGCCACCGCCCCGGCCTAAACCAAGGCGCAGGGCACCCTCCACAGCCACTCTCAAGATGCGCACTGCCAGGCGCCCTTTGTTGACCGAAGTGGGAGTGAGCGGTTCGGTGGGCCGCACGATGAGCACTTCACCCGTCTTCACCAGGACTTCGCGCCCTCTGGGAATCAACTTATGGGCCACTGCGAGCACACCCTCCTCGACTGCCACGATGGTGGTTTCATCCGCCTCCACAGTGACTTCAAATGAGGTGCCACGCACCGCAATCAGCGCCGTGGCTGAGTTGACCCGGTACGGGTGGGAACGTCCGCCTAGTTTCTGAATCTGGAATTTTACCTTCCCCAGGAAAATATCTAGCACGTCCCGCCAATTGCCCCGGTTGGGCCGAAAAATGACGCGGGAATTAGGGAATATCTCGATTTCGCTCCCGTCATCCAACTCCAGCACTGCGTGGCCGTCCGGACCGGAGACGATCACTGCGCCCGGCTGAATGAACTGGTCAGCGTGGACCGCCCACAGATCCGGCTTGCGTTCGAGCGACACCTGTCCGCTCGCGCTGAGCACGCGCGCCGCCACTGGATCGGCTGCTAGCGTGGCTGCGGGAACGCTTAGCAGAACCGCCAGCACACAGAGAGCTGGCAGCGCTGCCTTTCCGCTATTCGAAGGCCAGACCATGGAGTCAGGGACTCACTTTATCAAGCCCCTGGGTTCATCGCAAGAACATGTCCCGGGCAACTTGTCACGGCCCTATAGGCACGATCACCGCATTGCTGCTTCGCCCACCTGCCTGAATCGTTAGCGGCACGTCTCCGCTGACACCTTCCGGGACCTGCAGGTTCACCTGGTAGAGGCCGACGAAGCCCGGGGCCAAACCGGCGAAGTGGACAGCCGCCGCTTGATCCCCAAAGCGGGCAGTGACCGGAATCACCGTCCTGGCCAGTGGATCGGCCGATGCGGGAGCGCCGCTGGGCACGGTGTCCGTGAATCAGTGGCGATCGCGGTCACCCGGCCGCTGACCGTCCCTTCGGGGGTGTTCACTTCCGTCGGTCCCAGCAAGCTCCAGGAAGTTGGAGCCTCCTCATCCGAGGAGTGGTTCTGCAAGCGAAACTGCTGCTCCAGCAGCTGGCGTTCGAACAGAGCCTGCCGCAAGCCATCTTCGGGAATCTCGCCAGACGGATAGGCGCGCTGGGCGTGGAACCATTGCTCGGAATCGGGCAGAGCAAGGGGCTGTTGCGCGGAGACAGAACTCCCCGCCAGTAGGGCAAGGACAATTACGAGAACCATAGGATCGCGACCCAGGCCCGTTTTCGCGCGAAAAATCGCCTCTCTGTTGCTCCGCCAGTTCCGCCGAGCCGCGCCGGCACGTTCGTTCCTGCCGGGCGCAACAGAGAGGCAGGTTGAGGAAACGTCTGAACCACCTCTGGCATAGCAACTGACGAACCAACAGACCAGGCAACCCATTGCCCTATGGTATCAGTAAGTTAAGGCGTCCGGTAGGCTAAGCGCACTAAGTCCGAATGTGTCCTCTGGACACAGCTACCGAGGCATTTGGCTACGGGGAACAACTACGGTGCGCGCTGGTGGCCGGACTGCATGCGCTCCAGCTTGCGGTACAGAGCTTTGCGTTCAATGCCCAGAATTGCCGCAGCACGGCTCTTGTTGCCGCCGGTGGCCTGGAGGACCTTGCGGATGTGCTCCTGTTCGAAAGCATCCAGATCGCTCCAGAGCGCACGCCCCCCCCGGCCCTGCTGCCGGCGGGGCGTCGGGGAGCCCGTAGGCCTCCAGGGCCGCTCGCAACGCCGGGGCCTCCACCACAGGCCCTGGAGTCAGAATCACCAACCTTTCCAGCACGTGCCGCAACTGCCGCACGTTGCCCGGCCACGGATACTCGCCCAGCAAGCGCAAGGCACTGCTGTCGAGGCGCATCTGGCGTCCGTACACCCGGGCGAATTCCTGAAGGAAGTGTTCGGCCAACAGGGGAATGTCCTCCCGCCGCTCACGCAAGGGGGGAAGATGCAGCACGGCGACGTTCAGCCGATACCACAGGTCTTCGCGGAACCGGCCCTGGGCGACCAAAGAGGGCAGGTCCTGGTTGGTTGCCGCTAACACCCGCACGTCCACCCGGCGGCTGGCAGTGGCTCCCACGGGGCGAACCTCCTTGTCCTGCAGGAAGCGGAGCAGGCGAAGCTGGAAGGCCGGTTCAATTTCCCCGATTTCGTCCAGGAAGACCGAACCGCCGGGGGCGGCTTCCAGCAACCCAGGCCGGTCCCGGTCGGCGCCGGTGTAGGCGCCGCGCACAGCGCCGAACAGCTCGCTCTCGAGCAACGTCGCGGGCAACGCAGCGCAATCCACCACCACGAATCGCGCTCTGGCCCGCGGCCCGTTCTGATGGATCAGCCGGGCCACCAGCTCCTTCCCCGTCCCCGTGTCGCCGCACAACAGCACGCTGGCGTCGGTATCCGCGACCCGGGCAATGAACTTGTACACTTCGATCATGGGTGGGGCCTTCCCCACCACCGGTCCCTGGCTAGGGGTCAAAGCGGCAGCTTGCCCGGCCTGGTGGTCTTCGGCGGCTCGGAAGGCGCTCCGTACCGACTCCAGCAGGCGGTCCATGGGAAACGGCTTCGACAGGTACTCGAAAGCTCCGCCACGGGTGGCCTCAATGACGGTTTCGAGCGACCCTTTGCCGGTGATCAAGATGACGGCGCACCCGGGATTCAGGGCGCGCGCGCGATACAGCACATCGAGCCCCGTTTTCTGACCTAAGAAGATATCGGTGACCACAACGGGAAAATCCTCGACCGGCAGACGTTCCAGCGCCTGCTCCGCTGAGGCGGCCTCCGCGACCGAATACCCTTCGGCTTCGAGCGCTGCCGTCAGGGTGGTGGCCACAGCGGGGTCATCCTCAACGACGAGAATTTTCTTGCCGCTGGCCATTTTCAATCCCTACGGTTCGAATCCCTGCGGTGCAACCCCTGCGGGGCGAACCCCTGTGGCTCAGGGCCGCTCGCCGGCGCCGTTGCACAACGGAAGCGCCAGGGTAAATTTCGAGCCCCGGCCCGCAGCGCTCTCCACCTGCACCGAGCCGCCGTGGTGGCGGGCAATTTCCCTCACAATGGAAAGCCCCAGCCCCAGGCCGGACTGCCCGGAGCGCTGGGCGGTTTCGCTGCGATAAAAACGATCGAAGATGCGGTCCTGATCGGCGGCCGCAATCCCGGGCCCTTGATCGCACACTTCCAGGAAGCTCATCCCCAGTGCTGCATTGCTATGAACCGACACCTCGACCGCACTGCTTTCCGGTGAATACTTGATGGAGTTGCTGAGCAAGTTATGCAGCGCGAATTCCAGCAACTCGGAATCGCCCACTGCCTCCGGCTCCCCGCTGGTTGTCACTCGCAGCTGGATTTTTTTTCGCTCAGCCAAAGGCTGGACTCTCTCCATGGTTTGTTCCACCAAATGCCGCAGCGACACCGGTTGGCGCCGCAACTCCATTTCGCCCGCCGAGAGCCGCTCCACGTCCAGAAACCGTTCCAGCAGCGTGGCCAGCCGCCGCGACTCGCGGTGGATGAGCTCGGCTAACTGCTGCCGCCGGCCCTGATCCAACGGGTAACGGCTCATGACCTCGCTGGAGCCCTGGATGGTTGTCAACGGCGAACGCATCTCGTGGGCGACCAGCTCCAGGTGGTCCCGGAAGCGCCGGCTGGTCGCGTCGGCAGCGACAAAGCGACGCCAGACGGTCAGGTACTGGAAGAGGCCGCCGGCTAGCAGCGGCCCCCACAAGGCGAGCGAGAACGAGAAGGCGGGCGCGAGCAGCTGCCGGCTGCTGAACAGGACATAAGGCATGGTGTGCGCGGCAACGGCAACCGCCGCCAGTACCACCGCCAGCCAGACACCTGTGAGCGCCCGCAGAGCCACCGCCACCGCGGCGGCGATGCCCGCCATGATGGCGAGCGCCGTTGTCGCGCGCAATGGCTCAACGAAGCTGTCGGCCATCAGCATGTGGAGAATATGGGCGTGGATCTCAACGCCCGGCATCCCACGGCCCGGGGTGGAAAACGGCGTGAACAGCCGGTCACCTGTGCCGCGTGCCGTCACCCCAATCAGGACCGCCCGCCCGGTAAAGGTGTCCGCTGCCAGCTCGCCCGTTGCTACCCGACCGAGGCTGTAACGGGGGAAAACTCCCTCCCCTCCGGAGTAATTGATCAGCAGCGCACGCTCGCGCCCACGCGAAGCGGGAATGATGTGGCCGCCTACCTCCAGCGTGCGCTCCTGTTCGACGACCGGCTCGCCACGACCGGTCTGGGTGCGCAGCGCTTCCAGAGCAAGCGCCCAGCGCCTCTCGCCCGTGACCGACTTGGCCAGTAGTATCCACCGGCTGACGCCATCCAGGTCGGGATCCGCATGCACATGCCCAATGGCCGCAGCCGCTTCGGCAAAGGGTGAAACCGGATCCAGCCAGCGCGCCGGCTGCGGACCGGCAGGGTCTTCATTGACCAGTGGCTGGACCAGCGGCCTGACCAGCGGCTTGACCAGTGGCTGGACCAGGCCGCTGGCCAGGACCGTCTGCGGGCAATCCCGCAGGGCGTCGAGCAGTGCCTGGTCTGCCTCGGGGCTCGATGGTTCGGGGAACAACAAGTCCAGTGCTACCACACTGGGCCGGCTGCTACAAATGCGCGTCAAAGCGGCGGCTACCAGGGTGCGGTCCAGCGGGAGATTCCCGAACCGCGCCAGGGTTTCGTCATCAATGGCCACAATGGCAATACGCTCCACACCCGTCTTCTGTTCGCCCCGCAGGCGAAACAGCAGGTCGGCGGCGTACTGGTTCATTTGTGTCCCGTAGGCGCTCCAGCCCAGAGCGGTTACCGCCAGCAGGCTGAGCGTAACCAGCGCCATGAAACCCAGCAGTTGAGATAGAGCCGGCGGTTGAGATAAAGCCCGCGGTTGAGATAAAGAACGCTGCGAAGGCATGCAAGCTGATGAGGCCCCCCCCCCAACTCGCCTTCATTGTACCAGAGGCGCCAGCTTGGCAGCCGACACGGGGTTGCCGTGGGGAAAGACTCCCAGACCGTCCAGACCGGCGAAACTATCTTTATCAGGAAACAGATCTTAGGGCTGCAGCTTCGGAACCCGCGCCAAGCGACAGTATCCAGCCTCTTGCGCGAATCCGTACCGTCCAGGCGCACCGAAGACCTTGGGCGGCGATTGTGGACGGCTGCGGGGCAATCCTCAAGGTTAAAAGCTCGCCTCACCCGAATCGGTCGTGGATAAGTCAGGTGGGAACGTAATTCCCCACAATTTTTCCGCCTTGCGTATTTCCACCCCGAGTTCAAAGTTGCCGGTGTTGCTGCGATTCCTTTCGCACCAAACCACTTTGCCTATCCCGCTTCGCTCCTCCGGGGGAAGCACGGTGACTGTAACCCGGAATTTCCATTTTGAGCTTCCCCTTCACCCGAAAACCTATGCCTCGTACCCTGTCGTGTCAATCGCAAATCGCCCGGGCCTCTTTGAGGTGGTAGTGCGGCACATTTTGGCTGTTCTTCGGAGTCGCTGTGCGGGTTTCGCCTGCCCAGCCTGCCTCGCCGCTGACACTTGTCCGGCCCGACCACTTCTGAGCACCTAAAATTACCCTCTCTCCTGGGTCGCTAGCCGTCTGGCAGCGGCAGTGCCGAGATCGTTCGCAGCATGCTGCTGAACAGCCTCCGGCTCAAGTGCCCTTCGGCCAGCAAAAGCCAGTAATATCGTGCATGTTTCACCAGCCGTCCGCCCGTTTTCACCAGCCGCTGCTGCAAACTCGTCAGCGACCAGTTGTTGATCCTCTTCGGTAGCACCAGCCGCCGCCACAGGTTTCCCAAGTTGTAGGCGATCAGGCTCAGCCATAGGCGCACCTCGTTCGACCGAAACCGATGGCAACTCAGCCGGGTCATCTTTACCGCCTGCTTGCCTTCCTTGATCCATTGCTCTGCGGTGCCCCGCTTGTTGTAGAACCGGACCACCGCCCGGCTGTCGGTCTCCAGATTGGTGACGATGAACCCCACGCGAGGGAACAGTTCGCCAAAGTGGAACTCCACCTTCGCCACCACCCGCCGCGCCTTTTTCCAACTGGCTGCCTGGTAGAGAAAGCTCTTGTACCAGACCACCGGCTTGTGGCTCGGTCGCCCCACTGACCGCGTCAACAACTCCGCGATGTCCCTCTCCAGACTGTCGTTGGCCGGGATGCGAATCGCATACTTCACGTCCCGCTCCTCCAGTGCGTCGTAGATCTCCGGCTTGGCGAAGGCGGCGTCGGCGCGAAACACCACTTCCTTGCCCAGCTTCTGCTGCCGTTCGATCTCTGGCAGGAGAAGTTCTTCCCAATCCTCGGCGCTGTGCACGTTGCCGGGTCGCAGCTTGGCCGCCAGACAGTCACCCTCGCGACTGAACAGCAACAACGGGTGATAGCAACTCGACTCGAAATGCCCGTTGTAGGCGCTCTGTTCCTGCTCCCCGTAGACCGGGATCTCGGTGCTGTCCATGTCCAGCACCACCCGGCGCGGCGCATCCATAGCTTCCGCCCTGGCGATCAAATCCCGGTTGATCGCTGCCAAACCAGCAAGGTTCTCGTCTTGCGTCAGCAGTTCTGTCTCGAACGACTGTAACCGGGAAGTCAGGGCTGCGCCACGTTCCCAGATCTTCTCCGAACCGATCAGCCGGAACGTCGGATCTTGGGAAAGCCGCTCGGCGTCGTTGACGTCTTCGTATCCTGCCAAGCGGCTGTAGATGGACTGCCGCAGCAAGTCAGCGAGGGGCAACCGGGTGTTCTTCCCCCGAGAGTCGATCAAGTGCTGTTCGATAAGTTCGCCGAACCCCAAACGTTCGTCCAACTCGCGCACCAGAATCAGACCGCCGTCGGAAGTGATTCGCGATCCCTGAAATGTGACCCGCAGAAACCGGTTGAATGACAGTTGAAACGCCTGTTTTTGGCTCTCACCCATTCGGTGTACACCTCCGGAAGGCAATGTTGATGCTGGAACCCGCATCAATACTGACGTTGGAGTCATTCAGAAGGTTGCCGCCGATAGTTCATAAAGGAAATCCGGGGTAACTTCAACTTCCTGATTCACATTCACGGGCCGCTTACATTCGATTTTGGCGCCGTACTTACTCACCACGAGCGTCCGAGCATCCAGCTCCGGAAAAGTGCTCTTCTCATCCTTGATTCGCAGTCGTACCGGAAGACGCAGGGGAATGCGGGTGCTCCCTCGTGCCCCCAAGAAGTTGCCCGAGGCCATATCGGCCATTTGAGCATGGATCCTCTTGCTCTGTTAGTAAGAAGTGGCGGAGGAAATCAATCTAGGAACGGTCGGCAATCATACAGCGTCGCCCGCTGAGACCCTGTTCTTGCCGCCTGATGAGGCCAATCCGTCGCTCCCACCAAGCTGAACAGGCAGGGGCACCTGTCCCCAAAATTAGGAAAGCAGTACCATGAGAGAATGGCGCTGCCGGAGCGGGTGCGGGTGAAGCTGATGTCGGACGCAGCCGAGTACATCAGCATGACGCGGGTGATGCAGCGCGACTTCTCCATGGCTGAGCTTCTGGAGGCAGTGGTGGCCGTGGGCGGCAAGAATCTCGAGCGCCTGCTGCACATCCTGCGGGCCGGCAGCATGGTCCTGGGCCAGTACCGCTACCGCTGGGAGCCATTGGAGGCCGGCGCCGATGACCTGACGCCCTTGCTGGCCTGCTTCCCCGACCCGCAGCCGGACCGGCCCTTTCATGCTGAACGATGCGTCCACGCTGCCATCCATGCGGGCGTAGAAACCATTGAACTGCCGCGCGAGCAGGCAGCCCGACGCCGCTTGTTCCAGAAGAAAAGCTTCTGGGAAGCGTTGATGGAAGTGGCGATGTCGCGCACGCCGCGCTACCAGTCCTACTCCTACCAAAACCGCGCCGACCTCTACGCGTTCGAGCCCACGCAGGGGGATGCCGAACGCCTGCGCGGTGCAGCGGTGCTACTGCGCACACCCCGCATCGAAGAGCGCATCCGCACGCTGCCACTCGAGAAAGTGACGCTGCTGGTCAACCGATAGGGCATGAGGCTTGCAACCTTAAGACCGAAGAGTGGAGATTGAAAACCTGACACCTGTCTTGTCATGCCTGCCAACCTGAGCCCTGAATACTTGGCTGCGGAACAGCGCTTCAAATCGGCCAAGAAAATCCCCGAGAAAATTGAGGCACTCGAGCAGATGCTGTCCACCATCCCCAAGCACAAGGGGACGGAGAAGATGCAGGCCGACCTCAAGCGGCGCCTCTCCAAGCTCCGAGGTGAAGCGCAAAAGAAGGGCGGCACGGCGCGGACGCTGCCGATTTACCACGTTGAGCGTGAGGGCGCCGGCCAGGTGGCCCTGGTCGGCGCCCCCAACGTAGGGAAATCGCTGCTGATGCGCCGGCTGACCCACGCCCAGCCCGAGGTGGCCGATTACCCGTTCACTACCCGCCTGCCCACGCCTGGCATGATGCCGTTCGAAAACGTGCAATTCCAACTGGTGGACCTGCCCCCGGTGTCGGATCAGTTTATGGAGAGCTGGGTGCCCACGTTGGTGCGCCAGGCCGACGCGGCGGTGCTGGTGGTGGACCTTTCCGCTGACGACCTGTTGGAGGAAGTGGAAACCACGCGACTGCTCCTGGAGAAGCATAAGATTCGGCTGGGGGCGTGGACTCCCGACGCGCTGCCGCCCGGGTTGGCCGTCAAGCGCACGCTGCTGGTGGGGAACAAGCTTGACCTGCCCGGCGCCGAAGAAAACTTGGCGGCCCTGCGGGAATTGTTAAGCGAAAGCTCAGCCGCCGGGTGGGCCGCCCCAATGTTGGCCACCTCAGCGGAGACCAGCGCCGGACTGGAGACGTTTAAGCGCGCTGTGTTCGACCTACTGGAAGTGATCCGAATCTTTACCAAGGCCCCGGGGAAAAAGCCCGACCTGGCGGCGCCCTATGTGCTGAAGCGTGGCTCCACCGTGCGGGAGGCCGCCACACACGTGCACAAGGATTTTGCCGCGCAGCTTAAGTTTGCCCGCCTCTGGGGACACGCCAAGTCCGACGGCCAGATGGTCCAACGGGACTACGTGCTCGCCGACGGCGACATCCTTGAGCTGCACATCTAGCAGGCTGCTGAAGTGGCTCCCCGCTCGGGCTAGCCATGGCCGAATCTCATCAGCCAGCCCAGGACAAGCAACACGCCTAGGAAGGCGGCAAAGCACCAAGCTCCGTAGATCAGGCGCTCGCGGGTGGTGTTCTTGGTGATCACCGCGAACACGACGGAGGTGAAAAAGGCGAAAATTGTCGCCGCTTGGAGATGCGTCAGTTCGAGCACTGGCCAGTTTCGTTCAAAGATTTAAATTCCACGGCGCGCCTGGCAGGTGGCAAAGTGGAAGCAGTTCGCCGTACGATTGTTTGGCGCACTCAGTCCCCCTGTCGGGAAATGGTCGGGGAAATTGTGAATCAATCTTTTTTCCCCAATGCAATGTCATAGGCATCGAGCATGGCCAGGGCGTTGAGCAGCCCCGCCGTCAACAGAAACTTGGTGCCATAGTCGGCAGCGGCAGAGGGCGGTTCCGGGACATCGTAGCCGAACAATTTGGCCCCCAGGTAGAGACCGCCTGCGCTCAGGTCTGCCAGCCAGGCCAGCGTATCCACAATGTCGCCGGGATTATAGCGATACATCTTGCCGTGCATCGACAGCCCCAGCAAAAACATGGTGGCCACAGAAACCAGCAGCAGCGTCCCGCGGTACCACTTCCTCTGCCAAAAGTGCCCGCCGCCGGGCACGAGCCACCCCGCCACCACTGGTAAATAGGCAGCGTAATTTCGTCTTACGCTCTCGGTTGTTTCAGGTTTTCTTCCCATCATTACCTGGGTGCGATTAGCCGGGGCACAATCCGGATAATTTCCCGCTGGATCGCGCCCGTCACGCGGGCGTCTTGCTCGCCCACGTACACGTTGACTTCGCTGCGCACGCCGAACTCCGGCAGGTAAATGCCGGGCTCGATCGAAAAACAGGTGTGCGGCAGAATTTCGCGCTCATCCTTCGTCTCGAAATTGTCGAGGTTGGCGCCGTTGCCGTGCACCGACCCGCCAATGGAGTGGCCGGTCCGGTGGGGGAAATATTCCCCGTAGCCCCGCCCGGCGATGAAGCTGCGAACCGCCTGGTCCACCTCCCAGCCACGTACCGGGCGCTTCTGGCGAACGGCCGAAGCTACGAATTCTACCCCTAGGTCGCGCGCTTCGCGCACGATTTCGAAAATTCCGCGGAGTTTTTCTGGCGGCTGGCAGTCGGTGGAATTCTGGCCCACATACCCCACCCAGGTCACATCGTAGTAGACGGCCCCGGGCTGCTTCTGCTTGGCCCACACATCCAGGAGCACGAAATCGCCGCGCCCGATGGGCGTCGAGCGGTCGCGGAGCGGCGCGTAGTGCGGGTTTCCGCTGTTGCGGTTCACCGCCACGATCGGGGGTTCATCGATGACCAACCCGGCAGCTTCGAGCTTCTCCAGGATGAATTGCTGGATGGCGAACTCGTCGGTGGGAATTCGCTGGCCGATTTCTACGAAGGCGCGCGCCACAATCTCATCAGTGGCGCGCCCGGCCGCCAGGTGTGACTCCAATGCTTCGGCCGTCCAGCAGGCCTCGAACAACTGCACCAGGTCCGCCGAGGAAACCACATCAGCGCCGAAACTGCGCACTAGCTCGACTGTGCCCGCATCGACCAGGCCAACCGAAGGCAGCAGGTTGTTGGGGGAATATTGCATGGCCACTCGGCGACGCCCGCCGAGCATTTCCTCAACGCCGCTGGCCAGCTCCTGCCAGGAGGAGTACGGCCTCGCGTGTCCGGGCAGCGCGTCCAGTTGCCCGGCCTCGATGCGGTGAACCAGCTTGCGGGGTTCACCCTCGGCAGGCACCAGGTAAAACCAGCGACGGGTGGCCATCGCGCTCGCGTCCAACCCCAACACGCGGTAGGCAATAGGGTCGCGGCGATGGTGGTCGTAGAACAGCCAGGCATCGAGGTCCCGATCGGCCAGTGCGTGCTGGATGGCAGCGATATCGGCCATGGTTATCAATCCGCTCCGCCTATCAGGTTCTTGATCGGTTTCGCAAAGACCGCCAGCAGTAGGCCGCTGACAATGGCGAAAACTGCGACGGTTCCGAACAGCGTCAGCAACGGGAGGGCTTCGTAAAGCGCAGCTACGCGTGCACCCAAGTAGTTGCCCACCGAAATCGACAGGAACCAGATGCCCATGATCAAGCCGCTCACCCGGGTCGGAGCCAGCTTGGTCATGGCGCTCAAGCCGACCGGGCTGAGGCACAGCTCGCCGATAGTATGCAGCAGGTAGGTCGTGATGAGCCACATCGCGCTGACCTGCGCGCCGGTCGCCGCGAGGGTGGATGCGCTCGCCATGACCACAAACCCCAGACCGGCGAAGATCAGCCCGAGGGAAAACTTGGCCGGGCTGGAGGGGTTCCGCGAGCCCAGCTTCACCCAAACCCAGGCGAACACCGGGGCCAGGACGATGATCAACAGCGCATTGACCGACTGGAACCAGCTCGCCGGAAAGGAGTAGCCCCCAACCTGCTTGTCCGTGCTGCGCTCGGCGAACAGGCTCAGAGTAGAGCCGGCCTGCTCGAACACCGACCAGAAGAGTACCGAAGCGACAAATAAAACAGCAATGGCGACCAGCCGCTTGCGCTCGACCGGCGTCCAATGCCCAAAGAACAGCAGGCCAGCAAAGCTGACAACCACGGTGAGCAGCAACAGCAGGCCGAAAGCGCCGGACAGGGCTTGCACGCTGAGCTGCAGCAGGCCAGCTGCATACAGCACGGCCGGGACTGCCACCAGGGCGGCGAAGCCAGCCAGGCCCCAGCGGAGCTGGCGTTTCTGCCGAGCCTGTTCCTCCGCGCTCTGGGGTTTGGCTGGGTTCAAACCCGCCTCGCCGAGGTGCTTGCTTCCCAGCAGGTACTGGAGGACCCCGAACGTCATTCCCAACCCGGACAATCCGAATCCCAGGTGCCAGTCTACCCTCTGCCCGACATAGCCCACGGCCAGCGGGGCGATAAAAGCGCCCAGATTGATACCCATGTAAAAGATGGAAAACCCGGCATCGCGACGAGCATCGCCTTGTGGATAGAGCCTGCCCACAATCGCGCTGACGTTGGGTTTCAGCAAGCCTGTCCCCGCGACAATCAGGGCCAAGCCCAGGTAGAAGAAGGGGAGTCTGGGAATGGCCAGGCTGTAGTGGCCCGCGGCGATCAGGATGCCGCCCCACAGCACGGCGCGTCTCAGTCCCAGGAAGCGGTCCCCCAGCCATCCTCCCGGCAGGCTCAGCATGTAGACCATGGCCGTATAGAGGCCGTAAATGGCGCTCGCTTTGGATACATTGAAGCCCAGCCCGCCTTGCTCCGCGCTGGCGGTCATGAACAGAATCAGCAGCGCGCGCATACCGTAGTAACTGAAGCGCTCCCACATCTCGGTAAAGAACAGCGTGGCCAAGCCAGAAGGATGGCCAAAGAATGACGCGTTCCGACTCTGAGGCGCGGTTTCCATTCCGAAGGTTGGCAATGTGGGCTTCCCCAGCACCGATCATCTCAACGCCGTTGCGGCGAGCGCAGCTGCATGGCGTAGAGCACGGCTAACTCTTTCTGCTTTCAGTCTCTCGAAGCAACGCCAACTCTGGCGCAAGAGTCCCGTCGACTTCCACGACTTTGTTTGGAAAATGGCGCCCGGAGACAATCCGGACGGCCGAGCGCGGCACCCGCCACCTGCTGGCGAGAAACTCGACGAGGGCGCGGTTCGCTTTGCCGTCCACCGCCGGCGCGGCGATTTCGACTTTCCACTCCTCTCCCAGGTTTCTAATCACGCGCGACTGCCGCGCCCCCGGGCGGACTTTGATTCGCAGTCGCACCCGCACTCACCCTTGGACCGGCCGCATGGGCCTGGGCCGTTCTCCGAAAATTGCCGTGCCTACGCGGACCACCGTCGCTCCCTCCTCGACGGCCACTTCCAGGTCGTGGCTCATACCCATAGAGAGCTGTTCGAGGCCCAGCCGCTCGGCCCATTCGCGCAGCCGCCGGAAGTAGGACCCTGCCGCTTCCGGATCCTCGGTAAAGGGGGGCATAACCATCAGTCCGCGCAATTCGAGGTGGGGCAACGCCGCTATTTCCCTCGCCAGTTCCGGCAGCTCCGCTTCCGGACAGCCGGCCTTGGCGTGCTCCGGGCTCAGCTTCACCTCAAGGAACACAGGGAGCTGGACTGCCTCGTTTGGCTCCGGGCGGGAGCTCGCGACAGCTTCGTTCAGGCGGCGCGCTAGGCGCACGCTATCCACGGTTTCAATCACGTTGAACAACTGGACCGCACGCCGGACCTTGTTCGATTGCAAGTGCCCGATCAGGTGCCATTCGGCGCCGGGCAGCTCCAGCAGCGGACGCTTCTGCCCGAACTCCTGGACGCGGTTTTCACCGAAGTGCCGCTGGCCGGCCTCATAGGCCTCCCGGATGCGCTCGGGCGGCTGGTTCTTGGTCACTGCCACCAGCAGCACCTGTTGCCGCGGCCTTCCGGCGCGCTCAATGCGGGCCCGCACCGCAGCCAGGTTTTCACGGATGGAAGACACATCTACCCAGCAAACAAAAAATTCTATCATGCTATGATGGGCGCTCCGCCATGTCGGTCCACCGCGGGCAGTTCATCACCTTCGAAGGCATTGACGGCTCAGGAAAGACCACGCAATTGGGGATGCTGGCCGAGCGACTGCGGGCTCGCAAGATTGCTATGACCACCGCACAGGAACCGGGCGGCACGCCGGTGGGCGTGGCCATCCGTCGCATCTTGCTGGATTCAGCGACGTCGCGCCTGTCACCAGTCGCCGAGCTGCTGCTCTATTTCGCTTCCCGGGCACAGAACCTGAAGGAAGTCATCCGGCCGGCCCTCGAGGCCGGGCGGGTGGTGCTCTGCGACCGTTACGTGGATGCTTCGTCCGCCTACCAAGGTGGTGGGCGCGGCTTGGGCCTGCGGGTGGTTTCCGAGCTGGAACGCATTGCCTGCGGCGGCTTCGAGCCCAACCTGACCTTCCTGCTAGACATCGAACCTGCTACCAGCGTGGCCCGGGCGCTGGAGCGAAATCGCAGCGGGGAGGCGGCGGGCCGGCAAGATGAGAGCCGTTTTGAGCGGGAAGCCCCGGAGTTTTTCGAGCGGGTCCGCCGGGAGTATCTGGACATCGCTGCCCGTGAACCCGGCCGAGTCGTGGTGGTCAACGGCGAGCGCGACCGGCAGGTAATTCACGCCGATATCTGGCAACAGGCAAAGCGGCGACTGGCAATCCCCTAAGATGGGCTGGGAAAACTTTCGCGGGAACGTCGCCGTCGTGGCCTCCGTGCGGCGGATGATCAGCGGCGGCCGGGTGCCCCACAGCATGGTCCTGGCGGGCCCGGCAGGCGTAGGGAAGCACACGCTGGCGACCATGGTGGCCCGGACGCTCAACTGTCTGGATGAAGCCGCCTACGGTCGCGCCGACTTCTGCGGCCGGTGCCCGAACTGCAAGGCCATCGCGGAGTTAGAAACCTACGAAGAGCATCCGGAACTCGGCAAAATCCTGGCCGAACGCCCGCGGCTCTCCCTGCAGGAACGCAAAGAGAACCCGCTGGTGCTGAGCACGCACCCGGACATCTTCGTGCTGCCGCCAGACGGCAAGACGCAGCAGATCTCCATCCACCAGGTGCGCCGAATGATCGCGTTGGCGCAATACCGGCCTTCCCGGGCGCGTCAGCGCGTGTTCATTTTGGACAACGCCGACCGCGCCGATGAAGTCGCAGCCAGCGCCATGTTGAAAATCCTGGAAGAGCCGCCGGCCGGTACGCTGCTACTGCTGACTGCAGTCTCCTACTTCCAGCTGCTGCCGACGTTGCGATCACGGGCCTTCCCCCTGCATCTGGCGCCGCTCGGCAGCGAGGAGGTGGAGCGCTTGCTGGAGGCGCTGCCCTGGAGCCCGGCCGAAAAACGACTGGCGGCCCGGCTCTCCGAGGGCAGCCCGGGGATTGCGCGCCGTATGGATCTGGAGGAATCTCGGCGTCTGCGCGGAGAACTGCTGGCGCTGCTCCGCGACGCCTTCGAATGTCGCAACTTCGGCAGCTTGTTTGCGCGCACGCAGAGCCTGGCGCAAGCTCGGGAAGAAAAACTTGAAAAGTTGCTAGGTCTCTTTTATAGTCTCTTACACGACGTTTTGTACTTCGTCGTAAGCCGGGAAACCGGAGCTCCGACTCGCCCTCTGCGCAACCTGGACCTGGAGAAGGAACTGGCCGGGATCGCACGCCAGCTGGACTGGGAGTGGATCGAGCGGGCCACGGGGCGGCTGGACCGCCTGGATCGCCTGCTTCGGAGAAACATCAACAAGCAGGTGGCTCTGGAAGCCTTGGCGGTGTCGCTGCGCCGGGAACAAACGGGTTTGTGAGCTTTGGCGCCGCTACGGGTTCCTCTTGCGGGGCGGTGGCCACTGTGATAGATTTAGCTGTAACGGCATCCCAAATCTTGCAATCTATTATGGAACCGGGTTTGGTCCCCTCCGAGCCGGTGAGTGCCGTGATGCGGAGCGTAACAAACAACTAGGAACGAGCAACAGGCAGCTAGCAAGGAGCAACAGGGTGAATCGCAAACTTATCCGCCCATCACTGACGGAAATCAAGGAGCAGTTCCCGGCCCGCCAGCCGCGCAACAAGAAGCCCACACCACTGGAAACGACCAATGCTGAGAATTTTTACTACGTCAAACAGATGCAGGCCCGCACACCTATGGTGGTGGTGTTGCAAGACGGCGAACAGATTCAAGGCGTGATTGAATGGTACGACAAGAACTGCATCAAAGTCAATCGAGAGGCCGAGCCAAACCTGCTCATCTACAAGCCGAACATCAAGTACCTCTACAAGGAAGAAGATAAGCAGAGCGACACGGGTGAAAATACCGGCGGCTAGACGGCGTTCGTCAGCTGGCCCTCCGCAGCCTTGCCTCCTCCTTGGCTTCTGGAAAGGCTAGCTCTTCCGGACCCGTTGCTCCAGCCGATAGCGGCGGCGAGTCTCAGCTTGCTGGTAACGCCGCTTTTGTTCCTCGGTTTCGGGAATCACCGGCGGGATGGCCATTGGCCTGCCATCGGCGTCCAGCGCCACCATCGTCAGGTAGGCGGCGCTGGTGGGCCGGCGCTCTCCGGTTAGCGGGTTTTCGCTGAACACTTTTACGCCGACCTCCATCGAGCTGCGGAAGACCCGGTTGACCGAGGCTTTCAGCACGATCAGCTCGCCGACTCGGATCGGATGGCGGAAATCCACGTGGTCCAGCGACGCAGTGACCACGAAGCGGCTGGCGTGGCGCTGGGCGGCGATGGCGGCCGCGATGTCCACCAGGTGCAGAACCTTCCCTCCCAAGATGCTCCCCAACGGATTGGCGTCGTTGGGCAACACCATCTCCACCATCTCTGTTTGGGACTCGCGAACGGGCTTGCCTTCTTGCATAGGCTAGGATTCCGGTAGCTTCTCAATCCCGGTCAGCTCTGCCAAGCCAGGCTCCAGACCGGGCTCCAGACCGGGCCCCAGACCGAGCTATTGTCTGGACCACCTCTCCCCCAAGATCAACTGCTCCCTGCCCAGGCCTGACGCCTCCAGTAAGCACCCAGGTATGCCAGCGCCTGCCGGCGCAGGTTGGGGTCGGCAGGGGGCGTCGCCCAACGCTGCCGGGCCGTCAGGTATTCCAGCGTACCGTGGCTGAAGGGGCGGTAGTCACGCTCCTGCACGTAGGTGATCGCCACGCGGTCGGGCGTGTCCCGGCTCAGGGTAAACCGAGCTGCATCCACCTGGCAGTCCGGACGAAAACGCGGGCATTTGCCGCGTACGTAGCCAAGGTTGCACAGGTCCTTCAGCTCCACGGCGTTGGGATGGTAGGGCGCCGCGTTGGCGTGGCACTCCCCCTGGAAGGGATCACCGAGCGGCATCGGCCGGTCGGTTCGCCAGTGCTGCTCAACTAAGTGTTGCTCAACTACAGGCTCGGTCGGATAGAAGAACGGGCAAGCCATCAGACAGATCCACCATCCAAATTCAAAAGTTCCAGGCCAAAGTCAATACGAGTTGCAAGTCTGGACCGGCCCACACTGCATCGTGACCCCGGAGCGCACCATGAAGCGAGTATGATATGCTGCGGGACCGGAGAAATTCAAACCCAGAACCCCCGATGGCGAAAACGCGACTGGAGCTGTTGCAGGAGATGACCACGCAGGACCCGAAAAATGAGTTCACCCGCTACGGCTTGGCTCAGGAGTACGCCAACGGCGGACGCCTAGAAGAAGCCATCGCGGAGTTCAGCCGATTGCTGGAGGCCAACCCCGACTATGCAGCCGCCTACTTCCACGGCGGCCGGGCTCTGGAGAACCTGGGCCGCCTGGAAGACGCGCGCCAGATGTACCAGCGCGGAATCGAGGTCTGCGAGCGCACAGGCAACCAGCACACTGGTTCCGAGATGCAGGCGGCGCTGGACGAGCTCCTCCAGCGGTTAAACTGACCCGCTGGCCATACGTAGGTTCCCACCAACACCCTCCTCTTAGAACTCACGGAACTATCGAGCCAGCAGGCGGGCCAGCAGGCGGTCGGTGGTGGCCGGAAACCAGCGGGAAAGACCAACCAAGGCACGAAGCGCGCCCGGCACCATGAGTTCCCGCTTCTCCTTGCGGGAGGCCGCCACGATAGCTCGCGCACAACGCTCGGCCGAGATGCCGCCCCTCCGGCTGCGATACCGCTCGGGCGCTGTACCCCAGTAGGCATTGTCCGCGAACGGGGTGCGGATGCGGCCGGGATAGACGCCCAGCACATGGATACCGAACGGCTTCACCTCCACGCGCAGCGCGTCGGTCAAGGCCCTCAACGAGAACTTGGTAGCCGAATAGGCGCCCATCGCGGGCAGCGTCATGTAGCCCGCGACCGAGGAGATGTTGACGATCTGCCCTTGACGCCGGTACTTCATCAGGGGCAGCACGGTTTGGATCAGGTAGATGGGCGCAAAGACGTTGAGCGCAAACAGGCGCTGGAACTGCACGCGGTCCATGTCGCTCAGCGTCGAGAACAAGCCTACAGCCGCATTGTTCACCAGGATGTCGACGCAGCCGAAGCGTTGCAGAGCGCGGTCCACCAGCTCAGGGATCTGGCGGGAATCGGTGAGGTCGGTGGGCACCCCCAGCGCCCGCCCCTGTGGCAGTGCGGCGACCACCTTCTCAAGCCGCTCGGCCGAGCGGGCCGCCAGAACCACCCGCGCCCCTTCGTTGGCGTAGGCCCGAGCCAGGGCTTCGCCGATCCCCATCGAGGCTCCCGTAATCAGCACTACGCGGTCTGACAATTCCATGTCGCCTATTTTGCCTCAACTGTGCTGTGCCGTGCCCTAGTGATACCATCGGGCCGGCATGCAGGAGTCGCTGATCCCGCTATTCCCGCTAGAGGTGGTGCTGTTTCCCGGACAGCCCTTGCCTCTGCATATCTTTGAGGAGCGCTATAAGATCATGATCCGCGAGTGCCTGGCAACGGAGGGGCCGCGGGAATTCGGCGTAGTTCTGGCCAAGCCGGACGGTATCGCCAACGTCGGCTGCACCGCCGAGGTGGTTGAGGTCGTGCGCTCCTACGCCGACGGCCGCATGGACATCGTCACCGCCGGCAGGCGCCGCTTCGAAGTGCTGTTCGTGGACGAGAGCAAGGAGTACCTGCGCGCCGCCGCCGAGTTTTTCCACGATGAGGAAAGTCCGGCGCCCGACGCCTTGCGCGACCATGTGGTGGAGCTCCACCGGCAGCTAGTTCCATTGCTGTCCAGTGAGGGACAGGAGCCTGAAGCACCGGACGCCAAAGCCGGTCCAGCACCGCTGTCGTTTCGCCTGGCGGGCCCGCTCCCGCTCGAGCTGGATTTCAAGCAGTCGTTGCTCGCGCTCCGTTCAGAAAACCAGCGGCTGGAACAATTGGCTCAATCGTTGCCGCGACTTCTTTCTCAACTGCGCCGAGCCGACCGGGTGCGCACCAAGTCAAGAGGCAACGGCCATTGCCAGTAGCTGCCCGGAATTCCATCAGCAATCTCTGGAAACAGTGCGCGCGGCCTTGCTGTTATAAACCGGCTGTTATAATCCCATTGAGTACGGCAATTGGTCCGCAGGAGGGTTCTGTTCGTTCGCCCACGCTACAAGTTTCAGGGGGAGCCATCGCTTCATGAACAAACCGACAACTCTGGGGGAGCTGCGCCGCAGCGAATATTGGCATGTGCAACCGCGCTCCGTGAAAGACGAGATGCGCGAGAACCTGATCTGCAGACTCAAGCGCAGCGTGCCCGTGTTTCCCGGCATCGTCGGGTATGAGGATTCGGTCCTCCCCCAGGTGACCAATGCCATTCTCTCCCGGCACAATTTCATCCTGCTCGGCCTGCGCGGGCAGGCCAAGAGCCGTCTGCTACGAGGCTTGGCGGGATTGCTGGAGGAGGAAATCCCAGTCGTGGCCGGCTGCGAAATCAATGACAATCCCTGTCGGCCCATCTGCCGCGCCTGCCGTCAGAGAATTGAAGAACTGGGGGACCGAACGCCGTTGACCTGGCTGGGGAGCGAGCAGCGGTTCGTGGAGAAGCTGGCGACCCCCGATGTCACTATCGCTGACATGATCGGCGACCTAGACCCCATCAAGGCGGCTCGCGGCGGCCACCAGCTTTCCGACGAGCTGACCATCCACTACGGTTTGCTCCCCCGCGCCAACCGCGGGATCTTCGCCATCAACGAGCTGCCGGACCTGGCCGGCAAGATCCAGGTGGGCCTGTTCAACATCATGGAGGAAGGCGATGTCCAGATCAAAGGCTACCCTGTGCGCTTGCCGCTGGATGTGCTGATGGTGTTTAGCGCCAATCCGGAGGACTACACGGCGCGCGGCAAGATCGTCACTCCGCTCAAAGACCGCATCGGGTCAGAGATCCGTACCCACTACCCGGCCAGCCTGGATCATGGCATGGCCATCACCGCCCAGGAGTCCTACACCGAGCGTGACGGGGTGCCCCTGAACATCCCGGACTATATCCGCGAGATTGTGGAGGAGATTGCCTTCCTGGCCCGCGGCGATAAGAGGATTGATCAACGTTCCGGGGTGTCCCAACGCATCCCCATCACCTACCTGGAAAACGTGGTCTCTAACGCCGAGCAGCGGGCCATCCACAACCGCGAAGCCTGCACCCTGCCCCGGATCTGCGATATCTATGCTGCCTTGCCTGCCCTCACTGGAAAACTGGAGCTCGAGTATGAGGGTGAGCTGAAGGGCGCTGAGCAGGTGGGGCGCGATCTGATCCGCGCCGCCGTCGGGAGAGTGTACGGGCGCCACTTCGAAGGCGCTGACATGCAGCAGATCGTCCAATGGTTCGATTTTGGGGGGACACTGAAGATTACCGAGGCAATGCCGGTGGCCAAGGTCCTGCCGCAGCTCCGTTCCATCCAGGGCCTGCTGGAGCGGGTGGCCGCCCTCGGCATCCGGCCGAAGCAGGATCCGGCGCTGGCGGTTTCAGCCGCCGAATTCTTACTGGAAGGCCTCTACGCGCACCGCCGTATCAGCCGCTCCGAAGAGCGCGGCTACGTGGCGGAGGAAAAGAAGAGGGAAATGCCGGCGCGCGAGGATTTCAACAACCGCTACCGCAAGCCCTATAACTGAATTGCGGAGGTAGGAGTCGTTCCGGGAGTTATTTAAGCGACACAAATTTCTGGCAGTCATGAAATTTATCAAATACTCGAAATTTACCGGGCAGGACCTCGACGGCATTGACTTGCATGGCCTGATGAAGTCGCTGGCAGGCTTCTTGCTCCAGAGCGGCTTCCAGATGCAGTATTACGACGCTTTCGAGAACAACTCCGAGCGCTCGCTCGACGAGCTCAAGGAGGCCATCCGGGAAGCGCTCCAGAGCGGCAGCGCCTTCTCCGACGACCAGCTCCAGGAGTGGATGGAGCGGCTGGAGAACATGTCGCCGGAACAGATGCAGCAGTTGGTGGACCAGCTGGCCGAGCGTCTCGAGCAGGAAGGCTACATCAGCGTCAGCGAACCTTTTGACCCCGAGCAGTCCCCCAATCAGCCGCTCACCCGGATGTCCAGCGCCCCTGGCCACATGGAGGCGCAGTCCCAGGTCAGGTTTGAGCTGACCGACAAGAGCCTGGACTTCCTCGGCTACCGCACTCTGAAGGACCTGCTCGCCTCGCTGGGTAAATCCAGTTTTGGCCGCCACGACACACGCGATCTGGCCACCGGAATCGAAGCCTGTGGCGCCCCGAAACCCTATGAGTTTGGCGACACTCTAAATCTGGACATCAGCGGAACCTTATTCAGCGCCATGAAGCGCACCGGGTTGAAGCTGCCGTTGGAGCTGGATTACCCGGACCTGCAGGTCCAGCAGGCCGAGTACCAATCCTCTTGCGCCACCGTGCTGATGCTGGATTGCAGCCATAGCATGATCCTCTACGGCGAGGACCGCTTCACGCCGGCCAAGCAGGTGGCCCTGGCGCTGGCCCACCTGATTCGCATGCAATATTCTGGCGACAGCCTGCAGTTAGTGCTGTTCCACGACTCGGCCGAGGAGGTGCCGCTCACCCAACTGGCCCGCGTGCAGGTGGGACCTCACTACACCAACACCCGCGAGGGCCTGCGCCTGTCCCAGCGCCTGCTGGCCCGGCAGGGCAAGGATATGCGCCAGATCATCATGATCACCGACGGCAAGCCGTCCGCGCTGACGCTCGAAGACGGGCGCATCTACAAGAATGCCTTTGGCCTGGACCCCCTGGTGGTCAGCGAGACATTGAAGGAAGTGGCCAAGTGCCGGCGCAGCGGAATCCTGATCAACACCTTTATGCTGGCCAGCGACTACGGCCTGGTGAACTTCGTGCGGAAGGTTACAGAAATCTGCCGCGGCAAAGCATACTTCACGACCCCCTTCAACTTGGGCCAGTACCTGCTAATGGATTACATGTCGCGCAAGACCCGCACCATCCACTGAGCTAAGGGATAGAGCGCTGGTCCTGTGCTTGTACTCAGGTAGATACCTGATATGTTTTGTACGGAATGTGGTACGGAGATTCAGGGCTCTGAATGGTTTTGCTCCAAGTGTGGTGCAGAACTATTGACCAAGACTCACAAGACTACGACCAAAACTACCCCGCCCCCCGTTAAGTTGAATCCCTGGGGCTCGCTGCTGTTTTTTTGCGCTCTTGGCATCGGTGTTGCTAGTTTCTTCAAGCCAGTCCATACTCCCTGGTCCGAACTGAATCACCTTTTTGTTTATGGAGCGCTCGGCGGTGCTGGCGTTTATCTTCTTCTGAGACTGACAAAAAAGTGGTGAGGCTCTCTGTTCGATGACTCAACTGGTGCGAGGAACTCAAAGAAAAGTGCCGACAGGCGGAAGGCGGTAGAGCATTACCTATGTTGGGGTGAGCGGTCAAGCTTAGGACAGTGACCGCCTGCTGGTCACTGCGGGCGCGGCCGGCGGCGTGGTTCGGGGCGTTTGGGACCGGGCGGCCGTTGGAACAGTGGATCTGGCGGGTTGACGTTGTAGGCCGCGCCAGTGAGGAACACTTCGAAGAGCTTCTGGCCATTGCGTTCGCGGAGCTGGTAGTAGGGAGTGAGAATTCCTTGTACTTTCCGGTATTTACCCAAAACTTCCACTTCGGTCTCTCGTAAACGGGTCCGAGGATTGCGGCGCGACCACTCGCGGCGCACCGGCAGCTTGCTGGCCCGCTCGACCGCAATGGTGACCGCGCGATTCTCGGCGTCCACCACCTCCACCAGGTCCACCGGGCGCCGCGCGATCATGTCCCGGCCCGCGTAGCGCACCAGCAGTCCCGGCTCGTTCATCCGGTAGCGCAGGATATGCTCCACGCTGAGCAGGGTGCTGTTCCGAATGCGCTGCATCTCCTCGGGGGGATACTCCCGCACGCCGCGAAAGGTCTTGTCCCAACCCTGCTTGCCGTTGAGGACCACGATGATGTCCTTGTCCTTACCCAGTTCCTGTCGCTCCTTGTCGGGGAACTTTTCGTAAACGATGAAGCGAGCCAGCCCGGAAAGCCGTTCATCGCGTCCGAACTGAAAGGCGCGGCCCTCGGCGCGAAAATCGCGGGCCTCCAGGAAGGCTGCTCCGCCCAGTTTCTCGATGGTCGCCTCCAGGATCGCCCGCCCCCTGTCCGCCGGGCTGGCTGTTTGCGCAGGCAGCGCTCTGGGCTGTAGGAGCAGAAGCAGAAAACAAACCAACAAAAGCCGCAAGTAGTTCATCTTATATTTTCCAAGCGAAATCAGGAGGCGGCGCGGCGCACCAGCTCCTGAAACAGGGCGCGGGAAATCGGGCTCGTCTGCCAGATGCGCTCCGGGTGCCACTGTATGCCCAGCAGGAAGCGGTCAGGCTCGGTCGTCTCCACCGCCTCAATGACGCCGTCGGGTGCGCGCGCCGTGATGCGTAACGCTGCCGGCACGCGTTCCAGGGCCTGGTGATGGCTGGTATTGACCTGGTGCTCGCCAGCCCCACCCAGCCGCGCCAACAAGGAGTCCGGCTCAACCTGCACAATATGAGGCGTCTTGCGGTCACTGTGCGCAATGTCGGTCTCCAGGTGCTGCACCAGGCTGCCGCCCAGCGTCACGTTCAGCATCTGGGTGCCGAAGCAGATGCCCAGCAGCGGTTTGCGCCGTTCCAACGCCTGCCGAATTAGGGCCGCGTCCAGCTCGTCCCGCTCGTGGTGCACCGGGCCCAGCCTGGGATGCGGGCTGGCGCCGTAGCGCGCGGGGTCCACATCGCTGCGGCTGCCGGGTAGCACGATGGCGTCCAGCCGTTCCGCGAGTCCCAGCGCGTATTCCGGCTGGGCCAGCAGAGGTAGCATGACCGGGATGCCTCCGGCGGCCAGTACTGCTTCGCTGTACTCGCGCTGCAAATAGAACCAGTCGCCTTCCTTCCTTTCCTCCAGCCGGCAACTGATACCAATCAATGGCTGCATTGCGCCTCCAACAGTTAACCGCGGTCAGCTCTCGGCTTCCCCTGCACTTACCGTGGACAGGGCTGTATCCACCCCTTCACCGGGCAGGGAGCACGCAATCTGCTCGCGAACCTCGGCTGCCAGCCGGTCCGCATCCTTCCGCGTCGCGCCGGCGGTCGGGATGGGCTGCTTCACCACCACCTCGACCTGGCCTGGCCGAATGTTTATGGAACCAATGGGCAACACCTCGCGTGTTCCCAAAATCACCACTGGGACCACCGGCACGCCCGCCTTGATGGCCAGCAGGAACGGGCCAGCCCTAAATGGCCGCAAGCGCGCGTCGCGACTGCGGCCACCCTCGGGGAAGAAAAACAGCGAGGCGCCGGCGCGGAGCTTCTGAGCTGCCTGCTCGAAGCTGCGCAGGGCGGCGCGGGGATTTTCGTAATCCACTGGCAAGTGTCCCGAACGGCGCAGGTGCCAACCCATAAACGGAATCCGAAACAGGCTCTTCTTGGCCAGGATGGTGAACTGGATCGGCAGTTTCCCGAAGATCACCGGAGTATCAATCAGACTCAGGTGGTTGGCGCAAAAGATGTAGGCATGGCCCGGCTCAATGTTCTCCCAGCCCCGTACGCGGACTGCGACGCGGCTAGTGGCCAAGATCATGCGCGACCAGATCTGCGCGCAACGGTGCTGAAAGATCCCCCGCGGGTCTAGGAGGGAACCGGCTACCGAGATCGTCCCCATGACGATGGTATAGAGGCAAATCAGTGGGTCGGTGACGAGCACCGACCACAGCCAACCGACGCCGTTGCGCGCTGCACTCATGGGCCGCGTTCCAGCACTAGCTGGCGGATTTCTCCCACCAGGTAGAGGGAGCCGGTGACCACCACCACGCCCTCAGGACCGGCCAGTTCCCTGGCTAACTCCAGGGCCTCGCGCGGCTCCTCACGCTCCAGCACACGGGGATTCAGGTGGCCGGTGACTTCCGCCAGGCCTTGCGGGGTGGCTGCGCGTCTCTGGCCGGGTTGCGTCAACACGACGGCCGCCGCCAGCGGGAACAGCAGGTCGGCAATCTCGGCTACGGCCTTATCACGCATGGTGCCAAATATCAGCACGAGCCGCCGGGAAGCTGCTCCCGGGTTAGGGGCGAGCAGCGACTCGCGCAGATAGTTGCGGAGGGCGCGGGCGGCGGCTGGGTTGTGGGCCCCGTCTAGTAACAGCGGCGGCTCGCCCTGCACCCATTCCAGCCGGCCTGGCCAGCGCACCGTCGCCAAACCCTCGGCCAGCGCTGCGGGTGACACCTCGACGCCCAGGCCGCGCAATTCCTGAACCGCGGTCGCTACTACGGCGGCGTTAGCCGCCTGGTGGCGGCCAGGCAAAGCCAGCCGCAAACGTCCGTTCAGCCGAAGCAGGGCGTCCTGCTGAGCGTAGACCAGGCGCGCGCCGCGCTCCCGCGCGGCACGTTCGAGCACCGCCGCCGCTTCCGGCTGCTGAGCCGCGCTCACCACCACGCCGCCTTCTTTGATAATGCCAGCCTTCTCGAACGCAATCTGCTCCAGGGTGTGGCCCAGGTAGGGTTCATGGTCGAATTCCACCGGCATGATGATGGAGAGCAGCGGGGTAAGCGCGTTGGTGGCATCCAGCCGGCCGCCCATGCCCACCTCGACTGCAGCAATCTCGCAATGGGCGCGGCGAAAGTGTTCGAAGCCGATCCCCGTCAGGCACTCGAAGAAGCTGGGATGAGCGGGCAGCTCGCGCAGGGCGAGAAGACGCTCCACCCCAGCTACCACCTCGGCCGAGACGGCGGCAAAATCGGCGTCGGCAATCTCTTTGCCAGCCACTTGGATGCGCTCGTTGATGCGCACCAGGTGCGGTGAGGTGTAGAGGCCCGTGCGGTAGCCGGCCGAGCGCAGCACAGCCTCCAGCATCGCCGCCGCCGAACCTTTGCCGTTGGTGCCGGCGATATGCACCGCCTTCCAGGCTTGCTCGGGATGGCCAAGTTCCTCCAACAGGCGGCCAATGTTGGCTAGATCAAACTTGGTCCCGCTCAGCTCCTGGCCCACTGAAAGCAAATAGGAAACGGCGGCCCCGTAGGTCATGGCAGCATCTTAGCCGGAACTGACAGGCCCGGAACTGCCAGTTCCGGGCCTGTCAGTTCCGCTTGGGCCGCTGCCGGTGGAGCGGGACGGAAGGCAGAACTCCAGGGCCCCGGCAATGTAGTGCTTCAGGTCCCTGCGGTGTACGACCGCGTCCAGCATGCCGTGCTCCAGCAGGAATTCGCTGCGCTGGAAACCTTCGGGCAACTTCTGGCGAATGGTCTGCTCAATCACGCGGGGCCCGGCAAAGCCGATCAGGGCGCCGGGCTCGGCGATGTTCAAATCGCCCAGCATGGCGAAACTGGCGGTGACGCCGCCGGTGGTGGGGTCGGTGAGCACGCTTATGTAGGGGATGCGCTCCTCATCCAGGCGGACCAGGGCGGCGCTAATCTTGGCCATCTGCATCAGGCTCACCGCCCCCTCCATCATACGCGCTCCCCCGGAAGCCGAGATGATGATCAGCGGCACGCGGCTGGCCAGACTGCGCTCGATGGCGCGGGTGATTTTTTCGCCCACCACCGCTCCCATGCTTCCTCCGATGAAGCTGTACTCCATCGCGCAAAGCACCACAGGATGCTTCTCCAGCGTGCCCTCGGCGGTGATCACGGCGTCCTTGAGTTGGGTTTGTTGCTGCGTCTGGGCCAAGCGGTCCCGGTAACTCTTCAGGTCCACAAACTGGAGCGGATCGGTGGAGGCCAGGTTGGCATCGTGCTCCGTCCAGTCGCCATCCAGCAGCAGACGGAGGCGCGCGCGGGCGCCAATACGAAAGTGACACTCGCAGCGGGGGCAGACATTCCAACCAGCTTCCAGGTCTTTCTTCCAGACAATCTGCCGGCAGTTAGTGCACTTGATCCACAACCCTTCGGTGCGGACGCGTTTCTCGTCCGCCGCTTCCAGGGGTTTCTTTTCTCTCTTGAACCAAGCCACGCGTTCCTCCGGGTTTGTAGCGGGGGTTTCCCCGTCGATAGTCCCCGTCAATAATCAATGCCGCGCTGCGCCAGGATGCCCTTCTGGAATGGGTGCTTGACCTCTTTCATTTCCGTGACTAGGTCGGCGGCCTCGACCAGACTCGGGTGGGCATTGCGCCCGGTCAGGATGACGTGGACCTCCTCCGGCCGGCCCGCCAGCGCTTCGGCTACCCTCTCGGGGGCGAGCATGCCGTAGTGGATGGCGTAGTTGATTTCGTCGAAAATCACCAGCTGGTACTCGCCCGAGAACACTCTTTCCCGGCCAAATTCCCAGGCTTGTTCGACCAGCTCCACATCGGCCGGGTCCGGCTTCTCCGTGCCCACCTTGACGAAGCCGCGCCCCATGGGCAGCAGCCGGAAGCGCTCTTCGCCCAGCATTTTGGCGGTGTCCAGCTCGCCGTAGTGCCAAGAGCCTTTCAGGAACTGTACCATCAGCACCTTCAACCCCTGGCCGACGGCACGCAAAGCGGTGCCCAGCGCCGCGCTGGTCTTGCCCTTTCCGTTGCCGCTATAAATGATCAGTAGCCCCATGTCCAAGAAAACATTCTAGCGGAGTGGCGCTAGCGGGGATAGGGGAGATTGTGGAGCGTGGCAAAGGCGCGGTAGAGCTGCTCCAGCAGGACCACACGGGCCAGCTCGTGGGGCAAGATGAGGGTGGAAAGCGAAATCAGCTTGCAGTCGGAGTGCAACGCCGCCGGGAGACCGTCGGCGCCGCCCACCAAGAACACAAGCTCGCGCGTGCCGCCATCGCGCAACCGCTCCAGCCAGCGCGCAAAGGCGGCCGAGTCCATTTGCCGGCCCGCCGGGTCCAGGGCCACCAGCGTGGCGCGTGGAAATTTTTCCCGCGCTTGTACTAGGTCAGCCTCTCGCAGCTCCCGCTGCTCAAACTTGCAAAAATGCCCCAGGCGCCGTGCATACTCGGCCGCCGCCTCATTCAGCCCGCGGTTGCGCGGCCGCCCCACATAAGCTACTCGGATTTGCATGACCCGCTAGAATTCAAGAGTCAACTACTCGGAATTCTTCTATCGTCAGTCCAGCCCGTAGCGCTTGCGCTTTTCGAGCAGCGTCTTGCGACTGATGCCCAGGATCTGGGCAGCGCGGCTCTTCCTGCCACGGGTGTAGTCCAGCACCTCGGTGATGTACCGCCGTTCGAGTTCCGCCAGCGTCGGCTTTCCTTCGACTGCCGGCTCGCCTTCCGACAGGTGCGCCGGCAGGTGCTCCAGACCGATCTCCTGGCCAGAAGCGTAAATGAGCGCGCGCTCCAGCAGGTTCTTCAGCTCGCGGACGTTGCCCGGGAAATCATACTGCTGGAGCGCGGTGGCAGCCTTAGCGGTAAGGCGCATCGGGCGCCTGCGGTGCACTTCGGCCAGGCCTGCCAGCAGGTGCTCGGCCAGCGGCAAGATATCGCTTCGGCGCTTGCGCAGCGGCGGGAGGGAGATGGGGAAGACGTTGAGTCGAAAGTACAGGTCTTCGCGAAAGTCCCGGCGCGCGACCGCCTGTTCCAGATCGGCGTTGGTCAGCGCGATCAACCGGGCGCGAATATGAATGGCCGAGGTTCCACCGAGACGCTCAAACTGCTTCTCTTCGATCACGCGCAGCAGCTTGGCCTGCATGGGCATGGTCAACGCCGCCACCTCGTCGAGCACTATCGTGCCCTCGCCGGCCAGCTCCAGACGCCCGCGCTTCTGGGCCTCTGCGCCGGTGAAGGCGCCGCGCTCGTGCCCGAACAGCTCGCTTTCGACCAGCTCGGCTGGCAGGCTGGCACAGTCAATTTTTAATAACGGCTCATCGTGCCCCGGCCCGAGGTAGTGGATCATCTGGGCCAACAGGTCCTTGCCGGTGCCGCTTTCGCCGCGGATCAGCACGGTGGTGGAGGTGAGAGCTACCTTGCGGGTAATCTCGGCGATCCTACGGGACTGCGGGTCTTGCGCAACCCACAGCTTCAGCAAGGTGGCGTCAGCGCCAGTTTCCCCGCTAGCGTCGTGGCCGGCTGACTCCGTTGCTCCTCCCACCGCGGCCTCCTCAGCGCTGCCCAAAGATGGGAGACTCCCGGGAGAAACCCAATGCGGCGGGCGCGGTGCTGGTCACGACGCTGGCCATCAGCCCGCTTCCTCCAACTGGATGCGGGGAGCCATCCGCCAGAGCCGCTCCAGGTCGTAGTACAGGCGCGCCTTGGGAGAAAAAACATGGACCATGAAATCCACGTAGTCCATCAGAATCCACTCTGCCTGATTGTAACCTTCGATGTGGTGGGGCCGCACCCCGCTGCGCTTCAAGCGCAGCTCGATTTCTTCGCTGATGGCTTGCACCTGGCGGGCATTGGTGCCGGTGCAAATCAGGAAGTAGTCGGTGAATGAGCAAACATTCCTCAATTCCAGCGCGACCGGCTCCTCTGCTTTCTTGTCTAGCGCAGCGATAACTGCGGCGTGGAGTTCCGGATTCACTGCCGGATTCATCAATAGAGCCGTTGCTCCCAGATGTATTCGGCGACCGCCGGCGGCACCAACCCCAGCAGGCTCTTGCCGTGGCGCGCCCGCTGGCGCACCTCGGTGGCCGAGATGGGTTCCCATACGTTGGACAGCACCCAGGCCGTGCTCCGGGGCAGGCGAAACTCCTCCACCCGTTCCGGCCCCGGCGCGGTCCGCCGGTCCCGGAGCAGGTCCTTGGGGAAGACTTCTGCGATCCGTTCCAGGGGACAGCCGGGACGGCTGACGATGAGGAAATTGGCGCTATTGAGCAAGGCGCGCCACTGGTGCCAGCTCCGCAATTCCAGGAAGGCGTCGGCACCGATGAGGAAGATCAGTCGGTCGGCTGGACCAAGCTGACGGCGAAATCGGCGCACTAGGTGGACCGAATACTGGACTCCGCGACGCGAAGGTGTTTCGGCCAATGAGGGAACAAAGCCGCGCTCTGCGGCGCACGCTAATGCCACCATGGCGTAGCGGTGCTCGAAGGCGCTCAAGTGATCGCGCCGGCGGTGCGGCGGGCGCCCGACAGGAACAAAATAGACGCGGTCCAGGGCAAAGCGATCGCGCGCGGCCCGAGCGGCCGAAAGGTGGCCACAATGGATAGGATCAAACGTTCCGCCGAACAGAGCGACGTTCATCGGCCGGCGGGCATCCTCAGCTCGCCACTTGCTCCTCGCGGGCCCGGGCCCGCAACTGGTCCAGTTTATCGGCCAGCGCCAGCTTCAACGCCTCCACTCCCTCCCCGGTGACGGAGGAAATCGGGTACATCTCCAGGCCACGCTCGGCGCAGAAGGCCCGCAGCAGTTCCAGCCGCGAGCGGTCATTCATGGCGTCGAGCTTCGATGCTACGACAAGCATCGGTTTGGCGGCAAGCAGAGGGTTGAAACGCTCCAGTTCCTCCCGGATGACGTTAAAGTCCTGGCGCGGGTCGCGCCCGGTGGCATCACTCAAGTCAATCAAGTGGGCCAGCAAGCGGGTGCGTTCAATGTGACGCAGGAACCGCGAACCCAGTCCAGCCCCCTGGTGCGCTCCTTCGATCAGTCCCGGGATATCAGCCACCACATAGCTACGGTACTCACCGGCGCTGACCACCCCTAGATTCGGCTCCAGGGTGGTGAAGGGATAATCAGCGATCTTGGGGCAAGCCGCCGAGATGCGAGAGATCAGCGTGGACTTGCCCACGTTGGGGAAGCCGACCAGGCCCACGTCGGCCAACAGCTTCAGCTCCAGGCGCAACCAGCGCTCCTGGCCCGGAAAACCGTCCTCGTGCTCGCGCGGCGCCTGATGGGTGGAAGTGGCAAAGCGGGCGTTGCCACGGCCGCCGCGACCAGCACGTGCCAGCACCACTCGCTGGCCCGGCGCCGTAAAATCATGCAGCTTCTCCTCGCGGCGTTCTTCGTAAACTACCGTGCCGACCGGTACTCGCAGCACCACGTCCTGCCCCCGGCGGCCGGTGCGTCTGCTGCCCTCTCCATGACGGCCGCGCTGAGCTTTGAATTCCCGATTGAAGCGGAAGTGCAGTAATGTGGTGAGCTGCTCGCTGGATTCCATCAGCGCGTCGCCGCCCGCGCCGCCGTCGCCGCCGCTGGGCCCGCCGCGCGGCACGTACTTCTCGCGGCGGAACGCCACGCAGCCGTTGCCCCCGTCGCCGGCTTTGACGTAGATGCGCGCTTCGTCAATGAACATGCTGGCCGAGGGGGGGCCGCTGAGTCGGCCGTCCCGGATGCGGTTTTCGGCCCGACCTAGCCGGAACCGGAGGTAACGCAGCGCCTCCGATGTAGCTGGAAAACGGGCAAAGGCGCCAGAGGCACACCCTCAAGTTACTGATTAAGAAAGAGTTGCTTGGCTTCGTTTCGTAAGAAAAGAATAGGGGGCCCTTTTCGCGAACCCTAAAGCCAGGCACCTGCTAGGCGGGCAACGGCGCGACGGGATGGACGTGGACAAATTTCCCAAACCGTCCTCGCTCGATGAACTTTACCTGCCCCGTAACCCTGGCGAACAGGGTGTGGTCCCTACCCAGGCCCACGTTTTCGCCCGGCTTGAAGCGGGTGCCGCGCTGGCGGACCAGGATGGTGCCACCGGAGACCAGTTGGCCGCCGAACGCCTTGACGCCCAGCCGCTGCGCCTGCGAATCCCGGCCATTGCGGGAACTGCCAAGCCCTTTCTTGTGTGCCATAGTATGTTCCCTCCTGCTTCCCGCTAGGCCAGGATCTCCTGGATGCGGATGCGGGTCAGCGACTGGCGGTGCCCGGTCAGCCGCTTAAAGTGCTTCCGGCGCTTGTACTTGAAGACCAACACCTTCTGCCCCCGAACGCTCCCCAGGATAGTGGCTTCGACGCGCGCACCCAAATTGTTGCCGGCGCGCAGTGGTTCCCCGTCGGTCGCTACCGCCAGTGCGGGCAGCTCCAGTTTCTCGCCCGGCTCGCCCTGAAGTTTCTCTACTTCAAGCACGTCTCCCGGCTCCACCCGGTATTGTTTGCCGCCCGTCTGAATGATCGCATACATATCTTGACAAGCCTCCGCCTACGCCAAGTGTCCAGTATACCGGAAAAGGCCCCGAGTTGGCCACGTCCCGCCCGGGAGCCCTGCAGCGGCCACCGCGCCGCGAGCACGCCGGACATCAGAGAAGCGGATGTCGGCCCCAGGGGCCGGCAATACAGCCCGGCGATACAACAAGGTGGGCCGGCAGGGCTCATCGGCGCATGCGCTCGCAATGGCTGCGAATCACACGAACGCTGAAGATCACAAAAGCGATCGTGGCGGCAACGAAAGCGGAGGCCGGTAGCCAAATCAGCGAAAAGTCATTGGCCCACAGCAGCGGCAGAACGGCCAGCGCGCAGGCGACCACCAGAGCCAGCGTCAGTCGGAACCAGCGTGTGGTCTCCGGGTAGGGAAAGCGCAGGTTGAGCAATAGCGCTAGGCCCGCCAGCACAGACGTCGACAACAGGTGAAAATAGACTACCAGGCGAACGTTGGTCACGTTAGTTCCATCGCGCCTGCAGACGACGGAGGGCCTGGTGGGCGAGCAGGTACTGGGGATTCTCCCGGAGCGCGCGCTGGTAGCACTGGGCCGCCTCGGGCCAGCGGTGGAAGTGCTCGTGCACGCGCCCGCTATTCAGGTGCGCAAAGAAGTAGTTCTCGTAACGGGACGCCTTCAGCGCCTTCTCGAACCAGGGCAACGCTTCCTCCCACCGACCCAGCTCAATCAGGTAGGCGCCGATGTCGTTGTAAGGGTTGCCGAAGGTGGGATCCACCTGGATGGCGAGATGGCACTGCTGGATTGCGTCTTCGTACAGGCGCTGGAAGCTGTAAGTCCACCCCAGGAAGGTGTGCGCCTCCGCGGTAGGCAGGATTTCGATCGAGCGTTTGTACAGCGCAATGGCTTCCTCCAGTTCGCCTTTCATCTGGTGGGCATAAGCGCGTTGGAAATATTCCTGGGCCAGTTGCTGGCCATTTTCCTTTTTCTCATTGGGGTCAGGCATGGGTGCCGCTGGCGTTCCAAACGTAGGCGGAGAACTCCTTCAAAATCTGGAAGCCCATCCGCTCATAGAGCTCGACGGCCCGCTGGTTGGACGAGGTGACTGTTAAACTCACCCCGGCGAATCCGGCCCGCCGGAACACTTCCGCGCTGCGCCGGACTAACTCGTAGCCAATCCCCGCGCCGTGAAATTCGGGCGCCACACAGACCTGGGTGATGTGACCGACATCGGGATGCACCACCGAACTCAGGACCAGGCCGCACACCTGCCCCGTCTCCTGGTGGAGGGCCAGAAATGAGCCAGGCCCGTAGAAGGTCCCACAACCCGGGTAACGAATGATGTTTCTTAGGAACCGGGCAGCCCCGGCATTGCTGCAGTACTGGTCGTTGATCTGGCCGTCGATGTGACGGCGGTAGGCCCGTTCAATCAGGCTGGTGGCCTCCTCGATGCGCCGCTCCTGCCAGTTGCTTACCTCGACACCGTTCAGAGGACGCCGTTCCAGAGCCGGAATCCGGTCCAACTCCAGCAACATGAATTGGCGCGGGAAGATCCGGAAATGCTCGCGCCGAAAGGTTGGCTCCAGCGAGCCGGTGTTGAAGGCCAACAACTGCGCCTCGATGCGGCGAATCCCCGGGGTCTGCTGCATGGTCTCAATGACATGGGTCAGCAACTGCCCCTCAGGACCGCCGCTGTGCGGGCGAGAAACAAACAGGTTGCCGATCAGGCCTTTGTGATCTTCGTAAACGAAAAATGCGTATCCGACAGGGCGGCCCTGCTCCAGCGCCGCGTAACCGGTCAGGGCGCGGGCGTCGACAAAGCGCCGGACCAGGTCGGCCGAGCTGCTGTAGTCCCAGTGCAACTGCTCACGCCACAAGAAGCTTTCTTCTTTCAGCAGCGCTTCCAGGTCGCGCGACCGCATTTGCCGCAGATCAAGGATTTCCATCTAGGCACGCCCCCGCCTGCTGAGGAATATCTTACTCCTTCCACGAAAGGCACGCTACAGGCTCAACCGACCGCGCCCGCCCTGCCCCGGGCATGGACAACACCGCTCACAAGGGACGGCGTTACAGGTCCCGAGTGCCAGCCGCTATGCCGTGCATAAAGGAGCGGCGACACAGGCCCTGCGCCATGCGCAACGGGTGCAGGACTGTGCTAGGGTGAGTCCATGAACACCTACTACCATCCGGACGACTTGGGCAAGTTTGCTTCCATGGGAGAAAACGCGACTGAGCTGTGGGACAAGTTCAGCCAGTGGTACGGCGCGGTGTTCGCCGAAGGCGCGCTGTCGGAACGGGAGAAGGCGCTGATTGCCCTGGCGGTGGCCCACACGGTGCAATGTCCCTATTGCATTGACGCCTACACCCAGGGGTGCCTAGAGAAGGGTTCCAACCTGGACCAGATGACCGAGGCGGTGCACGTGGCGGCCGCCATCCGCGGCGGTTCCTCGCTGGTGCACGGCGTGCAAATGCGCAACGTGTCCAAGAAACTGAGCATGTAGGGTGCCTGCCCACCGGCGTGGTATGGCTGCCTTTTTAGGAGACTCGCTGCGCTCGGAGTGGCATGGTGGGAGCGGGACATTACTTGGGAAGCGGGAATTGGCGACGGACCAGGGCAACGGCTTCTTCGTTGGTGCGCACCTCGCCCTCCAGTTGGGCGTCCTCAACCGCCCGCAGAATTTCTTTGAAGCGCGGCCCCGGCTGATATCCCAACGCAATCAAGTCATCTCCGGCAACCAACGGCCGGGGTCGAATTTCCTCCGGGGGCGTCTCAGCCAGTTTCCGGCGGACGAATTCCCAGTTCTCCAGATTGCGATGGCTGCTCAGGCAGTCCAGCCGATGCAGTTCTAGGTGTTCCTCGAAGCCCTCCATCTGAAGAAAGCGCTTCAGCTTGGCAGGGCGCATCTGCATGACGTCTTTGAACCGCAAGTGGTGTTCGACCAGCGCCACCACCTGTTCGGTGTCCCGCCGCGAGAGGCGCAGGCGCTCGCAGATTCGCTCGGCCATCCGCGCACCCACCGGGACGTGGTTGTCGAAGCGGATACGCTCGGCCAGCCGGAAGGTGGGCGGCTTGCCCACGTCGTGCAGCACCACCCCCAGGGCCAGCGTGGGCGTAGGACTGCCCAGCTTTTCCAGCATCAGCAGCGTGTGCGTCCAGACGTCGCCTTCGGGATGAAACTCGGGCGGCTGCTCGACCCCTTTCATGGCCGCCATCTCAGGCAGCAGGTCGGCCAGCAGGCCGCTCGCATCCAGCAGCTCGAAGCCACGCCGAGCGCCGCCCTCGGTGAGGATCTTCAGCAACTCGTCGCGAACCCGCTCCCGGCTCACCTGCGCAATGGACGCATGCGAGCGGCAAACGGCCTCCCAGGTTGCATCTTCGATGCGGAAGCCGAAGCGGGCTGCGAACCGCACGGCGCGCAACATGCGCAGCCGGTCTTCTGTGAAGCGGTCGGCGGGCTCACCGATGGTGCGGATGAGGCCCGCGCGCAGGTCGGCTTCGCCACCCACGTAATCGAGCAGCCGATGTTGCGCCGGGGCAGAGGGCAGGGGGTCATACAGCAGGCCGTTGATGGTGAAGTCGCGGCGCAGCACGTCCTGGCGCGGATCGCGTGTGTAGCTGACTTGCTGCGGATGTCGGCCGTCCGGGTACGGGCCGTCGTTGCGGAAGGTAGCCACGGCGATCTGCTGGCCGTCCTCCACCACCAGCACCACCCCGAACTGCGCGCCGACCGCCAGCGTGTGCGGGAACAGGCCGAGCACCGCCTCCGGGGTCGCGTCGGTGGCCACGTCGTAGTCAGCTGGCTCGCGCTCCAGCAGCAGGTCGCGCACGCAGCCGCCCACAAAGTAAGCCTGGTAGCCCTGCTCCCGCAGATGGCGAACCACGGTGAGGGCGTGCTCTCGCCGGCTGGTCGGGGGTGGAGTCACAGGCGGAGGTGTCACGGAGATTCTGAGCGGGAGCGCTTCCCGGCCGGCAGCCCGCCCGCCAACTGGACGGAGTTAAAGCCGAAGCGCCCGCGCACCCGGTCGGCCGCTTCCAACGCCTGCTCCCATTTCCGCCGCCGGTCAGCGTCCAGCAAGCTCATCTGGCCCGGGCAGCGGTCCAGGCCGCTGGCCTGTACGCCCAGCAGGCGCACGGGCTGGCCGTTCCAGGCAACGCGGAACAGCTCGGCGGCAGTGTCGAACAGCTCGCCGTCCAGGTCGGTGGCTTGCGGCAAGGTGCGCGCCCGGGTGAGGGTGCGGAAATCGGAGTAGCGGAGTTTCAGCGTTACGGTCCTGGCGAAGAATTGGTTCTCCCGAAGGCGATGGCCGACCATCTGGGAAAGCTCGGAGAGGGTGGCCAGCAGCCGCTCGCCGTCGGCGGTGTCCTCGGCGAAGGTGGTTTCGTGGCCGACCGACTTGGCGTCCTCCGGTTCGCCGACCTCACCCTCAAACCAGCCGCCGGCATCCTTCCCGGCCGACTGGTGGAACAGAGCGGCTCCGTGCTTGCCCAATACTTCCTCCAGCAACTCGGTGCCGGCCCGAGCCACATCCGCCACGGTCATCAGGCCCAATTGCCGCAAGCGCTTCTCGGTTACCTTTCCGACGCCTGGAATCTTACGCACTGGCAGGGGAGCCAGAAAACGTGCCGCCTGCCCGGGAGCAATAGCCAGCAGCCCGTTAGGCTTGGCCAGCTCGGAAGCGACCTTGGCCACCAGCCGCGAGCCGGCCACACCGATCGAGCAGGGGAGGCGGGTCTCGCGCCAAACCTCCTGGTGCAACCGCGCTGAAACCTCGAGCGGGGAGCCCCAAAGGCGTTCCGTGCCGGTGAGGTCCAGGTAGGCTTCGTCAATTGAGACCATCTCCACCCGTGGCGAGAAGGCCCGGAAGATGCGCTGGATCTTCTCGGAAGCCTCGCCGTAGCGCTCCGGGTGCACGGGAAGAAAGCTCGCCTGTGGGCAGAGCCGAAAGGCCCGCGACAGCGGCATCGCCGAATGGATGCCGTAGCGGCGGGCGGCGCCGCCCAGCGGCCGTTGCGCCACACCAGCTTGCCACCCACCACCACCGGCTTGCCTTTCAGGCTGGGGTCGAACAGCTCCTCCACCGAGACATAGAAGGCGTCCATATCCACATGCAGGATGGTGCGGGCAGACAGGCTGGCTCCGGTTGGCACTGGGGCTGGCATGGTTCACCCCGCCCGGCGCGCGGAGATGACACGGAGGTTTTGAGCCAGGTCCCGGTGGAAATGCACTTCGTCCCACTCCGCGCCCAGCAACGAGCGGACGGCGTCGGCCGTATTATAGCCCAGCTCAAACACTGCCCAGCCGCCCGGGCGCAGGACGCGCGCCGCTTCGGGAAGCAAGGTGGCGTAGATTTCCAGACCCTCAGGTCCGGCGAACACGGCGTGGCGTGGCTCGAAGTCGCGGACCTCGCGTTGCAGCGCGGCCGCCTGTCCCAGCGGAATGTAGGGCGGGTTCGAGAGCAACAGATCGGCCGCAGCGGGCCCGATGGCGCTGAGCCAGTCGCAGCGGCAGAACTCGACCTGGCGCGCCCCCAGACGGAGGGCGTTGCCGGCAGCAACCGCCAGGGCTGCCGCCGACGCCTCGGTAGCAATCACCCGTGCCCGAGGCAGCTCGATGGCCACCGCAATGGCAATGCAGCCCGAGCCGGTGCCGGCCTCCACCACTACCGGCGGTCGCTCGCTCCCGATCGTCGGTCCCAGTTCCACCGCGCGCTCCACCACGTGCTCGGTTTCCGGGCGGGGGATCAGCACCGCCGGCGTGACCCGGAAGTCCATCCCCCAGAACTCCTGGTGCCCGGTGATATACTGGGTGGGCTTGCCGCTCATTCGCTCGCGCAAGTAGCGGGCGTAGTGGACGCGCTCCGAGTCGGTCAGCTGGCGCTCAGGATGGGCATAGAGGTGGGCGCGGTCGCAGCGCAGGGTGTGCATCAGCAGCACCTCGGCGGCGATCCGCGGTGAAGGCACTGCGGATTCCTCCAGCAGCCGACGCCCTTGTTGCAACGCCTCTCCCAAGCTCATACCACTATTCTACCGGGAGTGCTCGGGCAGTGCCGGCTTGTGCCACGGGTAGCGATCTCATGAATGGTTCCACGAAACGTCATGTTCCTTGGCCACCAAGCAGCTGCGGCGGCAGCTCAAGCCCTTCGAATACGTTGTGAAATTGCTTCCAGCAGCCTATTGAAACTTTCTTCAGTGGGATCCGATCTAATATATAGAGAGAGGGTTGCCCGGGCACTCAGGCCGCTCGGGGGCCGACGAGGACGTCATGGAACAGAATGGCAGTCAAATGGTGCTGGAATCTCCGGCAGAGTTTCCTGTCTTTGCGGTACGGGATACAGTCCTGTTCCCGAATGCAATGCTGCCGCTCAGCGTCGGACGGGAAAGCTCGGTGGCCCTGTTGAATTCGCTGGAGGAGGATAAGCGGGTAGCTGTCGTCACCCAGCGGGAGCCGCAAGTGGATGCACCGGGCCCGGACGACCTGTATGCAGCGGGCACGCTGGCAACGGTCCACAAGGTCGTGCGCATGCCCAACCAGCCCCTGTTTGTGCTCTGTGAGGGCATCCAGCGCCTGAAGCTGCTGGAGTACACGCAGCGGGAGCCGTTCCTGAAGGCCCGCTTTGCGCGCCTGCCCGAGAGCCAGCCGGAGGCCTCGGTGGAGCTGGAAGCACTGACGCGCAACGTGGTGACGTTGTTCCAGGAGTTCGTGGCCGCCTCCCCGTCGCTTTCCGACGACCTGCAGAGCATTGTCGGCCGCCTGGACGAGCCGGGGCGGCTGGCCGACTTCGTCGCCAGTTCCCTGCCTTCGCTCGACTCTGCCGCGCGCCAGGAGATGCTGGAGATGGTCGATCCAGCGGCGCGGCTGGACGCCATCCACCGCCACCTGGCCAAGGAGATCGAAGTCCGGCAGGTTCGATCCAAGATCCAGTCCGAGGTCCAGGATCAGTTTTCGGCCAGCCAGCGCGAGTTTTACCTGCGCGAGCAACTCAAGGCCATCCATAAGGAGTTGGGCGAGACCGATGACACGCAGCGCGAGCTGGATGAGCTGCGGCAGAAAATCGAACAGTCGGGCATGGCTGAACAGGTGCAGCACGAGGCTATCCGGGAACTGAAGCGGCTCTCCCGCCTCAACCCAGCGGCGCCCGATTACGGCGTCACCCGCAACTATCTGGACTGGCTGGTGGCCCTACCCTGGGCCCGCTCCAGTGGCGAACAGGTGGACGTGCGCAAGGCGCGGGACATCCTCGAGGCCGACCATTACAACCTGGAGAAGGTCAAGGAGCGGATTCTGGATTACTTGGCCGTGCTGCAGCTGAAACCCGGGATGAAGGGGCCGATTTTGTGCTTCGTCGGGCCTCCCGGCGTGGGCAAGACCTCGCTTGGCAAGTCCATCGCCCGAGCCCTGGGCCGCAAGTTTGTCCGCTTGTCGCTGGGCGGCATCCATGATGAGGCGGAAATCCGCGGCCACCGCCGCACCTACATCGGCGCGCTGCCCGGCCAGATCATTCAGGGGATTCGCCGCGCCGAAGCCAACGACCCGGTGTTCATGCTGGACGAGGTGGACAAGATCGGGCGCGACTTCCGGGGTGACCCGGCGGCGGCCCTGCTGGAGGTGCTCGATCCGGAGCAGAACTCCCAGTTCCGCGACAGCTACCTGGACGTGCCGTTCGACCTCTCCAAGGTGCTGTTCATTACGACTGCCAATGTGCTGGACCCGGTCCCTGATCCACTGCGCGACCGCATGGAGACAATTGAACTGCCAGGCTACACCGAGGACGAGAAGGCACAGATCGCCTTCCAGTACCTGATCCCCAGGCAGATCCGGGAGAACGGACTCGCCCAGGCCGAGGGCGAAAGCACACCGCAGATCAGCCCGGTCGTTATCCAGTTTAGCGAAGAGGCGGTCCACCAAGTGATCCGCCATTACACGCGCGAAGCGGGAGTCCGCAACCTGGAGCGCGAGCTGGGCACCATCTGCCGCAAGGTGGCCCGGCGCAAGGCCGAAGGCAGCCTGGCTGAGTTACCGTTCGTTGTTGGCCAGGAAGCGGTGCGTGAGTTCCTGGGTGGCCCCAAGCTGCGCCTGGAAACCGAAGTGGCTGACCGTACTGCCCTGCCCGGCGTGGCCGTAGGTTTGGCCTGGACTCCGGCCGGCGGTGACGTCCTGTTCGTCGAGGCCAACAAGATGGAGGGAGGTCAGAAGGGCCTCATCATGACCGGCCACCTCGGCCCGGTGATGCAGGAGTCCATGCAGGCAGCGCTGAGCTGGGTGCGCTCGCACTACGAGCGCTTTCATGTGCCGGCCGACTTCTTCGGCAAGCACGACCTGCACATCCACGTGCCCGCTGGCGCCATCCCCAAGGACGGCCCCTCGGCCGGCGTCACCATGGTGACGGCGCTGGCTTCATTGCTGAGCGGCTGCCGCCTCCGGCCCAACGTGGCCATGACCGGTGAGATCACCCTCAGCGGCCTGGTCCTGCCGGTAGGTGGCATTAAGGAGAAGGTCCTTGCCGCCCGGCGAGCGGGGATTACCGAAGTCGTGCTGCCCCGCGAGAACCAGATTAACGTAGAAGAGGACCTGAAACCCACCCAACTGGAAGGCCTTACCGTCCACTACGTCAAGACGATTGACGAAGTCATTGACCTGTCTCTGAGCTCGCGCGAGCCGGGGCCGCCCCCCGGGCCGACCCGGCAAGCCGAGCCGGTGGTGGCGTAACGGGAACGAAAGCAGCGGTCTCTAGCACACAGGGTGCCTGTCGGCGCGGGCGGCTCGGCAGGGACGCGAAGGCAGATTTTCTCCCTACTGTTGCAGCGCCTGGCGGCCGCGTTTGGGCGGCCGCCGGGCCCAAGAAAAAGCTCTTCTGGATTTACGGCTCCGATGTATGATTGAACGCACCGCGGCCGTGTGCTAAGGGTGTGTGCTGAATGATCGGGGAGACCCTTTCGCATTTCAAAATTGTAGACAAACTAGGGGAAGGCGGCATGGGTGTCGTCTACCGGGCCGATGACATGAACCTGGACCGCCCGGTGGCCATCAAGGTCCTGCCGCCCGAGGCCCAGCGCGATGAGGAGTCCTTAGGCCGCTTCCTGCGCGAGGCCAAGACAGCCTCCAAGCTGCAGCACCCGAATATCACCACCATCTACGAGTTCGGAGTCAAGGAAGACCTGCGTTATCTGGTGATGGAGTTCGTCGAGGGTAAGACCCTGAAGGAAATGCTTAAACAAGGGCCCCTGCCCACCCGCCAGCTGCTGGAAATTACCATCCAGCTCGTCGACGCGCTGAGCCTGGCCGACGAAAAGGCCATAATTCACCGAGACATCAAGTCGGAGAACATCATGGTGACGGGGCGGGGCCAGGTGAAGATCCTGGACTTCGGCCTGGCCAAGATGGTCGAGAAGGCGGGCGCGCAGGCCCATGACGCCTTCCACACCAGCGCCGGCATGGTGATGGGCACCATCAGCCACATGTCACCAGAACAGGCGCTGGGAGCCGAACTGGACGCCCGCACCGATATCTACTCGAGCGGAGTGGTGCTGTTTGAGATGGCCACCGGTAAGCTGCCCTTCAGCGGCGGTTCCCCCAACGTCGTGCTGGCCAAGATTTTGAACCAGCCTGCTCCTTCAGCGTCGGACATCAACGCGGAAGTGCCGCCAGCGCTGGAACAGATGATCGCCAAGTGCCTGGAGAAGAACCGGGAGCAACGCTACCAGAATGCGCTGCGCCTGTTGGTCGACTTGCGGGCCATGAAGCAGCAAATTGAAAGCGGCCGGGATTGGAGCGGCACGGTGGTGATGCAGCCGGGCCGGGATCTCCAGGTGACAGCGCCGCCCGCGGAGAAATTGAGCGAACTGGTGCCGCCGACTCTCCAAGCGGCGACACCGGCCGTGACCCCGCCGGGCGGGGTCGCCACGGTAGCCGTGCCCGCTCGTGCGGTGGCTCCCCCACCGGCGGCGCCTGCGCCCGATTCGGGCGCGCGGACGCCGTCTGTTCCTAGGGTTGCCGCAATCTCCCCCTCGTCCCGTGCCTGGCGCCTGGGGACCTGCACCGGGCTAGCCGCACTTCGCAAAGGCCTGGGCCTCACCGCCATCGTCTACGCCATGGGCTGCGTGGCCTTGTTCGCGCTGCCTCTGTTTCGCCCCGAACGGGTCCGCGGTCTGACTGTGGTTCGATGGTTGCACGAGGCCATTGACCCGCTGTTGGGGTTCGCCTACGGCGTGATCAATGTGGACCTGACCTACCAGAACTTCAACTTCCTGCTGGTCGGGCTGGCCCTGCTGACCTACATTGTGGCGCAGGTGGTGATTGGGCGCCTGGAAGAGCTCGAGTCCTGGCTCCGCAAGCCGTTGCTGACCCGCGCGGCCGTTGGTGGCGGCCACATCAGTGGCGGCCGGCCAGTCTACGGCGGCGGGGTGGGCCACGCCGGCGGTGGGGTGGGAGGCCGCGATGCCTCCCGGATGTCGTTGCTGCGCGACTACGCCGCGGCCAAGCGTATCCTGGGCGAGGTGAAAAAGGAGCTGGCCTTCCTTTCGGTTGACGTTGTCGGCTCCACCAAGATGAAGGTGGGCGAAGACAAGATTGTGGTGGAACACGCTTTCACCGAGTACAAGAAATTCCTGGAGCACCTGTTCCGCGAATACCGCGCCTACAAGGTGGCCTGGACGCCCGACGGGGCGATGAGCTGCTTTCCGTCGGTCGAGGATGCCTCGACGATGGGCCGTAAGCTGCTGGTGGAACTGGACTGGTTCAACCGCGACGTCCACCAGCTCCGGACCGAGTTCCACGTCCGCTGCGGCCTGAACGCGGGTGAGGTGATGGTGCCCGATGACAAACCCCTGGAAGAAATCAGCGACGAGACCATTGACGTGGCGGGGCACCTGCAAAAGTACGCGGAATTGGATAGCCTATGGGTGTCCGGAGATGTCTACCGAGGCCTGGCGAACCGGGAAGGTTTCGTGCAGGTGACCAGGCGGGTGGACAACCGCGACGTCTATGCCTGGCGCAAACCATCCTGACCTCCGGGGTCCACGAGGGTTCTCCTGCCATGCCGGCCTGTATTCTGTTCTGTGAACAGTGCGCAACCGACCAAGTCCACCCCCTGGATGAAACCAATTTTGCCCTGCTGCTGGCCGAAGGCGCCGTGCAGGTGCGGTGCGAACAGTGCGGGCAAGAGACGTCCTGGAAGCTAGCGCTGCCGCGCCGCCGCGAGCCGCAACCGAGACGCGAGTCCGCGCCACGCCGCCTGCTAGTGATTGACGATGACCGGCACACCCTGCAGGTGCTCCAGATGATGCTGCGTTCAGACGACTACGTGGTGGAAACCGCCATTTCGGCCGACCAAGCCGTCCAGAAATTGCAGGCCGCGGACTTCGACGCCATTGTCTCTGACATTCGCATGCCCGGTTTCGACGGGCGCAGCTTGTACCGCTTCCTGGCCGTCTACCTGCCCGACTACTCAGACAAGGTCCTGTTCCTGACGGCCGACCAGAGCGAGAAAACGCTCCGCTTCCTGCAGGAATCCGGCTGCCCCTACCTGTTCAAACCGATTGACCTGAACCAACTTCAGTCGCGCATCCGAGAAATCAGCTGAGGACTCGCCGGAGCAGGCCTGAGGGCGAGCGCTGGCGTTTCGGCCACGGCCGGGATGATCACGGGCCACGCGGGACCCCGACTATTCTCCCAGGATTTTGATGATCAGCCGCTTCCGCCGCCGGCCATCGAACTCGGCGTAGTAGACCTGCTGCCAAGGCCCCAGGTCCAGCTTGCCCGCGGTGATGGGCAGCAGCACCTGGTGGTGGATGAGCAGGTTCTTCAGGTGCGCGTCGCCGTTGTCCTCCCCGGTGCGATGATGGCGGTAATTGCGCCGGTAGGGCGCCAGCTGTTCCAGCCACTCGTCAATGTCCTGGATCAGGCCCTGCTCGGCGTCGTTGACGTATACGGCGGCAGTAATGTGCATGGCGGAAACCAGCGCGATCCCTTCCTGGATGTCGCTTTCCCCCAGTGCCTTTTGCACCTGGCCAGTGATGTTGATGTATTCCAGGTACTCTGTGTGGAATTTCATGGTGGCTATGATGCCCCCGGCGCCTGCAGGCCCGCAAGCCAGATGCTTGTGTCAGGCACCGGTACGGAACAATGGTTTCCCTGGCGGGAAACCGATAGAATGGGTTTCCCGTGCCCGACTATAAGGCACTGCGCAGATACCCGCGCGCCACCGTCCGACCGCCGGTAGTGGCGCGATGGCGGGCTGCGTCCAAAGACGGCCGCGGCATGGTGAGTAACGTGAGTGTCGGGGGATGCTATCTGCTCAGCGCCAAGACCGTCCAGTCCGGAGAAGGAATGGTCATTACCATAGACGATCCAGTGATGGAGTTGGAGAGCGTGGTGCGTTACATGGATCCGGAAGTGGGTATGGGAGTGGAATTCATTGGCTTGAATCCGGAAACCAAACAGCAGTTGGACGAGTTTCTGCAGGCCAGAGCGGTAAACTGGCAGTGAAGATGCCGCGCTAAGCGCCAGCCTTGTCCCGACATCAGGTGCGGCAGCGCCAGCTAATAGGCGGGAGCCAGCGGCGGGAGGTGCGGCAGGGGACGCCGTGTCAGCCAGCGCCGCTGCCAGTCGGCCGTGGAGTCCGCACGGTAGGGATACTGTTTCATCTCCCGGAAGGGCAGCGGTTCGACACGCCCGGAACTTGCCGTATTGAATTCCCCCGCCTTAACCCAGCCCGAAAGCTCCAGTACGAAGTCGCGCTGCCAGCCCTTGGGTGGAGGGGGAAAGGCGGCGGAAAATTCCAGAGTCAGCTCGTCGCCTGCCGCCAGCACCACCAGCCGGTCATCTTGGGCCCCTACCAGAGGCAGGACATTCCCGTAGCGTGTGTAGCGCCCGGGAACCGCATTCCAGGGCGCCTCGTACAGCAGCCGCGAGTAGTCGTAATTATCGGCCGCGCTGCGGGTGGGAGAAATCGTCGGGAGCGAGAACCCCCGGTAATGCAGGTCCGCGGCCAGCGCGCGGTGCTCAATCGAGCGCGGCCTGCCGGCGGCGGTGCCCGCCAGGATTTCATCCCAGGAAACGCGCAAGTTGGTCACGATCCGCAGCGACAGTGAGGTTGCGCGCCGGCTCTCTGGCGAGGCAACGTCCAGCCGGCCACGCAGGTCGGCCAGCACGAAGCGGCTTCGGCCGGAGGGCAGGCCCAGATCCGCCACGACGGTCTGCCAGGCGCCGTCGGGCCCGCGCGCCTCCAGCCGCGGCGGCACAGCCACCCGCAGAGGATTTTGGCTGGCGGCAGTGGCCACGTTGGAATCCATCCAATACGTCCAGCCGCGCAGCACAAGGAAGTCGGCGCCGGGCGGAAGCTCCAGGTTCACGACGTACTGCTCGAGGAGGCCGGGCAGCACCTCCTCGCCTGGCTCCGCTGGCTCCCGCCGGGAGGGCACCGAGGTCACGTCCGCCAGCAGGACCGGAGGGATCTCCTCCGGGGCGCCCCGATAGGCCTCGTCCACAAAGGCTCGCATGCCTGCGGGATAATCCAGCGCCACCAGACGCGCGCCATCCAGGTACACGGCTTCGCGCAGCTCCTCGGTCAACTGGAACAGATAGCGGCCGTCCCGCGGCCGCATCTTCTCTGCCGGGAGGAAGACGTTCTCGTGCCAGCCGGGCAGGATGAAGCCGCCGCGCCCGTCCGGCTCACCCAGCGGCGTGATGCTCAATACCTCACCGAAGTAGCGGAATTCGCTGCCGTCCCAGAGGTAAAGAAACGGGCAGGAGCTGGCTAGCCGGTCCTGTTCAGCCACGCGCACGGCGCGATTGGTATGGGTTTCGATCACGTTCTGAACCATGCCGTTGGGCCAGGTGACGCGCACCACGTCCACCCGCTCCAACTTGCCGGTTTCGATCGTCAGCGGCTCGGCACCCACGACCGCGCGCGTGTAGAAATTGCCGGCCTTCACCTCCACCACTGCCCCCACGCCTGCCTTGTTGCTGCGCGAACCCTCCAGGTTGAGGCGCAGCCAATGAGCTTGCGGGGACACGCGGTCAAACTTCCACACCTCGCCCTTGGAGGTGCGTGCCAGCAGGGAAAGCTTTCCTTCACGCAGGCCTTCACCGAGGTACGTTGTCTTCAGCGCGGCGACCCGGCCGACCAGCGAGGGACCGGCCCGCTGCTGGAAGCGCCGTCCTGCCAGATTCAGCCAGAAGCGGAGCTGGGTTCTGCCTTTCTGTGAGACCTCGACCGTCGTTAGGTCCTGGAGCCCATCTCCATTCAGATCGCCCAGCGCGAACGGCCCCTTCGCGCACGCAACTTCCACGAGTTGGCTGCCCCGATTCCACCATACGGAAACGCCAGCCGAGGAGCCAAAGACCAGGTCAAAGGCGCCGTCTGCGTCCAAGTCCGCGGTGGCCGCTGCCGTCCCCTTGGCCTGGCCAAACGGCGCCGAAACGCCAAACTTGCCTGCCCGCAGGTTGGAGAACAGCCACGCTCCATCCGGGCCTGCGACAGCAATGTCGGTGTCACCATCGTTGTCGAAATCCGCAACCGCCGCGCTACACACGCCCTTTTCTCCCGGAACCACAAGTTGAGCGGCGGTGGTGACATCGGAAAACTCATCTCTGCCGGCTGCGTTCGGGCCGTTATTGCGTTCCAGGCGCGGCCGACCGCATTTTGCCGGAATCAAGAGGCGATCCAGGTCGCCGTCCACGTCGTAATCGAGGACAATGGTGCGCGTTTCGACCACTGGGAAATCGACTGCCGGATGGGGAACGTATGCGGTGAACACCGGCGCGGCCACCTTCCGGCGCGCCGGAGCAGCTTCGGCCGGAATCTGGGGCTTGGCCAGCGGCCCCAGCTCCAGCATGGCGGCTGTTTCGATTGGCTCGCCTCGTTCCTTCCGGTGCTGCTGCCAACTGCGGAGGACGCGCTTGGCCTCTTCGGCTCGACCCAGCCGGCGCAGCAGGCGCGACATGCGGTATTCAGATGCAAGGTACCAGCCCGGCCCGAAATCAACGCCACGATCCAGCACACGCTGGAAGTAGCCCAGCGCCTCCTCCAGACGAGCCTGCGACATCAGCACCACACCGGTGTTGAACAGTGTGGCGATGTCAGAGGCACCGGCCTTTTCCGCGCGCTGGAAGTATTCCAGCGCTTTCTGGAAACGTCCCTGGTGCTTGTACAGAATGGCCAGCCCATACAGGGGCGCCGCCGAGGCGGGATCCATCTGCCGCGCCGTCTCCAGCGCCGTCAGAGCCCCTTCTTCGTCTTGCGCTCCGATCAGCGTCAGCCCCAGGTTGAGGTGATCCGCAAACGCGCCGCCGCCAGGTTGGGCACGCAACACGCTCCGGAACTGCTCGGCGGCCTTCGGGTAGTTTCCCTCTTCGTAGTAAGCCTGGCCCAGCCGCCGCGCCCGTGGCACGTCCTCGGCGACATCAGCGGCCTGCCCGTAGAACAGGAGGACGCTAAGAGCTAAGAGTCCCCGCATGCATTATGCCTATTGACTGGGCCCGTTGTTCTACAGTCATTTCCGGGCGGAGAACCAACGGCTAAAGCGATTTCCGGCGGCCGAGGGAACTTTCGATCGGCAGCGGAACCTGTGCGACGATCCGGATGCCGTAGCCTTCCAGCGCCGCCACCTTGCGCGGGCGGTTGGTGAGCAGGCGTATGTGGCGCAGGTTCAAGTCAGAGAGGATTTGCGCACCGATGCCAGACTCGTACTGGATGCGGCGATCGTGGGCCAGCTCGCTGGGCTGGCGGAATTGGCGGCCGTGAAAGACCAGCATCCCGCGGCCGTCCTCCACCGGCTCAACGTGGAAGCCGGGGCGGGTATTGTGCAGGTAGAGCAACACGCCGCGGCCCTCCTCAGCGATGCGGGCCAGGGCAGCCTCCACCAGCTCGCCGCAGTCGCAGGCCGACGAGCCGAACAGGTCACCGGCCAGGCAGCGCGAGTGCACCCGCACCAACACCTCCTGCTGAGGGCCCACGTCCCCCTTCACCAGAGCCACGTGCACTTCCCCGTCCAGTTCCGATTGGTACGCGATCACCCGGAATTCCCCGTGCCGGTTGACGAGGGCCGCTTCGCCGACGCGGCGCACCGAGCGCTCGTTGCGGAGTCGGTAGCGGATCAGGTCGGCCACCGTGATCATCTTCAACTCGTGCTTCCGGCAAAATTCGCCCAGTTGGGGCACGCGGGCCATCGTGCCGTCCTCATTCATCACCTCGCAGATGACCCCGCCGGGAATCAGGCCGGCTAGGCGGGCCAGGTCGACGCTGGCCTCCGTTTGGCCGGCGCGCACCAGCACACCGCCGCGCCTCGCGCGTAGCGGGAACACGTGCCCGGGCCGCGCCAGATCGGACGGCTGCGTGGTCGGGGAAATGGCTGCCAGGACGGTCGTGGCTCGGTCCTGCGCGGAAATACCGGTGCTGATTCCGTAACGGGCGTCAATCGACTCGCAGAAGGCGGTCCCGTGCGGCGAGGTGTTCTTCTCCCCCATTCGTGAAATCCGTAGGTAATCCAGCCGCTCTTCGGTCAACGTCAGGCAGATCAGCCCCCGGCCAAAGCGAGCCATGAAGTTGATGGCTTCGGGGGTGACTTTTTCAGCGGCCAGCGTCAGATCGCCTTCATTCTCGCGATCTTCATCATCCACCACTACCACCATCCGCCCGCCGCGCATCTCCTCGACCGCTTCGTCAATGGTGGAAAAATTGGCTTTCTCCGGCATCAGGGAACACCCCAGTACAGTGCGGTTCCAGTATATTGCGGCCCCAGTATATTGCGCAATGCCCCGCTGGCGCTGGCATTTTCCTACCTGTCCACCGAGCAGGCACCTGTTCACGGGCAGGAAGCCGGCCCTTGCCACCCGTCGCCCGCGTTCCGAGTCCGTTGCGCGGGAGCCCCCGAAGCCGCCCCGGGTTGTTGAATTTCTGGAAAGGGGTACTTGCCAGCGCCGCCATGCCCGCTGTATAACGGGCGCTGGAGGAGGGTGTACGGATGGAGCCTGAATCCCTGACCGTGGCCTTTATCAACGCGGCCACAGACTACCTGGTCACCCTGGACATACAGGGCCGGGTTGTGTTTGCCAACCGGGCCTTTCGGAACACGTTCCTTGGTGAAGCCGAACCGAAAGGCGTGGATTTTATCTCCCTGGTGGACGCTGAATCTGCATCCCGATTTCGGGATGCGCTGTCGGCTATGGATTCTGGCGCTCGCCAGATCGAGGTGGTTCACAAAACTCGCGACGGCAGGATCCACCCTGTGCACTATTCGCTGTGCCGCATGGACCTGGAAGACCTGCGGCTGGTCGGTGCCGTGGGACGCAACAAGACGGCCGACCTGGAACTGCTGGGCGAAATCACACAGCTGAACCTCGAGCTGGAAAACAAGCAGAGCGAGCTGGCTGAGGCTTACGCCCGGCTGGAGCAGCTCGCCGTCACCGATCAGATTACCGGCCTCTACAACCGGCACTACTTCTTCACCGTTGTGCAGCACTTCTTCGAGGAGGCGCGCCGCTACGGGCAGGCGTTGATCTGCTTCATGCTGGACGTGGATCATTTCAAGTCCATCAATGACACCTACGGCCACATGTTCGGCGACCACGTGCTGAAAACCGCTGCCGAACGCCTGAAGGCCGCCACCCGCCGCTCGGACCTGCTGGCCCGATACGGGGGCGAGGAATTCATCCTAGTGGCGCCCAATACCGACCTGGACACCGCACAGATGCTGGCCGAGCGGCTCCGCGCGTCGATCGAAAGCGAGCCGTTCACCCAGGGGAGTACCACAACCAAGGCGACCATCAGCATTGGCCTCTCCGGCACCCAACTGATTCGGGAGGGCCCCTTCGAGCTCCTGCTGGATTCCGCCGACCAGGCCCTCTACACCGCCAAGCACTCGGGGCGCAACCGCTGGGTTGTGTTCAGCCCCTCCGGTGCCGCTGCCTCCTGAGACGGGACTTGGTGTGTCACATGGAATTTCCCTCCAAAAAACGGGAACTTTTTGCCCCGTTTGGGGTCTGTAAAGAGGAGGGCGAAAATCGGCAGGTAGAAGCTGGAGTGTTGCCGCCGAGTTGACCTGTCGGCTCACACCTGCTAAAGTAAAAGGCAAGAAGGCCTTCGATGGCTAAGGTCACAGAGACGGCAGTGGCCGAATGGGCTGACGTGTGGCCGCTTGGACACGAAGACGCGGAGTTGCTGGCCGGCCTGCATGAGAACTCCGAAAGAGCGTTTTCCTGGCTGTTCTCCCGGTACCAATCGTCAGTGTACAATCTGGTCTATCAGCTTCTCCGGGACCCCAACGATGCACCCGACACGGTGCAGCAAGTCTTCTTGAAGGTCTTCCGTGGCCTGCGAGGCTTCAAGGGCGGCTGTTCTCTAAAAACCTGGATCTACCGCATCGCCGTGAACGAAGCCTCGAACCAGCGGCGGTGGTGGCGACGCCACCGGGGGCGCGAACTTTCCCTGGATGTTTCTCCGGTGTCCACTGGGGAGGAAGGCGAGCAGGCTAGCCTGGGTTGCCAGCTAGTGGATGACTCTCAGTCACCCTACGAGCAGGTCGCAAACGCAGAGATGCGCGCCGCCGTGGAACTTGCCCTGGCGGAACTACCCCTCCCGTTCCGCTCTGCGGTGGTACTGCGCGACGTAGAAGATCTCAGCTACGAAGAGATTGCGGAGATTCTGCAGGTTCGGGTCGGCACCGTAAAGTCCAGGCTGGCGCGGGGGCGCGAGGCCTTGCGCTCCAAGCTGGCGCGCTACCTGGAACCGGCCGCGCCCCGCCAGGAACCCGAGGAAACGAGCTCACAGAGGATCACGCCATGGAAACTAGCCACACGAGTGAGTGCCTGAAGTGCCCTGAGGTGCGTGCGGATCTTTCCGCGCTCGCCGATGAGGCTCTCGACGCGGAGCGCTCGCTCCGACTGCGGCGGCATCTCGACGCCTGCCGGGCCTGTGCCGTGGAATGGCGCCAACTGGTTCACCTGAAAAAGGTGGTGCGTGTTGCCGCCCGTGTGGCTCCTCCTCCGGCCCTGGCCCTGGCCATGCGCGTGCGTCTCTCTCAGCAGGCCCATTCGCACTTCGCCGACCGGCTGGTGGTGCGGTTACGAAACCTGATGGAGCCAATAGCCATCCCCGCTGTGGCTGGTCTGTGTTCGGCACTGCTGCTGTTCGGCATCTTAATGCACAGCCTCGCCATCCCCACCCCGGCGCTCACCGATGATGTCCCACTGCGTCTGAGCACCGAGCCCCGGCTGAAATCCATGGCACCTTTCAGCTTCAGTGCTGGCGAGCCAGGGTTATTCGTCGAGATCTATGTAGGCAAGCGGGGCGACGTGATGGATTTCCGCGTATTGAACGGACCCCATGATCCAGCCCTAATCGCCAAGCTGCGCAACTTCCTTCTGTTTACCCGATTCGACCCGGCCACCTCTTTCGGCCGTCCCCGCAATGGAACGGCCATCTTCAACTTCAGTAGCGTCTTGGTGAAGGGCTAGCCCGATTTCCAGGTGCCCGGGGAGTGGCGAAGAGGCTGCTCCAACTGGCTCGCACGTGCAGAATCGAGGCAGGCGAGGGATTCACAGCCAGTAACTCATGGATAGTGCAACAGCCGTCATTGAAGCGCTCGAGCGGGCGCCGCGCATCGTTGTGCCGCTCCTGCGCGATGTTCCACCTGCTTTGCTCAAACGGCGTCCAGCTCCCAGGAAGTGGTCAGCTCACGAGCATGGTTGTCACCTCGCGGTGGTTCATCGACTCTTCTTCGACCGGCTGGAACAGATCCTTGCCTCACCTGCACCGATCATCACCCCTTATGATCCCGGCCACAGCGACCCAGATGATCGGCTTCTCGGGATGGGCTTGGAAGACTCACTTCGGCAGTACGTCGACGATCGCCGTCGGCTCGTGGAGCGACTTCGCGAGCTGTCGGCATCGGATTGGAACCGGACAGCCGAGCACGGGGAGTACAGCCACTATTCGGTTTTCATTATGTTTCGCCACTTGGCGCTTCACGATTTCTTCCATGCGTATCGCATTGAAGAATTGCTTCTGAAGAAGGAGTGGACATCGGAATGGCAAGCATTCGCGAAAGGTTGTACCAGCGGTCAAACAAGCGCCTGAAGCCGGTACGGCTACACTGGTCGCTTCCGTGTCGCAGCGGCGCGGAAGCGTTGGACTTCGACATCAAGAAATGGCTATATCGGGCGGAACTCTCGCAGTGATCAGATAGCTGGCGTGGAATCAAAAACTCCTTAAGGAGCAAAAAGCACGCACAGGCGTTGAAATTCAGCCTATAATCGCGGCGTAAGGTCAGCCTGGAATCGCGGGGAAGGGCCAGCCTGCAATCCCAGGGAAGGGATAGGGGGGTATGAAGCAACGGTTGGTAGCAGTGGCGGTCGTCTTACTCTGCGCCAGCGTCCTGCTGACAGCTTATTATCAGAGCGGGCCGGGCGCGGTCATGGCCAGTGCGGCCGGCAATTTCCTGGCCTCGTTGTCCGCCGAGCAAAGGGCCAGTACCGTCTTCCCGATGGAAGCCGAGGAACGCACCAACTGGCACTATATCCCGCGAGAGCGCAAAGGGCTGGCATTCAAGGAGATGGACGCCGCCCAAAGGTATCTGGCGCACGCCCTGCTCAGCGCCGGTCTGAGCCGGCGCGGCTACCTGAAGGCCACCAGCATCATGAGCCTGGAAAAGATCCTGCACGATCAGGAGCAGGGTGAGGGTCCGTCTCGTGATTCGGCACTCTATTATTTCAGCGTCTTCGGTGACCCTTCCGAATCGGGCAGCTGGGGCTGGCGGGCAGAAGGGCACCACCTGTCACTGAATTTCACGCTGGTCAGCGGCCGGTCGATCGCCTGGGCGCCGTCGTTTTTCGGTGCGAATCCAGCCGAGGTGAAGCACGGGCCGCGGAAGGGCCTGCGCACGCTGGCGCGCGAAGAGGACCTGGCGCGGGAGTTGCTGACCTCACTCGACCCCAAGAAGCAGGCAATCGCCGTCATTGACACCACAGCGCCGCGCGACATTCTGACCCGCGCCGAACGCCGGGTCAACATCCGCTCTCCTAAGGGGCTGCCGATGGCCCGAATGGACGCAAGCCAGGCAGAGCGGCTCGCCGCGCTGCTGGAAGAGTATGCCGGCAATATGCCCGAGGAACTGGCACAGGCCCGGATGGAGCGCCTGCGCGAGGGTGGGCTGGAAAAAATCCACTTTGCCTGGGCCGGGAGTTCAGAAAGAGGGCAACCGCATTACTACCGGATCCAGGGCCCCACCTTCCTGATCGAATACGACAACATACAGAATGACGCCAACCACATTCACACGGTTTGGCGCGATTTTGACGGCGACTTCGGCCGGGACCTGCTGGCCGCTCACTATCGCGCGTCCCACCACGTGGCCGACTAACTCAGCTGTCGGGCGGCCCGCAGGGGTCGCGAGCGGCGAACCGGTAGTGGGCTAAGATAGCCCGGTGCCTGCGTTTCATCCTCCTGGCTGCTGCCCTACTGCTTGGGTTCTGGCTACAATAAGGCATGCGCGCTCCGGCCACAGTCCGGGGGATTCAGAGCCGTCGCAATGAGCAGGTGAAAAAGCTGCGCCAGGCCCTGGCCCGCGGCGAACGAACGCCGGAGGGTCTGCTGGCGGTAGACACCTTCCACCTGCTGGAAGAAGCACTCAGCAGCCACCTTGCTGTCCGGCAAATATTCTTTACCGAGGCAGCCGAAACTCAGTTGCGCCGGCTGCTGGACCGCCACAGCACCAAGCCACGGATGTATCGCGTGGCAGCCAAGGTCTTCGAAAGCATCTCAGCCACGCCGTCCGCCCAGGGGGTGGCGGCCTTGGTGCAACCTCGGTCGTGGTTGCCGGAGCAGCTATTCAGCCCCGCGCCCGCGCTGCTAGTGGTTCTGGCGGGGGTGCAGGATCCTGGGAACGCCGGTACAATTCTGCGCACCGCCGAAGCCTTCGGGGCCACCGGGGCTTTGCTGCTGCAAGGGACAGTGCATCCGGAGAACCCCAAGCTGCTGCGGGCTTCGGCTGGCTCGGCGTTCCGCCTGCCGCACCTGCACGGGCTTCCGTGCAGGCGAGTGCTGGAACTGTTGCGCCAGCACGGTGTCCACCTCTACGCCGCCGTCGCCGGCGCGCGCCAGACGCTGGACGAGGTGGATTTCCGCGGCCCGCTGGCCCTAGCGATCGGCGCGGAAGGCACCGGAGTGCCCGAGCCGATTCTGGCTGCGGCCCACCCGGTAGCGATTCCCCACACGTCGAGGGTTGAGTCGCTAAATGCCGCTGTGTCCGCTGGCATCTTTCTTTACCGGCTTTACCGGGCCGCCGCCGCTCGCGGCACATCTGACGGACTCTTTGAGGACTTAGTGGAAGGGCGTTCATGAGTCGTTGAAACCGTCAGGCAATTCAAGCAATGGGCTTATTTCGGCAGTTCGACGAAGACCTGGAGCGCCAGAAGCCACGCCCGCTGGCTGACCGCATGCGGCCGGAGTCGCTGGAGGAGATCGAGGGCCAGGGGCATATCCTGGCCGCCGGCAAGCCGCTGCGCACTCAGATCGAAAAAGACCAGGTGTCTTCAGTGATCTTCTGGGGCCCGCCCGGTTCGGGCAAGACCACGCTGGCGCACGTGATGGCCCGGTTGACCCGGAGCCAGTTCGTCACTTTCAGCGCGGTCCTGAGCGGGATCAAGGAAATCAAGGCGGTCATGGCGGAAGCCGAGCGCGCTCGCCGGCATGGGCACCGCACCATCCTGTTCATAGACGAAATCCACCGCTTCAACAAGGCCCAGCAAGACGCCTTCCTCCCTTACGTGGAGAAGGGCGACATCATTTTGATTGGGGCCACCACCGAAAACCCGTCATTTGAGGTGATCTCGGCCCTGCTCTCCCGCAGCCGGGTGTACGCGCTGAAGCCGCTGCGAGTGGAGGAAATCCTGACGTTGCTGCAGCGGGCGCTGGCCGACCAGCGGCGAGGTCTGGGAGAGCTGAGTGCGGAAATCTCCGAAGAGCTGCTGCGCCAGATCGCGATTTTTGCCGACGGCGACGCACGCGCCGCTTACAACGTCCTGGAGGCAGCGGTGCTGGCCACTCCAGCCGGGCCCGGGGGCCGGATCAGAGTGCCGCACCAAATTGTCGCCGACGCCCTCCAGCGCAAGGTGCTGCTCTACGACAAGGCGGGCGAGCAGCACTACAACCTGATCTCGGCCTTGCACAAGTCGGTGCGCAATAGCGATCCGGATGAGGCCATTTACTGGCTGGCGCGAATGCTGGAGGCTGGCGAGGACCCGCTCTACCTGGCGCGCCGCCTGATTCGCATGGCCAGCGAAGACGTCGGGATGGCCGACCCGCAGGCGCTGCCGGTAACGGTGGCGACTATGCAGGCGGTCCACTTCCTGGGGATGCCCGAGGGGAACCTGGCGCTGGCCGAGGCTGCCGTGTATCTGGCTCTGGCGCCCAAATCCAACGCGCTGTACTCCGGCTACGGAGCAGCGCAGAAGGATGTGGAACAGACGGTGGCCGAGCCGGTGCCCCTCCACCTGCGCAACCCTGTGACGCCGCTGATGCAGCAGTTCGGCTACGGCAAGGGCTATCAGTACGCACACGACCTTGAACAGCGGGTGGCACCGGACATGCCTTGCTTGCCTGAAAGCCTGACTGACCGCCAGTACTACGTGCCGAGCGGCGAAGGGCTGGAGATGCAATTCCGACACAGACTTGAGCAGATCCGCCAGCGCCGCAAAACCGGCAAGGGCTGAATAGGTCTGTGTTACAGTTGCTTGCGGGCGGGGCCAGCCAGCCATCGGTCGCCCCGAGGAAAGGAGAACGATTCGCCGATGAAGGGAAATGCAAAAGTCATTGAGGTGCTGCAAGAGGCGCTGAAAGCGGAGTTGACTGCCATTAATCAGTATTTCGTCCACGCAGAGATGTGTGAGAACTGGGGGTACCATCGCCTCTCCGAGGTGACCAAGAAGGAAGCCATTGATGAGATGAAGCATGCCGAAAAGTTGATCGAGCGCGTTCTGTTCCTGGAAGCGGTGCCGAACATGACTTTTTTCAAGATCAAGATTGGCGACACTGTGCAAAAGCAACTGGAAAACGATTTGGCGCTCGAGATTGACGCAGTCCGCCGCTACAACGAGGGCATCCGAACCTGCCGGGAACATGGCGACAATGGATCACGCGAGCTGATTCAGAAACTCCTGGAAGATGAAGAACGGCACGTGGACTTTCTGGAAACCCAGCTCCACTTGATCCGTGAGGTGGGACTCGACAACTATCTGTCCGAGCAGATCGGCGGGAATGAATCGTGAAAGGGATAGACGCCAGCGGATGGACCCGATTTTCCTGAAATCGGTGGAGGCGGCTGCTTCCCACAGCTCCTTTGCCGAGCGGTTCGCCGAAATGGAGGCCCAGGGGATTCCAGTCCCTCAGATTCTCTACCTGTTCGCCTTCAAGCCCCGTATGAGCGAGCACCTGTCGCGCTTCACGCAGGAACTGATGCGCGGCCCCTCGCCACTTTCGCCCGGCCAGCGCGAGCTGATTGCCGCCTTCACCTCCAAACTCAACCAGTGCCCCTTTTGAATCAATTGTCACGCCGCGGGCGCGGCTGAGCTGCTGCAGGATCGGGAGCTGGTGGCGGCCGTGCTCAACGATTGCCGCACCGCCCCCATTCCTGAGGCGGAAAAAGTCCTGTTCAGATTTCTCGAGAAGGTTACCCGCGAATCTTACCGGATTCAGGCCGGCGACGTGGAGCAGGTGCAAGCCGCCGGCTGGTCGGACGAAGCCATCTACGACGCCATTACTGTCTGTGCCCTGTTCAACTTCTACACCCGCTGGTGTGACGCTGCCGGAGTGCACGACATGACCCGGTTCGGCTACGAGACCGTGGCCAAGCGCATTGCCAGCCGCGGGTATGCGTCTTCGCTGCCTCCCGAATAGCACTGCCTCACCGTGGCGCAGGTGAGAACCTCCCGGCCGCCCCGTGGGCGGCATTTCAGGCTGACCGGTCCCGATGGGGTGCAGAAGGGCAGCAATTCCTGTCCTACCGCCCACGATTTCCGGAACTACTGGCCGGGAATGCACGTCTAATTGTAAGTGGAGGCTACGAAGTAGTCTGCCGGCCCCTCGGGAAGTCTAACGAGCCGCAGCGTCGGCCAAAAGGTGTTTGGTTCCAACGGCTTGCCGCTGTCTGGACAACTCCCCATTTGCTTGCCCGAGGCAAGCGCCGCTGCGCTCATTTGTGGCGTTTGTTTTCGCCCGCGGTAAAGCACCTCGGTATCACGCCTGTTACCGCGGAGCCGACGACGAGGACAGCAATGAATGTAGATATCTCTGGCGAATTCAGGTCGGCATTGACTAAACTGAAAGTTCAAGTCACCGGGACGGCACCGCGTGCGAGAAGACCGGCAAGGCGCTCGGCACTGTTGCAGCAAATCAAGCTTGCTCTGGAGCGGATCAACCAGGGCACCTATGGCATCTGCCACGGCTGTTTCCTGGTGATCCCTCGGGGTGAGCTTTTGACGCGTCCTTATACAGAATACTGCGCCCGCTGCCGATCCCGCCAGGTGACGCAGCCCGTGCGGCGGGATCGCGGATAGTCATGAACTGGGCTCCCATACGCATAGCGGCTGGACTGGTTCTGGTAGCCCTGGGACTGGTGGGTGCGTTACTGCCGGTCGTGCAGGGTTGGATGTTTCTGATCCCAGGCCTGGCGCTGCTCAGCCGGCATTTCCATTGGGCGCGCCGCTTGCGTGCGGTGGCACGAGCCGCACGTGCCAAGTGGAGACGGCGCAAGCCGCGGCGGGGACTGCCCGCGAACCCTTCCCAGTAGAACCAGTACTCAGACTCAATGTTTTCCCTGACTCCCGCCTTTACTTCTTTTGGTATGTCGGGTCTTGGTAGGTCGGTCCGGCGCCCCGCCGCCGCAACCAACACATTAGCTGTTCAGGGTCGCACGTAGGGTATAATTGCACTTATGAACACTGGCATCGTGCCCGTGCCCAGGCTATTCGCCCCGCACCAGGGTCTGAGCAACAAGATTAACCGCAACATCATCCAGTCGGAAATGGAGGGCGGCGTCTACCTGGATGCTTTACCCGAAGGAGCAGCTCTGGAATTGCAGACTCAGAACCGCCGGTACCGCATCTTGAACCAGGGGCAAGGCCAAGTGCTGATCTCCGGCCACCCCGAGTTTTGCCCCTCCCCGCGGCAGGCCTGCGTCCATGGTTCCACCTGGGGCGGCTCCATGATCAAGATAGGCTTCATTGGCCGGGGGATGCATTTGGAATTCGCGCCGGTGGACGGCGAAGTGATCACTACCTCCCGCATCATAGACCTCTGGGAAATTTAGATCTCTTGTCCAGCAAATGCCCGGTCCCGCCAACGGGGGCTTGGGTTCCATGCTGGCTTCATCAACTCGGTCTAGCGCCCCCGCTCTGCCACCGCCTGAGGCCGATTCAGAGGAAACTGGGGCGCGCTGCCTTCTAACACTCTGACAACCTCTTCCGCCGCAGTTATGCCCATCAAGACCCACGCAGTGTCTGTGGCGGCCGCAGCCCAGGGAGTGGCTATGACGTTATCCATGGCAATAAGCGGATCGTCGGGCCGACAGGGTTTTGGATCGTGTACATCAATGGCCGCGCCGCCAAGTCGCCCCGATTTCAGGGCTGTGACCAAGTCGTCTTTGACTATGACTCCAGGCCGACTGCGTCGCGGCTTTCAGATCAACTGCGTCGTACCCGGCACCCGCGCGGGCCACGATTTTTAGCCCACGGGCTGCCTGAAATACTCTCTCCGAATAGGGCTCGTTGCTGGCCAGGACCGCATCCACGCCTTGAAGCGCCGCGCACAGCTCCTGCTCACTTAGCGGACGCAGGTTGAGGTTCCTCACCGCGTGACCACGACTGGTCAGACACTGCGTTACTTCCTTGGTGGTAAACTCCGTGCCATTAAGCACGTTGTATGGCATATGATTGGCCTCCTTCATGCCTTCCGGCTAGCGACTCCTACTTTCCGCTCGTGCCGAAATCTCTTATCCGGCCCCTTCGTTGACTCACTGACGGAATCACCCGTACAGATTATTTCTCCTTCTTCAGCTCACTCTCAGCCAGCAGGGTGATATCTGCCGGACCTGCCTTGGAGGCACGCTGGAACATCTCTGTCGCCTCTCGCTCCCGTCTGGCAGCCCGGTAGAGTTTTCCCAGTCGGAACAGCTGCACGCCAACGGGGTCCGGGCTAGTGGCTACTGCTCTCTCAAACTCCTCAATTGCCTGCGCAAGCCTACCGCGTTTTGCGGCAACGTACCCTAGAGCGGCATAAGCGCGAGATTGCAGGAACCTGCGGATTTCTTCGCACTCTTGAAGCGGCACTTCGTATGAGAGTTCAAGCCTGTTGACCTCCTTTAATACTCGCCTCGCATACTCTTCAGCACTGGAGAGGGCAACACGGTCATCGGTATTGTGCGGAAGAATCTCGGACATACCAATCAGGGCTTTTATGTCTGCCGGCGCCGCGCGTAACGCTTTCTCACCGGCCGCTATAGCATCCTGATAAAGGTTGCGTGAGCGGGCGTATTCGAGCTCGCTTTGGTAAACGTAAATAAGTAACTGTGAGTCAGGATAGGCTTGTTCAAAACAAAGGCCGGCCATGTGCTTCGTCTCAGCGTCACTGGCTTCATGGAACTGTAAGTACAGGTCAAACTCCTCTGGAGTTCGTGCCTCAGGAAGACGTCGCGCTTCCGACATCTGAGCAATGAGACAGATTCCAATGAAAACTCCCGTGCGAATGATTCTTATCACTCTCTTTCGCAACACGCCTTTCTCCGCTCGAACCCCGCTGAGGCCTGTTCTGCTCTCTCCTTTTCACCCAGGCGTCGGTAGAGGTTGAAGAGCCGGTAGTAAGACCTCGCTTGCGCTGAATCGAGCGAGATCGCAGCCTTCAGAGCATTTACTGCTTCCTCCAGACGCCCCAGCCGTGTATATGCCTTGGCCAGTTCTAGCTGATTGCCTGGCGACTCCGCTTCCAGTTCAACGACCCGAGTTGCAAACTCCAAGGAAACTTTAGGATCATTGTCCCGAGTCAGACGTGACAATGCTTGGTAAGGCAGGCTAAGCGTTCGTCCCTCGCGTCCGGCAATGGCGATCGCCTTCTCAATGTACGCTTTGGCTTCTGGCAGCTTTCTAGCTGTCTCGTAGGACGTCCCGACGTCGTACAGCACTAAATATTCATCAGATCTCAGTTCGAGAGCGCGGCCGTAATGTTCCACAGCCCTTGTCGGACTGTCCTTTACATACTGCATGTAGTGGCCCAGAAGGTAATGCGCGGCGAAATCCTCCGGATCTAGGATCACAGCTTTTCTTATTTTCATCTCGCATAAGATGCGTTGTTCCAAACGACAGTACGCCAGCCCGAGAACCTTTTGTGCCGCATTCCCGGGTGGCTGAAGTTTCTCAGCCTTTCGTAAGTGTCTTACAGACCGATACAGGCGGTTATCCACCTGTTCAATAAACCCGGCCCAGAAATACTCTTCGTAACTCTCCGGGTCCTCAATTATCAATAACTCGCCGAGCCGACGAGCCTCGCTGACTTCGCGCGCAGCAAGTCGCGAGCGAATTCGTGCCACTACAGGACTTTTGTCAACAGCGACCGCGGGGACGAGCCACACACCATCGATCTTCCATTTTTCCAGTCGCGACCATCCTTCAGTAGCTGCCAGTAAAGTCACTAGCGCGCAAAACGCGATCGTCACACCCTGCCCTGAACCCTGACTCACACAGCGAGCCTTTCTAGTCGACCATAAACACTCAGGCCCCTTCGAAAATATGTTAGTGGAATGGGCACTACGTGGAATTAACTCCGGGTAATGAATTCATCCAGATTCAGCAGAAGCCGGCAAACCCCAAACCAGGCCGCTGCCTCCACAGGGTCAATTCCTTCCAGCTCAATTGCGGGGAATAAGCTGTCCGCCAGCTGTCTCTTTTTCTCTAGAATCGCCCTCTGCTGCTGGTAATAGGTACCCATGCGATCTTTTTCCTGCGGTCGGGGCTCCCGACCCAGCGACAGCCGGAAGGCGTAATTCAGCCGCTCCTCCCAGCTGCCTCGTTGCTCCCGCAGAATCCTGACGGCCATCACCTGGGCCACCTCGACAAATACTGGATCGTTGAGAAGGTTCAGCGCCTGCAGAGGCGTGGTCGACCGCTCTCGTCGAGTGCAGGACTCCATGGAATCCGGCGCGTCAAAGTTGACCAATTGCGGGTACGGCGTAGTGCGAACGAATGTCGTGTAAAGGCCCCGGCGATAGCGGTCCGCTCCTGTGCTCTGTTTCCATTTGCCCTTGCCGCCAAAGCTCAACTCCATCACTCCCGGAGGCAGGGGCGGGCGCGTGCTCTTCCCCCCGATCGTTCGATTCAGCAGCCCGCTGGCGGCCAGTGCCGCATCGCGGACTGATTCTGCTGGTAGGCGGAGGCGTACCTGACGGGCGAGCAGCTTGTTATATGCGTCCCGCTCCCGCAAATCATCCCTCGCCTTTGAGGACTGGCGGTACGTGGAAGACTCCACGATGAGCCGGTGCATCCGCCTCATGTTCCAGCCATTCCCCACGAACTCCGTCGCCAGCCAATCCAGCAGTTCCGGATGTGTGGGCTGCTCTCCTCGCGTGCCAAAGTCTCCCGAAGTTTCCACCAGTCCGCGGCCAAACAGCTCCTGCCAGGCGCGGTTGACCCAGACGCGCGCGGTGAGGGGGTTGTTCTTCGCAACCAGCCACCGGCCGAGGGTGAGTCGGGACGGACTGGCCTGCTGAGGGAGGGGGTTCATTACTGCCGGCGTGCCGGGCCGCACCTCAATCCCAGGATTCTTAAAATCCCCCCGGATCAGGATGTACGTCTTTGGAGGATCAGGATTATCGACCAGAATCTGAGCTTCACTCAGTCCTGGGTACTCTTCCTTCAGCCTGTCCAATTTGGTCCTGAGCTCCCCAAATTTCAGTTCCTTGTACTTTTTCGCTCCAAACTCGTTAGAAGAGTACGCAATGAAATGGTGCGTCAGCCTATCCCTTTGCTTCGGCGTCCGTGAGTCGGGGTTGAGCCTCAGTGTCTCCTGCCCGCCGTCGAGGATAACCCCCAATACATCCCAGGCGATGTCATACGAAGGATCCCGGCCTGGATTTGCACCGGCTGCCAGCGTTTTCCGTTCCCAGTCGGGCTGCAGTTCTGGGACTTTGTATTCCCCCAACAATGCCTTTCTCTTCTCGTCATACGCTGCTCTGCCTTGCAGGTATGCGCCCAATTCCCACGGACGGGGCGCCTCAATATTCTGTTCAATGGCGGTGTTAAAAAACGCATACAACTGATAAAACTCTTTCTGGGCGATGGGATCGTATTTGTGATCGTGACAAACCGCACACCCGAACGTCATGCCAAGCCAGACCGTTCCCACCGTCGAGGTCCGATCCACCACCTGTTTCACGCGGTCTTCCTGGGGGTCATTCCCCCCTTCCTTGTTGGTCAGAGTATTGCGAAGAAATCCCGTGGCAATCTTCTGTTGGAGCGTGGCATCGGGCAACAAGTCTCCCGCGATTTGCTCGACGGTGAACTCGTCGAAAGGTACGTTGCGGTTCAGCGCCTGGATCACCCAATCGCGCCATTGCCAGGCATGCGGCCGTATACGATCGGATGAATACCCGTCGCTGTCGGCGTAGTGGGCTAAGTCAAGCCACTGCCGGGCCCATTTCTCTCCGTAGTGAGGGGAGGCCAACAGGCGGTCCACCAACCGCTCATATGCGCCCGGACGCTGGTCAGCCAAGAACTGGGCAACTTCCGCCGGGGTTGGAGGCAAACCGGCGAGATCGAAACTGAGCCGCCGGATCAAGGTCACCCGGTCTGCTTCCTCCGACGGCTCGATGCCTTCGGCCTCGAGCTTCGCCAGCACAAACGCGTCAATGGGATTGCGAACCCAGGGCTGGTTACGCACCTTGGGAAGCGGAGGACGTTGTGGCGGGAGGAACGCCCAATGCTTGCTCCCCGCTTCCGGAAGTTCCTTTGCAGGGGCGCCCTTTCCTCCGGCGGATACACCCTCTTCAGGCCACTCAGCTCCTTGGTCGATCCACGCGCGCAGCAAACCCACCTGCTCCGGAGTAAGCCGCTCCCCCCCCATGGGCATGATCAGATCTTTTTTCAGCCCTGCGACCAAGTGGATCAGCCTGCTTCGGGCGCTCTTGCCAGGCTTGATCGCAGGCCCCGAGTAGCCCCCTTCCAATGCGGCAGCCTTGTTGTCCAGGCGGAGACCACCCATCTGCTGCTTCGGGCCGTGACAGGCGTAGCAGGTTTCTCGAAACAGCGGCTCGATATCCCGTGAAAAATCTACTTGGCTCTTTGCCGCCGGAGGCAGCGCCTGGATGTCTACTTCTTCGGCCAACTGGGGGACGTGAGGAATTCCTAGCAGGAAAACGACCACAACGCTTGACGTGAAGGCCTTTCGAATCATGACGAAGCCGTGGTCCACTACGCCAACAGATTGTGCATCACTTCGCCAGCCACATCGGTGAGCCGAAAATCCCGGCCCATGCGCCGGAACGTCAATTGCTCGTGTTTCAGGCCCAGGCAGTGCAGGATGGTGGCATGCAGGTCGTGGATGTGAATCTTGTCCTCGACGATCCGCAGGCCCAAGTCGTCCGTTCGCCCGACGACCTGCCCGCTCTTGATGCCTCCCCCGGCCATCCACATGCTGAAGGCAGACGGATGGTGGTCGCGCCCCTCACCGCCTTCGCTCGGGTCGTTGCCCTGCACCAGAGGAGTACGCCCGAACTCCCCTCCCCAAATGACCAGTGTGGAGTCGAGCAGACCGCGCTGCTTCAGGTCTTTCAGCAATGCGGCAATCGGCTGGTCAACGATGTCGCAATTCTTTTTGAGGTTCTTAAGGAGGTTCGTATGCTGGTCCCAATCCCCGTGCATCAGCTGCACAAACCGAACCCCTCGCTCGACCAACCGTCTGGCCAGTAGGCAGTTGGTACCGAAGGTCTTGGTCGGTTTCTTGTTCACGCCGTACATCTCCAGCGTGCCGGGCGACTCTTCGGAGAGCTCCATCAGCTCCGGAGCGGCCATCTGCATTCGGAACGCCAACTCGTAGGAAGCAATGCGCGAGGCGATCTCCATGTCACCAGTTTCCAGGCGGTTCATCTCATTTAGATCCCGGAGCCCGTCGAGGGTGGATCGTTGCAGCTCTCGATCAACACCCTGTGGATTCGACAAGTAGAGAACCGCGTCGCCACTGCTACGGAAGGGAACGCCCGCGTAGGCGGATGACAGAAACCCGTTCGACCAATTCCCGCTGCCCGCGCCAGGGGAAACCCCTCCCGTCCGCAGCACAACGAAACCCGGCAGGCTGTCGGACTCGCTCCCAAGTCCGTACAAGGCCCACGCGCCCATCGCGGGGCGCCCTCCTAGCGCCGTCCCGCTCTGGAGCATTAGCTGGGCGGGGTGGTGGTTAAATTGCTCCGTGTACATCGAGCGGATCATGCACATGTCGTCGGCATGGTTCGCCAGATGCGGCATCCAATCCGAAAACTCAATGCCGCTTTGCCCGCAGCGCCGGAACGGGCGCGGACTCGCCCAGACCTTAGCCGTCGGCTTGATGAAGGCCAACTTTAGATCCTTGGTCATGGAAGGCGGTAGCGCCTGGCCCTCCCATTTCTTCATCTCCGGCTTAGGATCGAACAGATCGATTTGGCTTGGGCCGCCGTCCATGTACAAGAATATGACGTTCTTGGCCTTGCCCGGAAAATGGGGCGGCTTCACTGCCAGAGGATTAGCGTTCGGTCCCGCTTTCCCAGTGCTTCCCGCCCACCCTTCGCGGGCCAGCAAGTGCCAGAGAGCGATCGAGCCCACGCCACCCGCACAGTCCCGAAAGAAGCCGCGCCGCGTTTGAATCCGCTGGAATTCCTCAAAGTTCATGGCTTCACTCCTCGCATGACCAAGGGAATTGATAAGTACTCACCTAGCCAGCCGGCCGGAGTTGCAGTCCCACCAGGATCGCTTCTCAGGCGGCCCGAACCATCTTGTGCGGATCGAGGATGAATTTCTTGGCTGCGCCCTTGTCGAAGTCCTCGTACCCCTTCGGAGCTTCGTCGAGCGAGATCACCGTGACGTTCACCGCCTTGGCGATCTGAATCTTGTCATAGAGAATCGCCTGCATCAGCCCGCGGTGGTATCGCATCACCGGGCACTGACCTGTCGTAAAGAAGTGGGATTTGGCCCACCCCAGCCCGATGCGAATGCCGAGCCGGCCAACTTTGGCGGCTTCGTCCACCCCGCCCGGGTCTCCGGTGACGTACAATCCAGGGATGCCGAGCGCCCCGCCGGCCCGAGTGATTTCCATCAGCGAATTCAACACCGTGGCAGGTTGCTCCACGCCACTCTGCTTGCCATGCCCGCGCGCTTCGAAACCCACGCAATCCACCGCGCTGTCGACTTCCGGAACTCCAACAATCTGGGCAATCTGGTCAGCAAGCGAGGCGTCCTTCCGCAGGTCCACGGTTTCGCAACCGAAGCTGCGAGCCTGCGCCAGCCGTTCCGGAATCATGTCGCCGACGATGACACAGGCAGCGCCCAACAGGTGGCAGGAAGCGGCACAGGCCAGGCCAACCGGACCTGCTCCGGCCACGTAGGCAATGGACCCCGTCGTCACCCCGGCAGTCACCGCCCCGTGGTAGCCGGTAGGGAAAATATCGGACAGCAGCGCCAAGTCCGCGATCTTGCCCATCGCCTGATCTTTATTGGGAAACTTCAGTAGGTTGAAATCGGCATAGGGAACCAGCACATACTCGGCCTGCCCGCCGACCCAGCCGCCCATGTCTACGTACCCGTAAGCCGCGCCCGGCCGGGCGGGGTTCACGTTCAGGCAGATCCCCGTCTTCCCCTCCTTGCAGTTCCGGCAGCGCCCGCAGGCGATATTGAAGGGAACCGAAACCAGGTCGCCCACTTTGATGAATTCCACATCGCGGCCGGCCTCAATGACCTCGCCGGTAATCTCATGCCCAAGAACCAACCCGGCCGGCGCAGTCGTCCGTCCCCGCACCATGTGTTGATCGCTGCCGCAGATATTGGTGGCAACGATTTTCAGAATCACCCCGTGCTCGCATTTCCTCGAGCCCAGCGCGAGCTTCGGAAAATCGATGGATTGGATTTCCACCTTCCTCGGCCCCATATAAGCTACGCCGCGGTTTGATGCCATACTGCCTCCTGTTGTCAGCGGTTCGTTGGTTTCAAGCCATGCCCGCCGCCGATGGTCTCAGCTCCTGCCTCATCCCACTCGGGCCACTCGGGAAAGGCCCCGCAGGGAGTTAGATCAATTCGTGGACAGGCACGCCGGTCGCGTCGTCAATGGAGTTGGCAATCTTGACCGGCCGCCCAATCGGGCTCATGTAGGTCTTTTCCCAATCGATCCCGAACGCCTTGTAAATTGTGGCGTAGACGTCCCCCATGGTTGTCATTCGATCGGCGACATAAACCCCTTTGTCATCGCTGGCGCCAATCACCTGACCGCCGCGGATCCCTCCGCCGCCAATGACCAGCGACCAGCAGCCCGGCCAGTGGTCGCGGCCATTCGCCGGATTTTTCAGGGTCCGGCCAAACTCACCCATGGCGATGACCACGGTGGACTCCAGCATCCCTCGCTGGTCGAGATCCTCCAACAGCGCGGCAAAGGCCTGATCGAAGGTAGGTGCGAGCGTATCGCGGAGTTTCTCATCGTTTTCCCTGTGGGTGTCCCAGTCCATGGCTTTGTAGCCCGCTGCGGTCACGAAGCGGCTGCCGGCTTCCACCAGCCGTCGCGCCAGCAGCGTGCTCTGGCCGAACCGGTGGCGTCCGTATGCATCTCTGGTCTTTTCTGACTCTTTCGAGAGGTCAAACGCTTCCTTCACCGACGGAGTCAGCAGCATCTTTAGGGCTTGCTCCGTAAAGCTGTCCAGCTTCGCGTGTTCAGCGCTCTCCATCCTCCGCCGGTAAAGATCGTCCACCACCTTGAGAAAACTCCGCCGGTCCGCGATCCGTTCCGCCGAGATCGACTTCGGCAGGCTCAGGTCCGGCACCTCGAAGTCTTTCTCGCTGGGGTCGCCCAGCACCATGGGGTCGTACTGCGCCCCCGCGTAGCTGGCCTTCATTACCCCCATGATCTGCGGCTCCCTGCCCAGCTGGGGTTCAAAGACGTACGGGGGAACATTGTTCCGGGTTCCCATTTCCCTGGCAATGATGGACCCCAAGCTGGGAAAGCGCATCGCCGGATTGGGCCGGTGGGCTGTTACGGCGTAGTGAATCGCCTGCGGATGATTGGTCTCCTCGGTGTGCATGGAACGGATAACGCCCAGCTTGTCCATGTGCTTGGCCACCCGAGGCAGCAACTCGGAAACCTGAATACCCGCGACGTTGGTGGGAATCGGTTTGAAGGCGCTTTCCGGCTTCCAGTCCCAGGTGTCCCTATGACTGACCCCTCCTTCCTGCCAAAGCAGGATACAGGCCTGCGCCTTCGCTTTCTTGCGGGCCTCGGTGACCCCCGCGGCTGCAAGCTGGCTCTCCAAATGGAAGAACTGGCGGAGACTGATACCCAGCAGACCCAGTGAACCGGCGCGGATAAAGGAGCGGCGCCCCAAATCAGATTCTCCACGGTGTGGGAGTCCACTCGTTTCCGTTTTCATTGCTCTTCTCCCCTTCCCATCAGTGATTCTCCGAGAATTCTCGGGACGTCAGCACTGCCCAGAACAGATCCTCAAATGCTTCCCTTCGAGAGGGGTGCTCAGAAACCATCTTTCCCAGCCTTGAGCGCTCCTGTTGCGTTGGAAACCGCGAAAGTGCCAAAACGTAAAGCTCCTCGATGATCTTGGCGTTGACTCCCTCGGGTTTGAGCTTCCCCTGGATTTCCAACCGGAAGTTCCCCTGCAGTAACTGATCCAGGCGGCCTCCCGGCTTTGTGATCTTGTCGTTGAAGGTATAGCCGGCCAGCATGTGCAGCGCCTCTCCCAGACTTGTCTCGCCCGTCCGCTCCGGCACTATAGTCCGAATGGGCCGGCCGTAGATCTCTAGAACTCGGGACTTAAATATGTCGGGGACCTTCACATTGATCGCCCGTGTCCCGATCGGCAGAGCTCCCGGCTTCAACCGGTTTTGGTCGAAAACTTCCGGCACGCCGGTCACGTAAGAGATGGTATCGATCAGCACCTCTGCATCCAGCAGCCGCGGCAGAGAGTGAGAATAGTTGATGCGGTCGTCCTTGTTGGTCTCGTTCGGCTCGCTGGAAAGCTGATACGTCCGGGAGTTGACGATCGTCCTCATCAGACGCTTCAGGTCATAGCCATGATCTCGGAAGTCCTTAGCCAGCGCCTGAAGCAGCTCCGGATGTGTCGGCGGATTGGTGGAGCGGAAGTCGTCCACCGGATCCACAATTCCTCTTCCGAAGAAATAACTCCAGAACCGGTTCACCGCTGCTTCCGCGAAGTAGGGGTGAGAAACCACCCACTCGGCCAGCTTCAGTCGCGGGTCCGCCTGATCTTCTTCGGCCAGAACCGTCCCGTCGAGAAAGGTGGGCTGGACCTCCTGCTTGGTCTTGGGATGTAAAACCTTCCGATCCCTGCCAATCACTACGTCCTGGCCCTCAGGGTTCTCGTAAATAACCGTGCCCGGCTCTTCTCCCCTGCCTCCGACCAGATCCTTGCGACCAAAGAAAGCCGCCAGCCCCCAGAACTGGTTCTGACTCCAGGCCTCGAAGGGGTGGTTGTGGCACTGGGCGCAATCGAACCGCCTCCCCATAAGGACTCGGATCTCTTCGGACATATGGTCGGCGGGATGTCCGACGTCCGCGTTGTTCAGAAAGTGGCGGGAAGCGGCGGTATAGCCTATGGCGGTAATCCTCTCGCGGGCCACCTGATCATAGGGCTTGTTTGTGGCCACGTTGTTGCGAAGCCACTCCCAGTACCTCTCGGCCCACCTGGTATTAAATCCGTTTGCGTAAAACGCAGCCCGGTACAGATCGGCGAAACGGAAGGTCCAGTAGTCCACGAATTCCGGAGTGTTCAGTAGAACTTCGACCACCTTCTGCCGTTTCTGCCGATCCTTGCTGGCTGCAAACTCGCGCACGCGCTCAGGCGGGGGCAAGGTCCCGGTCAGGTCCAGGCAAACCCGACGAAGGAACTCCGTGTCACTGGAAAGCTTGGAAGGAATGATGTTGAACCTCTTGAGCTTGGCGAAAACGTAGTCGTCGATGAAGTTATTGGTCAGTACTTTTGGATACCGGGGGATGGGCTTGGCAATCACGCCGACGCGGGCGCTCACCGCATATCCCGACGCCCGAATCATCACCGAAGTTTCCCCGGTCCGCACGGCTGCCACCTGACCTTGCTCGTCCACCTTCACCACCTCGGAGTTGTTCGAGGCGTAAAGAACTTGGTCGGTGATGTCCTCCTGTTGACCGTTCGAGAGATGGGCGGTCACCAGCAGCCGGAATTTGCCCTCGGGAGCCAGCACGCCTTCGTCAGGTTCCACCTCGACCCGCACCACCCGCCCACTCGCCTCGCCTTCCTCGCCGTACGGCGCGCCACTCTGCACCCAGTTCAGGATCGTTTCGTAATCGGTCGAGTTCGGACGCAACGGCTGACCGCCTCCGTGCGAAACACTCATCGTCGCCTTCAGCAGCAGCAGGCTCTTCTCCGGCTCCTTCAGGTTGATCCGCGGAATCTTTTCACCCGTCTCGGTCGTGAGGACCTGGTAGGTCCCGCCCTCGACAGTCCACTTGTAGTCATCTCGCGGGTACACCGCGTTGAGAGACATTTTGAATCCGCCCTGCCCCTTCACACCCCCGTGACAGGAACTGTCATTGCATCCGCGTTTAGTCAAGATGCCGCCAATATCCCTGGCGAAGCTGAACGGGCGAGTTTCCTGCGAACCCGCGACGCGGACCTCGGTCTTGGCCGACCGCCTTCCCAACGACGCCTTCAAGACCGCACTTCCGTCGGCCAGGGCCACCACAAGCCCGCCCTCATCCACCTTCGCCACCTTCGAATCAGAGAGCGAGAAACGGCTCTCGGCGGTCACATCTCGCTCCAGACCATCGCTGTATTTCCCAATGACCAGGAAATGCTGAGACGCCTTCGCTCCCCAGAGCGTTCGATTTTGCGGGATCAGTCGCAACGACTGCAGTTTGGGAGGGGCCGGCGCTGCCTCTGCAAGGCTTGACATCCCCAGAACAGCCGCCACCAACAGAACCGTCCACCCCATTTTCTTTTCGCCCAGCACTCTGTTCACGAACGCCTCCTCAGCATAGCCTGCTATGTCCCTTTTCTGGCCAACTCCGTCGCATCGGTCGCATCCGGCTTCGACACGCTCACCGGAATTTCCTGAACCAACAGCGGCGCACCAACCCGCCCCTCCACAACCGGACGCGCGACCAGCCGGACCATCTGCGGCATGGCGGTGGCCGCAGCATCCGAGCTCCCCAACACTAGGATCACCACCTTTTGGGTTTTGGGAACGTACTGCTCTTTCCTGCCCTCGTCGAGCAATCCCCCTCTCGCAGGCGGCGTTTCGGCGCCGGTAAAAGCCCGCAAGCCCGGCGGTAGACCCTCCAGGCTCAGGGCAACCTCGCCGGAATAGCCTTCTTCCTGTTCCACGGTGACCGTCAGTTTCCCCGCTTTCCCGGGCACCACGTTGATGCTGTCTTGCTCGACCTTGATCTTTCCGACATGCGGAACCTGCGGCCGAATCAGAAGTCGATACTGGAAGGAGGGATCCGCCTGGCGGGAAACGAGGTTACGAATGCGAACCGTGTATTCGCCGTCGCGCTCGAAGGTATAAATGGTCTTTGCCTGCAGGGTCTTCATCAAGTGATTGTTGTCGCCCCCGACCCTTCTCCAGATGTTGCTGCAGACATCTTGCCCGTTGGCGTCAACCAGCTCCAGCCGGGGAGTGAATTGAGGGAGCGATGCCTCGGGCGTCTCCAGCTCAAATGCCAAACGCTGCCCTGCCTTGGCCCTCAGCTTGTAGCTGTCCACTTTCCTCGGACGGTCGATCGATCCCTCCAGTAAAACCGGCTGGGAGAGATCCAACTCTCCCTCGGCTGCAGAGGGCGCGCTCTTGGGGGTGTCTTTCTCGGGCTGCGGCGCTGCCACGCTCCTTCCGAGAAGAGCCTCAACACGGTTCCGTTCCAGCTTGCGCACAAACGGCTGCCTGAGTGCATCAATTCTCGACTCATGGAGTTCAGGAAGACCTGCTGGCTGGTTGGAAGCAGTGGAGGACCCGGCTGGAGCGATCCGCAGAACGTAGACCATGTCCGGGCCGCTGATTCCAGCAAAGGTTCCGACGAGCAGCAGGTAGCGGCCTCCTTTGCTGAACTTATATCTCAGCCGTGCATACTCACTGAACGCCAGACGCGTGGGCCGCTTCGGATCGAACCAACTGCCGGTCGGCTCGTACAGCGTCAGCTGCACAGCATCAACGTTGCCCCTCGTGGCTACTACGTTGGAAACCGCTTGAAACTCAATCTCCTGCCCGGCGAGCGCGTCAAAAGAGTAGTAATCAACTTCCCCCTTCCCCCAGATCTTGCCGCTCACCAGCACCGGTATCTTCAATTCCTGCGGGCTCTCAGGCGTGCTGTGGGCTGTCTCGCCCTCTCGCACTACCTGGCTCCCGGTTACCACGAACGGGTGCGCACTCGACAGCCCTCTCGGCGAGACTAACCTCAAGGAGTGGCGACCCACCTTGGCGGGGGAATCGATTCCCAGCTCAACCACGACCCGATGCCCCGAGACCTCTTCCCTCTCCACAAGCAATTGCGAGTCTGGCGTGATCTTCAGCAGCTTAATTGGTTCGACCTTCTTGACTTGCCCCTGAATGCCCTGACTCCCAAACCAGACAGCAGAGACGCCGTCCAGGTTCTCTCCCTGAATCTCAATCTCCGAGACGGTTCCCTTCGCTGCTGCCAGGGGGTAGACCGAGGTTATTTTGAGAGCCAATTTGGGCGTGGTCTCCTGGGCGGGCAAATCCGCGACCGCGGACAACAGAAATGCCGCCGTGAAGAGCCACGTCGCGCTTCTCCTCCACATGGCGATTCGCTTCTCCTCAAGGTTACAGTTTACATCCCTCACTGAATCGCTACCAACGTATAGTTTACCACCCCCGCCGAGTAGCTACCAGGGTTTCGCTTGCCAGCCCAACGGAGTTCTGTACACCGATGTTCCCTTTGGGGGGTGTCCCCCGGCATTGTGATCTTGTATGATGATTATTGTCAATTGGGGCATGCAGACTCCATCATGATATTTCCTTATGATTTAATTACCAAAAGCTATTATGCATAATAAGCTGCTACTTGTCAACAGGTTACATGTGTGGCCAGGACTGGGGAATGTCCCTTGCGCCTCTGATTGGGGTCCGGAGGCGCGTTATAACACTATTTTTTGGACTATATTTACGACTATGAAGCCAACGAGGCACGAACGGTTGCACTCCCAGATCACTCGGAAGCTCGGGCTTGAGGTCCTGAGTGGTGAGCTGCCGGATGGCGCTGTCACCTCGGAACTGGCGCTCTGCCGGCGTCTTCACGTAAGCCGGACGATTCTCCGGGAATCCATCAAGGTGCTGGTATCGAAAGGCCTTCTGGAAGTCCGTCCCAAGGTAGGGGTGCGCGTCCGGCCGAGGCAGAACTGGAATCTCTTTGATCCAGACGTGCTGGCATGGCAGTCCGAAGGGATTGTTGACGAACAATTCGTCCGCGCCCTTTGTGAAGTCCGTTTGATCGTGGAGACTGCCGCCGCAGTGCAGGCAGCGACACGCGCAACCTCCGAAGAGCGAGCCCTGATCGGCGAGTGCGGCCGGAAGATGGAGCTCAACGTTGGCGGCAAGGCAGCCCATCCGAATGTCGACATCGCATTCCACGGCGCCATCTTTGTTGCCTGCCACAATGAGCTCCTGAAACAGATTGGCGAGACGATTCGCGCGGCCTTGCGGCTCCAAGACAGGAGCGGGAGTGAAAGTGAAGCGGAGATCTATGAGAGTATGGTGTTGCATAAAGACGTGGCCGATGCCATTTTCCAGGGCAATGCCGCCGTCGCCCGCACCTCGATGCGAAATGTCATCCTTCACGTCGGGCGCCGCTTTTACCGTCTCTTTCACCCGAACAGCCCCGATGAATGGGACTTCCTGAGTTACGCAGACCATGCCACCCTTGCTGAGCTGAGAACCACCCGTCACCTGTTGAACGAAGTCCTGGAGGCGCTGAACCAGCGCGCGGCGCTCAGCCACAGCGAGCCTGGCGAGCGCGTCGCGGGCGGCGAACATCCCCTCTGGGAACCCACATAGGAAAAGCGAGCCCCGGGTTCCGGTTAGCCCACCCATTTTTTGCTCCCCTGACCTGGGGGCCATCGCCGCCTATCGCCGGGCCGCTGAGCTTGACCCTGCCCAAGCCGGCTACCTGTTGAACCTTTCCGTAGCGCAGGAGGCCGCCGGGCGGCAGAGCGAGAGCGAGGAAGCACGCGCCCGTTACGAACAGCGGCAGCGACACTGACAGCGGGGACGCCCCGGCCCGGGGCGTTCCTCTCTGTACACCGAACACAGCACACCCAGCCCCCACCCAAAGAAGAAGCTCCACTCTGGCCCCGGGCTTCAGGCCAGAGGCTGCTTTGCGACGGCGCCCTGCACGTCGGGAAGGTGGAAGTGGGGCGTTGGGTACTTGAAGTTCAGTCGGGTGTGCTCAAATGGGTGCGATTCGAAAGGCTACTCCGCACCCCCAAATAAGGAATGGGGCGGGGCCAAGTGTCCCGCCCCGCTCCGGTTAGGCAAGTCTTATACTGTGGTTGTTAGAAGTTGAGCTTCAGTCCGAACTGTCCCTGTCTTCCCGAAAATGGTGCCGCAAAGATCACGCCGTAATTGGGAATGCTTATGTTGTTGGCGAAAGACCGGCCGAAGCTGTGGCGGTTGAAGGCATTAAACATCTCAAAGCGAAACTCCAGGTTGACTATTTCGGTGATGGGGGTCCGCTTAATCAACCCAAAGTTCTCACTAAGGAACGCAAAGCCCCGGACCTGAGGCAGGGTTGCAGGCCCGTTGCCGATGGCAAAACCGGGATCCGTAAAAGCATTAATGTTGAGGTAACGGTCTCCGGCGCCTGTCACCGGATCTATGTAGGGGTCGAAAGCGCCACCGCTGTGCAGCTTCTGCGGCACGCCGCTAACCACGTTAGGGTAAGCCAAAAAGGCGCCCCCAACACGACCAGTCTGAACCAGCCCGTTGAACAACGGCAGCCTGTTGAAGGTGAACGTTCCCGCCGGACGGCCGGCCATGTAGTCCATAATCCCGTTGATCTGCAAGCCCCCAATGAGCTTTGCGAGAGCTCCTGAGGTGTCTTCCCCAAAAGGCTTACCCGGGCCAAACGGCAGTTCATAGCTGAACGATAGGGTCAACCGCTGCGGAACGTGGGTCGGCGACAGCGACTTCTCCAGCTGCCGGTTGTAATGGTCGCGCGCGCCGCTGCCAAAGAAGCCCCCCATTGAGGAGTTGGAGTCGCCGAGGTGCTTGGCCCAAGTGTAGGAAGTCAGCAAGAACAAGCCCCTCGAAAGCTGTTTTTTTAGCTTCATCTGGAGCGAGTGGTAGGTGGAATTCCCGGTCTGGGTGCCGCTCAAGGGCCCGCTGCCGGCTGACCCTGTGACGTGATTGTACTGCGGGAAAGGCCGCAAGGCCTGTGCCAGGCTCGAGTCGAAGCCTGGGAACGGAGGACGGAAACCAGCAGCCACCACAGCAGGGCCGTTGATGTTCGCGAACAACAAGCCGCCGAGCGACAGGTGGATCGGGTGAACCTGGTTGAGGTTAAAGACTCCACTGTTGAGCCTCGTGCCCTTGGAACCTACGTAGGCGATTTCGTACATCCAGTCCTGCGCCAGCTCCTTTTGGATGGTGAAGTGCCACTGCTGGATGTAAGCGGGCTCCGAAGCATTAATGTCCCACAGTGCAATGTCACTCCCAATTCCAAAACCAGGGTCAATGAACGGCGGCCTGTCGAATGGGGGGAATCCATCGTCAATGATGAAAGCAGGATCGATCCCGGCATTCGGGCTACTGGACACAGGATCGGACGAGAATCCTGGGTGGTATTCACGAACGGATCCGGTTCCCGCTGACAAGGGGCCAAAATAGGTGATGCCGTAAGCGCTGCGGATCACCAGCCCTGGCCTGGCCTTCCAGGCAACACCGAGCCGCGGCCCCCAGTTGTTCCAGGAAAAAGGCGGAGTCAGCCGCCGTCTTTCCTCCCGGCCCTCTCTGAACCCTGCAAAAATGAGGGCGCCTGGCAAGCCTCCGGCTCCCGGGTTGGGACGAGAAGGGTCCATGATCGAGTAATTGTCGTGGGGGCTGTACATCGGCAGGTAGAGCTCCCACCTCAGCCCGACGTTCCAGGTCAGGTTCGGCAACATCTTGTAGTCGTCCTGAATATAGGCGCCATAGGAGCTGAATCGAGAGGTGCCGGTAAATTCCTGGACGTGCTGGCCGGCACTATTCACCCATCCCAGCAGCACACTGGCCAGGGCATAACCGGTGGTCCGTGCCTGACCGGGAAGCGCGGTCTCGGCCTGGCTCCAGACAAATCGCCCGCTATCGCTCGGGGCCGCGTGATCCGTCCGGATCCCCCGCTGTTCGGCCCCGATCTTGAAATTGTGCTTTCCTCGAACAATGCTGATGCTTTGGAGGGCGTTCTGTTGCGTGCCCCGAAAGATGTCGTTATTGCCTGCGCCCAGCCCGGCATAGGGCCGGATGCCCTGAAAGGGGAAGGGGCCATTGCCGACGATGTTTCCGATCCCCAACCGCTGGGGCCAATTGGCTCCGAAACTCGTAAATTGAGTCAAAACCAAGTGCCGGTTGACGCCTCCGGCGAGATTGATCAGCACCGTGGGACTGGTCACAATGTCGAAGCTAGCCCGCATAAAGGATGCGGGGATGCGCGTGGTTTCGAAAGAGGTTGCCCCTATTTCGTCCGGGTCAAAGCAAGGATTTCTGCAACTTTTTCTGGGCGAATGGGCCCGGCTGCCGCTCCAGTGGACGCTGTATTTCTGACTGAACCTGTGGTCCACTTTGATTGTAAAAGAATCAATTTTCAGGTCGAGAATCCGCTTCTCAAGGAAATTTTCGGTCTCCCCCGCACGGGTAGGTTCGGGATAGAATGAGACAATTCTGATGCCCACCGGGCTGAACCGGTCAGTGGGTATCACGTTGCCGGGGAATTGATCGCGCGTGAACCCTCCCGCGCCGTCGGACCGCGTGGTGGCTGGGTCGTAAATGGGCACACCCAGCGTGGAAAAGTCCCCTGCCTTAAAAGGGGCCGTCGGGACGGAAATGAAGCCCGACTGGGGCGCCTCTTTGATGACAAATCTGTGGAGGGCGAAGAACCAGAAGGTTTTGTTCCTCCCGTCATACGCATCCCCGAGCCACACGGGGCCGCCCACGCTCCCGCCGTATTCGTTCTGGCGATTAATCGTCCGCTCTGGGGCGAACCATCGCTTCGAATCCAGCTTGTCATTCCGGAGAAATTCGAAAAGGTTCCCATGAAGCTCATTGGTTCCCGAGCGGACCGTAAAACTGTAATGGCCCTCGGTGGTATTGCCAAACTCGGCCGAATAGTTGCTGGTGTTCAGCGTGAATTCCTGGAGGGCCTCCGGCGGCAACACGAGAGCTTTGTCGACGTCGCCCGGCGTGCCGAGCGCCTGACTCGCATCCATGCCATCGATCAGAACCTGCGTGCCCAGAATCTGACCGCCATTGATGGTGTGATCGAAAGACTCGCCGTCGCGACCACTGACTCCCGGCGACAGAATGACGAAGTTGAAGGGTCGGCGCCCTCCAAGACTGGCATTCAGAGGCAGATCCAGCCACGTCTTCGGGTTGATTGAGGTGCTGACGTCAGTGGTTTCTTTTTTCAGCGTCGTAAGAGCCGCCACCACCACCACCGTTTCCGTCGTGGCTCCCACTTCCAACGTGAGATCAAGCTGCGTAACTGAGCCAATCGTCACGACCACGTTGTCTGAAAGGAGCTTCTTGAAACCGGACTGTTCCACCTCCACCGTGTAAACGCCCGCGCGGAGACCTCGAACGGCGTAACTCGCGGACTCGGTGGAGATGGCGGGGTAGGTGACCCCGGTGTCCGCCTTGGTCGCCGTGACCGCAGCCCCGGGAATCACTGCGCCGGACGGATCCAGAACTGTCCCGCGGATCCCGCCCGTGTCGCCTTGGGCCAGCAGCATTGTTGTAGCCACAGGAATAAGCAAGCTCGCCCTCAGAATTCTTGGTCCAATCATCTTTTTCCTTCAGGATTTTTGGTCTCGACCTTATTTAGTCTCGCCTAGACTAACCGGCTAGGGTATTTCTAACTTGGAGGACGATTCGTGTCAATGAGGAAGGCGGGACCGCTGGTGTTTACCCGCCCACTGGCGTTTGTAATGTACTATGGTTCCTTACGGTAGTATCAGGAGCAGTGGTTTAGAGTCCGGCCTGAGCCGGAAACTGGGCGGGAACTGGGCCCGAGCGAGGGCTGGGCTGCTAGCCGGAAACTTACGGTCATGGGGAACGGCATGTTAATCATTGACACCCACACGCACATTTACTCTCCCGATGAGAAGCGCTACCCGCCGGCCAAACAGTTCCTGACGCACGGTTGGACGGGAGAACCAGTATCCAAGCCGCTTCGGCCGCCCGGCAGGGCATCGCTTGAAGACTTGCGCCAGGAGAGCCAAGCCCACGGCGTGGATGCCGTCTGCGCTATCCAGACGGGCTCATTTTACCTTTTCGACAACAGTTATGTCCGCGACAGCGCGCGAAGCAATCCGGATTGGGTGGCGGGGGTTTGTACGCTGAACCCGGATGATCCCTACAGTTCTGGCGTCTTGACTCACGACACCCGAGTTTACGGGCTCCGGGGATTGCGAAGCACCTCTGGCAAGGACGGCAGGTTAGACAGCGAGGGGGTGAGAGCCCTGTGGAAGACCGCCGCCGATCTGGGGATCACGGTGAATGTGTTGATTTCCTGGACTGACTCGCAGGGCGGCTGGTACTGGGGGAAGGACCATCTGCCGGGTTTGCACCGCATGTTGAACGACTTTCCACGGCTCCCCATCGCCCTCGACCATTGTCTGAACATACAGGCCGGGCGTCCCGAGACTGCAGACGCTTTAGCGGCACTGCAGCGGCTCGCTGAATATAAGAATCTCCACGCAAAGATGAGCTGGGTAGCCGCAGGTAGCAGGGAGCCCTATCCGTGCAGGGATACACATCCTCTCTGCTACAAGATCATCGAGGCCTTCGGTCCGGACCGCTGCGTTTGGGGCAGCTCGTATCCGTCCGCGCTGTGGACGCCGAAACTGGGCTACAGCAACCATCTCAGGATCTTTACCCACGAACTCGAGTTAAAGAACGCGGCGCGGGCGGCATTGCTCGGCGGAACTGCACGAAGGCTCTGGTTTAGAGATTCCCAGCTGGAAGCTTAGGGCCGGCACCAATTCATAGCACGAGGTTCACAGCAGGTGGTCAGGCCCGACGCTGCCCTTTTGTCTGTGGTGAAGAACTTTTTTTCTGCCTTCGCGAGGAAAGACGACATTCTGGCGTTTGGCGCCGAACTCTCCTCCTGCAAATACCGGCTTACCCTGGCCCGTTATCGGGCCATGGGGGACTTTGTTCTCCGGGAAGCCCAGATAAGAAATCAGACAAGAAAAACACCGCTGACACTTCTGGACATCGGCTGCGGCGAAGGCAGACTCATCCTCTATGGCCCCTTCCCGGACGTCAAGTTTAGTGGCATCGATGTAAGCCAATCCAGTCTTGAGACAGCCCAAAAAAGGGGTTATGCCGAGGTCATGCAAGGGAACCTCGCTGATCGTCTGGCTGGGCAGGACGAATCCTTCGATATTGTGGTATGCAGCCATATCCTGGAGCATTTGCCGGACCCTGGAAAGATGGTCTCCGAGGTCATGAGGGTTCTGCGGCCCGGCGGTCTTTTCATCCTAGGCGTCCCCATATGCATGTGGTGGACGCGACTGTTACGCATCCACCTGGTCCCTCTGCTCGTACCCAAGAAACGACCTGAATTGCTGGCGAGCGGGTTCGGGCACGTAGTGTTCTTCACTCTGCCCTCCCTCAGGACTCTGCTCAGAAAGTTTCAGATCGAAGACATACGGGGGTTCCGGTTTTTCTCCGCTGGACGTTACTTACCACTCGAAAACTGGCGCTGGTATTACCGTCTGAACACCGCCTGGGGCAGGGTCTTCCCGCGCCTGACGTCGGAAGTCAACGTAGTTGCCCGGAAGCCCCTCGAAATTCGCAAGTAGCTCACAAGCAAGCCATTTCCCTTTGACACCGGGACGGGGGCGTGGTAGACCGAGCAGGCACGACGGTCACGCGCTCGACTGACGCGAGCCGCCACAGTTCACCGGCGCCTTGGATGAATTTATAGCTATGAAAAAGACAGCGATGAAAAAGACATGGCGATGAAAAAGAAAGGTTGGAAAAGAAGGAGTTTCCTGCAACTCGTGGGAGCGGGGGTGCCCGCCTTCGGGTGGCTTCAAAAAGACACGGCCGAGGCTTCTGCAAGAGGGCCAAAGACAGGAGCGGGAAAGAGCACAAGCAAGTTCTCTCCTGTGGAGTTAAGCAATTATTTCAACGCCGCTACGTCCGATTTTGGTCCGCGAAGCCGGGCCAAACCTTTCAGCCGCGACGGTCTGATTCGGACTCCGCTGGGGAAACAGAACCTGCGCGGGATTCCGTTTGCGTTGGCTCCTGCGGGGGCTCCGGCCAAAAAGCAACAGAGCAACCGGCAGAAACGGTGGTTGGCGCTGAGCCGGAAATCGAGCGCCTGGACAACGCCGGCCGTGGAGATACCGCTCGGCCAGAAGGCCACTTATGTTTGTCTGGCCCAGTTTTGCGACTGGATTCGGACTCCGGTGCACGACGGCGTTGTGCACACCCCTTTCGCCGACAGCGACGAGCTGAAAAAGCTCGGCCAGCTTCTCGCGCAGGTGGTTCTCATCCGCGAGGATGGAAGCGAACATGTGCTGCCCATCCGCCGGCGTTTCGAGGTCTACAGCCCATCGGTCCCCTGGTATGACGAGGCATTCGCGTCAGTCCCGCATTATCAATACGTGTACGCCGAACAGGCTGGGACGGGACGGTACCGCCGGAACAGGGTCAGCACCAACAGACCGAAATGGCCGCTGGTGTGGCTCTGTGCGCTCCCCAATCCTGAACCGGAGCTCAGCCTGAAGGCGCTTCGGATCCAAGCCACCAGCGAGGATTTGCTGCTCGTGTGCGGGCTAACTCTGTTTCGAGGACACAAGAACCCCTTGCGCCATGAAGCTCTCCAGCTGTACCGGCTCACACTCCCGGAAGCCTCGGCGGAAGACACGGAGCGCTGGAAATTGGACGTCGACCTTGGAGTGATCGCCAAATCCTACGTTCTGGATCCGTTCCAGCCGGCCGGATGGCTTTCCGAGCCGGAAAAAGGTCTCGGTCGCTTTGCCAAGCGGGCGAAAGATTCCCCTTACCTGTATGCAGAACTCAGCGCCAGTACCGAAGCCACACTGTCGGTCCACGACGCGGAAACGGACAAGCACTATTCGTTTGATCTGGGGACCTTTGATCCGGGGAAGGCCGCTGCGGGGAAACAGCAGCACGCCCGCTCTGGCGGCATGCGGATAGAATTGCTGGAACCGCAAAAGGCCTGGTTGCACGGGCGCGTACTCGACTCCGGTACGCGGCGTCCCACGCCGGTCCGGCTGGGCTTTCGTTCCCAGCAGGGTCGCTATATTCCTCCCTACGGTCACTCCTCGGCAAACGACATCGGCATGGGCCAGCACTACTCCCCCGACCTGAGGATGGGAGATGACTGTTTTGCCTACGTCGACGGCACCTTCCAGATCGAATTGCCGGTCGGGGAGGTGTATCTGGAGATGGCCAAGGGGTTTGAATACGAGCCCGTGCGCAGGGCGGTGACCATTCAGCCGGGCCAGCGTGAACTGGAGCTGGAGATCACGCGTTTTACCGATCTGCGTTCCCACGGATGGTTGACCGCAGACACCCACGTCCATTATCTCTCACCCACGACCGCAGTTCTGGAAGGCCAGGCTGAGGGTCTGAATCTGGTCCACATCCTGGCCGTGCAGTGGAGCAATCTGTTCTCCAATGTCGGGGATTTTTCCTCCGGGCCGGTCACTTCGCGTGACGGGGAAACGCTGATCACGATGGGCACGGAAAACCGCCATCACATTATGGGGCATCTTGGTTTGCTCGGCTCGAAAGGCGAGCCGGTATTTCCAATGTCAGCGGGGGGGGCGCACGAGGGTGCCATCGGAACGCCGCTCTGGAGCAGCCTGTCGGACTGGGCCGAACTCTGCCGCCAGCGCGAAGGCTTGGTGGTGGCGGCACATGTCCCCTATTCCAATGGCGAGCTGGCCGCCGAAGTGGTCCGAGGAAAGATTGATGCGGTGGAGCTGGCCCCTTGGACAGAACAGCGCCCCGGCGGCTTCGACCTTCACTTCTATGATTGGTATCACTGCCTGAATGCCGGCTACCGGCTGCCCGCCGTCGGGGGTTCGGACAAGATGGGGACCTATGTCCCGGTGGGAGCCAACCGGACCTACGCCTACCTTGGACAGGGCGAAGTCAACTTCGACAACTGGGCCCAAGCGGTGCGCCGCGGAAATACGTTTTCGACGACCGGTCCTCTGCTGCTGTTTTCCGTCGACGGGCACCTGCCGGGCGAGGAGATCCGGCTGAAAGCGGGTGGCGGCACCCTGGAGGTCCGGGTGGAAGCCCGGAGCTTCGTACCCTTTGAACGGGTGGAGGTCGTCTACAACGGACGAGTCATAGCTTCTCGGGAAGCTCGAGAAGGAACGCAGGAGATGGTATTGAGCGAGCGGGTGCGGGTTTCCGGGCCGGGGTGGCTGGCTGCACGCTGCGCCTCCCGATTGTCATGGCCGCCGTGGCCTCCTGATTTGGCCTTTAGTGTAGCTGCCCATACCTCTCCCGTGTATCTGCTGGTGCCTGGACAGGAATTGCTGGCGGCTTCTTCTGCGGGTTACTTGTTAAAGCTGATCGATGGCGCACAGAGTTACGTGGAGAACCTGGCCACGCGGCCCGATCCGGAGCGACTGGCCCGGGTCCTTGAGGTGTTTGAAGAGGCCCGTTCACAACTGCGGGGAAGGATGTCTCGACACGGGATGACCTCATCTTAAAGGTGTCTCATCCGACGGTCGCTGTTAGAATTTCCAACGTGGTCCAGCGCTACGACACAGCCACACGCGAGGAAAAAACTACTCCCGACCCACACACACCCGCAATAACTCGGCGGCTTGACAGAACCTGAGCCTACACTTAATGTGAGCGATTCCACTAATGTCCAACCAGCACTTGGAAGACCCCTATTCACTCCGGCCTGAAAGCATCGAGGCGCCACCAAACACCTTCGCCGGCGTATTCCGACGGATTGGACCCGGCCTCATCACCGCCGCCGCGGTCGTCGGAACCGGCGAACTGATTGCCACCACGGTGCTGGGGGCCGAGATGGGGTACAGCTTGCTGTGGCTCGTCATACTGAGCTGCGCGGTCAAAGCCGTGATCCAAAACGAACTCGGCCGTTACGCCATCGCCACAGGCGAAACAGGGCTGGAAGCTATGAATCGGGTGCCGGGTCCGCGTTTTCTGGTGGGGTGGGTCGTCTGGTTATGGTTTCTGATGCAGGTCTCGAGCCTGACTACGCTCAGCGCCATGTTTGCGGGTGTCGCCGAAGTCCTCAACATGATCGTCCCAGGCTTGTCCATAGGGACCTGGGTTTGGGCCATCATGACCGTGACCATGGTTGTGCTGATGATTGGGCGCTATCGGCTGATTGAAACCGTCGCGGTCGTTTTGGTTGTCACCTTTACTCTGACGACAGTGAGCGCAGCCCTGTTGATGTCTCGAACCCCGGAGTACTTTTCCTGGTCCAGCGTGCTGGACGGGCTGAAGTTCCACTTCCCGGAGGGCAGTTTGTTGACCGCAGTCGCCGTCTTTGGCCTGACGGGCGTCGGCTCTGCCGACCTCATACAGTACCCTTACTGGTGTATCGAGAAAGGATACGCACGCTTCACAGGCCCAAGGGAGAACGAAGCTGCCTGGCTCGTTCGGGCTCGCGGGTGGACCCGGGTGATGGGGGCCGACGTGCTGACCTCGATGTGTGTCTACACCTTTGCCACCGTGGCCTTTTACCTGCTCGGGGCGGGCGTCCTGCACACTCTGGGGGTCGTTCCAAAGGGCGCGGAAACGATCAAGATTCTGTCGAACATGTACACCCAAGTTCTCGGAAACTGGTCCCGGTACTTTTTCCTGGCTGGCGCCGTTGCGGTCTTGTATTCCACACTTTTTGCGGGAGCGGCTGCCACGGCTCGGGTCTTCGCCGATTACGTGCGCCTCATAGGAGTCTATGAGAGGGACAACTTCCGCGCGCGTTTCCTAGCCATAAGGATTTTCTCCGCGATCGTGCTGCTGATACCCGTGGTGTTCTACATGTTCCTGCCACAGCCTGTTCTGCTGGTGCAAATTGGGGGCGTCGGACAGGCGCTGATGCTGCCGATCATCGGCTTCGCGACGCTCTACCTGCGTTACACCCACCTGCCAAAGCCCATCGCCCCCAAAACCTTCATCACCCTCATTCTTTGGATCGTCTCGTCTATCACTCTTGTCTTGATGGGCTATTCCGTGCTGCGCCGCCTGGGTCTGGCTTAACGCCAATGCCCGACCACGGCCAGGAAGACCCCTACTCACTCCACCCCGAAAGCATTGAGGCTCCACCGGAGACCTTCGGCGGCATATTCCGCCGGATCGGGCCCGGCCTCATCGTCGCTGCTTCGGTGGTCGGAAGCGGTGAGTTGATTGCCACTACGGTGCTGGGGGCGGAGAACGGCTACAGCCTGCTCTGGCTCGTCGTGCTGAGCTGCGCGATCAAAGCCGTGGTCCAAAACGAACTCGGCCGTTACGCCATCGCCACGGGTGAAACAGGACTGGAAGCTCTGAACCGGGTGCCGGGGCCGCGCTTTCGGGTGGGGTGGGTCGTCTGGGTCTATTTTCTCATGCAGGTGAACAATCTGGTTGTGCATGGCGGAATGTATGCGGCCATCTCGGAAGTCCTCAACCAAATAGTTCCCGGCATCTCCATTGGGATCTGGGTCTGGATCGTCATGATCGTGACATTCTTCCTGCTGGTGGTCGGGCGCTACAGGATGGTGGAAACGGTCGCCCTCGGCTTGGTTGTCACCTTTACGCTGACGACAGTGAGCGCAGCCCTATTGATGTCTCGAACACCGGCCTACTTCTCGTGGTCCAGCGTGCTGGACGGCCTGAAGTTCCAGTTCCCGCAGGGCAGCTTGTTGACCGCAGTCGCCGTCTTTGGCCTGACAGGCGTCGGCTCTGGCGATCTGGTGCAATACCCTTACTGGTGCATCGAAAAAGGGTACGCACGCTTCACGGGCCCGAGAGAGGGCGACCCGGCGTGGCTAGGTCGCGCTCGCGGATGGATCCGGGTAATGGGGGCCGACGTGCTGACCTCGATGTTTGTCTACACCTTGGCCACCGTGGCCTTTTACCTGCTCGGGGCAGGCATCCTGCACACGCTGGGGGTTGTGCCGAAGGGCACCGAAACGGTCAAGATCCTGTCGAACATGTACACCCACACGCTAGGAGATTGGTCCCGGTACTTTTTCTTGGGTGGCGCCTTTGCGGTCTTGTATTCCACAATTTTCGCCGGAACGGCTGCCACGGCTCGCGTCTTAGCCGACTTTGTTACCCTGGCGGGAGGCTATGACAAGCGGAACTACCGTGCGCGCTTGCGAGCCATAAAGATTATCTCCGGGATCTTGCTGCTGGTACCCGTGGTGTTCTATATGTTCGTGCGGGAACCTGTTCTGCTGGTGAAAATTGGGGGCTTCGGACAGGCGCTGCTGCTGCCGCTCCTCGGCTTCGCCACGCTTTACCTGCGTTACAGGCACCTGCCAAAATCGATCGCGCCCAAAGCCCTCATCACCCTCACTCTCTGGATCGTCTCGTTCATCATGTTGATCTTGATGGGGTATTCCGTTCTGCGCGGCCTGACTTAACGTCATTTAGCGGCGGCCGGCTTGCCGATATGGTTTCGGCTTCGGGTCCAACCACTCCACGATCTTGCCCTTGATGGCCCAAGCGCAGAAGAAGTTACCGGAGGGGCTGTAGTGTCCGACATAGTAGCGCCTGAGGTAGGCCTCGACATCTAAGTTAAAGCTCTTGAATTCAGCGAGGTGCGGTTCCCTCAAGTCCACGAATGGGTACTCCCGGGTCTTCAAATAGTCGACTACCACCTGATCAAACCGTTTTTCCCCCAGCAAGTGACGCCTGAGATTGTCGGGACCGTAGGAAAGAATGACGAAAAGTTTCTTGCCCCTCTCGGCAGTATATTTCTCTACCATCTGGAGGACCTTGATGGTGGAGAACAGAGCCGCCTGAGTGTGAATCTGATCGAGCTCTTCCGTGCCCACCGCAGCTCGGCCCGCAGTCGAGTAGGGCACTCCAAAACTTGCCGCCAGTTCCGAGACAGCCTGGGCGGGGATGGGCCCGCTGATCGCACCGAGGACAACTCGGTGCAAGACCGGATCGTCGCCAAAAGTTTGCAACACCCAATCCAGGTTCCGGAGTTTGTAAAGATCCTGCGCTGTGGGACAAGGATTCGGGCGCTCGACAACCAGGTCGTTGGCCACGTTGACCCGAAGGTGAGGGAGCGGGCCCTCACGGGCAGTGGGGAGGCGGATGTTGCGCCATGCGTCGAGGTTGCGAAAGTGGTCATCGTCGTAAATATTGAGGACAATGTATTCGGCCGGATGCGTCTTCTCGACAACTTTCATCCGTTTGTACGCTTGATAGACGCCGTAGCCTCCGACGCCGAAGTTTTCAACGGGCTCCTTCAGGTGAGCTGCTAAGTATTCCTGCCACGTTTCCCCGCCATTGACCTGGTCGCAGTGCGTGAAGCTGTCACCATAGGTGTGGATTCGGGCTGTGGCGTCGGCGAAATGCGCTCGCTTCCGGGCTCCACTTTTTTCATAACGATAAAAGGTTCTCGATCCATCGACGCCCTCGCCGTCTCGAATGGTATCCTGCAACACCCAGCCCAGTTCGGAGTCGTAGGTCCACCCGGCATTCGGATGGTAGCCCTCGGCCGGTGGTTCTCCTTTGCCGATGTAGTTCCGGACCTGCTCTAGCGACGGTAGCACACGCTTCAGATATTCGATCTTCCGTTGCTGGAAGGTTTCTGTGAAGCTCCCGCCCGCAGCAGGTTTGCCCTGTCCCAGCAGGAATGCCTGGTGCAGGCAGAGGACTACCCCACCGAGTAAGGCAGCTTTTAAAGGAGCCGACATTCGTCGAGGACACATGGAAACCTCCCTTGGCTAGATCACTCTAGGTCCACCAACATTGTCTGAAAATGCCTGGAAATGCATGAAAATGATTGTCATGGGGTAGAATCTCCACTGCTCAGGCAGGCCCAGCCACTGTTGCGAGCATGGAGCATACGGCATGAACAGCAAATCCCAGCCTAGCATTCAAGGTTATACCGATCAACTCAGTGTCCAGGCAGGTGGCCAGATCGGGCTGCACATTTCCACGAATGTCAAGAAGTACTGGATTCAGATTGCCCGTGTGGGGGGAAAACGGGAAGTGGTCTGGACCAAAGAGGGTCTCGCAGGCAGAGAATATCCAATCCCCAAGAACTGTTTCTCGCACGGATGTAACTGGCCGCTGGCATTGAAAGTACCTGTGCCGCAGAACTGGCGGTCTGGCTACTACAGCGTGACCTTGCGTGGTTCTGGGCAGGGCAACCAGAGCGCACAAGGAGAGATGTCGTTTGTGGTCCGAGCCGCGCATCCCGGCCGGGACTCGAAGATCCTGCTGCAGCGGGCCACGAACACCGACAACGCCTACAACACCTGGGGTGGTGCGGATCTGTATCGAGGTCCGAATGAACCAGCCCGGCGGGTCTCGTTTGACCGCCCGTTTGCAGGCTTCGTTGGATTCGAGGGAAGGTTCTTGTTTGACATCTCGGCTGAGTGCCAGGCCGATCTGGAGGAAGAGACACTCTCGCGCCGGTTGCGGAAGGAATTCGCAAAGCACGGTATCTCATTTACCTACGTCGCAAGCATCACCACCAAGAGCGGCCAAGCCGAGGGTGCGTTTCACGAGTCAGCTGGCAAGCAATGGTACATCCTTGACGCCAATGGAACCTTCCGGATCCGCAAGGGCCGGACTCAGAAAGGGAAGAAGACGCTTCATGTCTTCGACGGGTTCAGCACCTATCAAAGCTGCTGGTTAAACTGGGAACGGCCGTTCGTTGAGTGGGCCGAGAGGGCCGGCTATAGGTTCGACTACGCCGTCAATTCGGACCTGGAGTTCCACCCCGATATCCTTAAACACTATCGGCTCGTGCTGAGCGTTGGACACGACGAGTACTGGTCCTCGCCCATGCGCGACCATTTGGAGGCGTTCATTGCTAATGGGGGCAACGTGGCTTTCCTGAGCGGCAACGTGGCCTATTGGCAGGTTCGTTCCGAAGACAATGGTCGTGCTCTGGTGGGCTGGAAGAACGCCTTCAAGCAGGACCCCTATTACCTGGGCGATCACAGGCTGCTGACCACAATGTGGTCTAGTCAACTGGTGAACAGACCCGAGAATCAACTCACCGGAGTCAGTTATGTTCACGGAGGCTACCATCGCTTTTTCGATCAGTACCTGGATGGTTCGGGAGCCTATACGGTCCACCGGCCCAACCACTGGATTTTTAAAGGTACCAGTCTGAAGCGAGGAGACCTTTTGGGTGCAAAGAACAAGATCATCAGTTACGAGTGCGACGGTTGCGATTATGAGCTGGAGGATGGACTCCCTATCCCCACGCATCATGATGGCACGCCGGATAGTTTTCAGATCCTCGCCACCGGCCCGGCGGGCTTATGCGTCCGTGATGGCACGTTCGGCTGGGTTCAGGAGGCGCTGTACGGCGACAGCATGGCTCGGCACCCGCAGCCGGGCGCGGCAGTCCTTGGTGTGTACACACGCGGGGGCACCGTGGTCACCGTTGGCGCAACGAACTGGTCGGACGGGCTGTGGGGTAGAGATAAAACCGTGGAACGGATCACTCGGAATATCCTGGATCGGCTGTCGTCGTAACCTGATTTCCTTTGGCGGACTGGGTCCGCAAGCCGGAAGGTGTGAACCATGAGTTTGTCGAAGATCATCGCTATGGGCACGGTGGCTTACCACGAGTACAGCCTGGAGACCGCACTGAAAGGGATTCAGCGGGCCGGCTGTGAGTATGTGGAGGCGTTCGCCGGTTCAAAAGCAGCCCACGTTCCCGCAGCCGCCCACGTTCCCGCCGACATGGACGACGCTGCAGTCGAGGCCCTGCTGGCCAAGCTTCAGCAGTACGGTCTCAAGATCGTGAGTCTGAACGGCAACATCGGTATGATGAGGAAAGACGACGTCGAGCAATCCAAGAAACTCATCAGCCTTGCTCCAAAGTTCGGTGCTGCCATTGTGGTGAATACAGTTGGCGGACCCAGCCTGGAAGAGGATTTGCCTCCGTTTCTGGCAAACGTCGGTGAGGTGGCCGACCATGCCCGAAAAAACGGGGTCACGATTGGCCTGGAAGTGCACGGCACCCACACCGCCAACGGCAGGCTCGCCCTGAATACGGTCCGCGCGGCCAGTGACCCGAACGTGAAGATCAACTACGATACCGCCAACTGCGTCTATTTCGACAATACCTGGCCCTACGAAGACCTGCAGGTTGCTGTCCCCGAGACGGCGCACATCCATCTGAAGGACAAGATCGGCGGCAAAGGAGTATGGAACTTTCCGCCCATAGGGACGGGGGAAGTTGACTTCGAGAGGGTGCTCAACATCCTGGACGACGGGGGCTACCGCGGCGCGCTGGGCATCGAGATGGAGCTCGGCGCCTGGGGCTCTCCTTCTGTTGCCGAGGTGGACGAGGCCGTCAGCACTGCCTACCGCAACCTCATGCGATTGCTGGAGGCGCACTAGCAGTTGCCTCAGGCCTCTGCCCACTGCCTCTTGCTGGCGTGTCAGGAGTTCAGGTCTTTGAACATCTCCTTCATCTGGCGGTATCCTTTGACCACGACGGCCTGGTCGTTTTCTCCTTGAACGATGCGCGCGCCGCGCTTCAGCGCCTTCTTGGCATCCTCCCGACCGCCAACCGGCATTCCCCACCACTTGCCGTGCTTCGCACAAGCCGCAGCCATTTTATCGGTCGCCTGCTGGATCAGCTTGTGGTCCATTTGACCGATGATGCCATAGCTCTGAGACAGGTCGCCCGGGCCTAGCAAGAGGATATCGATTCCCTCAGTCCCGGCGATCGCGTCCACATCGTCAACTGCCTCTTTGTCTTCGATGATGACGGCGATCAAGATCTCGGTGTTGGCATGCTTGATATATTCCGAACGATCGGCGGTGCCATAGTCGAAGTCAGAGCTGCCGCCGGATCCACGAAATCCTATGGGGGAAAACCTGCCGTCGCGAACAATGGAGCGGGCATCCTCGCCTCCCATGCAGTGGGGGACAATGATTCCGGTGGCGCCCGCTTCCAGCGGTTTGATGATCCCGGTGTATCCGGTGCGCGCGACTCGGACAATGGAATCCATATCGTGGGCTCGCGCTGCCAGGATCATCTGCGACAGCTCGCCGTAGCTGAAGTCGCTATGCTCGTTTTCGAGCCAGACGCCATCGAAACCAACGAAACCCATCATGTCCACCATCTTCCAGTAGGGGACGATCCAAGACTGCGACATCACCACGTATTCTCCGCGTTTCAACTTTTCCCGCATCAAGCTTCGTCTCATGGTTTCCTCCAGAGTGGTTTACGAACTGTTCAATTTCGAAACGGTCCCAAGGACCGCTGACTGTTTGCGCGGTACCGGTACCCCTCTACAGCAACGGGTCGCCCGCCGAGATCAGATACTGGCCCACCGGCCACAGGGGTCGAGAAGAGAGAAGGACCACCGAGGGGGCTCGGAGCCTGAGTCGAAGCGCGAGGACGACCTCCTGTACGCTGGGACACTGCCCAGGGATGTTCAGGAACAGGTGGTCTGCGCCCTGCTCCATTGACCTTGATACGGCCCAGAGCAGAAGGGTCCGCATCAACGGCTCCGCCGTTGCCGCCGCTGGGCCTATCTGGCCGTCCTTGGAGACGTATACGTAACCTGCCGGTCTGCCGTCTACCGAGAGTATCCCACACTGCAGTCCAGGTTGGCCCAGCCAGAACTGATGCTCCCTCCTCCGGAGCAGGCCGATAACCTTCCGGTCGACCGGGTCCAGTTCTTCAGGGTCAGCCCCGACGTGGAAAGATGCGTCACCCGGCAAGTCAGGGACAGGGCCGGCGATCGGTCCCGCCCATGTCAATACCGGCAGCCATGGCAACATGCCGGCTTGAATATAGTGGGCATTGGACACGGGCTGGACCGAGTCGGTGCGTACACACAATATGTCAGAAGGCTTTGCCGACGAAAGGGTCAGCTCCAGAAAACGCCGGCCGATGCCCCGGCCCTGGTATTCGGGAATCACATGAAGGCCATTCAGCAACCAGCGACCATCATTTCGGGTGGCTAAAGCGTAGCCGACCTTCCGGGTACCGTCTTCCGCAATCCAATAGGACTCTCTGTGGAACTCATACGCGTACTGCCGAAAGGCAAGGTCCCGCGGCTGAATCTCCGGGGCACGAGGAAAGGGCAGATTGTGTCTCCTCACCAGTAAGTCTGTCATCGCTTGGGTAACGATGTCGTACGCAGCCGCATGGTCCGAAGGTTCAGCGCGCCTGAAATCGACAGACAACGAAGTCTCTCTCAGCCGTATTGACCGGAATCAGCCGTTCCAGTCTAACCGGATGCAACCGGGCTCATCTAATAGCCGGGTCTAATAGCCGGCTCTCTTGTTGCACACATTCACCATGGGCTCACCGGCTAGAAAGCGCCGTAGATTCTCCTTGAAGATTTGCTTGCGCCGCACCCACATCTGTAGGGAATCCGGTGAGCAATGCGGAGAAATCAACATGTTGGGCGCGTCCCAGAGAGGATTGTCGGGCGGGAGCGGTTCCTGAGCAAAGATGTCGAAGGCGGCTCCGCCGAGGTGTCCAGACCGGAGGCCGTCGAGCAGAGCGTCTTCATCGACGATTCCACCTCTTGAAATCGCAATGACCACGGCGCCCTTCTTGATCCGTTCCAAACGGCTTCGATTAATCAGGCCACGGGTTTGGGGTGTGAGCGGGGCGGTGACAACGAGCCAGTCAGAGAGCGCTATGAGATCATCCAACCGGTCCAGCTCCCACACTTCCTTCACACCAGGAGGTGGGTCCATTTTCAGGATGTCCACCCCGTAGACGTCCATGCCGAACCCTTGTGCCCGTTGGGCCACCGCTCTGCCAATATCCCCCATAGCCAGGAGGCCGATCGTCGTGCCCGCAAGTTCTCGCACTCGTCCGTAATACTTCATCTTGTCCCAGCGATGCGCCCGCTGGTCCTCCAGCAATTCAGGAACGTTGTGGGCAAGAGCCAGGATCATGGCGAAAACGTGGTCTGCTAACGCAATGACGTGCGTCCCGCGAGCATTGGTAATCACCACCTCGTTTTCCACCAGTTCAGGAATGTTGCCAACGATGTGGTCGAATCCGATCCCGATGAAGTGAAACCAGCGCAGCCGCTTTGCCGCCAGGTAGACCTCCCGGGTCAGTTCGCCAAATTGGACCTCAGCGTCCGCCACCACCCGTAGTTGCTCTTGGGTGGTGTAGGCAGGTAGAAATTCAACCGTGGGAAAGGTCACCTGCAGGTCTTTTACGAACTCCTCGCCCAGATCGTAGGCCACAACCACTTTCATAACCACCTCAGTTCGTGCACCAGATGTTCCTCCCAATTGCCAGGCCCATCAGGGCCATGCTGAACTGCGACCTCATGTACGGGGACGAATTGCTGAAAACTCCGTAGGGCAACCCGAGCTGGCGATTTTATCAAAGCCGGGCCGCGACTCTTGTCAAAGCCGGAGCGGATTTTTATCAGAGAAAGTAGCGCTCCTTCTTTCTCGCCGTCTCGTACTTTTCTCTTGCAGCCCGGACGGCGTCGACCTCCGATACCTCCGCAATGGGCACATCCCACCATGATTCGAAGTTGCCCACACCCTTGCGGGCGGTCTCGATGACGACAACGTTGGTGCGGTCCTGCTTCGCCATTCCCTTGATGGCTTCTTCCAGCTCGCCGAGGGTCCGTGCCCGAACGGCGTGGGCGCGCATGCTCTGCGCGTTGGCCACGAAGTCAATTCCAATCAGGTCTCCCCCCAGTTGGCCATTCTTGCGATAGCGATACTCGGTGCCGAACTTACTGCCCACAACGGCATCGCTCAGGGCGCCAATGCTGCCGAACCCGTGGTTGTCCACCACTACAATGTTGAGCTTATGGCCCTCTGCCAGGGAGCTGACAAGCTCTTGCGCCATCATCAAGTAGGAGCCATCGCCGACCAGTACATAGACCTCACGCTCCGGGTCGGCCATCTTAACTCCCAGGCCACCGGCAATCTCGTACCCCATGGTCGAATAGCCGTATTCGATGTGGAATCCCTTGGGGTCACGAGCGCGCCAGAGTTTGACCATGTCGCCCGGCAGACTGCCCGCTGCGGCGACCATAACGTCCTTGGGTTGGATCAAACGATTCACCGCCCCAATCACCTCGGGCTGACTGATGGGCGGGCCGTGCTGCAGGTTGTAGAAACGGTCAACTTCCTGGTCCCAGTCCCTCCGGAAGCGATCCATGCGCTGGCGATATTCGTCGCTGACCCGATAGCTCCCAACTGCCTTGGAAATTTCCTCCAGCGCCACCTTGGCGTCGGCGACGACCGGCAGAGCAGAATGCTTGTGGGCATCGAACTCGGTGATATTGATGTTGATGAATCGGACATCGGGATTTTGGAAAGCCGTCTTGGACATCGTGGTGAAGTCGCTGTAACGGGTGCCGATTCCGATCACCAAATCCGCTTCGCGCCCCAGGATATTGGCTCCCGGGGTTCCGTAGAAGCCGAATGCCCCGCTGCACTGCCCGTGGTCGTAGCAGAGCGACCCCTTCCCAGCCATGGTTTCGGCCACTTGGATGCCGGTTTGGGCCGCAAAGCGGGAGAGCGCGTCGGTGGCCTCGCTGTAAAGCACCCCTCCGCCGGCGATGATGATCGGCTTTTTGGCACCTTGAATCCACTCGGCCGCGCGTTGGGACACCCCGGCATCGGGTCGCGGACGTCGAATCACCCACACGCGCTTTTCAAACAAAGCCTCCGGATAGTCGAATGCCTCAGTCTGCACGTCCTGCGGCATGGCCAACATCACCGCCCCGGTATCGGACTGGCTGGTCAGTACGCGCATGACCTCGGGGAGCGAGGTGAGAATTTGCTCCGGGCGGTAAATGCGGTCCCAGTAGCGTGTGATCGGCTTGAAGCAATCGTTGACGGAAATGTCTTGGGAGCTGGGAGATTCCAACTGTTGCAGCACGGGCGCTACGTTTCGCCGGGCGAAGATGTCGCCGGCTAGCAACAACACAGGCATGCGATTGATCGTCGCTCCGGCAGCCCCAGTGACCATGTTGGTCGCCCCGGGGCCAATCGAGGTGGTGCACACCAGCGACCGTAAGCGGTTCGACATCTTGGCATAGGCTACGGCCGTATGCACCATCGCCTGCTCGTTGCGGCACAGGTAATAGGGGAACGTGGGGTCCTGGTGCAGCGCCTGCCCGATACCGGCCATATTGCCATGGCCGAAGATGCCGAAGCATCCGCCGAAGAAGGCTTGCTGCTTGCCGTCACGTTCGACGTACTGATTCTTGAGGAATTCAATGGTGGCCTGCGCAACAGTGAGTCGCCGGGTCATACCACACCTCCTCCCCCGGGCAGGGGGGAGCGAATTGTAACATGAGCTCCTCACCTGTCCCGCACACTTTATTTACGCGCCTCCCCCCGATCCGCCGCTCCCATGGCCCGCGCCAGCCGGGCGTTCCAGGCTTTGGTAGCGGCTGGTAGCGGCGCCGAGGCCATTAGGCGCCTTTCTAGAGAAAATCTCGTTGGAAACGCTTGCCTGACTTTCGAAGCGACGGTAAACTCAGGCGCTCAGAAGAGGCCGTGGCGACCTGGGCTTGACTCGGCAGGGCCGCCGGCGTACGCTTCCTTGAAGATCAAATCGGAAACTCTGGTCTAAAAGATTCTAGCAATCGGCTATGGTCAATTACGCAAAGGAGGGTTTCTCGCGATGGAGCGGTTAACAAAGGTTGTGCTTTGGAGTTTCGTCATCCTGGCGGTCATTGGCTTGGGCGCCGCGCCAGTTCATGCGCATCATGCCCCTGGTTTTGCAGCTTTGGCAAAGGCAGCGCCCGCATCTTCGGCGGCCGCTACATCGCACGCTGCGGGCGTCACTGGGCAGGGAAAGATGAAATTCAAGCTCTTGTATACTTCCACTCATCTGCCGAAAGAGGCCCAGGTGGAGAAGGTGTTGAAGTCCGCGCACGGCGGCTTCGCAGTAGATCGCCGCCCGGGAAAAGGAGAAATCTACTTTGTGCTTACGGGGGCGGGAATTATCCAGATCAGCGCCGATCTGAAAACGACGCGGCTGCTAGACACTCCGGACCAAGTGAAGAACACGAACATGCACAATACCACCATCTGGTATGCTCCCGATGGTGCCGCGTATTTAACTTTTCCAGCGAACGAGACTGGCCACGTCTACACGACGACTCTGGAGGGGAAACTTGTCCACACCCTGAACGCGCCGACCGGGGAGAACGACTTCGATCAACCGACGGTCAACCAGTATTTCTCCGCGCTGGGCAATTTCGTGCCCACCGATGTGGAGCAGCTGGACGGCCTTTTTTATGTGGCCACCGGTTATTCCGTCCTGGATTACGTATTGACCGCCCGGATCCTGAGCACGAATCCTTTCCGGGCCGTTTGGCACCCCCTGGCGTTTGGCGGCAAGGGAAGCGGAGTCGGCCAGTTCGGCTCGGCGCACGGCATTACCGTTCCCGCAGGAATGAAGCGGATCGATGTTGCGGACCGGCCCAACGCTGAGATCGATCGCTTCACTCGCTACGGCCATTATCGCGCCACGGTGAAGTTCCCCCGCGGCACTTATCCTGGCGATATCGATTATGAAGGGAACTATGCCGTTGGAGGTTCTCTGCATGGGCCGGATCGGAAAAAGGGCGCTCCCATCCACATCCTGAAGAATGACAAAGTGATTTCGACCCTCATGCCCAAGGAAGACTTGGGCCTGAAGAAGTTCCAACACATCCACAATGCTGTGATCATAAAGGTTCGCGGTAAGTTCTATGTGATCGCGCAGGCATGGAACCCCGGTGACTTTGCCATCTTAGAGCAGGTGACCGATTAGGCGTTGCCTCCGCCGAATCGCTTTCGGTCATCCACCCGGCATAGCGGCGTTGGGGCCCCGACATCGTTGTAGCCCCACCCGTAGGGCGCGGCCCGGGTTCTTGAGCCAAGGAGGGCACCATGAGCCAAGTGGAACGAATCACGCGCCGGTCCGCATTGGGCCGCGTGGCGGCCGGCGCCACAGCGGCGGTGGCCGGGGCACTGACCGAACTCGGGGCTAAGGCCGGGGAATCGAAGCCAGACCCGCGCGCTGAGGCTGGCCGGCGGAAGCTGAAGGGGCGCATCCAGCAGTCGGTGTGCAAATGGTGCTATCCGCAACTTTCGGTCGAAGAGTTGGTTCGCGGAGCGGCCAAGATAGGCATGGCGGGCATAGATCTGATCCGGCCGCCCGACTGGGGGACCGCGTTCAAGTACGGCATTCGCCCGGTGATGGGATTTGTCGCGGGAGGAAGCCCCACCGACGGACTCAACGACAAAGCCAACCATCCCAAATTCGAAAAAAAGTGCCGTATGAACATTGACCTGGCCGCCAAGGCCGGCGTACCTAACCTGATCTGCTTCTCCGGCAATCGCCGCGGCATCAGCGACGAAGAAGGCCTGGAGAACTGTTACATTTTCCTGAAAAAAGTCATCCCTCAGGCTGAGGACAAAGACATCATGATCTGCATGGAGCCGCTGAATAGTAAGATCGACCACCCGGACTACCAGTGCGACCGCACGGCGTGGGGAGTGGAACTGGTGAAGCGGGTGAACTCACCTCGGTTCCGGCTGCTCCACGACATCTACCACATGCAGATTATGGAGGGCGATGTCATCCGCACGATCCGCGACAACATTCAGTACATCGCCCACTTCCACACGGGTGGTGTCCCTGGGCGCAACGAGATCGACAAGACGCAGGAACTCAACTACGCCACCATCACCCAGGCTATCATCGAGACCGGGTTCAGCGGCTACATGGCACACGAATTCATCCCCAAGCGCGATCCGTTGGCTTCGCTGGCGGACGCCGTGCTGCTCTGCGACGTCTGAGCGCTTGACTCCAACACCGGACTTCGAATCGCCGAACTGGTCAACCTGGGGGTTCGGCCGGGGGTTCGGAATGTGGATTCCCTTCAGCGCATTCTCCACGTCCGGAAGAAGCCGAGGAAGGGTTTCCGCACCGGGAGCAATCGAGACCCGTTCGTTCCGCTAAACGACCCTGCCCACGCAACTCCGCTGCGTCCGCGTGCCCAAGAAGACCGCGCAACGACTACGCCTTCCAGAAACAAGGCCGCCCACCTTGAAGAGTTCTATGGGAGCGTGGTCACGGGCAACCTGCCCGACACGGAGAACAGCATCAAGAAGTTGCAGAATGATATAGTTGTGGCAAGAGCCCGGGTGGCGGAACCGGCAGACGCAAGGGACTTAAAATCCCTTTCGCCGCGAGGCGAGTGTGGGTTCGACTCCCACCCCGGGCACTTGATTACAAGGGAGTTACGCCGCCACAGCCAATTCATCACCGGCAAACTCAGGAGCCTTGGTGTCGCTGCCGGCCATTTCAACCTGGGCTTGATCCTGGGCCACTGAATATCAGTGTTACCTTGCAGAATGCGCACTGGCTCGCGGGTCAACGTGGTGTGTCCAACGGGTAAGTTGTGTGGGCCCATGCAGGCGGAAAAGGCGGATTGAAGATTCCTAATTTAGCCCACCGGCGTGCTGTACAATATGGCGTCCGTAAGGGACTTGAGTATGCGGATTGGAAGCACCCTGTGCTAAAGGTGCGGTTGTTGACACCCGCACTTTTATCCTTATCTGCCGATTCAAACCTTTGACGGGCAGGTTTTCGCACTTGGCTGGTTTGTCGTCTTGAAACCTTCACCTTTTGCTTAACAGGCCTTAGGGAGTCGAGGGAGGCACTAATGAAGATTGGGGTGAACCTGTGGATTTGGGAATCGCCGTTTCGCTCCGACAAGCATTTGGGCTTGTTTGAGAAGGTGCGGCGAATGGGTGCCGAGACGGTCGAGTTTGCCTTCGAGACCGATGCTGTGGTGGATACTCGGGCCGTTCGGCAGGCCCTGCAGGATCTGGATCTCGGTTGTTCCGCGCTCGGACTGTTTGGGCCGGCGGGTGATCTCTCCAGCGAAGACCCCCGCGTCCGGCGCCATGGCCTGGACTATGCCCGTCACTGTGTCGACCTGTGCGCCGAGGTGGGCGCAGCCATATTCTCTGGCGCAGCGCTCGGGGTGGGCGGGGATAAGCTGCTGCCGGAGGCCGAACGGCGCGACAGACTTCAGTATGCCGCCGAAAGTTTCCGAGAGCTGGGCAACCACTGTGCCCAGCGGGGAGTGCGTTTCTGCCTGGAAGTGTTAAACCGCTACGAAAGCAACCTGATCAATACGGCCTCGGAAGCCCGCGAACTCATGGACCTGGTTGATCATCCGCAGGTGGGCATTCATCTGGACTGTTTTCACATGAACGTGGAAGAGAGAAGCTGGGCAGAAGCCATTCGGCTGGCCGGCGACCGGCTGTTTCACCTGCATGGCAGCGCCAGCGATCGTGGTACCCCCGGCCTGGGACATGTCCATTGGGAGGAGGTTTCGAGCGCCCTGAAAGAGATTCGGTACGACGGATTTGTCGTCGTCGAGTCATTTAACCCGCACGGCCGGTTGGCGCCACTGGCTCGCTTCTGGCGTCCTTTCGCAGACTCGCCGGACCGCCTGGCGAGCGACGGCGTGGCTTTCCTGAGGCGGGCCTTGCGTGGAGGCGGCTGATACAACCCCGCGTCCGTAAATCAAAAAACTGTTGGGAGCCAGAACGTCTCGCAACAGCCTGGCATGGCGCGGAAGAGCTGCTGGGGAGGCGACCTCGCGCCGCGGCAGGAGCGCATCTCGGCCAGCAAGGCTTGAGGCGACTGGTCAGCCAAGTACTGGCAGAAAGACACTAACTATAGGAGAATTTCACGACAGGAGAACTTCACGACAGGAGGATCTCACAACATGAGTAGCGCACAGACAAGTCAGCAGGATTTGGTGGAATACTTGCTGACGGTGGATACACCAACGCTTTGTAACGCCATCGAACAATTGAAACTGCGGCCCCGTCACGAGGGCTTCACGCCCTTGGGCATTCGTTCTTTGTTCCCCGAGATGGGCCGCATGTGCGGCTGGGCGGTCACGGCCCACGTCGAGACGGTTAGCCAGTCCTGGTCCGCTGGGCGCGAGGTGTTTGGAGAACTTTTCCGGGCCGTCTCTGCCTCTGCGAAGCCAGTGGTGGTGGCTTTTCAGGAGGTTGGCGCGCCTGCTGAGCTGTCGGCTCACAGTGGGGAGGTGATGGCCACAATCTTCAAGCGGCTGGGGGGAGTGGGGCTGGTGACCGACAGCGGCGTACGCGATATGGACGAAGTGCGAGCGTTGGGTTTCCAATACTTCGCTCGTGGCACTGTAGCCAGTCATGCCAACTTCCGCATCGTGCGGGTGAATGTACCCATTCAAGTTGGGGGAATGCTGGTCCGCCCGGGCTCCCTGTTGCATGGAGACATTAACGGATTGGTCGAGGTCCCCGAGCAGAAGCGAGACCAGCTGCCGGCTGCGGTGGAAGGGGTCCGGACCACCGAAGGGCCGCTGATGGAATACGTCCGCAGCGCTGAGTTTGATCTGGAACAGCTAATTCGCCGCTTCTTTCACTAGCAATGGGGAAGTGCCGCAACCGGTGAGGGTAAGATGCAGCCTACATCTGTCAATCAAGATGCGGTAGTGGTGAAGACGGCCCCGGAACTGCACGATGTGGTGAAGAGGATCTTGATGGCGGCCGGAGCCGACGCCCGCAACGCGGAACGCGTCGGGGAGTCCCTGGTTTCCGCCAACCTTTGCGGTGTGGATACACACGGCCTGTGGCAGCTGGCCGGCTATGTCGAAAGGATTGGGATGGGGGGGCTCAACCCGACCGCTTGGCCAGAAATCCTGGCCGAGACCCCCACCAGTGCTTTGGTCAGCGGCAACTGGACCTTCGGCCACGTCACGGCCAAATACGCGACAGAGATTGCCATTGAGAAGGCTCGCCAACAGAACGTGGCTGTGGTCGGCATGGTCCGGGTTAACCATATCGGACGCCTGGGTGAATACGCCGAACTGGCTGCCTCGCAAGGTCTGATTTCCATCGTGGTTGGCGGGGGCATGGGTGTGGAAGTGCCTAATGCGGTTCCCTATGGAGGATCCAGGCCGCTGCTCTCCACCAATCCTATTGCGATGGGTTTTCCCGCAGGCCAGGGGACCCCGGTGATTCTCGACATAGCTACCACGGCTCTCTCTGGCGTGAAGGTCGTGCTGGCCCGCGACAAGCACCGGCCCCTTCCCCCCGACTGTATCGTGGACCGGGAGGGGAATCCGACTACCGATGCCGCGAAGTTTTTCGAGGGGGGCGCCTACCTGCCTTTTGGCGGGCACAAAGGTTATGGTCTCATGCTGGCGGCCGAATTCTTGGGCCGCATTCTCACCGGTGCTGATGCTTTCGCGGCCAAGCCGTGGGGGGCTAAGATTTTTAGCCATAGCGGGGCATCGATCGTTGCCATCCGGGCCGACATGTTCGGATCGCTGGACCAGTATTCGAGGTGCGCCGAGGAGATGGAACGCAAGATTCGAGCGGTCCCCCCAGCGCCCGGCTTTCGTGAAGTGCTGGTGCCGGGCGATCCGGAAGCCAGAACGCGGCAGACGCGCCTCCGTGATGGGATTCCAATTCCGCAGCAGCTGTGGCAACAGGTTACTGAACTGGCGGCGTCGTTGGGTGTAGAGGAGGGGTTGTATTAAGGAAGGGGGTGTGAAGAAGGCCTGAGAAACGCCAGTCACACCCACGCCAGCCCGCTGTCCATCACCAGGTTGCGAACACTAGGTTGCGAAGGATGGCGATGGTTCTGGCAAGGCAATAGTTCTGCCAAGGAAATAGTCCTGCCAAGGGAAATAGCAGGCCGAGTCGTTTGCCTTTCGACGCTGCTGGTTCTCCTAGATTTCCCTCGTTCCGCCCGGCCATTCTGTTCCCGACGATGATAGGCTGAAAGGTAGCTTTGCTCGATCGTCGGTTTTTTCTGTTCGGCCTTCTGGCGTCAAACGGCGCGGTTGCGCAACTGCTGGCGCAGGTCGCGAAACACAGGTCTACATCTTCGCGCCCCGGCTTGCCTAGCTTTGTGGATGTCACCGCCAGATCCGGAATCAAGTTCAAGAATAACGCCAGCCACACATCTGAGAAATACCTGATAGAAACGATGGGCGGAGGCGTCGCCATGTTCGATTACAACGGTGACGGCCTGCTGGACCTGTTTTTCGTCAATGGGGTCGCGCTGGGAGATCCGATGGCCGCAGGCAAAGTTCCGGATAAGTCGGACCCAAAATTTTGGAATCGTCTTTATCGCAACACCGGCGACGGGACCTTCACCGATGTCACCAGGAGGGCAAGTGTGGCTGGCGGCGGATGGTCGGCGAGCGCCTGCTTTGTGGATCATGACCGAGACGGCTTTCTGGCCCTGATTGTCTCGCGATACCTGGAGTGGGACTTTTCAGAGAACATCTATTGCGGCAAGCGGAAGCCCGGCTACCGTGCTTACTGCAATCCGGATATCTTTCCGCCGGTTGCCCATCTCATCTACCACAACAACGGAGACGGCACGTTCACCGAAGTTTCCAGGAAATGCGGGCTTGCAAGTTCCCCAGGCAGGGGCTTGGCATTGCCTTTAACGACTTCGACCGTGATGGCTGGCCCGACATCTTCATTGCGAACGACAAGTTCCCGCAACAGCTGTTTCAAAACAACGGAGACGGGACCTTTAAGGAGATGGGACTGCCGGCCGGCGTCTCCTACGATGGCAAGGGCGCGTATTTTCCGGCATGGGCCTGGATTTCCAGGACTACGATAACGACGGTTGGCCTGACGTCTTTGTGAATGCTTTGGCCGAGGAGGGATATGCTCTTTTCCGCAACGGCCAGGGGCTGTTCGAATATGCGTCAGGACCCAGCCGAGTAGGCGCGATCAGCATGCTGCATTCGGGCTGGGGAACAAAGTTCATGGATTACGATAACGATGCCTGGCCTCCTCCTAACAGCGCAGGTAGACCAGCGCGCCCTTTGTTGTTTTACTGTGATGAGCAGCAGCGGCGGAACAGTGGAGAAGCCGTTTTCATTGCATCAGGCTCGACATTCACGCCATACTGAAAGTGGCTGGCGGCGGTCCGACAATTTCGCGGTCAGCCAGCTAAAACACTAGCATGCGGTTTGCGTTTCCCCTTTACCTGCTCATTGGTTTGGCTGTCGCCCTGCTGGGTGGGGGTCTTCTAAGACAGAGTTTGGCGCAGGGCGTCGCCGTGAGTTCAGCGACTGCCCGGCCACCCAGACCGCTCCCACCGGGCGTGAAGGCCCCGCTAGTCAACTACAAGGACCTGGCCCGGCAGGCTGGCCTGACGGGAATCAACATTTCCGGCGCTGCGCAGAACATAAACTGGATTGTGGAAACCACCGGCACGGGCGTCGCGCTGTTGGACTACGACAACGACGACCTGCTCGACATCCTGCTGGTCAATGCGGATCGCTTTGAAAGTACTGGCCCGTCGCCGCGCCACTACCTTTACCGCAACCTCGGAAATCTGAAATTTGAGGAGGTCACTGAAAAAGCCGGCTTGGTCCACACCGGCTGGGCGCAAGGCGTTTGCGCCGGCGACGTAAACAACGACGGCTACGCTGACCTTCTGATCACACACTGGGGCAACAACGTACTGTATCGCAACCAGGGTGATGGGACGTTCCAGGATGAAACCAAGGCTCGAGGGTTGTCTCGGCCGACGCGGCGCTGGAGCACCGGCTGCTCGTTCTTTGATTACGATCGCGATGGGGACCTCGACCTGTTCGTCGTCAATTACCTGGAGTTCGATCGCGACTCCCTCCCCCCGCCGGGCAAGAACAACAACTGCATGTGGAAAGGCTTTCCGGTGATTTGCGGCCCGCGGGGGCTGCCGCCGGAGACCATGTCGCTCTACGAAAACAACGGCCGCGGGGTTTTTACTGACGTCTCAAAGGAAGCCAAGGTCGCCGGGCCAAAGGAATTCTATGGATTCACAGCGCTGAGCGGCGACTTCGACAACGACGGCTGGCCTGACATGTATGTGGCCTGTGACTCCACCCCCAGCCTGCTCTATCGCAACCGCCGCGACGGCACCTTCGAAGAGGTCGGCGTGTATTCAGGCACCGCCTATAACGAGGACGGCCAGTCGCAGGCCGGCATGGGTACGGCCGCCGGCGACTATGACCGGGACGGTCACCTGGACATCTTGAAGACCAACTTCTCCGACGACATCCCGAATCTGTACCGCAACCTCGGAGACGGCAACTTCACCGAGGTGACGGTGGGGGCCGGACTAGGGATCCATACCAAGTTTCTCGGGTGGGGCGCGGCCTTTTTGGACTTCGACCAGGACGGGTGGAAGGACATTTTCATCGCCAACGGGCACACCTATCCGGGGGTGGATCAGTTGCCCATTGGCGAGAGATACCACCAGAAGCGCTTGCTCTACTGGAACCGAGGCGACAAGCAGTTCTTCGACGTCTCCCTGCAAGCTGGAGAGGGCATAGTGGCAGAACACGCCTCTCGGGGCATCGCAGTGGGCGATCTGGATAACGACGGGGACCTGGAGATCGTCGTCGTCAACATGCACGAAGCCCCGTCGCTGCTCAAGAATTTCGGGGAGAAAGGCAACGGATTGCTGGTGCGCGCCCTCCATGGCTCCGGCCGCGACGCGGTCGGAGCGCGCCTCACACTGACGTCAAGAGGGAAAAAACAGGTCGACGAGGTGCGCAGCGGCGGCTACCACATTTCGCAAGGGGATTTCCGCGTCCACTTCGGGCTCGGGGCCGAAACCAAAGCGGACCTCACTATCCGCTGGCCGGAAGGCAAGCTCGAATCCTTTAAGGACATTCCCGCCGGGCGTCTGACCGTGATTCAGGAAGGCAAAGGTATCGTCGAAAGCCGGCCCTTGCGACCGAGCAAGAACGGGAACTGATCCCTCCCACCCCTTGCCCTGTGCTACACTCCCTGTGCTACGTTCATTGTGTGGCGAAGCCCATGCCAGGTCGAAAAGCGTGAGATTCTCCGGCTGGCATGTGGTGTCCGTTTTAGTTTCCATTTTTGAATTGGGCCATGGCCTTCGGAACAGACCACAGGCCTAATGGACTTAGGAGCAAACAGCTACGTTCTTCTGTTCCTGATAAATGAAGACATACCGGAGAGCGGGAGTAATTCAGCGGTAGAATGCCAGCTTCCCAAGCTGGACGTCGCGGGTTCGAGTCCCGTCTCCCGCTCCATTTTCAATAGGTTACGGGCCAGCTTGGTGCAGCGTGCTCCAAAATGCTCCATTTCAGTTGAGCAGAACCGATTCCAGCCTGTTGACAGCCTCCCAGCGCCGTTCCAGCCCGGCATGCGTGTAAACGTTCAGATTTACGTCTAGGGTGTGCCCCATCTGTTCGGCCACGATCTTTGGGTCCACAGCCAAGCCATTCATCAGTGACGCGTGCGTGCGCCGCATCACCTGAAAATTGACCCAGCCGAGCCTCGCCTCTTCGAGCTTCGGGCGAATTTGGCGCCGCCAGAGGTTGTCCCGTCCGACGGCCGTCTTCGGGTTCTCTGACGGAAACACCCAAGCGGTCTCGCTCGTGTCCGGGGCGAGGGACCGCCATTCCCCAAAGTCCTCGGCTAGGCCGCCCGGCAGTGCGGCACGGCGGACCGAGTGCGAGGTTTTCGGGGAATCGACATCTCCCCGGTACACCCGGCAACGGACGTCGGCGTAGTGGCTGAAAACACAGCCCCACCTCAGACCGAGGATCTCTCCTGGTCGGAGACCCGCAAGGATCGCCGACTTCACAATCAGCCGCTCCCTCAGATCGAGAACCGTGAAGCAGATCCTGACATCGTCAATCGCCATGAATCGCTTCTCGTACCTCTTCGCGTCGCGGGGTGTAAATAGCATCGCGGCGGGATTGCGCGCGAGATAACCCTCCGTAACCGCCATTCCGAAGATCTGCCGCAGGTCCCACCGGAGATGGCCCACGACGCTGTAGGACAGCCCGTCCTCAGCCTTGCGGTCAAGGAAGCCCTGGAGATCATCCCGGGTGAAGCTCCCCAGCGGGCGCGTCGCGAACTCCGACAGAAGATGAAATTTGATGCGCTCTTCGTTCGTCATGATCGTCGATCGTTTCCATCGCCGCTCATGCCAAGGAAGAAACGTGTTTTCAACGAACCCCTTGAAGGGGCATTCCGGCGACGGTGAATTCGCGGCCGCGTTGATGAGGGCCAGAATCTCATCCAGCCGGATCCGGGCTTCGGACTTCGCCCCGCTGCCGAAGACCTGTTTCCTGCGATGCCCGTTTTCCCACCACTGGCCGATCCACTTGCCTCGGACTTTCCTGAGACTTCCTTTCTGATACCGTCTTCGCATGAAAAAACTCCCTTTCACGCGTCCACGGCATTGACTTTCGGTGACGGCACCAGCATATCACACGAGTGTTGTTCACTCACCGATTTCCAATGCTCCAACGAGCTCCGCCGGACCAACTTGCGCCGCCCGATCCGGATGACTGGCAGCCTCATGACACCAGGGATTTGCCCGTCAAGCAGTTTGTAGACGTGCGCCTTGGAGCAGCGAAGGTCGGCCGCCACTTCGTCCGCAGTCATTACCGGATCACTAGGGAACTCGGTGGTCATAAGTATGATCTCGTCGAAAAACAGACGCTGTTCAAGGTCTGTTACCGGTGCCCACAGATCGCCTATGCCGTAAAGGCCGTAAAGACAGAGGCCGTTCGGAAGGCAATCGCTGCTGCTAGGAAACTAGCGGCGGTTCGAATCGGCGTGGTGTTGGCCTCCAGACTCCAATCGCTGCTCGACGAAAACCAGGAGCACTTCTAGAGTCGACACCCGCAGGGCCAAGTCTTTGGAAATGAGACCGACCGCGTCGATCATCCGATACAGAACAAGTGCGAACAGGACGTGAGCTGCCACACTCGCGATCGATTTCCGTCCGTACCATATCAAGACGAGCGGTGGTGCGAGCCAGCTCTCATCACCGCTCGTTACTCCGGCCCACAACCGTTTCGGCCGAATAGATCCTGCTCCTGCCGCTTCAAAGTACAGGCTCCAGAATTGTTTCAGTGACTGCCACATTTCCGGAGTTCATCGCCGTCCTTGTAGAGACGCGAGAAGGTGACGTTGTGCCTCGAGTGCTCTTCGGTTCCATTGCGCCAAATCGTAGCCTGACGCGACCGATCCGGATTTCATCAACGGGTTTGGGGTTAGCCATAATGTGTTTCCTCCTAAGAAGTTAAGGGTTTGTGAGCGTTGTCGCTCACCCGCGAATGGCGGCAACGGCCAAACCCGGACGCGGGAGGAACAGCGCCGCCCGAACTGGTGACGGGCAGCGCCGACAAAGGCAACTGCGAGTGACAGACGCCGAAGGCGAGCGGGAGCGTTCTGGCGCGAGCGTTGCGGCGGCGCCAACCGGACCCGGCGAAGGGAAGCGAAACAAGATGGCGCGACCCGTACCCGTTCTCCGGTCGGCGCAAAAGCAGGATTGGCGCAGCACCCGAGGGCTTGTCACCATTCCGGCTCGCCCGGTATTTCTCGATGAATGGAACGCGAAGCGGCCGACGCAACCAGCTCCTTGCTAAAAGTGAGCGGCCCTCAAGCGCAAGTTTCATTTCAGCAGAAAGCCTCTCCGAGTCCGTTCTTTTTGGGCAAGTTAGCGGCGGCCCCACAAGCCGAGTCCTCGCCTCCGCGCCTGTTCTTCAAGGTGAATGAACTCCTGTCGTTTTGAGAAGGGACGTCCCTCGGTAAGCGTGAGCGTAGCCCTCGCGGATGAGCCGGGCGTTGAAGTTGTCTCCATCCAGGTAGACGTAGCGAAGCAAGCAACCGTAGCGGTCGGCGGTATCGCCGGTGCGATCTCTTTCGAGAGCAACCGTCTTGCCTTCGAGATGCGCCTTGGTGAAGGCGCTGGCCTCGCGCCCGACATACTCGACCGCTTGGGTGCGGTGCTTCGTCTCCGGGGTGTCCACTCCGATGAGCCGAACGGTGTAACCCTTTCCCCTCGAACCAGACCCGGATGGTATCTCCATCAACCACCCGCTCAACTTGGCCCTGGGCCGAACTTGCATCGTCAAACCTCCCGCCCCGCAATTCTTTGAATGTCCCATTGATTTTCCTTGACTTCGTAGCCCCGCACAAAAGCGGCTTCTTCCACGAACCGACGTCCCTCTCGCCGGGTCATGTGAATGACCATAGCGATGCCGTCCACCACGCCCCGGCAGGTCACCTCCCAGGGAAGCTCACCGCCGCCCTGCATGGCGCAACTGGCGATGCGCGACAAGGCCGACTCGGCGTTGTTGGCGTGTACGGTGGTGAGCGAACCCCCGTGGCCTGTATTGAGGGCTTGCAATAGATCAGCGGCCTCGCCGCCCCGGACCTCGCCCACGACGATGTGATCCGGGCGGTGACGCAGCGCGTGGCGTACCAAGTCCCGGATCGTCACCGCTCCTTCCTGTAATCCGCGAGCCTCGAAGCGGACGCAATTCGAGCGCTCGATGCGAAGCTCCAGCGTGTCCTCGATGGCGACGATGCGCTCGTCATCGGGTAGTAGTTCGATCAGCGCATTGAGCAGTGTGGTCTTGCCCGATCCAGTGCCGCCTGAAACCAGGATATTGCGCCGCGAGCGCAACACTCGCTCCGCTTCCGCTCGCACGTTTTTAGGAAGTGCACCTTGCGTCACGAGATCATCCGCCGAGAACGCCCGCTTGCCAAAGCGCCGCATGGTGATCGCCACCGTGGGGCTCGCGGACGGAACACAGATGGCAACCCGCGAGCCGTCGTCCAGGCGCGCATCGACAATCGGCGAGCTCGCCGGGTCCAAGCCCAAAGGACGGGCGATGTGGATGGCCGCCCGCAATAGGGCCGATTCGTCCAGGTCCGGCGCGTCATGTGCCGTCAACCGCCCGGCCCGCTCGACCCAGACATTGCCGGGGCCGTTAATCATGATCTCGCTGACTTCGGAATCTTCCAGGGCGCTTTCCAATCCCGGTAGAAACGGTTTCAGGTGTTCCAGTCCACTCGCGGCGCTCATAATCTGCCCGCCTCCTTCGCTCTCCAATAGGAATAATCTAGGGGCAGATAGTGAGGCTTGAGGTAGACCCGTCGCGGTTCAAGCGACTGCGACCCGTCATAGGGCAGACAGATCGCTTGACAGTTCGAGAGCAGCGCGAAGTCTCGCGGGTGAAACACGGCCTCGCGTTGCTCCCGGAAAGACTTGGTAGCGCCGATGCTGCCCCCGCCTCCCCCGGCGCGGCCTGAGAGCGGGGAGACTTCCGCCCGTTGGAGGTCTCGCTGATCGTGTAGGATCCCTTGATCTTCGCCACCTGCCCGCACATTTCGCTTGCAATCTTGGCGCTGGCGTCGTCGCTCAGAGACAGGAAAATCCGTGTGCGGAGCGTCTGCAACAGCGACCGCCAAGCTTCCGAGCTTCCCAACACGGAGCGAAGCGAGGAAATAGATTGCGTGGCGACAATCGGGATGCAGCGGCATTGCCGCGTCAGCGCAAAAGATTTCTCATCGCCCGATGGATCGTCCTCACCCACCGAAGCGAAGGCTTGATATTCGTCACAGATAAAGACGGCGGGCCGGAAATAGACCCCCGGCGACTCCTTCATCTTGGTCGGGCGCATGAGAAGCGCCTGTAGCCAGGCGTTCTTGAGCATCACGCCCACGGCGCGGGCCAGCGCCGGGTTCGATCCTGCGGGCATGTTCAATGCCAGCACCTTACCCCTTTCGATCAATTCATAGAGCGGGGGCAGGTGTCGCGGCCCGGCGATTCGTTCCTCTTCGACGGAAGGAATCGACGTGGGCGCGGGTTTGTCTCCTTCCCCGCCGTCCGGCTTCTTGTTCGGCTCCCGGGCTTGTTCCCCGGCCCGCTTCGCGGCCCTGGCTTGAACTGCAATGGCTTGCGGATCGTCGGGGACTTCCGGCGGCCCCGGACAAAACACCTTCGCCACATCCGGCATATCGAACATGGCAAGGAATACCGAAACCCCCTCCACAATCGAGGACTTCACTTTGTTGTCCAGCGTTTGCCAGTCGTTGACAAACCAGCGCTTCACCGCCTCCACCCGTTCTCTCACCTCGTCTCCGGGTCCAGGGTCCCAAACCACCCGGTAGGTCAGCTTGAGTTCGTCCAGTTTTTTGAGCATGGGGCGGGAGTAGGCGGCCCGCACTTCCTCCGTTCCCGGTATGTCTTTCCATAGCCATTCAGCCAAGGTCATGATGTGGGCTTGGTATACGACCTCCGGAATGAAAACCGTGCCTCTGTTCAACTCGTCGCTCCACGCTTCGGCTTGCTCGATCTTGGCCGCGAAAAGGTCCGGGTCGATGGCGCAGCGGTAGACCTGCTGCAACGTCACCCACCGCTCCGGGAAGATTCGGTGAAGCTCGATGATCCAGCGGACCAGGTTGGTATAGGCTTGCTGCCAGAACGGTTCCTTGCCCTTCCCGAATAGCTGGTTGAGAAGGCTCGAAACGGTGTAGGCCAGCGAGTAGGAATCGAGCCACCAGGCCGAGAGCGGGTTCCATTGCCAGCGCCCATTCATGCCAAGCTCGATGTAGTCTTTTCCCCGTCCCGCGTCGATCAGAATTTGGCGGATGTCGTGACAGAAATCTCCCTTGACTTCAAGCATGAGCGCCGCCGCCCGCATCTGTGGATTCGCCGCTTGCCAGGAGAGAAGCTGCTTGGCGAAGGGGTGCACACAAGCCGAGGTCTTGCCGGACCCGACGGCTCCGAAAATCGCCACGCCGGTATACAGCCCGCGCTCCGGGATCGTGAGCCAGGAGGGATTGAAAATCTCCCGCGCCTCGACCGGGTGATGGACCTCCCCGATCACGATGGCCGGGGACTTTTGTTGGGTTGAAAGCGGCCAGGTCGGGAGCGCCCCAAAGGGCGCAAAATCCCGCCGCCGCGATTCCAGCCAGACCTTCCAAACGGACATGAGAATGAGGCCCGCGAGCATGACGGCGACGAAAGGCGAAGCGTAGTACCAGAGCATCACCCAGCCGTAGAAGTTCGGGGTGTGATAGTCCATGAGATCGAGCAGCGGACTCTCCCCTAGCATGGGGAAGGGACGGCGGACAAAGCTCCACAGGGCGTACCCCAGCCCGCCGAAAAACAGAAGGATGTGAGGAATGAAGCGCCTCCATTTCATAGAGTCCGTTTCCCTTCTTTCATCGCCCCGCCTTGGGGCGCTCTTCCGAGCCTTCCCGCAGGGATCAATGAGGACGATAGCGACCCTCATGGGGGGGGCAGGAACGGTGTGCCGCAACGCACCGCTGCTGGGGCCACATGACCCCCCGCTTTTGGGGGGGTCGCTATCGTCCCCCTTTGTTTTTCTCGCTCGGCACAGCGGGGGTCGATGAGTATGGTATAACCACAACAGACTGAGAGAGATATGGGAATAGGGCTTTGTCACACCTTCGTCCCGAATCTTGTCACGCCCCCCCTTTGTCCCTGTAACAAAAAATAAGCGGTCATTTGTGGCATGAAAACCCCCTCGATTTAGCCTCCCCGGGCGCACCTTCTCGCGGAGTATTGATTTATATAGCATTTGATATATATGGCCCCTCATACCGGGACCGCAAACCGGGTTGCCCGGTACGTCGAACACTCGTCAATCTTAACCCCTTCCGCTAGGTTAGCCTCCGGGAGTTTTTCAAGCTCGAACCACCGCTCCCTGGCCGGGTGCCACCCTCCCCGCTGCTCCAAAAATTCGTGATCGCACCGCAGCATCCCATCTTTGATCGCCGCGATCTCCTGCTTCACCGACATGCCGGTTCCATCCTTCTCCGGTGCCGCCGCCCATACCCTTAGCACCCGATCCGCCCGCTCAATGGGTTCATGTTCGGCGGCAATGGCAACCACTCGGACCTGTCGTCCCTTGGCGCGGATCGCATCCCAAAGCGGAACATGCGCGGCTCCCCATGTGTTGAGTTCACCGGTGCTCTCCCGGCCTGGATCGACATAGGCAAAGGTGACAGTTTCTTCAGCTAACCTCCAACGTCAATATCGATACTGGTTGCAGCATCAATCGGAGCGTTCGGAGGCGTAAACCCAATGGGTGAGAGCGGAAAACAGGGATTTCAGCTGTCGTTCAACCGATTTCTGCGAGTCGGGTTTCAGGGATCACGGGTGACTTCCAATGGCGGACTGATTCTGGTCCGGGAGTTGGATGAGCGTCTGGGATTCAGCGAACTCATTGACGAGCACCGGACCGATTCGCGGGCAAACAATGCGCGGTTTTCTTTCGCGGACTTGCTGCGGCAGTCGGTCTACAGTCGCCTAGCTGGATACGAGGATGTCAATGATGCCGAGCGGCTGTCGCAAGACCCGACCTTTCGGCTGATTGGTTCGGAGAAGACTTGGGAACAAGGCGCGGCGCTGACCTCCAGGTTGCAAACTTTCGAGACGGAGATGCTGTCGAAGGTGGAGAACTTCGTCGGGTTGGCCCGGATCAACCGGGAACTGATCGGAAAGGTCGAAGCCTTCCAGTGGCACTACCGAGCGGTGCTGGATATGGACGCAACCGAGATTCCGGTCTACGGGGAGCAGGAACAGAGCGCCTACAACGGACACTTCGAGTCCACTTGCTATCACCCGCTGCTTTTGTTCAATCGAGACGGCGACTGTCTGGCGGCCCAGCTCCGTCCGGGCAACGTGCACAGTGCCGAGGGTTGGGAGAAACTCCTGTCACCCGAGATTGAGCGCCAGCAAAGAATGGGAAAAGAGATTGCGTTTCGGGCGGACGCGGCCTTTGCCAAGCCGGAGGTGTACGAGGCGTTGGAGGAACGGGGTGTGAAGTACGCAATTCGCATCCCGGCCAACGATATTCTGCAGCGAGACATCGAAGAGCTACTGAAACGCCCCCGTGGGGAGGCCCACCAAGAAACCGCTGGTCGAGTACAAGGGGTTCTTGTACCAGGCAGCCGGTTGGAAGACGGCTCGAAGGGTGGTGGCGAAAGTAGAGCATCATTCCGGGGAGTTGTTCCCGCGAGTGGGGTTCATTGTAACGAATCTGACGCTGCCGAATCGGGCGGTGGTGCGGTTCTATAACAAGCGCGGCACCGCAGAACAGTGGCTCAAGGAAGGCAAGCAGGCGGTGAAGATGACGCGGCTCAGTTGCCACAAGTTCCGATCTAACGAGGTACGGCTTTGGCTGACGATCATCGCCTACAACCTGGGCAACCTATGGCGACGGCTAGTGCTGCCACAGAGAATCGAGAAGTGGTCCTTGACGAGCCTCCAGCAGCGGCTGGTGAAAACCGGAGGACGGCTCGTAAAACACGCACGCTACTACTGGCTCCTGCTGGCCGAGGGCCATTTGACCCGACGGCTGTTTGCCAGCATGCTGGGGCGGATCGATGGATTGGCACTCCCGTCGGGATAGCCTGGGCTACGGCACACAAGAAAACGATGCCGCTATCCCCCAGGTATGGAGAGTTGTCTGAAAAAGCTGGGTTTGGATGCTGATTGGACGGTTTTAGGGGACCCCGAAAGGGACGCTCGGAGCTGATGGTCCTCTCGGAGAAAACATTGTACTCGCTGAGACGCAGATGCGTGTATATTTTCAATGCCGGAAGGCCAAAAAGGAAATTCCGGTCTACATGAACATGGCGTACATCCGCTCGTTCCGTCGATGGGCGGCAGCCGCGACGCTGATTCTGGCGGCGCCGATCGCGACGGTCGCACAGACCGAGTTCCACTATCAGTACGGCAAGCTCATCAATCCGTTCTCGGGAGAGCAAGCGTACACGTCCATCGTCACGGTGCAGCAGGCGTCGAGCTGGGCGCTCGGCGACAGCTTCGTCTTCGTCGACTTCCTCGAGGACGGCGGCACCGACGGCTTCAACGACAAGAACTTCTACGGCGAGTGGTATCCGACGCTGAGCCTCGGGAAGCTGTCGAACCGGGTGATCGGCGGTGGACCGGTCAGGGACGTCGCCTTCATTGGCGGCATCAACGTCGACGGCGATGCCGACGTCCTGAAGTATCTGCCCGGCGTGCGGCTCTCCTGGGACGTACCCGGCTTCGTGTTTCTGAACACCGACCTGACCGCTTTCATCGATGCCAGCAGCGGCGACGCACGCGACGGGGCGCCCCGGACGAGCGACAGCTTTATGTTCGACATCAATTGGGGCGCCGCCTTCGACATCGGCAGCCAGTCGTTCTGGTTCACCGGCCATGCCGAGTACATCGGCGCCACGACCAACGAGTTTGGTGACGCCGTGAAGGGCTGGATCCTGGCGCAGCCGCAGCTCGGGTGGGATGTCGGCAAGGCGGCGACTGGCGCCGCCAACCATCTCTTTCTCGGCATCGAGTATCAGTACTGGCGGAACAAGTATGGGGTGGCCAACGACGACAACATCGTGCAGTTGTGGGTGATGTGGCGGTTCTGATGTCCCGCGGCCACGCAGAGATCCCGAGATGAGCAGTGTCACGACCAATACGCTGGCCATTCCGTCCGCCGGCATCGGGGCGAGGAGGCGGGTACGCCTCGCGGTCCGGGTGTTCCTCGCGCTCGCGGTGCTCCTGGCCGTCACGATCACGGCGACCTCCGCCACGCTGCTCTACAACTCCGCGATTGCCCTGCGCGACGAGGCGGAAGCGGCCGCGGTGCACTTAGCGGAGATCCTGTCGACGAGCTTTGCCGAAATGGGCGAAATCTCGCTGGCCAACGTCGCGCGCACGCTCGACGCGACGCTCGATGGCCAGATGGCGGCGCAGGCACGCATCGCCGCACATCTCGTCGCGGCGGCCGAGGCGGCCGGGCAGCGCCCGGCGCGCATCATCGAGACGTTCGAGGCCGTCACGGCGACTACGGTGCTCGACGAGTTCTGGATCACCGACGAGCAGGCGTTCGCCTATCTCACCAACGTCCGGGATGCCACCGGTGCGCCGGTGCCGTTTCGGTTCGATCCCGATCCCACGGTGCAGCCGCAGGCGTCGAAGTTCTACGTCCTGCTCGCGGCGCCCCGCAACGGCAATGACGTCATCACGCAGCCAGCGCAGGTGCGGGAGATCGATCAGCAGGTCTACAAGTACGTCGGCGTCGGCGGTGTCGACAAGCCCCGGATCGTGCAGGTCGGTAACGCGATCGCCTTCGGCGAGCAGGAGATTCTGACCAACGTCTACGCGACGCAACGGGCCGACGTCTCCGCCGTCATCGAGGGAATTCTCGGCCAGCACATGGCGGTACAGGCGACGCTCGTGGACTATTTCGTCGCGGCCGCCGAGGAGGCCGGGTGGGCGGCGGAGGAGATCGACGGCCGGCTCCAGCGCATCGTTGGCTCCACTGTCATCGGCGAGATTCGTATCGTAGACCCGGGCGGGGCCCTGGTCTACAGCACTCTGCCGACGCCCCTCGCCGCCGGCTTGGTGCACGCCGGCGATCTGGCGCCGCTCTGGGACAGATCGGCGCGGGTCGTGGATCATCCGACGGCGCCGCGCGTACCGGACGGCGCCGTCTACAAGTACGTCACGGTCGCGAGCGCCGACTCGCCGCGAGTCGTGCAGGTCGGCATTCCGATTGAAGGTAGTTCGGGCAACCTGCTTTATTCCGTGTACCAGAGCGAGGCGGACGTGCTGGTCCGCTCGCGGAATCTAGAGGCGCTCTGGGTCGTCAATCTCGATCGCGACCTGGCGGCGTCGGCGCCGCGCGCGGGGCAGGCAAGCGTCGGCGCAGCGGACGCTGCAGGCATCTTCGCGAACCGCGCCGAGGGCGTCGTGGGGCAGGCGATGGACCAGGGGCGCGTCGTCAGTACGGCCAGCCTGAGCCTCCTGTCACCCGCCGACCGCGGCATCTGGGTGGCCTCGCCGATCATCAACACTGGCGGGATCACGATCGGTGGCCTGTCCATCGCCGTCAGCCTGGACGACATTGCAAGCACCGTGCTTACCGAAGCGCGGAACACGACGCTGATCGCGTTTGCGCTGCTCGTCCTTGCCGCCGGCGCCGCGCTCCGAGGCACGCGGTGGCTGACGTATCCGATTGAGGTTATCGCCGCCGCCGCACAGCAGGTGGAGGCGGGCAGGCAGCCGGACACCGGTGCGATGGAGGCGGTGATCCGGCGCACCGACGAGATCGGTAGCCTAGCGCGGGTCTTTTCCGACATGGCGGTGCAGGTCTTCACCCGCGAAGAACAACTCGAGATGCTGGTCTCGAAGCGAACCCTGGAGCTCCAGACGACCAACCAGCGACTACAGCTCGCCCATGAAGCGATGGAGCAGGACCTGGAGATGGCGAAGGTGGTCCAGGCCGCGCTGGTGCGTGAAGGGAACGTGAAGTTCGGCGACTTCGAGGCCTATGCGCGGATGACGCCGGCGCAGCAGGTGGGCGGCGATTTCGTCGACATGCGGGAGCTGACCGCCGGTACGCTCTTCGTCACCGTCGGCGACGTTTCCGGCAAGGGGGTGCCGGCGGCCCTGTTCATGGCGGCGTCGCAAGGCGCGATCACCTCGGTGGCCTCCGGGATGAGCGGGATCGCCGCCATCGCCACCGAAGTCAACCGCCGGCTGTGCCACGAGAACCCGATGGGGCTGTTCTTCACCTGCGTGCTTGCCACGGTCGATCTCGATAAAGGAGTCGTAGAGTATGTCTGCGCTGGCCATGAGCCGGCGGTGGTCATGCAGACCGACGGCTCCCGGCGCGTGCCCCCAATGACCGGCGGGTTGGCGATGGGCGTGATCGACGACTTCGAATACAACATGCGCCGCGAGGAGTTGCACACGGGGGAGACGCTCTTTCTCTATACGGACGGTCTGACCGACGCGGTGAACCTCGGCGGCGAGTTGTTCGGCAAGGACCGGCTCGATGCAACACTCGACGGAGCGGCCGGGCGCTCGCCGGAGCAGATTGTGGACCACGTCTGGCGCAGAATCGCCGACTTCTCAGCCGGGGCCGCGGCCGCCGACGACATGACCTGTTTGGTACTGCGCCGGCACTGAATCCAGTCGCGTCGTCGCCCGAGCACTGTTTCTTTCCATGGCCTTACTAGGTATAATGTAAGTGTTCGACGTGAGGGTCGCTCCGATGATGTTTGAAGACTTGCACGTTACGCTGTCGCCCCGATTGTCGGCGGTGCGCAGTCTGTCCCGGATGGTGGAGGAGTTCGGCGACGCCAACCAATTGCCAGAGCTAAAGATCTACATGGTCAACTTGGCGCTCGACGAACTGATCACCAACGCCGTGACCTACGGCTTCGAAAGGATCGCGTATCCGAAAATCGAGGTCACCGTGCGGGTCACCGACACGACCCTGGTCCTGACGATGGTGGACAACGGGACGAAGTTCGATCCAACGGTCGACTCGAACCCCGATGTGTCGTCAGGGATCGAGGAGCGGGCTGTGGGCGGCCTGGGGTTGCATCTGGTCAAGACGTCCGCCGACCGCGTGAGCTACGAGTTCGTAGGCGGCAAGAACCGGGTGACGCTGGAACACGATCTGACGCCGGTGGGCGGGTGACGCGGCCGGTCGACGCGAGGCACATCAATCAATGGATATCGAAGTTGTGGAAGAACGACACGATAACGCGCTGGTGCTACTCCCCATTGGACGGTTGGACAGTGGGAACGCCCACTCGTTTGAATCGATCGTCATGAAATACGTCAGTGGAGGCGAGCAGTGTCTGGTTGTCGATTTCAGCCGTCTCAACTTCATCAGTAGTTCCGGTATGCGGGTGCTCCTGATCGCCACCAAAGCACTGCGCGCGAGCAATGGGAAGATCGCCCTCTGCGCTATGCAGAACCATATCGAGGAGGTCTTCCGGATCAGCGGCTTCGATCAGATCATCCCGATCCGGGACTCGCAGAAATCGGCTCTGGACGTCGTCGCCTGACGCGCGACCGCCAGACGCCACGATCAACGGCGTGGCGGATTCGGCGCACCGTCAGGGCTTCGACTGCTGGTAGGGTTGTATCGTCCGGAGCATGGCTTCCTCGTCTTCGCCCCAGGCCTTCTTGATCATCTGCAGCGCCGACTCGGCGGTCGGCGCTTGGCGAGCCAGCGCGCGGTTTTTCCCTCCAGCAGGCCCTTTGTAACCGCTAAGTCCAGGAACTTGAACAGGTAGTCGTAGTAGCCGTCGATGTTCAGAAAGACGATCGGTTTCTCATGTAACTCGATTTGCGCCCATGTGAGCGCTTCGAAGATCTCCTCGAGCGTGCCGAAGCCGCCGGGCAGGGTGAGATAGGCCTGCGCCAACGACTGCATCTTGTGCTTCCGTTCGTGCATGGGTGTCGACAAGATGCAGATGGCTCAGCCCCGGGTGGGTGACGTCCTGGTACGCCAGATGTCGCGGGATGACGCCGGTGACGCTGCCGCCGTGCGCAAGGACCGCATCAGCCATGGTGCACATCAGCCCGACGTTAGCGCCGCCGTACACCAGCCCGATCCCCTCCGTCGCCATCAGGCGGCCCACGGTCTCGGCCTGTTCGACATATCGCTCCTCGCGTCCGATGTGGTGCCCCAGGTAGACACAGATGCACTTTCTGGCATCCGATGCCTCGGTTGCCGCACGTTCAGTCTGGTCGCTGTTCTGTGTGTCCATGGTCGACGACATTATTGAAGTACCTTCATAAGGTGTTTAACCGGAATTTCCTTTTTGGCCTTCCGGCGATTGAAAATATACACCCATTGGAGTCCAACCGAACAGGCTTTTTCTCTGACAGCGTCAGGGGTGAGTCGCTGGAGGCGCTGTCGCGAGAGGTCGGGGTGAATATCTACCGGCTGGAGGCTTGGCGGGATCGGGCGTCGGCGGGCCTTGAGCTCGGCTGGAAGGACCGGAAGGGCGAAGGGCACGAGCGGATTGTCGCTGATTGGAAGAACTGGTGGCGCTGGACCCTGATGATCGCGTTGATCGGAGGTTTTTCGGTTCGGTCTGTAGTGCAGCCGCAGGCTGGTTTTGGGACGTCCTGGTTGCGCTGGTTCGCTCCTGGTGGACCGGGTGAGTTCTCTCAAAGCAGGCGGTGAGGCTCCCATTCAGTCGCTGAAATCAGCGAAAATCACCAAGGTGGTTAAAATGCACTGGGGGTTCATATAGGCCGAAGGAAATCGACCATGACTGACAAACAACAGGAACTGGAGTTGTACGGACGTGCAGCGAGATCGCTGAGGACATGAAAAAGCAAGTCGAGCACGAGGGCGAAAAAATCTATCGAAGCGACCGATCCAGTGTTTTAAACTACTCTGTGCAGGGATAGGTATGGGGACGACATGCAGCGACGGGTGGCAGCCGACTGCCCCCGGGACCGGATACTGAAAGCCGCCAATGATCTTGGTAAACCGGCACACCGAAGCTGGAAGGGTGCCTTTCCGCGCCACAGTGCGCATCACGCCCGCTTCCCGCGTCGGCCTGTTCGATGTGAGGGGCAGGTTGAGAGAAGAGTTCGGGTCGGACTTCACCCGATATTCCAAAGAGTTCTACCTCTCGGACCACACTACGGCCGGCTATCTGGAGCAGCGCCTCGTCGAACTGCTTGAACACGACAGCGCCAACATCCAGGATTACCTTAAGGTATTCCAGAAGCTCTTTCCTCCCGAGGCCGGCTACGTCCATGACAAGCTCAACCTGCGGACCGAGCTTTCCGACCAACAGCGCGCCGTCGAACCGCGCAACGCCGACTCCCACCTCACGTTCATGGGGGGCGGACTGCGGAACTGCGCTTCGTACGAGCTGGAGGGGGACGAGCCGGTGTGGTTCGTGGAGCTGGACGGGGTCCACGCGGGCGGCGCCCGGAGCCGGCGCACGAGGGTGATCGCATACAACGGCGAGGAGGACGTCGCCCGGATGCAGGTACAGGTGGCGTCATCGCCGCACTCCATCGACGCCCAGAACCTGCGTGATCCACGTCTCGGCTTTATCAGTCAGCTACGGGCGCTGGCGCGGGAACACCAAGTGTCGTTCGGCCGTTTCGACGTATCCCTCCACCCGAACGAGCGCCATGCGGGGCTGACCGTCAACGAGTACGAAACCCTGCTCATGACCCACGACCTTCGGGAAGTGCTGAAAAACCCCCTTCGCTTCATGGCGCGGATAGGCAAGGAGGCAATTCAGGCCCCCCGGGCCATTCCGGCCAAGGCCCTCAACTACGCGCAGTATGACGCCATGCAGCTCTTCAACGAGATCGTGGATCGGGTAGGCGTCCGGCGTTCAGTGGTGGAGTTGCTCGTCAACCGGGCGCTGGCGATTCCGGTGGCCCATTTTCTGCGGATGAAGCGGGAGATCAGCCTGCCGGTTCTGGACCGCCAGGGCGAAGGGATCGGTGAGATCGGCTGGGGTACCTACCAGAGCCCGATCCTGGTCCAATGGAAAGTCGCCGGCGGTCCGACCCGGGTGCTGGATGTAAGGCTAGTGCGGTTCGTGTAGCGACGGCGACCGACACGCGTGCCAGCATGACAGGTGACTGTAGCAGGCCGCTCCGGCAACGTGAACACCGTCACGGCGGTGCGTCGCAACTGTCCAAACGACGGAGGCCACTCGATGGCAACCGCACCATGTTTCCTCTGGATCTCCTTTTCTCACCGCTAGTTAGTCGACCACGAAAGCGAATCCTCCACACAAGGCATGTTGCTGAACTTGTCTATCGCGTGGCGTGATTGCCAGCCAGGAAAGATCTTCCGGGCTACCCTGGTTGGAGCCGGTTGCCTGAGGAAAAAATTGCTTGTGCTCCCTGCCGCAGACGCTGCATTATGAATATGAATAGGATAGCATGTAACCTGTAAGGTCAGGAGGAAAGATGGAACGAGTGCCTTCAGCGTACATTGCGGGTTACGAGAAAACCCGCCTCTATGATCAGGCAGCTGCCGACAACTATCTCAAGCACACTACCCTTGGCGATCCTGAATTGGACCCGATTATGGAGGACCTCTCCTCCATCCCTCCTCAAGACCTACACCGGTTCATCGAGGCTGGAATAGAGCAGCGGGATGAGATTCTGCACAAGGCGCCGCAAGCCCTGCGCGACTTCTTCAAGAATTTTGAGGAGCCTCCCTGGCTCATGCACGAAATCTTTCGTCCAGGGGTTCGCGCCTTCCACGCAAACGTAGACCTCATGCTTGTCGCATTCGTTACGGGGGTACTGGTGGAAGGCTTTTCGACACTTATCGCCAAGTCTTTCAACATTACAGGGCGAGTGGCGTCCACCAAGAGACGCCTCCAGCAGAATAACCGCCACATGATGGAAATATTTTTCCCCGGCGGCCTGCAAAGAAAAGGAGATGGATGGAAGCTATCCATGCGCATTCGCTTCGTTCATAGTCGAATAAGGGGTCTGCTGGCGAAGTCCGACGATTGGAATCACGAAACTTGGGGCGCGCCGGTAAGCGCGGCGCACCTGGGTTTTGCCATTTCCGTCTTTTCCAAGCGCCTTCTGGAATACTCCTTGTTGGTGGGTGCGAAGTTCAGCAAGGAAGAAAAAGAGAGTGTTCTTGCCGTTTGGCGCTACGCCGGCTATCTCATGGGGATACCTGAAACCATCCTCTATACCAACGGCGCGGATGCGGAAAAAATTTACAAAATCAGCTATATGTGCGAGCCCCCGCCGGATGCCGAATCGATAGCCGTGGCGAATATGTTGATCCAGGCCATTCCGGCAGTTGCGGATGTGACAGATCCGACTGAAAGAGACAATGTGGTAGCTTTGGCCTACCGCCTGTCACGAGCGCTTATAGGAAACAAACTCGCTGACCAGTTCGGGTTTCCAAAGACCACTGCCCTACAAGGACTGTTAACACTGTTCAGTTACCGGATGAAACAACGCCTACAGCGATTTCTGAAGAAGAAACAGCTGGTTAGATCGGAAAATTTTATTCAGCTTCTCCAAATCTCGGTGTACGACGAAGAGGGGCTGAGTTACAGGATGCCCAACCACGTCTACACATCAAGATCAATCAAATGGTGAAGATGCTTGTACTGGTGGTGCAACCAACTCCGTACGGCAACCGCCTCCGTCTGGTAACAGGAAGCAGCGATTCGGTCAGTTGATGGAACGAAGTCATCTGCGGTTGGCAGTGTCGATAGCGCTGCACAATCGAGTCGTCGATTCAGTTGCCGCTCCCAGCCTGGGATGGTCCAGACAATGACGCCTGTGCTATTGGACCGCTACGTTGACACCATTCTGAGCCGTCGGTGGCTGGTCGTTGTGCTTGCTGTGCTGCTCATGCTGGTCATGACGGCGGGCGCCCGCTTCATCGCCGTTACGAACGATTACCGCATTCTGTTCGGCGAAAACAATCCGCAACTGGCTGCTTTCGAAGCCCTGGAGAACACCTACGCCGTATCCAATACAGCACTGATCGCCATCGCGCCGCGAGAAGGATCGGTGTTCACCCGCGAGGCGCTTGGCGCGGTTGAGGAGTTGACCGAAGCCGCGTGGCGCACGCCTCATTCCAGCCGGGTCGACTCCCTCACCAACTATACCCATAGCGAGGCGCTCGGGGAGGACGATTTGGTGGTCGGGTCGCTCGTCGAGGACGCGGGCTCGCTGAGCGATGCCGACTTGGCGCGAGTCGAGACGATCGCGCTGAACGCAATCGACATTGCCGGGCGTCTGGTCTCCCATGACGGCCGCGTGGGCGGGCTGGCGATCAACTTCGTCCTGCCCGAAAATCCAGACCTCGCGGTAGTCGAGATTACCGATTATCTCAACGCCCTGCTGGATCAGGCCCGCACGAGCCACCCGGACATCGCCTATTACCTGACCGGCGATGTTGTCATGAACCGCGCCTTCGCCGACGCCACGCAAGACGATCTTCGGACCCTCATGCCGATCGTGTTTTTCATCATCGTTGTCAGCACGGCCCTGCTCCTGCGCTCGGTGCTTGGCACCGTGTCCATCGTTGCCGTGGTGGTGTTTATTATCGCTACCACCATGGGGTTCGCGGGCTGGATCGGAACGGTGTTCAGCCCTACCAATGCCGGCGTACCGATTATCGTCATGGCGATTGCCGTGGCGCATTCGGTTCACATCGTCACGAGCACTCTGATAGGTATGCGCCGTGGCTTGGGCAAGAATGAGGCGATTGCGGAATCGCTTCGCATCAATGCCTATCCGGTATTTCTCGCCGCGGGCACGACTGCGATCGGGTTTTTCAGCCTGAATGCCTCGGATTCGCCGCCTTTTCATGTCCTGGGCAATCTCGTGGCGTTTGGCGTGTTATGCGCCTTCGTCTATTCCATGACTCTCCTGCCGGCGATGCTTTCGATCCTGCCATTGCGTGCGCCTGTTGTCGGCGCTGAACGGTCCGTCTTCTTCGACCGCTTCGGCGCCTTCGTCGTCGCGCGCCGCACGTTTCTGCTCTGGTTCGTCGCCCTTCTGGCAGTTGCTCTGATCACCGGCATTCCCCGCAATGAGTTGAGCGACAACTGGACGCGGTATTTCGATGAGCGTTACGAGTTCCGGCGCGCCACGGACTTCGTCATCGAAAATCTGACCGGCCTGAATACGCTGGAATACTCGCTGAACGCGGAACGCGAAGGCGGCATCACCGACCCCGAGTATCTGCGCGCAGCCGATGCTTTCGCCGAATGGTACCGGGAGCAGCCCGAAGTGACCCATGTGCAGGCCTTTCCCGACATCATGAAACGCCTGAACAAGAACATGCACGGGGACGAGGAGGCTTTCTATCGGTTGCCTGCCGATCCGGCGCTCGCGGGGCAATATCTGTTGCTTTACGAGCTTTCGCTGCCATTCGGCAGTGACCTCAATAACCGCATTGACGTCGCCAAATCCGCTACGCGCATGACCGTTGTGGTCGGCGATTCGTCGGCTGGGGAACAGCGCGAGCTTGATGCGCGCGCGCAGGCTTGGCTGAACGCCAATGCTCCCCAGCTTGCGAGCGCGGCATCGGGCATCAGTATGATCTTCGCGCACCTTTCCCAACGAAACATCAACAGCATGCTGCGAGGCACGATCATCGCCATGGCCCTCATTTCGTTCATCCTGGTCTTGGTTTTCAAGAGCGTTCGCCTTGGCCTCATCAGTCTTTTGCCCAACTTCATTCCCGCAGCCATGGGCTTCGGTCTGTGGGGCTATCTAATCGGCCATGTGGGCATTGCCGCTTCGGTGGTCTGCGTCGTCGCCTTCGGAATTATCGTGGACGATACGATCCATTTTATGAGCAAGTATCTGAAAGCGCGCGGCGAGGGACTGCCGGCGACCGAGGCCGTGCGCTCCACCTTTCGCACCGTAGGTCAAGCGTTATGGACCACGACGGCAGTTTTGTCGGCGAGCTTCCTGGTGTTCGCTTCGTCGGGGTTCGAGCTCAGCTGGGCGCTCGGCCTGCTGGTCGCGATCATGCTCGGCTTCGCGCTCCTCGCCGATTTCTTACTTCTCCCGGCTCTGTTGATGGCCATTGATCGGAGGAACCCATGATGTACGGGTGTCCCACCCGCTCGACGCTGTTGTTTTTTGTGCCTTACCTGGCCCTCGTGGCTTGTCTCGCTGTGCAGCCACTGGCGCGTGCACAAAGCCCTGCTGCCGAGGAAACCGGGCTGAAGATCGCGCTCGAGGCTCGCGAGCGCGGCGAGGGTTTTGGCAATTTCACGGCTAGCCAAGTCATGGTGCTGCGCAACCGGCAGGGGCAGGAGAGTCGGCGCCAGCTCCGTGTTAAGGTGCTCGAGGTCGCCGGAGACGGGGACAAGAGCATGTTCGTCTTCGATCAACCGCGCGACGTCGAGGGAACCGCGCTGCTCATCCACGCTCATAAGGAAGACGCGGACGAGCAATGGCTCTATTTGCCTGCTCTGAAGCGGGTCAAGCGGATCAGCTCGTCGAACCGTTCCGGATCCTTCATGGGCAGCGAATTCGCCTATGAGGACATGAGTGCCCCGGAGGTGGAGAGGTTCACCTACCGGTACCTGCGTGACGAGCCTTGCGGCGACTTGACGTGCACGGTCTCCGAACGCGTCCCGGTCGATAAGAAATCCTCGGGCTACAGCCGCCAACTGGTCTGGCAAGACCGGGACGAGCTTCGCGTCTGGAAAGTGCAGTACTACGACCGCAAGGACGCGCATCTGAAGACTCTCACCTTGAGCAGCTACGAACAGCATCTGGATCGTTACTGGTACGCTGGGGAGATGACGATGGTGAATCATCTCACGGGGAAGAGCACCGTGCTGAGTTGGACGGATTTTCAGTTCCTAACCGACATCAGCGACCGGGACTTCACCCAGACCGGGCTGAGGCGAGTGCGTTGATGTTGCCACGTTTTGCTCTGCACCGTGCGGGGAATGGCGCTGTCTGGATCTTGGCCGCGGTCTTTGCCCTCGGAGCACACGCCGAGATTGTCCGCCGCGACTTTTCAGGGCAATTGAGTGCCGAAGGCCGAGGATATCCCTCCTCCGGCGCTCATGCCGGCCAGCGCTCGCATGCAGGCGGTTTTGTTGCGGCACCGAATCTCTACCTCGAAGACGACGCAGGTAGAAGCTTCACTCTGGCGCCGTTCTTTCGCTACGACAGCGCGGACCCGGGGCG